>NC_017964.1:0-1455331 GCF_000219915.2 Advenella kashmirensis WT001 | reverse complement strand
AATTTATCGCGCAGGCATCTGAGATCGCGGCAGGCAAGCAACGTCCGGTTTCGGTTCTGGATAATATCCGCCATGACCAGCGGCCTGTCGGTTTTGGCAAGCAGCGCCGAACTGTTGTAAAGCCAGTCGGCCAGATTGCGGGCAATGGTCGGATCCTTGCACAAATTGGCCGGCCACTGGTTTACCGCCTGCTGCAATTGCAGGGCCGCACTGGCGCCAAATTGATTGCGGACTTCAGTTTCGGGCAGACAGGGATTCAGGGAAATTTCCTGTTGTGCGGAACCGACCCCGACGAAGGGATTTGCGAACGAGATTATCTGGCCGGATGCGACTGGTAGATACGTACCTGACATCACAGCGAGCCCCGTCAGCAATATTGTCCTGCACCACTTGACAAGCATTCTGCCCTTAACCCTTTCCTGTACAGTTTTGAATGAAATAAAAAAACTGGACGACCCAAGCCGTCGCAATAATTACATTTAAAATATTTTCAAGCGCGTTTGTATCCGCGTCGCTTGCGGTGCGGAGCTATGAACACCGCCAGCGCAGGGCACCCACCGCCGGTTTTTTCCGGCCGAATCAGATGACAATATGTGTCAGGCGACCGGTATTCGAATCTTGCCTGTATATTGCGGGTAATATACACGTATCCGTAAGATTTTGAAATAATCAACTGTTAATTTACAATTTTTCATCGGGCCGCAAAGGAGCAATGGTTTGCAGGAAACGGCAAATATGTCCCACTGGCCGCGCAGGAAACATCTCATATGAATCAACTTGACCAACTCAGAAAACTCACAACTGTGGTTGCCGATACGGGTGACTTCGAAAGCATGCGTGAGCACAAGCCCACCGATGCAACCACCAATCCATCACTAATCCTCAAAGCCCTGTCCAAGGACGCTTATCGTCCGATCCTGCAGGACACACTTGCCCGATACCCTGGCGCAACACCCGCCGATACGCTGGATCATATTCTGGTTGAATTTGGCAGACGGATTCTTGAGATTGTGCCAGGACGGGTTTCCACTGAAGTTGACGCACGCCTGTCGTTCGACACGGAAGGCACGGTAGCCCGTGCACGCCGCATTATCGAGCTGTACGATCAAGCGGGGTGGATCACAAGCGTGTTCTGATCAAGATCGCATCAACATGGGAAGGCATTGCCGCCGCGCGTATCCTGCAAAAAGAAGGGATTGCCTGCAATATGACGCTGCTGTTTTCCCTGATCCAGGCGGTCGTCTGCGCCGACGCCGGGGTGACGCTGATTTCACCCTTTGTCGGTCGTATTTACGATTGGCATAAAAAAGCAGCAGGCAGCAGCTGGGTAGAGGCGGACAATAGCGGGACAAATGATCCGGGCGTGCAGTCGGTCACCCGAATCTATCAGTACTATCGTCGCCATGGCATCCAGACCGAGATCATGGGTGCCAGCTTTCGCAACACCGGTCAGGTACTGGCACTGGCCGGCTGCGACCTGCTGACCATTAGTCCGGAACTGCTGGGCGCGCTGGCCGCCACCGAAGGCAGCGTCACGGCACACCTGCATGAATCCATGGCTGCCAAGCAAATATTGACTCGATTGCGCCGGAGGAAAAGAACTTCCGCTTTCTGCTCAATGAAGATGCGATGGCCACGGAAAAGCTCAGCGAAGGCATACGCACCTTTGTGGCAGATGCAATTGGTCTGGATACATTGATCGAAGCCGCTCGTAAAAACGGCTAGGCAGCGGCGCGGGATCGTTTATGGTCAAGGGGGAGATAGATGCCTCTCCTTTTACAGGAAAGACCACAACGCGTCGCGCTGGTTATTGTGCGCCGCGGCGCTCCATAAACGCCCAGGCAATGGTGCCGGCATCAACATATTCCAGCTCGCTGCCGGTAGGTATGCCGCGCGCAATGCGTGAGACCTGCAAGCCTTTTTCACGCAAAATTTCAGTCAGGTAATGCGCGGTGGTTTCCCCTTCCGCGGTGAAATTGGTTGCCAGAATGACTTCGGCGACCGTGCCATCCATTGCACGCCTGAGCAGTCGTTCGAAGTTGAGCTGTGCCGGTCCCACGCCTTCAAGCGGCGCAATTCTCCCCATGAGCACATAATACAGCCCCTGATATCCATGACTGGCCTCTATCATATTTTGATCAGCCGGCGTCTCGACTATGCACAACTGTGCCGCATTGCGTTTCGGATTCAGACAGGTTTCACAGATGTCATTCTGGGAAAATGAGTTGCAGCGAGCACAATGTCGAATATCGTTTACGGCAGTACTGAGTGCACGGGACAGCTGGTCAGCACCCGCTATATCGTATTGCAGCAAATGATAAGCCATGCGTCTTGCCGAGCGCTGACCGACGCCGGGAAGGCGGCGCAGCGCATCGATCAATGCACTTAATGGCTCGGGTTCAGGCAGCATGTCGCGCATCAGAAGGGAAATTTCATTCCTGGTGGCATGGGCATGCCTGCGGTCACCCCGGACATTTTTTCCTGTGTTGTTGCCTCGGCCTTGCGCAGGGCGTCGTTAAATGCTGCAGCGACCAGATCCTCGAGCATGTCCTTGTCATCGCCAAGCAGTGCAGGATCTATGGTGACGCGTTTGACGTCGTGACGGCAAGACATGGTGATTTTAACCATGCCGCCGCCTGATTCTCCATCAACCAGAATATCAGCCAGGGCATCCTGGGCCTTTTTCATGTTTTCCTGCATTTGCTGGGCCTGCTTCATCAGACCGGCCAGTTGATTCTTCATCATAATGAATAAGTTCCTATAAATCGCAATAGTTTGCGGTTGACATCAAGCGCTTTTTTGCCTGAACGGCTCTATGCTACCGGGTACGACGCGTGCACCCAGATCAGCAATCAGTGTATTAATAAATTCATTTTCCTGCACTGCTTTTTCCACCCGCTTCTGCAATGCCTCACGCTCGGCCTGCTCCACGGCATGCAGGGTATCGTCTCCGGTACGGCCAAAAACCATATCGACCCGAACGACTTCATGGAAATATTCGGTCAGCGCCGTTTCCAGCTTGGTCTTGGCGTTCAGATCATTCTGCCCCTTGACCGGAATTCTGAGTGTGATTTTATTCTGTTTGTGCGCTATCCATTCACAGCGGCGAGCCATTTCGGCAGCATAGCCGGCAAGCGGCAACTCGGCGACCAGTTGCACCCATTCGCGGGCATTCATGGCCGCAAGTGGTCTGCGGGCTTGTGGATCCTGGTGACTGGGGACCCAGGTCTGGTCTTTCTCAACCACCACATTGTCGACAGGCACAATATCGCCATCATCATTTGTCTGGCCAGCCAGACCGGCGGCCTCCCAGTCCGGGGGGATATCTTCCCACACAGGCGGTCCAGAATCGTCACTGGTCTGCTGCGCATTGGGTGAACTTAAGGTCTGGCTTTGGGTTTGTTCTTCTGCAGAACTATCGCGGCGCAAATCGTGAGCGTCAACCCCGGCAGACCGCAAGGCATCGCTTGCGGATAGTTCGTGATCGGCGCCGTGACCGTTGACCAAAGGCTGAGCCGAAGCCCCGTCAGGCACATACGTAACGGTCGCAACGCTTGAATCAGTTGCACCTGCCTTGGGGGCAGCAGCTGTAGCAGTCATGGCCCCCACGCCATCATCTTCCCAGGCCGGCCGCTCCTGGGCGTGCTGTTCCGCAGCCCGAATCGGCGGGACCACAATCGGCTCGCGCTGCGGCGCCAGAACAACCGGTAATGCACCGTCGCGGCTGATGGTTGTGCGTGTGCTGATATCGGAGGCAACGACCTGCCCCGCCGCTTGAGTCGCAACGGCAGCAACAGGCGCTGCGTTTGCCGGTTGCGCATGCTCCGGCAACGCAGATGAGGGCTGGAGCTCGACCCCAAGCGGCTGGGCAGCCACCACAACCGACGTGTTATTCAGATTTTTTTTTTGCAAGTCTGTTGCACTTGCGGTTGTTGCCTCGCCCATCGCTGCAGGGGTGTGCTGTGCGCCCTGCTCCGCGGCAGCCGACGACACCGCCGCCGATTCGTGATGCCCCGCGGCAGATCCTGAAGCGGTCACGACAGCAGCCGCTTTTTGTCCGCCTGATGCATGGCTATTGCCCGACTGCCATTCACTTGCCGTACTGTGAGCCGGCTCGGATGTTACCAGAGAGAGCATGCGCAGGCAGGTCATGACAAAGCCGGCATATTCATCCGGAGAGAGCGCCAGTTCATTTCGTCCATGAATCGCAATACTGTAAAACAGTTGCAACGTATCGGGGTGGCAGGTTCGCGCCAGTCGCACGATATCATCCTGCAACACCGCTTCTGTCAGGGCCGTACCCGGCAGGCGCTGTTCTATGGCGATCTGTGACAGCAGCACAGCCAGATCGGCAAGCGCGCCGCCAAACGAGTAGCCGCGTTCGTATAATTCATTTGCAATATCCAGTACGCCCTGCGCCGATCCCTGGTTCAGGGAATCAAGCAGACGGACCAGAAAGCGCTGGTCAATGGTGCCAAGCATATCGCGCACGGCATCGCCGGTGATATTGGAACCGCTGAATGCAATAGCCTGATCGGTCAGCGACAGTGCATCGCGCATGGAACCACCTGCGGCCTGGGCGATCTGGCGCAACCCAGGCACCTCAAAAGCCACTTCCTCTTCTGTCAACACATGATTCAAGTGCGAGACAATGGCATCGGGCGGCATTTGCTTCAGATTGAACTGGAGACAGCGTGACAACACGGTCACCGGCATTTTCTGCGGATCAGTGGTGGCAAGAATAAATTTGATATGCGGCGGCGGTTCTTCCAGCGTTTTGAGCATGGCGTTGAACGCATGCCCGGAAAGCATGTGCACCTCGTCGATCATATAAACTTTATAGCGCCCCGAACTGGGTGCATAAACAGCCTGCTCCAGCAGTTGCGTCATTTCCTCAACCCGGCGATTGGACGCCGCATCAAACTCCAGATAGTCGACAAAGCGCCCCTCGTCAATCTCAACGCAGGCACGACATACGCCACAGGGTTTGGACGTGATGCCGGTTTCGCAATTGAGTGATTTTGCCAGGATGCGTGAGAGCGTGGTCTTGCCAACCCCTCGGGTACCTGTAAACAACCAGGCGTGATGAAGGCGCTGGGTATTGAGTGCGTTGGTTAGCGCCCGGACCACATGGTCCTGGCCGACAAGCGTTTCGAAGGAGCGAGGACGCCACTTACGGGCAAGGACAAGATAGCTCATACCGTATATTTTAGCCCAGAAAAAACAAACGCCACCACAAGGGGTGACGTTGGTTCAAGAATGCGGGGGTGAGCCTTACTTCGGCACTGAACCTGAACGACTATGGCTGCTTCGTTCCCGACCTGACCAGTTTCACCGCCGGCCCATGCGAAGGGACCCACCGCTTTGCATTTTAGCAAGTTTCGCCAAGCTTGTGGGAAATTTACTAGGTCTGCACCAAGAGGGCCGGATCAAATTCAATCCAGTCGCCGGTATCCAGCGCAAAAATCGCAGCCGTGGCGTCGCGTCCGTCCAGCTGCGACAGGCGCTCGCAATATCCTTGCAACTGGAGTCGATACGTGTCGCGCATGCGTGTTTCAAAAACCTCCTGCGACTCATGCTCGCGCCGCATACCGGTCTTGAAATCCACAACCAGCCATCCCGTTTCGGTGGAGATTGCCACGTCGACAATCAGCAGTTTGCCATCCGCACCGGTCAAAGGTAATTCCTGCCGCGCCTGATCATGCGAGAGCAGCCAGCGGCCTCTTTCCGATGTCATGCAACGGCTGAGCAGCTCATAAACGCGCTGGGCGCCATTGCGCGCCTGCGACTGGCGCAGTCCTTCGTTTTCCAGCTGGCGCACAATCACGTCCCGCACCGATTGCAGTCTCGCCTGGTCCCAGCCCCGCATGCGGTCCTGCCGATGCGGGCCAGCCATGCGTGCGCCACAGTACCAATGCTGGCCTCATATTTATCATCAAATTGCCAACCCGTCCCCGCAGAAACAGTGAGAACGCTTCTGTCGGCAATGACCGGCATTTGATCAAGAACCCGAGTGGCAATCCGGCTCAGAACCGGTCCCTGAATTCCTGACGCGGCAGCATCGGCCGTTGCCACAGCAGGCTGCACCTGAGGCGCGGGAGGTGTAAATTCAAATAGTGAAAACAGCCGGGACAACAGGGAACCACGCGGCGGCTCAACGACCTGGCCCTGCTTGCACTGGATTTGCGAAACCAGATGCAGGCGCTGGCGCGCACGGGTAGCTGCCACGTAGAGCAAGCGATCGAGCTCATAGTCACTGCGTCGTTTTTCCATCGCGCCCAACATAGCTGACAGTTTGTCTGTTTCCTCTGCCGCCTTGGGTTTGATGGGACCCATTAACAGGCGATCGCGGTTACGCTCGAAGCGCAACAATGGCGCCGTGTCGGAACGGGGCCGACGGTGCAGCCCATACAAAATCACCTCTTCGAACTCCAGCCCCTTGGATTTATGCATGGTCATGATTTCAACCGCGCGCTGCTGCGCGCTCGTAGCCGAGTACAGCCGGGCCAGCGCGTCCTCCAAGTCTGCAGGATTCAGATCGCCGTAGGGAGCCAGTCTATCCACCAGATCGAACACGGCCTGGAAATCGGCGAATGCCGTATCGCTTGCATATACGCCATAGCCACCCAACCCCCGCCAGACAGACTCCACATGCGAGGAAAATGCAATATCGGCAGTCACATGACTACGATCCAGCAGAATTCGCGCGCAACGCTGCAAACGCGGCCATTCTTCGCCAAGCAACGGCGCAAATTCAGCTTCGCGGGCCAGCACCGTTTGCAACCGAAAGGCAATGGTGTCGCGACTGTCGCCAAACAGATGGGTTAGCGCCTGCAGTGTCAACCCACATACAGGTGAGCGCAAAACCGACAGCCAGGCCACGCGATCGGCCGGATGAGCCAGCGCACGGATCAATTGCACCAGATCGGTTACCGATTGCTCTGCCCGAATCGGATTGAGCTCGACCGCCCGCACCGGTATCCCGTTACGCTGCATGAGCAGCATCAGCGCCCCCAAATGCGTTCGGGCCTTGACCAGAATGGCGACCGGATGATCACTCCCCGGGTTGGCTGCCAGTGCTGTCCGCACCAGCTCCAGCGTCAATTGCTCTGCTTCTGCCTGAACTGCCTGCGCATCCTTGTCTTCCGGTTGATAAACCGGATGAAAGCGTACGGCCGGACCGTCTGCAGCCGGATTGAATGCAACCGAGTCCGTATACCTGATCGCACCCAGCATCAGGTCATCATGTTCCGGAAACACGCGACTAAAGGACTGGTTTACCCAATTGACCACGCCGGCCTGAGAACGAAAATTTTCGGTCAGGACCAGTTTTTCCAGCTCAAGTCCGTTGATCCCCTCGTTGGCAACACTCAGGAACAGGCCAACATCCGCTTTACGAAAGCGATAAATGGACTGCATCGGATCGCCCACCAGAAACAGCGTGCGGCCGTCGCCCGGGCTCCAGCCCAGCGTCAGCTTTTCGATCAGTTGAATCTGGATCTGGCTGGTGTCCTGAAACTCATCGATCAGAATGTGCGAAATGCGGGCGTCCAGCTTTAACAGCATATCCGTGGGATCATCGGTGTAACCCAGCGCCAGCGCTGCCCTTTGGGCGATCTCGATAAAATCCACTTGTTTTTCTTCACGAAACACCAGTGTCAGCTCCGCCGCAGCCAGTTTTAATGTTTCCAGCAGAGACCGGATGATTTTTTCCTGGCGCTCGCTCAATACCTCCAGGGGCAAGTTGCTGATTTCAGCAAGCAGGCCGGCCCAATGCTCGCTATCATTCTGCCAGGCATCGAGCCAGTCTTGCATGGCCTGCTTGTGCGCACTTTTGGCCGGAAAACCTTCCTTGACGGTAAGGCGCTTGCGCAAGCCGCCGCTGCCAGTGAGCAGCAGGCGCGACAAGGCATGCCATTGCGGCAGGGCCTCGACGGAACTGGCCAGCGGCACCCCGTCCCAATCCATGAGCGCCTCCAGCATGCAGACGGCTGTCTCGGCCTGGCTGGCGGCAGCAAGACGCGCGATAGGGGCCAGCTCGCTGGCGTAAGAAAACGGCATCGCCTCTGCCAGGGCGTCCAGTTTCTGCTCCATGACATCTCTGAGCGCCACCCGCAACTGGGTCATGGCCTCCTGGGTGTTAACCGTTTCCTGCAGCCACTGATCGCGTCGCGCAAGCATATCCACGATCAATCGTTCTACCGACCCCAGGTCAATATCCATATGCAGCAACACATCCTGCACACTCTCGTTGTCGTCGACATGCTCAAGCAATCGTCTGGCTGCCTGCAAATACAGCTGCTCGGGATTATCGGCAATGCCCGGCATCCCGCCCATGGCGGACATCCACGGCATGGAACGGACCAATTGCGCGCAAAAGGCATCGATCGTGCGAACCTTCAGCCGTGCCGGGTGATTAAGCAGATCCCAGCCTTGTTGCTCATTACGGGCCAGCGCGGCACGGGCCAGACGCCAGCTGTTTTTTTCATGCGCGCTTGCCGGCTCCTGATCGAGCAGCCCGGCACGCAGCTTGCGCAGCACCCGGGCGTGCATTTCGGCTGCTGCCTTGCGTGTAAAGGTAATAGCCAGAATCTCTTCGGGCTTGGTCACGCCCCCCAGCAGCGCCAGAATACGATCAGTGAGCAGCTCGGTTTTACCAGAACCGGCCGGCGCCTGAATAATGAACGATTTGTCCGCGCGCAGCGCCTGTGCCCGCGCCTCAAAATCACTGGGCCGACGTTCAGTCATCTTCACTCTCCTGTGCCAGACGCAAAAACGGCAGCACATCACAATAGATCAGGTCATTCACAGCCCAGCTGCGGTTGTCGGCCACCCCGTCCGATATATCTCGGGCCAGTTGTTGCAGACTGCGTTCCCAGCTCTCCAGCAACGCCTCCCAGCTCTGCTCCGGTGCCAGCTTGCCCAGAGACGTCACCCCGGCAATGTCTGTGCCATTTTCGCCCAGGCCGTTCAATTCGGTTTTCTTTGCATTCAATTTTGCAAACAGCAAGGCTTCTATCTGCCCGCGTTGTCCCGCTACATCGGGCTGTCGCAGCACCGTGGCGTACAAGGGCAGTTGCAGATTGACCGGCTGTGGTCGCAGCCAGTCTTTCTGAAAGTCGGGCGTGCGCTGCCCGGATTTGTAGTCCATGACCACTTTGGCACCCTGCCCGGTTTCATCAATCCGATCGACACGTAAATTGACTTTTACGCTGGCATGCTGCCAGCCGGCAGCCTGTTCTACCCCCACAATATGAAATGGCGAACGTTCCCGCTCCAGGTCCAGCAAAGTCATCATGACTGCATGGCCCCGTTCCTTTTCCATTCTCGCCAATACTGGCGATACCCCGTCCAGGGTCTGGTCTGCCGCCATGGCTACAGCCTGCGCCACCAGTTCGTCCTGCTGAATTTGGCTAAGTTGAGCCAGCCTTTCGGACGAGCCCAGCATTTCCCATACTTTCTGGGCCATGCTGTGCAAGAACATGCCGCGAATCGCTGCATTCAGCGATTCCGGATAGGGCTTGAGCCTTTGGCCAGCAAACGATACCGCACGTACCCCCAAAGCGGGTTAAGTGCCTGCGTTTCCAGCAAATCCGAGCCGCCTTCCAGAGTATGGGCCAGAGGCAAACCCCGATTGTCGTTCAGCGTTTCCAGCGGCAACGATGGGCTGCGGGCCCGCGACAGACATTCAGGAGGCTCGGCACCCTCCCCTTGTTCAGCCTGCGCGCCAACAAAAAAGCTGAGCAATGGCGAGGCCCGCAAGGCTCTGTCGGCCTCGCTGGCCGGGTAACTTAGTACGACACGGGGCGCAACGCCGCACAATGCCTGCAGCATATCAATTGCCCAGGCTTTCTCGCGCTCGGGCGTGGCCCGCGGCGCACCTGCCCTGGCCAGCGCCGCCACGGGCAAAAACGGATTCGGATCAGGACTGGCAGGAATAACATCATCTGTGAGGCCAAGCACCCAGACCGCATCCCATTGGCCGTGTTCAGCTTCAAGAAAGCCCAGGACATCCAGCCGGACCCCCTGATCGCGTTGCGGCTGAAACATGGATTCCCGGGCCATGCGCTGCAGCAGCGCAACGGCGGGCATACCCGACAGGCGCCCCGCATACAGGTTCAGTAGTGAAAAAGTATGCAAGAGCGCATCAAACGCTGCGCACACCTGATAATTGGTACTCGATAGCGCACTGCCGGGAAAGCCCAGCAATGCCAGCGTCTCGCGCATGACTTGCGTCCAGTGCTCGGTGTTCTGACGCCCGCCTGACGCGGCCTGCCGCCAGTGCGCAATCGCCTGCCGAAAGACATAGGAAAAGTCTGGCACATGCCGGTCCATTTGGGCGCATACCTGATCCGCACCCCAGGCGATATTCTGCGAATCGCGCAGACGTGCATCCAACACCGCCATGGCCGACTGTTCGGCAGCGCTGGCACTGCAATACCCGGCCAACAGCGCCTGGCCAAACTGCTGCGGCCGCACCGAACCCTGATCGCACAGACCGGCAATCAGCGACAGCCACCGAAAGGCGGCCAGGACCACCGGCCAGTCCCCGAGTGCGCGACCCACTGTCATGTTGTAGCGATAGGCCGGCGCAAAGGGATCAGGCGACAACTCACGATCCAGAATTCGTCTTGCGAACACGGCATCGGCTTCCATCGCTGGCGAAACAATGGCCACGCGGAGCTGCGGATCGGCCGCCAGCTCGGCGGCCGCCCAGTGTGCGGCAGCGATCCATTCACTGCTACGATCCTTTTGCGCTGACAAGATGCGTTGCGACTGCTCATGCCTGGGCAAAGTCAGCGATACCAGCCTGCAGCCGCGTTCTGCACACGCCTGCAATAGCCGCGCCAATCGCGGCGAGTATTCGTTGAAGCCGGCCAGGACCACGGTGCCGGCAGTCGTAACAACCGACCTGCAGCAATAGAATCGATCAGCGTGTTATACAGATGATTATCATCCTGGGCGTCCAGTTCGCGACAGCGTTGTTCGTATTGATTACGCCACTGCATAAAACGCAGGTATTCCTCGGTCTGCTCCTGGGGCTGGACCTGCACCTGCCACTCATCACGATCATGACTGGCCGCCATGGCGCGCGCGGCAGCCAGTTGGACGTCAATAAGCGGGGTTTCGCCCTGCAGGGACGCGACGACCTCTTCCCACAACAGACGAGCAGCAAAAGGACTGAGCCGGTGACTGCGAACGGTGGGATCAGCGCAAAAAAGCCGCTCCTGGTGCAACTGGTCCAGCCACCGGGTAAGTGAACTGGCAACGGGCAACTGCAGCACGGCCCTGCCGCGCCCGGCGTGCTCAAGCAACAACGCGTGAACCCGCCAAACCAGGCGGTTATTGACGGTCACAACAACAGTTGTATCCGGATCCAGCGATGCCACCGTTTCAGGCGTTACCGCATCAATTGAACATGCCATGTGAATGCATCCGAAAAAACAATCCGGCGTGTCGTACCACAACCGGCTTTAATCGCAAACCGGTATTATGACAGGCATTCATCGGCATTGCTGCGGTGGCATCGCAGCTTTCGGTTGTTACGATAGCGGGCACACCGTCACACCACCGTCACGATACCCGGGTATCCTGCTTGAACAGGATAACTCGGGCACAAAAAAAACCGGCATCCAGAAACTGTGTCCACGCCTGTTGTCCTGCTACTGCTGTCTGGCTGCTGCTGCCTTATTCGTACTGCCAGTCAGCACAAAAAGCCGTATCAAACTTGAAATATTTACTGGCTCGTTGCGGAACAAGCCGGTACACTGGGCGCTCGCAGACGATAAAGCACCACGATCCAGCGTTTTTCTATTCGCCCTGATTGCTTCCTATTATGCCGCTGTGCTCTCACCGGTTGCCAGGTGCGAAAGCCGTTCAATGTTGGCAGCCCTGCTTGCACTCATTATCTACCCGTTTACGCGCAATACCAGAAGGAGAATAAAATGAAAGATGTACTGCTCAAGCTGGTTCTGTCCTCGCTCGCGGCGCAATTGAGCTATGGTGCGTTTGCCGCCGGCATCCAGGACGATGATCAGCGTCGCAAGTGCCGGACCGTGCAGGGCCTGACCGAAATTGTTCGCGATATCGAAGAAAAAACACAGGGCAAAGTGGTGCTGCTCACGCCGCGGCTGCACGACGGGAAAACCCATTTTGAAATGCTGGTGGCCCAAGGCGGGCAGTTCCATAAACTGATTGCCGACCCGGACGGCGTTTATGATGCAGGCGACGATGCCAGCACAACAAACAAGCCTGCATAACAGCCTCGGACTGTCCTTTAATACACGCCACTGATCGCTCACTCACTGATTTTGCCGCTGGCTGACCCCTGGCATCGGTGGCCACTCGCTACCCTGCTGCGCCGCTCTTTTTCTGACGAGGCTGCATTGTCGTGCAGTCATCGTCCGTCCCGCCGCTCATGTGACCGGCATCTGTGGCGGATCGTGGTGGCTTGTGTATTGCAATGGCGATCATCACAAGCGCAATGCCAACGATATCCTGCAATGTTGGTACCTGTGCAAGCATGATGGCAGCAATAAGGGTCGCAGTGGCCGGCAGGATAGCCAGATACAGGGCAAAGGTGGCGCGAGGCAAACGCGACATTGCCATCTGATCGGCAACATAAGGAACCACCGAAGAGCACAAGCCAACTGCGATGCCTGCCAACACGAGTTCCGGCGCGCCAAACGCCGCCACAGCCTGGATGATGCCAATCGGCATCACAATGACAAATGCAATAGCCATTGCTGCACCAAGATATTCAACACCATTGCTGGCGCCACCCGCTGCAGCCTTGTGACCCAGAACAATATAGATGACAAACAGAGTCGCATTCAATGCCGCCCAACAAAGCCCTGGCAAATCGGTGGCCCACTTTATGTCAATCAGTATGACGATGCCAAGAACGGCCAGCACCAGCGCCGAAAGGTTGCGTCGCGATCGCAGGCCATAGAGCGCGACAGCGATCGTGCCGCCAAACTCCATGGCCGCAACAAGACTCATCGGCAGGCGATCCAGCGCCAGATAAAAGGCAGTGTTCATCACCGCCAGGCAAACCCCCAGTCCGATCAGCAATAATCGCGTTCTCCCATCAGCCTGCCGCCAGGTCTTCCATGGCCGCGTGACCGGTGCGAAAATCAACGCCGCCGACGCGATTCTGAACCAGGCGACACCCAATACGCCGATGGACGGAAACAGAAGCACTGCAAATGAGGGCCCCAGATAATGAAAGATTGCGCTGACACCGAACCAGGCCGTGGGGGGTACAAAGCGAGCGACCTGAGTCAATGATAAGTGTGATAGATGCAGTGGCTTCATTGTTTGCTCCTTTGTCCTTATTATGCGAGACTGGAGCGGTCAAATGAATACAAAACAAAAGCCACATATGGCCAATTTCGTTACAAAAGAAGGTTTATTTTATGAAACGCCTTAAATATCAAAATGGAAAGCTTGACCGCACTGATTTGCTGTTGATCGACGCGCTGGTAATGGACGCAAGAACGGCAACAGCCGAACTGGCCCGTCTTGTGGGACTATCGCCGCCAAGCGTTTCGGAACGAATAAAAAGGCTGGAAGATGCCGGCCTGATCGAAGGCTACACCCTTAAGATAAATCCCAAAGCCCTGGGCCTGCCAATCGCGGCCTGGCTGCGCATTCGGCCTATTCCGGGCCAGTTGCAACGCGTCGCGCAGCTTCTGAAAGACATCCCTGAAATTGCCGAATGTGATCGCATCACGGGCGAAGACTGCTTTATCGCTCGAGCGCATGTCGAGTCCATCGAAGGGCTGGAACGCCTGATTGACCAGTTAATTCCTTATTCAATGACCAATACGTCCATCATCCAGTCATCGCCCGTCGAGCGTCGCCTGCCACGGAAAACGGGCGCCGCAATCTGACTATCCGCCATTGGCCGATAAGCATCTCTGATCGCCTATTGCATTTTTTGTTGTCGTACACTCGGGCGGCAGACGGCAATTCAGCAGGAGGAGTCATGTCGTCATTAATACATTTGAAATACACACGAAAAATAACTTCGGTAATTTTTCTGGACATCATGACGTCATGATGTCATGATGTCATTTATGACACAGATCGACACTACCCCGCTATACGCAAAAATTGAAGCAGCGCTGGCGGCAGAGATTTCCAGCGGCCAGCTTGGCGCCGGAACGCAGTTGCCAACGGAAGAGCAACTGATCGGCCGCTTTCAGATGAGCCGAACCACGATCCGCAAGGCTATCGATAATCTCGTGGCCCGTGGCTTGGTGGAGATTCGCCGCGGCAAGGGAACCTTCGTGACCCATCCCAAGATCACGCAAGCCCTGACCGAGCTGACCGGCTTTGCCGAAGATATGGTGGTATTAGGCCGCCATCCGACCTCACGCCTGCTGGATAAACGCATCATTTCCGCTGACGAGAAAACGGCCCAGGCCCTGCAGATGGCCCCTGGCACGCAAGTCTATCGGATTGAGCGCGTTCGCCTTGCTGACGGCATTCCCATGTCATTTGACGAAACCTATCTACCCCTGGAGATTGGCAACAAAGTGGTCAGCAACAACCTGGAAGTGGAACCTATCTTCGCTCTGCTTGAAAACAAATATGCCCTGCCGCTGATCGAGGCGAGCTATCAGCTGGAGGCCGTGATAGCAGAGCCGCATGTTGCACAAGCCCTCAATATTGCAGTCGGCGCCCCGATTTTTCTGATTGAACGCACCTCCTATAGCACGGGAGAACGACCCGTCGATTACGAAAAACTGTATTACAGGGGGGACGCCATCCGCTTTGCCACCCAGTTATCGCGGCGTTCGCGCTGAAAAGGGCTGTGCAAACATGGATATAACAACCCTGTTCTGGTTATTTGCTGCTGCGTTTGGCGCCAGCCTGCTGGGCGGCATGCTGGGTATGGCGAGTGGCATTTTCATTGTGCCCATACTTATTATCGCCTTCGGCGTGGACATCCACGTTGCGATCGCGGCCAGTATTGTGTCTGTCATTGCCTGCTCTTGCGGCAGTGCCGCGCCGTTTCTTAAAGGACGGCTGACCAACATCCGGCTTGCCATTGTCCTGGAGACAGCAACCACGCTTGGCGCGATTACCGGCGTGCTGTTGATAGGCGTGATTCCAACGCCGGTACTCTACGGGCTTTTCGCAGTCATTCTGGTTCTGTCAGCGCAGCAAATGATGGCGCGGCGCCGCGACCCGGCCCTGGCCATCACACCCGATCCACAAAGCTGGGCGAGCCGGCTGGGCTTACACTCCACCTTTCCTGATCGCCAACTGGGCAAGGATGTGGCCTATCAGGTGGCCCGGGTTCCCTTGGGTCTTTCCCTGATGTATGGCGCCGGCGTGATCTCCGCCCTGTTGGGCATTGGTTCCGGCGTGTTGAAAATTCCAGCAATGGATACTGCCTTGCGACTGCCCATCAAGGTATCATCGGCAACCTCCAACTTTATGATTGGCGTCACTGCGGCAGCAAGTGGTGGTGCCTATCTTGTTCGTGGCGACATTGACATGAACATCGCCGGCCCCGTGGCACTCGGTTCTGTTGTCGGCGCATTGGCCGGCGCCCGCCTGCTGATGGGACTGCCCGCCGACAAGCTGCGCATTCTGTTTGCCGTTATTCTTATTGCACTTGCAATCCAAATGATGTTTAGTGCACTGGGCATCAACCTTTGGGAAACAGGCTTATGAATCCATTGAGCAGCAAGCCGGACCGTCACGACGGCATCATCGCAGGCCTGCTTTGGTATGGCACGCTGGTCGCCTCTGTTGTGATTATGACCGGCATTGTCCTTGGCGCCCTGGCGCAGATGGGCAATACCCCTGGCCTGGCCCAGACGGGCTATGCACTAATCAAATTTGGTGTGGTGATCTTCGTGCTGCTGCCAATCATCCGCGTCGCACTCATGCTGGTGATGTTCGCGCACGCACGCGACTATATCTATACCGCGATTGCGGCGCTGGTGCTGGCGATTATTGGCGTTGGCGTTCTATTGGGCCTATGATTGCGGGCCTACAATTGCGGGCCCAATAATCACTATTGGGCCTTTTCCAGAACACAATCCAGTTGGTGTACACCATTAAGGTACAAAAAAAACGACGCCACATAGCGTCGTTTTTTACTGGCATTGAACACACCTAGATCTTGCAGGCATCTCCGCAGTCGTCATCTGCTTCAGGCAGGTTTTCATCCATCTTTTTGATGAGCTCGGCATTTTTCTTTTCGATCGCATCAAAATCAATATTATCCAGCGCGGTGTCAAAGTCAGTGTCGTTGTTCATGTGCCATTCTCCAGGTGATTAGCGATGTACCATTTTAAGCCATGCCGCTTGTCTTGTCCTTAACGATTCCGCAATCCGGCTAAAAGCGCTGGTACGTGCATATCGCAGTTGTAACCATGCCAATTCGCTTCACATCATTAATAATGTCCAATGCCGATAAGTGGGTATGCCATGTTTTTCTTAGAATTATGAGCTCAATAAACCCTTAGACGAGTGTACCCAGGCTTAGCCATATAGAGAGAATGGGAGGTTACATATATTCACCAACCATGACCCATTAATGTGTCGGTTTTTGTAAACAATTATGTTTGCACTAAATCAAACAAAGATTAGTGGCCTCGCCGACAGGAATCGAACCTGTAATTGGCCTTAGGAGGGGTCGGTTATATCCATTTAACTACGGCGAGAACGCTTAAAAGCACCCAGCATTATATGCCAAATCAGGTGGATTATGGACTTGGTGGTCGGTGCAAGTCCCAATAAAAAATCAATACCCATGACAAAGGCGCCGATCAGTCTGGTGAACGGCGCCACTGGCAATACACTGAATAAGGGCACCCATTCCCAAGGGCAAGCTACTTGGTTGGATTGGCAACGCGTGCTGCCGTTTCAACAGCCGGGCGCCGATATTTCCCCTGACACCGCAGTGACGACGGCGCTCAGGCCAGGCATAACTAGTACAAACCCTGCTTTTCAACGGCATCATCTTTGTAGTATTAATTTGGCGTTATGACCGGTCGGGGAACTGTCATGAAACACTACGCCATCCGCAAGCGCAGAGAGCCGCAACATGAAGATTATTATCTGAATGCATTGGTTTGCAATGAATGCGCAGGAGACGTTGCGCAATCGTATCCGGATGCACGCGAAATTACCGAAATCCTGTGCGATCCCAGCTACGAAGAACGCTGCACGCTTTGCGGCAAATCGTTCTGGGACGAAATCAATGCACGCACTGTCATCCGGCGCCATTGAGCCGGTACGACGCAACGCTTGCGAAGTAGCGCGCTGGCTCAGATCGCCTGTGAACCACAATGCTGCTGCACGCCGCTTTGAATCTGCAAACTTGCACATCAGCCATATCAATATGTTCGCGGAAACAACGCGGTGCACACGCTCACCAGGAAACGTTCAGGCGGCGCGCCCGTCGTTGGCCACGTTCACTGAGTTTGCCTGCAATAGCGTGACCAGCACTTGCGGATCCATTCCCAGCAGATAGCCGCGTCGCCCGCCATTGATATAGATCTGCGGCAAATCCAGCACACTTTGTTCCACCCACACCGGCATTCGCTTGCGGGTTCCGAAAGGCGAGGTGCCGCCGATCTGGTACCCCGAATGCCGGGGCGCCACCGCTGCCTGGCATGGCTGCATTCTCTTGACGCTGGCCTGGCGCGCCAGGTTTTTCATCGACACTTCGCAATCGCCGTGCATCAGCATCACGTGCGGCTTGGCGTGTTCATCTTCCAGAATGAGGGTCTTGACCACCGCATGCGCATCAATGCCCAATTGCCGCGCCGCTTCTGCGGTGCCGCCATGCTCAATATAATCATAAGTGTGTTCGGTATAAGCCACTTTATGTTTTTTCAACATTTGGGTAGCAGGCGTTTCCGATACGTGTTTGCTGGCAGCCATATCCGGTTCACTGACGTGTATTGTTGTTAATGGAACCGGATATTCTACTGCAACTGCCTGGGCTTTCGGCTTATGCCCGCGGATGGTGTTGCGCGTGTAACTGCTTGAGCCGCTCCCGCGCTACGTGGGTATAGATCTGGGTGGTGGAAATATCGGCATGCCCAAGCAGCAATTGCACAACACGCAAGTCTGCGCCGTGATTGAGCAGATGCGTGGCAAAGGCGTGCCGCAGGGTATGTGGCGACAGCGGCGTATGAATGTCTGCCTGCAGGGCATATTTCTTGATCAGTTGCCAGAACGCCTGGCGCGTCATACCAGTGGCGCGACGAGTCAGAAACAAATCATCAGACTGACGCCGCCCCAGCAAATCGGGACGCGCCTCTTTCAGATAGCGTTCCAGCCAGTAGGCAGCCTGGGCGCCCACCGGGACCAGCCGGTCCTTGCCACCCTTGCCCATGACCACCCGGACAACATTCTCGTTCAGGCTTAAATGCAGCACTTTCAGGCTAACCAGTTCAGTGACCCGCAAGCCCGACGCATACAGGGTTTCAAGCATGGCGCGGTCGCGCAATCCCAGCGCATCCCGGATGTTGGGCGCCTCCAGCAACTGGTCTACCTGCTGCTCGCTCATGGTTTTGGGAAACCGCGTCGGCTGGCGGGCCGAATGCAGCGTCAGGCACGGATCCTCACTGATCTGATGGGTACGGATGGCCCAGGCAAAATAACGTTTGAGCGTGGCCAAACGACGATTGGCGGTGGTAGCTTTGGTGTGGGCATGCCTGGCGGCGAACCAGGCTTCAATGTCATCCCTGGTCGTTTCCAGCAGGGTTTTGGCCGGTTTTCGCTTTGCCAGAAAATCGGCCAGCCCCTTGAGATCCTGGCGGTAGGCCGCTAGCGTATTCTGCGATAACCCGTCTTCCAGCCACAAGGCATCAATAAATGGATCAATGGTGTGCTGGTGGGCTGGCGCCACTTGCTGATCTGGCATGGGTATTTATTCACAACAAAAAATGATAATGGCAAACCGCCGTTGCTTTCTGAACTATGATTTGATTCTAGCCTAAATTCCGCTATCCAAATACGATTTTCCTATGCATATTGCCCTGCTCGTCATCCCAGACTGTCTCATTGTCGCGCTGGGCTGGGTCCTGCTTCACAAACTGAAGTTTTCCCGCGAATTTTTCACCAATACCGAAAAGCTCGTCTACTACATCCTGTTTCCGGCACTGCTGGTTCAGTCTATCGCCTTCACGCCCATCTCTGCCAGCTCCGCAGGTCGTCTGCTGGCGGTATCGATTCTGCTGTGTCTTGCCGGCTACCTGGCCGCGTGGCTGGCCCGCCCCCTGCTAAAGCCAAGGCCAATCGCGCTGGCTTCGCTGGCCCAATGCGCCTATCGTTTCAATACCTATATCGGATTTTCACTGGCGGCGGCGCTTGCCGGCAGTGAAGGACAGGCCATTATGGCGGTGCTGGTGGGATTTTCGGTGCCGATTGCCAATGTTCTGGCTGTGAAATCGCTGGCCCGCTTTCAAGGGTCCAATGTGTGGCTGGAAATTCTGAAAAACCCCTTGGTTCTGGCTACGCTGGCCGGTCTATTGCTCAATTTCTCAGGCATCGGACTGGACAATACTGTGAACATGACCTTATCCAAATTGGGCAATAGCGCCATCCCGCTGGGGCTGCTGTGCGTGGGCGCCAGTCTTTCCCTGGCCGGCGGCAGACAGGATCGCGCTGTCATTTCCTGGATTCTGGGTATCCGGCTGCTTGCCATGCCGGTATTTGCGCTGATACTGGCCTTCTTGCTGGCCTTGTCCCCGCTGGAGACCAATATCCTCGTTCTGTTTGCCGCATTGCCACCGGCTTCTGCCGCCTATATTCTGGCCGCCCGCATGGGCGGCGACGGACGCTGCGTTGCAACTGCTGTTTCCATCGGGACAGTCCTTTCGGTACTCACGATACCCTTTTGGCTGTTCGTCGGGCAAACATTGGTAAATTAGCCACGGATTGGACATTAAATTTCATTAATTTTTAGGCAGTTCCGGTGGATTTCTTATAATTTACATTATGTTTCTTTTCCCGGAACGGCCCAATTTCCATGTCGAACTTGCAAACACCCCCTCCTGAGCCCCTGGCCAGCACCGCACTTTATCTGCCCGATGAGGCAGCCACGGAGCAACTCGCAAAGGCCCTTTCAGACATTTTTTCTCATTATTTTTCAAATAGTTACGAGAAAAACTCAGGCACAGAAAAGAGCGCAAAGGTGTATCTGAGAGGCGACCTGGGCGCCGGCAAAACGACCTTCGTCCGGCATTTTTTGAGGGCCATGGGTGTGAAGGGACGAATTAAGAGCCCGACCTACACTTTGCTTGAAACCTATAAAGTTTCTAGTTTATACTTGTATCACTTTGATTTTTATAGATTTACCGATACCGAAGAATGGCATGAAGCCGGTTTTCGTGAGAATCTGGGTGAAGACGCAATTGTATTTATAGAGTGGGCAGATAAAGCAGGACCCGGGTTGCCAACACCCGATCTTGAGCTGTACCTGAGATACGAATCGGCTGGAAGAACGGCACAATTTAACGCTTTTTCGGAAAAGGGCAAGACATGGATAACAAAGCTCATTCACAGGAAAATGCCAACAGGCGACCAATAACCCGTCGGCGCATTCTGGGTGCGTCAGCCACACTGCTGTCCCTTCCCGTCGTATCCAGGGTCGCTGCCGCCGCCGGTGGACAGATTCTGGCCGTACGTACATGGCCTGCCGACGAATATACCCGGGTCACGCTGGAACTGAACTCGCCACTGCGGGCCGAGCACTTCATGCTGGGCAATCCCAATCGACTGGTGGTCGATATCCAGGGTCTGACCATTAGTCAGGCGCTCAATTCGCTGATTTCCAAAATCCGTCCCAATGACCCTTATATCGCCGCCGTGCGTGTGGCACAGAACCGCGCCGATGTAGTGCGTCTGGTATTCGACCTGAAACAGGACATTGCCCCGCAGGTATTCACACTGAAACCGGTAGGCGACTACCAATACCGGCTTGTCCTGGATCTGTATCCCAAAGTTGCCAAGGATCCGATCCTGGCGCTGGCCAGGGATCTGGAAAATGATCCGCTGGCACAGGTTTTGGACAACCTGGCCCAGAACAACAGCAATGCGCCGGTACCTTCGGTCAGTGGCCAGGTCAATCCTGCCACGGCCGGCCGCCAGCCATCCCGTGCCAACCCCAATCGCCCCATCCTGGTGGCCATTGATCCTGGCCATGGTGGCGAAGATCCGGGCGCGATAGGCATGCGCGGGACACGCGAAAAAGATATTGTGCTGGCCATCGGACGCCAGTTGCGCGATGTCATCAACTCGCAGCCCAATATGCGGGCCTACATGACGCGCGAGTCAGACTTTTTTGTGCCGCTGCATGTTCGGGTGCAAAAAGCGCGACGGGTCAAGGCCGACCTGTTCGTATCGATTCACGCCGATGCCTTCACCAACCGCTCGGCACGCGGCACCTCGGTATTTGCCCTTTCCCGCAATGGCGCGTCCAGTGCCGCCGCCCGCTGGCTGGCCAAAAAAGAAAATGCCTCCGATCTGATTGGCGGCCTGGATATTGGCGCGCATGATCGCCAGACAGCCAGTGTGCTGCTGGACATGTCCACCACCGCGCAAATCAATGATTCCCTGAAAATTGGGCATCGCGTGCTGGGTTCGCTGGCGCAAATCAATGGCATCCATAGTCGCAAGGTAGAACAGGCGGGGTTTGCCGTGCTCAAGGCGCCGGATATCCCCTCCATTTTGGTAGAGACAGCTTTTATCAGTAACCCGCAAGAGGAAAATTTTCTGCGTAGTCCGGCCAACCAGCGCCAGATTGCTCGGGCCATTTTCTCTGGCGTCAACGATTATTTCTCCACCAATCCACCGCTGGCAAGAGTCGGCTGACAACGTCTACCAAAGCTTCTATATAAAACCCTTAGGTATCCCGCCCTACCTTTGCTCACATAACGCCTTCGTATTCGGAGGCGTTATTATTTGCGGCGTCATCGGGCCAGTGATCCGCCCTGGCCAGACTTACGTGTACGTCAATCGTCAAACACGCTAAAATGTCCTATTGCCCTTCTCTCTTTATGCTGCCCCCATGTCCGACCGCCGCCATATCGCCCCCCTGCCCGACACGCTGATTAGCCAGATCGCGGCCGGCGAGGTTATTGAACGCCCGGCCTCTGTTTTGAAGGAGCTGCTGGAAAATGCGCTGGACGCCGGAGCCCGCAGCATTGAAATCAGACTGGACGGCGGCGGCATTCGCCGCATTTGCATTACCGATGACGGTCACGGCATTCCCCGGGAAGAACTGGCGCTCGCATTGACCCGTCATGCGACCAGTAAAATCAACAGCCTGGGAGACCTGGAATCGGTCAGCTCCATGGGGTTTCGCGGTGAAGCCCTGGCCTCTATTGCCTCGGTGGCTCGCCTGACCCTTACCTCCCGAACCGAGAACGACGATCATGCCTGGCAGATTGATGGCACCGCGCTGCAGATTAGCCCGGCGGCGGGCAGTACAGGTACCACCATCGATGTGCGCCAGCTTTTTGACGCCGTTCCGGCCCGCCGCAAATTTCTGAAATCCGAACCAACCGAACTGGGCCACTGCCTGACTGTCGCCGAGCGCATTGCCTTGGCCACCCCTGCCATCGCCTTTCGCCTGTTCCATAATGGCAAAGCCTATAAGCAGTGGATGCCGGTAGATTTATTGCAACGCATTCGGGATGTGCTGGGCAATGAATTTACCCAGGCCGGGCTGCCCGTAGACGCCCAATTGCCCGCCGCCGGCTTGCGAGGCCTGATCACGCTGCCCAACGCTGCGCGCGCCCGCGCCGATCGTCAGTATCTATATGTGAATGGTCGCTTTGTACGGGATCGCACCGTTACCCACGCCGTACGCACGGCCTATGCCGATGTCCTGCATGGCGACCGGCAACCGGCCTATGTGCTGTTCCTGGATATTGATCCTACAGCAGTAGACGTGAATGTACACCCGGCCAAGCATGAAGTGCGCTTCAGGGACAGCGGCGCCATTCACCGTTTTGTTGGGCAGGTGCTTACGCAGGCCCTTGCGGGCGTCGGCGGCGAAGTGGCTGCAGCCAATGCCCTGCCTGCCAGAATGCCAGGCGGCCTGGCACCGGCCGAATACGCCACCCATATACAAAACTCAGAAAACGGTCGCATTGGCGCCAATGCCATCGACGGCGTCCAATCCCAGGAAACCATCAGAGTCACCCCGGGCTATCAGCCTCCCTGCATTTGCACAGCGCTTCGCCACAATCAACGGAACACTGGAAACAGTTCTACTCGCCGCTGGAATCGGCCTCGCAACACCTGGGCGAGCCACAACACAATCTTGCCATGCCCGGGGCGGCAAGCGTCTTTCATCCCGCGACTAACGGCAGCGCCAATGCCGGCATCGGCCTGCCTGACACCGGTGACCAGGCCGACCCCTATCCGCTGGGCATGGCGCTGGGGCAACTTCATGGCATCTATATCCTGGCCCAGAATGCCCGCGGACTGATTCTGGTCGACATGCATGCGGCACACGAGCGCGTGGTCTATGAACGCCTGAAGACGTTGCTCGACCAGCAGGCATTACCTCAGCAGGAACTGCTGGTTCCCTATGTGATTCATTGTTCCGAGCGCGATGTCGCTGTCATGGAAAGCCATAAGGAACAGTTGGTCACACTGGGCCTGACCATCAGCGCCACCGGCCCGCAGTCGCTGGCCGTACGATCGGTGCCCAGCCTGCTGGCCGGCGGCGATATTGAATCGCTGGTTCTCAATATCCTGAAGGAACTGGAGATGGTGGGCCACTCCGAACAACTTACCGGTCAGCGCAATGAACTGCTCTCGACCATGGCCTGCCACGGCTCGGTGCGCGCCAATCGCCGCCTGACCCTTGAAGAAATGAATGCCCTGCTGCGCCAGATGGAGCATACGGAACGGGCCAACCAATGCAATCACGGCCGCCCGACCTGGTTTCAATGGAGCATGAACGATCTGGATCGTCTGTTCATGCGCGGCCAGTGACGCAGCCGGTATTGTGCCTGGCCGGCCCGACTGCATCGGGCAAGAGCGCCAGCGTGCTGGCGCTGGCCCGACGCTGGCCGATTGAAATCATCAATGTTGATTCGGCCACCATCTATACTGGCATGGACATAGGCACGGCCAAGCCCACGCCACAGGAACGAGCGCTCACACCCCAGCATCTGCTGGATATCCGAGATCCGACAGAATCGTATAGCGCCGCGCAGTTCGTGCAGGATACCCAGCTGCTGATCGATCAAATACGCGCGCGCAGCCGCATACCTGTGCTGGCCGGCGGCACCATGATGTACTTCAATGCGCTACGCCAGGGCCTGCATGCGTTACCGCAGGCAGACGCGGGCATCCGCGCCGATATTGAGCAAATGGCAAAAGAGCATGGCTGGCCGCATGTGCATGCGCTGTTGCAGCGCCATGATCCGGTCACGGCAGCCCGGCTTGCCCCCAATGACCGACAGCGCATCCAGCGCATGCTGGAAGTATGCCTGATCACCGGCCAACCTTATTCGTCGCTGATTGCGGCTGAAGGCGAACGCGCCAGTACCGATACGTTTCATATGGTGAGCCTGGAGCCTTCGGCGCGCCTGCAGTTGCACGAACGCATTGCCTTGCGTTTTGACCAGATGCTTGGGCTGGGGCTGGTGAGAGAAGTGGAACAGTTGTGGCGCCGGGGCGATCTGCACGAGGATTTGCCGGCAATACGCTGTGTCGGTTATCGGCAGATCTGGCAACATCTTGCCGGCCAGGACAGCCTGCAAAGCGCGCGGGAAAAAGCCATTGCCGCCACCAGGCAACTTGCCAAGCGGCAACTCACCTGGTTGCGCAGCATGCCTGATCGTCAGGTCATCGATTGCCTGCAGGCAGATGTGGCGGACCGCGTTATTGACGCCGCTGCCGCCATCATGGCTCGGTAGCCGCCGTAAAAACCACGTTGTTAAGCAAGACCTTACCGGGCCGGCCTGCCGGCCCGCAGTGTATCAGACCACCACAGCCTGAGGCATGCCCTCTTCCTGGCGTACAATTTGGCCCAGATCGAAAACGGTTTCGCCCTGTTCCTGCAGGGTTGCCGTAATGGCCGCAGCCTGATCGGCGGCAACCACGATCACCATGCCAATACCGCAATTGAATACGCGATGCATTTCAGTGTCTGCAACCTGCCCTTCCTGCTGCAGCCACTGGAACAGGGGTGGCAGCGTCCAGGCGGCTTTTTCAATACGCGCGCTCAGGCCTTCCTGCAAAATGCGCGGGACGTTGTCAAGCAGGCCGCCACCGGTAATATGCGCCAGACCCTTGATCGCTGTGCCATGCTGGGCCAGCGCCGCCAGCACCTGTTTTACATAGATGCGGGTGGGCGCCATGACCACGTCACCCAGTGGCTGGCCGTGGAAATCATCATCCGGACGGGCGCCGGCGCGCTCCAGAATCTTGCGAATCAGCGAAAAACCATTGGAATGCGCGCCGCTGGAGGCCAGGCCCAGGATGCGATCGCCTTCAACAATGCTTTTGCCGTTGATAATGGCCGATTTATCGACCGCGCCCACGGCAAAACCGGCCAGATCATACTCGCCGTCGGGATACATGCCCGGCATTTCAGCCGTTTCTCCGCCGATCAGGCGCAACCGGACAACTCGCAGCCCTTGGCAATACCACCCACCACCTGGGCGGCGGTGTCGACCGACAATTTGCCACAAGCGAAATAATCCAGGAAGAACAGCGGTTCTGCACCCTGCACCAGGATATCGTTAACGCTCATGGCCACCAGGTCTATGCCTACTGTACTATGGCGGTTCCACTCAAAAGCCAGGCGCAGTTTGGTGCCAACACCGTCGGTTCCGGAAACCAGCACGGGCTCGCGAAATTTCTTCGGCACTTCAAACAACGCCCCAAAACCGCCAATGCCCGCCATGACGCCTTCGCGCATGGTTTTGGCCGCCAGCGGCTTGATCCGGTCAACCAGCGCATCCCCGGCGTCGATGTCTACCCCCGCATCGCGATACGTTAAGGAAGATTTGTTTGAATTTGTCATGAGCAGGCTGCCTAAATATGTAAAATGTCAATTAATCGAACAGGAAGGCCTTATTTTACGATGAACGAATATATTTTGCGCCGGAAACAGACCCTTCTCTGGTCAGGAGTCGGCCTGGTACTACTCGTTCTCCTGTATGTCCTGTCGCCCGTATTGACACCATTCATGCTTGGCATGGCGCTAGCCTACATTCTGGTGCCCGGCGTCAATATGCTTGTCGCCCTCAAATTACCACGCTGGCTGGCCGTCGGCATCATGTTTTTTCTGTTACTTGCCGTCATCCTGGGGGTGCTGCTGATTGTCATTCCACTGGTGCGCAAGGAAGTGGGGATGGCCATTGAACAGTTGCCCGGCTGGGTTGCGCAGTACAATATCAACCTGGCGCCTCGCCTGAACCATCTGTTTGGCGTATCTGCAGAGATCGACATCCTGAAGATTCGGGAAGTGCTGCAGGATGCCATCACCGGCACCGACAGCCTGACAACAACCATTATCACCTACGCCAAGTCCAGCGGATCGGCTGTCATTTTCTTTTTTGTAAACCTGCTGATCACACCCGTGGTACTGGTTTATCTGCTGTTTGACTGGGACAAGTTCATTCTGTCTATCCGTGAAGTCATCCCGCGACGCTATCTGGATGGTACCCTTAGCGTATTTCGCGATATTGATCGCCTGTTATCCAGCTTTTTACGCGGCCAGATCCTGGTCATGCTGATCCTGGCCGTCTACTATAGTGTTGGCCTGTCATTGGCGGGGTTCGAAAGTGCGATTCCGATCGGGGTATTGACCGGCATGCTGGTGTTCATTCCCTATCTGGGTGTCACCTTCGGCCTGTTGCTGGCCATTCTGTCGGCGCTACTGCAGTTTGACAATTATTATGGCCTGATTTCCGTGGCTATCGTCTATGGGCTTGGGCAGATTCTGGAAGGCATGGTGCTGACGCCCAAAATCATGGGCGAACGTATCGGCCTGCATCCACTGGTCATTATTTTTGCTCTGTTCGTTTTCGGACAGATTTTCGGTTTCTTCGGGGTGCTGATGGCCCTGCCCATCAGCGCCGCCCTGTCGGTGCTGATCCGCCGTGTTTACGGCCAGTATCGTCGCAGTGATTTTTACAAGACATGAAAGAACAACTTATCCTGGACGTCCTGCCGGTCGTACCTCCCCGTTTCGACAATTTCGTGACGGGTCGCAATGGCGAAACGGTCAGCCGCCTGCTTGGCGCTGGCGCCGGACAGAGCATCTATCTTTGGGGCGAACACGGCAGCGGCAAGACCCATTTGCTGCGTGCTGCCACCCGTCAGCACGGTCTCTACCTGAATACGGCAACCGATATCCTGCCAGATCCGGGCGAACCCGTCGCGCCCGGCAGCATCATCGCAGTGGACGACGTACAGAACCTGTCCGAAGCACAGGCGGCAGCTTTGTTCGGCCTGTTCAACCAGTGGAAAACCCACCAGCATACACCCGAAGCCTTTACCCTTCTGGCCAGCGGCCCTGTGCTCCCCGCCAGCTGGACATACGCGAAGACCTGCGCACGCGCCTTGCCTGGGACCTGGTTTATCGCCTTGAGACCCTGACCGACGATGAACGCCGTAGCGCGCTGCTGCAGCGTGCATCAGACAAAGGCATCCCGCTTAGCGCCGAGGTAACCAACTGGATGTTCAACTATTACGCCCGTGATATGAGTGCCTTGTCATCGCTGCTTGACGCCCTTGATCGCTATTCGCTTGCTGAAAAGCGATCAATCACCGTTCCCTTGTTAAAATCCTACCTTCAATCCAGACATTCCTGAAAAATACATCTATTTGACTATGACGCAACGACTCGCCCTGTTTGACCTTGACCATACCCTGCTGCCAATCGATACTGATCGACACTGGGTAGATTTCCTGGCCCGCAATGGCTGGGGTGGCGATCCCAAGGTGGTGCAGGCAAAAAACCATGAACTCATGGAAAAATACACGGCGGGTACGCTGAAAATAGAAGAATCGGTCGAATTCATGCTGAGTTTTCTGAACCTGCATACACCTTATGAACTGGCGCGTTTTCACGAACAGTACATGCATGAAGTGGTCAGGCCCGCCATGCGCGACAAGGCGGTGGCCTGGTGGCAAAACATCTGGAACAGGGCGACCTGTGTTGCCTGGTGTCGGCCACCAATGAATTTGTCATCGCGCCGGTTGCCCGGGCCTTTGGCATTCCGCATGTTATCGGTACGGTGCCGGAATACAAAAACGGCCGCTACACCGGCAAGGTTGTGGGTACGCCCAGTTATCAGGATGGCAAAGTCATTCGCGTCAATGAATGGCTAAGCAGCATGGGCCTGACTCTTGAGCACTTTACTGAGAGCTGGTTCTACAGCGACTCCCAGAACGATATCCCGCTGCTTGAAGCGGTAACCCATCCGGTTGCAACCAACCCGGTACCGCCGCTACGCGAACTGGCAAATAAAAATGGCTGGCCGGTGCTGGATCTATTTCCTTTGCAATAACAGGGACCAACAAAAACAATCACATGATCAAAAATACCATTCGCACATTCGTCAGCCGGCTTTTTGCCGCGCCCGTCCTGAAAGATAAGCACCGGGTCTATTCCCACGAGCAGCACAAGATTGACCGACGCCTGGTCTCGCGCAATGCCATCAAGGTGTGCGAAGTACTGCAGCAAAAGGGCTACGATGCATTCATCGTTGGCGGTGCAGTGCGTGACCTGGTCCTGGGCTACGAGCCCAAGGATTTTGACGTTGCCACCAGCGCCACACCCGAAGAAATCCGCCCGCTGTTCCGGCGTGCCCGCATCATTGGCAGGCGTTTCCAGCTGGTGCACGTCGTCTTCGGCCAGGAAATCATCGAGACGTCGACGTTTCGCGCCCCTTCGCAAGGGGACCAGCACACCGATGCCGATGGTCGTATTCTGAATGACAATGTGTTCGGTACGCAGCAGGAGGATGCTGCCCGGCGCGACTTCACGCTCAACGCCCTGTATTACGATCCGGTCAAGGAAACCGTCATTGATTATCATAACGGCGTGGCCGATCTGAAAAATCATCTGGTGCGCATGATCGGCGACCCGGAAAAGCGTTTTCGCGAAGATCCGGTGCGCATGTTGCGCGCCGTGCGCTTTGCCTCCAAACTGAATGGCACGATTGAGCCGGCAACACAGGCCCCGATTCGCCAGCTGGCCGGTCTGATAAAAAACGTGCCGGACTCGCGCCTGTTTGATGAGACGCTCAAGCTGCTGACCTGTGGTAATGCGATTGTCGCGCTGGAGCAACTGCGCAAGGAAGGGCTGCACGAAAACGTCCTGCCGCTGATCGATCAGGTGCTCAGACAACCTGGCGGTGAGCAATTCGTACAACTAACGCTGGAGCGCACCGACCATCGCGTGCGTGCCGGCAAATCGGTCAGCCCGAGTTTTCTGTTTGCTGCGCTGCTGTGGCGACTGGTCGATATCAACTGGAAGAAAAACCTGGAGCGCAAGGAACATCCGATACCGGCGCTAAGCCAGGCGGCCGATCTGGTGATCGACACCCACATCAGTAAAATGGCCATCCAGCGTCGGCACACTGCAGACATGCGGGAGATCTGGTTTATGCAGCCCCGCTTTGAACGCCGCATACCCAAACAGATCTGGCGCATGACCGAGCAACCGCGCTTTCGGGCTGCGTGTGATTTCCTGCAGTTGCGTGCTGCCTGCAATGAATTTGACAGCGTGCTGGCGCAATGGTGGATGGATCTGGCCGATGCCAATCCTGGAGATCGTGCGCAAATGATTGAAGCGCTTACTGCAGAACAACAGGCGGCCGGGCCGGCAAGCGCCCCACGCAAGCGGCGCAAACGGCGCAGCAATGCGAGCAAAGGCAACCCCACCGGCGGCGATAGTGCTTCCGGCAACACAAGCTCAAGCCGCCCAGCGGCTTCTTAGCCCCGTGCACACCGCCTATATTGGCCTGGGGTCGAACCTGGGCGAAAGCGAAGACACATTGTATCGGGCCCTGGACGATATCGCCGCCCTGCCCCGTAGTGTTTTGCATCAGGTTTCAGACCTGTACCGAACGGCCCCGATAGACTCGTCTGGCCCCGATTACATCAACGCCGTGGCCCGGGTGGCCACCGAGTTGTCTGCACCGGACTTGCTGCAAGCGCTGCAGGCCATTGAACTGAACCATGGCAGGGCTCGCCCCTATCGCAATGCGCCGCGCACGCTGGACCTGGACATCCTCTGCTATGACGATCTGGTGCAGGACACCACGCAATTGATTTTGCCGCACCCGCGCATGCACCTGCGCGCTTTTGTACTGCGCCCGTTGCTGGATATTGCGCCTGACATGGCGCTGCATGGGCGGCCTATCAGCCAGTGGCTGGCCGAATGCGACGCACAGCCGATAGCCCTGTATCGCCGTTACACGGACCGGCCAAGTTGACGCACAGACGATAACGCAATCCCGGGCTGGCGCAATGGTGTAATCGTGTACTCCAACAATCATAAAACCACTTAACTGATCGACCACGCGTGCTTTCAGCGAGCATCTGGGCGGCCTTACTGCAGCGGCCTAATACGCACAACCGCATCCGCTTGCACGCCGCCACAGTGGCTTACACGAACTGCTCGGCCAGATGACAGGCAACCTGCCGACCCGCCACTTCACGCAATACCGGCTCCTGATCACTGCATTGTGCCACCGCATGTGGGCAGCGCTTATGGAACGTGCATCCCGAAGGAGGATTCAACGGCGACGGCAATTCACCTTCAATCTTGATCTTCACGGTCCGTTTTTCCGGATAGATCGAAGGTGTTGCCGACAGCAGCGCCTGCGTGTATGGATGCAATGGCTTTTCATACAAAGTCTGTTTCGGCCCGCTTTCTGCAACCCGCCCCAGATACATCACCATGACCTCGTCAGCGACATGCTCCACCACCGACAGATTATGGGAAATGAACACATATGACGTATGCAATTGATCCTGCAAATCAAGGAAAAGATTGAGGACCTGTGCCTGGATGGATACATCCAGTGCCGAAGTAGGTTCATCGGCCACGACGATACTGGGGCGCAGCATCATGGCGCGGGCAATAGCCACACGCTGGCGCTGACCGCCAGAGAACATATGCGGGTAACGATAATAGTGCTCGGGGCGCAAGCCAACGCGCTGCATCATGTCACGCACGCGCTCCTTGCGCTCGGCGCTTTTCAGGCTGGTATTGATGATCAGCGGCTCTTCCAGCTGATCGCCAATCTTGCGGCGCGGGTTCAGCGAACCATAGGGATTCTGAAACACCATTTGCACCTTGCTGCGCAAGGCCTTGATCTGTGACGACGATCCGGCATCCACCTGATCCCCGTCGAGCCATAATGTCCCGGAGGTCGGGGCTTCGATCATGGTGATCTGCCGCGCCAGCGTCGATTTGCCGCAACCGGATTCGCCCACCACCGCCAGGGTTTTGCCCCGCTGCAATGAAAGCGACACGCCATTGAGCGCCTTGAGCGTGGCACGCGGCTTCATAAACCCTTGCGACACATCATAATAGCGCGTCAGGTTTTCTGTTTTCAATACGATATCATTCATGACTTGATTTCCTGCAAGGGCACCAGCGGTGTATGACAGCGCACTGCCCTGTCGGCATAGCTGATCAGTTCCGGACGCTCACGCACACAACGCTCCTGGGCGATAGGACAGCGCGGAGAGAGCAGACAGCCCGACGGACGATCGTATTGCCCCGGCACCATACCAGGCAGTGTGGATAAACGCCGAGAACCACGGCACGATTCGGGAATGGAGGCAATCAACGCCTGCGTATATGGGTGCGCCGGCTCAAAAAAAACGTCCCGCACTGCACCGGTTTCAGCAACTTGTCCTGCATACATGACCACTACACGCTGCGCGACTTCCGAGACGACAGCCAGGTCGTGCGTAATCATGAGCAGAGCCATGCCGCGTTCTTTTTGCAAACGCAGCAGCAAGTCCATGATTTGCGCCTGGATCGTCACATCCAGCGCAGTCGTCGGCTCATCGGCAATCAATAGGCGCGGCTCGCAGGCAATCGCCATGGCAATGGCCACACGCTGACTCATGCCGCCGGACAACTGATGGGGGTACGCCGACAGTCTGCGCTCAGGATCGGGAATTTCCACTTCGCGCATCAGCTCAATGGCGCGCTGGCGACGGGCCTTGCGATCCAGGCCGATATGCACCTTGAGCACTTCCTCAATCTGAAAGCCCACGGTATAGCTGGGGTTTAACGCGGTCATCGGATCCTGGAAAATCATGGCAATATCCTTGCCGATAATCTTGCGCTTCTGCCTGGCAGTCAATGCAGACAATTCCTGCCCGTCAAACAGCATCTGCTCCGCAGTCACGGTACCCTGCCCGTCCAGCAAACCCATCATGGCCATCATGGACACCGACTTGCCCGAACCGGACTCGCCCACAATGCCCAGCAGCTCGCCCTGGTCTACAGTCAAATCAACGCCGTCGACAGCAAGAAAGGGTTTGTCCTTGGTGCCAAATCGCACGCACAGGTTACGGATGTTCAATAAACTCATTCGTGCCTCCTATGCCGCGCGTTTCAGTTTGGGATCCAGCGCATCGCGCAGGCCATCGCCCACCAGATTGATGGCCAGTACTGTAAGCAGAATGGTCAAGCCGGGAAAGGTGACCACCCACCAGGCACTGGTAATGTAATCGCGCGCCGTGGCAAGCATGGTGCCCCACTCGGGTGCCGGCGGCTGCACACCCAGCCCCAGAAAGCCCAGGGCTGCGATATCCAGAATAGCCGAGGAGAACCCCAGCGTCGCCTGCACGATCAGCGGCGCCATGCAGTTGGGCAGCACAGTGATAAACATCAGACGCACTACACCAGCGCCAGTGACCCTGGATGCCATGACGTAGTCCTTGCTCAGTTCGCTCATGGCCGAGGCCCGCACGATGCGCATATAGCCGGGCAAACCCACGACCGCGATTGCAATCATTGCATTTGTGATACCGGGACCAAGCACCGCCATGATCGCAATGGCCAGCAGCACCGAAGGCAAAGACATCATGATGTCGGCCATGCGCATAAGCACACGCCCTGCGGTATTCGGAAAAAAAGCCGCCAGCAGGCCAAGCAGAATGCCCGGCACAAGTGTGATAATCACAGCTGAAAAACCAATGACCAGCGACAGCCGTGCACCATGCATCAGTCGCGAGAGAATGTCCCGCCCCGCCTCATCGGTGCCCAGCAGATAGGCGGCGCTACCCCCTTGCTGCCAGGCCGGCGGTTGCAGCATATGATCGCGAAACTGCATCAGGGGATCGTACGGAGCCAGCCAGGGCGCCAGCACGGCGGCCAGCACCATGAGCACCAGAAAACAGAAGCCGGCAACCGCGCCACGGTTGTTGGAAAAGCTGACGATAAACTCGCGCAGCGGAGACGGATACGTGATCGCACCGGTCGTTGCGACATGGGTGTCAGTCAAAGAGAGGGGATTCATGATGTCGTCCTTATTTTGCATGACGGATCCGCGGATTGACAACACCATAAACGATGTCTACTACCAGATTGACCAGGATAATCAGGACGGCCACGATCAACAGACCATTTTGCACCACCGGATAGTCGCGTCGGAAAATGGCGTCAACCAGCCACTTGCCAATGCCTGGCCAGGAGAAAATGGTTTCCGTGAGCACGGCGCCGCCAATCAGCGTGCTGATTTGCAGGCCGATCACTGTCACCACGGAAATCATTGCGTTGCGCAACGTATGGACAAAGATGACTCGTCGTGGCGACAGCCTTTGGCCCTGGCTGTTCGGACATAATCTTCGCCCATGACTTCGAGCATGGAAGAGCGGGTCATCCGCGAGATAACCGCCAGCGGGATGGTACCCAGCACGACAGACGGCAGGATCAGGTGCATAACCGCATCCAGGAACGCGCCACTGTTGTATTCCGGATCCTGTATCTGCGCGATCACCGAATCGATCAACATGAAGCCGGTATAGGGCTGCACATCGTAGGTCAGGCTGATGCGGCCAGAGACCGGGGTCCAGCCCAGATAGGACGAGAACAGCATGATCAGCATCAGGCCCCACCAGAAAATCGGCATGGAGTAACCAGTGAGCGACAGACCCATGACGCCGTGATCCAGGAATGTGCCGCGCTTGATGGCAGCCAGCACGCCCAGCAAAATACCGAAGATCGAGCCGAACAACAGGCACAGATGCCCAACTCCAGCGTGGCCGGAAACAGGGCTGCAAATTCGCCCCAGACACTGCTCTGGCTGGAAAAAGACTTGACCAAAGTCGCCCTGCAGCAAACCACCCAGATAGTTCAGATACTGAATATGCAGCGGCTGGTCCAGCCCAAGCCGGGCCATGATGGATTTGTACATTTCCGGGTCAACATTGCGCTCACCCAGCATTGTCATCACCGGATCACCGGGAATCATATGAATAAGAAGAAACGTCAGGATCGTGATACCGAAAAATGTCGGAATCAGAATCGCCAGACGCCTGAGAATAAAGGAAAACATGAGGCCAGCCTCCGTGGACACTCAGGCCATATGAGATATGACCGGTTTGTTACGCGTGTCCTGAAAAAACAAATGACAAAGCGAAAGCCTCCCTCGCGGGATAGCCTTCGTTTTGACTCCTACTATAGTCGAAATCGTTACTTCAGACTGACGCCATAGAATTGAAAGAGACCGAAAGGACTGATCTTGAAGCCTTCGACTTTCTTGTTCATGGGGACGTTCACAATCGAGGTGCCGATGGGCGACATGGGCATTTGTTCATGGAAGATTTTCTGGGCTTCCTTGTACAGCTGGGTGCGCTCCTGCTTGTCGGTGACGCGCTTGGCTTTTACCACCAGATCATCAAACGGTTTATAACAGAAGCGAGAATAGTTGACACCGCCTACCGAGTTGCAGGACAACAGGTTGCCCAGCCAATTGTCCGGGTCACCATTATCGCCGGTCCAGCCCACCATGATGGCGTCATGCGTACCCTGTTTGGCGCGCTTGAGGTATTCGCCCCATTCATAGGTACTGATTTTGACCTTGACGCCGATTTTGGCCCAGTCGGACTGGATCATCTCTGCCATCAGACGGCCATTAGGATTATAGGGACGCACCACGGGCAAAGACCACAAGCCCATGTCAAACCCATCGGGGTAACCCGCTTTGGCCAGCAATTCCTTGGCTTTGGCCACGTCTGTCGGACGGCTTTTGATCGTGTCATCATAGGACCACTGGCTGGACGGCATGGGGCCATGGGCCAGTACACCCTGCCCGCCGTAGACCGCCTTGATAATGGCCGGTTTGTTGATGGCCATGTCCAGCGCTACACGCACTTCGGGTTTCTTCAATTGCTCTTTTTCAGTGTTGTAATAAATGAAACCCACGTTAAAGCCAGGATTGGACTGCACTTTCAGATTGGGATCCTGCTTGAGGCGTTCAACATCTGCCGGCAAGGGGTATGAAGCCAGGTGGCACTCATTGGCCTTGAGCTTCTGGGCGCGTACAGAAGGATCTTTGGTGATGGCAAAAATCAGATTATCCACCAGCGGACCCTCTTTCTTGTCCCAATAATCTTTGTTGGCCTTGTAGCGGATTTGCGCATCTTTCTGGTAGCGCTCGAAAATAAACGGTCCGGTACCCAGTGGCTGCTGATTGATCATCTCCGGCTTTCCGTCTGCCAGCAACTTTTCCAAATATTCCTTGGAATGAATAATGGCAAACGGCATGGCCATATTTTGCACAAAAGCGGCATCCACTTCATTGAGCGTGAATTTGACTGTCTTGTCATCCACTTTTTCCACCGACTTCAGGTTCTTGTCCATGCCCATATCGGTAAAGTACGGAAATTCAGTCGGATAGGCCTTGCGAAACGGATGGTCCTTGTTCATCATGCGCTCGAAGGTATAGACCACATCATCTGCCGTCAGCCCGCGCGTGGGGGTGAAAAAGCGCGAAGTCTGAAACTTGACGCCCGGACGCAGATGGAAGGTGTACACCAGGCCATCTTCAGAAACATCCCATTTTTCAGCCAACGCCGGAATCACTTCGGTCGAACCGCGCTCGAACCCCACCAGCCCGTTATAAACGTTTCCGCAGAAACATCGAAATCGGTACCTGCGCTGTACTGTGCTGTATCAAAACCGGCCGGACTGCCTTCTGAGCAATAGACCAGTGTGCCTGCCGCCTGCGCTGTTGTCGCAAGTCCACCTAGCAGGGCTGTCAGAATCATGCGTGTCGCATTTATCTTCATTACAGTTCCTTTGAAAATAAGGTAAAAAGCCAGCCTCGTGCCGCAATCATGCGGGGGCTGACTTGAACAGCGCAAGGTTACAGACCGCAGATAAGGGAAACAATTAGGAAATACCCAACCTTGGCGACTTCGCAAGGGAGTCATAAGACATCATTGTGTAACCAATTACAACTACGGCACCTTGGTTCGTTCTGCATCGATGGTACTTGAATGCACCGTCTGAGCGTTTTATCGCTGTGCGACCTTTTGCTACAGCAGCTACAGCGGCTTGCCTATAATCTTTCCGCCAGAAGTCATCATCGCTCTATTTCTTGCAGCAACCTTGGGCTGCACAAAGTAGACACAGCTTACGTTGCAGCGAATATCCACTACACCTGACTGGCTCATAACCAGGGTCAGCTTATAATTATTCGAAATAAATACTGACCCTGGTGTTAGCACACTCGTTAAGCGGCCGAGCGCATGGCGCCATTGGCGTTCACCGGGATTACGTCGCAAGAGGAGACAACATGGGTATTGCTATGCGAACTGTAGCGGTGGCGCTGCCAGCCATCGCACTATTGGCCGGATGCGCGCAAACTGGCGGGATAAACGTAAAGGAAGTCGGCAGCTATCACATCGGTGGCGAGCCGGTCACACTCAAAGGCTTGCCAACCAAGAAAATGGTGTATAGCCCCGGCTCGCCTCCGGTAACGCTCAATCCCAATGGCGATTTCGTCGCCGGACAAATGTACACGCGTTACACCATCCTGGAAAATCCGCGGGCCAGTGTGCCTATGCTGATGTGGCACGGCGGTGGTCTATCCGGTACAACGTATGAAACCAAACCTGACGGCAAACCAGGCTGGGAAATGGATTTTCTGCGCGACGGCTGGAGTGTGTATGTGAGCGATGCAGTCGAACGTGGCCGCGCATCATGGGCACGCTATCCTGAAATTTTCCAGGGAGAGCCGGTGTTTCGCACCAAAAAGGAAGCCTGGGAATTGTTCCGCATTGGCAAGACCTATGCGAGCGATCCGAAATCTCGGCAGGCCATCCCAGGTACGCTGTTCCCCATAGCCGACTTTGACCAGTTCACCAAGCAAAGCATACCGCGCTGGGCGACCAATGACGAACGCACGCAGCGCGCCTATGACCAGTATGTGCAGCAGGCCTGCCCATGCGTGATTGTTGTGCACAGTCAGGGCGGAAATTTTGCGCTCACATCGGCCCTGAAATACCCGGACAAAGTCAAGGCGGTGGTGTTGGTCGAACCCAGCGGTTCGCCAGACCCGGATAAAACAGATCTGGCGCCTTTGCGCAATGTGCCGATGCTATGGGTCTGGGGTGATTACATTCAGGACTATCCATTCTGGAAGAGCATCAAGGAGCGGCAGGAACGATTCCGCGCTGCTTTGAACCAGGCTGGCGGCCAAGGTGATCTGCTGGATCTGCCGGCCAAGGGAATCCACGGCAACAGCCACATGATCATGATGGACACCAATTCCCGGCAAATATCAGGATTGATTCAGGATTGGCTAAAAACCCAGGGGCTGGTGCGTTGACGATAATGACAATCCTTTGCCGCAACCTCAGGTGTGCCAAGCCCATTTATCCGGCCTGAACCTGCGGCCCCATGGCGGCGTTGGCAACGTCATAATCCCATCGAACGGATGATCCAAACAAAAACGGCCTGCAGCGCCAGGCTGCAAGCCGTTTTATTTCACCTGAATGGAGCTTCAATACATCATGCAGGCACCGGAATAATACCGATTTTTGCCTGCCACTCACGCGGCCCCGTCTTGTGCACCGAAGTGCCACTGGAGTCAACGGCAACCGTCACTGGCATATCCTTCACATCAAATTCGTAGATTGCTTCCATACCCAGGTCTTCGAACCCGACTACTTTGGCGCCACGAATGGCTTTGGATACCAGATAGGCCGACCCGCCCACTGCCATCAGATAGGCAGAGCGATGATTCTTGATTGAGTCGATGGCGACGGGACCACGTTCGGCTTTGCCAATCATCGCGATCAGACCGGTTTTCTCCAGCATCATGTCGGTGAATTTGTCCATGCGAGTGGCCGTCGTTGGGCCTGCAGGGCCCACCACTTCATCGCGCACCGGATCCACCGGACCGACATAATAGATGACGCGGTTGGTGAAATCGACAGGCAGCGGTTCGCCTTTTGCCAGCATGTCCTGAATGCGCTTATGTGCGGCGTCGCGACCGGTGAGCATTTTACCGTTTAACAGCAGCGTCTGGCCGGGCTTCCAGCTGGCCACTTCTTCCTTGGTCAGCGTATCCAGGTTCACTTGCTTGGAGGCATTGTAATCAGGCGCCCAGTGAACATCAGGCCAGTCGGACAGCGATGGCGGCGTCAGGTTCGCCACGCCCGATCCGTCCAGCACAAAATGCACGTGGCGAGTCGCCGCGCAGTTGGGAATCATGGCGATGGGTTTAGAGGCAGCATGGGTCGGATAGGTATTGATCTTGATATCCAGCACCGTAGTCAGGCCACCCAGACCCTGCGCGCCAATGCCCAACGCATTGACTTTTTCATACAGTTCGATCCGCAGCTCTTCCAGTTTGTTTTGCGGGCCGCGAGCCAGCAGTTCGTACATGTCAATATCTTCCATCAGTGACTGCTTGGCCATCAGCATGGCTTTTTCAGCCGTACCGCCAACGCCGATGCCAGCATGCCTGGCGGGCACCAGCCAGCCCCCATGAGCGGCACGGTTTTCAAGACCCAGTCCACAATGGAGTCGCTGGGGTTGAGCATGGCGAACTTGGATTTATTCTCTGAGCCGCCGCCTTTGGAAGCGACCTGCACGTCAACCGTATTGCCCGGCACCAGTTCCACATGCAAAATACAGGGCGTATTGTCCTTGGTATTTTTGCGTTCGAAAATCGGATCAGACAGTACCGACGCACGCAGTTTGTTGTCCGGGTCCAGGTAACCGCGACGCACGCCTTCATCACATGCCTCCTGCAAGGTACAGGACAAGTCGAAGCGCACGTCCATACCCACCTTCAGGAATACATTCACAATGCCTGTATCCTGGCAGATAGGACGCTTGCCCTCGGCGCACATGCGAGAATTGGTCAGGATCTGGGCAATCGCGTCCTTGGCCGCCGCACTTTCTTCGCGCTCGTAAGCACGCGCCAGGTGCTGAATATAATCGGCCGGATGGTAGTAGCTGATGAACTGAATTGCATCTGCAATAGACTGGATCAGATCATCTTGTTTGATTACAGTTGTCATGATTGAATGTATTTGCTAGTAAAAATTACCTGCCCTTCCAAACGGGAGGACGTTTTTCGGCGAAGGCTGTCGCACCTTCCTTGGCATCTTCCGATGAAAAAATGTGGGCCATGCGAGGATTCTGCAGGGCAAACATGTCATCTGTGCGCCAGTCCTGGGATTCGGTCACGATCTGCTTGACCGTACGAACTGCCAGCGGGCCATTTGCAGCGATCTTCTCCGCCAATTTTAACGCAGCTTCCAGTGCAGTGCCGGGTTCTACCAGATCGTTGACCAAACCGAGAGCGTGCGCGCGTTTGGCGGCAATCATATCGCCAGTCAGCAGCGCTTCCATGGCAACGTGGTACGGCAGGCGGCGCGGCAGGCGCAACATGCCGCCCGATCCGGGAACCAGACCACGCTTGACTTCAGGCAGCCCGAAACTGGCGTTGTCGGCGGCAACAATCAGGTCGCAGGCCAGGGCCAGCTCAAATCCACCGGCCAGGGCATAGCCTTCTACAGCGGCAATCAGCGGTTTGGCTGGCGGCGCTTCAGCCAGCCCGCCCAGCCCGCGGCCCGGAACCACCGCGCGGCGCTGGGTACGGGCAAACTCCTTCAGATCCATGCCGGAGCAGAAGGTATTGCCTTCACCGCGTAAAATACCGACGGTCAGATTGTCATCGGCATCAACGATCCAGCGCATCGGCCAGCGCAAATGAAGTGTCGTAGGTGAGCGCATTGCGCGCCTCGGGACGATTGATCGTCAGAATAAGGACGCGACCGCGTATTTCAGACTTGATTAATTCAGACATGAGATCTCCAGACTGCCATTTTCGGGATACCAGAACTTTAAATCATTCCGCGCGCAAAATCCGCCCATATGGTTGCCATCTCGCAAGAAACAGCCGAATACCGCAGCAAATCCGTTAAAATCGGCGATTCAGCTTTTTCTAATTATCTTGAGTCCGTCCATGCTAACTTTTCAGCAGATTATCCTGAAACTCCAGGAATACTGGGATACCCAAGGTTGCGCCCTGCTGCAGCCCTACGATATGGAAGTGGGAGCCGGTACATCGCACACTGCCACGTTTCTGCGCGCCATCGGGCCCGAGCCGTGGCATGCTGCCTATGTGCAGCCGTCGCGCCGCCCCAAGGATGGTCGCTATGGCGAAAACCCGAACCGTCTGCAGCATTATTATCAATACCAGGTCGTCCTCAAGCCGGCGCCGCCGGATATCCTGGATCTGTACATCGGCTCTCTGAAAGCGCTGGGCATCAACCCCCAGGAACACGATATCCGCTTCGTGGAAGATGATTGGGAGAATCCCACACTCGGCGCCTGGGGGCTGGGCTGGGAAGTCTGGCTCAATGGCATGGAAGTGACCCAGTTTACCTATTTCCAACAGGTAGGTGGTCTGGACTGCCCTGCTACCCTGGGTGAAATTACCTACGGCCTGGAACGGCTGGCCATGTATCTGCAGGATGTACAAAGCGTTTACGACCTGGTCTGGACCGAGAGGCCCAATGGTGAACAAGTGCTGTATCGCGATGTGTTCCACCAGAACGAAGTGGAACAATCCACCTACAATTTTGAATATGCCAATACAGATATGTTGTTTGCGCATTTTAACGACTATGAAAAGGAAGCCGCCCGTCTGGTCGAGATTCCGCTGGCCCTGCCCGCCTACGAATCGGTCCTGAAGGCCGCCCACACATTCAATATGCTGGACGCGCGCGGCGCCATCAGCGTTACGGAACGTGCTGCCTATATCGGTCGCATCCGCAATCTGTCGCGCAAGGTCGCCCAGGCTTACTATGATTCACGCGAGCAACTCGGCTTCCCCATGCTCAAGAATAACAAGGCAGTATCATGAATTCGCCCTTACTTGTTGAACTGTTTACCGAAGAATTACCACCGCGGGCCCTGCAAAAGCTCGGACAAGTGTTCGCCGACAGCCTCGCACAGGCCCTGGCCAAGCAGCATCTGCTGGGTCCCGACAACGTGACCCAATGCTATGCAACACCCCGCCGGCTGGCAGCGCAGTTAAGCAGCGTACTGGCCGTCGCTGCCGACCAGCCGTTTTCTGAAAAGCTCATGCCTGTCAAGGTAGGCCTGGATGCAAATGGTCAGGCCACAGCCGCCCTGCAGAAAAAACTGGCGGCAAAGAATCTGTCGCACCTGACGCCGGCAGAATTCGCCCGCGAATCCGATGGCAAGCAGGAATATCTGGTTGCCCATGGCACCGCTGCCGGCGCGCAATTGCAAAACGTGCTGCAGGCCGCTATTGAATCAGCATTGGCCGACCTGCCCATTCCCAAGGTCATGCGTTATCAACTGGCTGACGGCCAGACCAGCGTACGCTTTGTGCGGCCGGTCCATGGCCTGGTGGTCCTGCACGGCAGCACGGTATTGCCCGTCACTATTCTGGGGATCGAAGCCGGCAATAGTACCCACGGCCACCGCTTCATGAGCGAAGGCCCCATCACGCTGGCCCATGCAGATGACTATGTCGCGACGCTGGCCGACAAGGGCCGTGTCATTGCCTCTTTTGAAGCACGCCGCACCGCCATCCGCCAGCAGCTTGATGCGTCCGCAAAGGCGTTGGGCGCCTCGCTGGGTGACGAAGCAGAAGTAACGCCACTACTGGACGAGGTCACCGCCCTGGTTGAACACCCAACCGTTTATGTCGGGCAATTCGATGAGAAATTTCTGGCCGTGCCGCAGGAGTGCCTGATTCTGACCATGCGCCTGAATCAGAAGTATTTCCCCCTGTTCGATCCGGCCAGCGGCAAGCTGATTCACAAATTCCTGATCGTCAGCAATATGCAGGTGGACGATCCGCATCATATTGTCCAGGGCAACGAACGAGTGATCCGCCCGCGCCTGGCCGATGCAGAGTTCTTTTTCGAGACCGACAGAAAGCTGCCGCTGGCCTCGCGGGTCGCGCAACTGGACAATATCGTCTATCACAACAAGCTCGGTTCGCAGCATGACCGTATTGAACGCCTGCGCCGCATCAGCTCTCGCCTTGCCGAAGATCTGAACGCTAATGTCGCCCTGGCCGATCGCGCAGCGCAGCTTGCCAAGGCCGACCTGACCTCGAATATGGTTGGCGAATTCCCCGAGCTGCAAGGCATCATGGGCGGCTATTACGCCCAGGCCGACGGCGAACCCGCCGAAGTGGTCCAGGCGCTCAACGGCCAGTACCGCACACGTTTTGATACCCCCATCAACGACGATAACCTGATATCAGCCGTCCTGTTCATTGCCGAGCGCATTGAAACGTTGGTTGGCATCTGGGGCATCGGGCTGCAGCCTTCAGGCGAACGCGACCCGTTCGGGCTGCGCCGCGCCGCGCTAGGCATTATCAGTGCTGTCGAACAATTGGCGGCTGGCGGCTATCTGGCCACCACAGCAGCGAACCCGACACGTTTTAATCTGCCTGCATTACTGGTGTTTGCCATGGGCACCTTCAGCCCCGGCACACTACATTCGGACACGGCAGACGAAGTGCTGACCTATATCTATGAACGATATCGCAACCAGCTCAGTGGTGACTATGCCAAATCAGTGGTGGACGCGGTGATCGCCGTGCAGCCTGCACTGCAGGAAGTAGCCGCAAGGATCAAGGCCGTAACGGCGTTTGCCCAGTTGCCGGAAGCAGAAAGCCTGGCGGCTGCCAATAAGCGAATCGGCAATCTGCTGAAGAAAACCGACGGCAGCCTGCCTGCCATAGACTCTTCCCTTTTCACCGAACCGGCAGAAAAGGCCCTGTACGACGCGTTGCAGGGGATCGAAGCAACGGCACGTGCTGACGCTGCCCAGGGGCATTTTGAGAAAAGCCTGGCTGCAGTGGCGCAAACTCGCAGTGCCGTAGATGATTTCTTTACCCATGTGATGGTGATGGCCGATGATCCGGCGGTTCGCAACAATCGCCTGGCCTTGCTGTCGCAATTGCACGCCACCATGAATCTGGTGGCCGATATTTCAAGGTTGGCCCAATGAAGCTGGCCATTCTTGACCGCGACGGCGTCATCAACGAAGACCGGCCTGACTTTATTAAGTCTGCGGACGAATGGGTAGCCCTGCCCGGCAGCCTTGAAGCCATTGCCCGTCTCAGCCGTGCCGGCTGGAAAGTGGTTGTGGCCACCAATCAGTCCGGCCTGGGGCGCGGGTTATTCACACCTGATGACCTGACCGCCATCCACCAGAAAATGCACCAGCAACTGGCTGCGCTGGGTGGCCACATTGACGCCATTTTCATGTGTCCGCATCTGCCGGATGCCGGCTGCAATTGCCGCAAGCCATTGCCCGGCATGTTCCTGGAAATACTCAAACGCTACGACGCGCCCGCGCGCGAAGTCGTGTGCGTCGGCGATTCCCTCAGGGATATCACTGCTGCACATGTGGCCGGTTGCCAGACCTGGTTGGTGGAAACCGGCAACGGACAGAAGACCCGCAACGACCCCGGTCTGCCCGAATCCGTACAAATCAGGCCTACCCTGGCCGATGTGGTCGAAAGCTGGCTTACGGAATCCTGATCATGCTCTTTCTGCGCTCTGTTCTTTTTCTGCTTTTTCAGGCAGTAACCGTTGTACCCTATGCCATCGGCTGCATGCTGGTATTGCCGCTACCCTTTATCTGGCGCTATCGCTATACCGCTGGCTGGCCACGTATGGTGATCTGGGCCGCCAAAATATTTGTGGGTATTCGTTACGAAGTCAAAGGGCTGCACCATGTTCCCGATGCGCCGGTTATTTATCTGAGCAAGCATCAGTCTACCTACGAGACTATGTTTTTTGCCTGGTTTTTACGCCGACCGGCATGCTTTGTCTATAAAAAAGAACTCAATTACATTCCTTTCTTTGGTTGGGGTCTGGCCAGCTTGCGCAATATTGCGATCAATCGGCAAAAAGGGAAAAACGCCATGCAGCAGGTCATGGAAATCGGCACGCAACGGCTGGCCGAAGGCCGCGCTCCGGTGCTCTTTCCTGAAGGGACACGTATCCCGCCGGGTCAGGCAGGCACCTACAAGCTGGGCGGCACACGACTGGCGGTCCATGCCAACACGCCGATCATACCGGTTGCGCATAATGCCGGGGAATGCTGGCCTAAAAAACCGTTCACCAAAAAACCGGGTCTGGTCACCATTTCCTTTGGCCCACCCATTGAACCGGCAGGCAGGACACCCGACGAAGTCATGAAAGAAGTTCGCGACTGGATCGAAGGTGAAATGCGCGTGCTCAATCCCGAACGCTATCATGACGTCGCAGTCTGAACTGTTCCGCACACCTGGCCCGAGCCTGCCCGATGGCGCACGCCTGCGCACCGTGGCTACAGTGCACGGGCTCATTACCTTTACCCTGGCGCGCAGCAGACGCCGCAGTATCGGCTTTGTGATAGGCAGCGAAGGGTTGCGCGTGACGGCGCCCTATTGGGTGTCGCTCAAACAGATTGACGAGGCCGTGCTGGAAAAAGCCGAATGGATCCAGAAGAAGCTGGATTTCTGGCGCCAGCGCAACGAGACCGCCGATCAGGCTCAACAGTCCTGGCTGGCCTGCACGCAACTGCCGTATCTGGGCACGACTATTTCAATTGACATTGATGCCGGCGCGCGCCAGGCTCGCTTTGATGGCGATCACTTTGCCCCGCAGGTCCAGGACACGCTCTGGCTTGCCTTGCCGGCCGAAGCCAGTGCAGCACAGCGGCGCGCCGCAGCGGCTCACTGGCTGCAGACGCAGGCGCAGCAGTATTTTGACCTGCGCATCCATGTACTTGCGAACAACGCCGGCCTGCAATTTCAAGCATGGCGGCTATCGCGCGCCCGCGCTCGCTGGGGCTCATGCAATAGCAGCGGCAGCATTCGTCTTAACTGGCGACTGATCCACTTCACACCCGATATCATTGACTATGTCATTGCGCATGAACTTGCCCATTTGAAGCAGATGAACCACAGCGAACGCTTCTGGCAACAAGTGGGCATGATACTGCCGGGTTACGAGGCAGCCATGCAAAAACTGAAAACGACTGATATGTCTGCCCTGCCCGCCCTGCAGGCTTGACCCACAATGAGATGGCCGCCGGATATTCAGTGTCCGCGCGATCGCACTCAACCCGTTTCCTGTCTCGCAGCACAAGCCCCGCATTATCGTTTGAAACCGTGCTGGTTTGAATCGGCCATTGTACGTAACGCGCTGCCTGTTTTTGCCGCTGACGTCGCGGCGATGCACCATCTTCGAACACCGGCTTATGACAATTGCAAAACTGGCACTAGCCCGCAGGCAAACAACCATCCAAACTCAGTGGCGAGCCGGTTGCGCGCGCAACGATCGTGTATGATAGAAACTCGCGTCCGCGGGACGCAAACACATCATCTTTATTGCGAGGACAACATGCAATTTCTACACACCATGTTACGCGTCGGCGACCTGGAACGATCCATTGAATTCTATACAAATGTTATCGGTATGAAACTGCTGCGACGCTCGGAAAATCCCGAATACAAATACAGCCTTGCCTTCCTGGGTTTTGAAGCCAACCCGCACCAGGCCGAACTGGAACTGACTTATAACCATGGCGTTTCCGAATACGATATGGGCGATGCCTACGGCCACATTGCAATCGGCGTGCCCGATGCCTATGCCGCCTGTGAGGCCGTTAAACAGGCCGGTGGCAACGTTACACGAGAAGCCGGACCGGTCAAGGGCGGCTCAACGGTTATCGCGTTTGTGCAGGATCCGGATGGATACAAAATCGAATTGATCGAGAGAAAAGATTTGACTGCAGCCGGCACCGGCCTGCGTTGAGCTCAGCCGTTTATCACATATAGCATAACGGCTGCCCGCCGTTGAGTCCGTCCGAGGAATCGCCTACATGACTACGCAGCTTAGCACCAGACGTCGTACCAAGATTGTTGCCACACTGGGTCCCGCCACAGCATCCGAGGCCCAGATCGAAGCCATGATTCTGGCGGGCATGAACGTTGCCCGCTTTAATTTTTCTCACGGCGACGCGCAAGACCATCGCGAACGCGCCCGGATCATCCGCAAGCTGGAAGCCAAGCTTGACGTGCATATTGCGATTCTGGCGACCTGCAGGCCCGAAAATCCGGATCGCCCGTTTTGAAAACCAGAAAGTCATGCTGGAACTGGGCCAGGAATTCATCCTGTCCAACGACTATCCTTACGACAAGGGCACGGCACAAATTGTTGGCATCGATTACCCCGAACTGGTTACCGATTGCCGGCCGGGTGATGAATTGCTGCTGGACGATGGGCGGATCATTCTTGAAGTGGTACGCATCGAAGGCCAGAACGTTTACACGACTGTGACCACAGGTGGCGAGCTGTCCAACAACAAGGGCATCAATCGCCGTGGCGGCGGACTGTCTGCCCCCAGCCTGACAGAAAAAGACAAGGCCGATATTGTACTGGCCGCAGAGATTGGCGTGGATTTTGTTGCCGTATCTTTTCCGCGCTATGGCCGCGATATGGAGGAAGCCCGCCGCCTGGTTCGGGAAGCCGGCAGTTCGGCTGGATCATTGCCAAGATAGAGCGCGCCGAAGCCGTTGCCGATGACCAGGCCCTTGACGAATTGATTACTGCCAGCGACGGTGTCATGGTTGCGCGCGGCGACCTGGGTGTGGAAGTGGGCGATGCCGAGCTTGTCGGCATTCAGAAAAAAATCATTCGCCACGCGCGCACCCTGAATAAATTCGTGATTACTGCCACGCAGATGATGGAATCGATGATCAATCATCCCTTCCCGACCCGTGCTGAAGTGTCCGATGTTGCCAACGCCGTGCTCGATTACACCGATGCGGTGATGCTGTCGGGTGAAAGTGCATCGGGCCTGTATCCGGTGGAAACGGTCAAGGCCATGGCGCGCATCTGCGTGGGCGCCGAAAAACATCCGACCACCACGCAATCGGGCCACCGGCTTGGCGAGACGTTTACACGCTTTGATGAAACCATTGCGCTGGCCGCCATGTATGCGGCCAACCATTTTCATCAGGTGCGCGCCATTATCTCGCTGAGCGAAAGCGGCCACACACCGCTTATCATGTCGCGCATCCGTTCGGGCGTCCCCATTTACTGCCTCACCCCACATGACAGCACCCGCAACCGCGTTGCCATGTTCCGTGGTGTATATCCGGTGCACTTTGATCCGGCCGCTGTCACGGAGACCGACGTTGCGCGGGCCGCGATGGCGCAACTGCTTAAATATCAACCACTCGATCGCGGCGACTGGGTGCTGCTCCTGCAGGGAGACCACTATGGCGTGATCGGTGCAACCAACAGCATGAAACTGCTCTGCATGGACGATTTTCTTGATGACTGAACCACTTTATATCGTGATCGCCCCGGACTCGTTCAAGGAGAGCCTGTCTTCGTCCGGGGTGGCCCAGGCCATTGCCGATGGCATCAAGACCGTGGCCCCGGATGCCACTCTGGTATTGATGCCGATGGCCGATGGCGGCGAAGGAACCGTTGAAGCGATTGCCGGCAGCACCGGCGCCCCGCTGCAGACACTGAACACCGTCAACGCGCTGGGCGAGCCCATTACCGCCGCCTGGATTATGCTGCATGACGACACCGCCGTGATTGAAATGGCCAGCGCGGCAGGCCTGGAACAAATTGCCGAAGACAAGCGCGATGTACGGCGCGCAGCACCTATGGGCTGGGTCAACTGGTCACTGCCGCCCTGGATCAGGGCGCCCGGCGGATTGTGCTGGGCCTTGGCGGTTCAGCTACCAATGATGCCGGTACCGGCCTGCTCTGCGCACTGGGCATCCGGTTTCTGGACAAGGCTGGCAAGGCACTTGAACAGGGGCCTGCCGCCCTTTACGACCTGGCATCCATTGATCTGTCAGGTCTGGATCCCCGGGTTGCCAAAACAGAATGGCTGATTGCTTCGGATGTGAACAACCCCTTGTGCGGCGACCATGGCGCATCGGCCATCTTCGGCCCGCAAAAAGGGGCCAGCGCCGATGATGTGCAGTTTCTGGATGCAGCGCTGAGCACTTTGCCGATATGACAGCGCAGGCGACCGGCCATGATGTGCGTGAGCAACCCGGCGCCGGCGCTGCGGGCGGGCTGGGCTTTGCGGCGCTGGCCTATCTGCAAGCAGTGTTCAAGCCAGGCGTAGAAGTGGTGGCGGAATACGCAGGACTGGACGAACACATACAAAAGGCCGATCTGGTTATTACCGGCGAAGGCCGACTGGATGCACAAACCCTGCGTGGCAAGACCATAGCCGGCATTGCTGCCCTGACCCAAAAGCATCAGGTGCCGCTGATCGCGCTGGCCGGTTCCTTGCATGAAGACTTTGCCAAAGTCTATGATGGCGGCATTACCGCTGCGTTCAGCCTGCCCGGCGGGCCGATGTCGCTGAAAGAGACCATGCAACAAACCCGACAGCTACTAATGCAGCGTAGCCGGGACATTGTTGCGGTTTTCCTTGCGGGACGGCAAGCCCGATAAGTACCCTATGCGCAGGCGCAAGATCGGAAACAATGCGCCTGCCCGGTCTCTCCGAGCGATATCGCAGAACGACATTGCGGAAACGATAGCGCCAGGCAATGCCGCATAACAATTAAAAAGTCAGATCAAGAAAGCCCGATCAGCCCGTCCGGCTACGTGCCGACAACGGTACAGATCTAAGGTGCGACAGGATGCACGCGGTAGCGCAGACCGTCAGGCCAGCATACCCTGTTCGACCAGATAATCAGCCAGTCGGATATAGTCTGCCACCGACAGCTCTTCTGCCCTGGCGGTCTCTTTGATATCAACCTGAGCCCAGTTTATCTGCCAGTCTGCCAGCACCCGCCGCAGCATTTTGCGCCGCTGAGAGAATGCCCGCGCCACCACCTGGGAGAAAGCGCGCTCGCTTTTGGCCTGCGCGCGCGTGGGTGGCAAAGGCACCATGCGTACGATGGCAGAGGTGACCTTGGGTGGTGGATCAAACGCCTCGGGCGGCACATCAAACAGGTGCTGCATATCGTAGCGCACCTGCAGCATGACCGAAAGCCTGCCATAGTCACCCTCACCCGGGCGGGCCACCATGCGCGCGATCACTTCTTTTTGCAGCATGAAATGCTGATCGCGTATATGATCGGCAAACGCGACCAAATGAAATAGCAATGGGCTGGAAATATTGTAGGGAAGATTGCCGACCACACGCAGGTCTTTGCCGAAAGCGGCAAAATCCACCTTCAGCGCATCAGCTTCATGCACCGTCAGCCGCTCGGGGGTAAAGTGCTTGCGCAGGCGCGCAGCCAGATCGCGATCAATCTCGATCACATCCAGATGCGCAACGCGGTCATGCAACGGTCCGGTGAGCGCAGACAGGCCCGGCCCGATTTCGATCACCTTATCGTCTCGCGCAGGGCTGACCGCCCGCACAATGGATTCGATCACACTTTCATCGGTCAGAAAATTCTGACCGAAGCGCTTGCGGGCCTGATGGACTGCCATTCTTATTCTGCTCTAGGGCTTGCTTTTCTGTTGCGTCAGACGGTTGTCAATATACGCTTTGGCACGCAACTGTTGCAACCAGTCTTCATAGACCGGTTCAGCACGCTTCTGGAACAGCGATTGACGCGCCAGGTTGCGGCGGATTTCGGGTTGTTTGTCCGAACTGCGACGGTCTTCTACGGTGATCAGATGCCAGCCGAACTGCGAACGCACGGGCGCACTAAGCTGGCCAGGCTGCAAGGCGTTCATGGCCTTCTCGAAGGCAGGATCAGAAACGCCTGGTGGAATCCAGCCGATTTCCCCGCCCAGCGGCGCTGAGGTGTCTTGCGAGAATTTCTTGGCTGCATCCTCGAATGACATGCCGCCTTCAATCTGATTGCGAACGTCATTGATTTTTGTGCGGGCCTGCTGGTCAGAAAAGACAGGTGTAATCTTGACCAGAATATGTTTGACCTTGGTCTCGGTAATGTTCACCGGTCCCTGCTGCTTGGCCATTTTTTCTATAGGCGGTACCGGTGGCGGAGGCGGTGCCGGCGGCTGCACGGTCACGACCCGTTTGTTTTCCTGCACCAGGCCACGACGCTCTACGACCTTAAGAATGTGAAAACCATTAGGCGCCTTGAAAACGCCGGTGGTGCGTCCATCCGGTACTTTTTTCGTGACGTTCACAAACAGCGATGGCCAGTCTTCGAACATGCGAATACCCAGGTTACCGCCGGCTGCCGCCTCGGGCCCATCGGAATATTCCTTGGCGACGCTTTCAAAGCTTGACCCGCGACGCAGTTTTGCCATCGCCGCATCTGCTTTCTTGCGCGCGGCGGCAACCACATCCTCTGGCGAGTTATCGGGCACGCGAATATAAATATGCTGCAGGCAACCGCCTTGGGAACAAACGAGCGCTCAACCACAACTTGCTTTTGCGGTGGGGGCTTGGGCTGACTCTGTCTTTCGGCTTCCCGACCAGGCAAAATACCCGTCGGATTCTGTTTCAGAAACGCATCAATGTCGGACTCGTTAACATTGACACGACTCTGAATGATCTTGGTACGCAATTCTTCCATCACCATTTCATTGCGAAGATTGCGGATATAGTCATTCCAGTTCAGGCCCATCTGCTCGATTGCCGGCCGCAACTTTTCAGGCGGCAGGTTGTTGCGCTGGGCGATATTGGCCATGGCCTGAGACACCTGTGCATCAGTAACCTTGATGCCATATAGCTCGGCATCCTGGCGCATGAGTTTTTCGTCAATCATCGCCTGCAATACTGTCTGCTGAGCCTGGCTCTGGCCGCCAGTCGTCATGCGGTTGCTGGCCATCCGTTGCTGCAACTCGCGCATGGTAATGATTTCATTATTAACCACGGCCGCAATACCATCAGCGAATTGCCCTGGCGCACGCTGCTGCGACGCCGCGCCTTTTTTCGCCTGCTGCGCCTGCGCTGCCGGCGGCAAAGCAATAAAAATAGCGGGGATGGCGAGAGCAACTGCTGTTCGCATGAAACCCAATTTACGCATTATTCATACCTTTCAAATGATGTCCTGGCCGGAACGGGGGTGTTGACACTTTCGTATCCGGGCACATTCTGTCTTAACAAGTCCATAGGATCTTTCCCGACCGAGCCCAACCCTGCCAATTCCAACTGAAAGAATATAGCAGAATTCGAATCTTCTTTCGAAACGGCGTAACGTTTCAAAACAACTCGGCCGGTCCAGCAGCAGTCGCCTTTATACTCGACACCCAGAATATGCTGGGTGACACGGCTTTCCTTGAGGGAGTAATCAACCCGGCCCACGCCGTACAGTTTGCTGGTAAACGGCCACTGGCCGGCAAAGCTGACCGTTTCCTTGCCCTGCAACTGGTAGGACAGCGGATTGCCCTGATTGATATCGGTGCGCTCTTCATCCGCATAGGGATCGCGCTGGTAACGATAAGATAGCGACAGCGTAGTCAGACGCTTGGGCGTCCATTTGGCGGCAGCATAGGCCTGGGTTGTCTTGCCTGATACGGGTCAATCTGCAGGGCCGCCTGGGTCGTAAATTTATTGGTCAGCGCCGCTTCTGCGCCGAAAATCCAGTCAGACTTGGTGCCGGTGCGCGGAGATTCAAACGGCAGGGTTACGCGTTGCGAGTCAAAATACACGCGCTGCGCCACTTGCAATGCAAGGCGTTGAAAGCCGGTGTCCCGGTCAAACCAGCGCGAAGTCAGACCCAGCGTGACCTGATTGGCGTTGTTGATGCGATCCCAGCCCCCGTTATAGCGGTTTTCGGAAAAGGCACTGGCGAACCCGAACTGACTCACGTCGGTATCAAAAATGGGGATATCGCTCTGATCCTGATACGGAATATACAGATAATAAAGGCGGGGTTCCAGGGTCTGCGTAGACGGATATCCGAAAAGCGTGGTCTCACGCTCGAATGTCATGCCGGCATCCAGAGACACAATGGGCAAAACACGTGATACCGACCGCCGCTGGTTACCGCTCTGGCTGTAAAACGAATACTGGCCGTAACGCGTATACCAGTCGGTTTCGTACTGGGAAGCATGCAGGCCGATTTTGGGGGTAATGTACCAGCCGGGCCGAACGATCGGGTAACTTAACGTGGAATAGGATGTAAAGCGCGTTCCATCCGGACGCAAATGCCCTTCGGTCTGATCAATGACTTCGTCGCTCAGCTTGGAGCCAAAATACGTGGGATATTCAAATCGTGTCAGCGTATTGGTGGTTTCCAGATCCAGGCCGTGCCAGTCAAACCGCGCGCCATGAACCCGCAATTCCGGCACCTTCTCGTACTGACCATAAATATCGGTCGTGGTCGCATCCTGCAAGGTCTGGTATTTCTGAATCTGCAGATAACCATCCCAGTATTTATAGCCAGAAAAGCCGAGCGTGATATTACGATTCAGATAGGTCTTGTCCGCCTGGGTGATGGTCGTCATATCCGTGAAGTCACGGTAGTAATCATCATCAGAGACCGCGTTCCAGTCTACCGACAGATTGAAATTGAGCCCCAGCACGGACCCGAGCGATTGCAGGTGCCGCCAGGAGAACATCCAGCGGGACCGATCCAGCTCGTTGTCCCTGTGCATATAGGTACCGGTCAGCGTACCGGAATAATTCGGCTGCAGATAACGGAACTCCGCACCCAGCTGCGCACCGCGTTTGCTGAGATAGCGCGGGATCAGCGTCAAATCATACTGTGGCGCCAGATTGATGAAATACGGAACGGACAGATCCAGGCCACTGCGTGAGGTCATGCCATAGGTTGGCGTCAGAAAACCGGTTTTTTTCTCTGCCCGGATCGGAAAGGTCAGATATGGCGACCACATCACCGGCACGCCTTTGATATAGAGCGTACCGTCTTCGGCGATCCCTTCGTTCTCGTCATTATACAGATCGACGTTGCTCGAACGAATCTGCCAGAATGGCTCGTCGCAGCTGCAGCCGCTGTACGTCGCATCCTTCAGGTTGACATGATTGTCGTCAATGATGTTGGCCTGACTGGCCTGCCCCTGGCCACCCGTGGCCAGGCTGTAGACCGGCGATGTAATGGTGCCGTTCACCTTATCTATGTTGTAGCGTAGTCCCGGGCCGGTGATCAGATTGCCGTCGCGAAACAGGCGGGCATTGCCCAGCGCCGTGACCGTGCCGGTGCTTCGGTCGTAGTTGATGGTATCGGCCTTCAGAATGGCATCGGGCCGGCGGATCTGCGACTTGCCATCCAGGGTAATGCTATTGGTATTATTAGTGATGTCTGCACGTGCGCTGTCGGTGAAGGTGACGATTTCATCGTTATTGAGCGCCGGACTGGTGAGCATGGGCGATACATACAGCCGTGGCGCAGATGACTGGCCCACTCCGGGCACTGAGACACCGCTCTGGGCAAAAGCAATCGGGGATACGGTCAGAAGAAATAGGTGACAGATCTTTCGCACTGTGCTTTTTACCGGAAATAATTGAAGAAACCTGTCCTGTTACCCTGCTTCCCGGGACTGAAACGGGAAAATCACACTGCAACATACATCGCCAGGGCATCGGGTCTTGTCAGGCCCCCTGATGATGCAGGACAAACCAGAGGATACCGCATAAAATATCGGTAACCTGCAGTTTTTACATTAGCCCGTTATTATAGTTATCTACCGCAGGCAACGGCAATGCCCGCCCGATTTACCGAAATAAAAATCACCACCCGGCTCAACTCACTGATATCACAGTACTTTTTTACGACAACTATTCATGACGACGTCCGCAGCTCCTTCCCCTTCCTCCGGCAGTTCACCTGAAGCCCTGACCAGTAACGCTACCGATACCCGCTACGCATTGGTACAGACCTGGCTGGCGCCACTTGCAGAAAAATACGGTATTCGCACTGACAGCCTGCGACCGGCCTCAAGCGACGCCAGCTTTCGCCGCTATTTCCGGGTGGAGACGGAAACGGACAGCCTGATCATCATGGACGCCCCCCCGGCCCATGAAGACTGCCGCCCGTTTGTGGATATTGCCACTCGCCTGGAACAGGCAGGTTTGAATGTGCCGAAAATACTTGAAGCACAAATGGAGCAGGGCCTGCTGTTGTTAAGCGATCTGGGTCACGACACCTATTACCAGCGCATTGTGAACGGGATGGACGATACGACCCTGCAGGCGCACTACCTGAGCGCACTACGGGCGCTGGTCAGGATGCAGCAAGTGCCAACCGCTAACCTGCCCTCCTATGACAGCGCCAAACTGCGCGAGGAGCTGTCCCTGTTTCCCGATTGGTATGTGGCGCGCCATTGCAATGCCGAGTTGTCCGATAGGGAACGCACGGCGCTCAACACCATTTTCGATGACCTGTCAGCGCATAATGCCCGGCAGGCGACCTGCTTTGTGCACCGGGATTTTCATTCACCGAACCTGATGATCAACGATCATCCGGAAAACGGCGCCGGCCCGGGCATCATTGATTTTCAGGATGCCGTTTGCGGCCCTGTTTCCTACGATCTGGTGTCGCTGGTGATGGACGCGCGCACTACTTGGGAAGAACCGCAGCAACTGGATTGGGCCATCCGCTACTGGGAACAGGCCAGGAAGGCCGGCATTGCGGTTCCTGCGGACTTTGCCGACTTTCACGTTGACTACGAATGGATGGGCTTGCAGCGCAATTTACGCATCCTGGGCGTTTTCGCCCGTCTCTCAATTCGCGACGGCAAATCCCATTACCAGCAGCACATGCCCCGGGTCAACGCCTACGTACGTCAGGTCGCCGCCCGCTACAATGCCTTCCGTCCGCTACTGCGTCTGCTGGACCGCCTGGACAACATCGAAACAAAAGTAGGATATACATTTTGATTCAAACCATGATTCTTGCGGCAGGACGCGGCGAGCGCATGCGCCCGCTGACCGATTCCCTGCCCAAGCCCCTGCTGCCCGTCAATGACAAGCCGTTGATTGTCCACCACCTGGAACGCCTGGCTGCCGTGGGCATTACCGATATCGTCATCAACCATGCCTGGCTGGGCGAGCGGCTGGAAGCCGCACTGGGCGATGGCAGCCAGTTTGACGTAGCGATCCAGTACTCTCGCGAGGCCACCGCACTGGAAACCGCCGGCGGCATTGCCCACGCCCTGCCGCTACTGGGCGATCAACCGTTTCTGGTCATCAACGGCGATGTCTGGTGCGACTGGAACCCCATGCAGGCCGTCAGCGTGGTCAACAGGCTGCACGATTCGCCGACCCAGGCATGGCTTCTGATGGTGGATAATCCCGAACATCACCCCGAAGGTGACTTCCGCCTGGATACGCAAGGCTATCTAAACCCCCGACAGAACGGCGACGCTGCCCTGACCTACGCCGGCATAGGCGTATTTCACCCCAGCCTGTTCCGCAATATCGACAATGGACAGCCGGCGCCGCTGGCGCCGCTGCTGCGCATGGCGATGGCAACCCGTTCGGTCGAGGGATACCACTACACCGGCCAATGGACCGATGTCGGCACACCTGCACGTCTGGCCGAACTTGACGGGCAACTGCGCACCACCCGCTAAATTGTCAGTGGAAAATGTACAATACGTTACTGTTGATATTCGGATGAAACACCCATGTTTGGATCTTCTAAAAGAGCCACCTTCAAGCCTTCTGTTTTTGAAACAAGCAGCCGTCGTCGTCACCGCCGCATGCCGCCATGGGTAGGCATATTGTTTACCGGCGTTATTATTGGCGCGGGTGGCTACTGGTTTTTGCAAACCAACTACGGCCCCAAGCGCCTGAGCCTGGACGAATCCAATAAACTGACCAGTGAAGTCACTTCACTGTCGACTGATCGGCAGCAGTTGCAATCACAACTGGAATCGGTCACGCAGCAACGCAATGCTCTGCAGTCGCAGCTGGAATCACAGACCGAAACACTGAACAAGGCCCAGGGCCAGATCAAAGATCTGACGACTAATCTGGCGCTGATCAAAAAAGTCATTCCGGCAGATCCAAACGGCAGTGCGCTTGGCATTCGTGTTGGCGAATTCACCGGCCCGATGGGCAAGCTGGACTACAGCATGCTGCTCATGAAGAAAAATGAACAGGATCCCGACTTTAAGACGTCCATCGAGTTTGCGGTCAATGGCCGCTACCGTAATGGTCGTTCCGGCACGGCGGAACTTGACCCGATCATGCTTGACGTAACCGATTTCCAGCAGGCAGCCGGAACAGTGGAAATTCCTCCCACCATGACTGCTCGCCGGGTTACGGTTAAAATCACAGATGTGGCAACCGGAAAGGTTTTAACCACACGCACTTTCCAGGTCAGCCGCTAATGCACTGCGCAAACGGCCGATCTTTCTGATTTCATTGTATTTCGACCGCTTGCGCTCCTTTCCACCCTTTGGCAAGATGAGGCACTATGGACAAGCAACTGACAAAAATTCTCGTCGTCGATGACGATCCTGCCCTGCGCCAGCTTCTCGCGGAATATCTGAACCGTCACGGTTACGATACCCTGCTTGCACCCGACGCCAGCGATATTACCCAGCGTATCACCAAATTTTCACCGGACCTGATCGTACTGGACCGGATGCTGCCCGGCGGCGATGGTGTGGAAACCTGCCGCAGGCTGCGTGCCCAGAATGAAGACATTCCGGTCATTCTGCTCACGGCCAAGGACGAAACGGCAGATCGCATTATCGGCCTCGAATCCGGTGCCGACGACTATCTTGGCAAGCCCTTTGACCCGCGCGAACTGCTGGCACGTATTGAAACCGTGCTGCGACGTAAGAAAGGCGCCTCGGCGCTGGTCAAGGAAACACCGGTGCATTTCGGCCCCTTTACCTTTGATCCGGCGCGGCGTCAGCTGTTCAAGGACAATGTCCAGGTCAAGCTGACCGGCGGTGAAATCAATTTGCTCGAAGCCCTGGTCAAGAACTCCGGCAAACCGCTGTCCCGCGAACGTCTGCTCGCACTGGCGCGCGATGACGACGAAGGCGAACGCAATGACCGCGCCATCGATATTGCCATTCTGCGTCTGCGTCGCGCCGTCGAAGACGATCCCAAAGACCCGCGCTGGATTCAGACTGTCTGGGGCATTGGTTACCGATTCTCTCCTGACGCATGATAAAACCTTCGCTGTGGCCGCGCTCCTTGCGGCTGCAGATGATCCTCTTCATTCTTGGCACTGTGATTCTGGTGCAGCTTGGCAGCTTCACAGTCGGCAACTATATCAAGGAACGTTTCCTGGAAGATATCGTTGTCAATTACCTGTCTACCACCATCCGCACGCTACGCTCAGCCGTATCGCAGATTCCTGAAAACCGTCGTGCCGACTTCATTATCGAAGCATCCCAAAAGCGCTGGTACCTGCTTTCGCGTGCCGACCCCTATGCCAATCGGCGTCGCCGCGGTGGCACACTCGAAAACCCTATTGCCCCTGCCCCCCACCTGTGCCAGAAGCCGCCCGTGAGGTGGAGCGCGCCCGTCGCCAGGCTGCCCAGAAACCGCCCCCAGGGCCATCGCGCCTTACCCAGGAACCCAGCGGCGACATTCTGAAAATCGTCAAGCGGCTCAATATGGAACTGGATGACGGCACGCGGGTCGGTCTGACGCGCGGACCGACACCGCGCATGTTCATTTCGCTGCAATCGGACGATGATGGCACGCAATTCATTCGCGAATGGCTGGTCATTCCGCTGGACCGTATCCAGCCGCCCAACATGCATGCGATTACCATCGCCTGGCTCAGCCTGACCGGCCTGCTGTTGATTCTGGCTGCCGGGTTCGCCTGGCATATCACGCGCCCGCTAACACGTCTTACCCTGGCGGCAGATAAGCTGGCGCAAGGTCGCCCGGAGCGCGTCACGCCAGCTGGTCCGACAGAAACCCGTCAACTGGGCGAACGCTTCAACGCCATGCTGGATGCGCTGGAAGAATCCAAGGCCGTCCAGCAGACCCTGCTGGCTGGGCTGCCCCATGACTTGAAGAGCCCGTTGGCGCGCATGCGACTGCGCGTAGAACTGACAGATGACACGACATTCAAGGAAGGCATGCGCAACGACGTGCATGAAATGCAGGACATGATTGACCAGTTCATCAGCTATGTGCGGGGATCGGACCTGGCCACCTATAAGTTCCAGTCCTTCAATATCTGCAATTGGGTTGAAGAGCGCGTGGCTTCCTGGCACGATGCAGGCAGCCCGGTGCATCTGCGTCCCCTGCCCGCCGCGACAGCCTATGTCAGCGCCGATACTTTATCTTTGGGACGCGTTCTGGATAATTTGATCAGCAATGCCCTCAAGCATGGTCGCCCCCCGGTGGATGTCAGCCTGACGCTGACTGACACCCAGGCAATGCTTTCTGTCGCCGATCATGGTGACGGGATTCCGGCGGAGCGCCGCTCCGAAGCACTGCGCGCGTTTTCGCGCCTGGATTCAGCCCGGACCATGACCGGCAGCGTCGGCCTGGGACTCTCTCTGGCAGAAACCATCGTCAGTGCGCATAACGGCAAGTTGACACTGGACAGCAGCGACAGTGGCGGCCTGCTGGTAACGGTCACCCTGCCCCGGGTTAGTCCGCCCGCTTCATAAACGACACATCTTTGGCCTTGCGTTCCTTGCCCAGCATGTCCCGGTAATACCACAACGTGATCAGCGGCAACACCACCAGGAACAACGCGAAGGCCACGACCAGCACGCGGGTGGTTCCCAGGCTGGTCACACTTTCCCAAATTGTCAGTTCATCCAATACAAAAAACGGGAAAATACTGTACACCAGTCCGGCGATCACGCTCAGCACAATCAGCACCGTAAGAATGAACGGCAGCCAGATAAGGATGCGCACGCGCTGCACCTTGCGCACCACCAGCTCGATCAGCACGAACATGGCAAGCAAGGCAAACCAGCCGATCAGTACCACCGGCAGCCTTGCCGTTTCGGTCCACTTGAAAAACACCCCGCCGTTAACCATGCCCAGCGCCACCGAGACCGCCACCACACCCGCCGCAGTCAGACGGGATGCCCGCCGCACCCATCCGCGGGCCTGCAATTGCAGATCGTCTTCGACGCGCATCAACAGCCAGCTGGCACCCAGCAGTATGAATGTGGCCACCGTACATAATGCAATGAATACGGCAAACAATTGGCTGCCGGGCTCGGTACCGAAATTGACGGCAAGCCGACCAAGTACCAATCCTTGCCCGAAAGCAGTGAGCAGTGAGCCCACAGCAAAGGCGGCGGCAAACACGGAACGACCGCCCGCCAGTGCTCTTAGCCGAAACTCATAGGCCACGCCGCGCAACAGAGCACCGGCAGCCAGCAGCATCAAGGGTAAATAAAGGGCGCCGCTGACATAGGCCCATGCTTTGGGAAAGGCCGACAGCAGAATGGCACAACCGAAGAAAATCCAGAAGACGTTCATGTCGCGCCATGGACCAAGAAACGTGAACATCCGGGCCCGCTGCTCCGGCGTAGCAAAAGGCATCAGCATACCCACGCCCAGATCGAAGCCGTCCAGGACGGCTCCGGCGATGGACACGCCAAGAAATACGGTAAAGCAAAGCAGCGGCATCCAGAAGCCCGGATCGTAGCTATTGAGTCCCAGAGAGCCGGCCAGTGTATCGATCATGCCGTTCTCCGGATTTTACGCACGGGCACGACCCCATAGCGGGCGGCACGGCGCGCCAGGAAAATGAAACCGGCCACAATCACGGCAAACAGCAGCCACATGACCGCTGTGGTAGCGGTGATCAGCACGATACCCTGCTCACTGCTGAACGCCTCTGCATAGGTTATCAGGCCATGCACGAAATACTGGCCATCGCGCAACGATAGCAAGACATGCGTCAGCCACAGAACCAGCCAGCTCACCGGGCCCACCCATACCAGCACATGCTGCACCCAATGCGGCAATTTGCCGAAATCGCTGCGTCGCTTCAGATACCAGGCCCACTGGACCAGAGACACCAGTGCCAGCAGCAGGAGCAAGCCAAGCACCAGTTTTTGCGCCCAAAGCCCGATGATCGGCAGCGGCGCTATCTGACGGAACAGTTCGGTTTTAAAAAGAACGCCGCTGGTGGCCAGCACGGCCAGCCCCAAGGTCATTAACCCGGTGCCTATTCTGAAGCTCAACTGTTCGGCCGCATTCAGGGGTTTGGTCAGGGCCTCGCTGGCACTGATCGATACCATCAGTCCACCCACGCCCAGGCTCCCCAGTGCGATCATAAAGATCACGCGGTGCCAGGCATGCGTCTGCAGGATGAATATACGCCAGTCAGTCAGGGTGAGCGGGAGGGTATCGGGCGCCAGTCCGGCCGGAAAATGCAGCCAGCTCTGAAAGCAGATCAATAACACGGCAATAACGGTCAGGCCGACCGCAGCCAGCAATACAAAAATGCTGTGCAACCAGGATGAAAGTGTTCCCTGGCGATACAGCATGACGTCCGTCACGAACAGTTTGATGATGAACGTAATGGCGGCAATCAGGACAATAAGCGGACCGCTGATGGGCCCCAGCCGCACGAACAGATTAGGCCATAAGGCACCAGACTGGATCAGGATAAACACCATGCCAAGCAGCGCCACGGTCATCGAAAGCGCGAAAATACGCACCCAGAAACGGTACATCTCCATCCAGCGCCCGTCGGCAGCCTTGCGATGCGTCATGCCCTTGCAGAACAGCAGAAGCCAGCCCAAAACGACCGTACACAGACCGAAAACGGAAAAAAAGGAGAGCGAACTGAAAAACTGCAGTTTAGCCAGCTGTAATGATGAAATATCCCACATTCTCGATAGCAGTTTAAATTTCGGGGCAGTTGAGCGATTCCCATGAGTCTAACCGCTGAACATGGCAAAATGGTCGATATTATCGATTTACTGAAATTTTAAAATATGTCCGCCTCAACGCCAGAGCTTCCTGCCGCCAATTTTTTGCGAACCATCATTGAAAACGATCTGAGCAACGATCGCTATCAATCAAAAAGATGGGCTGGCGAACCCGGCCCTGCCTCGGTTTTGCAGAACGCACCGAAGGATCCGGCCCGCATCCGCACCCGTTTTCCGCCCGAACCCAATGGTTACCTGCATATCGGGCACGCCAAAAGCATCTGCCTGAATTTCGGTTTGGCACGCGATTATGGCGGCATCTGTCATTTGCGCTTTGACGACACCAATCCTGAAAAAGAAGAACAGGAATATGTGGATGCCATCGACGACACGCTGGACTGGCTGGGTTTCACCACCAAAGGGCCCGATGGCGATGAAAACCGCTATTTCGCCAGCGACTATTTTGGCTACATGTATGAATTTGCTGAAGCGCTGATCCAAGGTGGTTATGCCTACGTCGATGAGCAGTCACCTGAACAGATCCGGCTCAACCGCGGCACCCTGACTTCGGCCGGCGTCAATTCGCCTGGCGTGATCGTTCGCCCGAATCTTCACTGACGCTGCTGCGCGAAATGAAAGAGGGCAAGCACCCTGACGGCAGCCTTGCCCTGCGCGCCAAAGTGGACATGGCCTCGCCCAATATCAATATGCGCGATCCGGTGCTGTATCGTATTCGCCATGCCGCGCATCACCGTACCGGCAACGATTGGTGCATCTATCCCATGTACACCTACGCCCATCCGATAGAGGACGCGCTTGAAGGTATCACGCACAGCATCTGTACGCTGGAATTCGAAGACCAGCGGCCGTTCTATGACTGGGTGCTGGCACGACTGATGGAGCTGGGCCAGTTGCGCGATCCGCTGCCCCGCCAGTATGAATTTGCGCGCCTGAACCTCAAGCATGTGGTTACCAGCAAGCGCAAGCTGCTGCAGCTGGTACGCGAAGGCCACGTCACCGGCTGGGATGATCCGCGCATGCCGACCCTCGCCGGGCTGCGTCGCCGCGGCTATACGCCTTCGGCCCTGAAGCTTTTCTGTGATCGCCTGGGCGTATCCAAGTCCGACTCGCGGATTGACTATAGTCTGCTTGAACAGGCGCTGCGTGATGACCTGGATCCGATTGCCGATCGCAGTGTGGCCGTGCTTGATCCAATCCGGCTCATCATCACCAATTACCCCGAAGGCAGACCGAGGCATGCAGTGCCCCGCGCAATCCGCACGACGCACAGGCCGGCCGGCGCGAGTTTCCCTTTTCGCGTGAATTGCTGATTGAGCGCGATGATTTCCGCGAAGAACCGCCCAAAAAATATTTCCGCCTGTTCCCCGGCAATACCGTCAGGCTCAAATATGCCTATGTGATCAAATGCACCGGTTTTGACAAGGACGAGGCCGGTAATATTACGCATGTCTATGCAGAATACCTTCCCGACACCAAGAGCGGTACGCCTGGCGCCGACAGCGTCAAGGTCAAGGGCAATATCACCTGGATCAGCGCGGCGCATGCCGTGCCGGCCACCGTCATGCTCTATGATCGGCTCTTTACCGACCCGTCTCCAGACAGCGGTGAAAAGAATTTCCTTGATTATCTGAATCCGGACTCGGTGCAACGCGTCAATGCCTGGCTCGAGCCGGGTTTTACCGCCACACCCGACGCCCGCTGGCAATTTGAACGGCTGGGCTATTTTGTGGCAGATTCCAAAGACTCCACTCCTGAAAACCCGGTATTGAACCGCTGTGTTACGCTGCGGGATTCATGGTCCTAATTTATTAAAGTGAATTGAAACGTGGCTTCCAAATCCTCTTCCTCTGCCCTCGAATTCAAAAGCGCTTCGCTTTTCGTTGTCCGGATCGAACTGAAAAGTACCGATACGGCAGCGCTGCAGCAGGCGCTGGAACAGAAAATGGCCGAAGCCGGCAGTCTGTTCGAACACGAACCGGTTGTCCTGGATATCAACGGCCTGAGCAACGCACCCGACTGGGCCGAACTGGTGGCGTTACTGGCCCGGCACAAACTGCCGGTGATCGGCGTCATGGGCCCCGATGGCGCCTGATCGACAGCGCCCGCCAGGCAGGCCTTTGCAAGGTCGACGTATCCACGCTCAATAGCCGCCAGCCACCAGAGCCCACCCTGCTGACTGAACCGGTAGCCGATGCGGTCAAGCTGGCGCCGGCCGCCAATATTCGCACGGTAGCAACCGCAACAGAAAAAGACACGCCGCCTGCGCCAAAAGCGCCACCGGCCGACACCCGCAAGGCATCACAGTCCTCGCGCAGTCCGTCGCGCCCAGCCGAACCCATAGTTCGTGAAACCATTCGCGAAGTACCGGTACCGGTCCCCACCATGGTGCTGGCGCGCCAGCTGCGTTCCGGTCAGCGCGTCTATGCGCGCAACAGCGACCTGATCGTCATTGGCGTCGTCAGCCGTGGCGCTGAAGTGATCGCCGATGGCAACATTCACGTGTACGGCCCGCTGCGCGGCAAGGCCATCGCCGGCGCTCGCGGCAATGCCTCGGCGCGGATTTTCACTTCGCATCTGGATGCAGAACTACTGGCCATAGCCGGCATCTATCGCGTCATCGATGCCGATATCGAGCCTCAGCTCAATAAAAAGCCGGTTATTGTCGAACTGGACAACGATACACTCAAATTTATTCCGGGCGACAACAGCGGCCAGGGCTAGCATTGGCTCCCGTAACGTTTTTTAAAAGAAATTCATACCGATATGCGTTAAGATATCGGCACTTACAGCCATACGGATATATAGGAATAACCTTACATGACTCGCATCATTGTGGTAACTTCAGGTAAAGGCGGCGTGGGCAAAACCACCACCAGCGCCAGTTTTTCATCCGGCCTAGCCATGCGTGGCCACAAGACAGCCGTCATCGACTTCGACGTGGGCCTGCGCAACCTTGACCTTATCATGGGATGCGAACGCCGCGTCGTGTACGATTTCGTCAACGTGATCCAGGGCGAAGCCACGCTGAACCAGGCACTGATCAAGGACAAACAGCTGGAGAACCTGTTCATCCTGCCTGCGTCACAGACCCGCGACAAGGATGCACTGACGCGCGAAGGCGTGGAAAAAGTGCTGAACGATCTCAAGGCAATGGATTTCGAATATATCGTATGTGACTCACCCGCCGGCATTGAAACTGGTGCGCTTATGGCAGCCTATTTTGCCGACGATGCACTGGTCGTAACCAATCCTGAAGTTTCCTCGGTACGCGACTCCGATCGCATTCTGGGTATCCTGTCCTCCAAGTCACGCCGCGCCGAAGTTGGCGAAGACGCTGTCAAGGAATACCTGGTACTCACCCGTTATAGCCCAAAACGCGTGGAAGACGGCGAAATGCTGTCCCTGAAAGACATCGAAGATATTCTGCGCATCAAGCTGATCGGCGTTGTGCCCGAATCTGAATCGGTGCTGCAGGCATCCAATTCCGGCGTTCCTGCCATTCATCTGAAAGACTCTGACGTGTCCGAAGCCTATCAGGACATCGTTGCACGCTACCTGGGCGAAGAAAAACCGCTGCGTTTTACCGACTACAACAAACCGGGCTTCTTCAAACGACTTTTCGGAGGCAAGTAATATGTCCTTCCTGAAATTTCTTCTTGGTGAAAAAAAGTCATCCGCCAGCGTTGCCAAAGAACGCCTTCAGCTCATCATTACACATGAGCGCAGAGAAGGCACGGCCAGCGCACCAGATTTTCTTCCGCAGCTGCAAAAAGATCTGATTGAAGTCATCTCCAAGTACATCAAAATCAATCCGGAAGACCTGAAAGTCAACGTAGACAAGCACGGCAATCTGGAAGTACTCGAAGTCAAAATCGAAATGCCTCAGGATCCCAGGGATGTGATCGCAAAGGTCGGCTGATTCGCGACCACGCATAGCCATCACAACTGTGTTGGCAGCGGCCCCGGAGCTGATGTCTGCCGGGTATTGCGCGAGCAAAACCAGACAGCAAGCCAAATTGAACAGCACCGCATTAGCCACAGTCATTGGCGCTATTGCGGTGCTGTTTTTATTTCCGACAGGCAAAGTGCCCGATCGCATTCAAAGGACTGCACGCTTGATAAGAATATTGCCCAGCGTCACGACGCATGAGGTCAAGGTGTTATGTTATTACGTCATCAATTCACGGTACGTGGGCCTTAGCGTTCTTGCCAACGCATGCGCCAGCACACAAATCAATGGCTGCCAAAGCAATTGTGCAAATTCAAATGAGAAGGACCGAGTGCTGCCTGATGCAGGACTCGGTCCTATTATGATTTGATTCGAGCCGGTCAGCTCAATACTGACATTCAAATCAATGGCCCTTGCCGGTTGCCTGATCCAATCAAACCAGCTGCGGCCTGATGTAGATGCGGGCACGATCGTTCGAAATTAGCGACGACCACCAATCTGATTGCCGATCACACCACCGACAGCAGCACCACCAACCGTACCTAAGGTGCCGCCGTTAGTGAGCAACGAGCCGGCGATACCACCGATGGCTGCTCCGCCGACAGTATTTCTGTCGCGTTGAGTCATACCGCCACATCCTGCCAGTGCAATGGCAAGGCTACCAGCTATGATGCTCTTGGCTACGATATTCGTTTTCATATTATGTACTCCTGAGTGGGAATGAAGATATCTCGCGTATTGGCCAAGCGAGTGCTCGTCTCAAACGCCTTATTGACACTATACAATGGAAAACTTTAAGCAGCCAACAGCACCGTGGTGCTTTGTTACACAGATGTTTTATTTCAATCGAAATGATATCAACTGAAATAAACCCTCACGTTTGCGTGGGCAAAATGCAACGCTGCAGTCGCGTTTGTTGCATAACGGTGTGCGACTGCAGCAAGAGGGCCGGTTACTTGAGCGCCTTGTAGCGGATACGGCGTGGTTTTGCGCCCTCTTCGCCCAGGCGTTTTTTCTTGTCGGCTTCATATTCCTGATAATTGCCGTCAAAAAATACGACATTGGAATCGCCTTCAAAGGCCAGTATATGCGTGGCAATACGATCCAGAAACCAGCGATCATGGCTGATGACCATCACGGCGCCGGCAAACTCCAGCAAGGCATCTTCCAGGCACGCAGAGTTTCCACATCCAGGTCGTTGGACGGTTCATCCAGCAACAAGACGTTACCACCCTTGATCAGCGTATTGGCCATGTGAAGGCGACCGCGCTCCCCGCCCGACAGCTGTCCTACCAGCTTGGTCTGGTCAGATCCCTTGAAGTTGAACCGCCCCAGATAGGCGCGAGTGGGAATTTCAAATCGCCCGACATTGAGCACATCCGATCCCTGTGATACAAAATCGAACACACTCTGGTTATTGGCGAGCGTTTCGCGCGACTGATCCACAAATGAAATATTCACGGTCTGACCGATTTTGACCTCACCGGAGTCGGGTTGTTCCTGTCCGGCGATCATGCGAAACAGCGTGGACTTACCAGCACCGTTGGGACCAATAATACCGACAATAGCACCAGGCGGCACCTTGAAACTCAGATCGTCTATCAGCAAACGATCGCCGAAGGCCTTGCTGACATTGGCGAACTCAATCACCTCGTTGCCAAGCCGCTCGGCCACTGGAATAAAGATCTCCTGGGTTTCGTTGCGTTTTTGATATTCGTGCGAAGACAGTTCTTCAAAACGGGCAAGACGTGCTTTGGATTTGGCCTGCCTTCCCTTCGGATTCTGACGCACCCATTCCAGTTCCTTGCGAATGGTTTTCTGGCGTGCCGTTTCACTGGCCTCTTCCTGTCCCAGCCGGGCCTCTTTCTGCTCAAGCCAGGAACTGTAATTGCCTTCCAGGGAATCCCATATCCACGGTCCAGTTCAAGAATCCATTCGGCCGCATTATCCAGAAAATAGCGATCATGCGTCACACCCACCACGGTGCCAGGAAATTTCTGCAGGAACTGCTCCAGCCACTCGACGCTTTCGGCATCCAGGTGGTTGGTTGGCTCATCCAGCAACAGCATGTCTGGCTTGGACAACAGCAGGCGGCATAACGCCACACGCCGCTTTTCTCCGCCCGAGAGCTTGCCGACAACGGCATCCCATGGCGGCAGGCGTAGCGCATCGGCCGCTATTTCCATCTGCGTGCCGATATCATCGGCGCCACTGGACGCAGCGGCCGCAATCACCGCTTCGAGTTCGGCCTGCTCAGCCGCCAGCTTGTCAAAATCGGCATCGGGCTCGGCATACTCGGCGTACACCTCTTCCAGCCGCTGACGCGCTGCAAACACTTCGCCCAGGCCCGCTTCCACCGATTGTCTCACGGTATGCTCCGGATCCAGTTGCGGCTCCTGCGGCAGATACCCGATTTTCAGGCCCGGCATGGGCGTGGCTTCGCCTTCAATATCGGTGTCTATCCCTGCCATGATTTTCAACAGCGTGGATTTACCGGATCCGTTCAGACCAAGAACGCGATCTTGGCGCCCGGGAAAAAAGACAGAGAAATATCGCGCAGAATCTGCCGCTTCGGGGGCACGATTTTGCCGACACGATTCATCGTATAAACGTACTGGGCCATAGTTAATTTTGCTTGCAAAAAATTCAAATATCCATTGTATGAAATAAACATGATGCGTGCCGTGCGAGGGCGGCTACAATAACAATAAGACCAGAAATCGGACCACTGCCATGAGTTTTGTACCTGAACCCACCTTTACCGAACACGAAATCGCGCTACTGAAAAAAACTGCTGATGCGCTTACCGCCTATTTGGCCAAACCGGTCATCGCCGAAATCGATACCACCGAAGACGGGATGGAATGGGTTGCCTTTGGCGTCCCGCTGGATATTACAGATGAAACCCCCGACGATATTGTCACGCTTGAAATGGGCGGACCCGGCGCAAGGCTGATCAGCGAGTCCAGCGACCTGGAAAATCCCGAACAAGAAGTCTATGCCTGTGAATTTCTATGGGGCATCCAGATTACCGATATCGAAAATGCACGATTCGTGCGTATTGATTTCGAAGGTGAGGAAGTCGAATGGGGAGACAATATAGAAGAGCTGCTGCCGTTTGGCATGCGGGACCCGGAGCCCGGTGAATTGCTTGAAATCGAAGAAAACGACGATGATGAAGAGGAAGACCCGCCCCCTGCATCCCAGGATCCGTCCTCGCCCGCGCTGCATTAAGGTCGTCAACGCGGCCAATAGAGACTACGGATAGGGACTACAAATATACGCTGCGGTTGTGCTGACGATATACGTTACATCGGCGATTGCCGACAAACGCTAACAATCGTCAGCCGCCCGCATCACGGTCGAACGGCACTTAGAACGGGCGAATGCCCCTTATGCCCCTTATGCGCTTCTGCGCCGATCCCGCCAATACAGCGCCCATCCTACGGGATACATCAGCGAGACCAGCAACCTTGGCATATTGCCCTGCAATTCCACGGCGGGCGGCAGAGGTTTGCCTGCGCGCTGCAAATGCATGCGAAAACGCGTATAACGCGCTGCCGCCAGCAAGAATGACGTTGGCTGGAAGCGGAACCACGGCAGACAATTGACCACTGTATCGCGAGCCAGCAGCAGAATGCCCAATGCGTGCTTTTCACCCGACACCGCACCTTCATTGCTCAGCGAATCTTCGCTCTCGTAGTACGTGCGAAATACTTTGTTGACAAAGCGCGTCAGATAGCCATCCCGTGCGATCGCGCGCCACACCATGCTTTCGGGGACGAAACCGTCAATATCTTCCGGAAACGGAAAATGCTTGAGCACCTGTGTCTGCAGACAGCCGAATTTCTCGCCCTTCACATGACATTTGAAATTCATATCAAGCGAGGTCATATCCATGACGTCTTCCGGGAATCGATCGCCGACAATACTGCCGTCAGGGCGTGCACACAGCCCGGTGACGGCGATATAGCCGCTTTTGAGGTCATCGGGGATACCACGCCATACCTCCGCCATGGACTGCAGAGAATCGGGCAAGAGCGTGTCGTCACTATCGAGCGCAACAATCAGCCGCCCCCACGCTTCCTTGACGCCGGTATTGAATGCCGTTTTTTTATGCTGATTGGGCTGCCAGACATATCGGATCGGAAATGGTGAATCAACCTGCCAGGTTTCTATTCTATCGCGGGTATTATCGGTCGAACCGTCGTCGATAACCAGCCATTCAAAATCCTTGAACTGCTGCTCGCACAACGACTGGTAGACGCGCTCAAGGGTATGAGCGCGGTTATAGGTCGGCGTCAACACCGTAAAAAAATAAAGATTTTGCGTCATGGCTTTACGTATTCAATCCGATCATTATTTTATTTTTGTTGGTTTACGATAGCAGAGAATATGATGAAAACGATGTGCAACTTGTAGCAAAAAGTAAGCTTTCTTGCGCAGCAACGGCAGTATCTTGCAGGTATATCATTCCATCGCGAACCGTACGCAACAAACCGACCGGGCGGCCATATCATCCGACAGACAGGCGAGAAAAAAGCCACTTGCACAAGTGGCTTTTTCAATCTGTGTCGTTAAGCAAAAAAACGCCATCGGACAACAAAAAGCAATACGTCGCATTATCATTTCACGCAATGCAAATCATGCATGAAAAAAAGGACGTCGCGCCAATAATTATACGCGCTTTACTTTTTCCAGCATTTTGAACACGCCTTTAGGTGCGCGTACAAAAAAGACGTTTGAATGCTTTACCCAGGCAACGACGCTCCAGCGTGTTGCGGCGAGTGCGTTTGACTTCTGCCATGAGATTCTCCGAGGAAATTTTTTACGTAATCAGCCATTTTAGCATTAAATCAGGTATTTATCTACCGATTTTACAGCGCCATGCTGTGCCGGAGCGAAAATCAGACACCCGGGTTATGCATCTGCAAAGCCAGTTCACAGGCTACACGCAGTGATGACGGGTCTGCCAGCCCCTTGCCGGCGATGTCATATGCCGTTCCATGGTCCACACTGGTACGGATAAACGGCAGACCCACCGTCACATTCACGCCATTGTCTACGCCCAGATACTTCACCGGTATCAAGCCCTGGTCATGATACTGCGCCACGACAATATCAAATTCACCGCGACGCGCCCGCATGAAAATCGTATCGCCTGGATGGGGGCCGTCCACATCAAGGCCTTCGGCCCGGGCAACCGCGACCGCCGGCCGGATAACGGCCTCGTCTTCATGGCCAAACCGTCCGCCCTCGCCGGCATGCGGATTGAGTCCTGCAACAGCAATGCGGGGCGACGCCATGCCCACCATCCGGCAGGCACGATCAGCCAGTCGGATGGTATCCAGCTCGTTTTCAAAGGTAATAAGTGCCGGCACCTCGCTCAGGGCCACATGAATGGTTACCAGGATCACCCGCAACTGCTCATTGAGCAGCATCATTGCTACCCGTGGCACGCCGGCAAAGTGCGCCAGGATTTCAGTATGCCCGGGGAAATCGACGCCCCCCGCCTTCAGCGACAGTTTGTTAATGGGCGCCGTGACAATGGCCGAAATCTCGCCGGCCATTGCATCTGTAATTGCGGCCAGGAGAAAATGATAGGATGCCAGACCGGCCTGCGGGCTCACCTGTCCCAGCGGCAGGTCTGCCGGCAAGGGATCGGTGCAGCGAATGACCGGTATTTCAGATGCAATTGCCTGGTTTTGGCGTGCCGCCCGCCACTGCACCACTGAGTCATATGATGTAACTGGCAGGGCCAGCCCCAATTGAGCAACCGCCCGCGATACCGCGCCGGCATCCCCGTACACCACGGCGCTGGCGGGCAGGCCCTGACTGAACAGCCTGGCCACCAGTTCGGGACCAATGCCTGCAGCATCACCCATAGTCAGACCCAGAGGCGCGGTTGAATGCAATAGCGGTTCAGTTTTCATAAGATAATGTTCATCCGGCAGTGATCAATGGCCATACGGACCAGCGTGCGAAAGTGTAATCCCATTGCACAGACAATACAAACCGGACAGCCCGGCCAGGCGCGCAAAAAGTCGCCCACCGATACCGCCGTGATACTCCCTGCGTTACAGCCCCTTGCTTTGTCAGCGCTTTATATTTGGCGGGCCGGCCTCATCTTTAAAGTTTGACCTGGCTGCTAAGCGGCACCTGCCTGCAGAATTTTGGTGCTGCGCCGTGTCAAAATTCAATTATTATGCGACAATATTATAACTGTTTATTTATACAGTAAGAATCATCTTCATCCTCATCGCACCCCACTCAGAAAAGGGGGTCTTTCGGAGCACTTCATGAGTTCGCAGATCCGGATATTCGGCGCCAGACAAAACAATCTTAAAAATCTCGATGTCACATTCAATACCGGCGAATTCGTGGTGATTACCGGGGTATCAGGCTCAGGCAAAAGCTCGCTCGCCTTTGATACCCTTTATGCAGAAGGCCAGCGCAAGTACGTGGAAACCTTCTCCCCCTATGCGCGTCAATTTCTGGACCGCATGGACAAGCCTCAGGCCGACCGTATCGAAGGCATTCTGCCGGCCATTGCCATCGACCAGACCAATCCGGTGCGCAATTCGCGCAGTTCGGTCGGTACCATGACCGAGCTGAACGATCACATCAAATTGCTGTTCGCCCGCGCAGCCAGGCTGTACTGCCGCCAATGTGCAACTGAGGTGCGCAAGGACAACCCGGACACCATTTATGAATTTCTCGCGACGACCACGCCGGCCCTGGGCGATCCCCGCCTGATCCTCACCTTTCCCGTGGTCGTTCCCGGCAACTACAGCGAGGAAGAAGTCCGGCAATATCTTGAACAACAAGGCTATACCCGGGTTCACGCCGAAGAGGAACGCAGCGCAACAGTGACGCCCAAAGGACGCGGCAAGTCGCAAAAAGTGGAAATCAGCCGTGTCCTGCATGTGGTGCAGGACCGCTTCCGTTTTTCAACCACCGAAAAGTCGCGGGTCATCGAAGGGCTGGAAGCCTGCCTGCGCTACGGAACGGGCATGTGCACGGTATACGCTGTCGACAACGACAGTAATCCGCTGCAATCATGGAAGTTCAGCGAGCAGTTGCACTGCGCCAACTGCGATATTACCTATTCATCACCGCTGCCCAGTACGTTTTCCTTTAATTCTCCCCTGGGCGCGTGCGAAACCTGCCGGGGCTTTGGTCGCGCCATGGGCATCGACTTCGGCCTGGTCATCCCGGACGAAACCAAAACACTGCAGGACGGCGCCATCAAGCCCTGGCAGACGCCCAGCTATAGTGAATGCCAGACGGAAATGATGCAATACGCCAAAAAGGCCGGCATCCGCACCGATACGCCATGGAAACAGCTCAATGACGCTGAACAGCACTGGGTGCTGTATGGCGACCCCGAGTGGAAAGGCGGCCCATCGGCCTGGAAGCATCAGTGGTATGGCGTACAGCGTTTTTTTGACTGGCTTGAGACCAAGTCGTACAAGATGCATGTGCGCGTTTTGCTGTCCAAATACCGCAGCTACACCCCCTGCCCGGCCTGCCATGGTTCGCGCCTCAAACCCGACGCCACGCTGTGGCGGCTTGGCGATGCGCCGGTCGGCGACAACATCATGGGCACTTATACCCGTTTCATGCCAGTGCATGCGAAGTGGTCTGTCCCGGCACTTAACGCGCTGGACGGCCTTGGCATTCATGACCTGATGCGCCTGCCTATCACACAGGTGCGGGAATTTTTTGCCACGCTGGCGCTCTCCGTATTCATGGATAGCGCCATGGATCTGGTACTCCAGGAAATCCGCAGCCGGCTGGACTTTCTGTGCAACGTAGGCCTGGGTTACCTCAGCCTGGACCGGCAAAGTCGCACCCTGTCTGGCGGCGAGGTCCAACGCATCAACCTGACCACCGCACTGGGCACTTCCCTGGTCAACACGCTATTTGTTCTGGATGAGCCGTCCATTGGCCTGCATCCGCGCGACATGCACCGGATTGTCCAGGTGTTGCATCGTTTGCGCGATGCCGGCAATACGCTGGTGGTGGTCGAACATGATCCGCAGGTCATGGTTGCGGCCGACCGTATTCTGGATATCGGCCCCGGGCCGGGCGAACGGGGCGGTCAGATTGTCTTTGACGGCACCCCGCAGCGCCTGCGCGAAGGCAGCTCGCTTACCGGTCGCTACTTAAGCGGTCAGTTGCGCGTCGAAGCGCCACGCCCAATGCCGGTGCAACCCAATACCCCCAAGCTGATCATCGAAGGCGTCAGCGCCAATAACCTGCAGGACGTTGACGCTGCCTTTCCGCTGGGCCGCCTGGTGTGCCTGACCGGCGTCTCGGGTTCAGGCAAATCCACCCTGGTTCAGGATGTGCTCTACCCGGCGCTGCTCAAGCATTTCGGTCGCCCGACTGAAGCACCCGGCCCCTTTACCCGTCTGCTTGGCGCCGAACAAATCGCCGGCGTCGTGATGGTCGATCAAAGTCCTATCGGTAAAACCGCCAGATCGAATCCGGCCAGCTACGTCGGTGCCTTCGATGCCATTCGCAAGTTGTTCTCACAAGCGCCGGCGGCGCGCGAGCGTGGCTATACCCCGGGCACTTTCAGCTTCAACAGCGGCGATGGACGCTGCCCCACGTGTGGCGGCACCGGCTTCGAGCATGTGGAAATGCAGTTCCTGTCCGATGTGTACATTCGCTGTCCCGATTGCGACGGCAAGCGTTTCCGCCCTGAGATTCTGGAAATCCGTGTTGAACACCTGGGCAACAGCGCCTCTATTGATGAGGTGCTGGATATGACCGTCAATGAAGCACTGACGTTTTTCAAAGGTCTGCGCGACGTACAAACAAGCCTTTCACCGCTCATTGACGTGGGACTGGAGTACCTCAAGCTCGGCCAGCCCGTACCCACCCTGTCGGGCGGCGAGGCGCAGCGCCTGAAACTTGCCGGACATCTGGCCGAAGCAGCGCGCAGCGGCATTTCCTCGGCAAAGGTCGCCAAAAAAGGCAGCCTGTTCCTGTTTGACGAACCCACCACCGGCCTGCATTTCGATGATGTCGCCCGGCTCATGGGCGCATTCCGCAAGCTGCTGGGCGCCGGCCACTCACTGCTGGTCATTGAACACAATCTGGATGTAATCCGCGCGGCCGACTGGCTGATTGATCTCGGCCCTGAAGGCGGCGTGGGCGGTGGTCGGGTTATCGCCGAAGGCACGCCCGACACCGTCATGGACATTGCCCACTCGCACACCGGTGTGGCTTTGCGCGAATACGAATCCAATATCATCGCCAGCGCGCCGCTTACACTGCAGGAGCCCGAGGTGGCTTATGCAGGCAGCACGGCGCTGGCTGTTACGCGGCGCGAAACGCCCTCGCAGATCGACATCCTGAACGCCAAGGAACATAACCTCAAAGGCGTCAACGTTCATATTCCGCATAATACCTTTACGGTCATCACCGGCGTGTCGGGGTCAGGAAAATCCACGCTGGCTTTCGATATCCTCTTCAATGAAGGGCAGCGCCGCTACCTGGAATCGCTCAACGCATATGCGCGCGCGGTAGTTCAGCCGGCCGGCAAGCCGGATGTTGACGCCATTTACGGCATCCCGCCCACAGTGGCAATCGAGCAGCGTACCAGTCGCGGTGGCCGAAAATCCACGGTCGGCACCATGACCGAAGCCCACCATTTTCTGCGGCTGCTTTACGTCAAACTCGGAACGCAATATTGCCCCGACTGCCAGGTGCCGGTGAACCGCAATCGCAGGAACAGATTTTTGCCCGTATCATGAGCGCGTGCAAAGGCCGGCATATTGGCGTTCTGGCGCCGCTGGTTACGGCTCGCAAGGGTTACTACACTGATCTGGCCAAATGGGCTGAAGGCAAAGGCTATACCCATCTGCGTGTAGACGGTGACTTTGTCCCGGTCAAACCTTGGCCGCGACTGGACCGCTACAAGGAACACACCATCGAATTGCCGGTGGCCGATCTGGTCATTACTCCGGCAGCAGAATCCAGCCTGAAGCAGGCCCTGCACAGCGCACTGGAAACCGGCCACGGCACCATGAGCATCATTCTGGATCTGGATCCGGCAAACCCGTTGCACGCCAGTGAACTGGAGCAGCAGCACTTTTCCACCAAGCGCGCCTGCCCAAGCTGCGGAACCAGTTTCCCCGAACCCGATCCCCGCCTGTTTTCCTATAACTCCAAGCATGGCTGGTGCCATTCCTGCTTCGGCACTGGCGTCAAGCTCAGCGGGTTCGATGAAGAACAAAGCGGCGAAGAAGACGCCTGGAAAAATCTGTCCGGCGACGAAGAACATGAACTTGCCGCCTGCCCTGCCTGCCACGGCCAGCGCCTGAATCGCAATGCGCTGGCCGTGCGCTGGAAAGACCGCAGCATCGCCGATCTGGCGGCGCTGCCGGTCAGCGAGGCGCATACTTTCTTTGCCGGCCTGATTCTGAAAGGTCGCGACGCCGAGATTGCCCGCGATATCCTGAGTGAAATAAAAAGTCGTCTGTCCTTCATGGAAGAGGTGGGGCTGGGTTATCTGGGCCTGGATCGATCAGCGCCCACGCTCTCCGGCGGTGAAGCGCAGCGCATCCGCCTGGCAGCCCAGCTGGGTTCGAACCTTCAGGGCGTCTGCTACATTCTGGACGAGCCGACAATCGGCCTGCATCCACGCGATAACCGAATTCTGCTCAATGCGCTGTCACGCCTGGAAGGCAATGGCAATACACTGGTGGTGGTGGAGCATGACGACGACACCATTCGCCGCGCCGAACATATTATCGATATGGGACCCGGTGCAGGCGTGCGTGGCGGCACCGTGGTCGCCCAGGGCACCTACGACGATATTGTCAATAACCCGCACTCGCTTACTGGTCGCTACCTGGCGCACCCCATGGCTCACCCGTTAAGGCCCGGCCAGCCCACCGATGCCGATACTGATTATATTGAGATCCATCGCGCCCATTTGCATAATCTGCGGCACGTGAATGTTCGCATACCCAAGGGCCGCCTCAGCGTGATTACCGGGGTCTCCGGCTCCGGCAAATCCTCGCTGGCGCGCGACGTCCTGCTGGATAATCTTAAGGGTGTGATCGGCACCAAAACACCGGCGCCATGGCGTGGTTGTGACGATATCACTGGCTGGGAAAGCCTGGACCGCGTACTTGAGGTGGACCAGACGCCTATCGGCAAAACGCCGCGTTCGTGCCCGGCAACCTATATCGGCTTCTGGGATGATGTACGACGTCAGTTTGCGGAAACGCGCGATGCGAAGATTCGCGGCTGGAGCACTTCCCGTTTCTCGTTCAATACGGGCGATGGCCGCTGCCCGATTTGCGAGGGCCAGGGCATGCGCACCATTGAAATGAGCTTTTTGCCCGACATCAAAGTTCCATGCGAAGCATGTAATGGCAACCGCTTCAATCCGGATACGCTGGCCATCCGCCTGCGAGAAAAAAATGTGGGCGAAGTGCTGAAAATGGAAGTGGACGACGCTATCCCCTATTTCGCTGCGCACCCTCGAGTCAAGCGTGCGCTGCAACTATTGCAGGATGTCGGTTTGGGATACCTCACGCTGGGGCAGCCTTCCCCTACACTGTCCGGCGGTGAAGCCCAGCGGATCAAACTGGTATCAGAACTGGTCAAGGCACGGCTTGATGAAGGCGTCATCAAAACCGGCAGGGCCTCTAGCCGGCCACATACCCTGTACGTGCTGGATGAGCCCACCGTCGGGCTATCCATGGCCGATGTCGAGAAGTTGATCGTGGTGCTGCACCGGCTGGTTGCAGCGGGCAATACGGTTGTGGTCATTGAACACAATCTGGACATCATGGCCGAGGCCGACTGGATTGTCGATATGGGACCGGAAGGCGGCAACGGCGGCGGACAGGTTGTCGCCGTCGGATCGGTGCAGGACATTATTGCGAAAAAATCCGTCTCCCATACCGGCCTTGTCCTTGACGAGTTCCTGGCACGCACGTCTGAAGTAACGCCGGCCCTGGCATCGTGATTGAGGTGTAAATCGGGCGCCGCCTGCACCGCAAACTGCCACGCGCAGAAACTGCGGTGCCGCCGCGCAATTGCCACTTGCGGCAAAGATCCCAAGGGCAATGCGTGCGCTCGGGTACCGAAAGAGGGGCAGCGCAATTGACTATCGTGGCCGCCCTCAGGCGTCAGTGGCCAGCTTCAGCGCATGCGTGCGCACATCGTTCGGCCAGCCAGCGATATGTGTTTTCAGTGCCTCAGCGTCATCGGCAAATAGCGCCCGGGTAGCTTCTTCGTAGCCAGGTAGATCACCGCCCAGCGCCAGCATGAAATGATAGGCCCGTTCCTGGGCTTTGCGCCGGCTATCGCGGTCCGTGTTGCTGAGCCGGGCCGACTCCACCAGCTTACGCAACGCGACTGATGCTCCCCCTGGCTGGGCGGCCAGCCATTCCCAATGTCTGGGCAGCAACGTCACCTCCCGGGAGATCACTCCCAGCTTCGGTCGGCCGCGCCGTCGCACAGTCCGATCCTCGCTCTCCTGCGGTGCCTGCGTCAACACGGTACGATGCGATGACGAATTGGTGGCGTCCGTCATATCCGGGCTAGTCGCCCTGCTGCCCCGCTATCCGTTCGCAATGTTGTTGCCTGTGGGTCAAGGCCGTCCTGTTGATCGTTTGGCGCTACTGCATCCAGTAACCGCAGGTCAATGTCGGTTGAACGGCCGGTGACATCGTCGAATATCAACACCGCGCTGGTTGAGGTTGTTTTCAGGGCGGCCTGGTATGCTGCCGCGACCTGGGGCAACGTACCGGAAGCGAGCTTGCGATATCCATGAAATACGGTGTAGGTTTGTTCCGGGTTTTCAGTCATTGTTGGAACTCCTTTAATTGGCTTGATAAGTACAATTCAAATATTACCCGGGTATAAAAATAATTGTAATATTACCCGGGTAATTAATTGTAAAAATGTCTTTTCTCGGCCAATGCTTGCGGGATCAGGCCAGGATTCTGCGAATCGCCTCGCCAGCCGCTGCCATACCCATTGCGGCGGTTACCGTTACCGCAGAGCCATAGCCTGCGCAGGACAACCCTTGGGGGCCGCCACCCTCTTCCGGCGCCGTCCATGATTGGGGCAAAATGGCCGGCTGATCGAACCAGAGCGCAAAAACGCGCATGGTAGGCGCCTTGCGCAAAGCTTTGCCGTGGCGGTCAGCGCCCTTGGCAAACCCATGATGCTTGCGCAACTGCTGCCGGATACGGCCCAGCAACGCGTCATTGCGCGCCGTGGACAAATCACCCGCGGTCAGCGTGAGCGCGTCCAGCTTGCCCCCCGCACCACCACACATGATAAATGGGATCTGCTCACGCTGGCTGGCCAGCACCATGGCGATTTTGGCCGCCACCTGATCGGTGGCATCTACCAGAACGCTTACGGGTCGCGCCTGCAGCAGCATGTCCACATTATCGGGCCCCAGAAAATCGTCCACCAGATTCACGCGGCAATCGGGATTGATGCCGGCAATGCGATCGGCCATGGCCGCAATCTTGGCCTGGCCCAGCGTAGCCGACAGTGCATGAATTTGCCGGTTCACATTGGACTCGGCAATGTGGTCCAGATCGATCAGCGTCAGTTCGCCCACGCCGGAACGCGCCAGGGCCTCTGCTGTCCATGAGCCCACGCCGCCAATTCCCGCAACCATGACATGGGCCTGCTCCAGACGCGCTGTTGCGCCGTCACCATACAGGCGCTGTAAACCGCTGAAACGTCTTTGCTTATCGTTAATAGTTGTATCCATTCCAATCGAATCTGACCTATACTAAACTTGTTACAGAGATTTAACCGCCGGCGTCCGGCTGGTCTGGCTTCATCTGCGCTCCGGACTCCTGTAATATTTTAATGCACATTCAAAGAAGTTCATTTCCGTGGCTGAACTAATCAGGAATCCCTTACAAAAAGCACTCGACCATATCCGTCAGTTCCGTCTGTGGACCGACGAAGAAGTCGAACACTCCATGCAACAGAACCTGGCCGGTACCGATCCGGACAATGTATGGGTTTTTGGTTACGGTTCCCTCATCTGGCGTCCTGAATTCGAATTCCAGGAATGCCGTCTAGCCACCCTTCATGGTTACCATCGTGCGCTGTGCCTGTGGTCCAGCGTCAACCGCGGAACGCCGGAACGCCCTGGCTGGTATTCGGCCTGGACGAAGGCGGAAAATGCGAAGGCAAAGTCTTCAAACTGCGCCCCGATGCGCTGGAACAGGAGTTTCGCGCCTTGTGGAAACGCGAAATGGTCTCGGGCGCCTATATTCCGACCTGGACCCACTGCGAAACTGAACAAGGGACGGTGCGCGCCCTGGCTTTTATCATGGATCGGGAAAATCACGCTTACGCCAAGGACCTGACCTTCGAGGAAACCCTGCAGATCATCCTGAACGCCACAGGCCAGAACGGCCCCTGCCCTGAGTATGTAATTGAAACCGCGCATGCCCTGTCGGACGCCAACATCCAGGATCACGCGCTGTTCAAACTGGCAGATACGCTCAAGAAAACATACCCGGTAAAGCCAGCCACCTGACTGGACCAATCTGCTGCCGACGACCGGGATTTGCCGGGGAAATCCGCCCAAGTGCAGTACACTATTCCTTTAGGTATTTTCCCTGAAGAAGTAATTATGACGCTCGCAGATTTACGCCAGAACTACGAACAGAACGTGCTTCTGGAATCCCAGGTCGATCCCGACCCGATCAAACAATTCAAACACTGGTTCAACGACGCTGTCGCCGGCGGCATCAAGGAACCCAATGCCATGGTGCTGTCCACCGTCGACGCGCGCCACAGACCTTCCTCCCGTACGGTGCTGCTCAAGGACCTCACGGCCGAAGGCTTCACCTTTTTTACCAATTACGAATCGGGCAAGGGCCGCGATATTGCCGGCAATCCGGCGGTCAGCCTGCTGTTCGTCTGGCTGGGACTGGAACGCCAGGTGCATATCAACGGATCGCACGGCAACTGCCCGAAGCCGAATCGACCGACTACTTTGTCAGCCGTCCGCTAGGCTCTCGCATTGGCGCCTGGGCATCCAAGCAAAGCCAGATTATTACCCGCGAAGAACTGGAAGAACGCGCAGAGGATTTCAGGGAGAAATTTGGCGACACCGTCCCGAAACCGCCTCATTGGGGAGGCTATGTCGTGGTTCCGGAAATGATCGAGTTCTGGCAGGGTCGCCCATCGCGGCTGCATGACCGGCTGCGTTATACGCGCAGTGAAGACGCCAGCTGGTCCATGGTTCGCCTGTCTCCCTGACATGATCACAAAGCCAAGAAATAAGGTATCGACATAATGAGCGCACAGGCTCCGGATTTTGACTCACGCGATTTCAAGTCTGCGCTGGGCCGCTTTGCGACCGGCGTCACCATCGTGACGGCCACGCATCCGCAAAACGGCCATCCTATCGGATTGACCGTCAGCTCGTTCAATTCAGTCTCGCTAAACCCGCCACTTGTGCTCTGGAGCCTGATCAAATCCTCTTCCAACCGGGAAGCCTTTGAGCAGATCACGCGCTACAACATCCACATATTGAACGCCGAGCAACTGACGCTGGCCCGCCAGTTTTCCGCCGGCAGTCCGCAAGAACGTTTCCGCGACATACTCTGGAGGCCTGGCACCACAGATGAACAGGTTCCCAAGCTGGATGATCGCTACTGCTCGGCCTGGTTCGAATGCTACAACCGCAATCACTACCACGAAGGGGATCATATGATCCTGATCGGCGAGGTAGAGCGGTGCCACCATACCGATTCGCTGCCCCTGGTCTATCATGCGGGCAGTTTTGATCTGACCCCTACCTTAACAGAAACATAATGAGTATTGATATTGAATGCATCGTCATCGGCGCCGGTGTCGTCGGGCTTGCCATAGCCCGCGAACTGGCCTGTTCGGGAACTGAAGTGCTGGTGCTGGAAGCTGAAGAAGCCATTGGCATGGGCACCAGCTCACGCAACTCCGAAGTGATTCATGCCGGGTTATATTATCCTGAAGGCAGCCTGAAGGCGCGGCTTTGTGTCGAAGGCAAAAAACAGCTTTACACCTATTGTGATGCGCGCCATATCCCATACAAGCGCCTGGGCAAGCTGCTGGTCGCGACGTCCGACAGCCAGATTCCATATCTGGAAAAAATCGCCGCCCAGGGCAAGGCCAACGGCGTAGAAGATCTGCAGTGGCTGACTGCCGAGCAGACGCGCACGCTGGAACCCGAGCTCGATTGTGCCGCCGCTGTATTGTCTCCATCAACCGGCATTATCGATAGTCACGCCTATATGCTGGCCCTGCAGGGCGATGCCGAAAACGCCGGCGCCCAGGTCATACTGCGCACGCCCATGCTGCATGCGAATATTGATGCCGACGGCGCCTTCACCTGCCATTTCGGCGGGGACGAAGCCATGACCTTACGCTGCCGCACACTCATTAATGCATCCGGCCTGCATGCCCCTACACTGGCGCGTAACATTGGCGGACTTGACCCGGCACATATTCCGGGCGAGTATTACTGCAAGGGCAGCTATTTCACGCTGAACCGCCGCGCACCGTTCTCTCATCTTATCTATCCCATGCCCAATAGCGCAGGCCTTGGCGTGCATCTGACCCTGGATATGGGCGGCCAGGCAAAATTCGGCCCCGATACCGAGTGGATTGAGGACGAAAACTATCTGGTTAACCCGGATCACGCCGCCGCTTTTGATCAAGCCATTCGCAGTTGGTGGCCGGGCCTGCCCGACAATGCCCTGGAGCCGGGCTATGCCGGCATTCGCCCCAAAATCGTGCCAGCCTCATCTGCGGCGGGCGATTTTGTGATTTCCGGCCCGGGCAATCATGGCGTACCGGGTCTGGTCAATCTGTTCGGCATTGAATCTCCCGGCCTGACAGCAGCCCTGGCGATTGCCACGGCAACCGCCCAGGCCCTGGCGTCCCGCTGACCCTCTAACCCGCTACCGACGCGCGAACGAATATGCAAAACGATTACATCCTCACCGTTTCCTGCCCAGACCGTACTGGCATAGTGCATGCCATTTCCGGCCTGCTACTTGAAATGGACGGCAACATTATTGACTCACAGCAATACGGGGACGAAGAAACCCAGCGTTTTTTCCTGCGCGTACATTTCAGCGTAGACAGTGCCATCAACCATGACGACATCCGCCTGAAATTTATTCCCCTGGGAGAAAAATTCAATATGACCTGGAAGCTGCATGACGCCCGCAAGAAAGCGCGCGTGCTGATCATGGTCAGCAAGCAGGGCCATTGTTTGAATGACCTGCTGTTTCGCGCCAACAGCGGCTCGCTGCCGATTGAAATTGTTGCCGTCGTCTCGAATCACCGCGACTATGAAAGGCTGGCCACCGGCTACGGCATTCCCTTCCATTACCTGCCTGTAACGCCGGACACCAAAGCGGAACAGGAAAAGCAGGTACTGGCGCTGGTAGAAAACCACAAGGCCGATGTTGTGGTACTGGCCCGATATATGCAGATCCTGTCGGATCAGTTCTGTCGTGCACTGGAAGGTCGGGCAATCAATATCCACCATAGTTTTCTGCCCAGCTTCAAAGGCGCCAGGCCGTACCATCAGGCCCATACGCGCGGCGTAAAAATCATCGGCGCCACGGCACACTATGTCACCGCCGATCTGGACGAAGGCCCTATTATTGCCCAGGATATCGAGCAGGTAGACCACACCATGTCGGCCAATGAGCTTACCCGGGTCGGCAGCGATATTGAATCTCTGGTCTTGTCGCGCGCCGTCAAATATCACGTTGAACATCGCATCCTGCTCAATAACCACCGCACGGTGATTTTCCGCTAGGATCGGGCCTGGCGGCTATATTGTGAGATCCCGATGCTTGCTGGATTGCACTTCGGAAAACACGATATTGACAAAAAAAGTGCTGTTGAGTAAATTAAAACCTGAAACCGGTGGGGGTGAGCCCACCGGTCCCTGATCAGTAAGCTGGCATGCTGTACACCAGCAGCATCAGCACTATACCGATCAGGATAAGTTGTAATACGATTCTGTTCATCGTATCCTCCTTATCAGGCAGGGCCCGGCTTTGGTCGGGCCCTTTTACCGTCAGCACTGCCCTTCAGTGCAGCAGCGTTATTCTGCTTTTTTCTTTGATCGCCACCGCGTGCTCTTGATCGAATATATCATTGCGTTATCTCCACATTCGTAAACCGAGAGACAACTGGATGAGGCGCCGATTGGGCGCGTAGATGTCGCGGCCATGGGCAGCGAGTGCGACAAGAACCATTGCCTCCAAGCCTTTCCATCCGCTGGTTTGACTGCTTGGACAAACTGCTATAGCCTGAAAGTGGCCATTTGGCGGGAATTCGTTCAACAGGAACCTGAACAGTCGCAGGTCATTTGACATACCGAAATTTACGAAGGGTAGATCGCCATGAGAATAGAACGCTTAGGTAATCTTAATGTGTACTTTGCTGCCGCTGAGGGACCTGCATTATCGAGCGAACAGGATGCGCTGGACCTCATAGGCGAAACCTACGGCCAGGAGATCGACGTCATCGTTGTGCCGGCTGCTCGCTTTACCCCTTTGTTCTTCCAACTCAGCAATCAACAAGCGGGGCACTTCTTTCAGAAGATGCAAAATTATCTTGCACGCCTGGTGATCCTCGGTGACATTTCAGCCTACAGTGCCAGCAGTAAGGCGCTACGGGATTTCGTGAGCGAAACCAACCGCATAGGTCACCATCTGTTCGCAGCCACCGAATCCGAGATGCAAGTCCGGCTTTGTGGAAAAGCTTGAACTGACGTCCGCCTTTTGCAGGCAAACGCTTAGCAGCAGACATTCCACTTTTCGCCCTGGCTCCTGGCGTAACGTTGCTGTAAAAATTTCGGAGGCGGGAACACTTTATCGGGGATTGCACTTTCCAGCACTTCGCCCGGCAAGATGACTAGACAGCAATTTTTCGCATTTTCCTGTGTTTGCTACCTCGTGGTGCTGATCGAAAATCACCATTGGGTTAATGTCACCTTCGCAAACCCAGCGACGATCTTGCTATGTTGCTCAACACGAGCCTTCGGAAAGTACGACATTGACAAAAGAAATACACTTAAGTAAATTAAAACCTGAAACCGGTGGGGAGGAATCCCACCGGTCCCTGATCAGTAAGCTGACGTGCTGTACACCAGCAGCATCAGCACTATACCGATCAGGATAAGTTGTAATACGATTCTATTCATCGTATCCTCCTTATCAGGCAGGGCCCGGCTTCGGTCGGGCCCTTTTACTGTCTGCGCTGCCCATCAACACAGCAGCGTTATTCTGCTTTTTTCTTTGGTCGCTGCTACCGGGGTTTGATCCGGAATGTCACTGCGTCATTACCGAAAACTACGCTGATTAATACCGCTGATTAATACCGCTGGTTAATACCGCTGGTTATTGGCCACTGACTATTGACTGCGCCAGCACGCACCTTGCGTGCGCACGAACAGCGGGAAATGAAATCCTTTTTTAAATTATATTATTTTGTATACAGGATACATTTCTCTAGCAATGTTGTTTTTTTGAAAACGGCAAAAAGAAGATAAAAAGCCATTGGAACATTCTAATCAAAAGGTTCGGCAATTTTTAAAAAGTTCTCGATCTATCAATCTCCCTACCATCACCCTTTACCTTGCCTCCCACGTACCGAATCCGAACAACCCCTGTATTTAGAAAAAAAAAAATTTCCTTATAAACACAAATAGATAAATGCAAAATTCGTAAATATTCTCTGAAATTCAACTCGGCATCTCGTGCCTTAACATACGTACCCATGTGCTTACATGATGCAGATTAACTTTTCACTCGTTTGCTTTTTTTAACATTTAGTCGTATTTACATACTTTTATGCATTCTCTAAATTAGCGATGTTTCACCGCAAAACCAACTTTGGCTCAACACACTTATATTGGAGTTGTCATGAAATTTCAGAAATTATTCCTCGCTGTCGCAGCAATCGTCGGATGCTCATCGGTTTTCGCATTTGACGGCACCATCAATATAACCGGCAAAGTGACTGATCAGACCTGCCAGGTCAAAACCGGGACTGAACAACTCAGCGTGCGCTTACCCGAAGTAGGTACGGCATCTCTGAACGCAGCCAACCAAACAGCGGGCGCCACACTCTTTACAATCAAACTGCAAAACTGCAATCCAGGAAATGGCAATGTACTGGCCTACTTTGAACCCGGCAACACCATTGTAGGCAGCCGACTCATAAATACCAGCACCAATAATGCAGCAGGCAACGTGGAAGTCCAGCTGCTCAATAACAATCACCAGCCGATTGATCTTTCCCAAAACAGCGCCAGCGCTCAATCCTCAACGTCAGCACCTGTGAACGGTACGGAGGTAAGCCTGGATTATTATGCGCAGTACTTTGCCACTGCTGCCGCAACTGCCGGTGAAGTAACCTCCACTGTCAACTACACCATCGTTTACAACTGATTGCTGTAGACGATTTGTTTTCTCTATTGATAAAGGGTAAGGCAACATGACGCTGGCAGGTATCCGCGTTTTTTTTCTCATGGTCCCGCTGCTTTGGATGGCTCAGAGCAATGCATCTGTGGTTATTACCGGCACGCGGGTCATTTATCCTCTGTCATCAACAAGCGTCACTGTCAGGCTGCTCAATGACGGTTCGCAACCGTCATTGGTGCAGGCCTGGGCCGATGACGGAGCCGGCAATACAACGCCTAACGAAAGCAAAGCACCCTTTTTAGTCACACCCCCGGTATTTCGCATGGAACCGCAAGCCGGACAAACATTGCGTCTTGCTCTGACGGATGCCGGGCTGCCGAAAGACCGGGAATCGGTCTTCTGGCTCAATGTGCTGGACATTCCACCCAAACCCTCCGAAAACACCGGTAATTATCTGCAAATGGCGGTGCGGACGCGCATCAAAATATTTGCCCGCCCCGAAGACCTGGGCCAGACCGTGAGCGAAGCGGCAGGCAAATTGAAGTGGACAACCAGTTCCCGCGGGGAACTGGTTATTCACAATCCTGGCCCATACTACTTTTCATTGAATGGCATAAGTACGAGCCCAAAAACGGCAACAACACCAACGCAGATCTCTGCCATGGTTCCCCCATTTTCCAGCACGAACCTGCGCATTCGCGTCAGCCTCCTGGCCGATGCAATGCTGGATATTACCTACATCAATGATTACGGCGGCACTACCCGCACCACTATTTCTGGAAGAAAAAGATAAATCCGTTGCGACATCATGCGCCGCTATTTACCCACGCCCTTTACATACACCGTCCTCATCAGTGTGCTCTTTTCATTTGTCGAACGCCCTGCAGCCAGCCAGCAGAAGGTTGAATTTGACGCGGTATTTCTGCGGGGCACTGCTCGGCACGAGCTCGACATCTCCCGGTTTACGCATCGAAATTCGGTACCTCCCGGCGAGTACGAATCGGATATTTATGTCAACAATATATGGAAGGGCAAAACGCGCCTGCGTTTTCGCGAACAGACGCCGAACGGCAAAACCGCCCTGTGCATGAACGACGCAGTACTGCGTATACTTGATCTTGACACCACCCGCCTGTCGTACAGCAAGATAGGGGACGCTGATCAGCACTGTATGTCTGCCGCCGCAGCGATCCCGCAGGCCACGATCAATTATCGCCTTGACGATTTTCGACTGGATGTGAACATTGCCCAGATCTATGTCAGGCAGCGACCACGTGGTTATATCAGCCTGATAACTGGCAGACCGGGGTTCCAACCGTGTTTCTGAATTACGATTACAATTTTTATCAAACCACGACGTGGGGCTGGGGTAAAACAAGTTCTCGGTTTCTTAATCTGAATGGTGGCGTCAATCTGGGCAACTGGCATTATCGCCACCAGGGTTCCCTCAATTGGGGCAGGATAAATTCATATAATGACGATGGCGGCAGCCGATATCGCGCCTATGCAAATTATCTGCAACGAGATATCCCGTTTCTGAAGAGCCAGATCATGGTGGGTGATTTCACCACAAACGGCGCTCTTTTCGACAACCTATCATTACGTGGCGTACAACTGTTCTCCGATGACCGGATGCTGCCTGAATCCACAAAAGGGTACGCCCCTGCAGTGCGCGGCATCGCACAAACCAATGCGCTCGTCACCATCAGGCAGAATACGAATCTCATATACGAGACCACCGTCCCTCCCGGTCCTTTTGAAATCACCGATCTTTATCCGTCCAGTTATGGCGGTGATCTGCACGTGACCGTCACCGAAGCGGACGGATCTGCACAAACTTTCACGGTGCCATTCAACACATTGTCGCGATTGCTGAGACCTGGAAATCTGCAATATCAAATCGCAGCCGGCCGACTCAAATTCGGGCAGACAACATTGAAAAACAGGGTGTTGCAGGCATCTATGCAATATGGCGTGACCAACTGGTTAACCGTGAACGCCGGTTTCAATGCAAGCGAGCGTTTTCGCTCCGTGCTACTTGGCGGCGCATTCAACACATCACTGGGCGCGTTTGGTCTGGATATGATTTCCTCCAGGAGCACACCACACTTTGGCGAAAACCGGTCGGGCATCACCTGGCGCGCCACCTATAGCAATTTTGTGGCTTCCACAAAAAGCAATATTGCATTGACGGCTACCCGTTACGCCTCAGATGGATACTATTCAATCCTGAATACCGCTTTACAGGATAACCAGGATATATTGACAGGCGGTACCTGGTTTCTGACGGATCGGCTAAAAAACCAGCTGCAACTCGCGGTGAATCAGCCGTTTTCAGGCCGTTGGGGCAGCGCCTACCTTACCGCCTATATCAGCGATTACTGGAATCGTCGCGGGCGGGACACGACCGTGCAGGCCGGCTATAGCAACAGCTACAGGAACATTTCCTACACCCTGTCTTTCAGTCGTTCACGTGATGTCTACACTGCCAAAAGCAGCAACAATGTCTTTCTCAGCTTTTCTATTCCCATTGGCAAGACAGGTAGTCATACGCTCACAACACAGGCAGGAAGTCGAACCAGTAACGGCGCTTACGTCTCGTCAATGCTGGCGGGTTCTATGGGCAACAACAACGCCTATTCCTATGCACTGTCCGCCAGCCATGACTCAGACACCACCAGCGGCAATATCAGCGGCAGCTATCGGTCATCTTATGGGCTGTTAAGCGCCAATGCCGGAATCGGCAAGGGCTACCGCCAGGTTGGTGTTTCCGCCTCGGGGGCAGCGATTATTCATCCCAAAGGTATTTCCTTCTCAGAGCAGGTCGGTCACACGTTTGCCATTATTTCAGCGCCGGGCGCAGAAGGCGCGAGTGTCGCGTCCGGCGCAAACGCCCGGCTCGATGCCGACGGGCTCGCAGTGGTTCCCTATCTCAATCCATATCAACTCAACTCCGTAGGCATTGACCCGCAAGGCGCTCGCAGGAATGTGGATTTCGATGCAACCAGCTATCAGGTCATACCGCGCGCGAACAACGCCATGCTGGTCGAACTAAAAACAAGAACCGGTGCCGGCGTGCTATTTCAGATCACACTGGCCGATGACGCGTTCCCGCCGCTGGGCACGGATGTGCTCGATGAACAAGGCAATACGTTGGGGTTTGTAGCCCAGCAGGGGTATGTATTTGTGCGTGGTCCAAAACCGACAGGGTTACTGCTGTTGCGCTGGGGCGCTGGCGCCAGAGCCCGCTGCAAGGCGCCCTACACGCTGGAACAGGCAGTCCTCTCCGGCAAGCAGTCAAGCGACCAATTGGTAAAGGTGAAGATCCAATGTCAGTGAATCTATATCCGTTAATCGCAAAACAATATGTGCCGTCTTTGATACGCACCATGATGAAAATAGGTATCTTTGCCAGTCTCATACTGTGGTCTGCGTACAGTCGCGCAGATTTCGCTCCCATCAACCTGGGCACCTATACGCTATCGGAGTCGGTCAATCAGCAAGCCATCGACCAGCCCATCGTATTTATGCTGGGTACCAATCCGATTGAAGTCACCCAGCTAAACGTTCTAAGTTGGCAGGTTCCCTGGTGGCCTCGTGCGGAAGCCTGGTCGGATGCACCCCAGATACCCGGACGCACAGCCACTGTTCACGGCCAGCCGCATAGCATATTTCAAATTCCCGGACTACCCTCCATAGGCTATGTATTGGACGTCAAGGATCCCGCGTCCTCCATCTGGCTACCCATTAATAGTGAGCTTGTGCCACCCTCTATACAAGCCGGCCGTAAAACCACTTATCAGATTCCTGCGGGCGCCGCAGGAATTTGCTGCACGATGAGCCTGAGTATACGCATCACCTTTATCAAAATCGACCACAGTCCGATTCGCACCTTCAGTGCCCAAACGTTTTTGATAGACAAGCTGGTCAGCTTCCATATAGTACACAACCAGACCAGATTGGTGCTGCGCGGTCCCGCCCATGCCAACCTCAACTTCAGCATAAGCACGATCGCGTCCAGCTGCCGATTGACCAGCACAGCAACCCAGAGCATCAAGCTGCCGGACGTCCCTATGGTTAAGTTCAAGCAAATTGGCAGCACCCATGAGGGGGGCAATGAAGCCCGGTTTTCGCTGCATTGCGATCCCGGCTCTACCGTATTTGCCACCCTCACAGACGCCAACAGCACCTCGAACACAAGCGACACGCTCACCAATACTGGCTCAGCAAAAGGGGTGGGTGTGCAGTTGTTGCAAACGTCGCGCTCTTTCAGCGCCAGCAACTGCAGCAACGGCTCGCCCTGCCGCTTCGGCCCGGATTCACGCGTCAAAAACAACACCAATCAGTGGCAGGCTGGTCCCGACAATACATACAATACAATGGCGACCGACACGACGATTTCATTCCGAGCACGGTATATCCGGACCGGCGCGGTCCAACCGGGCACCGTCCGCGCTATTTCCACCATTACCTTCTCGTATCAATAAGCGATCTGAGCTGCGAACGTAATGGCTGAGGTTCACTGCCAACTGAGACCCACTCGCTTCGAACGCATCGAATGCGGCCGGCGATGCTGTGTACTTCGCGTAAGCCATAACCTCACCAACCGACCCTCGGAAAGTACGACATTGACAAAAGAAATACAGTTGAGTAAATTAAAACCTGAAACCGGCGAGCCGTATACTCGCCGGTCCCTGATCAGTAAGCTGGCATGCTGTACACCAGCAGCATCAGCACTATACCGATCAGGATAAGTTGTAATACGATTCTATTCATCGTATCCTCCTTATCAGGCAGGGCCCGGCTTCGGTCGGGCCCTTTTACCGTCCGCACTGCCCTTCAGCGCAGCAGCGTTATTCTGCTTTTTTCTTTGGTTGCTGCTACCGGAGTTTGATCCGGAATGTCACTGCGTCATGACTGCAATCGCGCGTGAAGCCTGCGTCAGGTTTAGCGTATTGTCTGCGCCTTCAGCCAGGATTCAAACAGGGTCAGCGCCTCGGGGTAGGTCTCGGCTTTTGGATAACCAAAGTAATAAGCGGTTTCCACCGGTAGCGTCGCCGTTACCGGCATAACATAACGACCGCTTTTAATGTGTTCTCGGGCAACAAAAGCCGGCACCAGCGCCACACCCAGCCCGGCATCTACGGCCGCCAGCAGCATGGTAAACAGCTCATAACGGGGCCCGCCCAGCACCAGGGGCGTAAATGGCACGGCGTTATGTTCATACCAACTGGGCCAGGCATCGGGCCGCGTCATCATGTGCAAATGCGTCAGTTGCGCCAATGCACCCGCCCCTTTTGCCTTTGCGCGGGCCAGCAATTGCGAAGAGCACACCGGCACCAATTCCTGTTCACGAAACAGCATGACGCTTTGGGTGTTTGGCCAGGGGTGTGCCGCGTGATAGATGGCGCCATCCACCGGCACATCGGTAAACTGGAACGGATGGGTGCGCACCGACAGGCTGATCTGCACGTCCGGCCAATGGCGCTGGAAATCGGCCAGCCGGGGAATCAGCCAGGTGGTGGCCAGGGTGGGCAGCGTTGCAATATGCAGACTGCGTCCCAGGCCCGAGCGGCTCATCAGCACAAACGTATCCTTTTGCAGTTGCTCCAGATGGTGGCGAATGCGCGCAGCGTATTCCGCGCCTGTGTCGTGAGCGATATGCGCCGGCGCACGCGGTTAAACAGCGTGACGCCCAATCGGGCTTCAAGCCCTTCAACCTGCCGAAATACCGCACTGTGGGTTAGCGACAATTCTTCGGCAGCCCTGGAAAACGAGCCCAGACGAGCGCAGGCCTCGAACGCCTGTAATGCGCCCAGGCTGGGAATACCTTTACGCATAGCACTCTCCCGTATGAAACAATCTGAATACAGCGCACGACATTGTGCATTTTTATCAATTGAATATTGATAATTTAACACATACAATGCAATCATCAAGATGACGCTGACGGTCTGGCGATCAAATCAGCCCTTACCATCCGAAACCATATTTCATCAATACAGACAGGAGCCATACATGTCCTCTAACCCCTCATTTCACTGGGACGATCCCCTGTTGCTCAATGCACAGTTGACCGACGAAGAACGCATGATCCGCGATGCCGCTGCGGCATACTGCCAGGACAAATTGGCGCCCCGTGTGTTGGAAGCATTTCGCCACGAGAAAACCGATCCTGCCATTTTCAGCGAAATGGGTGAACTGGGCCTGCTGGGTCCTACCATTCCCGAACAATACGGCGGCGGTGGTCTGAACTACGTCGCCTACGGGCTGATCGCGCGCGAAGTGGAGCGCATTGACTCGGGCTACCGTTCCATGATGAGTGTTCAGTCTTCGCTGGTCATGGTGCCGATCAATGAATTTGGCAGCGAAGAACAAAAATCCAAGTATCTGCCAAAACTGGCCTCTGGCCAATGGATCGGATGTTTCGGCCTGACCGAACCCAATCATGGCTCTGACCCGGATGGCATGGAAACCCGTGCAAAAAAATCGACAGCGGCTACAGCCTGAGTGGCAACAAAATGTGGATTACCAACTCTCCGATCGCTGATGTATTTGTCGTATGGGCACGTTGTGTCGGCGGCGATTTTGATGGAAAAATCCGTGGCTTCATTCTGGAAAAAGGCATGAAAGGCCTGTCTGCACCAGCCATCCACGGCAAGGTCGGCCTGCGTGCCTCTATCACAGGGGAAATCGTGATGGACGACGTGCAAGTATCTGATGAACAGATGCTGCCGGGCGTCAGCGGTTTGCGCGGTCCTTTCACCTGCCTGAACTCTGCCCGTTACGGCATCGCCTGGGCGCTCTGGCGCCGCCGAAGCCTGCTGGCACACAGCCCGTCAATACACAATGGATCGTAAGCAGTTTGGTCGCCCGCTGGCGCAGAACCAACTGATTCAGAAAAAACTGGCCGACATGCAGACCGAAATTACACTTGGCCTGCAGGGCTGCCTGCGCCTGGGTCGCATGAAAGATGAAGGCACTGCCGCCGTTGAGATTACATCCATCATGAAACGCAATTCCTGCGGCAAATCGCTGGATATTGCCCGTATGGCGCGCGACATGCTGGGCGGCAATGGTATTTCAGACGAATTTGGCGTCGCCCGTCATCTGGTGAATCTGGAAGTGGTCAATACCTACGAAGGCACGCATGATGTACACGCCCTGATTCTGGGCCGTGCACAAACCGGCCTGCAGGCGTTCTACTAAGCAGCAAAAAAGGATGCTGTAGTCACACAGCATCCTCAAGAAACATCAGGCCAGACAAAAGCCAGCATCCACTACCGCATGCTGCTTTTTTATTCCTGTTTATTCGCCACTGCCTTGTCAAATCTGGCTGGCCACCTGACTACTTATGCTCCGGCCAGCAGGAAAACACCATAAGCAGAAATGGCAGCACCTAACACGCGTGAGAACCATGCGCTATGATGTTTGAGTTGCATTCCTCCCAAGAGCCCTGCCAAATGCAATCCAAATGTTGCCAGCATAAAACCGGCGACAAACGGTATGGCAGCATTGCTCGCGGGCATTTCCATACCGTGCGCCAGCCCGTGAAACAGGCAAATGCGCCGACAATCACAAATCCCACCATTTCATTGATGGACTTTCTGGTTGCCACCAGTAGTCCCAGTATCAATAGCGACGCCATGATCATGGGTTCAACCAGCGGTAGCTGTACGCCCATGATGCCTAACATTGCTCCTGCAAACAGCATGATCAGAAACACCACCGGGGCGAGCATGGCGCGACGCAAGCTCTGGTGAGTCAGGGCGCTCCAGAGACCGACAGCCAGCATCGCAAGCAAATGATCCAGACCCGTCAGTGGGTGCAGGAGACCGGCTGCAAACATGCTGTGTTGCGCCTGGTCAATGTGACCGGGATGCGCAAAAACGGCAGTGGCAGTCAGGCCCAGCAGCGTGCCGATCGTGATCGCAACGTTCATGGGTTTCAACAAAGTACGCATATAAAACTCCTAGACTAGTAATAATTCCTATCGCTTTCCAGCATGCTGGCGCGGCCAATCAAGTGGCATCAAATAACTTCCCTTGCAACCTGTTTAACGATGCACATGCGGATGCGCTTCATCTCCATGTCGATGGGTATAGCCGCCGTCTTCTGTTGCATGAAAATGGGGCGCCATCGGACCCGGGTCTGTGGGTACATGCGTGCCGCTGACGTGCGCCTCATGCAAATGCCGAACCCAGTCGCAAAGTGCCTTTTCAGTGTCGGGATATTTTTTGGAGTGAGCAAGGACAGGTGCACCCGCTCGTGCCGCCCGGGCGTCCTTGAGCATTTGCTCGACGTCCACATCTACATGCTCTCCAAGGTCTACCTTATTGACGATAAGCAGATCCGCACGGCCGATTCCCGGCCCGCCCTTGCGCGCCACGTCGCCGCCACCGGCTACATCGATCACGAAAATCTGCGCATCCACCAGCGATGGTGAAAAAGTGGCGGTCAGGTTATCGCCACCACTTTCGATAAGCACAATATCCAGCGGTGCAAAATCTTTCTCCAGATCTTCGACGGCAAGCAAATTCATCGTAACGTCGTCGCGGATGGCGGTATGCGGGCATGCACCGGTTTCTACCGCCCGAATGCGCTCGACCGGCAGCACGCCTTCGGCTCTCAGGAAGCGGGCATCCTCATCCGTGTATATGTCGTTTGTGATTACGCCGATCTGGAACTCATGACGCAGGCTTCGGCACAGCGTGGCAACAACCGAACTTTTGCCGGTGCCCACCGGTCCTGCAACGCCCAGTCGCAATGCACGCGTACGCGTATTTTCAGTTTGTGTATTCATAATTGTTTCCTTGTTCAATAGTTTCAGAAGATGGAATAATCTGGTCGGGCTTATGCCGGTCGCCACCGGCCTCCCGATCATCTCGGGCGGGCTCAGTGGCCGCAACGGACCACCGCCCTCCCAGCAGATTGATACCGTGTTCCAGGTGTTTGCGCAAAGTCCAGGTTTCCGCCGCCAGCGCACTGATCATGACGGCGGGGCCCTCTAGGGGCAATAACGCAGCATCGGCTGCAAATAAATGGGTTTGGGGCTGGATTGCACACCATTGCGGGTCCACAACAAGCACGGTGCCCATACACTTGTGCTGGCCGAGGACCGCGCAACTGCGCCACCCCACCGCGGCCGGCCCGATTTGCTGTTGCTGGCAGAACAATGGCTCGCCATCCCGTTTAACGCGCACGTTCTGAAGAAGATTGCCAGGTTGCTCCTTGTGTCGCCCGAACTGCAGTTCGTCGCGCATGAACAGGCGCGCGCTGGCGGCCAGTTCAATATTGATTGTGTGCACATGGTGGCATCCACGTGCAGCAATAATCGGCTCGCCCATCCAGACAAACGTGGCGTCGTCTTCAACGGCGATATTGATCCTCATGCTGGACCGCCCGCCGCGTGCGCCAGGCAGTAACAGCATCGATGAAATCTCATTGAGCAATAAAGTACTACCTGCTCCCACGCGAACATTCAGTTCGAAATCATCGCCGCCCAGGGGGCCTGCCGCGCCCGAGACGAGCGACACCCGCGCCACGGAACCCGCACGCAACACCTGCGGTTCCGGCTCTTTGGACTGCGTAGGACGCAATATCAGCGGCGCCTGAGACCGCAGCGTATGCACTCTGCTGACAGGACGGCCGGAATGATCATGGTCTTGACGGGTGGCAAGCGTTGCCCGGGCCCTCATGACACCAGGCTGATGGATTGGATGATCAAGAGGCAAAGAGACGTACCCCCCAATTTCTATGGTGTTCAGCAGCCAGATCGAGCAAAGGCGTGCCCAGGGCCGGCAAATCGTCGGGCGGCGTGTCTGCGTGCTCGGCCGCCTGCTGCGCCAGCGTATCAAGCAAATCTGTCAGACGCGCCAGCGCCGCCTGCACGGCGAACGGATCGACACTGAGCACCTTGACGGCAGCTGCCGCCGGTCCTGCCACCGATTCATGCAGGACAATCAGCGCCGCTTCCTTGGGCGCCAGCCCGAATGCCGCGGCCGCCATACCGTATACGACGGGCTGATGCATATCGCGTCGCGATTGTGCAGGCACGTCGACGGATCGAATACTGGTAACGGCACGCAATAGCTGACGCCCCAGCGCCCTGGAAACAGCGCGTGTCGCTTTGGACGGCGTGCGAACATCCAGTTGCCTGTCCAGTTCGCAAAGCAATGCATGCTGCCCCATCTGGGCAGCCCGGCATGCGGCGGCGGCGAATGATGCAGCCACCAGACCGGCAGTCGCAGCGCGCCCTTCAAGAAAACCCTCCAGACCGGCTACGTCCGTCAGTCCATGGATATGCACCGTTGGCTCAAGGCCACCGGAATGGGCATATCCGCCAGCAGGGAGACGTCCGTCTGCCAGCAATAACAGCGCGGCACTATGCGCCATTCCGTACCTCGCTTCAGAATAGAAAATATCGTTGAGCCATGGGAACCTCATCTGCGGGCTCGTGATCGATCAGTTCACCGTCGACCTTGACGGCGTAGCTATCGGGATCCACCTCTATATGCGGCAATGCCGAGTTTTCAGGCAGATCGGCCTTCGTGCGAGCCCGGCAGTTTTCGATAGCGACCAGAGGGCGCTTGATATTTAAGCGGCCAGCAAGCCCGTCATCAATCGCCACCTGCGACACAAAGGCCACGCTGGTAGCGGCGGCTGCCGGCGAATACACATTAAAGCCGATGCGCTCAAGCACCGGTTGCGGCGTGGGAATGGATGCATTGGGATCGCCAAGCGCTGCGGTCGCGGCCATGCCGCCCTTGAATACAATCGTAGGACGTATACCGAAAAGCGCAGGCTGCCAAAGCACCAGATCGGCCATTTTTCCGACTTCGATAGATCCGACGTGCTTTTCCAGTCCGTGGGCGATGGCAGGGCAAATGGTATATTTGGCCACATACCGGCGCGCCCGGTGATTGTCTGCCAGCGTATCGCCTGGCAACGAGCCCCGAAGCTGCTTCATTCGGTGTGCCGTCTGCCAGGTACGGATGACGACCTCACCGATACGGCCCATGGCCTGCGCATCAGAAGACATGATCGAAAGCGCGCCAATATCGTGCAGCACATCTTCGGCGGCAATGGTGCCCGCCCGTACACGGCTTTCCGCAAAGGCAAGATCGTTAGGGACCCGCGGATTCAAATGGTGCGCCACCATGACCATATCCAGATGCTCGTCCACCGTATTGCGGGTAAAAGGACGGGTCGGGTTGGTCGAGGCAGGCAACACATTGGGTTCCCCGGCAATGCGGATAATATCGGGCGCATGCCCGCCGCCGGCACCTTCGGTGTGGAACGAATGGAACGAGCGGCCGGCAACGGCTTTGAGCATATCTTCGACAAAGCCGGCCTCGTTAAGGGTATCGGAGTGAATCGCAACCTGTACACCGGAGGCATCTGCGACCTGAAGCGCTGCATCGATTACCGCCGGCGTGGCGCCCCAGTCTTCATGGACTTTGAAGCCGCCCACACCCGCACGCAATTGCTCCCACAAGGATTCGTGAGATACCGTATTACCGCGCCCCAGAAAGAGTACATTCACGGGCCAAGGCTCAAACCCTTCGAGCATGCGCTCCATCCACCACGCCCCTGGCGTAGCCAGGGTTGCCTTGGAACCTTCTGTCGGCCCCGAACCGCCCCCTGTCACTGTCGTAGTGCCAGAGGCCAATGCGATTTGCAGCATCTGCGGGCCAACAAAGTGAACGTGGGTGTCAACTGCACCCGCCGTCATAATGAGCCCATTGCCCGACATGATTTCGGTAGACGGTCCGATCACCAGATCAGGATGTACACCGTCCATTGTGTCAGGGTTGCCGGCTTTGCCCAAGGCCACGATACGGCCGTCTCGCACCCCCACATCAGCTTTGATGATGCCCCAGTGATCGAGAATAATCGCACCGGTAATCACCAGATCGGGGGTACCTTCGGCCCGTGTGGCACACGATTGCCCCATCGACTCGCGCACCGATTTGCCGCCGCCGAAAACCGCTTCGTTACCGCCTGCACACAGGTCTTTTTCGACTTCGATCAACAGATTGGTATCGGCCAGCCGGATGCGATCACCCGTGGTCGGACCATATGAAGCCACATATTCAGATCGAGAAATCTTTGCCATCCAGACTGCCTCCGCACAAACCTCGTAAACCACGCACAACGCGCCTACCTTGTATATCTATCAATTCCACCTCAACCACGGCACCAGGTTCAAAACGCACCGAACCACCTGAAAGTACGTTCAGCCGTTTGCCCCAGGCACTGGCGCGGTCAAACTCCAGGGCCGCGTTAACTTCAGCGAAATGAAAATGCGAACCAACCTGAATTGGACGATCGGCACCATTGACTACCTTGAGCGTTATGACCGGCATCCCTACATTAATTTCCACGTCCTGCGTGCAATACAGGATTTCTCCGGGCACCAGCGGGACAGATTCATCAAATTCATCTTCAGATTCCCGTCGGGGCGCTGTCGCTCTCCGGTACCCGCCCGACGGGGCGAACTGGGACTGCTGACACCCGAAGAATGGGTAGCCCCTCGCCCGCCGGTTCAGCGTCGGGATACTCGCGCCCAGGGTCATCTGAGGCATGCACCGGTTCCCCCGCATCCGCTGGAACGGGATCCGGGTTTTCAAAGGGATTGGGTTTGTCTTTCATGAGATCGGCCCTGTAACGGTCACCAGCTTCGTTCCATCTGGAAATGTCGCTTCCACCTGAACCTGGCCCAGCATTTCGGGAACGCCTTCCATAACATCGTCACGCGTGAGCACATGGCGTCCGGCTTCCATCAGATCTGCAACCGTTTCCCCGTCACGGGCGCCTTCAAGCAAAAAGGCCGTGATATAGGCTGTAGCCTCGGGTAAATTCAGCTTCAGGCCGCGCTGCTTGCGCTCAAGCGCCAGCTTGCCGGCGGTGTATACCATCAACCGTTCCTGTTCATACATACTTAAAAACATGATAGATAGCCCTTCTTTATATGCATTTCACATGAAATAAAAAATCAAAACCAAAGCCGTTTGATATGCACCGGATATTACTTGCGTAGTGCCCGATTACCTGCAAAATACTCTAGCATGGGTCCCCCCACCAGTCAACGTTGATGGGCTTTCCGACAGGAACATAAACAAGCCCTGTAGATCTGGCCAATACGCTCTTGTTCCAGGCAACGACAATCCGGCAAAAGTGCAAACCCGGCAAGGTTCAATTCAAACTGGAAAAGCGCCTCCGAACAGAGGCGCTTTTCCGGTAAATAGCTAAAAAAACGGAATGTGTAACGGCAAACCTATTTGTGTCTGCCATTGATTTGTTGAAAGCTTATTCTTGGTCTTTTTCCATACTCTCGGAAATATCAAAAAGACTGGTGGCATCCAGTTCCAGCACGGTTTCATTTTTCTGATTGGTCACTTCCCAGCTCCAGAGCAGAATACCAAGCCCTTCGCGGGTATTGGATACCCTTTTTGCCTTGACCACGCCTTTCCAGAACAGATCATCGCCGGGTCGCACAGGCTTGAGCCACTTTACGCTGTCCAGGCCAGGCGAGGCAAACGACTCGGAGCCTTCCAGCGCAGCCTCTACGGCCATTTTCATGGCGATCCCACAGGTGTGCCAGCCGCTAGCGATCAGGCCTTTCCAGGGACCGGCCTTGGCCCGCTCCGGATTAACGTGAAACCACTGTGGGTCATAGGCTTCGGCGAAGCGAATGATTTCTTCTTCGGTCAAATGCCGGGGCCCCTGTTCAAAGACCATACCCGGCTGGAATTCCGCGAATTTCATTTAACTAACCTTATTGTGAACGGCACAAAAGCAGCGAAAGCTGTATGCCCCTCTATAAATGCAGCGTCTGACTTGATAAACTGACGTTGGTGCGACTAACTGGTGCACGACCAGACCACTGCCCGCAACCGGCTATTTTACTTAAACTTCGTACCTGCAACCGTAAACTCACACTTATTCTGAAAATGGCTGACACACAACTGACGAACGTTTCATATGACGAAAAAACCATATCCATTGAATATCAGTTGATTCAGCCTGACAGGCTTGAGCGGCCGCTGCTGGTCTTCTTGCATGAGGGCCTGGGTTCAGTTGCCATGTGGAAAGACTGGCCCGCAAACCTGTGCCGGCTGCTCGATTGCCGCGGCCTGGTCTTTTCGCGCCATGGCTACGGCAAATCTACGCCGCGTCCGGCCCAGGAGCAATGGTCAGCAGACTTCATGCACATCCAGGCACAGCAGTTTCTACCCGCATTTTTCAGCGCACTGGGGATAGATACGCGCGCAGACCCGCCTGTTCTGATCGGCCATAGCGACGGCGCTTCGATCGCTTTGCTGTACGCGGCCGCTTTTCCCGACCGCATTCGTGCTACTGCGGTGCTGGCCCCGCATCTGTTTGTCGAAGAGGCCACCATAAGAAATATCGAACTGGCCCGCCAAACCTATCTGAACAGCGATCTTCCCGAAAAACTGCAACGCTATCATGACGATGTGGATTCAGCCTTCTGGGGATGGAACAATGTCTGGCTCTTACCGGAATTCCGGGAATGGAATATTGAAGACGAGGTCGCACTCATCCGGTGCCCCATTCTGGCGATCCAGGGACGAGAAGATGAATATGGATCACTGGCCCAGATCGAGCATATTGCCGAGCTGGCCGCCGACGTTAAGCTGTATGTGATCGACGATTGCCGCCACTCCCCGCATCGCGACAAGCCGCAGGAAACCACCGATGCCATTGTCGCCTTTGTGCGCAAACTATTGTAATGCGCGCAGGCTTTCGGCGCCTTGCTACGCGCGTCTGCCCGCCACGTTTTCCTGCCTGGCTAGCATGCTCGTGCGTGGGGCGGCCCTTGTCCCCATGACAGATGTAATAACACGCTCGCACCGGCTCAAGGCCACTGCAAAAGTCATCTGCGATTCCATTTATCCATTCAGCACCGTACCGCCATTGACATGAATCGTCTGACCCGTCACATAAGAAGAGTCCGGGCTGGCCAAATAGACGTAGGCCGGCGCCAGCTCAAACGGCTGCCCCGGGCGACCCATAGGGGTGTCCTTGCCAAACTTGGCTACCTTGTCGGCCGAGAATGAAGCCGGAATGAGCGGCGTCCAGATGGGCCCGGGCGCGACAGAATTCACACGGATCTGCCGGTCAACGATTTTTGTCGAAAGTGAGCGTGTAAAAGACGTAATCGCGCCTTTGGTTGCCGAATAGTCAATCAGATCCGGATTGCCCTTGAAGGCGGTAATGGAAGACGTGTTGATAATGGATGCGCCTTCGCGCATGACCTTGAGCGCCTCCAGCGTGATAGTCACAATACTGAAAAAATTGGTCTGAAAGGTACGCAGCAGCTGCTCATGACTGATGTCTTCCGGTTCGGCGGCTGTATGCTGCTCACCCGCATTATTGACCAGAATATCCAATTTCCCAAAATGTTCAAATGTGTCGTTAACGCATTTTTTTGCAAATGCCACGTCACCGATATCACCCTTGATCAACAGCACTTCCGAGCCATACGCTTGCGCGCACTGCTGCGTTTCCCTGGCGTCATGATCTTCTTCAAGATAAACGATAGCGATCCGGGCACCTTCCTTGGCAAAGGCGATCGTTGTCGCACGCCCTATTCCGCTATCGCCTCCGGTAATAAGCGCGACTTTATCCTGCAGCTTACCGGCTGACTTGTAATGCGGATCGTCATAAACGGGGGCCGGATGCATTTTTGATTCGCGGCCGGGCTGCACGTGCTGTTCCTGTGCTGGCATGGTCTGTGTCATATTTCTTCCTTGAGGTTGAGAGTCCTATATCAAAATACATTCAGGCTTCTTTCGCACCTGCATACGCATGAAGATGTACCGTATACACGCAGCATCAGTCCATAATTTTTAACGCTCGCCTGCGTATCAGACCGATTGATACGAGCCTGATCTTTTGTGCTTCGCGCCAAAAGACATTTTCATTATCTGCCCTGCCATCAGCCTGACGCAAACATCCCGCGTCCTAGTTTGTAAAGACACGTAAGGGCGCAATACAACACGCTTACCAAGCTCGTCAAATGCCCCCCTAATTGCGTGGTACTGGTCTTTAGTCGCTGCAAATTCGGAGCTAACGTGACGGGCCTTGTTTTATTTCAGGCGCATAGTCTTGTTAAGCATATGTAACATCCAGTGTTTTTCCCTTTATTTGGTTGCTAGTATGAATCCTGTCATGTCTGCTAGGCTGCCTGCGGATGCAGAGTCAACGCGACCGGTGATAAGGTCGCTGCGAAGCCGACCCATATCGGCCATGATCCTGATCACCGGCTGCGAGTATCCGAAGTAATCGGCATACACGCCTGCACTGCCGGACGACAGTCAAAACACGAAGGCAGCAGCGTGCAACGCAGGTAGATCTATGAGCCAGGCGTTCAAATGCATGAATGCAAACGCTCATGAACGAACAACAGATGGCGCTCGGAATCGTCCGGGCGCTGACCCGATGCTGGAGGCTATATGTTTCATTTATCCTGCAAAACAATCATATTGTTATCAGCGTTATTAACCGTTCCCAATGCAGCTAGCGCGCAGCCTGCTGCCAATACGAACCCGCCGACAAACAATCCGCCGGCGACAACTGCGCTAGCGGCAAGCGATAAGTCGTTTCTTAACGACGCAGCCCAAGCCGGCATGGCCGAAATCGAAGGCGCCATGCTTGCCCAGCACAAAGCGGCAACCAGCGAAGTCAAGCATTTTGCCGCCCAGATGATCACTGAACATACCAAGGTTAATGATGAGCTCAAAGCGCTGGCGGTAACCAAAGACGTGGAGTTACCCACTGAGCCTTCCTTGCTGCAAAAAGGCGAACTCAAGGCGCTCAGTTTACTGGAGGACAAATTTGATGAGAACTATGTAGACCGGCTGGGCGTTGCGGCACATGAAAGCACCATTGCGCTATTCCAGGATACCGCCGTCATGAGTCAAGACAAGGACATCAAGCATTTGCCGAAAGAACATTGCCTTCGCTGCAGGCGCATCTGAAGACGTCGAGCCAAGCGCTCAATCCGACCGCCAGCAAAGCCAGGCTGCAACCCTGACGGCGCGATCCGACCCGGATACCTTCGTATTTTGCGCGATGGACGCGTTCCCGAAAGAACAGCACGCCCATGCGAATTGGTCCTGACGCTTCAGTTGCCGGTTACTTGTTCAGCGTCTGGAATTTTTTGATTTCACGCTCGACTTCTGACAGCACCTGCATGAGATAGTTGCACTGTTTGCACAGTTCTTGCGTTTCGCTATTTTTGGACGAGTTCAGGATCAGATCTATCTGCTGATAGATAATCTCGACAAAGGTAATCAGATTGACCAGGATGGGCGTCGCCTCTTTGCGCAGGTAAAGCAGGGAATCAAGATTCTTGATGATCAAGTCAAAGTTGACGTAATCGAATTTGATTTTATTGAACTCAATTTCGCGGCAAATTAACTTGCAAAGTCGCGCCTGATCGTCGGCGTCGCCTTTGTCGGGATCGTCAAAAGAAGACTGAAGCCTTGCATTGTATTTTTTTACGTTATTGAAGCTGCACACCGCCTCTGTATAGTGGTCCATGGTGACTTCACATAAGCTCAGAAACAGTATTCGTTTTTTTTCTTCAGTCTGCTTTTCCCGGTTGCTTTCCCGCTTCCAGTTACTGTTGGCGATATACAGGGAAACGATGGCAGCGGTAAAGGTTCCGACCGCAATAAGCAGACTGGTCTTACTGGATAAATCTATGTCTGTGAACACAAAGAAAGACAGGATCAAAAGCAGCACCAGGACGCATCCGATCAATTTCAAGGGACGGCTCATATATTTGACATCTCCATGTCTGTGCCCTCGCGTCGATTGCAAACCTTTGCCATCGGTCGCAACAGTCGGGAAGATCAAATTTACAGGGATGCGTTGTCACGCATCAAACATGCGGCAGGTCCGGACCATGATTTCACGAAATCGGACGTTGCAGAATTTTTTTTGCAAACACATGTATCGGCAGTCACAATTGTTATTGATCCACCGCCGGCCACAGCATGCAACCAGGCCTTCGCCGCCAGTCAATCGACATGGCCATAACTTGCCTTTTCACTCTAAGGAATTAACGCTATGCTTTCGTATCGTTCATTTACTTTTGATAAGGATTTTTTTCAGGCGGCACAGCAAGCGCCGGTCGTGGTCGTCTCCCCACATTATGACGATGCCATATTCAGCTGTGGCGAATTGCTGTCTATGTTGTCCACCAGCACGGTCCTGACCGTGTGCACCGGCGTACCGGAAAACGGGGCCGTCTCCACAGACTGGGACCGCCGCTGCGGGTTCTCCAATGCGCGACAGGCGATGCAGACAAGAAGCCTTGAAAACGAAGCGGCCCTGTCAGTCCTGGATGCGAGCGGCATCGATCTTGGTTTTCTGGACAGCCAGTATATCGACGACAGTCGCCTGGATTCAGAACTGCTTGCGGACACGATAGCCTTGAATATTGAACAAATCAAACCGTCCTCGGTTATCTTCCCCCTGGGATTGTTTCACAAAGATCACATCCACATATCCGATACCTTCGTGACCATCTGCAGTCGTTTTCCCGCTATCAATTGGTTGGTATATGAAGACATTCCCTATCGCAACCAGGCAGGACGGGTTGCCGAACGTCTTGCACAGCTGATAGAGCGTGGCGTTCCGATAGAACCGTTTGGCACGGAACTGGCCGGCGACTACAAAACGCGTGCGGTGCACGCCTACCAGAGTCAATTTCGCGGCCTGGGTCATCGGGGCGCTGCACCCGTTATGCATCTGAATGAAAAATTCTGGCGCTTGCATTGCAGTCTGGAGTTAGCATGACAGCCCTCGCCTGCGCAGTAAACGACAACGCAGTAAACGACAAAATAAGCATTGTGTTGCTTACGCACAGCCGGGTTGGAGAACTTTGTCGCACGCTCGGGCATCTGCTTGACCTGCCCGAAAAGCCGCCAATCATCGTTGTGGACAATTGCAGTATTGACAATACTGCCGAGCGCGTTCAGGCGGCATTTCCGACGGTGAAACTGATCTGTACAGAACGCAATCTTGGCGCGGCTGGCCGCAACCTGGGTGTTGATTTTGTCCAAACACCCTATGTCGCCTTTTGCGATGACGACACCTGGTGGGCGCCCGGCGCACTGGATACCGCCGTTGAGCTGCTTGACCGACATGCCCGGCTCTCGGTATTAAATGCCCGTATTGTCGTTGGCCCCCAGCAAATGCCGGACCCCACCTGTGCAGCCATGGCGAGCAGTCCGCTGGCGTACCATGACGACATCGGCCCCTTGTTGGCCGGCTTTATGGCCGCGCCATCGTCATGCGTACAGAAGCATTCAGAAAAGCCGGCGGCTACTGGGAAGAATTTTTCATTGGTGGCGAAGAAACGCTGCTGGCCATGGATATTCTGGATGCAGGCGGACATATCGCCTATGCACCAGCATTGGTGGTGCATCACTGGCCATCCCGTCTGCGCCATACACACCAGCGCCAGCGGCTTACGGCGCGCAACGCCATCTGGACATGCTGGTTAAGGTTACCCTGGTCTCTGGCATGGCAGCGTACCCGCTTTTTGCTGCAACAACTACCGGATCGCCGTTTACGTCGCCACGCCCTGGCCGATGCACTATCGGGCGTCCTCAAAATAGTGCCGAAGCGGCGCGTCCTGAGTAAGGAAACCTGTCAACTACTCAGGCAGGTATGGCAACATGACAAGCCATAAGTTTGCGGCGCGCCGTTTATACAGCCGGAGTTGCTGCTTATACCGCCGGACTCTCCGCTTGCGGGAGCATACCGCGATACCCCCTATCGGCAGACATCCTGGGCCGATTCACTACTGGCTCGCCCGACACCGACATGATCTGATCCAGCCGGTAATGGTGTAGACCGTGTTGCTGCAGCACCTTTGTCTTGTAAATGCTGCGTGCATCAAAAACCATATGTCCCCGCATCGTCGTAGCAAGCCGATCCAGATCGGGTGATTTGAATTCATCCCACTCAGTCATGACGATCAGCGCATCCGCCTGCTCGCACACGGCCATGGCCGATTGCCCGAAGCCGACTGATACGTTGCCCAGTGCGGCTTGTGCGGCCGGCCTGGCGACCGGATCATAGGCGTTGACGTTTGCGCCTTCCTGCACCAGATCGCGAATCAGCGCAACGCTGGGCGATGCGCGTACGTCGTCGGTGTCCGGCTTGAACGACAGGCCCCATATGGCCAGACGCCGCCCCCGCAGTCCGCCCCCGAAATAGTCGCAGATCGCTTTTAGGAGACGCTGGCGCTGACCTACATTGACCCGTTCTATGCTGCGCAGCATATGAGCAGGTTCTCCGGCTCGCTGTGCCAGATCGATGAGCGCGCTCAGGTCTTTCGGCAGGCAGGAGCCTCCGTATCCAACGCCAGGCTGCAAATAGCTGGCACCGATACGCGGATCCGCCCGCAGTACCCTGCAGGTAGAAGCGATATCGGCACCAAGCGTACCGGCCAGGCTGGATAATTCATTAATCATGGATATCCTTGCTGCCAGCATGCAGTTGCATGCATACTTGGCAAATTCTGCGCTGCGTCTGTCCATCAGCATGGTACGTTGCCCGTCGGTGTCAAATGGCGTATATAGCTGCTCCAGTACAGCAGACGAGTACGCGTCATTGGCGCCAATGACGATCCGGTCCGGACATCGAAAATCGTGTACGGCTCTGCCTTCGGCGAGAAACTCCGGATTGCAGGCGACCCTGATACCATCGTTGGCGTCCGCTTGCCGGACTGACGCGTTCAGTATTTCCTCGATTCGATCACCTGTGCCCACGGGCGCTGTGGATTTGACGACGATCACGCAATGGGAGGGAATAGCGTCTCCCAGCGCCCTGGCGCACGCCAGCAGATTGCTCAAATCGGCGCTGCCGTCAGCGTTGGACGGCGTGCCCACTGCCAGGAATACGACGTCTGCATTTGCCACAGCACTTGCCATGGAGGTTTCAAATTTCAACAGTCCCTTTGCCAATTGCGCGCCCAGTATCTGCCCCAATTGCGGCTCATAAAAAGGCAGGCGGCCGGCGGCAAGTGCAGCCACCTTCTTTGTATCATGGTCTACGCAAGTCACAATATTACCGACTTCGGCAAGACAACATCCCGTGACCAGACCCACATAACCAGAACCAATAATAACCACATTCATAATCGTACCTCTAGTTCGTCAAGCGTGTTCTCGGATATCGAACAACATCGGGTAACGGCCAGGTGCCTGTACCCTTCAGGGTGTGCTCAAAATGTGCGAAGGTTCGCGCCAGGCCTTCGTCAATACTCACACTGGGCGCCCAGCCAAGGTGATGGTGAGCCAGCGTGATGTCGGGACAACGCACAGTCGGATCATCTGCCGGCAATGGCTTAAATTCGACCTTTACCTGCTGCCGGGCAAGCCTGCTTACATGCTGCGCGATCTGCATAATGGAAACCTCATGCGTATTGCCCAGGTTGACGGGACCGCGGAACGTGTCAACGCTGTTCATCAGCAGCATCAGCCCCTCTATCATGTCGTCGACATAGCATAGCGAACGGGTCTGACTGCCATCGCCATAGACGGTGAGTGCCTGGTTCTGCAGTGCCTGACAAATGAAAGTAGAGACAACGCGGCCGTCATCCGGCGCCATCCCAGGACCATAAGTATTGAAGATCCGCGCGATCTTGCCGGTGACGCCACGCATTCGCGAAAAATCGGACATCAACGTTTCAGCGCAACGCTTGCCTTCGTCGTAACAGGAACGAATACCGACCGGATTCACATTGCCGTGATAGCGTTCATGCTGCGGATGTACTTCGGGATCACCGTAAACTTCGCTGGTCGAGGCCTGCAATATCCGCGCATCGTGAGCAGCAGCCAGTTCCAGCAAATTAAAGACGCCCTGAACGCAGGTGCGCAGCGTGTGGATGGGGTCGGCCTGATAGCGACGCGGCGAGGCAGCGCAGGCAAGGTTATAGATTTGCGTCGGCCTCAGGCTGGGTGGCAAAGGGTCGATAATGTCATGCTGTATGACGGTAAAATCCGGATGATCCTGCAGCGACGCCAGATTGGTGGCTGAACCGGTCAGAAAATTATCCACGCAAATGACCTGATGACCCTGTGTCAGCAATTTTCGGCACAAATGGTACCCAGAAAACCCGCCCCGCCCGCGACCAGGACAACCTGATCTTCAGCATTTATTTCAGACATGATTGGCCTCCCACCAGTTCATAAAGCAGCCGCTGCCAGTCGTCCACGTAACGGTCTATACCGAAGCGTTCCTGCGCAGTTCGCCTTGCGGCCTGCCCCCATTGCCGCGCCAGTTCTGGATCTTTCAGCAACTTGTTGCATACATCAAGCAGCGCTGAAGGTCGATGATCCACATAACCATTGATGCCATTCTGAATAACATAGGGCAGCTCGGTTGCCGCAATGCCCACTACCGGCATACCCGCCATCATGGCCTCCACCAGAGAGAGCCCGAGGCTGGCATAGCGGATCGGCGTAAAAAAGAATCGGTACCGACAGATATATTCAGGCACCTGCATGTTGTCAACTTCGCCACAGCCGCCCTTGATGTTTTCCGAGCCCATGCCGATCAGGTCCAGCGGCATGGATGCCCGGGCCCAGGCATAGATATCCGCGCCGAGACGGCGTCCGCGGCTGGCCAGGTTATTAATGACCACAATCCCCCGTTCCAGCTCGCCGCTATAGAGAACATTCGCCATTTCCGGCACCCCATGCTCAATAACGGTTACCGGCATGGTGCCGGCATCCCACATCAGCGCGTTATATCGGGTGACATGTACCAGCACACCTTGATCATGGCCAAAGAAATGTCGGGTATCCGTAGGATGCGGCTCTGGCGGATTGTGCTCTATATAGACAGACGGAAGACGCTGCTGGGCCGGCGTCAACAATTGCCGGCTATCTGTTTCGTATGCTTGCCTGGATTGGTATATGACGATATCGAATGGTTCGCGACAGATCTGCCTGCCGGAACCATGCGGATATTATCACCCCATGGCAGTTTGGTCCCCAGTTCACAATAGCCTGGACGGTTGTCTGCCAGCACAGGAATAACGAAGTCATGAGGTAAATGACTTAACGAATACAGATAGTTGCCATGAACGTGCCAGGTCAGAATCCGCAGTCTTCTCATTGCCTTGCGTCCCCCTGCAGATGCCGTCGCGCTTCGTTCAGCACCCGCTCAACGCCAACACCCAAGGCACAGGGGTGCCCGATAGGACATGCATTGTATGCGCAGGGCCGGCAAGCCATGGGCTTATGCAATACAGTATGACGAGCGGCATCCAGCGGCGCCCAGCGGGCCACATCGCTGCCCGAGGCGATGACCACGCTGGGCAGGCGTACGCTTGCAGCCAGATGCGACACCCCCGTGTCGTTGCAAATCAATAATTTCCCGCGTTGCAAAAGGCTGGCCAACGCGCCCAGCGTCGTGGCTCCGCATAGGTCATGCAGCGCATGCCCGGAACGCGCACGCAGCGTATGCGCCATATCGGCCTCACCCTGGCTGCCCGTAACGGCAATCTGCCAGCCATCCTCGGCCAGCCTCCTGGCTACCCTGGCAAACCGCTCAATCGGCCAGCGACGCGACGCCAGGCGTGCACCGGGATGAATAAACACGGTCTTTTCCGGCTGCAGACCCCGGCGCGCGGCAAGTGAATCTGCCTCATGCCGGTCAACAGCGCTGATCGGAAACTCAAGCCTATCGTCACCGACCTCCACTCCGATATACCGGAGCAGGGCCAGATATCGATGCACTTCATGCAGGTGATCCGGCCACGGCATCAGTCGGCCTGGTTCAGCCTGCCGCGGTTCAGGAACAAACCCGCCCCACTGCAGGGGCCCAGTGTGCGCACCAGTGTGTTGGCGCGCCTGCCACTACCATGCATTTGCAGCACCAGATCAAAGCGACGGCGCCGCATGGCGGCATAAAAGCCGGGCAAATCTGACTCGCGCACTGGTTGTTCAGGGAATGCGGGATCTCCCGGAAAGGCAATGAACTCATCGAAAAAACCGGGAAACCGCTGCATTACCGGCAGTGCGGCTGGCAACCCGATCAGGCTTATGTGTGCCCCAGGCAGGCGCCGGCGCAATCCCCGTATTGCCGGGATTGCGCATAACATATCGCCCAAATTGAGGGCCCGGAAGACCGCTACCTTCTCCATCGGTGTGCCCCAGTTGATGGCCCCTGTACTCATGGAAACCCCGCTCCGTAACGAGCAATACCGACAACACGCCAGAATATGGCCAATGGCGGTATGACAATTGAAGTAAGCATTAGCTCAAGCGCGTTGCGCGCTGTCATTGCGCTATGGGTCATCCTTTTCAGAAAAAACCGCAAGGTCAATAACGACCAGAGAATCAGCGAAACCAATGCGAGGTCGTGATTGCCGGCCAGCGCACTCAAGACGGTCAGGGCCAGCAAAAAGGATACGACAAGGTAAAACCAGGGCGGGCCGGTGCGAATCCGCTCCCGGTAAAGCACCGGATGTTTGCGATATAGCAGGACGTCATAAACCATTTTTCTCTGCATGCCGATACCCGCTGCAAAGGCCATGTGCCTTAGGGGATGCACCACCACAGCGGTGGGCGTCTTAACGATCGAATACCCCGCTTCGATTAAATTGAAATGCAGATCGGAGTCCTCGCGCCACGCCATCTCAAAGCGCTCGTCAAACCCGCCCACGCGCAACAGGGCCGCGCGGCGTATAAAGCAGTTTGCCGTGACAAATTCCGCATTGGCCAGCCCTGCAGCATCGCGTTCCAGGTCCGACGGATTGCTGGGCAACGGCATGATCAGCCGCCCGCTTACCGCGTCGGCGCTGCGTTGAGCGCTTGCAGGCCGGCGGCAAGCCAGCCCGGATCGGGTACAGTGTCATCGTCGGTAAACGCAATGGCCGCCGCCCGTGACCAACGCCAGCCGTGATTACGCGCCGCGGCTGGTCCCTGGGTATCGATCACCTCCAGATAGTGGATCATGGGTCCGTCCGGCATCGCGGCCCTGATCGCGTCGACAACCCGGGCAGCCTGCACCGTCGGACCGTCATCACAAACAATGATTTCGTAATCGGCGGGAAACAGGGTCTGGCGCACCAGGGCGTGCAGGCAACGGGACAACAGGTCCGGTCTGCAATACGTGGGCACGACAACACTGATCTGTGGTGGCCTGACTGTACTCATGATGTCTTCTCTACCAAATAACTGCCAATAAACAAGGCATCCAGCGGCGAAGTCCAGAACGATTCAAGTGCATCGCGCGGACTGCACACTACCGGTTCGCCGCGTGTATTGAACGAAGTATTGACCAGCACCGGCACGCCGGTGTGTCCCTCAAATTCTGTCAATAACTCATGCAGCAAGCGGTTTTGCGCAGCGCTCACTGTCTGCACCCGTGCCGTGCCATCGGTATGGCGCACCGCGGGGATCAACTGCGCCTTGTCTGGCAGCACATCGAATACAAACAACATGAATGGCGCTTCGATGCGCGCTTTGCCGCGGCTGTCAAACCATTCGTGAGCCCTTTCGGCAAGCACCACCGGCGCCACCGGTCGAAAATCCTCGCGATCCTTGAGCTCGTTCAACCGTGCCTGCATTGTGCTGTGGCGCGGCGAGGCCAGGATAGATCGGGCACCAAGCGCCTGGGGCCAAACTCCATCGGGCCTTGGAACCACGCGATCACCTTCTCGTCGGCCAGCCATTCTGCTGCTGTTCTGGCCACATTCCGCAATTTCCGGTGTTTTACACCCGATCGGCTCAGAAACTGGCCGATTTCCTGATCGTCGTATTCGGGACCCAAATAAGCATGGTCCATGACCCAGCGCTTACTCCTGCTCTCAGACGCCTGCATATCCGCCAGAAGCGCGGCACCCAGTGAGATACCGGCGTCACCCGCGGCCGGCTGGACCCAGACATTGTCAAAAGGGCCATGCGCAGCCAAATGCGCGTTCAGCACACAATTGAGGGCAACCCCTCCTGCCATGCACAGGTTACTGGCGCCGGTCTGTTGATGAAGCCATTGGGTCATCTGCAAGACGGTTTCTTCCAGCACTTTCTGCAGCGAGTGGGCAATATCCATGTGCCGGGATAAAAACTCGTCGCCACGCACCCTGGCGGGGCCGAATTTTCTATCCAGCTGATATGGCTGCAATCGATAGCCGCCCTGTCCGTCGTATTGGAGAATCTCACGAAACTCGTCTACATAAGTTGGCTTTCCATAAGATGCAAGCGCCATCACTTTGTATTCGTCGCTCGAGTGCAAAAAACCCAGGTACCGCGTGACCTCTTCGTAAAGCAGGCCCAGCGAATGCGGCAAATTGATTTGCTTGAGCCGGCTATAGCGACCTGTACGTAATGGCCATAGCTGGTAGTGGTGCGTTCGCCGCGGCCATCCATGGTGAGCACGGCAGTCTCGTCAAAGGGCGAAGACATAAAGGCGCTGGCCTCATGGCACAAGTGATGTTCCATGAATTGCCATCGCTCCAGCACATGTTTCAGGGTATCCGAAGCGAAACGCCCCTGCAGATGCAGCGGCACGCCATCGATCAGTTGTCGCGGCGCATTCAGGATGTAGGAAAGAAACAGGCCGTCCCAGGGCGAGCCGGGGCCGTCCCACTGCCCGGAGGGCTCAAGCGGCAACGTGATGCGGCCTTCTGGTGCAATCTCCTGCGCAATCAGTGAAGGATCGAATCCGTAAACGATATGGTCAACAGCAGCCAGTTCGCAGCCAGCGGTCGCCAGGCAATAATTAATCGCGTTGTAAGGCAATTGCCATGTTGAAAACGGAACCGGGCGCTTGCTGTGCTTGATTCTCGTAAAACGTTCTTCTTCAACCGCCGCCAGCACTTTGCCGTCGCGCACAATTGAAGCAGAACAATCGTGAAATGTCGCATTAATGCCTAGGGTTAACATTCGATCTCCTTATTCAACGCTCAGACGACAGCCCGCATTTGCGGACGCGGTCTGGTGTCAGCCAGCAAACCGGTGACTGCCTCGCATACCGTCTCGGGCGCGACCAGGCGCAGACAATTGTGATGCGCTTGCGGACACACACTGCGATAGCAGTACTTGCATGGGACATCATGAAACAGAACCCGATGGGGCACCATCCAGGGCGTATGTTGCGGATTGGTCAGGGCATACAGATCCACTACCGGGGTTCCCACCGCTGCAGCAATATGCACGGGCCCGGTATTATTGGACAGCAGCAAAGAGGCGTCTTCCAGCAGACAGGCGAACTCGCCCAGCGTCAAGGTACCGGCCAGATCAAAACAAGGCACACGATCCGCACATTGTTGGGCGATCTGCTGTGTCATGGCCTGCTCGGCCTCATTGCCGGTCAGAATCACCTGGCCGGCCCGATTGCCCAGTTGCCGTAACGCCTCTACGTAATGCTCTGGCGGATAACGCCGCGAAGCGGCAGTCGCTCCGCAATGCGCCACAATCCAGTCACCATCCGGGTCAATGTTGCGCAGCATAAGCTTTGCCCGCAAGCTGACACGGTCAGCGCTGCGTGTCACGAACACTAAGCGGGGATCGGGAGAAACAGCCTGCACCTGCGCAACCAAATCCAGTTGGCGTTGCACTTCATGCCGCGTAACCAACTCGGGCTCGGTCTCAGGCACCCAGTCTGACAGTAACCAATAGGGTTTTCACGACAATACGCCAGTGTCATCGGTATGCCTGCCAACCGGCATAGCAGCGCTGCAGGCAAAGGACTTTGGCTGTACACGGTAAAAATAACGGCAGCATCGAAATGCCCGGCACGCAACGCCTGCAGCGTTTGCTCGTCCGCCATGGGACAATTATCAGCGTTCTTGAGCCACGGCGCGTTATACGTGATGGTGCTATCGACAAAAGGCATATGAGGCGCCAGCGCCACACCGGCCGGCGATGCCAGCAGCGTGATGCTGCGACCGGGAACGGCAGTTTTCAGCGCTCGCATCGCCGGGGTCGTCATGAGCACATCGCCCATATTGTCCAGTCGGATGCACAGTATTTTCCGTGCATGTTTCCAGTGCTGTCTCTCGGTCATGAATATAACTCCGTCAGATGAACGCGCTGCCCGAGCACAAACCGGCTTGCCTCTTCCAGATCCGCGACGCGATAGTCAGGCGTACGGCCCTGGTCCAGATCCCATTCGGTTTCGTTGCCGTTGTCGATCAGGATGGTCTGGCATCCAGCACGGTTACCCGCTTCGATGTCGTTAAGAATATCGCCGATCAACCAGGAGCGTGCCAGATCAATGCCATGTTGTTTCGCCGCGTGCAGCAGCAAGCCGGGCGCCGGCTTGCGACATTCGCATTCGCAGGCGTACTGGGGCACGGTACCCTCTGGATGATGCGGACAAAAATATAATCCGTCGAGCGTGGCGCCCACCTGTGTGAACATCTGGGACAAGTGCTGCTGCATATCGGCCAGGTCATCCAGGCAGAACCTACCCAGGGCAATGCCGGGCTGGTTGGTAATCACGTATAGCGGCACACCTAATAGGGCCAGCCGCGCCAAACCTGCAGCCGCGCCCGGCGCAAATATCATATTGGCAGGGTCCACGTTATAAGGGACATCCTGCAGCACCGTGCCGTCCTTATCCAGGAAAATTGCAGGTCTCAGGGCCATGATGTCTCCTTCATCGGCAGCACCATGATTTCAGGAATCACCGTTTCGGGCGGTTGCGTCAGCACAAATTTGATTGCTCTCGCAACGTTTTTCGGATCCTGCAGCAATTGCACATCAAGATCGGGAAAGCGCTCCAGCAGGAACGGCGTACGCATGCCCCCGGCAATGACTGCGGATACTTTGATGCCCTCCTCCCGCAGCTCTGCATGCAGTGCATGGGTCAGCCCCAACAGGCCCCATTTGCTGGCATGGTACGCACTGGCATTCGGCCATGCGCGGCGGGCTGCCGTAGACGCGATATTGATGACATGCCCGCCAGCACACAAATGACTCAGTCCGTGTTTGGCAACCAGGAACGGACCGGTCAGATTGGTAGCGATAACCCGGTGCCAATCTGCCGTCTCCATTTGTCTGATCCCTACCGTGACATCGATGCCGGCATTGTTAACGATGGCATCCAGATGTCCGAACCGATTCACGATACTATCGAGCACCTTGCTGATTGCCCGCTCATCATTCACATCCATGGCGTAGGCCTGCGCCGTGTGCCCGCAGAAAATAATCTCATCCGCCACCTTTTGCGCCGCTGCCTTATTGATATCCGCGACAGCCACCTGGGCGCCCTCGCGGGCCAGTGTCTCGCAGATCGCAGCGCCAAGTCCGCGACCGCCACCCGTGACCAGCACCACACGGCCTGAAAGGTGTTCGTAGTCGTCAACGTCCATAATCAATCCTGTAAAAATTGGTGTATTGGGTTAGTGAATAGCAGGCGCGTCCAAGGATCGTGCATAACCGTAAGGCATTGCGGCTTGGCTGCCCAGTTCTTGAAATATGCCGGATAATTGCATGCTTACCTGCTGCCAGGTGAACATACGTTGCGCCCGCCGGGCCCCCGCCCGGCCCATTGTTTGCGCCAGCTCAGGGGCCTGTGCCAGAATGGCCAGTTTCTCTGCTGTCGCGTCAGGGTTCCGGGGCGGGACCAGAAAGCCGGTCTTGCCGTCAACAATGGTGTATTTGATGCCACCCGTATTTGACCCTATCACCGGGCGCTCACATGCCATTGCTTCCAGGGGTGTAATACCGAAGGGCTCGTACCAGGGCGTCGTCACGAAGACGTCACTGGCGCCGTAGTAGCGGCTTAGCTCATGACGCGCCCGGCTACCCGCAAAATTCACCCAGCGATCTACCTGCATTTCAACTGCAATGGCGCTGAGTCGTTCGTATTCATCGATGTCGGCCAGATTCACGTCCGACAGATTGCCGCCCACAACACACAATCGGGCGTCAATTTTGTGCACGTCACGCAAGCGGGATAAGGCACGAATCACCGTGTCTATTCCTTTGCGTGGCACCATGCGTCCCAGCTGGAGGATGTAATACGCCGATGGGTCCCAGCCCAGAACCTGGCGCGCCTTTTGTTTGTCCATGGGCGCCAGTTCATCCGGATCGTAGCCACAAGGCACCATTTTGATATGCCGTGGATCGGCTTCATACAGATCTATCAGGTCCTGCCGGTCCTGAGGGCACTCCGCAATAATACAATCGGCATGACGCACGATTTCCTCTTCGATTGCGAAACGATGGTCAGAGAAATGATCGTTTTGCGACTGATGCATGCGCCGGACTTTGCCCAGGGCATGAAAGGTAACCGCCAGGGGGGTGCCCGACATCCTGGCCAGCGGCAGTGCTGCCATGGCCGACATGAAAAAGTTGGCATGAATCACGTCATAGTCAATCCCGTGATCACGCACGTAGTTCTGCATATACTGTCCGAAGGCCTTCATATGTGGCAACAGGCTTTCCTTGGGCAAGGCTATTGCAGGACCGGCGGGAACGTGGATGATCCGCACGTTGTCATACCAGTCCAATTGGGCGGGCAGACCGGGATTGTCCAGCCGGGTATAAATATCTACACGATGACCAAGATGCGCCAGCCCGCGCGCAACATGGGCCACATACAGATTCTGTCCACCGCTGTCGACGCCGCCCAGTGCAGCCAATGGAGATGCATGTTCACTGACAACCGCTATTGTTTGCATGTCGCTTTGCTCCTGTTAATGCAGAACCGATCTGCCTGACCGATCCACTTATGACTTTTCTCGGACCGATCCATTTGACAACCATCTCCCGCAGGATGGCGATAGTTATTCGTTGACAAGCTTCGTTGTTACGGTTCAGTATTTGCGCACAGCAATCTAAATGCAAACGTTATAACGCTTTTCTTGTTAACAATTACAAGTAGTCTGTTGTCTTGTTCCTTCAACTCTATGACAACTGTAATTAAGTGACTAGCTGCGGGCTTTAACAGGCGACGATCACGGTGCTATGTCGTTTTTAAAAAATGTGGTGCCATATATTGAGAGGCTCTACCAAATGTAAACAGAAGGCTATTTTTCAAAATGGCGGCGCATCAGAAAAAATCGGCAGCATCAGCAAAGGGAGTGGATCGGCGATTTACCGGTACGCTTGTCAGCCGCCGTTTTTTTGCTCTCCAAAGCGCTCGGGGCAAACAGGGACCTCGCAGGCGTTTGTCAAAAGCAGGGCTTGCTTTTTGGGATTGGCAATCCATATAATCGCTTTGGGCAACAAGAGTGGGGCACAACCACCGCCTATCGGCGCCCACGACCCGATAGGCAGAGATATTCCAGTAAAGAATAATTCCTCAACTGCTTTGATAAGGAGAAAAAAATGCATAAGTTTCACCTTTTGAAAGAAGACGGGCTCTGGAAATTTACGAAAGAAGGCGAAAGCGGCGATTATTTTCATGCGACGTCGCGTCGTCTGGTGCTCAATTTTGGACACTGTTATATGCTTGCTCTGGAGGGGTCGATGACTATCCACAATGAAGACGGGTCCATCAGGTTCATCCTCTCCTACCCCATGCCCAAGAATACCCGGTATTACTCATCGGACACAGGATCTGCAATCGAGGAATCCTGGGATGACGCCCCGGATGGTTCGTAGGCGCAAGCCACCCCGGCCACAATGACAGCGAGATTACCGATAACGGCGACGGCTGCGCAAATGACGGCCGGTCCCACGGCAAGTGGCGGGATGCGTTCCTCGGCCCAACCTCCAGACTGCGGCAACACAATTGCAAATTTTTTTTTACCACGCAGTAGAAGACCTGTGGCAAACATTGGATGCGCTTAAGCATTATATGTAGACAGTTACCGGAACGTTCAACACAAATATTAATTTTCTCCGGCGCGTGTTTCAGCGCCCAGGACAAATTTTGATACGAATCGCCGAACATGCTTTTGTCATTTTGTTATAGCCTGTTATTCCTGCTGCACAATAAAACCGGCACATGCCTACCACCAAGGAGACGCCAGATGTGGCATTGCATCGACGACGCTGTTCCGCCCAGACCAGGCACCTATTCGATCAGGTTGTTTACCGGCGCAGAGCGCGAAGCATACTGGACAGGCAAGGTCTGGGTCCGCGCCAGAAAGAGCCGCAGAAAAGCTGTCACCCCCATGATCAGGGGCGACCTGCATCTACTAAGGTTCTGGCACGACGGCCCGGCCATGAATGATTAACCGGCTCATACTAGACGTACGTCACTGCCTTGAGCCACTTCTCTATGATTTGCACGTGCTCTTTCTCAGTTTCCGCAGCTTGCCGGAAATTCTCGGTGACCGCGTCCATATCCGCTTTATCGGCCGCTTCAATCAAGTGCTCCCAACAGGTGCTGTCGGTCAATTCCAGCGATAGCATCGCCTCCAGGCACTGCGGCAGCGTTGTACGCGGATCGGTGATAACCTGCAAAAAGCCCTGGGCCGCCACGCCACTGACATTGGCTGCCGGCGTGATCGCAGTGGGATCGGCGCCCAGGTACTCCATGATGTTCTTGAGCATAAGAAAATGCTCTGTTTCCTCCTGACAAATGTGACCAATATCAGCAGTCAGTTCCGGCTTACCCGCGAATTCTGTCGCCAGTACCTTGTCCATCAGGGCCTCATACAGACGTACGCCGCTTCTTTCAAAAGCGAGCCGCTGGCCAAGCTTATCGGCAAATATTTGTGCCTCCAGGCCCCTTTCGCTCAGCGCTTTTCCCAGCGCACTGTCCTGATTCAGCAACGGTGCAGGCGAGCCGACGACGTCGGCGTGGGCAATGTATTGCATGCGAACGGTCTTAATATTTTCCGAACCTTGCACCGGTGTCGCCGCCACGGATTCGGCAAAAGCCAGTTGGGTCTGTATGAGCGACGGGTTTAGCGTACTGCCACTACGGTTTGTACCTGGTGTGTCATGTTTCTGCATAAGAAATCTCCTGTTTGGTAACATGGCGATTCAGCTCAGTGCCTGGCGTCCATTGATAGCCCGCAGACGCCGCATTGCTTGGCGACCCTGCTGCATTCAACGTTGCCCTGGCATCCCGCGTCGCTGCGCTCTCTTCGGACCTGGAGACATAGCCGGTGCCTTTGGAACTCAAGCACTTTTCATCAGCCAGTACGGGGCGGATAAACGCACGTTGCGATGCAAACGGAAGCGGTGCGGGCATGACCGTTCCCAGCACTTCGGCCGGATCGCGCCGTTCATATTTTTTGAACAGTTCCGCAACAAACGTCAGATGGCCCAGCTCATAGTCCAGGAAGCGTTCCCATAATGCGCGGATTCGCGGATTGGTTTCGCTCATACTGCAACTGTAATAGGTATAGACTTCGGTAGCCTCGTGGATCAGAATTTTTTCCAGCAGCGATTCCTGGGGATCCTGCAGCGAACCATACTGGGTAACATGCTGTTCTTCGATCGATGCAATTTCTGCGTAAAGCTGGCGAGCCACCGGATCTGCAAAGGTCGGCCCGATATTCATGTAGTAATCATGGGTCTGGTATTCTGCAGCCGTGATCAGTGTGGCATGCAATTTCGTCGCCAACTGGGCATCTTCGCGATCATAGGAGTCCCTTACATCGTCCTCGGGAGCGCGATGCTCATCCACGGTGTCGCGTCCGGGCACAATGTCCGTATATCCCTGGATAATATTATTGGCATCCTTGCCCTCGAGCCTGTCGAGCATCGCACTGTAACGGTATAGATGATCAAAGTCCTCCAGCAGGCCAAACCGGTATGTCTGTGCCTGGTAAGGATCCGGCTCCTGCTGGGCGACGGCAGCAGTCACTTCGATGGCCACCTGCTCATAGGCAATAGTAGTCTCCAAAGGGGAATGGTCCGCGGAAATCAGCCAGTTGATCATCGTAGCCTGATGCTGCTCCACCCGTCTTAGCTGCGCAAGTGGAACCCTGAGATCACGATTCATGCGGGCAGCGATATGCTTGAGTCGCAGCGCATCCAGTTCGAGTCCATTCAATAAAATGATACGGACCCTTGTAAAGGCATCGTCATCCAGTTTGCTGATGGGCTTGCCGGCCATCTCCTGCCAGTTGAAGCGCTGCTTATCCAGAGGCACACCTGCGTGCCCCCAGATGTTGGTTTCAATCGTCATTGCATTCTCCGAATTAATTTTGAACAGCCAAGCTCTACTTTTCTGTATTGGTTGCCGTTTGTAGTGCCCTGGCCATCTGCAAATGGGACTCCAGGGACGGCAGTTTGGCTTTGGCGAAGGACTTGACGTCTACATCTTCACCTTTCTCCGCCGCTTCCCTGAACAGCTCTATTGTGCTTTCGTGCGCCGCTACCGCCAGTCTGTCAACGTAGTTCTTGTCAAAAGTATCATCCAGAATTTCCAGCGCCTGCAGTTCCGCTTTTTGCGCTATTGAAGGTTCGGTCGATACAGTGACACCCTTGTTCGTTGCCAGTGCCTTGAGTTCATCATTGACCTTGGTATGATCAGCGATCATTTTTTCAGCAAAATCCTTGACCTGACTGGACCGTGCCTTTTTCTGCGCCAGTTTCGCGCCGGCAATCTCGGCCAGCCCGGCTTCGGCGGCATTATTAAGGAAGGACTCGTCGCTGCCGGGCAGCTCGTTTTCATGCGGCCGTGTCGCTGTCTCCGGCTTCATATCCGTAGCCGGGTTGGTCGACTGCGCCGATCCCGTCACCGGCACCACACATAATGCAGAAATAAACAGTATTTTTTTCAATTGGACGGATAACATAGGTATCTCCTGAAAGAATAAGCACCCGCAAGCGGCGGGTGCTGTTCATGGGCTTGCTACGGCTGGCCGTGTCTGCTCCAGAAGTGATCGACTTCGCGTTGCGCATCTTCACGGCTTTTGCCGTAGGTCTCCTGCAGCAGGCCACAAAGCTTTTGGGCATCGCCGTTGATCTGGGCGATGTCGTCATCGGTCAGGTTGCCCACGTTTGCTTGATGGCGCCCTTGATTTGAGCCCACTTACCCTGAGCAATGTCTTTGTTCATGCATACCTCCGTTCTGTATCATCAAATAACGGACGATTCATACTAACAAGGAAAGCTGGCAGCAAGAACGCCGCGTTACAACTGTTTAACAAGCCTATATGGATGAAAGATCTGTTATATATTCATGATCGGTACTGCATGAGAGCAAGCTGGGACGTACTGCGCGACGTTATCGGCCAATTGCTCAAATTTACCAAGGTTGATTATTTGCGCAGTTACGTGTACTTACGAGCGCAATAAGCGGTGGAGCGTAGCATGGCCTTCACATGCCATTCCAATCGTTTTGGGCTGACTGGACGGGCTACCTGAGGAACAATGTCAAATGTGATTTATTCGACGGTGATAAGGACCACGGCGGCGGCTGCACTCATCAGTCCGACCAGTTGTATGGGTACGAGCCGTTCCCTAAGCAGCCATACGGCCAGCACCGTTGGAATCACCGGATATAAAGAAGATAGCACAACCGAAATCGACAACATAGAATAGCGGGTAGATAGCGCATACAATGCTAATGAACCCGAAGCAGCCGCGCCAATCCACAAGGCGCTCCAGAGATACCCGGCAGGGATATGCAGTCGCCGACCAACAGTCCTGCCGTAGGCAACAACAAGCATAATGGACACCGTCCGATTGGCTACCAGCGGCCACACGCCGGACTCTGCAGACACATGACCCATTGCCGTATATTGCAGGGCTACACCCAACCCGGCGACCAGGCAGTCAGACAGCCCGTCCATCCCTTTGTCATCGCCGGGTCGCCCGGCTCCGGACACCATCCAGATAGACGGGAGCGCCAGCACTACGCCAGAGAGCGCGAGTACGCCAGGTCGCTCCCCGAGCAGGAATATGCTGACCAAAACCGGAATGGCAGCGCCCAACACCGCGACCACAGGAACGACCTGGCTGATTTTGCTTTCCCCATGCCCGTGTAGAGAAACATGATAGCCATGCCGCTTCCCAGGCCAGACAGGGCACCCCATCCGAGGTCACCGGCCCGCAGGGTTTCCGGCGCAAGCGGCACGAATGCCAAAGCCGCAGCAAGTCCGGTCAATTGCACGTGGTATGCAAAGGCAATGCCGCTAATCTGCCTCGATATCTTGCCGCCTGCAAAATCGACAATACCGTACAGAAGCGCGGAGCTCAGTGCAAAGATTGTTCCCAACGAGATAATGCTGTCCTTTACTGGATGTCCCGCCAGCCCATGGGACGCAGCACCGCAGGTCAACAATGGCCGCCTGCTGCGCCAGCGCGACCCTCGCCATACTGCATGTGCCCAGGTCTGCTATCACTTGACTGACGAACGCCTGGCGCGTACGCCACGATACAGCTCTTCGGCATACGGAATAACGGCGAGCAGTAAAACGCAGATCAACAGCGCAATCACATATGACAACGGTACGGGCGGAGTCTTCCAGCCCAGGGAGAACCGCGCATTTTCAGGACCGAAGCCAAAAAGCGCCAGAAACTGGTCCCAGTGCAACGCGCTGACGCATATGATAGCGATCATGGGAATGATTTCCAGAAAGCTGTGAATATGCTGCTCGACGGGCGTGACCTTGCGTTCGGCGACTGCATAACTGACATCCCACAGTGCCGTGGCTTCATGAACAAAAAAAACGATGATCAAGAAGGCAATAATGCCCGCATTGATTTCCAGAAAAAGTGCGGCCAGCAGTCCAAGACCAATTTCCGCAAACTGCAGTAAATGAAGCGCAGACTCCTTGACGCCGGCAGTCTTCTCGATATGGCTGGCGCGATGGCAAAGCCAGTCGGCAAACCCGGCAATAAGCCATAGCGGGACGATAAAATACATCAGGATTAACACCAACGGATCGTGCAACATCGCTTCTCCTTGTTGTTTGCCTGTCGGGCGGCTCCAAGGCGCGTGATGAACAATCCGCTTTGGCCGGAACGACGGTTTTTTTGTCCATAGCCGGCAGGTCAGCGCCCTCGCCGCCTGCTCCGGGTATTGTCACCGAACATAAACGTGCAAGCAGGCATGAAGCCTGCACGGACAGGCAGCCTACCCAGCGCACCAGCACACTCGAACCGCTACGCGGGATCTACTTCTTATAGAAATGGCGTCCGACGCACACGCCAACCAGACCGGCAATAAGCAACGCGCATCCGGGGCTGCGTCTGGTGCAATCTTCGATCGAATCGACCAGCGAATTGAACGCATACGTTGCATTGCCGGCTGCCTGGCCCGCCCGGCGCTTGATTTCCTCTTTGGGATCGTCAACCAACTGCTCGGTTGCCGCCTGCGCTTTGTCGGCAGCGGCAGCTGCCTTTTGCTGAATGGTTTCATCGGTATTCATAGCATCACCTCATATAAGATAAGTGAAACAAGGCACACACCAGAATGGCAATCAATCGTGGCCTTAATACTATCTTTAGCATAATTTCAATTGTGTTTGGACCGGCATTAACCAACTTTTACCCAATTTTTCCCTCGGTTTCCGGCTGCCGCCCGTCTATTGTCTAATCTCACAGGCATTCACTGACGTTAGTAGCCGCGCATTCATCCGGTATGCTGCGCATGCCAAATATGGCATGATGTGGGAAACGCTGCTGGTGCAGTGATGCCCTTGCTGCAGGATGTTTTTTTCGAATAACCGGGAGACGAAGATGGAATTGGTGCAGTCGGTAAGTCTTTTTTATGGCGACGATCACGATATTGCCTCGGTGCGATTTCATTACAGCAATGGCCAGACACGACAGCTGGATAATGTCGAGGCGGTCAAATTCATGGAGTTGGTGGAAACTGAGAGCAAACGGACAGATATGGATTTTACGGACCCAGACAGTGTGCGCCAGCATGTCGCCAACGCCTATTTTCACCAATAGCTTCCAATATACAGGCCAGTGAACCGGCATCGCCATTGCACCATCCAGGCGATGCAGTAGCGAGAATGCCGACAACAAACCGGCGGTCGCATTGCCATTGTCGCGTCTGCGAACGATCAGAACATCTCACGAACTCGCAACATAAAGGCAAGGCACTATCGTCGCCTGCCTGCGCCGCCGATGAAGTAACCTCTACGGGCACCAGGCTGCCCCCTTTTCAACAGGAATATTACAGATGCAAGACTTACGTATTGGAATAGCAGGCTTTGGTGCAATCGGCCGGTCTATCGCAACCCAACTGACTAACGGCGTTGCAGGCGTACAGCTTGCGGCAGTGGGTGTCAGGGACCCGGCCGCGCCGCCGACATTCGACTGGAAAGACACGCCTGTGCCACAGTTTGTCCTGCTGGATCAGATGGAGGCCTGCTGCGATATTGTGATTGAATGTGCGCCGGCGCAATTGTTGCCGCACATTGCCATTCCGTTTCTGGAAAAGGGAAAAAAGGTGATCTGCCTGAGCAGCGGCGCACTGCTGGCACACCCCGAGCTGGTGGAACTGGCCAAAGCCCATGACGGGCAAATTCTCATTGCATCAGGCGCCATTGTCGGGCTGGACGCCATTCTGGGCGCAGCCGAAGGCACGATTGAATCGGTCAGGATGACTTCGCGCAAGCCGCTAAGGGGCTTTGCGGGTGCGCCATTTTTGCAAGCGCAGAATATCGATGTGATGACGTTCACGGAACCTACCATGCTTTTTTCCGGAACGGCCCGCGAGGCCGCAGCCGGCTTTCCGGCCAATCTGAATGTGGCAGCCAGCGTCGCACTGGCCGGTGTCGGTCCCGACAAAACTTTCCTGGAGGTGTGGGCGGACCCTTTTCTGGAGCGCAATACGCATCGCATCGAGGTCGTTTCCGATGCGGCGCTGCTGTCGGTGGAAATCCAGAATATTCCCTCTGACAACCCCAAAACGGGGCGTATTACCGCGCAAAGCGTTGTTGCCTTGCTGCGCAAATTGCGTGCACCGTTGAGCGTTGGCACCTGACTTTATTCCGGTCAACCGACAATTACCGACTACCAGCCGGTGCGCCGCAGGATGCCTGCTCACTGGCTCGTTCGACAAATGACAGATGGCGCTTCTTTCTGTCTGCTGTGTTGCAAACGCGCGCTTGCAAGCCACACCACTGTCGCCCGCTTATGATGGAAACACCGAACCTGATGGCAATTGACATGGTTGCACGTGTAACCGGCCAATGATCTCCTGCGACAGGGCGGCAAGGTTAGCGCGCTATTTTTTTACCAGTCCCAGATCCGTCAGCACAGTGCGGATCTGCTTGTATTCGCGAGCCCGATATTGACGCGTGTCTTCTGGGCCAAGATAGTGTTCCCGCCAATGGTTCTTGGCCAGGAATGCCTTCCATTCTTCAGTGGCGGCGATGGTGGCCAGCATATCCACCCACACATCAAGCTGCTCCTTGGGCATATCCTTGGGGCCCAATACTCCTTGTGCAGAACTTGGCACGACGTCAATGCCTTCTTCTACCCAGGTCGGTACATTTTCAAAAGGCGAACTCAGGCGATCAGGCGCACCGATGGCCAGAACCCGTATTGCGCCGCTTTTGAGCAGCCCGATAAGATTGGGCGTGGTGGCGGCGACAACATCAAGATGGCCACCCTGCAATGCAGTCATGGACTCGGACGAGGATTTGTAGGGCACCACGGTCATTTTGCTGATGTCGACACCCGCCTTTTTCAAGGGGCTCGCGATGCCGACATGAATATGGTTGCCAATGGAGGTCGCCACACCGACATTTAAGGTTCCAGGAGATGCCTTGAACTTGGCAATCAGATCGTGGATATTTTTATATGGAGAGTCAGCCCGAACCGCGACCGCAACATATTCGTCGAACAGCGTCGCGATCTCTGTGTAGTCACTCAACTTGTGCTGGATTTTGCCCAGTATTTCCTGGTTCATGAGCGAACTGACCGAGGTCATCACGTAATTGCCGTCACCCTTGTGTTTATCCAGGGCGTTAAGGGCGATGGCCATATTGCCGCCTGGATTGTTCACTACGACAAGATTGGGATACAAATTTTTCGTTTGCAATAAATGCGAAATCATCCGGGCTGCAGTGTCAAGCGCCCCGCCCGGGCCTGCCGGCACAATGAACTCACCTTTGCCAGGCTGCCACTTGCTGGTGTCCGTCTGTTGTGCATGACCGGCGCCGGCCGTCATCAATGCAGAGACAAAAAATAGGCAGATGCCTGTTTTGCCGAACCGTCTGGTCCGAATATTAAGACTCATGCTGATCTCCTCAGATGGTAGATTGAGCGAGACTGACGCTCGCTTCTTTTGTAAAAATAATGAACGCACGTTCTGCTGCCTGCGCTTGGTGAACCAAATCTATGCTTTTTTACCTCGCCTTACGGCAAGCATCTGCCATGCCTGCTCAACCCAGTCACAAAGCATGGAGCGTGTCTCACGCGGGTCGATGATGTCCAGTATGCCGAAAGCCTCGGCGGTGCGAAAAGGTGAACCCAGGTGATGGTATTGCGCCTCAAGCCGCTCGCGCGTGGCGATCGGATCGTCTGCCGTATCAATCTCGCGCCGATGTGCCGCATATACGCCGCCCTCGATGGGAATTGACCCCCACCGGGCAGACGGCCACGCGACCCGGTGGTTGAGTGCCGGAAAATGCTTTGGTGCATGCATGCCGCCGGCCATACCGAAGCAGCGCCGCATGATCACCGAGAACCAGGGAATGTCTGCCTTTTCAATGGTGCTCAGCACCCGCACGGCCGACAGCAGGGTTCCCTGCAGTTCAGCCTCTGGACCGGTTGCATTGCCTGGCTGGTCAACGAAGTTGATGACGGGCAAGCCAAATGTGTCGCACAGTTTGACATGCCTTTCGGTTTTATAGGCCGCCGCCACCGTCATGGCGCCGCCCGCTATTTTCGGATCGCTGCAAAGAATACCCACTGGGTAGCCATCAATGCGCGCCAGTGCCGTAATGACTGATCCACCCTGCCAGCGACCGATTTCAAAGATAGAATCACGATCACAGATTGCAGCCAGAATTTTGCGAGGATCAAAAATTTTGCGCCGGTCCTTCGGAATTGCATCTGCCAGCCAGTCTTCAACCCGGTCCGGCGAATCATCGGATGCGGTGCGCTGCGCCAGCTGATCGCTGTTTGGCGGCAGATAGCTCAGGAAGCGCTTCACCTGGGCGAAGGCGTCGGCTTCGTCGACTGCTTCGTTATGAACAAGAGCGCTGCGGCGATGCACTTTATAGCCGCCAAGATCGTTCTTGTCGATCTCAATGCCATAGGCTTGTTTCACAACCGGAGGACCCGCGGCAAATACCTGCGCCTGATCACGCACCATAACGGAGAAATGGGATAACAGCACCTTCATGGCGCCAAGCCCGGCACATGAACCCAGAGCAATGCCCACGACCGGCACCTGGTCCAGCAGTTTTATGGCCGGCCAGGTCGGATAACCCGGAATCTTGGTACCGTGCATCTGTGCAAGCAACTTCACACTGCCGCCAGCACTATCGACCATTCTGATCAGTGGCGCCCCCACGGTTATTGCCAATCGCTCAGCGTAGATCCACTTATCGGCAATCGTGGACTCGGAAGATCCAGCGCGCAAGGTATAGTCATCACCCGAGACCACGACTGTTCTGCTCTCAATTTTACCGGTGCCGATAATTGCATTAACGGGCGACATATCGATGAAGCGACCATTTTCGTCATAACGCCCCTTGCCTGCCAGTCTGCCCATTTCACGAAACTGCCGGGATCGAGCAACGCGTCCATGCGCTCCCGCGCATTCAGCCGCCCGCGTTCCTTGTGCCTGAGCAAGGCTTGCTCGCCCCCATGGCCTGGGCCATTTTGCGACGTTTGTTTAGCTCTTCGTATTCCTCTTTCCACTGCTGGCCATGATATTCGAATGTTTGCATAGTCTCTTCTATATTGGTTTGTAATAACAGCAGGCCAGGCGCGACACGCCATGTCCAAAGCTGTAAAGTCAGGTCAATGCCCTGTCGCGATCACTCCGTCGCGCAGCAGGTCTTCTATGGTCTGGTCGTCGATACCCAGCTCGTCGCGCAATACACTGACCGTGTCCGCACCCAGATCGGGCCCGGTAAAGCGGATGCTGCCCGGCGTGGCAGACAGGCGCGGCACGATGCCCACCTGGGCCACAGACGCCAGTTGCGGGTGCGGCACATCGGCAATCATCCCGCGTGCCTGATAATGCGGATCGTCGAAGATGTCGGCTATCGTATAGACTCTGGATACAGGCACTTCCACGGCAATGATCATCTGTTCCAGTTCGACGGCATCATACTGCCGCGTCCATGCGCTGATAATCGCATCCAGGTCCGTCATATTGGGTTTTTGTCCCCGTGCACGAATCGAGCAAAAGCGCGTATCGTCCAGCAGGTCAAGCCGATCCATCAGCTTGAGCAAACGTTCGAAAGTAGCGTTGCTGTTGGCTGCAATCAGCAAATAATTATTGTCGCGTGTGGGATAAAGGCTGTTGGGCGCCATGGAAGGCAGGTTCGCGCCGACCCGCATCGGAATTTTTTTGAGCTTCTGATACGCGGGAACCAGCGGCTCCAGTTGTGTGAAGGCGGTTTCATACAGCGCAACATCCACGACCTGGCCCTGCCCGGTCCGATCGCGGCTGCGCAAAGCACCCATTGCGCCAAAAGCCGCATACACCGAGGTCAGATAGTCGGTTGTCGCCAATGCGACGCGCGCCGGCGGCCGATCCGGGTCTCCGGTCATATGTCTGACGCCGCCCACGGCCTCGCAGATCGCGCCGTAACCCGGCCTTTGGGCATAGGGCCCGTCCTGACCATATCCGCTGATGCGCACAAAGATGATGCCCGGATGTTGCGCCGATACCTGTTCATAACCCAGCCCCAGTCTTTCCAGGACGCCTGGCCGATTATTTTCCAGCACAATATCGGCCCCCGCCATCAGCGCCAGCGCCAGCTTGCGGCCCTGCTCGGATTTCAGATCGATCACGACCGAGCGCTTGTTGCGCAGGATGGACGCGGCATACAGGGAAATATCACCCACATGACTGCCCATCTGGCGAACCGGATCCCCCTGGGGAGGCTCTATTTTGATGACATCGGCGCCAAAATCAGCCAGCAGCGCCCGCAAGCGGGTCCGGCAATGGTGCTGCAGATCTCGATCACCTTGACGCCCGCCAGCGGCTGGGCCTCGGCTGCGGCCATGGATTGCGGATTAATCGAGGGTGGATTCAACATATTCTCCTGTTGCAAATAAGGGTTCAGATCGGCCACTGATTCAGGCATCATTCATACGTGCGACCACCATGCCCTCTTCGACGGCACTGCCTTCCTGAACCAGAACGGTGGCCTGGCCACCGGCAGGCGCCTCTACCGGGATTTCCATTTTCATGGATTCCACAATCAGCAAGGTCTGGCCCTCCTGAACCGTATCGCCATCGTTAACAACGATTTTCCATACCGTGCCGGTCACTTCTGACAGAACATCCATTATTTTTGTCCTATAAATAAATTAACAAACAGATTGTTAACAATAATATAATATACAAACTGGAATTACACAATCAATCATTACTCGAGAGCTAACTTAATGGCGTTGCCGAGTGCGAGAGGGGATAAGAGGATGTTCAAGAAAATACTGGTGGCTAACCGGGGCGCAGTCGTCAGCAAGAATTATTCGTGCCGCAAGGCAAATGAACATAGACTGCGCCGTGGTCTATTCAGAGGCAGATGCCGACCTGCCCTATGTACGCCAGGCACAAGAGAAGATCTGTATTGGCGCTCCCGCGGCTGCCGACAGCTATCTGAATATCGACAAAATACTCGCTGCAGCGCAATCGGTCGGCGTCGACGCCATCCATCCAGGTTATGGCTTTCTGTCGGAAAATGCCAAGTTCGCTGAACGCGTGCAACGCGCCGGGTTGGTGTTCATTGGTCCGGCGCCCCAATGGATCGACTCCATGGGGCATAAAACCCGGGCACGGGAATTGATGGCACGCCATGGGATGCCGATGTGTCGCAGCAGCGGCATCCTCCACGGCACGACCCAACAGCAGTGCAGCCAGGCCGCAAGCGCGGGCTTTCCATTGCTGATCAAGCCGGCGGCAGGCGGTGGCGGCATTGGCATGATCGCGGTGCATGAAGCATCGGCACTGCCGGCCGCACTCGAACAGGCCACGAGTCTGGCACAAAGAAGCTTCGCCAACAGCCAGCTGTATGCCGAGCGCCTCTTTGCGCAGCCGCGCCATATCGAATTCCAGATCATGGCAGACAACTTTGGCAACGCCATGCATCTTTTCGAGCGCGATTGTTCCATCCAGCGCCGCCACCAGAAAGTCATTGAAGAAGCGGGTGCCCCAGCCATTGACAGAACCACGCTCGTATCGATGGCAGACACCGCAGTTCGCATCATGGAAAACGTGAAATATAACAATATTGGAACGGTGGAAACCTTATACGATCAGCAGACCGGTTTCAGTTTTCTGGAAATGAATACGCGACTGCAGGTCGAACATGGTGTGACCGAAGCGGTCACGGGCATTGACATTGTGCAAAGCCAGATTGCACTGGCCGCCGGCAAACGTCTGCACGAGGTCATTCCTGATCGGCCGCAGGCCCCGGACGGCCATGCGATCCAGGTTCGCATTTATGCCGAAGACCCATGGCGCTTCACCCCGTCTCCCGGCTTATTGAACGTTTTTCGATTGAGCCAGGGCGCCGGCATTCGCATTGAAACCGGTTATGCTGAAGGCACGCGGGTTTCACCGTTTTATGATCCCATGATTGCCAAGGTAATCGCGCATGGCGCCACCCGACACCAGGCCATTGAACGCTTAAAAAATGCGTTATCAGACAGCGCGATCGAAGGTATCAAGACCAATCTGCCGTTTCTGCTGGCCGCATTGGAATACCCGGAATTTTGCCAGGGACAGGTTCACACGCAGTTGGCACAAGATATTGTGAGGCAGGCGGCGCCCGATAAAAAGCGTCCGCTTGTCGCGTGATGAATCGCACTGCCAAACCGTAGCAACACGGATCCAATGCGACCAATCGGCCTGATCGGTTAGTGCGTCTCGGCTTGCAGGGCCGCCAGGGTGGCATCCCAGGACTCCTGGATCCGCTGCTGGCAGATCTGTGCCGCCAGTTCAGCATCACCCGCCCGGCAGGCCTGCAGGGAGCGTTGCCAGTGCTCGATAGAACGCACTCGCCGTTCCCTGGATCGAAATTGCAGCTTGGAATAACGCAGGGTTTGCAATGACAAGGAGGTCACGATCTGGCTTAAGCGCGTATTGTTGGCGTAACGCGCTGACAGCAAAGACAGGCGATAAGTCGTCTCGGCGTAAAGACTGCCATCGGCAGGCGTGTCAATGCATGACGCAAGCTTTTTGATACCGTGCTCAAGCAACTTGAGCAATTCCGGGTTTTGAGCCGCCGCATTTTTTCGTGCTGCCAGAGACAGCAGGCTGCTACGCACTTCGAAGATTTCCGCCAGCTCATCGGCGTTCAGCTCTGACACGCTGGCTCCGCGTCTGGGGTTGACGACAACCAGGCCCTCTCGTTCCAGGATTCTTAACGCTTCGCGTACTGGCCCGCGACTGACCTCGTACCGTTCGGCCAATTCCTGCTCAGGAATATGTGCGCCGTTGGCCATGGAGCCACTGATGATCTGGTCACCCAACTGGGCGGCAATTTGCTCTGGCAGCGATAATGTAAGCTGCTTGCGTTCCGCAAAGAGTCGAAATCCGACCGAACTTTCAAAGTTGTCAAGTGCGTCTTGATCAGTTGGTTTCAAAATAAAATCCTGTTTGCCGGCAGGCATTGGTAGACACGGCGTCCGGCAGAAAATGATTGCAGACGGTTCTGTGCATTATAACGCCGTTGTAATAATTCATATAGTTAACAATAGGATTGTCGGGATTATCTGATGATTATTCTGTCGCGACTAAGCACGGCCCCCCCTGCCTGTGGGCGGTACATCACGCCATCCTGCGTCATACAATATCCATGCGCGTTAGCCACCCCCTTACAAGACCTCCTGGCGCAATTGCGGAAATACCCTGGATACTTTATTGAGCAAATAATCTCCATAAATGCCATTGAAGGCATGTACATTCGCCTTATCCCAGCGCGATGCGCTGTCGTCCGGATCGGGAACGGCGGGCAGTCCTTCGATGGGCTGCACCTGAGCAAAGTAATTGGGGTCAAAGAACAGCGGAAAAGACAGCCGATCGTGCCCCGAGGTGTTGCGTATAACCCGATGGGCGGTTGATCGATACCAGCCGCCGGTCATGCGTTCCAGCATGTCGCCGATATTGCAAATGAAAGTGCCGGGCACCGGCGTTGCATCCACCCAGCCGCCGGGCGTTTTTACCTGCAGGCCACCAATCTGGTCCTGCAGCAATATAGTCAATAAACCGTAATCCGTATGTTCGCCAACGCCCCATTGCACATCCATGTCCTTGGGCACCTCCTGGGTTGGATAATTAAATATGCGAAACAAAATCAGGGGGTCTGCCGTGTAGCGGCGCGCGAAGTAGTCTGCCGGCAACGCCAGACTGAGCGCAATGCCGCGCATCAGGGCGTGGCCCAGCGCGGTCACCGCTTCCATGTATTGCAAGATGGTTTGTCGCAAATCCGGAATATCGGGAAACAGGTTGCGCCCATGCACCGGTGTGCCTGCCTGAACCAGCGGATGGTCATCGGCCAGCTCGGTGCCCAGATAAAGCCCTTCTTTCCAGTCGGGCCTGCCCGACGTCAATTCACCCCCAAGAGGAAAATAACCACGCCACGCCCGGCCACCCAGTGCCATTCGCCAGCGCATTTTTTCCTGCACGTCCAGGGCAAAGAACTGGCGGCTGAGCGCATCCAGGCGCTGTATCAACGGCATCTGTACACCATGCCCCGAAACATAAAAAAAGCCATGGGCACGGCAGGCATTGCGAATGTGATCGGCAACCGTCTGCAATGCCTTGGGGCTGCTATCGGTGATCAGCGCAGAGACATCAATGATCGGTAATGCCGCATGGGGTGCTGAGGTATAAGTCATGGTCTTGATCGAATGAATGGTTGAAGATCCGGCACCCGGCAGTTCGCAAACGACTGCAATAGCGACTGCGGGCGCAAGGGCAAGATTATTCCAATTGTCATCATGCCCGGGCAAACCGCTGTTATACCGCCCGGGCGAAAGGCGTGCGTATATCGGCGAGAAACTGGGCAGCCTGGGGTGCTGCGGACGATTGAAAAAATCGTCCGGTGTCGCACGCTCCAGCATTTTGCCGGCATCCATAAACAGAATTCGGTCCGCCACTTCGCGCGCAAACCCCATCTCGTGCGTCACACATACCATGGTCATGCCGTCTCTGGCCAGATCGCGCATAACCAACAATACTTCCCCGACCATCTCAGGATCCAGCGAACTGGTTGGTTCGTCAAATAACATTAGTGGCGGCTCCATGGCCAGCGCACGAGCGATGGCAACGCGCTGCTGCTGCCCGCCCGACAATGCGTCGGGCATCGCGTCGGCCTTATGGGCCAGTCCGACCCGATCCAGCAAGGACAAGGCTTTTTCCCGCGCCGCCTTGGCAGACAGCCCGCGCAGATGCATGGGCGCCAGGGTGCAGTTTTCCAGGGCGCTCAAATGCGGAAACAGATTGAACTGCTGAAAAACAAAGCCTATGCCAGAGCGAAAGGCATTCAAATCAATTGATTTATCATGAATGTCCTGTCCGTTAACGCGGATATGGCCGGCCTGGATGGGCTCCAGGCGATTGATGGTGCGGATCAGGGTGGATTTTCCCGATCCCGAAGGGCCGCAAACGACGACCACTTCCCCACGCGCAACGGTTTCCGTGACATCGACCAGGGCATGATACTTGTCATACCATTTATTCACATTTTCAAATTCAATCATGTTGCTTCCTTGCGGGCCACAAGCGCCGCTTGCTGTTTCCCACGCCGGCGTTCAAGCCAGTAGGCAAAACGGGACAGGCCGAAACACAGCAGCAGGTAGGTCAGGCCCAGGACGAGATAGATCTGTGCCGGATACACCATCACCTGGGTATTGATTTGCGAGGTGATAAAAGACACTTCAGCAAGACCAATGATATAACCCAATGAGGTTTCCTTGATCGTCGAGATAAACTGGTTGATCAGCGATGGCAACATATGCCTGATTGCCTGCGGCAATACAACCAGTCGCATGGCCCGAAAATAACCAAAACCCAGCGAACGGGCACTCTCCATCTGGCCCTTGGGCAGACCCTGAATGCCGGCCCGGATAATCTCGGCCAGATAGGCCGCGTCGAAAATGACCAATGCAATTAGCATGGTCCAGAACTGATTGGTTTTTACGCCGGTCACGCTGGGCAAAAAGAAATACGCCCAGAACACCACCATCAGCAACGGCGTTCCGCGCACCACAAAAACCAGGAGACTCACAGGCCAGCGCACGGCGCGCCACGGACTGATGCGGGCAAACGCCAGGGCAATTCCCAGCGGCATGGCCATGACCAGCGCACAACTAGCCAGCAACAACGTTAACGCCAACCCGCCCAGCGGTCCGTTCGGATACTGGCCAACCAGAAAGTACAACCAGTACGTATCAATGATCTCAAGAAATCCGCTCATAGCGCCCTCGGCGGATAACGGTGCTGGAACCATGCCGCCAGCGCGGTGATCAGCAGCGACAGGCTCAGATAGGCAGAGGTGGCAAAGGCAAACGATTCAAAACTTCTGAAGCTGGCGCTTTCAACCTGGCCTGCCTGATACATAAGCTCTGCCACGCCAATGACGGTTGCAATACTGGTGTTTTTCCACAAATTCAGTGTCTGCGAAATCAACGGGGGCGTAATGACGCGCATGGCCTGTGGCAGGATAACCAGACGCATGGCGGCCAGAAAACTCAGGCCCAGCGCACGCGCCGCTTCCATCTGTACAAATGAAATGGCCCGAATCCCGCTGCGGATGTCTTCAGCCATATAAGCTGCGGTGTAAAGCGTAAGGGCGATGACCGCGCAGCTGGCTTCGGTATTACCTGCGTAAAGCCATTGCTTTGCTGCTTCGGGCAGCAGCTCGGGAGCGCCAAAATACCAGAACAGCATATGTGCCAGCAAGGGGATATTGCGAATGGTCTCTACGTAGGCGAAGCCCACGCCACGCAACAGCCGAAACGGCGACAGACGCAGCAAGGCGATACAGGTGGCCAGCGGCAGCGCGAGCACCAGTGAAATGGCCAGCAACTGTATGGACAGCCATAATCCTGCCAGCAGCATGTCATGGTACCGGCCGCTAAGCAGCATGGAAGCGTCAAACTCGGGCATGTATTGGTCGCGTAGTCATGGAACAAAAAACGGCGTGAAATCCGCTGCGCAGGTCGAGCGCAGCACACGCCGTCGCTTGGCAACAGCTACCGGTCGTGTTCCGATGCTGTCTTGCGGATATCCAGTCTACTCTTAAATCTTATCGGTTTCGAGTTTAAAGCTGCGCGTTGAAAACTGTGATTTGGTATCCGGTCCGTACCACTTGAAGAAAATTTTCTCGGCCTGGCCAGAGGCTTCGAGTTCACGCAGCGTATCGTCAACGACCTTTTTCAACCCGGCCTCGCCTTTGCGCAAGCCGAATGCCAGCGGCTCTTCGCTGATGCTTTGCTTGAGCACCACAAAATCTCTCTGTTTGGGACCCAGCTTGGCGTAGACGCGCAACAGGGCGGCTTCATCGTCAACATAGCCTACGCCCTTGCCTTGTTGCAATGCAAGAAACGCCTGCTGGCTGGTATCGAAGGTGACCACGTTTACATCTGGCACCGCCTTGCGGATATTGGGCTCCTGGGTGCCGCCACGAATGGTCAGCACTTTCTTGCCCGACAAACCGGCCAGATCGGTGATACCGCTGTCGCTGCGCACCAGCGCCTTCTGTCCGGTCACAAATGTGGTCACGGAAAAATCGATCTGCGCTTCGCGCTCTTTGTTGTGCGTCAGGCCCGCGGCAATGATATCAACATGCTTTTGCTGCAGTTCGGGAATGCGCGCCGCTACGGCGACCTGTTTGAAGCGCGCCTTGACGCCGATCTTGTCGGCGACTGCCTTGGCAAGGTCCACTTCATAACCGATGAACTCTCGGGTTTTGGGATCAATAAAGGTGGCAGGTTCATCTGTGCCCAGGACGCCGACAACCAGTTCACCGTTTTTCTTGATATCGTCCAGTTGATCAGCCTGCGCGTTGACGGCACTCAGGCCGATGAGGGTTGCGCCCAGCAAGGCTAGTAGTTTTCTCTGTTTCATGAAGATTTCCTGATAGTTGGCGTTATGCTCAAACGTTATTTGGAATGCATATATTCGTGAAGAAAACTATATCAGCATAACAAAAGCCAATAAAATAACCAATGGTTATATGGTAATAATCAGGTTTCACGTTCAGCGCTGGCACTGCATGCTGTCGCAGTGCCCACATGGCATGACATATGACTTATGTCCCGTCCATTCATTGGCAAGCCCCATCCAAGCGCAAAAAAAAGCCGCGCCTGGTTCACAGGCTGCGACTTTTTCCCGGTTCACACAATGGCAGGAATTAATACGTCTCCAGATGCAGACGCCCTTTTTGCCTGAGCGTAGCATGCAGTTCGCTCCATTGCATACCGCCTGATGCGGCCGCTTCCTGCAACACCTCCAGCACGCCCGATTCCATGCCCTTGACGCCACAGACATAAATATAAGTGTCGTCGTTCCTGAGCAACGCCAGCAGATCGGGCAAGCGTTCGCGCATCACATCCTGCACATATTTCTTGGGTTCGCCAGGCGTGCGTGAAAATGCAAAGTTAATATCGATAAAGTCTTTGGGCAGCTTGTTGAGCGGGCCGAAATAAGGCAATTCTTCCTTGCAACGAGCGCCAAAGAAGAGCATGAGTTTGCCGCGATCGTCGCCCGGCTCCTGCAGGCGCTTGCGTCGGCGCCTCTCGGTCATCGCGCGCATGGGCGCACTGCCGGTTCCGGTGCAGATCATGATGATATTGGCACCAGGGTGATTCGGCATCAGGAAAGTATGCCCGAAAGGGCCGATAACCTGTACCTTGTCGCCCTTCTTCAAATCACATACGTAATTGGAGCAGACGCCCCTGACCGGATTGCCATCATAGTCCTGCACCACCCGCTTGACGGTGATCGATACGTTGTTGTAGCGGGGCCGCTCGCCGTCTCGCGGACTGGCCAGCGAGTATTGACGGGCATGATGCAAACGGTCGCCGGCGTCGGTGCCGGGCGGAATAATGCCGATAGACTGACCTTCCAGTACCGGAAAGGGAGCATCGCCAAAATCCAGCACGACATGGCGAATGTCGCTATCGGATGACTCATCGGTCAGCCGGTAGTTTCCCGACACCGTTGCCGTCACCACGTTGCGCGTGCCGTACAAATTCGTATAGCTGTGCGAGGCCGACCAGGGAGGGACCTGCGAGCCGGCCACATAATTGCTACCCTGAATGGTTACTTCGGCATCGGCATCCGCGTCAGCACCAGTCGCGCCGGCATCGGCGAGCGCCGTTATGTCCGCCACATCCAGCGCCAGCGGCGCAGGCAACTCGTCCCAGCTGTATTGTTCATCGAGTGAATACATTTTTTCGGCGAGCACCGGCTGCCAGTTGTCTATGGCACCGGTCGGACAGGGCGCCACACAGGCCATGCAGTGGTTGCAGACATCGGGCCTGACGACGTAATTGGTGCCGTCGTGCGTAATCGCATCGATCGGACAGGTTTCCTCGCATGTGTTGCAGCGTATGCAAATTTCCGGATCAATCAGGTGCTGTTTTTTTATTACCTGGGCTAATTCGATCGTCGCCATAACAGTCTACCTCCTGGATCTATTTCCATATTGTTGGATGCCCGTGTCGGGCATCCCCGATCAGTTGAATCGCACATACTCGAAATCAACCGGCTGTCGATTGATACCCATGACCGGCGGCGCGATCCAGTTGGCAAATTTGCCTGGTTCGACAACGCGCCCCATTAGTGAAGCGACAAAGGCCCGGTCCTCATGGGTCGGCAGCCAGTCGCGCTCGCGCTTGACCCATTCAGCCTCGGACATCATCGTGCCTTCTGGAGAAACAAACACGCCCGACAGGGTGCCGATACTTCGGTTAAATGCCTTGTGCGGCGTCTTCAGGCGAAAGGCAATACCCGCCTTTTCAATGACTTTGTTCCAGCGATTGACGCCACCGACCGAATCCTTGATATAGTCATCGCGCAACACTTCGTTCAGGGCGTTTAGCATCGGCACGGAGCGCTCGACCAGGCGACCGTCCTGCACCGCCAGCACATTGTAGGTGCGATCGTATAGTTTATGATCGTCATCACGCTTGGTTTCTTCATAGCGTCCTTTCAACCCGGTGTTGTAGAACGTAGCTGCGTTACTGGATTCGTCGGCACCAAACAGGTCAATGGTGACACTGAAGTGGAAATTCAGATAGCGCTGAATGGTTTCCAGATCAATCACGCCAGCCTCGCGAAGACGCGCGGCATCGTCGGTTTTCAATTGGTTCATCACCTCGCAGGTTCGCTGAATGACCCGGGATACGCCCGACTCGCCCACAAACATATGATGCGCCTCTTCGGTCAGCATGAATTTGGTCGTACGGGCCAGCGGGTCAAAGCCGGATTCGGCCAGCGCACACAATTGAAATTTACCGTCACGGTCAGTGAAATACGTGAACATATAAAACGACAGCCAGTCTGGCGTTTTTTCATTGAAGGCCGCCAGAATCCGCGGATTGTCTTCGTCGCCGCTATTGCGCTCAAGCAACGCCTCGGCTTCCTCGCGGCCATCACGACCGAAATGCTTATGCAGCAGGTACACCATGGCCCACAAATGCCGTCCCTCTTCCACGTTGACCTGAAACAGATTGCGCAAGTCATACATGGAAGGCGCAGTCAGGCCCAGATGGCGCTGCTGTTCCACCGATGCCGGCTCAGTGTCGCCCTGGGTCACAATAATACGTCGCAGATTGGCGCGATGTTCGCCCGGCACATCCTGCCAGGCCTTCTCGCCCTTGTGTTCGCCGAAATTGACCTGGCGCTCGGCATCGCGCGGGTTCAGGAAGATGCCCCAGCGATAGTCCGGCATCTTTACATAGCCGAAGGAGGCCCACCCCTGCGGATCTACACTGGTCGCGGTACGCAAGTAAACGTCAAAATCCTGGGAACCGTCGGGACCCATTTCGTTCCACCATTTACGATAATTCGGTTGCCAGTGCTCCAGCGCGCGTTGCAGCGTCCTGTCTTCAGACAGGTTCACGTTATTGGGGATTTTTTCGCTGTAATTGATACTCGACATAGTGATCTCCAGTGTCATGGAGCGGGTATTTCAATGAGTTTACCCGGCTCCTTCATTTTGATGGATATACGCAGCTAGCAGCCAGATGCGATGGGGTCAGACGCGATTGCGGTCAAAGTTCGGTTTTTCGCCCTTGCCATACAATTTGAGGGCGCCTTTTTCACCCACCGCATTGGGCCGGATGAAGATCCAGTTTTGCCAGGCCGTCAGGCGGCCGAAAATCCGGGTCCACATATTTTCCGGGCCGTTAAAGCGCAGGTTGGCTTCCATGCCGGTTAACGCATCGGGCGACATGGACACCCGCTCTTCAATGGCAATCCGCACTTCTTCGTCCCAGTCGATATCATCCAGCGCATAAGTAACCAGGCCGGCCTGTTCGGCCTGATCGCCTTCCAGTCCCTTGCCGGCCAGCGCCTTGATCCGTTCCAGGCTGACCGGATCATCATAGAAGCGGCGCGCCAGACGCGACTGCCGCGTCACCATGGGCAAAAAGCCGAAATTGATCGGACCAACGGTGATACGCGGCGTGCGATCTTCATCGTCGGGCAGGGTCAGCATATAGATGCGGTCGCAGGCAAGCGCAGGCTCCAGCAACGATCCGGCAAAGCATGAGCCTTCATCGACCAGCGCAAACAGAGAGCGCGAAGAAACGTCCAGTCTTGCAAAAGTACGACGCAGCAAACCCAGTGTTTCGCGCACGAACCAATGGTCCTTATGATTCAGCAGGATATCGTCGCTTTTGAGCACAGCCTCGGCGCTGCCTGTCGTCTTGATCAACCACAGCCCGCTGTCCAGTTCATTGGTGCGCATGGAAAGAATGGCATCATCCAGTTCGCGGGCCATTTGCAACGGCCACCAGCTCATACCGGCCTGCAAAATGGCATCAATGCTTTCGGGCAACGCCCCTTCGGGGCCTCGCAGGGTGAACGTGGCGAACTTGCCTGCGCGATCAATATCAACATTGACATATTTGTAATGCAGGCTGTCGGCCGTTTCGTGTTTGTCAAGCGCCGTCAGCGTCACGCCCTGCAACCCGGGCGATGAACCTGAAGCATTCTGCTGCGCCAGTTCCTGTGCACGGGCGCTGATGGTTTCCTGAAACCTGGCCGGCTTGACGACCTCATCAACCAGTTTCCAGTCTTTAGCCCGCTGGCCGCGCACGCCTTCAACCAGGGTGCAGAAAATATCAGCGTGGTCATGACGAACCTTGCGTTTATCGGTGACCCGGGTCAGCCCGCCGGTCCCCGGCAGAACCCCGAGCAAAGGAACTTCAGGCAGCGACACCGACGAGGAGCGATCATCCACCAGATAGATTTCATCACAGGCCAGGGCCAGCTCGTAACCGCCACCAGCACAGGCGCCGTTGACGGCAGCAATGAATTTCACGCCTGAATGCTCGCTGGTATCCTCTATGCTGTTGCGCGTCTCGTTGGTGAACTTGCAGAAATTGACTTTCCACGCGTGACTGGACAGACCCAGCATGAAAATATTGGCGCCCGAGCAGAAAATGCGCTCTTTGCCACTGGATACAACAACGCTGCGCACTTCCGGATGTTCAAACCGAAGGCGATTGAGTGCATCGTGCAATTCAATATCCACACCCAAATCATAGGAGTTCAGTTTCAGCTTATAGCCGGGACGAATGCCACTGTCTTCATCGATGTCAATCGTCAGCCGTGCAACATTGCCTTCGGTCGTCAATGAGAGGTGCTTGTACTGCGACGGATTGGTCTGGTAATTGACTTTCAGCTCGCTCATGGCTGTCTCCAATAGAGTCATGCATTTCATTGCATTTAGTTTGTCATTAGAGGCACTATATTGCATGATTCTATAGGTGGTCAAGCCGTTTGACTAGGGATTTACCCTAGCCACTTCGGTTCACTCAGGTCAATACTTCGGCCGACTGGCGCGCCGCCTGAACTTTCGCAAACAGCGACTCAAAGGTCTCTTCAAGGGGCTGAAGGCTGGTATCCAGATGTACATCCGCCTTGCTATAGAAGGCCACCCTGCCCTCCAGGATCAGCTTCAGGTCGTGCATGGCTTCCTTGCTGCCGGACATGGGACGGAAATCGCCCTGGGCAATGACACGATCCATATGTTCGCGCGGTGTGGCCTGCAACCAGACCGTCAGGCAATGCTCCAGCAGATTGTTATAGGTGGCCGCTTCGGAAACCAGCCCGCCCGGCGTGGCAATGACCACTTCAGGATATAGCTGGATGGTTTCTTCCAGCGCGCGTCGCTCATAGCGACGGTAAGCGACGGGGCCATATAGCGAATGAATCTCGTTGATGCTGCAACCGGTAGTCTGCTCAATTTCATGCGACAGCTCGATGAACGGATAGCCAAGCCGGTCTGCAAGCATGCGGCCCAGCGTGGATTTGCCGGCACCGCGCAGGCCGATTAGGGCAATGCGTGACAGCCGCGAGCCCGGCGTCTTGTCGGCGCCGAACAGCTCAATCAGCCGCAGCCGCACTTTATGCAAATCCTTCTCGCTGCGGTTCTCCAGTAACTCGCGGATCATCAGCCACTCGGGCGACGAAGTGGTAACGTCGCCGATGAGTTCGGCCAGTGAGCAAGTGAGCGCCTGAGCGACCTGGTGCAGCACCAGTATGGTTGCATTACCGGTACCCAGCTCAAGATTGGCCATATGGCGCTCGGAAATGCCCGCCAGACTCGCCAGCCTCTTGCGCGTGATGCCCTTGCGCGCGCGCAGCGAGCGGATGCGCTCACCCAACGCCCGCAACAGCGGCGTCTTGTCTTGCATCGAATCTATTTCAAATGAATTTTCCAGCGTCATAGCGTGCCATTTCGTAAATCGGGAGCTAGTGTTTTCCCTAAAGATTGAGCAAAAATCTTGACTGATTTTAACTGCATGCCTATCTTATCATCTACATGCAAAATAATGCACGAAAAAAAATCAGGTGTTAAGGAGACTTTAAGCATGCGCGAACATTTCGACACGCTTATTCAGACGGTAACCCGTCAAATAGCAGGCCGTCCGCTGGATCACACGCTCCAGGCGTGGCTCAATGCCGGCTACGGTGCGCACTCGGACTGGTACCAAGAAATGACGGCAGCCTGTATCCAGGGTATAGCAGATGGCTGGATGTGCAAGCACGAAGCGCAGGGACTCAAATACGGCCGGGTGACCAAGCCGTCCGAAGCGAGCCACGGATTTTCCGTGGATGTGGTCAGCATGCAGGATATCCGCGGCCCGCATCACCGTCATCCCAATGGCGAAATTGATCTGATCATGCCGCTCACACCCGGCGCCCGGTTCGATGGCAGTGATGCCGGCTGGAAAGTCTACGGCCCGGACTCTGCCCACTATCCGACCGTCAGCAACGGTGCAGCCCATGTGCTGTATTTGCTGCCGGACGGAAAAATAGAATTCACGGCGCAGCAGCAATGACAGCTCAATGAAAAGTCAGACCCTGTCGACAACCCGGCTGCAGCCATATCAACGTAGCACAAAACCGACACAGGCAGCCCATTGATCCACTCACAGCGCGGCAGTGCCAACAACTTGAAGTGCGCCGGCGGCAAGCAGCCAGGCATTTAGCGGAGTTAAACCATGCAGACCCCTGAAAACAGCAGCCAGTTCAATATTGCCGACTATCTGATCCAAACCAACCAGAACCGCCTGGATCGCATTGCTTACATCGATAGCAACGGAACGTTGACCTATGCCGCGCTTTTTGACAAAGTGCGGCGCCTGACCTCTGTGCTGAAAAACCTCGGCGTGCACCGCGAAGAACGGATACTGTTGCTGATGAACGACTGCACAGACTGGCCTGTCGCCTTTCTGGCCGCCGTTCACGCAGGCATTGTGCCGGTTGCCATCAATACCTTGCTGACACCGCAAGACTATAAATACATTATTGAAGACAGTCGCTGCCAGGCCGCCATGGTGTCGGCAGCACTGTTGCCGGTGCTAACCCAGGCCATGAGTGAAGCAGAGCACGAAATCAAGCATATCCTGGTGTCACGTCCGCAAGGTGAACTCTCGCATGGCCAGTTAAGCATGGACCAGGCAATGGACGCTGCAACGCCCTGTCATCGCCCCTGTAGCACCAAGGCCGATGAACCGGCCTTCTGGCTGTACTCATCGGGGTCTACCGGTAAACCCAAAGGCACCGTACACAGCCATGCCAATCCTTACTGGACCATTCGCTATTATGCACAGGACCTGCTGCGGCTGACCGAATCAGACCGAATTCTGTCAGCCGCAAAACTGTTTTTTGCCTACGGACTGGGCAACGCCCTGACCTTCCCGTTGGGTGTCGGGGCCAGCGTAGTTCTGATCGAGGGCCGCCCGACCCCGGATGCCGTGTTCGAGGCGATGCGCAAACACCAGCCCACAGTGTTTTGCGGCGCACCAACCGGTTATGCCGGCATGCTGGCGGCTGCCAACACACCTACCCGCGATGAAGTGCAATTGCGGATGTGTTCGTCAGCTGGTGAGGCTCTGCCAAGGGAACTTGGCGAGCGTTTCACGACTCATTTCGGATGTAATATCATCGATGGCATCGGATCAACCGAAATGCTGCATATTTTTCTGTCCAACCGGCCTGATGACATTCGCTATGGCACCACAGGAAAACCCGTACCCGGCTATGAACTTGAGCTTCGCGACGAGCAAGGTGCTATCGTCGCAGATGGCGAAATCGGCGATCTGTACATCAAGGGCAAAAGCGCTGCCCTCATGTACTGGAACAACCGGGAAAAGACAAGAGCGACATTTCAGGGGGAGTGGATCAAAAGTGGCGACAAGTATTCGCGCGATGCCGACGGCTATTACACCTATGCGGGTCGCAGCGACGACATGCTCAAGGTAAGCGGACAGTATGTGTCTCCCTTCGAAGTGGAGGCCACGCTCATTGAGCACGAGGCTGTCCTGGAGGCGGCCGTCATCGGCGTTACCGACTCGCAGGGCCTGGTCAAGACCCGCGCCTATGTGGTGCTCAAGGAAACGGCGCCACCGGCCGACGACACGCTCAAGGACACGCTCAAGGCCTTTGTCAAATCCCGGCTGGCACCGCATAAATATCCACGCAGCATTGAGTTTCTGGATGAATTGCCCAAAACGGCAACCGGCAAAATCCAGCGTTTTCGTCTGCGCGAAATGAATCAGCATGAAGTGGCGTAAGCTGGCACAAATAAGACAGGCATAGCGGCTATCGCAAGGTCTGCCGTGATCCTGCAAGTGCGGTATCAGGAGGCGGCACACCACATCGTTCGTGGCAACACAAATAAGCAGTCATCATAAAAAGCAGTCGTACATTCAGGAGACAGGACAATGAATAATGTGAGAAAAGCCACGATCGCCACGGCGATCCTGCTGGCCGGGGGATTGGGTCAGGCGGCGCAGGCCGAGGTGAAGGTGGGCCTGATGCTGCCGGCCACAGGCACCTACGCGGCGCTTGGCAAGGCGATTGAAAATGGCTTTAAACTGTACGTCGAGGAACAGGGCGGCAAACTGGGCGGTCAACAGATCCAGTATTTTGCTGTGGATGACGAATCTGAGACCGGCCAAGGCACCAGAGAATACCAACCGGCTGGTGCAGCGCGACAAGGTCGATGTACTGGTAGGAACAGTGCATTCGGGCGTGGCCATGGGGATGGCGAAAATTGCGCGTGACAGCGGCGTCATCTATATTATTCCCAACGCCGGCGCGGATATGCTTACCGGTCCGCTGTGCGCAAAGAACATCTTCCGCAGCTCATTCACCAATTGGCAGCCTGCCTATGGCATGGGCATTGTCGCCGCCGAAAAACAAAAGCATAAAACTGCAGTGACCATCAACTGGAAATACGCCGCCGGCACAGAAGCGGCCGATGGTTTCCGCGAAGGTTTTGAAGCCAAGGGTGGCAAGGTGATCAAAGAGCTCACACTGCCCTTCCCCAACGTGGAATTCCAATCGCTGCTGACTGAAATCTCCTCATTGAAACCGGATGCCGTCTTTGCATTCTTCGCCGGTGGCGGGGCTGTCAAATTCGTTAAAGATTATGACGCCTCGGGCCTGCGCAAGACAATTCCGCTTTATGGTCCGGGCTTTTTGACTGACGGCACACTTGCCGCCCAGGGTGATGCCGCCAAGGGCATGCTGACCACCCTGCACTATGCCGATGAGCTGGACAATCCGAAAGACAAGGCGTTTCGCAAGCACTACCAGGAAAAGTTCAGCATGGAGCCGGACGTATATGCAGTACAGGGCTATGACGCGGCCCAGTTGCTGGCAGCCGGCTTGAATCATGCCAAGGGCGATATCAAGAACAAGGACGCCGTTATTGAGGGAATGGAACAGGCCAAGGTGGACAGCCCGCGTGGACCGTTCACCATGTCCAAGGCACACAATCCGGTGCAGAACATCTATCTGCGTGAAGTCGTAGGCAACCACAACAAGAACCTGGGTATCGCCGTAGCCAATCTGGAAGATCCGGCCAAAGGCTGCAAGTTGAGCAAGTAAACCGAAAGTGCAGGCGCAAGGGCTGATCCGTGCGCCCGCCCCTTTCTTCGGATCAAATATGGATATAACAACATTTCTGATTCAGTGTCTGAACAGTGTGCAGTACGGGCTGCTACTGTTTCTGATCGCCAGCGGGCTCACACTGATCTTCGGCATCATGGGCGTCATCAACCTGGCGCACGGCAGTTTCTTCATGATTGGCGCTTATCTTATCTACGCGCTGGGCATGTATATCGACAATTTTGCCCTTGCCCTGGTGCTGGGCATTATTCTTGCCCTGGCTTTCGGTTATTTGCTGGAGTGGGGCTTTTTCAGCTTTCTGTACGAACGTGAGCACCTGTTGCAGGTGCTGATGACCTACGGGCTTATTCTGGTATTCGAAGCGCTGCGCAGCATTCTGCTGGGCGACGATGTGCATGGCGTCAGCCCGCCTGCCTGGCTGGCCGGCTCTATCGCATTGGGCAATGGGCTGAGCTATCCGGTGTATCGCCTGTTCATTTCGCTGGTCTGCCTGGTTATTGCGATTGGCATGTACCTGTTGATCAAGCATACCCGGCTGGGCATGAAAATCCGCGCCGGCGCCACCAATCGCGAAATGGTGCAATCGCTGGGCGTCAATATCTCGGTACTGTACCGCACCGTATTTGCGGCCGGTGTTGCCCTGGCCATCTTTGCCGGCATGCTCTCGGCGCCAGTGTCATCGGTCTACCCTGGCATGGGCGGCAATGAACTGATTATCTGTTTTGTGGTCGTGGTCATCGGCGGCATCGGCTCCATCAAGGGCGCGCTGGTCGCAGCGCTGCTGATCGGCTTCGTAGACACCTTTGGCAAAGTGCTCTGGCCCGAAGGCGCTGGCGCACTGGTCTATCTGCTAATGGTGCTGGTGCTGCTATTCAAGCCCCAGGGCCTGTTCAAACAGGGAACCTGAGCATGATTACAAAAAACAATCTTTTTTTTGTGGATAGTCGGCCTGGCCCTGCTGGCACTGCTGCCCTTGCTGCCCGAGCCCATTGGCAGCAAATACCACGGTGATCTGGTTACCAAAATCATGATCCTGAGCATTTTTGCGCTCAGCCTGCAATTGCTGGTTGGCTTTACCGGTCTGGTGAGCCTTGGGCACGCCGCTTTTCTCGGCTTTGCCGCCTATATGGTTGCGACCTTCTCGCCCGAGTCGGAAGCGGGCAACGGCTGGCTGCTGATGGCGATCTGCATTGGCGGCGCAGGGCTGCTGGCATTGCTGATCGGTATGCTGGTCATGCGCAGCTATGGCGTGTATTTCATCATGGTCACGCTGGCCTTTGGCCAACTGGTTTACTTCGTTTTTCATGACATCAAGATTTTCGGCGGCTCCGACGGCACCTATATTTATTTCAAGCCGGTTTTTTCCATTTTTCAATGGCAGCCCTTCGATCTTGAATCGGGCAATACTTTCTACTGGTTCACGCTTGTGTTGCTTATTATCACCGTCATCATTCTGCAACTGATTCTGCGTTCGCGCCTGGGTCATGCTTTTGTCGGTATCAAACACAACCAGTTGCGCATGCGTGCCGCCGGGTTCGAGTCAACCGCTTACAAGATTGCCAGTTTTGTCATCAGCGGTATGCTGGCAGGTCTGGCCGGGTTTCTGTATGCATGCCAGTACGGTTACGTCAATCCCGAGCTGCTGTCCTGGCATCAGTCTGGCAATGTACTGCTCATGATTATTCTGGGCGGCCTGGGCAGTCTGGGTGGGGCCATTATCGGCGCCTTCGCTTTCGTGCTGCTGTCAGAATGGTTTACCGCCCTCACCAAGCACTGGCAGTTGCTGCTCGGCGGCTTTATTATTTTCGTAGTCATGCTAATGCCCTATGGCCTGGCCGGCCTGCCCCGGCAACTGAAGGAATGGCGCATTCGCCGCGCAAACAAGGGAGGTGCAACCCGATGACAACGGCATTACTTGAAGCCAGGAACGTGACCCGCAAATTTGGCGCGCTGGTTGCAGTAAATAATGTATCGCTCCAATTGTTCGAAGGGGAAATCCTGGCTGTGATCGGCACCAACGGGGCCGGTAAATCGACACTGACCTATCTGCTGTCCGGCGAACTGCCGCTGACCAATGGCCAGGTGTATTTGCGCGGCAAAGATATCAGCAAATGGTCACAGCCGGCAAGATCTCAAGCAGGCCTGGGACGCAGCTATCAGCGCAACAATATTTTTCTGCCGCTAAGCGTACGCGAAAACTGCCGCCTGGCCGCCCAGGCAAAAATTCAGAAACCATGGCAATTCTGGACGGCTGCGCAACATTGTCAACGCAGCCTTGAGATGGCCGACCACGCGCTGGAACAGGCCGGCCTGAGCGGACAGGCTGCGAGCATTGCCGCCAACCTGTCTCACGGGCAGAAACGCCAGCTTGAAGTGGCCATGTGCCTGGCCCAGCAGCCCCAGGTACTGTTGCTGGATGAGCCACTGGCAGGCATGGGGCTGAAGAGTCCGAGCGCATGCTGGCGCTGCTGCACCGGCTGAAAAAGAACCTGGCTATTTTGCTGATCGAACACGACATGGATGCGGTTTTTGCCGTTGCAGACCGCCTGACGGTAATGGTCAACGGCGCAGTACTCGCTAGCGGCCTGCCCCATGATATTCGCAACAATACCGCGGTGCAGACCGCCTATCTGGGCGAGAGCGATCACGCCACAGACGACTCGGCCACTCTGGCGATATGACAAATGCAACTATGACAGACGACATCATTCTGGCACGCGATATCCATGCCTGGTACGGCTCCAGTCACGTGCTGCACGGCATTGACTTTAACCTGCGGCGCGGCGAAACCGTAGGCCTGCTGGGCCGCAACGGCATGGGCAAATCCACGCTGATACGCAGCCTGCTGGGCCATGTCAAACAACGCAGTGGACGGATCGAACTGCAGCGACAGCTGATGTCTGGTGCCCGCCCCTATCAGGCTGCCCAATTGGGCATTGCCTACGTTCCTGAAGGGCGCGGCATTTTTCCCAATCTGACAGTCCGCGAAAATCTGCTGATGTGCGCGCGCGCCGGCCGCGACGGGAGTAAAGCATGGGATACCGATCGCATACTGCAGACCTTTCCCCGGCTCGCAGAGCGCCTGGACAACATGGGTGACCAGCTCTCCGGAGGCGAACAGCAAATGCTTTCGATTGGTCGGGCGCTGATGACCAATCCGGATGCCATCATTCTGGATGAAGCCACCGAAGGCCTGGCGCCGCTGATTGTAGAGGAGATCTGGCGTGTCATTGCGCTCATCCGCGCCAGCGGCCTGGCAACCATGGTGGTCGACCGCAATTATCGCAAAGTGATGGAGCAGGCGGACCGGCTGGTTGTGCTGGAAAAAGGCCGGGTTGTGCTCGAGGGCGATGCCAGCCAGCTACGTGAAGACCCTTCGCAGATCCACCGGTATCTGGGCGTCTGATAGTTGGGGTGCCAGGGGAACAAAATAACCGCAGCCTGGCGGGCCCAAGCCTTGCCAGGCACTAACCAAAGCGCTGCCGGCGATCGGCGATAGCGCCCTGGTCGCGGGCACAGTTCTGAGAGACAGTATAAAAAAGGAGAGAATGATGAACAAGACGGGCACACTCACATGGGCGACAGGCATGCTGCTTGCCTCGACAGGCGCGGCGCATGCCGCCGGCATCTCCGATGATGTCATCCGTATCGGTTTTCTGACCGATATCTCGGGGGTCTACGCCGACTATGACGGCCAGGGTGGTGTGCAAGCCATCCGCATGGCGATCCGCGATGCTGGCGGCAGTATCGACGGCAAGAAAATTGAACTGCTTTATGCCGATCATCAGAACAAGGCCGATGTCGCTGCCGCCAAATCCCGTGAATGGGCGGACGTGAACAAAGTAGATATCCTGATCGGCGGAACCAATTCTGCGGTCAGCCTGGCCATGGCCAACGTTGCCACTGAAAAGAAAAAACTGTTTATCTCTACCGGTGGCGGTACATCGGCCCTGACCGGCAAACAATGCTCGCCTTACATTATCCACTACACCTATTCAACCGATGCGCTGGCCAACGGCACGGGCAAATCTGTGGTTAAAAACGGCGGCAAGGACTGGTTCTTCATTACCACCGATTATGCCTTTGGCCATGCTCTGGAAGCGGCCACCTCCAAGGTGGTAAAGCAAGCCAACGGCACCATCAAAGGATCGGTCAAAGTGCCGCTTGGCGCTTCCGATTTTTCTTCCTATATATTGCAAGCGCAATCATCAGGCGCCAAGATCCTGGGCATGGCCAATGCCGGCGGCGATTTTGTGAACGCTGCAAAATCTGCCAATGAATTTGGCTTGAATACCCAAATGAATCTGGTGGGCCTGACAGTACTCATTCCGGACATCCACTCCCTGGGCTTGCAGGTTACCCAGGGAATGTATCTGACCACGCCGTTCTACTGGGACCTGGACGATGACACCCGCAAGTGGACAGCCGAATACAAAAAAATCACTAATCGCATACCGACCTACATTCAGGCCGGCACCTATTCGGCAGTCAGCAATTATCTTGCGGCAGTCGCCGCATTAAAAACCGACGATGCGGATGCGATCATGAAGCGATTCAAGACCGAGCGCATCAAAGACTTTTTCGCCAAAGATGCCATCGTACGTGCCGATGGCAGACTCACCAATCCGATGTACCTGATGCAGGTAAAAAAACCGGACGAATCCAAAGCACCCTGGGATTATTACCGGAAAGTTGAAACGCTTTCACCCGATGATCTTTACGGAAAACTGGAAGACTCCGCCTGCAAACTGGTGCAACAATCTGCAGGAGCGCAATCATGAGTACACCCAAAGTCATTATTACCATTGCCCCCACCGGTGGCATGGCCTATAAGAGCCAGAACCCGAACCTGCCCACGCAACCGCAGGAAATTGCCGACGACGTGTACGACTGCTACAACGCCGGCGCCAGCATTGTGGCGCTGCATGCACGCAATCCCGATGACGGCGCCACCTGCAATCCCGATATCTATTACGACATGAATACACGCATTCGCGCCAAATGCGACATCATTTTGAATAACTCCACCGGTGGTGGAGTCCATGGCGAGATGATCGGACAGAACGAAAACGGCATGTGGGAATTGCTTTGGGAAGAACGCATCAAGGGTATGGAGGCCGGCGCCGAGATGTGCACGCTGGACGCGACCACCATTATTGCCAGTTTTGATAACAAGGAAATACTGATGAACACCGCGCCCTCGCGTTGCCGCTTCCTGGCCGACGAGATGAAAAAACGCGGCATCAAACCCGAATGGGAGGTATTTAGCCCCACTCATATTTTGCAGGATACCGCGACGTTGTTGGCCATGGGCGCGGACGAAGAGCCGGCCTATGTCAACTTAGTCATGGGCGTACACCGGGGCTTTCAGAACGCCATGCCCTACTCGCCAAAAAATCTGCAGTTCATGGTGGAGTGCCTGCCGCCTGGAACTATCTTCGGCGCCAGCGGCATCGGCCCGGCACAGTTGCCCTGCGCCATCAACTCGTTGCTGCTGGGTGGACACGTACGGGTCGGACTGGAAGACAATTTGTATTACTCACAAGGTCGCCTGGCAAGCAATATCGAATTGACCGAAAGAATTGTCCGGCTGGTGCGTGAAATGGGTTATGAGCCGGCAACGCCCAAGGAAGCCAGGCAAATGCTCAATTTGCCACGACCTGGCGCACCGGTCAGACCGACGTTTGCGCTGTGATCTACGGCACAGGCGCGGACTGATACCCGGTCTTGCAACGCCACCGAAAAACGCCACAAGCTGGCTTATTGCCATGCTTGGGGCGTCAACCAATCAGAGGCGCGCTGCTCAGTTGGTAAAGCGTTCGACGGCCAGCAGATACGGCGCAGGATTCGCGCGATTAATGAATTCATATTTGAGCACCCGGTACTGCTCAGGCGAAAGCTGTGCAACGAACGGCTCAAGCGCTTCTTTCTCGTCGGCGCCTGCGGGATGCCCCCAGTAAATCGCAATCAACAATAGTCCGCCGGGCGCAAGCAGTGTCAACGCACTTTTGACGGCAGCCAGGGTGCTGTTGGCCTGGGTGGCGCAGGATTTATCGGCGCCGGGCAGATAACCCAGGTTAAAGATAATGGCACTGACCGGCTCCGATACGTAATCGAGCATGTGCGCATGGCTGTCGTGAATCAGCGTGGCACGCGCTTGCAGATTTTCGTGACCCAGGCGCGCGGCCGTGGCAGCCAGCGCATCGCGCTGGATATCGAACGCATATACATGACCGGCTTCACCTACAAGCCGGGCAAGCTGCAGCGTATCGTGCCCATTTCCCATCGTCGCATCAATGACGCGCGCGCCGGCTACCACGTGGCCGGCAAGCAGCGTATGAACAAAGGCAACGGTTTTGAGCAGCGGCATCCTGTGGCTCCTGGCGTCTCGCGCTATACAGCACCAGGCAGCGTGAGTTCGCGCTGCATCAGCACGGCATCATCACCGAAAGCCGGGTCAGTGCTGGCGGCCGGGATCGCGACAAAGCCCAGTCTTGACCAATACCGCTGTGCGCCTTCGACCGCAATCAGTATGGCGCGCGACAGGCCAAATTGTTGCCCCTGTCGCATCAGCTGCGACACCAGTGCATTGGCAATACCCCGGCCCGCATAGGCCCGTGATACTGCCACATCATGCAGATAAAGCACATCGCAATCCTGTTGCAGCGCAAGCGGACGGTTCCAGCTGGGCTGCAGGTTGGAGCGCCAGGGATAGCCTAGCGCGTAGGCGCAAAGCGTATCGCCATCGCAGGCCGCCAGAGACGTCCAGCCGGCCGGGACAAAACTGATCTTGCTGGCCAGCACCTGTCCGCTTTCCAGCAGCGATGAGGGGTACACGCTGGCCTGCAAGGCCAGCACCTGCGGCAGATCATCGGTGCGCAGCGCCCGCATGCCGATAGACGGCGCTCGCGTCTGGCTACGGTTTTCAATTGACATAATCATTTATTCGACATAATGAGAAGGGCATGCATTCAGTCGCCTGTCGCGATCGACATGCCCGGCCCCATGGGGTCACGCGTCATCGCCCTGTTTTTTGTCCAGACTTTTCAGAATATCAATCAAATGGCTGTCGCGATAGCGCAGCAGCGATTCAAACGATTTATCTTCCTGGCCTGTTGCGTGCCTGAACCATACGCGCTCGCAACTCCGGGGTCATGCGCGGATTGCCCAGGTCATCCATCCAGCTTTCGATGGCCGGTTGCAAATGGTCGATCAGATGCGCCAGACCAGCCCGGCCGCCAGCCAGGTCAAACACCATTTGCGGACCGAAGATGGCCCAGCGCAGGCCCGGCCCCTTGCTCATGGCCGCATCAATATCCTGCACGCTGGCCACGTTTTCGTTGACCAGATGCATGACCTCGCGCCATACCGCAGCCTGCAGGCGATTGGCGATATGCCCGGCAATTTCCTTGTTCAGACGGATCGGGTGCTTGCCAACGGCACGATAAAATGCCAGCGTACGCGCGATCGTGTCTTCGGATGTCTGCTCGCCGCCGACCACTTCCACCAGCGGAATCACGTGCGGCGGATTAAACGGATGGCCCAGCACGCACCGTTGCGGATACCTGCACTGCGATTGCATGCGGCTGACCAGCAGGCCCGACGAGCTGGAGGAAATAATGACGTGCTCCGGCAACAGTGCATCCATTTTTGCGAACAGCGAGATTTTGAAGTCTTCACGCTCTGGCGCATTCTCCTGCACGAAGTCTACATTTTCCAGCGCCTTGTGCAAATCGGCCTCAAAGCGCAAATTGTGCAGAAATGACTCATTCTTCACTTTGCCCAGCTCACGCAGGGTTTGCCAGGCCGAGTCGATCAGCGTTCGGGTATTGGCCTCAACGTCCGGTGCCGGGTCCGACACCACCACATGATAGCCATGAGCAAGAAAAAGGGCAGCCCAGCTGCTGCCTATGGTTCCGGCGCCGATAATGGCGATTGTCTTGATGTTGCGATTGTCCATGATTGAATCTGTTATTTGCTTCGTATTTCAATAATAATGAGCGTCATCACGATGTTGCCGTGCCGTCATCCATCTGCGGGGTATACAGTGCGGTCGCCGCGAGCGATATCGCGAGCACCTGCACGCCATGCGGTTTCGGACGAGGTCAAGCGCTACCAGCTGCGTACGCGTCCCGTATCCATGTGTACAAACCCGTCTTTTGGATAATAGCCCACACCGCCCAGTGCTAGTTCCTTGGCGGCATCCCGCAATTCATCAAGCGGCACGCCTTTGAGGCGCAGGTCCATGGCCTGTCCCACCATATGCAGGCTGCGCTTGGCTACGCCGCCACCGCGCGTCTTGCGTAGACGTTCATTGGTATGCGGGTCGCGATAGCCTGAAATGACTTCGATAGCGACATCAGTCTTGAGCGACGCCCTGACCTTGTTGATCAGGTCAAACAGCGTCGGGTCCATATGGCCGATCGCGCCGGAGTAATGATCCCGCAAGAAACGGTTCAGCCGCTGCATCGCGGCGGGAATATAGGCGTCGCCATTGGCATAAGCCAGGGTGATTTTCTCATTGGTATGCAGATGATCCAGCGAGATTTGCCTGAATCCGCCGCCGATATTGGCGCGGGCGGTATTGGTGCCGATGGAGAACATGGCACCGGCAACAAGCAGAGAAGAAGAGTTTCTTAAAAACTGGCGGCGGTGTAACTGAGGGGGCGTAAACGTCATACCGTACTGGCTCCTGAAAATATTACGAGGCAGGTGGAATGTTACGTGAGGCGGCCATCTTCTTGATGGCATTGTCCAGAATCTTGTCCTGTCCGTAGATGTCGGGGAAAAAGTGAATTTTATTGTTTTTAACCACCACGGTACTATAACCCAATACAACAGGAACAGGCTCCAATACGTTGATTGTTTTGGATTTTTTTGCTGTCATGGCCTTTTCGATAGCGCTCGCGGTCCACTCTGGTTGTTTTTCCAACACAAATTGCGCCAGTTTCACCGGTTCTTCCACCCGGATGCAGCCATGGCTCAGATCGCGCCGCGTACGGTCAAACAACTGGGTGCTGGGAGTGTGATGCAGGTAAATGGCATCGTTATTGGGGAAAATGAACTTGATATCGCCCAGCGAGTTCTTGGGTCCGGGGCGCTGACGGATGCGTGCCTGGCCATTTAACACGGCGTTCAGGTTGGCCTCGCTGACGGTTTGCGACACGCCAGACTGGGTAACAAACTCGAACCCCTGGCTCTGCAGATAAGACGGATTGCTGCGTAAACGCGGGATCAGTTCCTTGCGGGAAATGGAAATAGGCACATTCCAGTACGGACTGAACTCAATCTTGCTGACTGCCCCATCGAACAGCGGCGTACTGGTGTTGAAGGACTTGCCGACAATCACTTTCATTTCAATAATGTTTTCCGCCTTTTTATTGCGGATGTGATAGGCGCGCAACACGAACTCGGGTACGTTGACGACAATGCGACGCTCGCCTTCTATCAGCGGCGTCCAGCGCAGCCGTTCCATACTGATCTGGATCTGGCGGATACGGTCAATGGGTCTTGTGTTCAATTGTTCCAGCGTACCCTTGCCAATCACCCCATCAGGCTCCAGCCCATGGCGTTGCTGAAAGCTTTTCACGCCGGCCATGATCGCGGCGTCGTAAATCGGTCGTGCCGGTGTTCCTTGCGGCAGATCGCCCAGCAGGACCAGACGCTCGATGAGCGCGGGCATGCCCGTATAGGTTTGGCCTTCGGTCAGTTTGCCGCCAGGAACCGCAGGCAGTGCCTGGTTCATAGTCGGATTTTTCTGTAATTGACGAAATACCACCAGCGCCTGCATCAGCGAGTTGTACATGGGAATACTGTCGGTCAGCGCCTTGACCGATGCCTTCAAATTGCCATTGCTGATCGCCGTCGCCAGGAACAGGTCAGCATCGGCATCGGAAAACATCGGCTTGGAATAGCGGTTTTTAATCAGGGACGGCGAAATACGGCCGTTCTTCAGAAACTTCACATAGGTGCGCATCTGCGTGGTCAGGTCACGATCAAATTGCGCCGTTTCTTCTGCAGAAGCCGCATAGTTGATCCGCTCCCATTGCGACTGCAATTGTGCAATATGAAACCAGCGAGGGTCCAGACCGTGCTTGTCTGCTGTTGCCAGCAGATCAAGGGCGTCCCTGGCCTGTTCGATCGGACGTCCGTCTTCAATCCAGCTCACAGCAGGTACCTCGAAGGTCGCGTGGGCAAAGTCCGGTGGAATGGTTATTCCGCTATCAGGAATAGTAAACGGCGCCGTAGCATCATTTTGCGGCGCCTGTGCATGCACGGTAGTGGCAAGCATGAGAGAAAACGAGACTGCAGACAGCATTGTCGAAAACGTCATAAATTTTTTCACCTGTCGTTATTTAATGGCCGGCCGGGACACGCCTGCGCCCGGCACTTGCTTAGCACCGATAATCGGGCGTATGACATTGCGTTGGCTGCAAGGCAAGGTTACAGATGCGCCTTGAAAAATTCCACTGTGCGAGTGCGCGCAAGTTCGCTGGCAAAGGGATCGTAGGAGCCGCGCTGGTCGCATCCGAAGCCGTGGTCCGCGTCATAAGTGCAGATGTCAACGTCAGGCTGGGCGGCACGGATCGCCTCGACATCAGACGGCGGAATGGATTTATCTTTGTCGCCAAAGTGCATCTGCACCGGGCATTGGGCTTTTTCGTCACGCAACTCGGCAATGCCGGCACCATACCAGCAGGAAGCCGCCGAAAAGGCAGCGCTGCGGCAGGCGGCAAGCCATGTCAGGGTACCACCCCAGCAAAAGCCGACCACGCCGATTTTCTTCTGTGACGACAAGGCGGCGGCGGCTGCCTCAATATCCTTGAGCGCCTCCTCGTAGCTCACCCGGGCTTTGAACGCTTTGCCGCGCTCAATGTCCTGGGCGGTATAGCCCATTTCCACACCCGGTTCGATCCGGTCAAACAGCGCCGGCGCAATCACACGATAACCCTTTGAAGCATAGAAATCACAGACATCGCGAATGTGGCTATTGACCCCGAAAATTTCCTGCAGGACCACAATGCCCCGTTCCGCGTCTTCGGCGCCGGCCGTATAGGCCTGCAGAATGTGTCCGTCTGCTGCTGTCAGTGTAGTGGTCATGCGTGTACTCCTTCTGGAAATCAGGTTGTCACAAATTGCTTGTCGATTGTCATTGTACCTGCTGCACCGGCATCCTGCCCTGTACCAGCAGTCGGTTATTTCCTATGATGTCACATAAGTGTTCCGAAAGCATCACAATACGTTTCAGTCGTTTCAGTTCTTCATGGTAGTAAATCCAGAAACTGCGCGTGATCCCGATTCTGTCCTGCAGCACCGGAATAAGTTGTGGATTCTGACCGGCAAGAAAACACGGCAGAATGGCCAGCCCGTGACCTTGCAGACAACTGTAATATTGCGCGATGACACTTGTGCTTTTTATGACGGGCTTGGTAAACGGCAGGATGTCCTCCAGATACCGCAATTGGTCGCTGAACAGTAGTTCATCCACATAACTGATAAAACGATGATGATGCAGATCCGCTTCGGTATTGACCGCCCCATAGCGATCAAAGCAGGCCTGGGTCCCGTACAGCAGCAGCGTATAGTCGGTCAGCTTGCGAGTGACATAAGGCCCGCGCGCCGGACGCTCTATGGTGATCGCAATATCGGCTTCGCGACGAGTCAGGCTGACAAAACGGGGGACCGGCAGCACATCTATGGTCATATCGGGAAACTGACTCTGAAATTGTGCACACAGGGGCGCAATAATGCAGGAACCAAAGGCCTCGGTCGCTGCCACCCGGACATGCCCGGCCGGACTCTGGCTCACTCCCAGAATCTGCTCCTGCGCATTATATAAATGCGTTTCCATCTGCTCTGCATGCGCCAGCAGTTGCTGCCCCGAACGGGTCAGGGTAAATCCGGAGCTGCGCGATTTGTCGAAAAGCAGCTGTCCCAGGTCCGCCTCAAGGCGGCGGATGCGCCGGGCCACGGTGGTATGCTCCACCCCCAGCCGCGCTGCTGCGGCGCTGGCTCTGTGTGTCCTGGCCACTTCCAGGAAATAGCGGATATCGTCCCAGTCAGGCATGAGTCATTGTATAAAGGTTGCGCATGAGTTGTGCTTCTGTTGTAATTGTATTGTGCAAAAATGAACATTAAATGTGCAAATATTCTATTGCAAAATTGATTTATACACATCAAACTGGATACGTTTTGCAAACAAAACGATAAAACTATTAAAAAATTCAGGAGACTCCTATGTTGATCAGGAAAGCAGTACTGGCTGCGTCGTCGTGCGTGGCGCTTAGCGCCTGGGCCGCCGATGCACCAGAAGTAAAAGTGGGTGTGCTTACCGATATGTCGGGCACCTATGCCTCTATGGGCGGCGCCGGTTCGGTTGCGGCAGCGCAGCTTGCCATTGATGAATGTCTGGCTGGCCCATGCAAGGGCATGAAAATCGATTTGGTATCTGCCGACAATCAGAACAAAGCCGACGTCGGGGCGGCGAAGGCACGCGAATGGTTTGACCGTCAGGGCGTTACCGCCATCGCCGATCTGACCAATTCAGCAGTAGCGCTGGCAGTGCAGAACGTAGCCAGGGAAAAAAACCGCATAGCCTTGTTCTCAGGACCGGCTACCACCGCACTGACCAATAAATCCTGCTCGCCGGTGGGCTTTCACTGGATGTTCGACACCTATTCCCAATCGGTGGGCGGCGCCAAAGCTACGGTTCAGGCTGGCGGCAAATCCTGGTTCTTCCTGACCGTAGATTACGCATTTGGTCATTCGCTTGAAGCCGACACCGCGAAAATGGTCAAGAAACTGGGCGGCACGGTGGTTGGGCAGGTGCGCCATCCATTGAACAACAGCGACTATGCCTCGTTCCTGTTGCAGGCGCAAAGCAGCGGTGCGCAGGTTGTCGCCTTGGCCAACGGCGGCCAGGACACGGTCAATGCCGTCAAACAGGCCAAGGAATTTGGCGTCAGTGGTGGCGACCAGCGCCTGGTGGCCCTGTTGATATTCCTGTCGGACCTGCGCGCGCTGGGCAATGAAAACGCCCAGGGCCTGACTTATGTAGACGGCTTCTACTGGGACTTTGACGAAGGCACCCGCCAGTGGTCCGACCGCTTTGCCAAAGCCTATAAGGGTCTGAAACCCACCATGACCCAGGCCGGCGTGTACTCCAGCGTGCTGCATTACCTTAAAGCCGTAGCCGCTGCAGGCACGACCGATGGCGCCAAGGTGGCGCAGCAGATGCGCAAGCTGCCGATCGAAGACCCGATCATGCATAACGCCTCTATCCGTGCCGATGGCCGGGTCATTCACGATATGTACCTGTACGAAGTCAAAAAGCCGGGTGAAAAGAAAGGCGAATGGGATTATTCGAAACTGATTGCCACCATTCCGGCAGCTGAAGCATTTAGCCCCCTGTCCGAATCTACCTGCCCTCTTGTAAAAAATTAAAGGATTGATGTTATGAGTGCCATACCCAATATTCCGCTGCTGATCAACGGAAAAAAAGTCCAGTCCACGGCCAAGGACTGGCTTGATGTCGTTAACCCGGCCAATCAGGAAGTGGTGGCCCGCGTACCGCTGGCGCCCATTTCGGAAGTGGACGAGGCGGTTGCCAGCGCCAAGGCTGCGTTTGCGACCTGGCGCAATACCAGCCAGGGCAACCGCATGCGCGTCATGCTCAAACTGCAGCAACTGGTGCGCGACAACACAGCAAAACTGGCTGAACTGATCACACTGGAACATGGCAAAACACTGCCTGATGCAGAAGGCGAAGTGGGCCGTGGCCTTGAAGTGATCGAACACGCATGCTCAATCGTCAGCCTGCAAATGGGTGAATACGCAGAAAATGCCGGCACCGGAATCGATGTATATACCTTGATCCAGCCACTTGGCGTATGTGCGGGAATTACCGCGTTCAATTTCCCGGTCATGCTGCCCTGCTTCATGTTTCCCATTGCCGTGGCCTGCGGCAACACCTTTGTGCTCAAGCCTTCGGAACAGGACCCCAGCGCATCGCTGTATCTGGCCGAACTGGCGCAGGAAGCGGGCCTGCCCCCCGGCGTACTCAACGTGGTACATGGCGGCCCGGACGTGGCCAACCGCCTTTGCGAACATCCGGATGTAAAAGCAGTCTCGTTTATTGGTTCCACACATGTGGGTACGCAGATTTATCAACGCGCCTCCAATGCGGGCAAACGCTGCCAGGCCATGATGGGCGCCAAGAATCACTGCGTCATCCTGCCCGATGCAGACAAGGAAGTGGCTCTTAACCAACTGGTCGGCGCCGCTTTTGGTGCGGCTGGCCAGCGCTGCATGGCCACGTCGGTAGCGGTCATGGTGGGCCAGGCCCGGGAATGGATTGACGAATTCGTAGAAAAATCAAAAGGCCTGAAAGTGAATGCGGGCAGCGACCGCAAGGCAGATCTGGGGCCTCTGGTGTCACCGCGGGCAAAGCAGCGGGTGGCGCAGCTGATCCAGACCGGCGTGGACGAAAAAGCCAGCCTGCTGCTGGATGGCCGCGATGTTGTTGTCGCCGACTATAAAGACGGCAATTTCATCGGCCCGACCATTTTTTCAGATGTCAAAGAAGACATGGCGATTTATCGCGAAGAAATTTTCGGCCCGGTCCTTTGCATCGTGTGCGTCGATACGTTGGAAGAAGCGGTGGAGTTTGTCAATCGCAACCCGAATGGCAATGGTGTTGCCGTTTTCACACAAAGCGGCGGCAATGCGCGCTATTTCCAGAACAATATCGACGTAGGCCAGATCGGCATCAATATTCCGATCCCTGTTCCGGTCGCATGGTTCAGCTTTACCGGCTCGCGCGGCTCCAAACTGGGCGATCTGGGGCCTAACGGCAAGCAGGCGGTCATGTTCTGGACCCAGACCAAGTCAATTACCGCGCGCTGGGCTTCACATGACACGGGTGTCAACACCACGATTGCGCAAAAATAGCGTCTTGTAAATACAATTGCATGTGTACCAACCCGGTCGCGCTCCTGGCGCAGCCGGGTTTTTTATCGCCTGCGCCCCTTTGATCCGACGGTCAATTGCCAGCGAACAACACGCCAATCCTGTTGTCGAATGACGAGCGCTTTCGCGCCTTTATTAAAGGACATAACATCGGCTCTGTATATTCGTATCAGTCCGACACATTTTATAATTTGCGGCAATTCATATTCATGCCACAATACGGTCATAAACTGTTCATCTGAACCATTGAGAGAAAGCCATTTATGAATAAAAATATTGACTTGATCTATTTCAATGCGGGCGGTGGTCATCGGGCGTCGGCCCGGGCCCTCGAGGCGGTGCTCAAAAACAGCCATCCTCACTGGAACGTCAGGCTCGTCAACCTGTTTGAAGTACTCGACTCGCGACAGGTCTATAAACGGGTGACCGGCGTTGCCCCCGAAGAATTTTATAATCGGCAACTGGCCAAAGGCTGGACCATGGCCATGACGCCGGAACTGCGCATTTTGCAGGCATTTATCCGGCTGACCCACCAGGTGATGGTCAAACGGCTACAGGAACACTGGATTGAAACCGAGCCCGACATGGTTGTCTCGCTGGTTCCCAATTTCAACCGGGCCATGTACGAAAGCCTGGTTTCGTCGCTGCCGGGCGTGCCTTATGTGACGATCTTAACCGACCTGGCCGACAATGCGCCCCATTTCTGGATTGAAAAAAACCAGCAACAGCATTTCATCTGTGGCACCGACAAGGCAGTGGAACAGGCGCGTGCCGCAGGCCATCCCGACTCCCATATCCATGCGAGTTCGGGTATGCTGCTGCATCCTGATTTCTACAAGAAACCCGACATCGATCGCCGCGAACAACTGATCGCTGCCGGCTTTGACCCGAACAAGCCGGTAGGGCTGGTCATGTTCGGTGGCCACGGTTCAAAAACCATGATCAAGATCGCCAAACAGCTCTCGGATGTGCAGATGATCTACATTTGCGGTCACAATGCGGCGCTGGCCAAGAAAATAGGCAAGATGCAAACGCGCGCACACAAGCTGGTGGAAGGGTTCACTACGCAAATGCCCATCTTCATGGAAATGGCCGATTTCTTTATCGGCAAACCCGGCCCCGGCAGCATCAGTGAAGCCATCCGCAAGGATATGCCGGTCATTATCGTCTGCAACAAATGGACCATGATCCAGGAGCGCTATAACGGCGAATGGGTCACCGATAACGGCTTGGGCATTGTGCTACCCAGCTTCGCAAAAATCAACAAGGCAGTGCATCACTTACTGGAGAATCTGGAAAGCTATCGGGAGCGGGTTAAAGCGCAGAACAATCAGGCCGTATTCGAAGTACCTGATATTCTCGCGCGCATCCTAGCGCAAAACGAGATTGCAGAACAGGCTCCCCTGCCCTCGGCCAGCACCACGAACTGAACTCGGATGGGGGCACAAAAGCCCCTTTTTTTTCTGCCATATTAAAGGCCGCACTCAAGGCCGCGGATAATGGACGACCGTGAAAAGTCACGTGAGCAGCTGCCAATTAGGCAATGCCAGTTAACGGCCACCGATAGGAATATCCACGTTGAACTGCAATAAGCCGTCGTCGCTGTGCACGGCGCGTTGCGCCTTCAGTTTGAACAGGACAGAGTCCAGCTTGTAGCTTTGCTCCACACCGAAGCGCTGTTCGGAAGCGCCGTCAAACACCCGGCTGTTTTCAAACGTGCCTGACACCTGCGACTGTGTATCAAGCGGATAGGTCAGTTTCAGCTGATTGCGAATGGCGCGGTCCGACAATGGATCCTGCGACAGCCTGGACAAATCCATATAGTGGGCGCTGGTTAACTCATTGGAGAACTGCAACGTCGCCAGATCGAACACCTTGGCCCGATAGGCAAACATCGAGCGCCAGTTTGCATCGCCCTCGTACTTGCCTGCATTCACGGTCAGTCGCAAATCGCCCATGTCATCCAGGGCGTAGCTGGCGCCAAGGCCCACGTTCTTGAGCGAGCGGGCCAATTGCACTTGTGTATCGACCGAAGCCGAATCGCTCAATCCATAGCGCACAGCGGTATTGGCGGCGCCACTACCGAAGTGAAAGCTGGCATCTTCGCCCGAAGCGGCCGAATAATCCATGGCCCCCGCCGCCGTCGAATAGGCCAGTTGGTTACTATCGATAAACCAGTTGTCCTGCGTGCTGTCCGGCTGCCGGCTCAACTGCATGCCGCCGATTCGAAAGCCACTCTGGCCGATCGGACTCACGACCTGATTGGACCCGAGTGAGATCCGGTTTCTGTCCTCGGTCGTCAGACTCCAGGTGCGTGCGCCGGTAGAAAAACTTTGCACGGGCTTGAGCGTGATTCTGGACGATGGCCTGCGCAACGCTGCAGCATCCTGATCCGACATGAATGCGCCGAGCGCAGCTTCATACTGATAATTTTCCCAGTTGTCCACGCCACGCAACGCGTCGGCAGTAACCAGTTGCTCAAGCGGCACCGCCTGGCCGGGTTCAGGCGTCGCGATGGGCTCATCCACTGGCAACAGAATAATTTTGTTTTTTTCCGGATCGAATGACCAGGAGGGCGGCAGCTCGGTCGCCCCCCCGGCTGCACTATCTGCGCCAACAGCCTGCACACTGCGCGGGGCATCATCGCCCATTGCATACGTGATCGTTTGGGCGAACGATGAGCCGGCAGGACAAATCAGAAAAGAAAGACAGCTCGCAAAAATTATCCTGAGTTTCAAACTAGTCAGCATCCTCGTTTATAAACTTACTATAAAACGCCATCATGACGCTGTCGCTACACCACGCTTAAAATCGGCTGCGCAAGCTCATCAAGGCATTTTTATAGACGGAAAGATCAACGCCGACACCCACGAAACTGAAGCCCTGCTTGATATAAGCGGCAGCCTCGTCGGGCACGACCGCAAGAATGCCGCTGGCTTTGCCGGCAGCGGCCGCCACTTCATGGACATGGGCAATGGCCTGTTGCACCTCTGGATGCTGCGGCTGTCCAAGATATCCATAAGCGGCCGACAAATCGGAAGGACCAATGAAAATGGCATCCACGCCGTCTACGGCAACAATGTCTTCTACCGCCTCCACGCCCGCGCGACTCTCAATTTGCAGGATCACGCCGATATGGTCATTGACCTGCTTGAAGTAATCTGCTTCGGTGCCATAGCTGCTGGCCCGGGTCATACCGGCAACACCACGCACGCCTGCCGGTGGATAACGCGTTGCCGCCACCGCGTATGCAGCCTGCTCGCCAGATTCAATGAATGGAATAAGCAGGTTGTAAAACCCGATGTCCAGATACTGTTTGATCAGGGTCTGGTCATTGACTGGCGGACGGCCGATAGCTGCACTATTGCTGGAGTTAATGGCCTGCAGCTGGGCGGTCAGCGCAGGAATGTCATTGGGCGCGTGCTCGCCATCCAGCAGCAGCCAGTCGTAGCCGCAAACGCCCGCCACTTCGGCGAGCATGGGGCTGGTGGTGCTCAGCCACGTGCCAATGAGTGTTTCACGGGCCAGCAATTTCTGGCGAAAGGTATTGGGTATCTGCTGTTTCATGTTAAGTAATACGTATCTGCTCGGTTAATCGAATATTGACGATTGAAAGTTAACTGCCCGGTGGCCAATGGTGCACCGGGCCCCCGGTTTATTAGATGCCGCCCATCAGCATATACTTGATGACCAGGTAATCATCGATACCGTAATGAGAGCCTTCACGACCCAGGCCGGATTGCTTCACGCCGCCAAACGGCGCCACTTCGGTAGAAATAAGACCGGTATTGATGCCGACAATGCCGTATTCCAGTTGCTCGGCAACCCGCCAGACGCGTCCCAGGTCGCGCGCGTAAAAATAAGCGGCCAGGCCGAACTCGGTATCGTTCGCCATTTTGATGACATCTTCATCTGTTTCGAATTTGAATACCGGCGCCAGCGGGCCGAATGTCTCTTCACGGGCAAACGCCATCTCCTGCGTTGCGTCGCCGATGACCGTCGGTTCAAAAAACAGCCCGCCCAGTTTGCTGCGTTTACCACCCGTCAGCACCTTGGCCTTGTGTCCCAGGGCATCGCTGATGTGGCTTTCCACTTTTTCCACGGCCTTCTCGTCAATCAGCGGACCAATTTGTACGTTCTTGCCGGTGCCATCACCCACGACCAGTTTTTCAACGGCAGCCACCAGTTTTTTGACAAATGCCTTGTACACGCCTTTTTGCACATAGATACGGTTGGCGCAGACGCAAGTCTGGCCGGCATTCCGGTATTTTGAGATCATCGCGCCTTCAACCGCCGCATCAATATCGGCATCGTCAAAAACGATGAATGGCGCATTGCCGCCCAGCTCCATGGACACTTTCTTGATGGTGCTGGCCGACTGTTCCATCAGCAAGCGCCCTACCTCGGTCGACCCGGTGAAACTGACCTTGCGCACCAGCGGGTTGCTACACAGTTCCTTGCCGATTTCAGATGAATTGCCTGTAATAAGCGACATGACGCCAGGGGGAATGCCCGCCTGTTCAGCCAGCTCGATCAGCGCAAGTGCAGTCAGCGGCGTTTGCGACGCCGGCTTGATCACGACTGTGCAGCCTGCTGCCAGCGCAGGCGCGACCTTGCGGGTAATCATCGCCGCGGGAAAATTCCACGGTGTGATGGCGGCACATACGCCAATAGGTTCCTTGGTCACCACGATACGCTGGGACGTTTGCGGCGCAGGAATTGTATCGCCATAAACGCGCTTGGCTTCTTCGGCAAACCATTCAACAAACGAAGCGGCGTAAGTGACTTCACCTTTGGCTTCGGCCAGGGGTTTGCCCTGTTCAGATGTCATGATGTAGGCCAGATCATCCGCATTGTCATTGATCAGCGTGAACCACTTGCGCAAAATGGCGGCACGCTCCTTGGCGGTCAGCCCCTTCCATGCCGGCCAGGCCTTGTCGGCGCCCTTGATGGCATCTGCGGTTTCCTTTTTCCCTAATTTGGGTACCGTGCCAACGCGCTTGCCGGTTGCCGGATTGGTCACTTCGATGATCTCCTTGCCACCGATCCATTTACCGTTGATATAACATTTGTCTTTAAGCAGACTGGCATTTCTAAGCTTCATGGGTTGACTCCTGATCCTGTTATTGAACGACATTATGAGTAATATTCAAAGAGTACCATATCCGCCGAGCCGATCTCATACCGTTGCGCAATCCGGATTCGGCAACGGTCGCAGGTGCGCTTTGACCAGGACGTTTATCAACAATAAGGCGCCCTTTGATCATTAACTTTAAGTAAAAAATATACTGACCTTACACCCAGCATTACCTTATTGATAAGAAAGTATAATGGAGCACTTCCATACCCTTGTCTCTGACAGTTAACGTTTATGCTCGTATCTCTACTTGTGATTGCAGTCTGCTACTTCGCCGGTGAAGAGTCTCAGCAGTGCACTGACCCTGCCGCTGCCCGGCCCTATTGTGGGCCTGCTCCTGCTGCTGTTGGGGTTTAAACTTTGGCCAGCCTTGTTTACGCTGATGGCCAGACATATACCGGCCCTGCTCTCGCATCTGGCGCTCCTGTTTTTACCGGCTACCGTAGGTATCATGGTCAGCTACAGATTGCTGGACGGATATTGGCCCGCCGTTATCACAGCTGTCATCGTCAGTACAGTCCTGTCGCTACTGGCCGGTATTCTGGTATTTCGTTATGCCGACAAGCAGCGTTAAACAGATGACATTCTTATTTTCGGAGTTGCCGTGTTCGCTGTCCTGACCGGTTTGCTATTAACGATCTTCGCCTATTGCCTGGCATCGTGGCTGTTCGCCCGCAGCGGTTATTTCCCTTTACTCAACCCGGTGCTGGTGGCCACCACGCTTATTATTGTCATCCTGCAACTGCTGAATATCGAATACAGCAGTTATCTGCAGGGCGCCCATTATCTGTCACTGTTGCTGGGGCCCGCGACCGTCGGACTGGCGGTGCCGATTGCCATGCACAGCAGGACCATCAAGAAGAAGCTGCGCCCCATTCTGCTGGCCCTGGTAGTCTCTTCGCTGGTGGCCGTGTGCTCATCTGTCGGTCTGGCCTGGTTGATGGGTGCCGACCGCAACATTCTGATCGGCCTATCGGTAAAAGCAGCCACCATGCCCATCGCGCTGGAACTGGCGCGTTCGCTTGAAGGCGCAGTTCCACTGACCGCGGCGTTTGTATTTTTTACCGGTATTCTGGGGGCGACCATCGGCCCTTCATTTTCAAATGGATGAACATCCGGCACGATGACGTGCGCGGACTGGCCATGGGCGTAACCTCCCACGTAATCGGCACAGCCACGGAATTCAAGCACAGCCAGGAAGCCGGCTCTTACGCCAGTTTGGGAATGAGCCTGAACGGCATCTTTACCGCTATTTTGATACCGGTGCTGTACTTTCTGTTCTTCTGAACGCCGATCAACAACCACCGGCCAATATACGCGCGCTCCTATCGAGCGCTGCGCATGCGGCGGCGTTGCGTTGGCAATATGGCCCCGCATTGCCGATGGTCCGATGGCGCTTGAAGGTGAACTTTAACGCTCACCCGCCTCTTCAGGCGGCAACAAGCTGCGGAACGGCCGAGGCAAGCAGCGCCAGGCCCGAGATCGTCAGCAGCATCAGCACAACCAGGCGGAAGCGCTCCGGACTGAATCCTGCATACACCCGGGTGCCAATAAAGGACGGGATCAGAATCGCCGGCACCACCAGCAGAAACATGGGCAGCATAGGTCGCGTTACCATGCCGGACACGATGTAGGACAGCATCGTCAGAGACAGCATGGAAAGATTGAAATTTTGGATAATGGCCCGCTGCGTATCACGATTGGAATAACGCAGCGTACACCACAGCGTCGGCAAAACACCGGAAAAACCGCCCAGTCCGCCCATGATACCGCCGCCCAGGCCCACGACGGTGTTGGCAATATTGCCGCCAAAGGTGATTTTGGGAAGCTGCCTGGCAAATATCATGATCGGACACCAGACGATCAGCAGGCATCCCAGCGCCGCCTTGAACATGTTCACATCAAGCATGGGCAATAGCATGACGCCCAGTGGGATGCCAGCCAGCCCGCCCAATACATACGGCACCAGCAAGCGCCAGTCAAAACCGCGTCGCAGCGATAAGGCACCCACGATCTGCCCGGTCATTCCGCCAAACACCGCCAGCACGGCAGCCAGGCGCGGATCCAGCACCCACGCCCATAGTGCCATGGACACCAGGCCAAAGCCAAACCCCGACAGGCCCTGTACAAACCCGGCTACCACCGCCCCCAGAACCACATAAAGATAAATCGTGTCCATCACCACCCTCTGCTGCAGATCGGTGCAAAGGTGGATCGCTGCCGAACCTCATTGCATCTGTGTTTATCGGTCACGACTGTCCAGCAAAATCGTGACGGGACCGTCATTGACCAGGGACACCTGCATATTGGCGCCGAAAACGCCGACCGGGACTGCCTGCCCCAGCCCCGCTGAAAGCTGCTGCACGAAGCGTTCAAAATACGGCTTGGCAAACTCGGGGCGTGCCGCCGCAATGTAGGAAGGGCGATTGCCCTTGCGTGTATCGGCCATGAGCGTGAACTGGCTGACGGCCAGAATTTGGGCGCCCGCATCAAGCACCGAGAGATTCATCACGCCGTTGTCATCATTGAAGATACGCAAGGCCAGCGTTTTGCGCAGCAGATATTGTGCGTCCTGTTCTGTATCGTCCTGGGCGATGCCAACCAGCAGCAACATGCCAGCCCCGATTGCAGAGACTTCAACACCATCTACATGGACACTTGCCTGACGCACGCGCTGCACCAATACCTTCATAATTCAGACATGCTCCAGCGTGGCCGTAGAAAATGTTGCCGGCGCGACCACTTCCAGCATTTCCAGATCGGCACTGTGGGCTATTTCGCGATGGCGGATGCCAGGAGGCTGATAAACCGAATCGCCCCGCTCCAGACGGACCACACCGGTCTGTTCGTACTCGAACTCGACCCAGCCTTGCAGCACATATACAAACTGAAAATCCAGTTGATGCAGGTGCGGTACGCCCGACGCTTCATGCCCATCCAGGGCGCGAATCACATGCACGGAATAAGCACCTGCCGTTGCCTGGGACACCCCCAGATCGCGGTACTCAAAGAACGCCCGTAGCCCGCCGTCGAATGTCGCGTCTTTCAGACGCGATATGATGGCTTGCGGCGCGGGTGATGCAGCCGGATGTTGCGGTGTAGGTGCTTGAGCAGTCGACATTGATGGCTCCCCATTGGTCAGATGGTCGTTTGCGTATCGTATGCGTTTCATTATTCTGCCCGATTGTAACGCCAATGGCGCAGCCACACCGCGTTTGCACAGCAGGCCCGCATAGTCTGATGGGGGCTGAACTCGGCTGATCACTGACCCGGCAATACGCCAGCCGGTAAAGCGGTTGACCCGGTTGAACGAATGTATTGCCTGGAAATGATCAGTAACCCGTATCTCGGATGACTTCACCACTGATTGGTTTGCCCTGCAGCGCATCCTGTAGTTTGCCGCGAATCTGCCTGATTGCCTGGTAATGATTGGTGGGTCCGGAAATATGCGGTGTCAGGGTGATGCCCGGATGGGTCCAGAAAGGATGGTCGCCTGGCAACGGCTCTTCACGAGCCACATCAAGAACGGCTCGTGACAGATGCCCGGAGTCCAGCAAAGTGATCAGATCCGCCTCCACAAGATGTTCACCGCGACCTATATTCATTAGCACGGCGCCCTTAGGCAAGTGTCCCAGCGTGTTACGATTGAGAATATTGCGCGTCTGGTCGGTCAGTGGCAGAACGTTGATCAGAAACTGGCTTGAACCCAGAAAGCCCGCGAACTGCTCTTCACCATGAAAGCTCCTGACGCCCGGTAATGCCTTCGGGCTGCGCGACCAGCCCTGAACAGGATAATCGAGCGCGCTTAAAGCCTGCGCAATCCGCGCACCAATTACGCCCAGTCCCATAATGCCGATCGTGCAATGTTGCACTGGTGTCTGTTCTGCTCCCTGCCACAGGCGACTTTCCCTGTGCTGCTCATAAACGCCGAAATTACGGGTGATGCCCGACAGATAATGGATGACATATTCAGTCATGGGATTGGCCAGCCCCGCGTCTTCCAGGCGGATAATGCGGGTGGTGTCGGCAATCTCGGGTTGACGCAAAATAGCGTCAACGCCTGCGCCCATATTGAATACCAGATCCAGGGCGCGATAACGTGCGAACAGCGCAGCCGGCGGTTTCCAGACGATCGCAGCGCGCACATCCGGTGTCGGCGATGGTGCCTGTGGGTCAAAGATATGGGCATCCAGATCAGGAAAGTGCTGCTCAATCACCTTCAGCCATTTCTGCGCGGCGGCAGCGCTTTCCGATGCCAGTACAACGGGAATCATATATTGTCCTGCTTTTAGTCAAACTCGATAATAAATAATCAACAGCCGCAAGCCTAGCTGCGGCTGTCCAGATAACGGTACCACGAAATCAATGCCCCCACATAAAGCTTGCGCAGTCCATAAAAAGGCAACCGTTGCACCGGAGTAAATGGTACAGGAAGCGCAGCTTCATTGCCCGATTGCAAATAGCTCGCAATGGCTTTGCCCATTGCAGTCTGCAACCCAATGCCTCGTCCCTGGCAACCGATATTGAGGATCAGGCCGGGTTCAGGCTGATGTAAATGCGGCATGTAGTCCTGCGTCACCGAGACCCTGCCACACCAGTAGTATTCAAATTCAATATCCTTCAGTTGAGGATAAAGCAATGTAATGGCCTTTTTCAGATGATCCCAGTCCTGCTTGCCGCGCGGTTCACGAAAGGGTCCCCGACCGCCCATCAGAAAGCGCCCGGTATGGTCCTTGCGAAAGTAAAGGAGCAAATTGCGTGTGTCCGACACGGGCTGACCCTGCGGCAAAATGGTTCTGGCGATATCATCAGGCAGTGGCGCGGTGGCCACCTGATAGGTATTGGGATCGACCACCGTCTCTTTCAGGTCCTTCCAGATGCCATCACTATACGCATTGGTGCAGACCACCACGCGACGGGCCTGCACGACATGACCGCCAGCGGTGGTCACCTGCCAGCCGCTGCCTTTTCTTTCAATGGACTGCACCGGCGTGCCGGTATGCACCGCCACCCCGGCTGCAATCGTGACGCGTGCCAGCTCGCGCACATAACTGAGTGGCTGCACAGAGCCGCCGCGCTCGTCGAACCAGCCGCCATGATACTGGTCCGTACCCAGCAGATCGGCAACGTCGCTGCGCGACAGGGGCCTGACGGGCGCATCGCGTTTTTGCCAGTCGGCAACACGTTTCTGTACAATCGCCAGCGCGGATTGCGAGTGCGCCGGTTGTATCCAGCCATTGCGCGTATGCGGCACGTTCAATTTGTATTGGTCAATCAATGAGAAAACGGTACTGGCGGTGGTAGCGGCAAACTCAATCAATTGTCTGCCGCGCTCTGCTCCATAGGCACTCAGCAACTCCTCGGGATCTTTTTTCAGCCCTGGCACCAATTGCCCGCCATTGCGGCCGGAACCGCCAAAGCCGATTTCTCTGGCGTCGAGCACCATGCACTGTCCGCCCGACTGCGCCAGATGCAGCGCAGTACTCAGGCCCGCATACCCGGCGCCAATAATCAGCGTGTCAGTCTCGGCAGCGGCGTTCAGTGGGCTGGTTAGCGGAGGCGCGACCGCAGTATCGTGCCACAACGCAGGGCCAGAGGAAACCGGTTAGCTGGAAACATGAGACGTCCTTAAGTACAAATGCAATATAGTCAGAATGGGTGCAGAACCCGCCGCAGAAAATCCTGGGTCCGGGGATGTTGCGGGGCATTGAGGATATCCGTGGCCTTGCCTTGCTCCACAATGACCCCCTGATCAAAGAACAGCACGCGATCGGCCACCTCTTTGGCAAAAGCCATTTCATGGGTCACAACAATCATGGTCATGCCTGCGCGCGCCATATCGGCCATGACATTGAGCACTTCGCCAACCAGCTCCGGATCTAGCGCGGAAGTGGGTTCATCAAACAGAATGGCCTGTGGCTCCATGGCCAGCGCCCGCGCAATCGCGACCCGCTGCTGCTGTCCGCCGGAAAGCTGCTGCGGATATGACGACAGCTTGTCTGCCAGGCCGACCTTTTCCAGATACTGAGTCGCCGCTTCCCGCGCCTGTGCGCGTTCGACGCCTTTGACATAGATAGGCCCTTCCATAACGTTTTCCAGCGCAGTGCGATGCGGAAACAGATTGAAGCGCTGAAACACCATGGCCACTTCCTGGCGAATCTGCCGCAGATGGCTGCTCTTGCGGTCGACCAGTTTCTCGTCAATGTGGATAGCCCCTTCTTCGTAGCTTTCCAGACCATTGATACAGCGCAGAATAGTTGATTTTCCCGAACCCGACGGGCCGACAACACACACGACTTCGCCGTTTTCAACTTTCGCATTAACGCCGCGCAGAACATGATTCTGGCCGAAACGCTTGTGAACATTTTCAAGTGTGATCATGCTTTCTTCGTCCGTTTTTCCAGGTACTTCACAAGAAAAATAAGTGGCATGCACATCACCAGATACATGATCGCAACCATGGTAAACACAGTCACATTGTCAAAGTTCGAGGTCGCCAGCAATTTTCCCTGCATGGCCAGCTCGGCCACGGTAATGGTTGAAGCCTGGGACGAATCCTTGAGCATCATGATCATGGTGTTGCCATACGGCGGCAAGGTAATGCGCACGGCCTGAGGCAGAATTACTCGCCGCATCATGGTTGCCCAGGTCATCCCCATCGATTGCGACGCCTCTACCTGACCATGATCAATGGCTTCAATCCCCGCACGAAAGTTTTCCGACTGGTATGCCGAGTAGGCGACGCCCAGGCCAAGAATGGACGCCTGAACGGCATTGACATCGATACCGATATCTGGAAACACGAAATAGACGTAGAACAGAATAACGATAATCGGAATGCCGCGAATAATGTTGACGGCACTCTCACTTAGCCAGGCCAGCCAGCGAATGCCGGAACTGCGCATGAGTGCCCAGATCAGGCCCAGCACAGTTGAGAGCAGCAACGAGCCTGCCGTGACAATAAGGGTTGCCTTAACACCCTGCAAAAGCACAGGAAAATACTGGGCAATGCGTACCGACAATTCATCCATAGGGAACCATTAATTCTGTTGCATAAGAACGCCGCAGCGCTGGCACGCATGCGTGCCGGCACGAACGGCAAGATTATTTTTCAAGTTTCCACTTTTTCAGAATGGACGCAATGGTGCCATCAGCCTTAAGCGCGTCAATCGCCGTATTGAGTTTCTGCTGCAAATCAGCTTCGCCCTTGCGTGTAATCAACCCCAGGTCGCGCACAACGACTGGCTTGTAGCTTTCCACCAGGCGCACGTTCTTGAACATATTGTTACTCAGATACGCCGCAGCAATCGGCTGATCCACCAGCACGGCCTGCACCCGGCCTTTTTCCAGATCACGCATCATATCGGTTGAGGCGTCATACAGCTTCACATCGGTGACCCCGGCCTTCTGCGCCGGTGCTATATAGGCGGTGCCGATCTGAATACCCACGGTTTTATCCTTTAGTTGCTCCAGGCTGGTGTATTGCGTTTTGTCGCTTTCAGGTACGACCAGCCCTTCTCCGTAGCTGAAGATGGTATTGGTATAGTCAATAATTTTTGCCCGTTCGTCTGTCTTGATCATGGCAGCGGAAATAATATCGATCCGTTTTGATTGCAACGACCCGATCAGAGCCGAAAACACCATGGGACTGATTTCATACGTAAAGCCGGCTTTCTTTGATACCGCATCAATCACATCGACCATCACGCCTGCAATTTTTCCTGACTTGGCATCCAGATAGGTGAAGGGCATGCCGGTGGGCGTCGAGCCTACCTTATAGTTGTCTGCAGCCAGTGCAGCCGAGCCGTTCAGACATGCCGCCAGCATACATACAGATAACAGTTTTTTCATTCCCATGAAGTTCTCCTAGTCCCTTTCGGGTTTGGTAATAACCCACAGCACACATGTGTCCTGATCGGTCGGATTGTTCCACTTGCGTGGCATATCGCTCGTATAGCAGAACGTATCATTCTGCTCGAGCTTCACGTAACGTTTGTCAAACCACAACTGCAATTGTCCGTAGATCACCAGTCCGCTGATCTCGCCGCTGCTCGTGGTGATCCATTCATCACCTGAACTGCCGCCTGGCTGGATAATCGCCTGATACATATCCACCGAACGACAGCGCGAAGGCGTGATGATTTTCTTGATGATCTTCTTGTCTTTCATCACCACCTGTTTGTGCGAAGCGGCCCTGGCAACCCAGCCATCGGTCTGCTCATCGGTGCACTCAGTGTTGCTCAGCAATTCGCCAAGTGAAATATTGAGCGCCCCCGAAATACGGTTCAGCATATTAACGGTCGGAGAGGTCATGCCGCGCTCAATCTGGCTGAGCGAACCAATTGAGACATCCGCCTTGCGTGCGACCTGCTCCAGGGAAAGATTTTGTTCGCGCCTGATCGCTCGCAGTTGCTGCCCCAGCCAGAAATCGACAAATGAGGCGATCTTGCCGGTGAACCGCGCACCAGAAGGTGGCGTAACGGTGTCCATGATCTTCATCCATTGTGTCCGTTATATGGAAAATGAAATTTTCATTATTATGAATAATATACACATTTGAAATATTCAACGACCGGGATTACCCTAAATGGATCCACTCATCAGGTGAAAAAAGATCCTGCTGCGTCTCGCAGCACACTGGCAGTGCTGCCAGGCAATGGTGCAGTTTTTCTCATGGCCTTACCTTCATCCACCAGCCAAAGCGACCAAGGGTAATGTTTGTTCCATCGCTCGCTTATTGCATAAATTAATAGCGCATTCAATGCGTCGGACTGTCCTCGTTGAGTGGCGCAACATACTGATTATCAAAACTGCCACGGTCACTGATCAGCTGCGCAATCATCAGGACAATAGCCGCATCTGCCCGCTCGCAAACGACGCATAGCTGCACCGGATTGCGTCGTGCATGCAAAAAACGGACCAGCCTGGTGCGCATGCAATATTTTTAATGCTCGTTTTTCAGAGTTAAATTATAGTTGTGATTTTTGGGGAGATTACAATGCGAAGTGCAGCACCAAAGCTACTTTCAATTATGCTAGCCTCTGTCCTGGCCTGTGTTCACGCACCGGCGCTTGCCAATGACAATGACAACCGGCCACGGGCGCGCGATATCGGCCTGATCAGCGGTGTCCTGCCACCTGGCAAATTGAATGCAATTACAGACGTCAACGGCGTTCTGGTTGGCCAGACCACACTGAACAAGGGCGACAATATCCGCACCGGCGTCACGGCGATCCTGCCTCATGCGGGCAACCTCTTCAAAGAAAAGGTGGCTGCCGCTGTGCATGTCGGAAACGGGTTCGGTAAACTCATGGGCTCAACCCAGATCAGCGAACTGGGTGAAATCGAAACACCCATCCTGCTGACCGGAACGCTGAACGTGCCGCGGGTGGCCGACGCCTTGCTGGACTGGATGCTGGCACTGCCGGGTAACGAGGACGTACGTTCAGTCAATGCCGTGGTGGGCGAGACCAATGATGGCCAGCTCAATGACCTGCGCGGTCGCCACGTTGGCCAGGAACACGTGTTTGCCGCATTGAAATCGGCCAGCACCGGCCCTGTCGAAGAAGGCGCGGTTGGCGCCGGCACCGGCACAGAGGCCTCGGATTCAAGGGCGGCATCGGCACGTCATCGCGGGTAGTGCCTGAAGGCGCAGGCGGCTATACAGTGGGCGTGCTGGTGCAGACCAATTTTGGCGGCGTGCTCACCATGAACGGCGCCCCGGTAGGCAAGGAACTGGGGCGTTACTATTTGAAGGAAGTACTCGAAGGTAAAAAGGTCAGCGCGCATGCGGGCAATGGTGCGTTGACGCTCACGAAGAACGATCCGATCCAGCTTGATCATGTTAGTGATCGCGCCGATGGCTCCATCATGATGATTGTTGCCACCGATGCACCGCTGGGTAGCAGAAATCTGGAACGGCTGGCCAAAAGAGCAATGCTCGGACTGGCCCGCACGGGATCGCCGGCGACCAATGGCAGTGGCGATTATGTGATTGCCTTCAGTACCGCGCCACAAAGCCGCATCAACTCATCCGACGCAGTACGGGAAATAAAAGTGCTCGGCAATAACGCCATGTCCCCGCTCTTTCTTGCGACGGTAGAGGCAACCGAGGAAGCCATTTATAACTCTTTGCTTAAAGCAAAAACAACCACAGGCAGGGATGGCCGCGTTGTGGAAGCCTTGCCGATAGACAAAACAGTGGAGATTCTTAAAAAATATGGCGCAGTGAAATAGGATCGGGCCCGCACAGAAGTGGGGATATGGCCGCTATCCTTATGGCGGCCATATCCATTAGACTGTTCCCGCAAGGCAAGTCGCACCCCCATACTCTTTTGATCCGGTAGCCTGACAACAACGGGATGGTATTTATCGGCCCCGCTCTGGTCAGGTATAGGATGCCGCTGTTGCTTACTGGACGCGGTTTTTTGATGGCAAATGTTTATTGAGAAAGCCCGCAACGACCTGGTTGAATGCCTGCGGCGTTTCGAAATAGGCCGAATGCCCGGCAGCAGCGTAGGTATACGTTGCACAACCTGGTATGAGTGTCGCGGTATGTTCGTGACTACCCGGCACAAGAAAATCATCGTGCGCGCCGCCTGTGATGATTGTAGGCACGCGATAGTTCGTGAAATCCTCAGGATGCAATTTGACCGTATCATCCATCATCGTCGCAGAGTCAAACCCAGGTAATGGGTTAAGCGCCTTGATCTGGCTATACAACAAAACGAGCTCAGGTTTGCTCTGTAATGTTTCTCTGTTCCACCCTATTCCGGCCCCACGTCCGAACGAGCCGCCCATGAAAACGTCGCTGCCTTTTTTCAGAACGCGCCAATTTTCTTCCGAATAGGCCGGCGTAGGCGAACCGTTGATATACAGGCAGGAGACGCGCTCGGGCGAACGCACCGCGATTGCAAGCCCGGCCCAAGCGCCCAGCGATTGACAGATAAACGCGGCATGCTCCAGGCCTTCGGCATCCAGGACGGCCAATATATCATCGTGATAGTAACGAGGATGAGCCAGCTCCGGCAAACAAGGGGAATTTTTAAACCCGCGCAGATCGACAGTGATCACCTTGTAATGCTGTGCAAAAAACGCCACTTGATTGAACCACGCCATGGTGTTGCCGCCACCGCCGTGAATGAAGATTAACGGATAGCCATCGCCATGCACCTCATAATAGAGTTTGGCGTCCTGAACGTTGATTTGAGGCATGATAATCTCCTTTGTTAAATAGTGACACTGGCGGCCGCGACCGGCGCAGCAATGGGCTCTGGCGCTTCGGCGCGTGGCATGAGCCAGATAGAGACCAGAGAAAGCACGTTCATCGCAATAACATAAATGACTGGCGAGGTCGGGTCGCCTGTCACCGAAATGAGCCAGGTGAAAATGACTTGTGCAGTACCGGCAAAAAGCGCAGCGCCCAGACCGAAAGCGGTGGCCAGGCCAGTTGCACGCACCTTGCGTGGAAAGGATCTGGCGATCAGTAAAACAACCAACGCAGCGCTTGAAGCCTGGAACGCAGTCAGAAGCGCCGCACCTCCTAATAGTGCGAATGCACTTGGCGCCTGCACCAGCATTAGCACCAGCGGATAGATCAGCAGTAGCAAAAGCACTCGTGGCAAAATACTAATCAGACGTAAACCGAATCGATCGCCCAGCCATCCCCCCAGCAGCGCAAAAACAAGCGTACTTGCGCCGACCGCGAAGTTGGCCAGCTGAGCCGTTGCCGCAGGCATGTGCAAGGTGTTGATGGCGAAAGAGGTAAGGTAGATCAGAAAGTATTGCGCAATGGTAATTCCTGAGAATGCCCAGATAGCCAGCAGCAAACTGCCAAGGTGGTCACGCATCAGTGCTTTGATCACACCACCTGTCGTCGCATGAGCAGTCTCGTGGACAAGCGTCTCGTTCAGATTCCGGCGAATATAGATGCCAACGGGAATAATCAAAATACCCATTATGAAAGGTATACGCCAGCCCCAGGACTGCGCGTCTTCTGCAGACAACAGGCGCGCAACGCCATAGCCAATCAGACCAACCAGGATTGAAGCCGCCCCTTGGCTAGCCAGTTGCCAGCTGCCAGTCAGACATTTTTTGCCGGCTGGCGCCGCCTCATAAAGATAGACCGTGGATGCACCCAGTTCCCCGCCAGCGGCAAAGCCCTGCAGCAACCGTGCGAGCACGAGTAACAAGGGCGCAGCAACACCGATTTCGCTATATGCGGGAATCAAGCCAATTGCTGCCGTACCCAGGGCCATGAGCGTGATGGTAAGCGTCATTGCCGCCTTGCGCCCATGCTTGTCTGCGTACGCACCCAGCAAAAGCCCGCCCAGCGGACGACTGACGAAACCAACCCCAAAAGTAGCCACCGAGAGCAACAGGCTCACATAGGGGTCTGTGGACGGGAAAAATTTCTGGCCGATAAATACGGCGAATGCGGCGTAAACGCCAAAATCATAGAACTCCAGCGCGTTGCCCAGCACAACGGCAAAAACGTTGCGCCCGCCCAATCTACCGCCCTGCTCTGCTCCTTCACTGCTTGCTGACATTGCCTTCTCCTTTATCGTGATTATTTGTCTTCAAGTGCATTCAATGACTTGTTGCTGACTATCATAGGCAAACTAATTATAATTGTCAATTACAATTATAATTAGTTTGCCGGCTCAAATGACTTACATAGATGAAATAGCGGTAACATGCTGCTGACCATCAGGAGAAGGGATGAAGAATTACCTGAACTATAAACTCGACATTCTGAGCGCAGTCGCCAAGCGCGATGCGGATCAGATCTACCAGCGCGAATGCGGGCTGGATGTAAACCATTTGCGCTTGTTACGCCTGGTCAGTTTCTACCCTGAAATCAATCCGAGCGAACTTGCTGACCGGGCTCGCCTGGATCGCCCCAAAACGTCGCGCATGCTCGCCCGGCTTGTTGACCGTGGCTTTGTAGTCAAACGCACCACCGAGCGCGACGGGCGACAGGTGCGCCTGGCGACGAGCCCGCAAGGCCAGATCCTTATTGAGAAAGCCAATCACATCGCAACAAATCTCGAACGCGCCTTCCTGGCACCCCTGACTGCAAAACAGCAAACTGAGCTGGCCGATTGGCTGGACAAACTGACCCATTGGGTTGAATCCGGCGGACTCACCCGTTCGTACGAAACAGATGCAGATGAATTGGAAACCCGAGGGCAATAGCAGGCGTTGCTCCGGCAAACACGATGGACAAGCGACAGATCGGCAGGGCCAGGACTCATCCTCCCTGCCGGCTTGCCGACTAGTCCAGGGCAATATTAGCCTTCTGCACAATCTGACCGAAATGCGCCGAGTCCTCATTTACCGCGCGCGCCAGGCCGGGGGCATCGACAGACCATGCATTAAAGCCAAAGGTTTCAAATCGCTGCTTTATGGCGGGTGTGCGCAGCGCTGCGGCGATCGCCGTGTTAAGACTCTCAATGACCGCTTGCGGTGTACCTCGGGGAGCGAACGCAGCTACCCACGTTTTTAGTTCGAAGTCCTGCGGCCCCCCTGCCTGTGCTATCGTGGGCACATCAGGATACGCCGCCAGGCGGGCTGGGGCTGCCAACGCAAGAAACTTTACTCGCTTTGCCTGATACAGATTCTGTACTGTCGCTGCTGTGCCGAAAGCCCAATCTACATCGCCATTGGCCACTGCCGCATACAATTGCGACAAATCCTTGAATGGAATGTGCGTCATGCTCATTTGCGTACGCTGCTGCAAAATCGTCGACCCGAGATGTGCAACGCTGCCTATCCCCCAGGTGCCATAGGTGAGATGTCCATTCGCTTTGTGTGCGGCACCGATCAGGTCCCCGACATTGCGCCATGGAGAGTTGGCTGAAACAACAATAAAAAAGTGCGTCGAGTAAATGGGCGCCGCGGCGACAAAATCCCGTGCAGGATCAAACGGCATTTTTTTATACAGATGAGGATGCAGCGTCATATGGGTGTTGTCCACGATCGCTATCGAATAGCCGTCTGCAGCAGACCGTTTGACCTCGCCCAGCGCAAGCCAGCCGTTGGCGCCGGGTTTATTCTCGACAATAAACGGCTGCTTCCATGCCGTCGATAATTGCTCGCCTATCATTCTTGCGACCGTGTCCGGGCCGCCTCCAACCGAATAGGGCAAAACGGCACGAACACTGCGCGTCGGATAGGATGAGGATTGTGCCTGCGCCGAACAGGTCAAAACGCCCAGGATGAGCGTTGCCAGAGTAAGTATTTTTTTCATGTCTCCTCCAATTGAATGGATGGTTATCGGGTATGTTATTTAATTGTTTACGTCATATGCAAACTGTGGGAAACTAGGCTGGGTGCCTTACTTCATAGGCAGCAGTAAAACCCGGATCGCGTTGACGCAGATCCTCATGACTAACCTGCCCGGTGCGTCTCATATAATCGTAGGCAAAGGACACCGGATCCAGATGCATCTTGTCCGCGACGTTCTCGTACCAATCCAGGCTACGCGCTGCTGCATGCTGGAAATTGGATGAAGCCTGCCTGCGCCGGGACTCGAATACGCCAAATGCGGCCTGGACATCACCGGGATACTGGCGCAGCCCCTCATTCAATGCAATGGCATCCTGCATGGCCATGCGGGTGCCTGAGCCCAGCGAAAAATGAACCGTGCGCAAGGCATCACCCAGCAACACAATATTGCGGTACGACCAGTTTTCATTACGGACTATATTGGCTTCAAACCACAGGGAACGATTGGTCAGCAATTCGTTCGCCCCCAGATCGGCACGAAAAACCTCGGCACAATAATGGCGGCTCTGCTCTTCGCTCGCCACATCCAGGCCGGCGCGATGCCAGGTATCCGGGTCAACTTCGACCAGAAACGTACTTAGCGTCGCACTGTATTGATAACTGTGTGCGATGAAAATGCCGTGCTCCGTTTCACGAAAGATAAGCGAGACCGGATGAAAGCGCTGATGCGTTCCATACCAGGCGAATTTATTGCGACGACGCTCAAAGCTGGGGCAGAACTGATCGGCAAATTGCTTGCGCACGGCGCTATTGCTGCCATCTGCCGCCACCACCATATCGGCTTCGGCTGCCAGCTGTTCTATATTGTCGATGCGGCAATCGTGCTCGATGTGCACGCCGGCCCGCAGACAGGCCTGTTCCAGGACGTCCAGCATATCCAGTCTTGCGGTGCGTGAGAAATGATTGCCGTGCACCTGTACACTCGTACCCTGATGAATAATCTGCATATAGTCGCAGCGCTCGTGATGCGCCACGAATGTATCGAAAAACTCGGGATCGGCCTCGCGCAGGAAAGCCAGTCCCACGTCGGAAAATACCACGCCCCAACCATAGGTAGCGCCTCGGGGGTTTTGCTCATAAACGCGTATCTCATGACCAGGATCCTGTTTCTTGGCCAGCAGAGAAAAATACAGGCCAGCAGGTCCGGCGCCGATAACAGCAATCTTCATTGGTTCGTACTCCCGTATGGTGCCTGCTGTTCGCAGTCACGTTGATAACCAACCAGCGCAGCGCGCAGTATCTCGGGTAAGACAATGGCCCGACGCTCGCCGCGAGCTACGCAAATGGGCGTCAATCGTGCATCGAAAGCCGCCTGGCCACGCACACTGCCGGCGATGTGCAAGGTATACGTTCGCTGACTGATATTCTCAACATAGACAGCCATGTCAAACTCTTCGTCAGGCCAAAGTGAGGCGCGAAAATCAAATGTCAATGCACGCGTTGGCGTGCCAAAGCCATGCTCATCCTTTACGCGCTGAGGTGTTCCACCCAGCAGTTTTCCGTAAAAGAGCTCGGCCGCCGAGATGACATACTCGCTGAATGTGACGGTATAGACCACTCCGGCAGGATCGCAATCGCCCCACTTTACCCGTCGTCGAATCACAAACGGCGCGTCGTTCACTACGTACTCAGTACTTATCATTATTTTCCTCCGTGCCTTGCCGGGCTTCGCGATTGAGTAAATCTGCAATCATTCTGCGCAACATCATCTTGTCCAGCTTGCCCACTTTGGTAACCGGAAAGGCTTCAATAACCTCCACACGTTCGGGGCACTTATATTTGGCCAGACCCTTTTCAACGAGGAACATCATCAATTCATGGACAGTCGGCGCAGCGTATCCTGGCCGTACGGTGACAAAGACGCAGCCTTTCTCGCCATAAATGGGATCCGGCATGGCGACCAGGCGTGCTTCGGAAATGGCCTGATGTGCGCTGACCAGTGCTTCAACCTCTTCGCAGCCGATCTTCTCGCCGCCACGATTGATGTTGTCCCGCAGTCTGCCTTCAAAGCTGTAATAGGACTGGCCATCTACAATCCGTTCTATCATCATGTCACCGGTTCGGTAAAAGCCATCAGACGTGTACGCCTGGACATTGGCTGTCGGAGCGTCGAAGAATCCGGGAATGGTCGCCGGACCGCGAAAACACAATTCGCCCATCTGCCCCGATTCAACCTGCACTTCAGTGCCTGGCGCCAGTAATCGAATTTCATCGCCGGTACAACCCGAGCGGCCCTGGGTTTTGTGGCGGATGTACGGCGGCGCACTGGCCGGTGAGCCAAGCAGCAGGCCCTCGGTAATACCAAACAGGTTGGAGCACGGAATGCGCAAATGTTCTTCCAGCCTCTCGGCTGCGCTCATCGTCATAAACAAACGCAACGACGACAAGTCATGCTGCGCCAGTTCGGAATAGGCCATCAATTGCGGTGCAATCGGTCCGATTGAAATTGCCCGCGTGACCCGGTATCGCTCAATCAGCGTCAACATAAGCGGCACATCGACCCGGGGCATGAGAACCGCCGACACGCCCATCGCGATGACCGGCATCAGGACATACACCTGAGCGGCATTGTGCAATAACGGTAAAGCCCAAATGAAACGATCATCTTCGCCAAGCTGATAGTTCTTTGCACAGGCAAGTGAGTGCGCGATGTACTCAGCATGAAATCGCGGAATGATTTTTGGAATGCCGGTCGTACCGCCAGACAACTGGAACGCCAGTACATCCTCGCACCCAGGCGCATTCTCGGCGACGATGGTCTGCGCCCGCGCCAGCGGCATGGCGTCGATCAACTCACGCATATCGTTGCCGGCCGATGAATTGCCGCGTGCCACCACCAGTTGTGTCAATCCTGCATGGTCGGACATCATTCGCTGAGCGAAGGCAACCAGATCAAAGCTGCCAAAGTCAGCCTGAACAAAGTATCCACGTGCGCCAGACTGGCGGACCAATTGACCAATTTCCAGTTCCCGGTGCTGCGGCAGAGAACAAACCGGCACGATGCCCGCTTTATAACAGGCCAGCAACGCAATGACGGTCTCAAGCGTAGTACCCATCTGAAAAATGGCACGATCACCAGGTTTAAGACCCAGGTTAAGCAGCGCCGCAGCCAGCCTCTCGGTTTGCTCATCCAGTTGTGCAAACGTGACGCTGCCTTGCTCTGTGATAATCGCTTGTCGTTCACCACACCGACGCGCGGTGGCCTGCAGCAATTGACCCACTGTCTGTTGTTGCCACGTACCGTTGTCCAGCCAGGCGCGTGCTCGCGCCCGTTCATGGTAGATAACACCCTCTATGGGGTAACGAATATTTTGCATTTTTGTTGTCTCCTGCCAATAGATCACGCTGCCGTGGGCACGATCAGGACCCGGTCGCGGTCCAGCACTTCAATGACACCGCTGACGCCGCCTGTAAACAAGCCATACCAAACTGCCGGTTTCATTCCAAGCGTCTTGCGGCGAAATTCCAGCGGCTGGTCCGCATAAATACAATCGAAATATTCATGCTTGACGACCTGACAATCATCGCGTTGTTCTGCGTCGCGAACCAGCGGCGCAAATTCTTCGACGCAGGGTACAAAGATGCGAACGCTGCAGCAGGCATCTGGCCCATTGCGCCTTGGTTCTCCAGCAACATTGCCTTGCGGGCCCATACTTCATCAATATGCCGGATGCGCTCGCCCTTGGAAAGCGCGCTATCTTCTGCCTGTATTGCAGCCTGCATCGTCAGGTCTGCGTCAACTTCGTCAACCCGTCCCAACGGCCTCAATTTACGGGTAAATTCAATGAAATAGCCATTGGGGTCGCGAACATAGATCGACTCGATCACTTCATGGCGCGTTTCCACGGAGACCTCCAGCTTTGCATCCTCAAGCCTTTTTTTCCAGGCTTTGAGCTCGTCTTCACTGCGCACCAGCCAGGCAGTATGCGTCGCGTCTGCAACATGATCTTCCGGCAAAGGCCGCATACTGCTGCGCCCTTGCATAGTTTCAGGTTCGCTTGAACCCAGATAGTAAAAAAATGCGATTGTGCTGCCGTTGCCACTATCGAAAAAGAAATGCAGAAAATCCGGATGGCTCGCAGGCCCCCAACCGCGAGCTGAAATAACATGGACCAGACGCAAGCCAAGCACATCGCGGTAAAACGCGACCGTCTCGCGCAAGCGCCAGGTCGGTCTCGCAGTATGGTCAACGCCATGCAGCCGCAGTGCACCAGGCGTATCGTGAAAAACAGTCATGTCAAATCTCCATTAGGCATTAATCAAAGAAAACGCGCCTGCAGCCAGCGGGCCAGGTCGCGACCAGCCTGGTAGCGTCCGGGTTCTTCATTGTCCGCCAGGGCCCGACCATGGTGATCGCCGCGAATGCGAAGGTGCTGCTTGTCCTGCGCCGCCAGTGCGCTATAGATCGTCTGTACGTCACCTGGAAAGCAGGCCTGGTCGCCGGTGTATTCGATCACCAGCGTTGGTATGTCGATGGCCGGGGCGGTACGCGACAGACTGGCATTGGATGAAAGCGCCGACCAGGTCGAGAGCCAGCTCTCCGGTGTACAGAAACGTGCGAAACCAACAGCGCCATAGTTTGATGAATATGGATTTTTGCCCCACAAGGAGCCCGGATGGCGGTCAGAGGGATCGAGACTCAGATCCAGGCAACGCAAGTCAGCATCGGTTCGCCAGACGATCAGCACCGGTGTATGAGCGGCCAGCCGTTTGTCATCTGCAGCGCTGTCAGCCTGCGTTTTCACCCGCTCTCGCGCCTTCAGTCGCGTGTCGATCATCCGCTGCGCGGCCGCGTCCAAACGGGCAACCCTTTCGTGCTGGCCGGCACGATAGCGTTCGATAAATTCTAGTGAATAACGCGCCTGTCCATTCGGTTTGTAGCCATTGGCGGGATCCAGCGGATCCAGGTCAGATACGACAGACAGGGCATCACTCTCCTGCGCTACAGACGGGTCAATGCAATTCATTAACAATGCCCCCTGCCCTGGATGCGGGCCGACCAGAACCATGCCCTGAATCCGCGGCATATCCAGCTGGCCCAAACCGGTCCGCTTACCTGCTGGGCTGCGCGCAATACGTTGCGCCCCGGGCAGCACAGATTGTTCAGCGTAAAGCGAATACAATCCCGCCCCACCCGAATTACCCAGCAGAACAATATTGTCGAAGCCCTGTTCACGCAGAAAGGTCAGGCCAGCGGTGACATCATGCAATGCGAACTCATGTTCCAGGCGCAAATCATTGCCCACTGATCGTGCTCCCTGAGACCAGGCGGCAAAGCCGGCCGCAACAACATCTGGAATGAGGTAGTGGCACGCCATGAACTCACGCGGATGCATGATGCATACCACTGTCCTGCATCGCTTGCCGGCTGGCTGGTACAGGGAGCCCGAGGTGGCGGCGCCATCGGCGCAGCGCAGGACCACGTTGCGGGTCGAAGTGCCCGCTGGTAAATCACGTGGATTCCAGTCCGTGTTCAGAAACCCAGCGGTAGCCGAATTTGCAGAAGGGTTTGTTGCCACAATCGTTCTCCTTTACAAATATCATTTCAGTGTTATTTGACACATTAGATAATTATTTGACTTTAATGTCAATTAATTTTTAATATTTGACGAATCCGTCAAATCAAGGAAAATAATGGTCTATACAACCGGCAGCCAACTGGGGTTTAATGGCTGTGTTGCGACAGGGAGTACGACAGTGAACGACATTTCTACAAAGGCTACGCTCAAGGGAGAAGCGCTACGCAGTGCCATCCTGGATGTAGCAGCAACGCTTTTCATTGAGCGGGGCACCGGCGGCACCAGCATCCAGGACATTGCCGAAGCGCTGGGATTGAGCCGTACCGCGGTGTATTACTATTTCAAGAACAAGGAACAGATTCAGCAATCACTCACAGAAGAAGTGCTGAGCGCGGCGCGCAAGCTGGCCGGCGACACGGTTGCCCGCGACGATCTTGACCCGGTGACAGCGTTGCGCGCGCTGGTCACCCAACACGCCGACCTGATTCTGTCACGCCCTGCAGAGTTCCGGGTGGCGGATCGCACCGAGGCCGATTTGTCACCAAAACAGCGCATATCCGTGCAGAATGCGCGCCGTAATGTGCTTGAAAACTTCAGCCACGTCATAGAAAGAGGGATCAGGGAAGGCGTGTTTCGCATGGTCGACGCACATGTAGCCGCCTTCAGTCTGATCGGCATGTGTAACTGGTCGGCCTGGTGGTACAAGCCGGAGGGCAGACTGGATCGCGCCAACGTAGCCGAAATCATGGCTGACATGGCGGTCAATTCGTTGTTACGCGAAGCAGCACGACGACCGGAAGTGCCGGATGTACGGGAATCGCTGCGTTTGGTACGTGAGGACCTCGATTATCTGGAAAAATTGGTTCTGTCCGACAGCAAGTAGCTCCCCAACGGAGATCCAGCCTGCCCTGCTGCTTTGTTGAGCCAGGTTGATATCTCAATTGTGATCAAATCAAACACAACGTGTGATGTCCGAACTATCGATGCATGCCCGCCCGCTTGCGGCAAGGCGGCAGCAAGCGGACGGAATTACCTATAGTACGCCTCTCTGGCCCCGTGATTGATCTTTGGAAACAATGAAGACCGGGCGGAATCGGCCAGGTGCCCGCCACGCAAAGGACTGCCGGATAAGAACACCAGCACAAGAGCGGTTCAATGTATTTTTCCGGAAATTCAGTTAAGCTCGTGTTTCCACGATTGTTGATCACAAAACCTGACCCATGAAACAATATAGCCGCGGTTTAATGTGGTTCCGTCGTGACCTGCGCATGACTGACAACCGCCCCCTGTTTCAGGCGCTGCGTCAATGTGAAACGGTGTTTTGCCTGTTCGTCTTTGACACCCACATTCTTTCTACCCTTCCCCCTGACGATCGCCGCGTAGCCTTCATTGATGCATGCCTGGACGATCTGCAGCGCCAATTGCAGCAAGCCGGTTCGGGGCTGATCGTGCGTCACGGCACACCGCAGCAAATGATCCCGGACATCGCACAGGCGTTGAACGTAGAGGCGGTATTTGCCGGCAGCGATTACGAGCCACAAGCAAAAGAACGCGATCGGGAGGTGAGCGCCAGGCTGGCAGCTGACAACCGTGAATTTTTTCTATTCAAAGACCAGGTTATTTTTGATACGGACGAAATACTCAACGGACAGGGTCGTCCATACAAGGTATTTACGGCTTACAAGAACGCCTGGCTAAAAGCCTTGCGCAGTGAGCACTACAGCGCGGCACCCGTTGAAACGCTGACATGCGCGCTGGCCCCTGTCCCGCAAGCGCTGACACAGCGCCCTTGCCTGAAAGATATCGGCTTCATACCGCCAGCGCAGCCGGTGCCGATGGCGGCCGGCAGTAGCGCCGCGCAGGAGGCTCTCCAGGACTTCCTGCCCCGCATGAATGCCTATGATGCCAAACGTGATTTTCCTGCTCTGCGAGGCCCAAGTTATTTATCTGTGCACCTGCGGTTCGGCACCCTGTCGATCCGACAGTTAGTTAAGGTCGCTTGTTCGGCCATGTCCACAGGCAGCCAAGGCGCAGCAACCTGGCTCAGCGAACTGATCTGGCGTGATTTTTATTTCATGATCCTGCATCATTTTCCGCAAGTGGCCGACCACGCATTCAATGCCAAATACGACGCAATTGAATGGGAAAGCGGACCGCAAGCCGAGCGCCACTTTCTGGCATGGTGCCAGGGAAAAACCGGCTATCCGATTGTCGATGCCGGCATGCGCCAGCTTAATCAAACCGGCTACATGCATAACCGCCTGCGCATGATTGTTGCCAGCTTTCTGACCAAGGACCTGGGCATTGACTGGAAACGGGGCGAACATTACTTTGCATTAAAGTTGAATGATTTTGATCTGGCAGCAAACAACGGCGGCTGGCAATGGGCCGCCTCCACCGGCTGCGACGCCCAGCCCTATTTCCGTATATTCAACCCAATCACCCAATCGCAGAAATTCGATCCGGACGGCAAATTCATACGCCGTTACGTGCCCGAGCTCGCGGCATTGTCCGACAAGCACATCCATGCCCCGTGGACGGCAGCCGATCATGTCCTGGCGGCTGCACAGATTGAACTGGATACAACGTATCCGCGCCCTGTCGTGGATCACAAGGCGGCGCGCAGAATCGCGCTGGCCAGGTATGGGGAATTGACAGATAAGTAAGATCCGGGCACCTCGATAAAAAGCGTGCTATCCCTAACGCCGCACGCCACCATCTGCAATTTAATACGTGATCGTGACAGTAATCGTATCTTTATAGTTGGCCGCCCTGAGTCCGGCCTGTGGCGGGACTCTTCCATAGACCGTCGCATTCTGCGTTACCCCTGTAGCCACACCGGCAAGCGTTTCTGCCGTATTGAGCGTCGCGCCCCAGCGCTGGGAGCGCGCAGCATCTTTGTGCAACTCGTAATTGATAAACTGACCATCGCCGGCCTTCATGCGCCGCTGATTGCCCACCGCATACAAACCGTTGTTCAGTCCGATTTGATACGGCGTTCCTTTGGTGCAGGATGAGGCGATAGTAGAGGTTGACGTTACGCTCGCAGGAAAATTACTGGGATGGGTACCGAAATTCAACGGCTGAGCGCTGATCTTACATGCGCTGATCAATCTTGCTGTAATCGGAAAAGAGATATTTGCCGGTGTTCCGGTGATCGTGCATGAACTCTGTCCTATCGCGGACACCAGCGCCATTTTGACGATAACAGGCAGCGTCGAGTTGTATTGGCCCACACTTCGCTGCATAAACGGGTTTGCAGCAGCAAGCCGGCCATACACCGTCACCGAACCGGATGCGGTCGGCCGTACCCCAATGGCGTAAGGTCCGTGATGAATGACGACAGGTGGGCTGGCTGAACCATACACATTACCAAATACAGTCGTTCTGTTGGGATTGGAATAGATGTTATATGATAGTTTTTCAGTAGTCGTTGTCGTATGGGTCAACATGCGGTTGGCCACGTCGGCATCTTGCGGGCCACGGCCTATTTCGACGCATACTCTGATGTAACTTAACAGAGTAACCAGTGAAGAGCAACTGTAATTGATCGTCGCATTGACATCGAGTGTGCCCGGCGTAACTGGGTTGATATTGCCAAAATTAAGGGAAGTAACATTTGCGGTGCAGTTTGCCTGCGCACGCTCGGTCGCAAGCAATGAGCCGAAGATGCACAGGAACGAGAGAAAAACCAGCTTGAGCGGACGCATTCTATTTACTCCCTGCATACCAGTGCCCAAGCCTTGGTATTGTGTCTTCAGTATTAATGTAATCGAACTCGATCTGGCAATCTCCGGACGCTGATCTTGCACGTACCTGATTATGCGACTGCAATTGTTCCAGGTAGGCAATGCCATCGTAGCCCACAACGGTCTCTGAGCCGCCGTTTAGTACAATGGGGGTCCCCAACGGCAAAGGCTGCCCGTTGCGATCATGCAGAATGACCGTTGCCGCACGGGCCGGCGCCACCTTGAAGAGAACACGCGTACCCGATCCTCTTTCTGGTGCGACTGTCGTGTTTACTTTATCAATCATCATATTGGCCGGCAGTACCGACGGATCAATCGAAATCTGGTTCTTCTGATATGAATTCAGTGGCGTCACAATCAGCAACCCGCTGTTGTTAGTTGTACCATATTTGCGATTTTCGAGCTGGACGGGCACGTCCTTGACGCCATTGGTCGAGACCACTGCAAACCCATCGGTAATCTGCCGGCTGGCGAATACACCGCCAGACATCAGCACCAGAGATCCCGTCGTATTCGCGTATGCGGCGTTATTACCCCTGTCGCTCTGGATCCCCGCAGAATATTCACCGTAACGGCCGCGATAGTTTGCACTGGCATACAGGCCTGCAGATTGTCGTTCGTATTGCGTCTGAAGCGTCCAGGACAATCCTTCATCGTCTTCAGACCGACGGAACAGACTGGCCGTATAGCGATTGGTATCGTTGAGCGCCGTCGCCGACACATAGGCTGAATAGCGTTGATCAAAATTGAATGAGACCCCCAGAAAAAGAGTCTGGCGCCCGGATTTGCTCAAGTCCTTGTTGTAGTTCAGCGCCACATTTACTGTGTCAGTAATCTGTTTGTTCCAGTAGACATTCAGGTAGCGATCTGCCGGTTGTCCGAAATACTTCAGGTTAATGTAGCTGACGCCCAACTGGCCCCATTGATCCATATTGACTCCAGCCGAAAAAATCCGGTTGGATTCGGGTACTTCTGAACCGTACAATGACGCAACGTCACGATATGTCTTCTGTGCTTTTTTCAGATCAGCACTCACATGAAAGCGACTACCCTGCCATTGATACCCCCAACTGTACATACTGCCCCTGACATTATTATGCTTGCTGCTTGCATATGAGCCAGACACCACGCCGAACTGGCCCAGTCTGGCATTCACGCCCGCACCGTAGTTCACCAGCTTCTTGGTGCTTTCGGCATGAGCTTCAGCGGTAATTGCATCGGTCACCCCGTAGCGAATGGAACCGGAATACATTGGATCATGGCCGTAATCAAACGATTTAATCCCGTAAGATTTACGCACATAACCGGCCTCGATAGACCAGTCTGCCAGTCCTTTTTTCAGTAATGTCGTGCTGTTGTAAAATGGCAGTTCTACTGCGCGTTGCTTGCCCATTGCATCAGTCAAAACCAATGTGGCATTGCCTGCCCCGCTGATATAAGGCATGGTCTGAATATTGAAGGGACCAGCCGGTACCTCTTGTTCAAACTGTTTGATGCCATTCACATAGAGTTCCGCATTCGACGGAATGTCTGCAGAGCCCAGAAAGGAAGGCAAGGGTGCGGTGGAAAAGTACGGCTTCAGGCAAAATTGCGACTGAGTTGAATACCGCCAATGCGCGTAGGACGCGACCATGGTACAGCTGCGGTATGCGTGTCGCCCAGCCGCAAACTCACCGCGCTGCCCGGCCAGGAGGTTTCCCATTGGGTATCTAAACGAACCACATCTTTTTGCCACTGGCTTTGCTGGCCGCCTGTCTCTCTCTTGAACAACGCGGTGCTATTTAAGACCCCTAACGGACTGAAAAACCTTAACTCTGAAAAAGCACTGAGTGATTTATAGCGATTTGTTGAATACCAGGCGTAAATGTCATAGTTCAGCAGCAACCCCGTGCCGGAAGAAACTTCAATATCGGGAGAGATTTCATTAGTTAGTTCCGTCGCCTCCAGATCCAGCGTATCTAATGGTGCCGTCATGGACAGACGCTGCACATCCTGGCTGTAACGGTAATTGAGTTGATCAATATCATCCAGTGGGATGGGCGCCGAAGAATCATCCGGCACGCGAAACCCCAGGCTGCGCAATACTTTCGGGTTTCCTGACAACTTGCCGTCTTTTTCAATGAATGGAGTTAAATTACCTATTGGGTTGCCGTTCAGTGTTACGTCCAGATAAACGGTATTGAATGCACTCTGCGTGCTGACGTCCGCGTCCTTGTGCCGAACAGGCGGGGGGATATGCTGTGCCCGCGCCCAATCGGCCAGGGCACAGAAAATTATCAGCAGACCAATAGCCTTCCACGCCCTTACCCATTCAACCATTCGCAGCCATGTTATATTCCAGGAACATAATCTTCAAACAGCCGTGTCAGAACGTCACTGTGGCAGTAATGGTGTCTTGATAGTTCCCAACCGTGTAATTCGTACTTGGGACCCGTCCGTATACGGTGTGCGTAGCCTGTGCACCTGTTCCGGTTGCCGCTTTGGTGTTCGTATCCAGTGTATTACCCCAAACCGTTGCGTAGCTTGCGTCCTGATACAGTTGATAGGGTACATAATCGGCAGTATTATCCGGCGTGGTACTGACACCAATCATCCTGCGGGTATTAACATCACCAGCAGCACCAGCATTAAGTCCTTCATTCAGGCCTAACTGATAGGCAGCACCGTTAGTACACGTGACAATCAGATTGGTTGAACCTGTAACCTGTGTCTGAAAGGAGTCATGAGAGCCGAAAGCCAGCGTTGGCGCCCCATTGCCCGCCGTGCTGATATTACAAGAAGGGGTGATCGAAATAGTGACATCAAATGTTGTGGTATCGGTTGCTGCGTGAGCGGCTAAAGTACTCAGCGTAACCGCCGCTCCAACACCCACGGCAATTATCTTGGCTTTCATTGTTGTTCCTTTAAAATCAACTTCGTAATTGAGATTAACGTCCAAATAGCAAAACCGTTAAATCACCATAGCAAACGAAATTGTTTCAATCAAGCACAGCATTAAAAATACAACACAGACATAACTAATTTTTTCAAATACTTACAATTAATTAAGATTTGGTGAGCGCCGATGATGGCGCCCTGAACTATTCAATTGGGTGCAGAAACGGGTATTTGCAGCGTTTTACCGTTCATCACCACCTTAAACGTTCCACCGGCAGAAAACAATTGTGAATTTTTTAACGACCAATGCCTGCCGCTATTTGCAAGCGCATAACCGAACAGACCCTTATTGACTAGATGAGTTTTCCCTCCCCTGTTACTGGTAAATTGCAAATCACTCAATTTTGCCCGTGTCGTCCCTGAATTATGAATACTCAGCAGTACACTGCCTTTTGGGCCGGCTGCCAGATTCCAGTTCAGATTCGGCGGCGTTGGTTTATTGACTCCCTGAATAAACACCGGAATGGAATACCGCAGGGCAAACGTCAGACCTTTGCTTGCAGCACTTTCCAATGGCAATTCGTCCACTACAATACGATATGAGCGCTCCATCGCAACGGCAGGTTGCCCGACTTTGACCAAACGGACAAATTGCTTGCCGCTGCCGGGAATTTTTGCCATGGGCGGACTGGCCACGAAGTCGGTTGTTGGCGTAAGCACATCTGTTTCATTATTTTGCACCCATTCAAATACCCGAACCTGCACATCCATAGACGCATTTGATGTGTTGGTCAGCCACAAGCCGTCAGATTTTTGTGACTGCTTGATATCCAGGACGATGGGTGTGACCTGCAGTCCAGCCCCAATGGCAGGTTGTCCGCCCGCTAGTAAAATTGCAAGCACTATATAACGTAACAACGATCGCATTGAAGACGCTCCTTTGTAATAGACCAGATCTGAAGTTATGGTAACGTTGATCAGTGGGTCTTGCCAAGTGATTAAAACAAACCCGGAGGCCAGCCTCAATCATGACAAATGCATTATTACAAATGCAATGATCGTTTGCATCAAGCGCATATCCGACAACCATTCAATTTTTTGGAGTGCGTAGTAATCGTAAGCACAGGCAGGGTTGGCGTGGCGTGCCAGCATACACGTGCAAATGCAAGAAATACGAATACTGATGATGATCCGGTAGAGACCCAAAGGCGACCGACCGACGGCCTGACGATGCCCCCTTACATCGGCGCATGTCCTTTGAATTGCGAATATGGTGTGTCGTCAGTGACTCGGGCTGTCATTCCCGGACGCATGGGTCCCGGGAATGAAGTGAGGTGTGCTGTTAACTGGCTTTGGCCGCCAGATACATTTCTGTCAGGCGAATCCAGTAGCTGGCGCCGATCGGGATCAGATTGTCGTTGAAATCATAGCTCGGGTTGTGCAACATGCAGGGCCCCAGGCCATGGTCCGGCTCGCGGTGGTTGCCCTCGCCATTTCCCAAAAAGACATAACTGCCAGGCCGTTCGCGCAAAAAGAACGAGAAGTCTTCGGACGGCATGACCTGCACGTTCTCGCGCACCATTTCGGCACTGCGATCGCCATACAGCGACTCCATGACCTGGCGGCAGAACTCGGTTTCATCTGGCGTGTTTACCAATGGCGGATATTTACGGTCAAATTCAACCTCGCAGGTACAGCCAAAGCTGCTGGCAATCTGCGTGGCCAGTTCGCGCATGCGTTTTTCCATTACGTCGATCACGTCATCGGAAAAACAGCGCACCGCGCCGGCAAGCCAGCCACTATCGGGAATGACATTATTGGCCGAGCCGGTATGAATTTGCGTAATGGACAAGACTGCAGGGTCAATGGGACGAACCGAACGCGATACGATGGTCTGCAGCGCCACCGCAATCTGGGCAATCGCCGGAACCGGATCGGCGCAATCGGCGGGCGCTGCCGCGTGGCCGCCTTTTCCCGACACGGTGATTCGAAATACGTTACTGGAAGCCATCAGCGGCCCACTGCGATAGCCGAACGCCCCTTCGGGCAAGCCGGGCCAGTTGTGCATGCCGAAAATGGCTTCGCAGGGAAATCGTTCCAACAACCCGTCGTCAAGCATGGCTTTGGCGCCCGCAGCGCCCTCTTCAGCCGGCTGGAATATCAGGTGAACTGTACCGTCGAAATTGCGCGTCTCATGCAGGTAATGCGCCGCAGTAAGCAGCATGGTGGTATGCCCGTCGTGACCGCAGCCATGCATTTTGCCATCATGCTGCGAACGGTGCGCGAAGCGGTTTTCTTCCTGCATGGGTAGCGCGTCCATATCGGCACGCAAAGCAATGGCCTTGTCGGCGCTGCCTGCCCGGATGCTTGCGACCACGCCGGTTTTGCCGATGCCCGCTTCGTATGGGATGCCCCATTCCTTGAGCTTGCGGCAAATGACCTGGGCGGTCCGGTTTTCTTCGTAAGCCAGTTCGGGGTGGGCGTGGATATCCCTGCGCACATCCACCATTTCCTGAAGATTCTTGATTTCTAACATATTGTGTTCCGGAGATTCCAATAGAATCATCATAATCCGGATTAGGCCAACTGGCAAAGCGGCCTTGCGTTTTCCCGAATAAACTGCCGCGATTCGCGTAACAGATTGGAATATAACGCATTCCTGGCCACCACCCTGGCCAGTACAACGTTATTCAAAGGCGGCAGCGGCGCGCTGCAGGCGATCGGCAACGGCATCCCAGCGCTCATCCTCGGGCAGGCGCTGGATCAGCAAATGGTCCAGATTCTGCTGATCGGCCTCGCGCAGCAGCGCATACAGGTCATGCGCATACTGGACCGGATCGCAAGAGACCTGATGCCACTGCAGCTTTGCTGGCAGGATTGCTGGCGGCGCGTCAAATGCATAGATGGCCCAGCGTTCGTGTTCGGGGCGGGCGGCCAGCAGCGCGTGCAGGCTTGCAGCGTCGAACAGGCTCAGACGGGTCTGCGGCGCATAATGCGCCTTCAGCGTACCCGAGGCGCGGGGAACCGCGGCGTCGGGGCTGGCCGGAGTATAGCCCAGCACCTGCGCCAGTTGCGCTGCCGAAATATGGCCAGGACGCAGCAGTACAACCGGCATGCCCTGCGCAATGCGCGAGACGTCGACAATCGTCGATTCAATGCCGATATCGGTATCGCCGCCTTCCAGCACCGGCATGCCATCGGCGCATTCCCGGGGGAATTCGTCGCGTACGTGCTGGGCTTTGGTCGGAGACACATGGCCGAACCGGTTGGCCGAAGGTGCGGCGATACCGGCCTGCCCCGAGGGGCGCAGGCGGACGAAAGCGCGGATCAGCGCCAGCGCGACCGGGTGCGAGGGGCAGCGAAGGCCGATACTGTCTTGTCCACCGGTCACCGCGTCGGTGATCGCCGGATTTTTTGGCAGGATCAGTGTCAATGGACCCGGCCAGAATGCCAGCATCAACTTTTGCGCTTCTGTCGGAATATCCCGCGTCCAATAGGACAAATCTGCCTCCGGCGCGATATGGACAATGAGCGGATGATTGGCTGGCCGTTGCTTGGCCTGGTAGATTTTGGCCACGGCCTGCGCACTTTCGGCGTCGGCACCCAAACCATAAACCGTCTCGGTAGGCAACGCCACCAGGCCACCGTCGTTCAAAACGCGGGCGGCATGGTCAATCGAGCTTGTCATATCGGTCATGGAAATAGTCTGTGTCACGTGGTCATCGGGTGCAATCCCGGGTTGCCGGGACCACCGCTGGGAATTACATGGAATAGGTATACGGTTAAGGACAATCAGGACAAAACGGTGCGAATCCCCATTTTACGAATTACATCCCGTGCCCGTTGCTTGGCCTGTTCGATGGTGGCGCCCACAACGTTGATATGCCCCACCTTGCGTCCGGGACGCGGCTCGTCCTTGCCATATAGATGCAGCGATACACCCGGAATGGCAAGAATGTCATGCCATTGCGGTTCCCGTGGATGACTGGCATTGCCATTGAACCAGCAGTCGCCCAGGATATTGAGCATGACCACCGGTGCAAGCAGATCTGTCGCGCCTAGCGGCATGCCCGTCATGACCCGCACCTGCTGTTCAAACTGGCTGGTTACACAGGCGTCCATCGTGTAATGGCCACTGTTGTGCGGACGTGGCGCTATTTCGTTTGCAATCAGGCGACCGTCGGACAGCACAAAAAATTCGACACACAGCACGCCCTGGTAATTGAGCCCTTCGGCGATGCGCAGGGCGGCTTCCCGGGCCTGCCTGGCCAGGTCTTCGTTGATGAGACCTGGCGCCACGACCGTGCTGGCAAGAATGCCGTTTTCATGAGTGTTGATACCAATCGGGAAAATAGCAGTCTCGCCGCTGATGGCCCGTGCCATGACAACTGAAATTTCATGATCCAGCGGCAACATGGCTTCAAGCACGCAGGGAATCTGTCCAAAGGCACGAAAGGCTTCAATGGCTTCGGCGCGGGTCGATACCCGTTGCTGGCCCTTGCCGTCGTAGCCCAGGCGGGCTACTTTCAGAATGCCGGGAAACAGTGCCTCCTGCGCCTGCTCCAGATCGCTCACCTCGCGAACCTCGCAATATGGCGCAACTGGAATATTCTGGGCACTGATAAATGCCTTTTCGGCAATCCGGTCCTGCACGACGGCAACCGCTGCCGCACCAGGCGTAACACGGCAGCTTGCAGACAATTGCTTCAGGCTGCTGGCCGGCACGTTTTCAAACTCCGTGGTCACGGCGGGCGTAATCGCGGCCAGTTCCCTGAGCGCAACAATATCATCGTAAGCTGCGGCCATATGCCGCTCGGCGACCATGCCTGCCGGGCTGTTGCCGGACGGGTCCAGAACAACGACCTTGTAACCCAGTTTCTGCGCTTCATGGCAGAACATGCGACCCAGCTGGCCGCCGCCCAGCATACCCAGCCATTCGCCAGGATGAATGCGGTCGGAAAGTGCTATTGGTGTGTGCATTGCGAAAATTCTCTTTCAGTTCTTGGGAGCCGGCGGCAATGTCATCGCCCGTGCCGTATTGGTCTGCTTCTCGCGAAAAGCGCGCAATTGCTCACGCAGCGCCGGGTTGTTCATGGCCAGCATGGCAATCACATGCAGAGCCGCATTGGCGGCGCCGGCTTCGCCGATGGCAAAGGTGGCAACAGGAACCCCCTTGGGCATTTGCACGATGGACAGCAGGGAATCTTCGCCGCGCAGATAGCGCGACGGGACCGGTACGCCAAACACCGGCACCTCGGTCAGCGCCGCCATCATGCCAGGCAAATGCGCTGCACCGCCGGCGCCGGCGATAATCGCCCGCAGGCCGCGATCATAGGCTGTCGCGCCATAATCGGCCATGTCTTGCGGCATACGATGCGCCGAGATGACCTGGGCCTTGTAAGGCACGCCAAATTGCTCGAGCATGTCCGTGGCGTTTTTCATGACGTCCCAGTCGCTGGACGAGCCCATGATGACGCCGACCAGCGCCTGGTCGGCCTGCCTGGAATCAGTATTGTGATTGCCTGAGTTGACTGTTTCGTTCATAACGCCCTGCTTATCCGATCAGGCGGGTGGCCGCCTCACGATATTTGTCGGCTGTTTTCTGCAAAACGTCCTGTGGCAGCCGCGGTGCGGGCGCTGTCTTATCCCAGGGCTGCGTTTCCAACCAGTCGCGCACAAATTGCTTGTCAAAGGATGGCGGACTGATGCCCGTCTGATACGAGTCTGCAGGCCAGAAACGGGAAGAGTCGGGCGTGAGCACTTCGTCCATCAGATGCAGGACACCCTTGTCGTCCAGGCCGAATTCAAATTTGGTGTCGGCAATAATGATGCCTTTTTCTGCGGCATAATCGGCCGCCTCTGTGTAAAGACGCAGCGTAATATCACGAATCTGCTCGGCGAGCTCTTGCCCGACTTCGCGCACGACATGGGCGAAGTCGACATTTTCGTCATGTGAGCCATTTCGGCCTTGGCCGCCGGGGTAAAGATAGGCGACGCCAGCTTCTGCGCCTGCACCAGGCCTGCAGGCAGGCTGACGCCGCAGATGGCGCCGGTTTTCTGGTAATCGTTCCAGCCGGACCCGATCAGATAGCCCCGGGCAACCGCTTCCACCAGCACAGGCTTCAGGCGCTTGACAACCATGGCCCGGCCCCGGACCTGGTCTGCTTCCGACGGTTGCACGACCTCTTCGGGGGCAATACCGGTCACATGGGTGGGAATGATATGGCCCAGTTTCTTCAGCCAGAACTCCGTAAGTTCGGTCAGTACCTGGCCCTTGCCGGGAATGGGGTCATCCAGAATCACATCAAACGCAGAAATACGATCAGAAGCAACAATCAACAGTTTGTCGTCGCCCACGGCGTACATATCACGGACTTTGCCGCGTGCCAGCAGTGGCAGGGACTGAATATCAGATTGAAGAAGCGCAGATGTCACCGGAAATCCTTTGCAAGGGAAAATATCATGCCGTACGCGCCGAGCGACTTACTATCGCGGGCGTACGATCATGGAATAGAAATGGGAATAATCCGTTATTTTACCGCCATATGCTGCGCTTGAATGTAAAAAACCCTGCCAGAACGCATCGTCGTAGCGGGGTCCGCAAGCGGCCCGCAACATAAGCGTGCTCCCTCATACGGCAAGAGCATCTTACAGAATGGCTTGCAGCCCCTTGTCAGCGATCACATTGAGCAATTTCAACGCCGGTCCGGACGGGCGCGTATGACCCTGCTCCCATTTGCGTACGGTCGAGGCCGTGGTATGTAAATGAAGCGCAAAGACAGGCTGACTGATATTGAGTGACTCGCGCAACGTTCGTATATCTGTCGCCGTAAAATTCCTGACCGGCAACGGAAAAAGCGTGTCAAACTCGCGCATTGTCGTTTTGCTGATTGCACCAGCAGTCTGCAGCTCAGCCAGTTCACCACGCAATGATTCAATGATTTTTCCTGTCACAATGCAACTCCTGTAGGACGCCGGTTTGCAGGGCAAGGATCAGGTCGTCATCTGATAGCGCAAGAAATACCTTTCCGACATAGCTTAAGGCCTGCTTTTCTTTCAGAGAAATATTGGACTGCTCGCTTTTCGAAAAACCGTGCAGAAAAACATACCGAGTGCCTATTCGGGCCGACAGCAATGTACGGTACCCCCGGCTTTTACCGCAGCCAGCACCAGGCACCCGTTTTTTATAAAGCCTTCCACCCAAATCGGCGTCGATCAGCCCGTGCTCCATTTTCATAACCGCCCAACATAAGACAGCGTCAGGCAATTTTTCACGCAACTGCCATTTCGCAAACGCTCTGCGCTTTAACACTCTCATACTGCCACTGTATATTGCTAAATTATAGCAATATACCCGTTACGGGCATCATTTCCCACTACGGAAATCCACAAGAAAAACCCCGCCACAACGCATCGTCGTGGCGGGGTTTCCAGACAGGCCGTCCCGGGAGACGGCACAATCGTCTTATTTGATCTGTTGAGACAGCTTGCCTGCAGCATAGGCTGCGGCCATTTCAGACAGAGCAATCGGTTTGATCTTGCTGGCGTTGCCGGCGGTACCAAATTCCTGATAGCGCGCCACGCAGATTTTCTTGGCGGCTTCGCGGGCAGGCTTGTTGTATTCACGTGGGTCGAATTTGCCGGGGTTTTCGCCCAGGAAACGGCGAATGGCGCCTGTCATGGCAAGACGGATATCGGTATCGATATTGACCTTGCGCACGCCAAATTTGATGGCTTCCTGAATCTCTTCGACCGGCACACCATAGGTTTCTTTCATGTCGCCACCGAACTCACGGATTTCGGCCAGCAATTCCTGGGGAACACTGGAGCTGCCATGCATGACCAGGTGCGTGTTGGGCAAGCGGGCGTGGATTTCCTTGATGCGGTTGATCGATAGAATATCGCCTGTAGGCTTGCGGGTAAATTTATAGGCGCCATGGCTGGTGCCAATCGCAATCGCCAGCGCATCCAGCTGGGTGCGACGGACAAAATCTGCAGCCTGTTCCGGATCGGTCAGCAGTTGCTCCATGGTCATGGTGCCTTCTGCACCGTGGCCGTCTTCCTTGTCGCCTTTCATGGTTTCAAGCGAGCCCAGGCAACCCAGTTCACCTTCTACGGTGACACCGACCTTGTGTGCCAGATCAACAACTTTCTTGGTTACTTCCACGTTGTATTCATAGTCAGCAATGGTTTTACCGTCGGCCATGAGAGAGCCGTCCATCATGACACTTGAAAAACCAAGATTGATGGCGCCCTGACAGATTTCAGGTGACTGGCCATGATCCTGGTGCATGACTACCGGAATTTCCGGATAGCTCTCTACCGCAGCCTGGATCAGGTACTTGAGAAAACCTTCGCCTGCGTATTTACGCGCACCAGCAGACGCCTGCATGATGACCGGACTGTTGGTTTCCTTGGCCGCTTCCATGATGGCCTGCACCTGCTCCAGATTGTTCACGTTGAAGGCGGGAATACCATAGCCGTTTTCCGCGGCATGATCCAGTAATTGGCGCATAGAAACGAGTGCCATGTAACGATCTCCTGAAATTGAAAAATATCTGAACAGCCACTATTTTAAGTGGGAAACCGCATATAAGGCGCAGGAACCCGGCTTTTTACCAAATTTACCAATTGTGACATCACAGTTGTCACGCTTTGGGCTCACGCCGCGCCGATTTTGGGCGGAAAGCCGCGACAATCTCGTCTCGGGTCTCTACATAAGGACCGCCGATCAGGTCAATGCAATAAGGCACGGCGGCAAAAATGCCCGGCACCTTTACTTTGCCCTGTTCATCACGCAGGCCTTCCAGGGTTTCCTGGATGGCTTTGGGTTGCCCTGGCAAGTTGATAATCAGGGCAGCATGATCGTCTGCTTCACGAATCACGGCCACCTGCCGGGACAGGATGGCCGTAGGCACAAAGGCCAGGCTGATTTGTCGCATTTGTTCACCGAAACCAGGCATAAGCTTGGTGGCAACGGCCAGTGTCGCTTCGGGCGTGACATCACGCCGCGCCGGGCCCGTTCCGCCGGTAGTGAGTACCAGATCGCACCCCTGCTGGTCCACCAGTTCGGTCAGCGTCTCGGAAATGGTTTGCTGATCGTCGGCGATCAGGCGCGTACACGTCTGAAAGGGCGATTGCAGGGCGCGCTCCAGCCAGGCTTCGAGCGAAGGAATGCCTTTGTCCTCGTAAACGCCGGAAGTGGCCCTGTCAGAAACGGAAACCAGCCCGACAATAAGTTCGTCCGGATGCGTTCTTTTTATTGCAATTGTATTCATTTCAATCCTGATACCTGATAACGACGATTTTGCAGACATGGCAACAACTCGCGAACTTCGGCAATGCGTTCTGATGACAGAGTATGAACAGCCAGACCCGGGTCGGCGGTGGCAGTGCCCAGCACCATACCCAATGGATCCACGATCATGCTCAGACCGCAATTGCGTGGCGCAGTCTGCCCCGATGCCAGCACATAGCTGGTGTTTTCAATGGCGCGTGCCCGCAGCAATATTTCCCAATGGTTTTCCTTGAGCGGTCCGGCAAGCCAGGCCGCACTGACCGACAGCACATCGGCGCCTGATCAATCAGGCTCTTGCCATTTCAGGAAAACGCAGATCATAGCAGTTGATCAGGCCAATCCGAAAGCCCTTGATATCAAACAAACCCAGTTCGGCATTCTTTTCGGAAAAACTGCCGGGCCGCACTTTGTCTGACTCCTTGAACTTGAACGCGTCATAGACATGCATTTTGGTATAACGCAGCACCTGCGCACCGGTATTGTCAAGCACCAGTAGCTGGTTGGTTACACGTTCATCGCCCGGCTGGTCTGCCAGGCTGAGCACGCCAACCACGATATGCATGTTATGGTCGCGTGCCAGATCCTGCATGTAGCGGACAAAGGCAGGCGAGTTGTTGCCGGCGGTCTCCCGCAATTGCGGTAGCGGCGAGCCGAAAGAACACATGGACGCCTCGGGCAGCACGAGCAGCTCCACGCCCTGCTCTGCCGCCTGGGTTACCAGGGTATGGATATGTTCCTTATTGGGTTCGATCTCGTTGACGGCAGCAAACTGGCCGACGCCCACTTTCAGTTGTGAATTGCTTGTATTGGTTTGCATTGGTGCACCATCTGATTGGACTGTTTACTCAATTATGCAACAGATCGCATGGCCTGTGTCCGATAGGCATCGTAACGGCCGGTCACGGCTGCTGTCCCAGTTGCTGTCGCAGTTGCGCGCCCCGTATATTGACGCGCGCCCGATCGTGGGTCTGACCAGCGCCGTCGCGCGCTTCAATCAGGTGGCTGCCCGGTACGGGATACCAGGCAAAGGGATTGGCAGCTCCCAGAAAACGGCCATCGACATACCAGCGCACGGCTGCGTGCGCACCCCCTGCCGGGGTCGTGGTCAATAGCTGCAGGCGTTGATTATCTGCCGGGATATCCGGATCTAGAGCGATAATAGTACCGTCGGCCGGCGTACGAATGACCATGCGCCCGGAAACCGGAGCCGCGGCCGAAGACGCCAGCGCGATGCGCGACACCTCGGTGCCCGGCAGAAAATATTCGGTGCGGGTGGCTTCCAGATCATTTTCAAATGTGATGTCGCGTGCGCTCAACCCGCCGGGCCGGGTTGGTTGCATACTGGCGTGATCCTCATGCAGATACCGCATGATGTCGTGCCACGCAGGCCCCGCGCCGGTAACGCCGCTGACCTGGCGCATGCTGGCGCCGGTACTGTTGCCCACCCAAACGCCCACTGTATATTTATCAGACCAGCCCACCGTCCAGTTATCGCGCATATCCTTGCTGGTGCCGGTTTTGACTGCCGTCCAGAAAGGCGTAGATAAGGCGCTGTCCAGGCCGAAGGTGCGGGCCCGGGCCTGCCGGTCCGACAGGATATCGCCCACCAGCCAGGCAGCCTCTTCGCTCATGACCCGATTGGCAGGCGGCGGCGCGCCAACGCCCCAGTTCACTTCGCTGTACATGCCGTGGTTGGCAAGCGCCCGGTAAGCGTTGGTCAGCGATAGCAGCGTCACATCGGCGCTGCCCAATGCAAGACTATAGCCATAGTAATCGCCCGATTGCGCCAGCGGCAATCCAAGTTGGCGCAGTCGCTGGTGAAAGACGTCGGGCGTGACCATGACAAGCAGACGCACGGCCGGAATATTCAATGATGAAGCCAGGGCCGTGCGGGCACTAACCCAGCCGCCAAACTGTTTGTCATAGTTTTGCGGCACATACAGTCCATTGCCGGTAGGCAGGTTGACTGCGCTGTCGTCCAACAGGGAAGCGGCCGTGATGCGGCGTTGCTCCAGCGCCTGAGCGTACAGGAAGGGTTTAAGCGTGGAGCCGGCCTGCCGCAAGGCGGCGGCGTTATCAACGTAGCGGGCCGTCGCCAGATCGCCGGATGAGCCCACGTAAGCCAGAATACGGCCGGTACGGTTGTCCAGTACGACCGCCGCTGCATCATTGGCATGGCTATGGCGAATTTCATGGACCACACGATTGACAATGGCTTGCACAGTGCGCTGCAAGGTACCATCGATCGTGGTGGCAAGCTGCGCCTGCTGCGGCGTTTCCAAAGCCAGCCGACGTCGTGCAAAATGCGAGGCCGTAAAAGGATCGTCCTGCAGGATGCTGGTGGTATGACTTAACTGATATTCGATAATGCCCGCAAGATTGTCGCAGTATTGCGCTTGTGATTGTGCCTTCAGAATGCCGCAAGCCCGGCGCGCAATAACGGCTGGCGCAGCATTGGGTGAGCGCAGCATGGCCGCGAGAAGCGCTGCTTCACGGCTGTCCAGGCCGACAGGATATTTACCGAAAAGACTGCGGGCTGCTGCAGTCACACCAGACAACTCACCACGCCATGGCACCAGGTTGAGATAGCTTCAAGGATTTGTGATTTGCTCCAATGCAATTCCAGTGCCATTGCCTGCATGATCTGCCTGGCTTTCTGTGCCAGTGTACGCCTGCCGTTGCGCCCATCGCCAGCGTCCAGCATGCCTGCCAGTTGCATCGTGAGCGTCGAGCTGCCACGCACAGTATTTCGGGTAAGGCGGTCACGCACTGCACCGCCCAGCGCAAGCACATCGACGCCGGCATGGCTGTAGAAGCGCCGGTCTTCGGACAGCAGCACTGCACGGACCAGGGCGGGCGAAATCTCGCCCAGTGGCGTCCAGTTGTCGCGCCGCTCTTGATAGTCGTTACGCACCCGCTCCAGCACCATCCCATCGCGATCAAGCAAAGTGATATAGGACGGGCGGTAGCCGCTACGCACCTCATCGTACGCAGGTACCGGCAGGCGAACGATATAGACAGCAATCCCGGCAATAACAACGATCAGCAGCGCAGCCAGGCACAGGCCCACCAGCCTGGATGGCCAGCGCCGGCGTTCTGCCTGCTGCCCCACTGCCCTTCCTGTCATGGGGTTGTCACAGCCGACGCGCTGGCCCCTTGTGCCGGTGCAGCCTGTTGTGGTGCACCACCGGCCTGTTCACTGGCAGATTCAACGATCGTAAACCCACCCGTGTTGGGCAATTCCCCATAGACCTGCGGCGCATACATGGCCTCTATCCGCGTAGCGGGCAAACTATAGCTACCTGGGGTATTGAGCCTTACCGTATACTCAAGCGACGTTTTGCCTGCCGGTAACCACGCATAGTAGGCACGGTACAACTCGCTTTTGCGTTCAGCAAAGCTGGGCGACATGCCTGCGTCGTCCTGCTTCTCACCCTGGGTTGCCACGGCTGAATCCCGGCCCAGGCCGCCGCCCAGAACCGTCGCGCCGGCCGGCACCGGATCGCTAAGCACCACCCAGTTCATGGCGGTCTTGGCAGTAACTTCCAGATGGACACGATAGATGTCGCCCACTGACCATTTGCCGTTTATCGCCTGTGATACCGGAACGACAGTGCGACTAAGTGTATAACCCGCGTAGATTGGCTTGCTTACTGGTACCGCCGCCTGGGCAGCCATGGATGCCCAGACGCGCCCGGTTCCCTGAAGCGATAGTGACAGTTGCTGGGGATCATTGTTTTTCCAAGGCACCAGGATTTTCTGCGTTGGCTGCAAGCTTCCCACTGCTGGTCTGCAGATGTGGGGGCACCGGCAGCTTGCAGCGACATGGACAGTGTTCCCTTCACGGGCGTCTTTTCAAACGATGCACTGAAGGAGCGAACCGCCAGGGTACCCCACACATTGGCCGTGGTCGTAGACCAGGTGCCGCGCTGCTGCTGACCAAGCAAACCGGTCAGCAGCACCGGGATATCCTTTTCCCAGGCCTTGCTGTTCATGACAGCAACAAGCAGCTTGGCGGTCACCGTGGCGCGATTGCTCATCATCCACCAGGATAGGCATCATCGTCATCTGCCAGCACCAGACTGGTGCCTTGTCGACTCATGCGCGACAGCAGGGCCGAACGCAGCGTAGCCAGGGTCTGGGCCTGATCCGGCAGGTTCTTGACGCGCGATACAATACTGAGCCAATCTACCAGCGCCGCTGTACTCATGCGTTCTCGGTCAAACTCAATGGTGGACAACAGACGCGGTGTGACCATACCGGCTCGTGATAAGGCCTCCAGCACCATCAGCCTGCGTTCGCCGTTATCCTGCTTGGGCTGCCATGCTGTTGAACGGATTTTGCCAGTCACATAGGCCATCAGGCCTTCCAGCATTTTTTCACGATACGCTTTGGGAATAGTGTAAGGTTGATCGCCCCGACTGGCTTCGTGGGACACTGCCAGCAAATGAGCGGTCAGCACTTCGTCGCCTGCCAGGCCTGGGAAATAGGCCACCAGCCCGTGATCATCCATGTATACGGGTAGCCGGTTCATCAGCGCCGACCAGCGTTGTGGATTGTCAATACCGATGGCAATCGAAGACAGTTGTTCCAGGCAGGTAAACTGATAATCGGCAAACCAGCGGCGCACTGGATCCAGCCCTTTAGCCAGAGACGTGGACAACTGCACCTGTACGCCGCCCAGCGGCACGCCATCGGTCCCTTTGATCGCGCCTGCAGGCGGTTGCACCGGCAACCCCTGAATGGGTTCCTTGGCGCGCACCGATTGCAATGTGGCCTGTCGCACAGTGACCGGTACGGTAGGAATCAGCAGTTGTGATATTTCGACACTGTCGATGGCAGCCGCATGTGCCGGTGCACCGGCGCCCTGCTCGCCCTGTTCCCTGGCATCGAAACGCCATTTCAGCGTCTGCGACGATGGTCCTGCTGGCACGGTACGCATATCCATATCCCAGGTAACCGTCTGCGACGACTGTGCTGCAATGGACACGGTTTGCTGCTTCAGTGCCAATGGCGCAAGCGCCGGGCCGCTCACGCGCGCGCCCGCTTCTACGGTCATGGGGCGATCGGTCGCATTGCGCAGGGTGATCTTCGCGGTGTAATGGTCATCGCTGCGAGCAACCAGCGGCAAACCGGAGATGACCTGCAAATCCTGCGTGGTCACGATATGGGCGCTGCCCTGGCCAAACCGGTCTGCGCCCAGTTCGGCAATGGCCGCCAATCGAAAACCCGAGATCGCATCATTTAAGCCAAGCGCAACGGTAGCCTGGCCCTGTGCGTCCAGCACAATATCGGGCTTCCAGAATACCAGGCTATCGAGCAGTTCGCGGGTGGGCGCGCCGCCATTGCCGCCGCCACCGCCCGGTGGCAGGGCCTTGCGACCATAGTGCCGCCGTCCCACCACTTCCATCTGGGCCGTGGCTGTTTCCACGCCATAGGCGCGTTCTCCCATCATGGCCTTGACAATATTCCAGCTGTCATTGGGGGCCAGTTCCAGCAAGGCTTCATCCACCACCGCCAATGCAACACTGGCATTGGCCGCCGGACTGCCATCTGGCAAAGAGCCCCGGATCGTGGCGGTGGCCTGGTCGCGCACCTGATAGCGCGGCTTGTCTGTGGCAATACTGATGTTCAGGCATTTTTATCGCTGCGTACACGAATCGCCGTCAATCCATAGCGATACGCCGGCTTGGCCAGATCGATCAGGCAGTCGGCAGCGCAGAAGCAGATTCGCCCCAACTGAGATCCGGATTCTGCGCCGAATCGCGGATGCGGCCTCGCAGCGCCAGCACCGAAACATAAACGTTCGGCCCCCACTGTGGCTTGATCTGAACGGTAAAAGTTGGATTGGTGCCCGACAGAGCTACTTGCCGGGTCTCCAGGACCCCCTCCCGCTCAATGGCAACCAGTGCATTGGCCTGGCGAAATGGCATGCGCACCTGGAACTGTGCTGTCTCGCCAGGCTGGTATTCCTTCTTGTCGGCAATAATGTCGATGCGGTCATTGTTCTCGCCGCCCGAGAACCACATCTCGCCGGCGCCCACCACATAGACGCTGGACTCGGCCTGGGCATGGCGACCTGCGCTATCGGTAACCTCGGCAATCAGGCTGACCCGCCCCTGCTCTTTCAGGCTGATATCGCAAGCGAATTTGCCGTCAGCGCCGCTGGTGCCAGTGCATATCGTGCCCAGGTCTTTGGCGACGCGATGGGTGTCATAACTGTAAAATCCGCCGACCAGACGCTTGCGTACCGTCTGATAGGTATAGCTGACGGCACGTACCGTAACGGGGACTGTCGCCGCCGGCCTGCCCTGCGTGTCCAGCGTAATCACCGATATTGCGGCAGCCTTTTCCTGCTGTACCAGGTAACCACTGCGAATGCCCGCCACATAGGCCGCGGGCCACACGGCCACAGTACGACTGACGGTCTGCACCTGGCCGTTAGGATCCATGAAGCTGCCTTCAAAGGTGATGTTACGCGCTCTGTCGGACGCCGGCAAAGCGTCCAGCGCCAGGGTGCCGCGTCCCTGGGCATCCAGCGTCATCTTTTGCTTGTTCACGATAATGCGACTGGTGTCGCTATCGTCTGCGTTCTCTTCTTGCTCGCTATCGGCGTCGGCCGCAATCTGTTGCGGCGGATCGAAAGCGTAATCGTCATAGTCGCGAAAGGATATGCTGCGATCGCGCGACAATGCAGAAATGTCTACAGGCAGGCGTCCGGCGGCACCGCCAGATAAATAGCGCATTTGCATATCCAGCCGGACCGCCTTGGGTGCGATCAGCGGCCCTTTTTCGCCTGCAGCATCGGTGATGGACAACTGTCCTGCCAGCAAAGGCAGCTTGAAATCCTCGACACGAAACTGGCCTGTTTCGTATGCCTGACCATCGGGGTCCAGCACAATTCGGTACTGCCCACGTTTGATATCTTCCGGAATTTTCCAGTCCGATGCGCTGAACACATTGCCGCCCGACGTTTGTTGCCATGTGACGGGCAATTTATATTCGTCTTCCCCGCCAACCAGCTCAATGCTCATCTGTGCAGGCAGCGTATTGATGTCAGGCAGCGCGAATCCGTCGCGGGTCAGCGTGCGCAGCAGATGCTTCATGGATGCCGTCTCGCCGGCACGGAACAGACTGCGGTCCAGGATCGTGTGGGCGCGTACCGTAGGCTGGGCGGAACTGTCGGTTGGCACATTGAAGCGCCAGGACTCGATGCCATTGTCCCATGAGGTAAACGCGAACGAATAATCGCCTGTACCAGCGGCCAGCGGGTGATCTGGACCGATGCGCGCCGACACAAAAAGGCCGGACAATTGCGTATTGTTGCAATAGTCTTCGCCCTTGACCGCCTTGCGATAATGCCAGATCCCGTCACTACCCGTCTGGCCTGTCAGTAGTGTTTTACCAGAGCAATCCAGGACATTGACCTGTGCATGCGCTACCGGTTTGGCGTCGTCCAGCGTTGTGACCCACACCAGCAAATCGTCCCGGCCTTTTTTTATATGCACAGCCATATTGGTCACCAGCACGGAGCTACGCACATACATGGGATTCTTATTGGCTAGCAATGCCTGCCCCAGACTGGCAGACTTGGCTTCCAGCACATGAAAGCCCGGTTGCTGCAATGGCACGCCCAGCACCTCAAATTCGCGATGCTTGGCCGCCGTTTTTACACCAGGCAACGTGATGGTGGTTGCATTCGGGTTTTCAGCCAGCATGGAAACGGATCGGGTGTCTATATAGACCGGTTTGTTTTCCGTATGACTGTCAGGCTGATCATTCATCACGGCGCGAATGTTCTTTGCCGTCATCGATGTTTCATCCAGGCGGCGTACACGCGCATAGGCCTTGAGCACATCGGCATCCTCCTGGGGAACATAATCGCTGATGGTGCCCGGTGACAGGCGCTGGTCTTTGATGGCCAGTTGGTTTTCTATATAGCGAACGGTTAGCGGTACATGCCAAGGCGCCTTGCCGTCAGCGGCATCTGCCTTGCGCTCGATAATACCGAACGAGGAAGAGGCAAACTTGAGCATGGGCGAATAGGAAGCCATGCGAACCTTCATGGGGAACTGGCCGGCATTGCTCAGCATGCGTCCTGACTCGTCTTTCAGGCCTGCCGGCACATTGAGCGTGAGCGTCTCGTGTTCGGCAAACGGGCCGGGGAACTTCACACTGCTTATGGTGCTGTCGCTCTCGTCGATATCTGAGGGATATTGTTTGCCACTCGCACCGACAAGCGTAATGCCTTGCAGGTCTGCCCTGGTAATGGATTCACTAAGCGTCAGATACACAGGCCTGGCCGGTGAACAATCGGCATTCTGGTTTTCGCGCGAGCAGGAAAAGCCGGCGGCAAAGTCCTTGCGTACCTCGAATTCGAAATCATAGGGTTTGCTCATGGACACGCCCCCTGACTGGTGACTGCCTGCCCGATGACCAACCTGCCTTTGGCAGCTGCCGGCAATCGGCGCGCGCACTGAACAAACGCAATATTCTCGGCCTCGTCTTCCAGATATGGCCGGGCCTGGCTGATGATTATTTTCTTATCCTGCTCGGACAGCACCTTGACCGGAATCTGTTCTCCCAGACCCTGTACGACGCAACTTGCATGCGCCTGCACACTGCTTGGCTGCACAGGCAGGTTGAACCGAACCGTGAAAGCCTGATCTTCATCGATTTTGCCGGAGGGGCTGATGGATGTGACAGCCAGCCTGCCGGTATTAAACTGATATTGTTTCTTGCCTTGCACCGGTTTACCGGCGGTATCGCGAAAGGCGGCATCCGGGGTGATCGTGCATTGCACGCCGGCCGGCAGCGTTTCTTCAAATTCATAGGACCAGTGCGCGCCGTCGGACCATTTGCCGTGTCCCTTTACCTGGCTTCCCTTGCAACTGACCGAGACCGGTGGCGAAACATCGTTGCGCCCCAACGGAATGACGTTAGCGCTGAACACAATGTCAATGGCGGAGACCTTGCTTTGGGTGCCCGTGGGTGAAACCGACGTGATATTGGCGGCAACTGCGGTGCCAATAATTCCCGACAGAACCAGTGCGGCTCCGGCAACAAAGATGCGTTTCATAGTTACCGCCTTCCCAAAAATGATCAGGGCCACACGCCGAACCGGTGGCTGCCTGAAATCATAACAGAAGTCGGTCTGGTTCAGCTATCTGCCAGAACGGGTAAATGAGAGGATCATACGGACACAACTGAAGGAAAATAACGGCGGCCAGCGCAGATCCATTGCGCCGTTATTGAGCGGGTATCGGTATTAAAAAAAGCCACCGACAAGGTCGCTGGCTTTGATGTGTTGTGGCTATTAGTTATTGCTATTGTCTTGAGATGGGGATGCAGATACTGATCCGACCCTGTCGTATCAGTATCATGCAGAACCCTCTATCGGTTTATGCCTTATTGCGTTGCTCGAGAATCTCTACTGCAGGCAACACTTTGCCTTCAAGAAATTCCAGGAACGCGCCGCCACCGGTAGAGATATAGCCAACCTGATCGGTGATGCCGAATTTGGAAATGGCTGCCAGTGTATCGCCGCCGCCGGCAATGGAAAATCCCTCAGATGCGGCAATGGCTTGGGCCACCTTGCGAGTGCCGTTGGCAAAGGCGTCAAATTCAAACACGCCTACCGGGCCATTCCAGACGATCGTACCGGCATTTTTCAGAATACCGGTCAGTTCGCTGGCGGTGTTTTCGCCAATGTCGAAAATCATATCATCATCGGCAACCGCATCAGCAGATTTGGCCTCACCCTTGGCCTGGGCGGAAAATTCCTTGGCGCAGACAACATCGGTCGGAATCGGCACGCTGGCGCCACGTTTGGCCATCATGTCAATCACGACTTTTGCCTGGTCGATCTGGTCAGGTTCCGCCAGTGATTTGCCGATTTTCTTGCCGCTGGCGAGCATGAAAGTATTGGCGATACCGCCGCCCACAACCAGTTGGTCTACCTTATCGGCCAGCGACTGCAGGATAGACAGTTTGGTAGAGACTTTGGAGCCGCCCACAATCGCCACCAGTGGCCGCTTGGGATTCTGCAATGCTTTCCCCAGGGCCTCCAGTTCGGCTTCCAGCAAGGGGCCGGCGCAGGCAATGGGCGCAAATTTGGCTATACCATGTGTGGTGGCTTCGGCGCGATGGGCCGTGCCGAATGCGTCATTAGCATAGACATCGCAAAGCGCAGCCAGTTTCCGGGCCAACGCTTCATCGTTTTTCTTCTCGCCTTTATTGACGCGACAGTTTTCCAGTAATACGACTTGGCCGGGCGCCACGCTGACGCCGTCGACCCAGTCCTGGACCAATTGCACTGGCTTGCCCAGCAGTTCGCTCAAGCGCTTTGCTACCGGAGCCAGCGAGTCCTGCGCGGTCAATGTGCCCTCTGTCGGGCGGCCCAGGTGGGATGTCACCATCACGGCGGCACCTGCTTCCAACGCCATTTGAATGGCCGGCACGGAGGCGCGGATACGGGTATCTTCGGTGATGCTGCCGTCGTCGGCCAGCGGCACGTTCAAATCGGAACGGATGAAAACACGTTTGTCTTTGAGCTGGCCGTTCTTGGCCAGGGCGGAAAGCGTTTGTACATTCGCCATTTTGTCACTCCTTGGAGTTATTGTGAAAAACGGCACTGCCCGCCGAAGCGCGCAATGCCGTTTGCAATGTCCTTGACAGACACCAACCGATTACTTGGCAGACATCAAAGCTACCGTGGTATCGAGCATACGATTGGAGAAACCCCACTCGTTGTCGTACCAGGACGCCACTTTGACCAGTTTTCCAGATACTTTGGTTTGTGTCGCATCAAACGTGCTTGAAGCCGGATTGTGGTTGAAGTCTACTGAGACCAGCGGGGCTTCGTTGTAATCCAGGATGCCTTTGAGCGAACCTTCCGAGGCTTTTTTCAGAATGGCATTGACCTCTTCAACTGTCGTATCGCGTTTGGCAACAAAAGACAGATCGACAAGAGATACGTTGATTGTCGGAACGCGGACCGAATAGCCATCCAGCTTGCCGTTCAGTTCAGGCAGAACCAGACCTACCGCAGCGGCCGCACCGGTTTTGGTGGGGATCATGCTCATGGTGGCGGAACGGGCACGACGCAGGTCTTCGTGATAAACGTCAGTCAGCACCTGGTCATTGGTGTAGGCATGAATGGTTGTCATCAGGCCATTTTCCACACCCAGCGCTTCATGCAGCGGCTGCACCAGCGGAACCAGGCAGTTGGTGGTGCATGAGGCATTGGAAATGACGGTGTCGCTTGCCTTGAGCACTTGGTGGTTGACACCGTAAACAATGGTGGCGTCCACGTCTTTGCCGCCCGGAGCGGAAATAATGACCTTCTTGGCGCCGCCTTTGAGGTGGGCGCTGGCTTTTTCCTTGGAGGTGAAAAAGCCTGTACATTCCATGACGACGTCAACGTTCAGCTCGCCCCATGGCAGTTCTGCCGGATTGCGGTTAGCAAGGACACGGATCTTGTCACCATTGATTACCATGTAATCACCATCGACGGCGACAGTACCAGGGAAGCGGCCATGTGCAGTGTCATACTGAGTCAGGTGGGCATTGGTTTTGGGATCGCCCAGATCATTGATCGCGACGATTTCAATATCATGCTTTTTGCCACCTTCATAGTGAGCACGCAGTACATTACGGCCGATGCGGCCGTAGCCGTTAATTGCAACACGAATGGTCATTACATTCTCTCCTGTTTTATAAAACCTGTTTAACCCGGTTTGCCACGTTCTCCGCGGTAAACCCGAAATGCTTGAACAGTACGCCGGCAGGCGCTGATTCACCGTAGGTATCCAGGCCGACGGCGGCGCCGTTGCGACCGATATATTTGTACCAGCCGGAGGTGACGCCCGCCTCGACAGAGACAGCAGGCAAGGTCGGCGGGATCACGCTGTCGCGCCACTCGACGCTCTGGCGATCAAATACGGACGTGCTGGGCATGGATACGACACGGACGGGAATATTTTCCTGTGCAAGCAATGCCTGGGCTTCGAGTGCCAGGCCGACTTCGGAACCGGTAGCAATGATAACGGCTTGTGCCCCCTGTGCGTCACGCAAGACGTAACCACCTTTTTCTATTTGTTCGACGGTGGCGTTGTCGCGTTCAACAAAAGGCAGGTTCTGGCGCGATAAAAGCAAGGCACTGGGGCCGCCCTCCTGCACCTGCATGCCCACACTGACCGGACGCGATACGGCAGCCTTCCAGGCAATGGCCGTTTCCGTCGTGTCGCAGGGGCGCCAGACATCAAGATTGGGAATCAGGCGCAGACTGGCTGCATGCTCAACCGACTGGTGCGTGGGACCATCTTCGCCCAGACCGATGGAGTCGTGCGTAAAAATATGTACAACGCGCTGCTTCATCAGCGCGGCCATGCGGATGGCGTTGCGTGAATAATCTGAGAAAGTGAGGAACGTGCCGCCAAAAGGCAGATATCCACCGTGCAGGGCAATACCATTCATAATGGCTGCCATGCCAAACTCGCGCACGCCATAATTGATATGACGGCCGAAACGCAAATGGCCATCTGTACCGCAACGCACTGCGCCGGCACCTTTCCAGTCGGTAAAGACCGACCCGGTCAGGTCTGCCGAGCCGCCCAGCATTTCAGGCAGCATGTCGACCAGCGCCGTAATGGCAAACTGTGATGCCTTGCGCGATGCGACGGTTTCAGCCTTGCTGACCGTTTGCTGCAGGAATGCCGTGAATTTTTCAGCGAAGCCTTCAGGCATCTGACCGTTCATGCGGCGGGTAAATTCCTGGGCTTCCTGTGGGTAGTCTATGCTATAGAGCGCAAACTGTTTTTTCCAGTCGCGCTGAATCTGATCACCGCGTTCGCGCTGGTTCCAGCCGGCATAGACATCTTCGGAAATTTCAAAAGGCGGTAGCGTCCAGCCAATGGCTTCGCGCGTGGCGGCAATTTCCGCCGCGCCCAGCGGTGCGCCATGAACCTTGTCGCTACCCTGTAAATTAGGGGCGCCTTGCCGATTGTTGTCTTGCAGATAATGATTGTCGGACCGGAAGAACCACGTTGCGCCTGCTGCTTGGCTTTGGCGATGGCGTGGTCAACGGCAAACACATCGTGACCATCGACGCCACGAATCACATTCCAGCCGTAACCTTCAAAACGCTTGCCGGTATCATCGGCAAACCAGGGTTCAACCTTGCCGTCGATGGAAATACCATTATCGTCATACAGCACAATAAGCTTGGACAGTTTCAGGGTCCCGGCCAGCGAACACACTTCGTGGGAAATACCCTCCATCAGGCACCCATCGCCAACGAAGGCATAGGTGTAGTGGTCAACGATTTTGTGTTCGGGTTTGTTAAACTCCGCTGCCAGCAATTGCTCGGCCAGCGCAAAGCCTACCGCATTGGACAAACCCTGGCCCAGCGGGCCGGTCGTCGTTTCCACGCCGGGGGTGATGCCCACTTCGGGGTGTCCCGGTGTTTTGGAATGCAATTGGCGGAACTGGCGCAGCTCGTCAATAGGCAAATCATAGCCGGTTAAGTGCAGCAGCGCGTACAGCAGCATGGAGCCGTGGCCATTGGACAGCACAAAACGGTCCCGGTCAGCCCAGGCAGGATCTGCAGGGTTGTGGCGCAAGTGGCGCGTCCACAGCGCTTCGGCGATCTCGGCCATGCCCATGGGGGCGCCGGGGTGGCCGGAATTGGCCTGTTGCACGGCGTCCATGGCCAGCGCGCGGATTGCATTGGAAAGATGGGAATTCGATGTGGCGGCCGTGGTGGTCATGCGGATCCTGTAGAAATCACGGTTTAGTTACGATTAACCAGCGATTTTAACACTCCATGTTTTGTCCGTGACGCTCTCGCTAAATAAAGTAAAATTTAGCCATGCATACCCTACCCCGCTTCTATTGTCCGATACCGCTGCTGGCGCACACCCGTGTTACCCTGCCCGATGCCGCTGCACATCACGCTTCCCGTGCCCTGCGACTGCGCGAAGGCGATGCGATCGTACTCTTCAATGGCGATGGCACCCAATTTCCGGCACAACTGCGCTTTGAACAGGGACGCGCCATGGCCGATCTGGGCCCGCAACAGCATACCGGCACCGAGCTGCCAGGCAGAATCGGCCTGGTGCAAGGCCTGCCGTCGGGCGACAAAATGGACTGGATTATAGAGAAAGCAGCGGAACTGGGGATATCTGATGTGTTTCCAATCAGCGCGCAGCGCAGTATTGTGCAACTGTCGGGCAACCGGCTGGAAAAACGCCAGCTGCACTGGCAACGCATTGCGGAATCAGCCAGCGAGCAATCGGGTCGCAACTGTATTGTGCAGGTGCATCCGCTGCAGACGTTAAGCGCATATTTGCAACAGGCCAACGGGACGCTTGCCTATTTATGCCACCCCCAGGGCGAGCGTTCGCTTTTACAGGCACTGGCCACGCTGTCACAGGCCTCTTCAACGGCAGCGTCCAATACGCCGGAATCAAGCTTGAATTCGGGTACCACACCGCCAGACCCGCTCGCATTTCGTCTACTGATCGGGCCGGAAGGCGGGTGGTCGCCACAGGAACTTCACACCGTGCAAGCGACCGGCATCGAGGCCGTCACATTTGGCCCGCGCATTTTAAGAACGGAAACCGCCGGCCTTGCCATGACCGCAGCAGCCATCGCCACGCTTGGCTGGTTGTAGGCAACCACCTGCCGGATAAGGAAAGCCTGGTCAGCGATTCAGGCTGACGGGTGTGCCGCAGCACTATGGCGAAACAGCACTTCTTTAGGATATGGCAAAGCGAGTGTGGGCATTTGCGATCTCGAAAAATAGCGCAATGTGCCCTTCTGCCCATCCTGCGGTCCTGGCTGGCCCTCTGTCACACAATAAAACACAATGACGGTGTATTCCACCTCATCGCCATTGGGGTATATATAACGAAACGCCTTGCCGCCGAACACGTCCAGCAGCTGCGCCGAAAGCAGCTCAAGCCCTGTCTCCTGCCTGACTTGTCTGGCCAGCGCTTCCTGCGGCGACTCTGCCAGCTCGATAACACCTGCCGGCAGGCTCCACCCTTGAGACCCCTCTTTTTCCTGCAACAGGATCTGGTCATCCGCATTCAGAATAACGGCAGCCACATAAGGCATCTGGATAAGTTCATTGCCGATTTTTGCCCGCAGGTTCCATAAATAATCAGATAGCATAGGGGATCCTCCCGTTTATATGATCAGAAACTGGCGGGCATGGCATTAAGTGGTTGATATCACCCAACCCGGCATCACAACACTGGAGAGACATGCCCAAGACGGCGCATCTTGCGCGGCACCTTTTAGCGGCGCTATCTGCCTGCTGTAATATGATCGCCCAAGCCCTTGCATTAAACAGTTACGGTAGTCGGTCGCGGCAATTTGCTGCTCTATCCAGGCTGCTCTATTTAGCGCTACCCTCTTTAAGTTCCTCTGTATTCGTTACTTTGTTCGTTGGGCCCGTGCTCACTGGACAAGCATGCCCGCGACTCTATAACCGGCACACATTAATCGCTTTGCGCGTAAGGCCTGGGAGCACGCCCTGGCTCGGGCGCTTCATGCTTGCCTGCGTGCTCTACCAAGTAGGAAAAGACGCGACCATTATCGTCGCCATATTCCACGGTATCGTTAAGTACACCTTTGAGCGCATCGATATGCTCAAGGAGTGAATCGTCTTCTGAATGCAGACGGCGCAATGCGAGCACCATTCCGCCTTTCTGCTCAAGCAGTGTCTCGCCCAGGCAGTCGAGCAAGGCATCCATATTGCTGCCAAAAAACACCGGATAGTCTACTGCCTTGGCAATAGCACGTAGCACGGCCGAGCAACTGCGTGCCTTGTCGCAATCGGCCTCGAAATAGGCCAGGCCTGCTTTTTCAGCATGCGCTTTGAGTTCATCAAGACCAATGCTTTTTTCTTTTATGGCGCCACCCGTTTCCAGGACAGCTTTCAGTGGGGTAACTGTTTTTTTATTCATTGACCTCTCCATAAAAAAAACGCTTTGATTTCTTCCTGACGTGCCATCACGTCATTAAAGGCCAGTTCAATCAGCTCACCCGTGAAGGCTGATTCAAAGAGCAGGAATGAGGCAAGCAATCCGCCTGACTCTTTTTCGGGTCGTCCGGAAACGCCCAATACCCGTAAAAAGGCCCGAACCGACTTAGGCATGAAATTTAAATGCTTCAGGGCAATTTCGTCAATAGATTTACTCGGACTTATCGTTAAAACATCAATTTTTTTTACACCTGTGTTTAACTGTACACCAGGTGGTACAGATTCGAGTAGCGTATTGATACGACTGATGCGCTCCAGATCGATGGACAAGCCATCGATGAAGATGTCTGACAAGGCATGACCGCCAATTTGCGCCAGCGTCGGATATTGATCGCTTTGATGCACCGGATCCTCTTCTACCGGCGCATCGCCATGGGCACTGGTACTAATGACCAGTACCCTGTCGGCCCCTAAATGAATAGCCGGGCTGATGGGCGCCAGCTGGCGCATGGAACCATCGCCACACCACTCTTGCTTTTCTCCCAGCGCCAGGCGAGCCGCCGGGAACACGAACGGTATCGCACTGGACGCCATCAGATGGTCCAGCGCGATGGGTTCGGCAATGGCATAGCGACGGCGTCCCTTCCAGGCATCGAGCGGACCGCTGGACTGGTAGAACGTCAGATGATTGCCACTGGTATAGCTGGACGCCGTAATGGCCAACCCATGCAAATGACCGTTTTGTAAATTGCGCTGCAAATTGGGAAAGTCAATGCTTCTGCATAGCAGTTTGGCCAGCGGACGATTATCCAGCAGCGACTTGGGCGCATTATCGCGCAGCCCCTGCAGCGCCCAGCCGAACATCAGCATGCCCAGCCAGCGCATGCCGTTACCAAACACGCCCACCGGGTCGGAACGATAAACATTGCCTGTATGCAGGCTGCGCCAGATTTTTTCAAGCCGCTTGAGCGCCGCGTGCGGATGTGCGGCACGACAGGCATAGGCGGTCGCATTGATTGCGCCGGCTGACGAGCCGCAAACAATGGGAAACGGATTTCTGAAGCGTGCAGACTTGTTGGGATCGAGAATCGCCAGGACAGCCTGCAGTGCCCCCACCTGGTAGGCTGCCCGCGCTCCGCCCCCGGTCAGGACCAGGGCCGTCTGGGGACTGGAAGCGGCGTCAATGATGCCAGACAGGGACGGATCGTTCATTGGCGGCTACCCTTGTTGCAACCGCCAGGCTCATGGGACTCAAGAGCTTGGGCACGGAAATGATGATCCATTCTTATTCCTGAGAAATAGGGCGTTTCATGAGAAGTTTTCATGGCAAGTATGACGCGTGGCGCTCACCCGGACGATCAGTTCGGAGCGATCTGACAGCTATCATACGAAAAATCACCCGGGATTGCATCCGGTAATTCCGACACAGGCTTATCCCCTATTGCCACCGCCAGTCCGCTTCGCTTCACCCTGGCTGCGCCTGGTGGCGATCACCACCCGGCTTCACCCGACAGCAATTCATCCGGATAGACAAACAGCCCGCCCGGATCGAACAGGGCTTTGATATTGCCTTCTATGTGATGATGCACCCCGGCAGCAAAATCGCGATCGGCATCGCTCAGGACCGCATCAGTCACAATGGCGTTGTGCCGCATGCGGCGGATCACCAGCTCCTGGCACCAGATCAGTGTTCCGCCATGCCCCAGGAACAGCTGGGCCAGATTGATATCACCCAGCCGCGGCTTGAGCGCGTCCAGCCTGTAGGCCAGCGGCCAGCGGGGCATATCCGCACAACGGGCAATATCGGGATCGGATAGCTGTTCGAACAGAGATGGAATCAGCCGCTGCAGCGCCGGCAGGCGCAGTGGCGACTCGTCATTCACGCCAAAGCCGCCCAGCACGGCGGTCTGGCCATCGGCAAACAGGGCATGCACCCGCTCCAACCCGGAATTGGCAGTGCAACCGGGCCTGCAGTCGTGCCACTGCGGCATAGCCAGCCATTGCGCCAACGTGAGCTCAGGCGACACATGCGAGAACTGTTCGTAACCCAGCGTCTGCATATGCGCGACCGTTGTGCCCGGCAATGCCAGGCAGGCGTGTTCGCCCAGCGCCTCGGTACCACTCAATCGCGAACCGGCACTAACGATCAGGCAGGAACGGCCAATGATAGTGGCGGCAGTCGCCGTGCCTTCCAGCACCATTGCCACATCGTATTCCTGGCAAAGTTGCCTGAGCGCAGGCAGATCGTCCAGGTTCTGCAACACAATGCGCGCGCAATGATAGCCGTCCGTTTCCTGTTCTTCCATCAGGGCGCTTCCAGCGCCCGCTGTACCCGGCGGCAGAAGGCCGGCCACGGCCCTTCCTGAGGGCGTTTACTGAGAGTAAGGAAGCGACGACGATTCACATGCATGATCAATTGCAAAAGCCTTTGAGGCAACAGCGGCAAAACAGTCCGGCAAGGGGACGGATAACGTGCAGGCAGGCGTTTCCCGTTACAATAGGCGCTCACCACACGTATTCATTCTGATCTATTTTACCTTGCGCAGTTTCACCATGACCCGTTTTGCCCACCGAATTGACCAGGCTCTTACTTTTCACGCAATCGAGGTCACCAAGGCCGCCCAGCAACTGCGTGAACAAGGCCGGGATATTATCAGCCTTGGTATCGGGGAACCCGATTTTACGGCACCTCCCATCGTGGTCGATACGCTGGCCAGAGCGGCGCAAGCGGGCTTGAGCGGCTACAGTCCGGCCCTGGGCATCATGCCACTGCGCTCTGCCATTGCCGATTATTACAAAAGTCATTGGGGCGCGGAAGTGGACCCGGAGCGGATCATCATTACCGCAGGTGCTTCCGGCGCGCTATCGCTGGCCTGCATGACGCTACTCAATCCCGGTGACGAAATACTGATGCCGGATCCGGCCTATCCGGCCAATTCGAATTTCATCCTGTGCTCGGGAGCCACGCCGCGGCTGGTGCCCTGCACGGCGCAAGAACGCTTTCAGCTGTCGGCAGACAAGATCGCCGACCATTGGACTGATAAAACCCGAGGCGTGCTCATTGCCTCGCCCAGCAATCCGACCGGCACCTCCATCGAACGCGAGGAACTGGTCCGGATCATCCAGACCGTCAGGGAACGCGGCGGCGTGGTCATCATGGACGAAATCTATCTTGGCCTGTGCTATGACCGGGTACCGCGATCTGCGCTGACCCTGGATCCACAGATTGTCGTCATCAACAGTTTTTCCAAGTACTTTAATATGACCGGCTGGCGACTGGGCTGGATGGTTGTGCCCGAAGCCATGGTCGGGCCGGTCGAAAAACTCGCCGCCAGCCTGAACATTTGCCCGCCCACCCTCGCCCAGCACGCGGCCATTTCATGTTTTACCGAAGAGGCGCTGGCCATTTACGAGCACCGCCGTCTGGCTTTCATGGAGCGGCGCGACTTTCTGTTGCCGGCATTCGAGAAACTCGGTATCCATGTGCCGGTCAAGCCCGACGGCGCATTTTATATTTATGCCGATATCAGCCAGCACGGCATGACCAGCGATCAGTTCGCCCACAAACTGTTGCACGAAGCCGGTGTTGCGGTTGTTCCCGGGCTCGATTTCGGCCCTGCCTATGCGCAAAAAATGATCCGCGTCTCATACGCGACTGCGCTGGACAGGCTGCGCGAAACCATTGACCGGCTGCAAAAGATTCTGTAGCGCCCTGCAGGAAGCTACGCCGGCCGGTTGCCGGCGGCCGCGTGTCCCGGCCCCTGTCTATTGATATTTGCCCAGGTTACGCTTGAGCGCAATGCCCGATTCCAGCGCGATGCGACGCCGCTCTGCCTGCACCTTTTCGGCATAGCCGCCATCATTGGGGCCAATGGCACCCACGTAGCAGCCCAGCCCCCGATCCACGGAACCGCGTCGCGCGATGCAATCGTGAAGAATTTTTGCGCCCACCTGAATGTTGGCTACGGGATTGAGCGCGGACAATACGCCGCCATGAAACACATCGAATTTCTCGGCATGCACCTTGGGCATCACCTGCATCAATCCCTGCGCACCCACATGGCTTTCGGCGAATGGATTGTAGCGTGACTCGATTGCGATGACGCCCAGCATTAGGATCGGATCCAGCTGCTGCTTTTCGGCGACCGAATAGACCACACGGATCAGCGCGCCGGTCACGTTGCGGGCGATTCTGAACTTGCGCGCAACATACTCGCGCAACGCCAGCGCCTGACTGTTGCTCAGGCCTGGAACGGTGAACTGGCTGTCTGAAATCCCAAGATTGGCAAAAAAGCCCTCGTCCGTGTAATCGAGCTCTCTGGTCAGCGCCGCGTTATGCTGCTGCTCCGGTGATGCCGCCGGCGGCGGCACCAAGTCGCCGGTGCGCACATGGGGCGAATTGAAGATGGTCAGCAGGTCCTTATCGGACATGACCGTGCTGTCGGGCATCAGCGCATTCAACGATGCCTGGTGAATGACTCTGATCTGGTCGCGGATGGCTGGCAAAAGCGCTGCCGCCAGCACGGCAACAAGCACGGCGATCCCCAGATAGGAGACCATCAGATGGATAATATCGAGCACAGTCCGATAGACGGAGCCGAAATAACGGGAAGCAACAGGACGGGTTGTCGCAGAATTCATGTATGACAAGGACCGGATCGCCCCAAGCAAGGTCCGGAGAGATTTGAGGAAATTTACTATACCCCAGTTTTGGCTGGCCCGCACCCTTGCCTGCCTTTCTCCTATAATGCACTATCTGAGTCATCAATAGGCTGTCTATCGTGAAATATGCGGATCTGCGGGATTTTCTGAAGCAACTGGAAAAGCGGAATAATCTCAAATCCATTCAAGTGCCGGTACAAACCCGGTTGGAAATGACCGAAATCAGTGACCGGGTGCTGCGTGCCGGTGGCCCGGCGTTGCGTTTCGAACAGCCCCTGCACCTGGGGCGCACATCGGACATGCCGGTACTGACTAATTTGTTTGGCACCCCGGAACGCGTGGCCTGGGGCATGGGCGCCGAATCAGTCAGTGCCCTGCGCGATACGGGCACACTGCTGGCCAGCCTGCGCGAGCCCGAAGCGCCCAAAGGCATTCGCGAAGCTATCGGTACCGTATCCATGCTCAAGTCTGCACTCTGGGACATGGCGCCGAAAATGCAACGCCATGCAGCGTGCCAGGAAATTATCTGGGAAAAAGACGAGGTCGACTTATCACGCCTGCCAATCCAGCTGTGCTGGCCTGGCGATATCGCCCCGCTGATCACCTGGGGTCTGGTGATCACCCGCGGGCCCAATGCCAAACGCCAGAATCTGGGGATTTACCGACAGCAAGTCATTGGCAGAAACAAAGTTATCATGCGCTGGTTATCCCATCGTGGCGGCGCACTGGACTTTCGCGATCACGCCCTTGCCCATCCGGACCAGCCCTTCCCCATTTCCGTGGCGCTGGGCGCCGATCCGGCCACCATTCTGGGGGCGGTCACACCGGTGCCCGACAGCCTGTCCGAATACCAGTTCGCGGGACTGCTGCGCGGCTCGCGCACCGAACTGGTCAAGTCAATAGGCAATACGCTTTCGGTGCCTGCTTCTGCAGAGATCGTACTTGAGGGGCATATTCTGCCGGCGAACCACCCCGACGCCATCACACCAGACCCCGTGGCAGGCACGACAGTCCCGCGCGGCAACGGATTCGAAATGGCGCTCGAAGGCCCTTATGGCGACCATACAGGTTATTACAACGAACAGGACTGGTTTCCGGTATTCACCATTGACCGCATCACCATGCGCAATAAGCCGATTTATCACAGCACCTATACCGGCAAACCGCCAGACGAGCCTGCCGTCCTGGGCGTGGCGCTCAATGAAGTATTTGTACCACTGCTGCAAAAACAGCTCCCCGAGATTGTTGACTTCTATCTGCCGCCCGAAGGCTGCAGCTATCGCCTGGCAGTCGTCTCCATCCGCAAGCAATACGCGGGCCACGCCAAGCGTGTCATGTTCGGCGTATGGAGTATCCTGCGCCAGTTCATGTATACCAAATTCATTGTTGTTGTCGATGATGATATCGACGCGCGCGACTGGAAGGAAGTGATCTGGGCCATGACCACGCGTATGGATCCGGTGCGCGATACGGTACTGGTGGAAAACACGCCAATCGATTATCTGGACTTTGCTTCACCCGAGTCCGGACTGGGCGGAAAGATGGGCATGGATGCCACCAACAAATGGCCGGGGGAAACGCATCGCGAATGGGGAACGCCCATTGCCATGGATCAGGACGTCAGGCTCAGGATCGACGCTCTGTGGCAGGATCTTGGTCTTGATACGTAAAGGTGCCATGATCTACCGGGAGATCCTGTTCAGCATAACTGTGCGGCGGCGCCCGGCGCCGTGATTCCTGCTTCGAGCGGAATTTGTTATAGACAAACCACGACGTCGCGGCCAGGGCGATCGGCTTGATCAGCGCGGAACGGGACTTGGCGGCACGCAGCAAAAAGCGCGCAATGGTCAGGCTGACCAGCGGATTTTTTCGATCAATGAGAAAAGGCCGCTACGCCTGCGCGTAAAACTCATCAGCGTTTCGCCGCCCGCATCCAGCAGTGCCGTTTTGATAGCGTCAGGCGAAAGCGAATGACCAAGCGCGTTCATATCCTGTCGTAATTGTTCGCGCTCGGCCAATACCCGGGCGGTGAGCAAAGCCTTGCGTAACGGTTTTTTCAGTACTGGCTCATTCATCGCCGGCTCCTTTATTAGCGCCCGTAGCGGCCGGCACATGACGCCCACGCAGGGCCTGCGCATCGTCCCGCAGGGCATCAATGGTTGCAGCAAAAGGCGTTGTCGCCAGCCCCAGATGCTTTTTCATCAAAAGCAGACAGCCAAGACCAACCAAGGCATAAACCAGCACCAGGACGGCCAGGGCGATGTAACGATATTCGGTACCCCAGAAAAACAGCCCGACCAGCACCGCCACGACAGTGAGCGCCAGATGCAGAAACAGCAAGCCAATAGCACCGAACAAAAGAACCGACAAAAGCCGGTCCTTTTCTTCCGTCAGTTCCAGAGACAGCAGTTCCAGGCGTGTTTTTACCAGCGCGGTAAAACCGCCACTGACTGCACGCAGATTCTGTTTGACTGACATCGCGGCTCCGCGTTACTTGCGGCCGATGATGACACCCAGCAGGACGCCTGCAAGCGCAGCAAAGCCGACCGTACGCCATGGATTATCATGCACATAGTCGTCTGTCACTTTGACTGCCTGCTTGCTTTGTTCTACCGCGCGTTCCTGCACATCCTTGAATGAGCCGGTTGCTTTGTGCAGGGCACTCACAGCGCGATCACGCAATTCGCTGGCTTTGTCGCCGCCGACTTCGGACGCTTCCTTGAGCATGCCTTCCGCTTCAGCAATACTGGCGCGCAGATTGTTCAACAGCTGTTCCTGAGATTGTTCGAGACTTGATTTACTAGCCATGTGACTCTCCTGCAATGATTATCTGAAATAGCCGGCTTGCGGAACACCCGCTTTGACCGGGTCCTGCTTTTTATATTACGCCATTGTTGAGAATTTCAAGTTCATCATAGCGCATTCAAGGCATTTATCGACCAGACTTTAAGATTGTTTTCAATTGCACAGGTCCTGACATCCGCTGCGAACGACGAAAAAAGCATGGAATTTATATTTTTATATTTAAATACAATCACTTGCCGTATTCGGCACGGTCAATAAGGAGCAACACTCTGAAAAAATTGGTAGCCTATTCTTTCTGTCTGGTTCCGAAGATGCGATCTCCGGCGTCGCCCAGTCCCGGGATGATATAGCCGTCCTGATTCAGTCGCTCATCAATAGAGGCCGTATAAATCTTGACGTCGGGATGCGCGTTCAGGACCCGCTCAATACCTTCGGGCGCGGCGACCAGTACCAGCGCCTTGATTTCCCGGCAACCTGCCTGCTTGAGCATGGTGATGGTCGCTTCCATGGAGCCACCGGTAGCCAGCATAGGATCGATGATCAGCGCCAAACGCTGGTCCAGGTCGCCAACCAGTTTTTGCAAGTAGGTGCCCGCTTCCAGCGTTTCCTCGTTACGGGCAATGCCTACGGCACTGACCTTGGCGCCGGGAATCAGGGACAAGACGCCATCGAGCATGCCAATGCCGGCGCGCAGAATGGGCACGACCGTTACTTTTTTTCCGGCAATTTTTTTGACCGTGACGTTGCCGCACCAGCCTTCAATGACCGCGTCCTCCAGAGGAAAATCCTTGGAAGCCTCGTAGGTCAGCAACGCCCCGATTTCCTGGGCCAGTTCCCGAAAACTCTTGGTACTCAGATCGGCTCGTCGCATGATGCCCAGCTTGTGCTGGATCAGGGGATGGCTGATTTCATGAACGGACATGTTTTTTTCTCCGAAAAATTATTGTGCAATAAGCCACTCTACAAGGCCGTCGACAAAGGATTTGGTTTTAAGGGCAGCAACGTCATTGACCAGGCTGACCAGAATATAGGTTTTACCGCTAGCGGCAGTGACATAACCTGATAGCGCACTGGCATTGCCCAGTGTCCCGGTTTTGAAGTGTCCCCGGCCCCTTGCCGCCTGATCAGTCAGGCGGCGACGCATAGTACCATCCACGCCCGAGACTGACAACGAATCGATGAATGTGTCCCGCAACTTCGAAGCCCAGATGGTATCGAGCATCTGAGCCTGCCCGCCGGCAGTGATGCGTCCTGTGCGGGACAGGCCGGAGCCATTGACAACGGTATACGCGCCAATATTAACACCTTGCTTGCGCAGCGTATCCAGGACCGCCTGGCTACCCTTTTCGAAAGTTGCCGGTGCACCGTACAGCTCCTGCCCCAAAGTCAGCAGCAGGGTTTTGGCCATTACATTATTACTGTATTTGTTGATCGTTTGTATTACCTGCCCCAGCGAAGGCGATGTGCGGGTCTCCAGCAGTACCGCACGCTCCGGCACCAGGCCGTCGCGTATCACACCTGAAATAGTCCCGCCCTCTGCCGTCCATAAGCGCTCAAAAATGCTGGAAAACGTATAGGCTTGTGATCCGACAAGCCGGTAAATGGAAAATTCGCCACAGGCCGCAGACAGTTTGCCCTTGAGCTGCAAGGCGGGACACTGTCGGTCTGCACCATGCCAGTCAGCTCCGAGCCGGTGCGCGACTTGACGCAGGCGCCCGTGGTCAGGCCCAGATGGCCCGCAACGGGCGGATTCTGTATATCCGGCTCAAACGATATATCCCAGTTGCCTGACTGCCGATCCGGCTTCAAATTGAGCATGATCGCGCCAAGATTGACCATCATGGCGTCCGGATTAGCGTTATAGGGGCGCTCGGGCGAGCCGTCAAAATCTCCGGGGTCGGTAAAAATTGGTGCAAACAAAGAGCGGTCCACAATCACATCCGACAGATGACGCAAGCCTTTGGCCTGAACGCTGCGAATCATCTGCCGCAGATCGTGATAATTGAGCGCCGGATCACCACCGCCCTTGATATATAGCGGCGTGCGCATGGCCTGCGAGACGTCAAAACGCGCCTTGCGATCAATATAGACACGGGTCTTCCAGGTGTACTGACTTCCTAGTCGATTCAGCGCAGCCCAGGTGGTAAGCATTTTCATGACCGAAGCCGGGTTACGCGGCGTGCTCGGATTAATCGCCAGAATAACCGGACCGCCCGCCTCCTTGATCAACAGCGACAGCGAAGACAGCGGTACGCCGGTTTTGTCCCAGCGCGCTCGTATGGTGTCGGGCAAATGATCGGCTGATTTGATCGACGCTATCGGAAAACCATAGACATTCAACAGATCGCCGGCATCAGCCTCGCTTTGGGCCGCGGCTGCCGCAGCCAGGCCGGTTGCCCCTTTCTTTACCCCCAGGCCGCTTTTTTTTGCCGGCGGCACGATTTTAACGTCAAGGGCGTCCGGCCGGTTGAACTCAAACGTCGCGCCGGGCGCAACCCGAATGGTTGCGGTCTTTCCCTTTTTGCCGGACGATGTCTTCTTTTTTGTCTGCGGCTTGCTGCTCGAACCGCTCTCGCGTGCACTGGCGGGGGTCGCCAGCGTCAGAGCAAGCACAAGCAGGCAGGCCGCCATCGACAGGCGTCCCGCTACACGGTGCATAATCACATTTGCTATAGGCATACAGAGGCGTCAGAGACACAAGCCGAATGCCATGTTTGCCAAATTGCCGCTGCACAGGCAGCCACGCCCGCCACAGAACACCGCTTCGGATGAGAAGGCTTGCGATGAATCATTGTAATCTGGCTCTCCTGATGCAGTCCGGAACGAAAAAGACACTTTATAATGGTTAATTACGACAAGCCGGTTAAAACCGGCCAAATTCGTCCGCCAACCTTCCTTGATATTGCGAGCCCAGATTCGTGCAGCTGCGCGCATCGGTGCCGTCGATACCCTGCTTTCCGTTGCTTTTTATTCATGTTACCCATAGACCCCTCGCTGAGTATTGCCGACTTCGACTACGAACTTCCCGAAGACCTGATCGCCCAGACCCCGCCTGCTACCAGAACCGACAGCCGCCTGCTGCTCATGCAAACCGACGGCGCACTGCAGGACCGGAACTTCAGCGCCCTGCCCGACCTGCTGCTGCCTGGCGACCTGCTGATCTTCAATGACACCAAGGTGATCAAGGCAAGACTATACGGCCAAAAGGACAGCGGCGGGCGCGTGGAAGCGCTTATTGAACGCATTATTGAACCCACTCGCGCCCTGGCACATGTTCGGGCCAGCAAATCACCACGCCCGGGTACCACCCTGATCTTTGATGGTGCCATTACCTGTTCAGTCGTGGCGCGGCATGACGATCTGTTCGAATTGCAGTTCGATACCGATATTCTGCCCGTGCTGGACAAACACGGCAACCTTCCGTTGCCGCCCTATATCAAACACAGTGCCGACCAGCAGGATGAAACCCGCTATCAGACTGTCTACGCCCGCCACCCCGGTGCGGTCGCCGCCCCCACTGCCGGCTTGCATTTTGATGCAACGCTGCTGCAGCGACTGCAGGACAAAGGCGTAGAGACGGCCTGGGTCACCTTGCACGTGGGCGCCGGCACATTCCAACCGGTACGAGTAGAGAAGATCAGTGAACATATTATGCACGCAGAATGGTATACCGTGCCGGAAACGACCGTTGCCGCCATTGCTGCAGCCCGTGCAAGAGGCGGACGGGTCATTGCGGTGGGTACCACGAGCGTGCGGGCGCTGGAATCGGCCGCGCAGCAAGGCGGCACACTGAACAACCTGCGCTGCCCCGTCGCCCATAGTGCCGATACGCAGCTATTTATCACGCCCGGCTACACGTTTCGCGTAATCGACGGGCTGATCACCAATTTTCATTTGCCCCAGTCAACACTGCTGATGCTGGTCTCCGCCCTGACCGGGCGCGAACGCATGCAGCAGGCTTATCGCCACGCCATCGAACAGCGCTACCGCTTCTTCAGTTACGGCGATGCCATGTTTATTGCACCCGACTAATCAGGCGCGTACTGCCCGAAGCCGCTTCAGGCGCATAGACGACTTCGACTTTCCAACCATGACCCAGGCGCAAGGGAACGAATCAGTGCTGTTTCTGTCATACTTGGTTCTTTGCCTTGCGCGTATCCCCCTTTGACCAATCGATTATCATGCCAGGACTTTCCTTTTCTTTAATAAAAACCGAGGGTAAAGCCCGCCGGGCCAGCATCACTCTGAATCACGGCACAGTACAAACGCCCATGTTCATGCCTGTGGGCACCTATGGCAGCGTCAAGGCCATGCTGCCGCACGAACTGGAAGAAATCGGCTCGCAGGTGGTACTTGGCAACACCTTTCACCTGTGGCTGCGACCAGGCACCGAAGTCATTGAAAAGCATGACGGCCTGCATGGCTTCATGCAATGGAAAAAACCAATACTGACCGACTCCGGCGGCTTCCAGGTATTCAGCCTGAGCGATCTGCGCAGCAAAATCACCGAAGAAGGCGTTAAATTTTCTTCACCCATCGATGGCTCAAGACTGTTTCTGACCCCCGAAGAGTCCATGCGCATCCAGCGCGCACTCAATTCGGATATCGTCATGGTATTTGACGAATGCACACCGTACACTATCGACGGGCGTCCCGCCACGCACGATGAGGCAGCGCGTTCCATGCGCATGTCCCTGCGCTGGGCCCAACGCTCCCGCGATGCATTTGATACCCTGCAAAACCCCAACGCGCTGTTCGGCATTGTCCAGGGCGGCATGTTCGAGGACCTGCGCGACGAATCGCTGGCCGGCCTGCAGCGCATCGGGTTTGACGGATACGCTATCGGCGGCCTGTCCGTGGGCGAGCCCAAACCGGACATGCGTCGTATACTGGCCCATATCGCCCATCAGTTGCCGGACAATGCCCCGCGCTATTTAATGGGCGTGGGTACGCCGGAAGACCTGGTCGAAGGCGTCAGCCAGGGCGTGGACATGTTCGATTGCGTCATGCCATCGCGCAACGCGCGCAACGGTTGGCTGTTTACCCGCTTCGGTGATATTAAAATCCGCAATGCGCGGTATCGCGATGATACCCGCCCGCTGGATCCGACCTGCGCTTGCCACACCTGCCGGCATTTTTCACGGGCCTACCTGCACCATATGCAAAAGGCCAATGAAATTACCGGCGCTCGCCTGAACACACTGCACAACCTGCATTTCTACCTTCGTATCATGGAAGAAATGCGGGAAGCGCTGGAACAGGGCCGCTTTGCGCAGTGGCAGGAACAATTTTTCATCGATCGGTCAAAAGGCATTGATTAGCCCAGAAAAGGCTACAATATTCGGTTAATTTACACTTACGGGAGTCTTTCTTATGCTTACAAGCAATTTATCTACCTGGTCCTGGCGCAGGCTGCGCCAGCCGGCGGCATCATGGGCAGTCTGACAAGTTTTCTGCCTATCATCCTGATGTTCGTGGTGCTGTACTTCCTGATGATTCGTCCGCAAATGAAACGTCAGAAAGAAACCAAGGCCATGATCGACGCTCTTGCCAAGGGTGATGAAGTGATTACTGCCGGCGGCATTCTGGGCAAGATCTCCAAAGTCACGGACAACTACCTGACCGTAGAAGTAGCCAACCTGGCAGACAAACCCGTCGAGGTGCTGGTACAACGTGTCGCAGTGACCACGGTACTGCCAAAAGGCACAGTCAAATCGCTGTAATCCGGCAACAGGCGGGCGGTAACTACCGCCCTGCTTTTTGCCCGGCCCCCTGTTTCAACCCCTTATCGAAAACGGCTACGGTATGAACCGCTATCCCCTCTGGAAATACATTACGGTACTGGTTGCCCTCATCATCGGCATCCTGTATACCGCCCCCAATTTTTTTGGTGAAACACCGGCAGTGCAGGTGTCCAGCGCCAAGGTGACGCAAAAAGTCACCACGCAGACCATGGGTCAGGTAGAGGACATACTGCGGCAGAACAATATTGCCTTTTCCGGCACCTATTTTCAACAGAACGGCCCTGCGGGCACGGTCCGGGTGCGCCTGGCCAATACCGACGCGCAGCTGAAAGCACGCGACGTGCTGGACAATGCACTCAATCCGGTCAAGGATGATCCGTCCTATACCGTGGCGCTGAATCTGCTATCGGCTTCCCCAGACTGGATGAGCGCCATCGGCGCCAACCCCATGTATCTGGGCCTGGATTTGCGTGGTGGCGTGCATTTTCTGCTGCAGGTCGATATGCAGGGTGCGCTGGCTGCCCGCTATGAATCGCTGACCACAGACATCCGCTCCATTTTGCGCGACGCACGTGTCGCAGTAGAATCGGTCAACAACGCAGACAGCCGGATTACCGCCACCTTCGCCTCGGAGCAAGACCGTAACCGGGCGCAGGACGTTCTGCGCACTCGCACCAATGAACTGTCATTTACCACCAGCCAGTCTGGCGACAAATTCCTGTTGAACGGCACCATTCTGGCCGCCGAAATTGCCCGGGTACAAGATACCGCACTCAAACAGAATATCCTGACCCTGCACAACCGGATCAACGAACTGGGCGTGGCCGAACCAATTATTCAGCAACAAGGGCTGGACCGCATCATCGTGCAACTGCCCGGCATTCAGGACGTGGCCAAGGCCAAGGAAATCCTGGGCCGCACCGCTACCCTGCAATTGCGCATGGTCGATGATTCACCTGCGGCGCAAAACGCCATGGCCACTGGCACCGTGCCTTTCGGATTGGAAAGCTTCAAGGATACCGACGGCCGGACAGTGCTGGTCCGCCGCCAGGTATTGCTGACCGGCGAGAATCTGGAAAACGCCCAGTCAGGCGCAACCAGCAAACTCAGCAACCTACGGTCAACCTCACGCTGGACGACAAGGGCGCGCGTATTTTCCGTGATACCACCCGCGACAATATCGGCAAACGCCTGGCCATCATTCTGTTTGAGAATGGCAAGGGCCAGGTCGTGACGGCGCCTGTCATTCGCAGCGAAATCCCTAACGGCCAGGTCGAAATCTCAGGCAGCATGGATGCCACGCAGGCCGCCGATACCGCCCTGCTGCTGCGCGCAGGTTCGCTGGCCGCTCCCATGTCCATTATTGAAGAGCGCACCATCGGACCAAGCCTGGGCGCCGACAATATCCGCATGGGATTTGATTCCACCCTTTACGGTTTCCTGATGATCGCGGTCTTCATGATCATTTATTACCATGTGTTCGGTGTGTTCTCTACCCTGGGCCTGGCGTTCAACGTATTACTGCTGCTGGCGGTCCTGTCGCTGCTGCAGGCCACGCTCACGCTGCCGGGCATCGCCGCCATTGCCCTGACGCTGGGTATGGCAATTGACTCGAACGTGCTTATCAACGAGCGGGTCCGGGAGGAACTGCGCAATGGCGCCTCTCCGCAACAAGCCATCAACATCGGGTTCAGCAAGGCGTGGGCCACCATTCTTGACTCGAACCTGACGACCCTTATTGTGGGCCTGGCGCTGCTGGCTTTCGGTAGCGGCCCGGTGCGTGGCTTTGCCGTAGTTCACTGCATCGGCATTCTGACCTCCATGTTCTCATCGGTGGTCGGTGTAAGGGCCATTGTGAATTTGTGGTACGGCCGGCGCAAGAAACTCAAGTCAGTCTCCATCGGTACCGTCTGGCGTCCCGAAGCGGATGACAAAAAAGACATTGCCAAGAACTGAATAGCGCAGAACACTTTTTCTGTCCGGGCTGACCGGACAGAGCAGGAATAAATATGGAATTTTTCAGAATTCACAAAACCATCCCGTTCATGAAGAACGCGCTGATCCTTAATCTGATCAGCGGCATCACCTTCGTGCTGGCGGTCTTTTTTATCGTGACCCGCGGTTTTCACCTGTCCATCGAATTTACCGGCGGTACGGTCATGGAAGTCAACTACCAGCAGGCTGCCCAGCTCGATGAGGTGCGCAGCAGCATCAGTGCGCTCAAGTACAGCGACTTTCAGGTGCAGAATTTCGGTACCTCGCGCGACGTCATTATCCGCCTGCCGGTAGACAAAACCATGTCTTCGACAGAACAGAGCAATACCGTCATGGCCGCATTGAAGAAAGCCAGCCCCGATGCAGAACTGCGCCGGGTGGAGTTTGTCGGACCGCAAGTGGGCAATGAGCTGTTCAGCAACGGTCTGAAGGCATTGGCGTTTGTCGTGGTCGGAATCATGATTTATCTGGGGATCCGCTTCGAATGGAAATTCGCGCTGGCCTGCGTGATCGCCAACTTGCATGACGTGGTGATCATCCTGGGATTCTTCGCATTCTTCCAATGGGAGTTCTCACTGCCGGTACTGGCGGGGGTTCTGGCCGTCCTGGGGTATTCGGTCAATGAATCGGTGGTGATCATGGACCGAATCCGCGAGAATTTCCGCAAGCAGCGGCGCGCCAGTGTCCGTGAGGTGATCGACGGCGCCATTACGCAAACCATTTCCCGTACGGTCATTACCCACGCGTCAACGCAAATGATGGTGCTTTCAATGTTCTTCTTTGGCGGCCCGTCTCTGCACAATTTTGCGCTGGCGCTCACCATCGGTATCTGGTTCGGTATTTATTCGTCTGTATTCGTGGCGGCAGCCATCGCCATGTGGCTGGGCGTCAAGCGCGAAGACATGATCAAGACGCCGAAAAAAGAAGATCCGGCCAGCGAAGTGATCTACTGATCAGAAGACTGTACCGTGGGCGCAACACCTGCTTGCGCACCACACCGGGAAAAAGCGCCTTCGGGCGCTTTTTCGTTTGAAAAAACAACGGGATAAGGTGTAATCTGGGCAAACACGTTACAATCACGTTTTCCAAATTTTACCCCCGGGACAAAAACCCGCAACGGTACCCATATCATGCAAGAAACCTCACTCAAGCGCGGCAACGCGCCCGCTGTCGCCACGCCTGTTCAGGAAGCGCCCATCCGTATTCACCCTTCTGCCAAAAAGCTGTATATCAAAACGTTCGGCTGCCAGATGAACGAATATGATTCGGACAAAATGGCTGACGTATTACGCGAAAACCAGGGACTGGAGCTGACCAGCACGCCTGAAGATGCCGATGTCATTCTGCTCAATACCTGTTCCATCCGCGAAAAGGCACAGGAAAAAGTATTTTCGGACCTGGGCCGCATCAATCAGCTCAAAAAGAAAAAACCCAACCTGGTCATTGGCGTGGGTGGCTGTGTCGCCAGCCAGGAAGGCGCCACCATTATCCGGCGCGCACCCTATGTAGACGTGGTATTCGGCCCGCAAACCCTGCATCGCCTGCCCGAACTCATTGAACGGCGCAAAAACACCGGACGTGCCCAGGTTGACATCAGTTTTCCTGAAATTGAAAAATTCGATGCCCTGCCGCCGGCCCGGGTCGATGGTCCTTCAGCCTTCGTGTCCATCATGGAAGGTTGCAGCAAATACTGCAGCTTTTGCGTTGTCCCCTATACCCGTGGCGAAGAAATCTCCCGGCCGTTTGAAGACGTCCTGACCGAAATTGCCGATCTGGCAGACCAGGGCGTCAAGGAAGTCAATCTTCTGGGCCAGAACGTCAATGCCTATCGCGGCACCCTGGGCGGCACTGCTGAATTGGCTGATTTCGCCATGTTGCTCGATTATGTGCATGACATCCCGGGTATCGAACGCATTCGCTATACAACCTCGCACCCCAAGGAAATGACCAGCCGGCTGATCGAAGCCCATGGGCGCCTGCCCAAGCTGGTTCCTTTCCTGCATCTGCCTATTCAGACCGGAAGCGACCGGATCCTGGCTGCCATGAAACGGGGCTACACCGGGCTGGAGTTCAAGTCCATCGCCCGCCGTCTGTATGCCGCCCGGCCCGGCATGACCTTGTCTTCGGACTTCATCGTCGGCTTTCCAGGTGAGACCGAAGCCGATTTCGAGGCGACCCTCAAGCTAATCGCAGACGTCAATTTCGACACTTCGTTCTCGTTCATCTATTCGCGCCGGCCGGGCACACCCGCCGCCGACCTGGAAGACGATACCCCTTACGAGGTCAAACTGGAACGGCTGCAACGCCTGCAGGCCCAGATTACGGCACAGGCCAGCGCCATCAGTCATGGCATGCTCGACACCATTCAGCCGGTGCTGGTCGAGGGCCCCTCGCGCCGTGATGCCAGTGAATTGACCGGCCGCACCGAAAACAACCGGATTGTCAATTTTGCTGCATCCGAGCAGTTGATCGGCCAGATTGTCAACGTACGCATTACCGCCGTATATACCAACTCTCTGCGCGGCGAGCTCGCCTCCGGAGACGCCGCTTCATGACGGGAAAACGTACCTTGCCTGTGGTCTTCCACCTGGAAGGCGACAACACCCAGTTGGCCAACCTGTGCGGACCGCTGGATGAAAACCTGAAGCAAATTGCACAGGCTTACGATGTCACCATCGGTCGCAGCGGCAACCGGGTAATCGTCGAAGGCGAGCAGGCCCAGGATGCGGCAGGCGCCGTCAACCTGTTTCATCGCCGTGCTCGTCATCGCGATCTGACCATTGACGATATCCAGCTGGGGCTGGTCGAATTGCGAGCAAACGCAAAACCATCGGGCAGCGTCAATCGCAGCCAGACCGAGACCGATGACAGCCGACAGCGACGCCAGGCTGGTGCAACCGGCCTGCCCGAACTGCCGCCGCTGGATGATGACAGCGGCACGATTGCGCTGCGCACCCGACGCAATGACTTGCGTCCGCGCACCCCGCGCCAGCGTGATTATCTGAACAATATTTTGCGGCATGATATTACCTTCGGCACGGGCCCGGCTGGCACCGGCAAGACCTGGCTGGCGGTTGCCTGTGCCATTGACGCCCTGGAACGGGAACACGTACAGCGCATCATCCTGACCCGACCTGCCGTGGAAGCCGGTGAACGCCTGGGTTTTCTGCCTGGCGATCTGGCCCAGAAAGTCGATCCCTACCTGCGCCCGCTATACGATGCACTCTACGATCTGATGGGGTTTGACAAAGTCATGCGGCTGTTCGAGAAGCAGACCATTGAGATTGCGCCGCTGGCCTATATGCGGGGCCGCACCCTGAATCATGCGTTTGTGATTCTGGACGAAGCGCAGAACACAACCCAGGAACAAATGAAAATGTTCCTGACACGCATCGGCTTTGGCAGCAAGGCTGTCATTACCGGCGACCCCTCGCAGATTGATCTGATCAAGGGACAGAAAAGCGGCCTGGAACACGCCCTGCGCGTACTCTCCCAGGTACAGGGCATCGCCATGTCGCGCTTTACCAGCGAAGATGTGGTGCGGCATCCACTGGTCGCCCGCATCATTGATGCCTACGATCTGGCCGAAGGCCGCAAGCCCAATGAGTAATCCGGCCACGCCCCGCCCTCGCGGCATGCGCGACACCTCTTACCTGCGTACGACGGTCCAGCACGTCGTGCCTGTCCCGGAACTCACCCGCCAGCGCATTCGCGGCTGGATGCTGCGGGCCGTCGACGCCGCCATGGCCGATAACCCGGACATTATCCAGGCGGAACTGGCCCTGCGGCTGGTCAATGCCGAAGAAGCGCGCGAGCTCAACAGCCAGTTTCGTGGGCGCGACTATGCCACCAACGTGCTGACCTTCGAATACGGAATTGATCCCGATGGCACGGCACGTGGCGACATTGTGCTGTGCGTGCCGGTCCTCGAACAAGAAGCGAACGAACAAGGCAAAACCCTGCGGCAGCACGCGGCCCACTTGGTGATACACGGTGTATTGCACGCACTGGGCTACGATCACGAGGACGAAGACGAGGCGATCCAGATGGAAGCGATGGAAACGGCACTGCTGGCCGATCTGGCTTTCCGGATCCGTACCAGCCGCGCTGAGCTGGTTCGGCGATCCATTGGGTTGCCGCCGCTTTCTGCAAAACCCTGACTTTCCGTAACATCACGCTTTTTAACGTTCGTTTTCTATCCTGCATCCTGCTCTTTTTATACGCATTGCGGGTTTATATTTCGGTTTTTTGTAGCATTCCAGCACGAGCGCAGTTCTGGTCTTGCCTGATTTGCAACAAAGCCCCCATCTGCGGTGATACCGCCCCGTTCAAGAGCCGACATCGACAAAGGCCGGGTTTACCCAAAGTATCGCTCTTTTTTCATCAAATAGACGCAAATTTGCGTTATCCTTATAACTTCCTAAACTAGACGTCCAGAGATGTCAGATCCATACCCTTCCAACGATGCCGAGGCAGACAGTCAGCCAGGCAAAAAGCATACTTCCCGCTCACTTCTCCAGCGAATAAAAGGCCTGCTGGGCCAGAACGAACCCGAAGACCGGGACGATATCCAGGAGATCCTTTCTTCCGCGCATGATCGGGACATTATCGACGACGATTCCTATTCCATGATCGTCGGCTCTATCTCCTTCACCGAAAAAAACGTCAGCGACATCATGATCCCGCGTTCGCGCATGGATTTGCTCGATATCAGCAAACCCCTGGAAGAATTGCTTCCTATCGTGATCGATACGGCTCATTCGCGTTTTCCGGTATATGAAGAGGAAAAAGATAATATTATCGGTATCCTGCTGGCCAAGGATCTGCTGCGCTTTATCAACAATCCGCAAACTGATATTCGCAGTCTGGTCCGGCCTGCCAACTACATTCCTGAAACCAAGCGACTGAACCAGCTGCTACGCGATTTTCGCGAAACCGCAATCATATTGCCATTGTGATTGACGAATACGGCAGCATTGCCGGCCTGGTTACCATGGAAGATGTCCTGGAACAGATCGTGGGCGATATCGAAGACGAATACGACGACGATGCGCAAATGACCATCTTCCCGGAAACCGATACGTCCTGGCGCGTCATGGCCATCACCGACATCCGGCAATTGAACCAGACACTGCAGGTTGCCATTCCCGAAGACGATTACGATACGATCGGCGGCTGGCTGGCGGCAGAGCTGGATCATATCCCGCAACGCGGCGACAGCCACGATTTCCAGGGTTTGCGATTCCAGGTCCTGCGTGCCGATGCCCGGCGTGCCTTGTGGCTGCATGTCAAACGTCTGTCTGCCATGAGCAGCAGTCACAGTAAAACAGAATCCTGAGAACATGGTCTGGCTACTTCTCATAGCAGCCGGGGCCATTCATGCCCTGAGTTTTTCCCCGGACCCCCTGCCCGGCTGGACCCTGCCCTATATCCAGGTGCTGTCCATGGCGGTGCCCGCATTTATTGTCTTTAGCACAAGACATATCGGACGCGCCGCCCTGGCCGCTTTTACCTTCAGCACCAGCAGCTTCTGTGTAGGCGTGTACTGGCTGTACATCAGCATGAATCATTTCGGCGGCCTGGCAGCACCGCTTGCCGCTTTGGCCGTGTTGCTTTTTGCGCTTTATCTGTCTTTGTATGGTGCGCTTGCGGGCGCATGCACCGCCTGGCTGGGTCGCGACCTGAATGTCATGCGGGTACCGCAGGCACTGGGACGGCCGCTGTTATGGGCCTGTGCCTGGACGCTGGGTGAATGGTTGCGCGGTTTTATATTCACCGGTTTTCCCTGGAACAATATCGGCTACGCCCATACCAACAGCCTGCTGTCGGCCTGGGCGCCCGTTGCGGGCGTCTATGGCGTGGCCTTCCTGGCTGCGCTGGCCAGCGGGCTGGTTGCCTGCATCGTTTATTATGTGAAACACAACCGCACCGGCATCATGGCGGCCATGGCCAGTGCATTGCTGGGCATGTTCATCGTCAGTTTTGCGCTGTCACGTATTACATGGTTTGATAACCACGGCGCTGTCATGACGGTAAGGCTGGTGCAAGGCAATATTGCGCAGCAGATGAAATTTGATCCGGCGCAGTTGATGAGCTCACTGCAGACCCAGTTCGCGCTGGCCACACGCCCGGCGACAGACGCGCAACATGCGCCTTCGGTGATTATTTTCCCCGAAACCATTCTGCCGACATTTCAGGACAGGATGGCGCCGGAATTCTGGCAATCAGTTGTCGAGCTTGCTGATCAAATGAAAGCAACCCTGTTCATGGGCACACCCATGCACACGGCATCCGACGGTCAGGATCGTTATACGAACAGCGTGCTGGCGATCGACAGCAATACATCGGTGTCGGCCCTGATGCAAGGCCAGCAGGTGCCGGTCTATGACAAGCAACACCTGGTGCCGTTTGGCGAATTCGTTCCTTTGGGTTTTCGCTGGTTTGTTGATGCCCTTAACATCCCACTGGGCGACTTTGATCGCGGTGGCCAGGGCCAGGAAAGCTTTGCCGTCCACAATCAGCGATTCGCACCCAATATCTGCTATGAAGATGTCTTTGGCGAGGAATTGCTGCCCGCTGTGCGTACCCAGGCAGACGGCACGCCAGGCGCCAGCGTACTGTTCAACGTCAGCAATCTGGGCTGGTTTGGCAACACCTGGGCACTCAGACAGCACTTGCAGATCTCGCGCATGCGCAGTATGGAAACAGCAAGGCCCATGCTACGCGCCACCAATACCGGATCGACGGCGATCATTGATGCAACAGGTCGTGTCTTGTCGCTATTGCCCACGGCAACAGCCGGCATTCTGGATGTACAGATACAAGGCACGCAAGGCCTGACGCTATACACCCGGGTTGGGAACGGGTTGATCGTTGTAGTCAGCCTGTTGGGTCTGGCCATTGGATTCATTCAAAGGCGACGCACGCGCGCAGCAGATTCCGGCAGATCCTGAAGCCATGTCCGATAGTGACTCAGCCGGTGTAGCGGCTGGTGAAGACTGTCCGCCGACAGCGACTGTCGCGCCGCCGGCAGCTCCCGGCAATGAGCCTGCTTAATGAAAATTGCGGCTACGCGTCTGCAATTGACCCAGCAAATGTGTCAGATTGACCAGCCGCTCCACAATCACATGCTGTACACCATTGGCTGACTGCCAGCGCCCATAGGCCCCCATCAGACGGGAAGTAAGGAGCTCCTTGCGCTGGCGCTCTACCAGCGCTGGCCGCAGCAGCAGATTGATTTGCCCAAACTCATCTTCCAGCGTCACAAAAACGACGCCCTTGGCCGTGCCGGGGCGCTGCCTGACCGTGACGATACCGGCCGCACGCACCAGACGCCGATCAGGTTGCTCCTGCAGGACAGCAGAAGAGGAAAACCGCAGCTTGCTCAATGTGTCACGCAATAGTTCCAGGGGATGACGCCCCAGCGTCAGGCCCAGCGAATCATAATCGGCCACCAGCGACTGCCTTCCGTGAGCAGCGTCAGTTGCGGGCTCACCGTTTCATATACGGGTGCCTCCCGCAGAATATCTTTATCGGGCACACTGACAACCGCATCCCACAAGGCAGCCCTGCGATGACCGGCCAGGCTCTCCAGCGCATTGCCAGCTGCCAGTGCATTCAGGTCATGCCGGCTCAGATCAGCGCGCCGCGCCAGATCGGCAACAGACGCAAAGGGAGCCTGGACACGCGCCTGTACGATCCGCTGTGCCGCCGCCTCCTGCATTCCTTTAAGCTGATTCAACCCAAGCCGGACCGCCGGTTTGGGTTTTGACTGGGACTTGGACTGGCTGGAAAGACAATCAGACACGTGTTCAGCAGGTTCTACTGTGGGCTCTGTTGCAGGTTCTGCCGTGGGTGTAACAGTCGCTGTGTTTGCAGACCGGGAAACAGCAGGCTCCAATGTGGCTTCCCAGTGGCTGACCTGCACATCGACAGGCAGTATCTTTACCTTGTGTCGCCTGGCGTCCTGGATCAATGTTGAAGCACTGTAAAACCCCATGGGCAGGCTGTTGAGCAACGCCGCCAGAAAGGCCTGAGGTTCATGGCGCTTGAGCCAACTGCTGGCATAAGCCAGCAGCGCAAAGCTGGCGGCATGACTTTCTGGAAAACCATATTCGCCAAACCCCTGGATCTGGCGAAAAATCTGCTCGGCAAACTCCCTTTTATAGCCATTGGCTAACATGCCATCGATAATTTTGTTATAGAATTTTTCCAGCCCTCCTTTGCGCTTCCAGGCAGCCATGGAGCGCCGCAACGCATCGGCTTCCCCGCCGGTAAAGCCTGCTGCCTTCATGGCAATCTGCATCACCTGTTCCTGAAAAATCGGCACACCCAGCGTACGTTCCAGTGCTGACTTGACCGCTTCGCTTGGATAGCTTATCTTTTCAAGCCCCTGGCGTCGCCGCAGATAGGGGTGCACCATTCCTCCCTGTATCGGACCGGGGCGAATAATGGAAACCTCGATGACCAGATCGTAATAACAACGCGGCCGCAAGCGCGGCAGCATAGTCATTTGCGCGCGCGATTCAATCTGGAATACACCAATGGTATCGGCTTTGCAGATCATATCGTAGGTATCGGAATCTTCCAGGGGGATGTCCTGCATTCGAAAAAATGGCCTGCCGTATTGCAAGGCCACAAAATCCAGCGCCCGGCGAATAACACTGAGCATGCCCAGTGCCAGCACGTCGACCTTGAGAATACCCAAGGCATCCAGATCATCCTTGTCCCACTGCACCACGCTACGGTTTTCCATGGCGGCATTTTCGATGGGAACCAGCCGGCAAAGCGGGCCCTGCGACATGACAAAACCACCAGGATGCTGCGAAAGATGACGCGGAAAGCCCATGATTTTTTCTGCCAGATAAACCCATTGCATGGCAACAGAGGAAGTGCAATCCAGACCGCTCTCCTGCATGCGCGCCATCAGATTGGCACGACCATCCCAGTAATGATAGGAACGTGCCACCGCTTCGATAATGATGGGATCAACGCCTAACGCCTTGCCCGTGTCGCGCAATACGCTCTTGACCCGATAGGTGATCACCACGGCAGTGAGCGCGGCGCGATCCCGACCATATTTTTTATAAATATACTGGATGACTTCTTCGCGACGCTGATGCTCGAAATCAACATCAATATCAGGCGGCTCATTGCGCTCCTTGCTGATAAAGCGTTCGAACAGATTATTGCCAAGCACAGGATTGACTTCGGTAATACCCAAACAATAGCAAACAGCGCTATTGGCCGCCGACCCCCTGCCCTGACACAAAATGCCCTGAGCGCGGGCAAATTTCACAATGTCGTAGACCGTGAGGAAATAGGCTTCGTATTGCAGTTCGGCAATGAGCTGCAACTCATATTCCAACTGGCGGGTAACGCTATCCGGTATCTCTTTTTTAAAACGCCGCTGTGCGCCGGCATAGGTTTCCTGATGCAAATAGGCCGTCGCGCTCAGGTTTTCCGGACAGATGCCGCCAGGGTATTCATATTTGAGCTCTTTCAGATTGAACTGACATTGCAGCATTACTTCGAGCGTCTGCTCCAGGGCTGCGGGCGGATAGAGATTGGCCAGCGTCACCAGCTGGCGCAAATGGCGCTCGGCATTGGTCGCGCGTGCAAAGCCACACTCCTGCACACTTTTGCCCAGTCGGATTGCTGTCAGTGTGTCATGCACGGGTTTGCGTGAACGCACATGCATCTGCACCTGACCGGTTGCCACCAACGGCACCCCGGTGGCCTCTGAGACGGTCATCAGCCTGCTCTTGTGAGCCGCATCCTGCCCCTGGTGCAACAGCGTGAGCGCCAGCCAGCAGCGCCCGGCAAAGGCCTGGGCAACCCATTGGGCCTGAGCAGCATCTGTTCGTAGGATGAGCCATACTCAGGCACCAGCAGCCCAAGGCACTCGGGCAGGTTCTGTAAATGGGCCAGAGAAGGATCGGCAGGACTGCTTATGTCACTTGTCGTCAAATAATAATTGCCCTTGGTGGCACGCCGTCGTCCCAGGGTGATGAATTCGCACAGGTTGCCATAGCCTGGCGGGTTTGAGCAAGTACGAGCAGTTTCAGGGCGGGTGAATGCTCACCTGTATGCAGAGAAAAAACAGAACCCACAATCAGTTTCATCGGCAGGCGCAGCGGCGTTTCGGCAGGATCAGCACTATCGACAGTGCCTCCCGCCGATGTTGATGTTGATGCAAAGGCTGATGGCGATCCAGCGAGCGCAATGGATGAACCAGATGAAGCGGACGATGGCGTCTGCGACAGTTTAGATAGCCATGCAGGCAAAGACGGGAGTAAAGACGCGGTCTGCGTCGGATCGGATTGCCCCAGCACGTAGCCGGCCTTTTCCAATGCAATCTTTTTCCTGCGTTCCATTTCGTCCAGAATGGGCTTGTTCAGCCTTTCTACTTCCGCGTGGGCGCGCACCACCCCTGCCACGGAGCATTCGTCTGTGATGGCCAGCGCCATATAATTGAGTTCGAACGCCTGCTGCACCAGTTCCTCTGGATGAGACGCGCCCTGCAGAAAACTGTAATTGCTCTGGCAATACAGTTCGGCATAGTCGGGCAGCGCGTATGAAGAAAAAGAAGGCGTCGTCATATCCTTGTCCTGTTACCCGAAAACCCCGTGCAGAAACCAGCGCCACTGGCCATAGCGTTCTCGAAACAGCCAGTAGCGTACGCCGCTAGCATCTTGCGCAACAAAATAGTCTCTGAGCGCCCATCCTTCCCACCAGCCATCTTCGATTCTTTCGGGCCCCTGCACAATACGCAAGGCGAACCATACCAGGGGCGATGCTTGCGCACAGACAAGAGCAGCGGCTTTTCCAGCAGCCAGCAGGGTCGCGTCACACCGTCGACAACAGGCCCTGCAACAGAAGCCATGTTGGCCGGCCCCCACCGGTTTGCCACCTCGGGACGATGATCGGCGACCGGCTGCGGCGCCAATACCCGATCATGCCCCAGCCTGGCCAGAATAATTTCAAGAATCCGTTGGCGGTCCTGTGGCGTTCCCCCCCGCTCAGGAAACAGATCGTCAGCAACCGGCGCCGTCTCCTGCACTCTGGCCGCATCAAGGGTTACGGCAATAATAGGGCAGCCGGTTTCAAATGATGCAGATGCTCCTGCAACAAGCGCATCAGATGAGCCGGATCCCGGGTGGGAGCGGCGGTTGCCAATTCCACCCGGGATGGTTCGCGCGCATGACGACCACGCTCATGCTCAAGAAGCAGGACAAGCTGGGTGACCGCCCGCTGATGTCCCGCCAGCCACCCGCAAAGCTGCTCGATCAGCCGGCCTGCCACCCTGGCAACGGCGTCTGCATTGTCAGTTCGCTCAACCAGCTCTATCCGCCCCTGAAACTGCAGCGGCGCGACAACCCATTTGAATATTTCAGGTGTGTTCCCGTAGGCGGCATCAAGCGCCTGCAAAACCTGCCGGCTGGTGCGTCGCTGCAACCCGGCGCGTGGCAGTTGCCGCAAGGCCCCCAGAGTGCACAGCCAATGCTGCTCAGCCAGGCTTCATAAGGCTGCGCAGCCGGCAACGACCCGACTGGCAAGGCATCCAGCCGACGAACCTGGGTACCTGGTTTCAGACAGCGGCGCAAGTTCGCGCACGCAGCGGTCGCCAGCAGCCAGGCGCCGCCAGCCGTTGTCGCAATAGCGCAGCCTGCACTCAGGCAAAGCCCGTGCAAAGTACCCTGGATACGTCGGTAAAGCCGCCGGATGCCGCCAAAAAGACTAAGACTGGCGGTGACATCCAGCAACAGGGTATCCCGTTCTCCCAGCGCAAGCTCGGGCGTGTACTGCAACAACGCCAGCGATGCCGCCTGGATTGCCGAATGATGAATATGCTCATCATATTCGGTAAGCACAGCCTGGGGACACAGGGTATTGACGCCGCTGATGCGCATGCCGGGCTGCACACCTGCGGCCCGGGCCGCAGGTGAACACACCCGGACCAGGCCATGATCTATCACAACAGCCGCAGTGTTGCGCCAATCAGGACAGAGAGTGTCCAGCGTGGGGTGCAGCAAATGTACGGCGATCCATGTTCGCATGGCGGAACTCGGTAAAAGCAGCGGAATGGGGATCAGCAGCGTCCTCAGAATAGAGGTCCCTGCCGAACGCATCCGGATGAAGTGAGATATGGACAGGATGTTCACTGACACTGCCACGACGTTTGACAATATGCACGTGAAGCCCCGTAGGCACCGGATGCAGCGCAAGTCGCAAGGGGGCCGGAGAGGATTGCCGGGCAGCGGACAGGGCCCGAACCAGCACGAATAGCGTGTCACCCTTTTGCGCTGCCAATTGCAAGCGACGCAAGGCGCCATCGCGCAGGGCATGTTGCCATAACACCAGCGCCGCAAAAGCGCCACTGTTCAGGATATGTTCGGCCGCCCACAGGGCATCGGCCGTGCTTTGCGGAGCGAGCCAAAGCAGGCGGGAAGGTGCAACTCCCCAATGCGCCCACGCACAAGCCTGTGGCGCATACGGTGGCTGAATAAGCACGATAGGCCGTTGCTCGGGGCTGGCGCTGTCCAGACCCACAGCCGTTGAAGCGCGATGCAACGACTGCACCCTGTGCCCGCAAAAAACGGGCTTGAACAACTGGAGTTCCCCAATACCGGCACGGGGTGTCATGACCTCAATCAGATTGCCCAGAGGCCAGCCGCCACCGGGCAATTGGGCCGATATTTCAGGATAGCCGGTATGAGCGTAAAGTCCCGGGGAACGGGCAATTTGCGACGCTCGCCACAGCGAAGGGTGAATACGCTCCGGCGCAGCCAGGATAGAAGACGAGGCAGCGCCCTGCCCGACCTGTTGCGCCAGCATGTCTTTGGCTCTTGCCCCTGAAAAAGACACGTCTGAGAATAAGGCGCTGGCAGCAGGCAATCCGGCCGGAGCACCTGAGCGCCCGGCTAATTGCGAAGCACAGACAACCCCTTTGGGCACGCCTTCAGAGATGCTTTCGGGGTTACTTTCGGGGTTACTTTCGAGATTTCTTTCGAAGTTACCGTTAGACAGACTGCCAAAGCGAGAGTCCGACGCTGTTTCAACAAGGGTTCCGGAGGGTTTTTGCGCTGTATTTTTCATCATGGCAATTCCTTTAAGTACTGTATAAGTATACAGTATTTTTAAATCGCCATATCTTCGGAAAACCCAGGTATCAGAATCAAGACGGCCTCAACACGCGCGCAAATGTATTACACTGGTCGTGCTGTTTTTTTCCCCTTTACTCTCAGGAATGACTTATGAAAATGACCTCTTCCCTGCTTTTTTCACTGTTTATCATCGTCCCTGGCATGGCCGCTGCGCAATCGAATCACCAGCAGGAAGCCCAGGCCATCAGTGAGGCAAAAGTGACGCTTGCACAGGCAGTGCAAACGGCCGAATCAGAAACCGGCGCCAAAGCGGTCGAAGTGGATTTTGATCGTGAGAACAACGTCTGGTCATATGAAGTGACAACCCTCAAGCCCGGCACCAAATATGAACTGATCATTGATGCCAATACAGGCAAAGTCATCTCCCGCAAGGAAGAACAAAAGCAATAACGATCAGACAGGCGCCCGGTATTATCCGGGCGCCGCCAGCCAGGGCGCCTTGCCTGTGTTAACAACGGCAATACCAAGACCGCCATCTGATAATCCAGATATTACACTCAAGATATCACGACTCAAATATCTTGATTCTGATATTACAGGCGCCATTGCACCAATTCCCTTGTCCGACAAACGCTTTTCGCCTCACTTATCATAATGGTACAGACGCCTGGCAGTCCCTAACGGCCAATAATCGCCGCCTGTTCATCGCCTGCTTTCAAATGTAAATCCGAATACGGATCCTCCTGCTCAATATTGATGCGCATGCGGATGGGTTTTATATTGCCGAAAATAGTGGCAAAGGGCGTATCCTTGGCATCGTTGCCGCGTGCAATCACCACAAGATTATCGGGTGGCGCCAGCCTTGTGGGGTCAAATTTGATCCATCGCCCGCCCAGGTACACCTCAAAAATCGCGTGAAAATCCTGAGGGGGTTCTTCAAAATAGACATATCCCACGCAAAAACGGGCAGGTATATTCAATGCGCGGCAAAACGTGATGGCTAAATGGGCAAAATCCCGGCATACGCCCTTGCGTTTTTCAAACACGTCTGCTGCTGACGTGGTGGAGTCCGAGCACCCTACTTCATATTGGATATTTGCCTGTATCCAGTCAATAATTGACTCGACCAGCACAATACCGTCGCCCTGCGCACAAAAAAGAGCCTGCACCTGGGCTGACAGCACATCCGATTCACAATACCGGCTTGGCCGCAAGCAGGGGATGGTTTTCTTTGGTAGACGCCCGATGGGATAAATGGCTGCCTCGGACAGTCGCCTGGCATTATTGGTAACAACGCTGACCGTATAATCGACATTAATCGTTCCTGCTTGGGCAGGAAACGATACGAAGCGTCCGCCCATTGCATCAATATTCTTTTGAAAATAAACAGGCGTCATGCTCCCGTTGCTGTCGATATAATCCACCCCCAGGTGCTCTTCCAGAATCAATTGGCTTTTTTTGGAAACCAGCATGTTCAGAAAAAATTCACTCGCCGAAAATATCTCATATTCCAGCGAGGTTCTAATTCTTGTTACCAGCATCGTTACTCCATTTATATGTAATATGATCCGGCAGATCACCGTTGGTCGGCAAGCCGACTGCTTGACAACATAAAATGCAATCGACGCACGCTAAGCCATGGCCACCGCTGCCACGTCTTCTTCTTTTTTAACGATCCCCCCAACACATAAAACCGGTCTGATACTGCAAGAGAAACAGCCGGCCGCCAATCACGCCTGATACACCAGGAACATGTCGCGCCAGCTCATTGCCGCTGTCTGGCGTACCTCATAAGCCAAAGCAACGACTGCTGATTTTTTATTATCCGACGAACACCGTCTTTTTATTCAATAATAGGGGGAAATGAGGCTTTGCATGTTCAAGAACCAGCTGGGGTCGATTTACGCTTGCTGTTTTTCATCTGTCATAAGGACGCGCCTGGGACAAGAACGCATTGCCAAAAAAAAATTTTAGCAACCATGTCAGAACAGCGCCTGCATTCCCAAAGCCATGATCAGACCAGACATATGCAAAATACAACCCCGACATCGCGTAGGCACTGGACCATCGCTGACACTTATCAGCCTGCCGTCGAGCCAGCGCAATACCGGGGCGAAAATTCTTCCACAGGTACGGGTTCGAACCGTAAACCTCCTCGTGAAGTACTCGGATACTCTACCAGTTGAGCTACCTGTGGATTTTCTATTCTCCGGTAAACCGGTGACCGCATCAACTCAAAACGGAAGTGTAAACATATATAACAGAAATACCCGTTAAATATCTTCGGCGAGAGTTGTCCGCTTCAGCCAGATACTTGCTCATTTGGCTCGTGCCGACAATCCGCAAGGAACATCAGCACTCAAATAGAACCCATTGCCGGGCCGGACAAACATCTCTCTGATAATCAATTTCAAGAGTTGAACAAGTGACAAGACTTTGCCCTGTCGCTTGAATTTTGCCAGGCTGCTGAGCGCATCCGATCCCGGCAGGCCCATACTCCCTGTCCTGCCGGCTACTATGAATCGCTGAACACGTGCTCTTTGCACAACAAGTCGGACACCCAGTGCTGGAATATGCGGATACGTGCTGGTACATTGCGCCGCCGGGCATAAAGCAAAGTCAGCGGCATGGATGGCGCACGAAATTGCGGCAGCACTTCGATCAGTTCAGCAGACTCAAGCAGATCGCGCACATCAAATGCCGGAATCTGGATCAACCCCATTCCGGCAAGGGCGGCAGCCAGATAGCCCTCCACATTATTGACTGAAATCACGCTGTTCATGGCCACCACATTCAGTTTGCCCTGAGCCACGTATTCCCAGGCCGGCATTGCAGTGGGAAATCGCGAGGCATAAGTCACCACCTGATGCGTACCCAGCGCATCAGGTGTTGTAGGGGTGCCATTGCGTGCAAGATAAGCCGGGCTGGCACAGGTGATAATATCGATATCACCGAGTTTTCGGCATATCAAATCGGAGTCGCTCAATTCACCCACCCGTATGACGCAGTCGATGCCCTCTGAAACAATATCCACCATGCGATCGGTCATGCTCACCTCCAGCTCGACTTCCGGGTGCATCTCGATCAATGAAGGGAGCGCGGGAATGATGATGCGCCGGCCGATGCGGCTGGGCATATCGATTCTGAGGCGACCTGTCATTTGCTGTGAGGCCGGCTGAAACATCTGCTCGGACGCTTCGATCGCATCCACGATTTCACGCGCAGTCTTCACGAACTGCGCTCCCTCGAAGGTAGGCGTCATGCGACGCGTTGTACGGCGTAACAGTTGAACGCCCAACCGATCCTCCAGCTCCTGAATCAGGGTGGAAACCGTCGAGCGCGGCAAACGGAGCGCTTCAGCTGCCCGTGTGAAATTGCCGCTTTTCATCACCTGAATGAAGGCCTGCATTTGCCTGATCTTATCCATAAGCGCGCTATTGTTCGTAAATATTGACGTAAGACGTCAACAATAACAGCTTTATTTGAGATTCGCGATCAATTAATCTGTATGACAAACGTGACAATACGTCGCGTCCCAACTCCAGAGGAAAAACATATGTCCCGAAATACAATTGAAGGAAAAGTGGTTCTCATTGCGGGTGGCGCAAAAAACCTGGGCGGACTGCTGGCACGCGAATTTGCGCAGCACGGCGCAAAAGCCGTAGCCATTCACTATCATGGCAGCCAGGCCAGGCCTGCTGCCGAGCAGACGGTTGCTGCCATTGAGCAAGCCGGCGCCAAGGCAGTTGCCTTTCAGGCTGACCTGACCAGCGCGGCGGCAATGGAAAAACTGTTTGCCGACACCATTGCCGCAGTGGGCCGTCCGGACATCGCCATTAACACAGTTGGCATGGTTCTGAAAAAACCGATGGCCGAAGTCACAGAAGAGGAATTTGATCAATCCAGCGCCGTGAACGTCAAATCCGCTTTTTTCTTCCTCAAGGAAGCAGGCAAGGCAGTCAATGATAATGGCAAGATCTGTACCCTGGTCACGTCCCTGCTGGGCGCCTATACGCCTTTTTATTCAGCCTATGAAGGGCTGAAAGCACCCGTGGAACACTTCACCCGTGCGGCGTCAAAAGAGCTTGGCGCGCGAGGCATTTCGGTCACCGCCATCGGCCCCGGCCCCATGGACACACCATTCTTTTATCCAGCCGAAGGCAACGAGGCGGTGCAATATCATAAGACCGCCGCAGCCCTGTCACCCTTTTCCAAAACCGGACTGACGGATATTGAAGATATCGTGCCATGGGTTCGCTTCATGGTATCAGAAGGCTGGTGGATGACCGGCCAGACCATTCTGGTCAATGGTGGCTACACCACAAAATAATATCCTGCGGACTTGAACTGCCCCCGATGTACTGCGCCCCAAAGCCGGAGAGACTGGGCTGGTTTTTGGGGGCTGCTCAATCCTGCGGGACGAGCAAGCCGCATCTGCCCCTTGTTTTGCAGAAAAGTAAACCAAAAAACCTTGCGTGTGCGCCGTCGCTTTAATAGACCGAGGCACATCTGCCGCAATATCGCACAGCGCATGGCCTACGATCACGCCCAGTGTACAACCAGGATCATCAACCCTCATATACAGCACTTATGTCGACTGCGAAGCACGAGCAGAATTATTTCATATGTGATTGCATGTACGCCGGGCGCCGGATAGGTCTGTTGGCCACGCTCAAGCCATAGGCCCATTATCTGTTCAGGATACCGGATTGGTTTAGTCGCTATGCAGAAAACGCAATCGATGATTTAATAAGCATTCATTCTTTTTTGGGGAGAAAACATGATGCGTCAATTGTCGTCAACCAAAACCATTGTAGCCACCAGCCTTGTGCTGGTCAGCCTGCTGAGCGGATGCCAGGCGCTGGACGAAATGGAAGCAGATGGATACCGCAAGCAGTGTGCTACGCTGGGCATTCAACCTGGTTCGCCTCATTTTGACCAATGCATGCTGCAACAGCAGGCGCTTAGTGAGGAAGAAACCGAGAGATCGCTGGATCGGATACAAAGAGACGACGCCGCCAAACACAGAAAATAGTCCGCCGCGAACATAATATGCCAATTGTCATAATAGATAATAATACAAACAATGGCTACCGGTCCCCCGGCGACGTCCGGGGAACAGGCCTCAGACAGCCAAACATCTGCAGCTTTGGCCGCTCGGTAAAAAATGACATCTGTATAAACGCCAGCCGGCGAAGAATAAAAATGCACAGCTATTGGAAGTGCAAAAAAACAGGCTGGCATCAGCGTGACAAGTATTGTTCATGACATGACGCCGACGCTGCCAAATGCAAGCGGCGGGCCAGCTGACTATACAGAATCAGTACATAAAACGTCACCCCACCCGTGAAACACACCGCGAAGCTGATTGATTCGGATAAAGTTAATTGACGGCATTTATTGTTATGTTATAACATTTCAATCAATTACCAACCTACTACAGGATAGTCAATGTCATGAGCATTTCAACCAAGTTAATCCAGATCGCTGTTTTTTCCTGCGCACTGACCGCCAGCGCCGGTGCCCAGACACATCAACATGATCACGCCCACGGTCATTCCCACGATCATGCGCATGGCTCCGAAACAAATAAAAAAACCGCGGCTAAAGGTTTTTTTGCGGATACCGATGTCAAAGATCGCAGCCTGTCAGATTGGGCAGGAGACTGGCAGTCCATTTACCCGCTGTTGCAAAACGGCACGCTCGATAAGGTAATGGCGCATAAGGCAGAGCAGAAAAAAGACAAGACGGCAGAGCAATACAAGCAGTACTACGATGCCGGATACAAGACCGACATTGATCGTCTGGTCATCAAGGATGACACTTTCACTTTTTATCAAAATGGGAAAAATTACAGCGCTCAGTATAAATACGATGGCTACAAGATCCTGACATACAAAGCCGGCAACCGGGGCGTGCGTTACTTGTTCACCAAGCAACAAGGCGAAGCACAGGCACCGGGTTTTATCCAATTTAGTGACCACATTATTGCCCCGAAAAAGGCCGACCACTTTCATATATACTTCGGCAACGATGGCCACCAGAAACTAAGTGAAGAACTGCACAACTGGCCTACCTACTTTCCATCGGCATGGAAACCCAAAACCATTGTTCACGACCTGATGTACCATTAAGACAGCAATCGCCCGCCACATCGCCCTGCGCGGCGATGATGGGCCTGGATCAATATGCTGTTGCTTCTGTTGCCGTTTTGCCTTGGCCATGCGTCTCACAACACTAGGCCGCTTCATTGCAACCAGTGTTGATATTCTCAAAGACAAGTTTTTCTGCCAGACCTTCTGCACCAAGCTCGATGAGTCGCTTCAGAATATCCCAGACAGCCTCATTATCATCCTGTTGCGCCACGGATACGATCTTGGCCAGGCATTAAATTCGGCATGGGTTTCTGCTTTGCGGAGATGACAGTACCATTATTGAAGCGACCAATCCCTGTTGATGGGTAGAGTCTGTAGCATTCGGGCTGCCAAAAACAAAAAAGGCTAGCCGCAAATTTGCGCTAACCTATTGATATCTATGGCGGAGCGGACGGGACTCGAACCCGCGACCCCCGGCGTGACAGGCCGGTATTCTAACCAACTGAACTACCGCTCCGCAGCGGTGAAATTTTTCAAACAATCTGTTTATAAAACAAAATGCCTGGCGTCCCCTAGGGGATTCGAACCCCTGTACCCACCGTGAAAGGGTGGTGTCCTAGGCCTCTAGACGAAGGGGACAGGACTGTACTAACTTTTCTCAAACCTTGTATTTACGTTGGCATGTAAATACTGCCTGAACTTCTAACCAGTCAATTTAAGAATCCGAGATTCTAGCACATCTTCTGGTTTCTTGCCAACAACTTTGTTGAAATTTTTTGGTGGAGATAAGCGGGATCGAACCGCTGACCTCTTGCATGCCATGCAAGCGCTCTCCCAGCTGAGCTATACCCCCACACGTCTCAACTAATGTTGTTTAGCGAAGAAGCGGAATTATGACCTCTTTTGCGTTCCTGTGCAAGCTTTTTTGGCAATGCAATAAAAATACAACAAATGACCCGTCCCTGGAAGCTTGGCACGTGTGCAAAAATCGGGCTCACGAGTCGGCTATCACCATTGCATTACGTACACGACGCGCGGCCAGCAAGACGTCTGTGGCCGTCAGGCCGATGGGGCCGGTGCCCTCTTTGACCAATAGATCAGCTGCGGCGCCATGCAGCCATACAGCGCCGGATATAGCCTGAGCCGCTTCAATGCCCTGCGCCAGGCATGCGCCCAGCATCCCCGCCAGCACATCGCCGGTACCGCCAGAGGCCAGCCCCGGGTTCCCAGTCATGTTCACATGGGTGTCCCCCTGTGGCGAGCAAATCACCGTTCTGTGGCCTTTGAGCACGGTCCATGCCTCATATTTCTTGCTGATTGCCACGGCGGCGCGCGCCCGGCCCTGTTGCACTTCTGTCACGTCGCAATCGAGCAGCCTTGCCGCTTCCTGAGGGTGCGGCGTAAGCACCAGTACGCGATTGCGCGGACCTGCACCAATTTTTCCCTGCGCCAGTAAAGTCAGGCCATCTGCGTCCAGCACCAAAGGAATATCAAGCGTGGCCCGAAACACCTGGTACAGCAGGCCCAGGGATTTTTCGTCCAGCCCCATGCCGACCCCGGCCACACACACCGTTATCTGGCCCGAACGCAGCAACTGGTCGGCACGTCCCAGCATGAGCTCGGGATGCGAAGGGTCTACAACAAACGGCAAATCATCAACAAACCCAATTTTGACTTTGCCTGCGCCCTGCATCAGGGCGGCCCGGGCGGCCAGCAATGCCGCACCCGTCATGCCGGGTGCCCCGCCGACAACGCCAACGGTGCCGAAGCTGCCCTTGTGACTTTCTGCGAGACGGGGGCGACACAGCGCGGGAAAATGTTGTCTTGCGTATTCGACTGTCATAGTGCTCCTTTGTCATTGCAGGGACCAGGCCAAACGCCCTTGCGGCAAAACGACAGGCTATGCGCTGATGCCATTGCGGCTTTGGCTTTTTAGTCTTTCAGCTCAATGACAGCACAGTCGCACCGGTCCGTCAAGGACCGCGACGCGTTCGGCCGGCGCAAGAACCGGCACAGGCGAAGACACCCATAAGAATCCACGCACAACAGCGTGGCGGTATTTTTTATTTGCTTGCCGATCTCATCCGCTGGCGGCTATTGATAATGTGCATGCGCATGGCAGCACGCGCCGCATCGGCATCCTGCGCCGCGATGGCGTTGAATATTGCCTCATGTTCCATGTTCAGGCGCTGCTGGTACATGGCTTTTTCCTGATCGAAAATCGCCAGCCGGCTACGCGGTATCGCATGTTTGCCCAGCTGGCGCAGCAGATCCAGAAAGTGTGAGTTGTGCGTGGACTTGGCGATCTGTTCATGGAATTGAAAATCGACATCCACCGAGATATCGCGGGAAATATCTTCCTTGACCAGGGCACGCAGAATGCGTTCGAGCTCTGCCAACTGTTCGTCGGTACGCCGCTGGGCCGCCAGGCCTGCCGCCTCGGACTCCAGACATGCCCGCACCTCCAGCACAGCAGCCAGCTCTTGGGCCGTACCCGGCGACATGGTGCTGCGATCAAAAATCACATCTTTGACAGAAGGCTCGCGCACGAAAGTGCCGACACCGTGGCGCGTTTCGACCAGACCTCGCGCCTGCAATTGTGAAATGGCTTCGCGAATCACACTTCTGCTCACGCCAAAGGCCTCGACAAATTCCGATTCTGTCGGGAGCTTTTTCCCCACTTCCAGGCTGCCCGACTGGATTTTTTCGGTCAGTTGCTCGACCACTTCATCCGAGAGCGTTCTGCCTCTTCTTTTAATTGGGCCAGCGTTAATCAATAGGCGGGTTGGCATAGGTACTGTGGTCACCGTAAGAATAGTTTAGTTACAGATAGGAAAAGTATGATTTTAAAACGTTTTTTCCAAAAAACGGCCAGAACCCCTCCGGTTCCGGGATTGTCCTGCGACATTTGAAAATGACAGGCCGGGTGGCACCGATTTAAACTCCACCATCAGGTTACCGGCGCCGGGTTAAACAGTACCAGTGAATTGTGCAATTTTAGCTTTTCAGCACAGGATTGCTGTCGACCACTGGCAATCGCGATCATCAAATCAAACAATTGCTGGCCCACCTGTTCAATCGTGGCCTGGCCCGTGGCAATCTGGCCGGCATTCAGATCCATCAGATCAAACCAGCGTCGCGCCAGACTATCGCGGGTCGCAACCTTGATCACAGGTACCGCCGCCAGGCCATAAGGTGTCCCTCTGCCCGTGGTAAAGACGTGCAGATTCATGCCTGCAGCCAGTTGCAGCGTGCCGCAAATGAAATCGCTGGCCGGCGTGGCCAGAAAATTGAGTCCCTTGCTGGCCACTTTTTCACCGGGCGCCACCACGCCGTTAATCGCTGTCGTACCCGATTTGACAATCGAGCCCATCGCTTTTTCCACAATATTGGACAGGCCACCACGTTTGTTACCCGGGCTGGTATTGGCGCTGCGATCCGCCCCACCCTGCTTCAGATAATCGTCGTACCACTGCATTTCACGCAACAGCGCCTGGCCGACTTCCGGGGTGGCCGCGCGAGCAGTCAACTGGGCAATGCCATCGCGAACTTCGGTGACCTCCGAGAACATGACCGTCGCACCGGCCCGCACCAGCAAATCGGTCGCATACCCGACCGCCGGATTGGCGGTAACGCCTGAAAAGGCATCGCTGCCGCCACACTGCACCCCCACCACCAACCCTGACAACGGACAGGGCTCGCGCTTGCGGGCGTTTAACTGGACGAGTCGTCTTTCGGCTTTTGTCATGATTGCGTCGATCATGCTCGCGAAGCCGACATTCTCTTCGTCCTGAAGCGTAATCAGGTATGGATCATCCTGTGCTATCGGAATGCTGCCGGCAGGAAACATTCTTGGCGCCTGCAGTTTCTCGCAACCCAGGCTCACCAGCAGAATCTGGCCGCCGAAATTGGGATTCAGGCTCAGGTTACGCAAGGTGCGAATCGGAATCTCGGCATTGGGCACATCAATCGCCACACCGCAACCATAACCATGCTCCAGGTACACGACATCGTCTACATTTGGATAACGCGGCAATAATTCCTCGCGGATTTTGCGCACGGCAAATTCAACGACGCCTGTCACGCATTGCACGGTAGCGCTAATGGCCAGGATATTGCGGGTGCCAACCGTACCGTCGGCATTACGATAGCCATCAAAAGTCAAGCCGCTCAATGGTGCTGCCTGAGCTGGCTGGCTCGTTGCCATCGGCAGCGCGTCCAGCGATGGTGCCTGCGGCATGCGCAACATGGCCTCATTGACCCAGGCGCCCGCCGCAACGTCGCACAGCGCATAGCCGATGACCACGCCATAACGAATAACCGGCGCATCCCTGGCAATATCCTGCAGGGCAACCTTGTGTCCCTGCGGCACCGCAGTCTGTAATGTCAGGCCACAGGCAAAGACGGTGCCCGCCGGCAAGCCGCCTTCATTGACAACAATCGCGACATTGTCCTGACCACTGATTCGAATATATAAAGGCTTAAGTGTCTCTTCCAACATGATCCTCACCGGTAGACGGGCAAGCCCGGCCTGCTGAGACCTGCCGTGAGCCATCGGCGCTACATGATGATCAGCCAATCCGCAAGGTACTCTGGCGCCAGGGCCAAGGCTCGCACACTTCAAACTATTGGGCGCCAAGCTTATCAATCAGGCAGCCAGCGCCTCACTCTCCTGACGGGTCAGGTTGGTCAGGGGGGCCCGTACACCGCCGGCGTCATGCCCGACAATTTTTGCGCCTTCCTTGACAATGCTGACTGCATAGCCCTTGCAGCGATTGCGGATGACTGAATAGGGAATGAAAAAATCCGTTATCAGCCGGTCAACCGTTGCCTGGTCTCCCGCTACGATAGCACGATAAAAGTCCATGGCTGTTTTCGGAATGAAATTGAATACCGCCGACGAATACACCGGCACCCCCAGCGCCCGATAGGCGGCAGCATAAAACTCGGCAGTAGGCAGCCCGCCCAGATAAGACAGGCGCTCACCCAGACGACGGCGGATCGTGACCATCAATTCAATATCGCCTATGCCGTCCTTGTAACCCACCAGGTTTGGACAACGTTCAGCCAGGCGCTCAAGCTGGTCGGCATTGAGCCGGCAAAGCGAGCGGTTATAAACAATTACGCCCAGACCCACTGCTTTGCATACCTGCTCCACATGCAGCGCAACCCCGTCCTGATCGGCTTCGGTCAGGTAATGCGGCATCAGTAGCAAGCCCTGAGCGCCGGCCTTTTCTGCCGCTTGCGCATAACGAATCGCCAGCCGTGTGCCGCCGCCCGCCCCTGCAATAATCGGCACTTTGCCTGCGCAGGTTTGCACCGCGGTGCCTATCACATTTGAATACTCTTCGGGCTCAAGCGAAAAGAACTCGCCTGTTCCCCCCGCGGCAAACAACGCGCTGGCGCCATAGGGTGCCAGCCATTCGAGCCGGCGCGCATAGCTGTCGGCATTGAAATTGCCCTGCTCATCAAAGTCGGTAACGGGGAAGGACAGCAGTCCTTCACTAACGGTCTGTTTCAATTCCTGTGGATTCATGAATACCCTGTCGTAGAAAAAATGAAAACGCAGCGCAGTGCCGCAAGATAAATGACAATTTTGTTATCATCTTATGTTGTATGACATCTTATTTCATTTGTTCATGTCAGACAAGTAGTTTGCGACGGAATAATTAAAAATGGCCCATCCCCGGCTGCTCGCGGCGCTTTTTCTATCGTATTGTTCCGCCTATCGGCCTCCCGACTCCGTGCGTCGACCCAAGCGTGCAGCGTCAGCGTAGACACTGTTGCGAATATGAAATGATCACGTAAAATTGCACCATTGACTTCTGTTCACAGTAAGATAGGTGTCTGGCCGGCAACGCTGCCCATCGCGACCGGTATCGTTTCTCCTAGTCATGGCCATGCTCAATAACGAATTGTTCCCGCACTCCGCTTTCACCCTGGCCCCAGAGACGCTGGCGCGCCTGCAACACAGTGTCCACGCGCTCTGCGATAAGCCCTCGTCCGGCGCCGCCGGCAAGCCGTTGTATTACAGGTTTTTGGATTCGCCCGTGGGGCCCATGATTGCCATGGCATCGGATAAAGGTGTGGTGCTGCTGGAGTTTCTGGATACGGTAGAGACAATCACCAAGGAAATCAACGATTTGCGAACCCGTTACGGGTTTGCGTTGACTGGGCAGGATCATCCCTGTCTGGATGCAGTACAACAACAGATGGATGCCTACTTCGCCGGCCAGAGGCACACGTTCGAGCTCGCGCTGGATGCACCCGGGACCGCTTTTGACGAAACCGTATGGGCGCATTTACAGCGCATTCCCTACGGCAGAACCTGCAGTTATGGCGACCTGGCCAGCGAGATCGGCAACGGTGCGCACGCCCGCATTGTGGGCACCGCCAACCATCGCAACCGCATCAGCATTGTGATTCCCTGCCACCGGGTTATCGGCGCCGATGGCTCGCTCACCGGTTATGGTGGCGGGCTGCCGCGCAAGCGCTGGCTGCTGGAGTTCGAAAGCGTGCATGCGTGCAACGCCGCTCCCGCAGGATGACTCCCATGACGCGCGACCCGGGCTTGTCAAACCTAACCAGGATGCCGGTCCGACCGTCGGCCATCATCTTCGCTCCTGATGCTCGTTGCTGCCGACAGTACAACGACCCTTCCCCAACACAACATAACGGGCGGGCGGTTCACTAATGGACACGGCGTGGCTGGCCAGCGACTGGTTCTGGAATACGCTCTGGGCCCTGTATATCATCGTAATCGGGCTTTGGGTGGTGCTGCAAAAGCGCCCGCCCGTCTCCACGCTGACATGGATTTTGTTTCTAAGCTTTGTACCGGTCCTGGGCTTTGTCATTTATTATTTTTTCGGCCCGAAAAAAATCACCCGCAACAAGATCAACCGTAGCATCAGCAAGCACCTTATTGAACGCGACGATACCTTATGGAATGTGCGCATCCAGCCTTCGGACCTGACCGAGCAACAACGCCCCATCCATGACCTGGCCCTGCAGATTACTCACTATCCGCTGAGCTACGCCACCAGTTACCAATTACTTTCGGGCGGCGAAAAAACCTATGACCGTATTTTCGACGCGGTACGCAAGGCTGAGCATTACATCTTTCTTGAGTATTATATTTTTGAACAGGATCACACCGGCACCACCCTGCGCGATCTGCTAACCGAAAGGGCCAGGCAAGGCGTCAAGATCTACCTGATTGCAGATGCCATTGGTTCGCTGCGCCTGAACCGGCGTTTCATGCGCCCGCTGATTGACGCCGGTGCCAGGCTGACCTTTTTTCACGATATCAGCCTGAAGCATTTGCTGTCGTTCATGAACCTGCGCAACCACCGCAAAATTGTCATCTGTGATGGCACGGTCGCATTCACCGGCGGCATCAATATCAGCGACCAGCAGGACCGGCGCCGCAATAAACGGGCATTTCACGATGTTCACCTGGAACTGACCGGGCCGGTCGTCTCCTGGCTGGAAACCATTTTTGTCGAAGACTGGCACTATTCTACGCACGACCTGTCGGTCCGTCACATGCTGCGCGAGCATTATCGTGATCGTCTTGAGCGCCTGCAGGAACAGGCAGAAGACGATGCGGACAAGGCACCTGCTGCGCGACGCCTGGCCAATGATGAGCAAAGCGCCGACAGCCAGCCGCCCCAGGAAACGCCGCGCTGGATACGCACCCAGATCATTCCGTCAGGGCCGGATTTTGATTACGCCTCCATTTTGCGCGTTACGGTTGATGCCATACAGCGCGCACGCCATCGCGTCTACCTGACCACCCCGTACTTCGTACCGGACGCAACCTCGGCACAGGCGCTCACCTCTGCGTCGCTGCGCGGCGTTGACGTACGCATTCTGCTGCCCAAGCGAACCGACAATTATGTGGTGACCAAAGCAGCCCAATCCTGGTTCGACGATCTGGTTGCCGCGGGCATCCGCGTCTTCGAATATGGCCCTCGCATGCTGCATACCAAAAGTATGATCGTGGACGACGACATCTCCTTCATCGGCTCGGCTAATTTTGACAATCGCAGCTTTTATTTGAATTTTGAAGTAAGCGTGCTGTGCTACGAACGCGAGGCAAATCAGGCGTTGCTGGAAGAATTCAATGCCTCTATGAAATTTGCGCAGGAAGTGCAACTGACGCATCAGCCGTTTTTTTCCAGACTGAGCAAGGCCGTCGCACGGTTATTTTCGCCTTTGCTCTGAACCACTTGGCGTCAACCGCGAATGGGCCCATCGGACAACCATCGTACCAGTCCCCTCGGGTCAGACAGCATCGCCGCCAAAACCTGTAAGCCAGGCGTCACCGTGGTAACCTATACTCATTCTTTCATCCGTAATCTTCGATTGAGATCGCCCATTATGCCAACTTACTCATCCAGCACTTCAATCTCAGACGATACGCCTGACGCGGCGTTGACCGAGACCCTGCAGGACAGCACCTTTATTTTTGAAGGCAAGATCATCAAGGTAACAGTCGACACCGTGGTCCTGCCCAACGGCAAGACGGCGACCCGCGAGGTGGTGCGACACTGCGGCGCAGTTGCCGTGCTGGCCGTCACACCCGAAGACAAGGTCGTTCTGGTCAGGCAGTTTCGCCACCCTACCGGCGGCCCGCTGCTGGAAATCCCGGCAGGCAAACTCGATGTAGACAACGAGCCGCCCGAACAATGCGCCTATCGTGAACTGGCCGAAGAGACACCCTATACGGCTGGCGGCATGACCCTGATACACACCTTTTATACGGCTCCCGGTTTTTGCGACGAATTGATGTACATTTTCCGCGCCGAAGGCGTGCGACAGGACAGCACCCTGAACACAGATGACGACGAGTTTGTACAGACGGTGTTGATGAGCCGTGACGAGGTTCGCCAGGCCATTGACAAGCAAGAGATTCGCGATGCCAAGACGTTGGTGGCATTGCAATCGTGGTTGCTGGAAAAATAATAACCGCGCCACGGGGCGCATGACGCAGCACCCTTGCATCACGCCTGCCGCAGCACAGGCCTATGTCAGGGCGACAGACCCACGCTGCCGATATCGTCGGGGCTGGACAGGCTAAGCAACTTGGTTTCAGTCTGCGCCAGTCGTACCCCGGCCGTGGCAAATATAAAGCCGCCAACCGGCGCATTCACTGGCGTCACCGTTAGGGCGATCGGGTCCACGATTTCAGCCAGCAACTGATTACGCTCCACCCACTGCCCCGCGGCAACGTGATACACCACAATGCCTGCACAAGGCGTGACGACATAGGCCAGTCCGCCCAGCGGATGCGGCTCGCAGCGCAATGGCGGCATCGGCGCCACCTCTGCAGCGGCAACCGGATATAGCCCTGCTGGTTCAGGTATTGGATCAAGGCAAGCGCGTCATGTTCGGCATACGCATGTGTCAGATCTCGGTCACCACGCAATTCAACGGTTGCCGCAAAACAGGCCAGCGGGATGTTCGCCTCTGGATAGACGCTTTGCAATTTCAGCCAGGGAGTGGACACCATCTCATCAAACGAACATGACAGGGAATCTTCGGCCAGCAACTGGCACTCGCTTTGCAGATAACGGGCCAGCGGTTCACAGCGGTCCCATACCTGCGGCAGGGAATACACATGCATGACCGCACGGTTATCGCAATGCAGATCCAGCACAATATCGGCATCACAGGCCATTTTCAACAACGTGATATGCAGCTCGTCAATCAGCCGGGCAGGTGCCAGCGCATTCAGCACATCCCGCATTTTGCCGCGGATCAGCGCCAGATTGGCCTGAGCATCTGCACCGGGCTTTTCGCGGCTGTTCTGCAACGCAGCTAGCAGATTCTCGTACAGCGGGACACCCGTAAGACGATTGAAATTCTGTCCCGTAGGCAACTGGAAACGACCAATATGCTCATAGAACACGGTCTGCGACAGCCCGATCGGGTTGCAAAACGGCACCAGAATAATTTCACAATTGAGCGCGCCCTGCTTTTCCAGTTCCTGCAGTCGTCGATTCAGGTAGAAGGCCGCCAGCGAGCCGGGCAGTTCGTCCGCATGCAGGCTGGCCTGCATATATACCTTGCGGCCGGTGTTGGTCGGTCCGAAATGAAAGGCATTGATTTCAAATGAAGCACCGGGGGCGCTGAGTGATAAAACGTGTTTTTTGTGCTGCATTATGCTTGTGCCAGATGTCGGGAATTAAGATGAACCAGATAGCGCTGCTCGATTTTGCGAAAGATATAGACCAGCACGAAATTGAGCACCAGGTAAATACACGCGGCCGCCGAATAGGCTATGAAAGGTTGATAGGTATTGGTCACGAACAGGCTGGCCGCGCCGGTAATTTCCATCATGGCCACCGTCGAGGCCAGCGCTGTGGAGTGCATGGTCATGATGACTTCATTGCTATAGGCAGGCAACGCACGACGCAGGCTTGACGGCAGAATGATGCGGCGCATCGCATTGCGACGATTCATGCCAAAGGCGCGGGCCGCCTCAATTTCTCCGCGATCGGTGTTTTTGATGGCGCCGGAAAAAATTACCGTGGAATAGGCGGCTGTGTTCAGCGTCAGGGCAGCCAGCACCCAGATAAAGCCTTCCTTGAGAAAGCCGAAGCCAGGCTGCGACATAAGCTGGCCGATGAAATCAAAACTGGGAATGCCGTAATAAATAATATAGATCTGCACCAGCAGCGGCGTGCCGGTAAAGAAATAGGTAAAGGCATGAACCAGGCGTGCCGCTGGCGTATGCTGGCGCTGGTGGATCACCGACAGGGGAATAGCCATGCACAGGCCGACGGCCACTGACAAGGCCGTGAGTGTAAGCGTGAGCGGCGCTGCCTGCAAACAGGTTACCAGCGCGTCAAAAAACAGGGAAAGCGTTTCAGACATGCGCATCCTCTCTGGCAAAACCACGCTGATAATGCTTGTCCAGATAACGGAAGACATACAGCGACACCGTCGTGAGCAGCAGAAACAGTAGCGCAGAGACGGTGTTGAAGATAAAAGGCAAGTGGGTTGCACTGCCGGCCTGCTGGGCAATGCGCGTCATATCGTCCAGGCCGATAATGGATACCAGCGCCGTGGCTTTGGTCAGAACCAGCCAGTTATTGCGCACGCTGGGAAGCGCAAAGCGCATCATGAGCGGAAAGGTAATGCGGCGCAGCACCTGCATGCCGCGCATACCGTAAGCGTGACCCGCTTCAATTTGTCCGTAGGGGATGGCCATGATGGCGCCACGGAAGGTTTCGGTGAAATATGCGCCAAAAATAAACGACAAGGTCAGCACGCCGGCAGCAAAAGGACTGATTTCGAAATAATCCAGTTCCCACGCTTCGGTGATCGCGTTCAGGCCGATTTGCGCGCTGTAGTACACCATCAGCATCCAGATCAGGTCGGGTACCCCGCGCACGACGCTGGAATACAGCCAGCCAAGACGGGAGAGCAGGCGATTGCGCGACAGCCGCATATTGGCGCCTGCCAACCCAATAATGATAGAAATGACCAGCGAAAGCACGGCAATTTCAAGGGTCAGCACCGCACCCTGCAAAATGCGGGGCAGATACTGACCAATCAGATTTATTTCTTCCATCCTGTTTCCCATTACTTGGCGCTGCGCATACCTTTTGACTATACACAACCCATTCGTTGCAGTGCCTGACGGGCAAAGAACAATACCATTGGCCACTGCCAGAGCGCAATACCTGCGTCCGGCGGATGCCCCGGTTCGGTAAAACCGGTGCACTGGCGCCCAATTTTATCCGTCATCCCGGCGCCCGCGGCCATTATATCGCCCCCTCCACTGAAATAAACCGCCGGTTTTCCCTTAGCCCTCTATGCCGCCTGAGGGAAACTCCCTGTACATTTTCCGGCTGATGCTGTCATAATCTTCAATCCGGACCACCGCCCGCGGTGGTGCTACAACGCTGCAAACGAAAACAGACCGGGCAATGGCCCCCATGCAAAAAAGCATGCATCCGGCGCCGGCCGAGTGGCTGTTTTTCGGCTGCAGCACTGCTTACGTCATTTAGGAATATCCATGAACCTGAAAAACATGTTTTCGGAATCGGTCTGTGCGCAATCGCGCTGGCTGTTTCCGCCTCAGCTGTCGCGGCTGACAAAACCATCCGCTTCGGTACGGACGCAACCTACGCGCCGTTTGAGTCCACCAGTCCATCCGGCGAAATTGTCGGCTTTGATATCGACCTGGCCAAGGCCATGTGCGAAAAAATGCAGGCCAAGTGCACTTTCCAGAATCAGGGTTGGGACGGCATTATTCCGGCATTGCGCGCCAAGAAATTTGACGTCATTTCCTCTTCCATGAGCATTACGCCCGAGCGCGAAAAAGCGGTACTGTTCACACAGAAAATCTGGAGTACACCGAATATGTTTGTCGCCAAAAAAGGCGCAACCTATCAGTCTACCGCCGAAGGCCTCAAGGGCCTGGACCTGGGCGTGCAGCAAGGCACCATCCAGGACAAATATGCGACCAAGTACTTCAAGGACACCAATATCAAGCGCTATAAAACGCTGGAAGATGCCTATAACGATCTGACGACGGGCCGCGTCAATGTTGTGTTTGCCGATGGTGGCGTCACGACCGAGTTTGTTAACAGCCCCGGCGGAAAAGACTTCCAGCTTGTGGGCGACCCGATCCCTTCTTCTGCCGATCCCGAGATCTTCGGCAAGGGCACCGGCTTTGCCGTGCGCAAGAACGATACCGAACTCAGAGATGCGCTGAACAAGGCATTTGATGAAATCCGCAAGGACGGTACTTACCAGAAAATTGCCGATAAATATTTCAAATACGATATTTACGGCGGCTGATCCGGCACGTTAAAACGGCAAGGCAGCCTTGCGGCTGGCGAACCAGCGCCGTTGTATTGCCGGCCGGGCACCGCGCCCGACCGGCAAGTGTATTTTGCAAAGCGTCGGGTTGCCCTCGAAACACCAAACAAGCGCGCAATCACTTAGTTATCAACTATAAATACATCTAAGTTCTCGCAAAACACACCAATACGCCGTTATTTCTCAATTAATTTAAATTGCACCAATTACGTTGCTTGCGTAGCATACGTTTACATCGTCACACTCCTCTGCGCCGCACAACCTGTGCGGGAGGACGCTATCTAAACGACAAGGAACGCAAGCATGGATACCCTTTCAGTGCACAAAACCCAGGAATCAGACACCGCATGGACGGTGCAGACCATACTGGATCTATACCAGCTGCCCTTCATGGATCTGCTTTTCCGCGCCCAGCAGGTGCATCGCGAGCATCACGAACCCAACGCAGTGCAGCTGTCCAGCCTGCTATCCATTAAGACTGGCGGCTGTCCCGAAGATTGTTCTTATTGCCCGCAGTCTTCTCGCTACGACACCGCCGTAGAGCGTGACAAACTCATGCCGCTGGACCAGGTGATACAAGCAGCGCAACAGGCCAAAGCCGCTGGCGCGCAGCGCTTCTGCATGGGCGCCGCCTGGCGTAATCCCAAGCCGCATCAGGTTGATGCGGTCGCCGACATGATCCGGGCCGTCAAAGGACTGGGACTTGAAACCTGTGTCACATTGGGCATGTTGCGCGACGGCCAGGCGGCGCAACTGAAGCAGGCCGGGCTGGACTATTACAACCACAATCTGGATACTTCGCCCGAATTTTACGGACAAATCATTACTACCCGCACCTATCAGGATCGTCTGGATACGCTGGCGCGTGTACGCGATGCCGGCATTCACGTATGTTGCGGCGGCATTGTCGGGCTGGGCGAATCACGTCGCGAGCGGGCCGGACTGATTGCCCAGCTGGCCAATATGAATCCCTATCCGGAATCGGTGCCGATCAATAATCTGGTGAAGGTACAAGGCACACCCCTGGCCGACAATGAAGAGATTGACCCGTTCGAATTCGTTCGCACAATTGCGGTAGCACGCATTACCATGCCCAGCACGTTTGTACGCCTGTCAGCCGGACGCGAAGCCATGCCCGACAGCCTGCAGGCTCTGTGTTTCATGGCCGGGGCCAATTCCATGTTCTATGGCGAAAAGCTGCTCACCACCGGCAACCCGCAGTTGCAGGCCGACCAGGCATTGTTTCAGCGACTCGGTCTCAAGCCGGTAGGCCAGGGCCACAGCGATGACCATGCCGCAACAGCGGACTCGGCTGCCCGGCCATGCGCCTGCACCAGCAGTGAGCTGGCGGCGTCCTGAGCAGCCCAGCCGTTACATCAACCTCACCCGATACACCGATAGCCCCCCTCTTCATTAAAGTTGAAATATGACCTATCTCATTCTAAGCATTCTTTGCAGTGTGGCCGTCTCGGTGCTACTCAAGGTCGCCCGCCGCCAGGGGGTTGATATCCGCCAGGCCATCGCCTTCAATTATGTCGTGGCCTGTGCACTCACCTGGTTCCTGCTGGCGCCTGCGCTGGAACCCAAGGCCGGCCAGCAGTTCCCGTGGGTACTTTTCGCCATATTGGGCGTCATTTTGCCGGTGCTGTTCATGATCATGTCCAGGGGAGTGGAATATGCCGGCATTGTACGCGCCGATGCCGCGCAGCGGCTATCCTTGTTTCTTACCGTACTGGCCTCGTTCGTCCTGTTTGGCGAAGCACTCTCGGTCAATCGCGGCCTGAGCCTGGCACTGGCCTTCGCCGCGTTATTCTGTCTCTTGTGCAAGCCGCAAACACCACACCGGGCATCAACGTGCGCCAGGGGGCACTGTATCTCTTTCTGATCTGGCTTGGCTATGGCGTGGTTGATATGCTGTTCAAACAGATCGCCAAAACCGGTACGGCATTTTCCAGCGGCCTGTTTTTATCATTTGTGCTTGCCGGCATCATCATGTTTGGGTATCTGCTGGTGCGCCGCACGCAATGGAATGCCCGCAGTGCCCTGGGCGGGTCGCTGCTGGGCCTGCTCAACTTTTGCAATATTCTTTTTTATATTCGCGCCCACCAGACCTTCCATGAAAATCCCACCCTAGTGTTTACGGTGATGAATATCGGCGTAATCAGCCTGGGCACGATTGTGGGCGCTGTCCTGTTTCGTGAAAAAATCAGCCGCATCAATCTGCTGGGTATTGCACTTGCCATTATCGCAGTGCTCACGCTGTATTACTGGACGGTAATCAGCGGGTAACGGCAACGGCAAATTGAAAAAAAGGCACCACCAAAGATTGGTCTTGCGGACCAGCCTTGGCAGTGCCGTTCGGCTCACAGCCTTGCTTTATTACTTAGGCAAAACGCGCGGCCAGCCTCGGTAACGACTACAGCACTTTACCCGGGTTCATGATGCCATGCGGGTCAAAGACTTGCTTGATCTGGCGCATCAATTTCAGTTGCAATGGGTCTTTATGATGCAAAAAGGCATGCCGCTTCAGTTGCCCGATACCGTGTTCTGCGCTAATGCTGCCGCCGTACGCCATGACTTCGTCGAACACGGCGTCGGCAATCCGCGTCTCCCATTCGGCTGCCCAGTTCTTGTCTGCTCCCAGCGGACGCGATACGTTGTAGTGCAAATTACCATCGCCGAAATGGCCGAAAATAAACAGCCTGCAATCGGGGCTGACCTTGCGCAACTGTGCCTGCGCGGTATTGACAAACTCTGGAATGCGCTCGATGGGCAATGAAATATCGTGCTTAAGATGCGGGCCATCAGCCCGCTGCGCTTCAGAAATTTCTTCACGCAAGCGCCACAGCGCCTGCAATTGCGCCAGCGAAGCAGACACCGCCGCGTCCACGCACAGCTCCTGTTCCAGCGCCTGGCCGATCACCTCTTCGAGCAATTGGTTCAGCGCCTGCTCATTGGCAGTATCGGCCAGCTCAATAAGCACATAGGCCGGATGGCGATCGCCAAACGGCAATTGCACGCCTTCAACGTGCGTCAGCACCAGGTCCAGGCAGGCGTCGGTGAAGAACTCAAAGGCCTGCAGGCGCGGCCCGCACGCGCCGAATACCAGGCGAAACAATTCCAGCGCCTGCTGCTCGGACTCGACAGCTGCCAGCACCACACTACGAACATGCGTTGGCGCATGCAGCCGAAGTGCAACACCGGTGATCACACCCAGCGTACCCTCGGAACCAATAAGCAACTGCTTCAGGTCATAGCCGGTATTATCCTTGCGCAAAGTCTGTAAGCCATTGAAGATTTCTCCGTCCGGCAGCACGGCCTCGATCCCCAGTACCAGTTCGCGGGCCATTCCGTAACGCACCACATTGACGCCGCCTGCATTGGTGGCGACATTCCCGCCAATGTGCGATGAGTCTTCTGCCGCCAGGCTAAGCGGCAGCAGGCGATCCTGCTGCTGGGCAGCGCGTCGCAAATTGCCCAGAATGCAGCCGGCATCAGCCACCAGCGTATTGGCAATGGTGTCAATGGAACGGATACTATTCATGCGATCCAGCGACAGAATAATGTTATCGGGACTCGTATCGGGCGTCGCGGCCCCGCAAAGCCCGGTATTGCCACCGCGTGTCACAACCGGTACTTTGTATTGACTGCACAGACGCATGCACTGCGCAACCTGCTCCGTAGAAACCGGACGCACCAGCGCCTGGGCGTTGCCTTTATATACACCACGCCAGTCGCTCAGCCATGGTTCAATGATGGCCGCCTCGGTCTGTACCACGTCTGATCCCAGCGCAGCCTGCAATTTTTCAAGAAATTCCTGCATTGTCTTTCCTAATAGTGGTCAAGCCAACTGCGACAGATGCATGTGTTGCAGTCAGTGTGATTACGAAAATAATAAATTCCTGATCCAGCGTACCTTACCTTGCCGTCTTCCGCGTGAACGCACTGGTATCGAGCCCCAGCCGCTCACTGGCCTTGCGCAGATGGGTCTGGGCGCGGCTGCGGGCCAGTTCCGGATCGCGCTGGCGCATGGCCTCCAGCACCTGCTCATGCTCGGCATGCACCTGCCTGGATAAGGGACTATGGCCCGCCTGTCGCTCGCCCAGGTGCGAGGCCTGCTGCGTCTGTAATGCCTGTTCCGTCTTCAGTGTATGGACCCTGGCCGCGTGCACACTCTGGCGCCACTGTCTTCCCAGATAAGCCAGCAAGTCACGGTAATGCGGGTTATGCGTTGCCTCGGCAATCGCCCGGTGAAACCCCACATCCCACTCCAGCGCCTCTTCAGGCTGGTGCAGGCTTTGTTCAAGCGATCGCAGAATATGCTGCATATGCCGCAAGTCTTCGGCGGTCGCCCTGACGGCAGCCAGTGCCGCCGCAGCGCCCTCGATTTCAAAGCGCAACTCATAGATATGGCGCAGGGCATCGCGATCTACCATCTCCGGCACCGGCAATTGAAACCCCTCATTGACATCACGGCTGAGCACCATGCAACCGGCGCCCTGACGGGTACGCACCAGCCCCTTGGTTCGCAAACGCTCTGTGGCCTCGCGGATAACCGCTGCGCTCACGGAAAACTCTGCCGCCAGCAGCTTGCCCGATGGCAGTTTGGTCCCCACAGGGTACACACCATCGGCAATGCGCTGCATAAGCGCCTGGGCAACACGATCGGTTAACGTAGAAGTGGTCATTTGCATGGCATAAATATATCAGGTTATCTGATAACTTTTGCGCTTTTCCTGCCAGTCAGAAAAAATTTCTTGAGGCAGGCTTGCGGCTCGGGGTAAATCATCCATGGTTTGCAAGCTGCGGCTTGGGAAAAGACGACATCTGCAACGATCGCTCGTTACGCCGGTCAGGCACACAGGGCGCGGGGGTGAAGTGATGGACAGCGCTGGTTTTTATCGCATATATGATCGCAGCGACGTCAGAACGATCATGCCAGCCCCGCTCGCAGGACGGGCACGCGGTATGATGCGGTTTTCTGCCGACGCGCCTGACCGGAACTACGTTTTTTTCGCAGGCGGCACTGTCGGACGTGCTTCGTCTGCTGCACCTTCGTCTGCTGCACCTTCGTCCGTTGCACCTTCGTCCGTTGCGCCTTCGCCCTCGGTAGTGTCCTCTACCATTTCTTCTCCGGCCATGGACAGGTCTTCGTCGGCCACGGAGTGATCCGTATCTGCGCGCTGAGGCAGGTTCAGCTCAGTAATCGGGTCGCCGGCCTGGATAATATCCAGTACTTTTTCCATGGCTTGTTCGTCAGATGAAATATCAATCGATTCATCGACACGCGGATCCAGCGCCGTTGCCATCGGAGAAGCCGGCACGTTAACCGACATGGGTACAAAGGCTCGGGATCCACCTTGTAGGTACCCTTGACCTTCTCTTTGCGCACAAAGATAACCAGCGAAAAGGCCGCAAGCGATGTATAGATATAGAACATGGGCGCGCCGCCAATGTCCATCAGCTTACCCACCAGCAGCGGGCCAAGACTGGCGCCAACGCCATAAGTCATCAGCAATACACCGCTTAAGCCAACACGCAGCGACGGGTCGACGTGCTCATTGGCAAAAGCGGTCGCCAGTGGATAAATCGTAAACTGCAGAACGCCGAAGATCGCCACCATCACCAGCATCACCGAATACGGCAGATGCCAGTAGCCATAAAACGGAATGGTCAGCAGCCCCAGCAACAGCGCATTGAAGCGAATCATGTTCAAGCGATAAATGCGATCGGATAACCAGCCCATCGGCCACTGAGACAGCAGGCCGGCCATGACCGAAACTGACAGAAACACCGCAACCTGGTCGGTATTCATGCCCTCTTTACTGGCATACACCGGCCCCAGGCCGTAAAAGGAACCGGTGATGCTACCCGCCACGAAGAGCACGAACATGGACATGGGCACCAGTCGAATGAACACTTTGAGTTTGATCGGCGCATGTAACTGCAAGACCGGGTGACTGCGCCGCGTAATGGCTACCGGAATCAGGCAGAGCGCCATGGACATGGCAACCACATTGAGTGTGGTCAGATCTTCCGGCGAGAAAAACGACACGGTCATCTGGCCGAACACCAGCCCCAGGCCCGACATGACCATATAAAAGGCAAAAACGCTGCCGCGCTGTTTCTGGTCGGCCTGATCATTAAGCCAGCTCTCCAGCACCATATATTGCGTGACCATGGTCGCGCCGGTCAGAAATCGCAAAAACACCCAGATCGGCAACAAGGGGGTAATTGTCTGGGCCAGAACCAGCACCGTCACCATCGCAGCGGAAATCGCGTAGGCGCGGATATGTCCCACGCGCTGCACCAGCTTGTGCCCGAAACGCGCCCCCAGAACCTGGCCGGTATAAAAAGCGGCAATCAGCAAACCGATCCAAACCTGGCTGACCCCCTGATCTGCCAGGTGCAACGCAATGAATGTGTTGTACAGCCCCGTGCCGAGCGACATGAGCAATGTCGCAAGATACAGAGAGAAAAAAGACAGAAAAAGGCTGATCATTCTGACCCGACAAGAAAGACGGACGATAAAAAACAACAACTGCAATAAAAATGACACTGCCTGCAGCCGGCCCGTTCAAGTGCGGCCGGCGGTCTTGCGATAAACACTGCGATAACTGCTGTGTTACTGACGGCCGACGCAACCCGCAGCGCCGGCCCGATTGTGCTTAAAGCTGGGAAAGGATTGTCTGCGTGCCGCTGATCTTGTATTCGCCACCTTCTTCGACATTCAGTTGCTTGACTACGCCATCTTCCAGAATGGCCGAATAACGACGCGAACGCACGCCAAGGCCACGGGCGACCAGATCCAGCTCCAGGCCCATCTCTGTTGTCCAGGTCGCAGAGCCATCGGCCAGCAAACGGATAATGCCGGTCGCGCCGGTGTCACGCCCCCAGGCGCCCATCACGAAAGCGTCGTTGACGGCAACACACCAGATCTCATCTACGCCTTTGGCCTTGATCTGCTCTGCATCACGAATGAAATCAACCACATGCTTGGTCGTGCAGGTCGGCGTGAAGGCGCCGGGCACGGCAAAAAGCACTATCTTTTTGCCTTTGACCAGCTCGGATACCTTGAAGGCCTGCGGACCGCTTTGGCCATTATCTGCGCTTTCGACGAACTCTGTGAGTGTACCTTCGGGTACCCGATCTCCAATGCTGATTGTCATATTGACTCCTGTCTGATTAAGCAAATGCGTGTGCAGTTAGTGTAACACCTGGCTTCGCGGCAATGGGTAAATCCCCCATCGACTCTGCGTCCATACCCTAACATTTTCCTGTGACACAAATACCTACGCCGGTAGGGGCGTTTTTCACAAGGAGCGCAAATACAGGTATAGTTATCGGATACCGCGTTCGCACCAGGAAACTGCCAATTGGACAGTAAGGTTGCACGGTTCCATTTTTATTTTCGCGGTCCCGGACCGCTTATTGCGCATGAAAAAAACATCTGTTGTATCCGATACCCCGGCCAAGGCCGACACCGCCGCATCCGCGCTTAGCCACCTGGACGAAGCTGGCCAGGTGCGCATGGTGGACGTGCTGGGCAAGACTGCCACCGCGCGCACAGCAGTGGCGCGCAGCATTGTACGCATGACACCCCGCTCCTATGCCGCCCTGAATGCAGCGGAAAACAGCAAGGGCGAAGTGCTCAATACCGCCCGCGTTGCCGGTGTACTGGCCGCCAAGCGCTGCGCCGAACTGATTCCCATGTGCCACAGCCTGCCGCTGACGTTCGCCGGAATTGATTTTGCCCTGGATGATCAAGCGCAGTGCGTCACCATCCGCGCGACCTGTCGCAGTGACTATAAAACCGGTGTCGAAATGGAAGCGCTGACCGCCTGTTCGATTGCCGCGCTCACTATTTATGACATGTGCAAGGCAGCGGATAAAGGCATTATTATTGAAGACACCCGACTTGAATATAAATCGGGTGGCAAGAGTGGAGAATGGCGTTGTGATTAATATTCTGTATTTCGCCCGCATTGCCGAACTGACCGGCAAGCGCACCGAACAACGAGCTTTGCCCGCCCCGGTCACTGTCAACGCGTGGCTGGCACAACTGCATGAGACATACCCTGCGCTCAAGGATATCGGCGTACTCAAAGTGGCGGTCAATAAAAAACATGTCCAGGCCGACACCCTCATTCATGATCGCGATGAAGTGGCGATCTTCGAGCCCGTGACCGGAGGTTGAGATGATCGCAGTACAACACGACGATTTCGATGCCGGACAACTGATTCGCGAGCTGCACGAACGCAGTCAGGGTCAGGCCGGCGCCGTGGCCTCCTTCGTAGGCTATGTGCGCGATTACTCGGCATCGCAGCCGACGCAGGAACTCTTTCTGGAACATTACCCGGGCATGTGCGAGCAGGAACTGGCCGATATCGCACAACAGGCCATGCAGCGCTGGGATATTGTCCAGAGCACCATCGTGCACCGGGTAGGCGCCCTGTCACGCCAGCAACAGATTGTTTTCGTGGGTATTGCCAGCGCCCATCGCGGCGACGCCTTTGCCGCCTGCGAGTACATCATGGATGCGCTCAAAACCCGCGCACCTTTCTGGAAGCGGGAAACACTGGCCGACGGTAAGGCATTCTGGGTGCAGGCGCGCAACAGCGACCAACAGCGCCTGGAAAAATGGAGCGCCTCGCAAGACGTTACAGCGCAAGCAGAAACACCAGAGCAGGAAGGGCATAAATGAAGTCGCTTACGGAAAACGACAATAAAGTCGCATTGCATATTGCGATTCTGACCATTCACGATACCCGTACGCCGGAAACCGACAGCTCAGGCCGCTATCTGGCCGAAGCCGTTACCGGCAGCGGCCATCAAGTGGCAGGACAGGCCATTTGCCCGGATAATCGATACGCCATCCGCAAGCATTTATCCGACTGGATTCTGGATGAAAATATTCACGCCATTATTACCAATGGCGGCACCGGCATGCGCGACAGAAACGCCACGCTGGCGGCCGTCACGCCATTGCTCGACACGCAAATAGCCGGCTTTGGCGAATTGTTTCGCGCATACTCGTTTGCCGACATCGGCTCCTCAGGTCTGCAATCAAACGCCTTGGGCGGCAAGGCCAACAATACGCTGATCTTCTGCCTGCCTGGCTCAACCGGCGCCTGCCGTCTGGGTTGGGAAAAAATTCTGCGTGAACAATTGGACAGCCATCACCAGCCGTGCAATTTCGCATCGGCTTATGCCAAGCGTGATTAAGGCGTGATTGGCATCAGGCAGTAATGACAATGACAGGCTCGCCTGCGCTCGCGCAAGCCACCCCGGCACAGCATGCAAGAATGGCAGCGCCACCCTGGGCGGACCGTTTTTTTTCAATGACGGCATAGTGAGGTCATCAACAGTCCGGTTGCGCATAGCGACCGTGATCGGCACAATGTGCACTTGCCATCAGCCTCTGCTCTGCCATCGCTTATCTCGTACATGACCTAAGCCATATATCGAACATGACTATTTGAGAAATGACCACAGGAAACGCCACTATGCTCGATTTTGATACCGCCCAGCAGCGACTGCTGGATCTGCCCATCGCCAATATTCCCGTGGAAACCATTAGCCTGCAGCAGGCGCAGGGACGCGTGCTTGCGCAGGATGTCGTGGCTACGCTGGATATGCCTTCTGCCGACAACAGCTCGATGGATGGCTACGCATTACGCCTGCAGGACTATCTGCCGGGCACGCCCCTGCCGGTGCAACAACGCGTGTTTGCCGGACAGGCGCCGCAGCCGCAGGAGCCCGGAAAAATCTCCCGCATTTTTACAGGCAGCCTGATACCTGAGGGCGCCGATACGGTCGTGATGCAGGAAGTGTGCACTGAAGAGGACGGCCAGGTCACGATTACGCAGGCCCCCGTCAAAAACCAGAATATTCGCCGCCAGGGCGAAGATACCCGCGTCGGCAGTGTGTTGCTCGAACAAGGCACGGTTCTGGCGCCGCCGAAATCGGCCTGATTGCCACTCAGGGCATTGCCACGCTAACCGTGTACCGCCAGCTCAAGGTCGGCCTTCTGACAACCGGCGACGAACTGGTGCCAGTGGGACAATCACGAAAATCTTCACAGATTTTCAACTCCAATGCGCCCATGCTGACTGCGCTGTTTCACACCCTGGCGCCGGGTTGAGCATGTCCTGCATGCCATGGACGATATGGATGCAACACGCGCGGCATTGAACACCCTGTTTGCCGACTGCGACCTGGTCATCAGCGTCGGCGGCGTATCGGTGGGTGAAAAAGATTTGATCAGACCGGCACTGGAAGCACTGGGCGCCAGCCTGGATTTCTGGAAGGTGCGCATGAAGCCGGGCAAACCGGTAGCGCTGTCAAGCGTCAACAATGTCCCGGTGATCTGCCTGCCGGGTAACCCGGTCTCAGCGTATACCGTGCTGGCCGTGCTGGTCTCACCACTGGTGCGCAAGCTGCAGGGACGCCGGCAATGCCTGCCGTCGCGGCTTCAGGCTACGCTGAAAACAGACAAGGTCTTTAACGAAACCCGCGATGAATTTCTGCGCGTTCGCATCATGCAGGATGAACAGACCGGGCTACTGATGGCTGAACCCTATGAACGGCAGGGATCCGGCATGAGCTCTTCCCTGCCCTGGGCTAACGCCTTTGCCCGCGTGCCCGCAGTACAGAAATTTACCGGCGGCGACCGCGTCTGGGTCTACCCCAAGGAAGACTGGACTCGTTAAACACAGGAATGCCATCGCAGCAAGGGATTCATCAGCAAGGCGTACGGCGCATGCCATGCGCCGTTGCACCATTATGCAGACGCTAGTCGATCGCCGTCACGCTGGCCTGGGCAAGAGCCAGCTCCTCTGGTGTATTGACATTCAGAAAGGCCGCGGCATGATCAAACACCACCCGCACCGCGTGCTGTGATTCCAACCAGGGAAGCACAGCGCGGCGACCACCTTGCAGGTAGTCCCGCACTGTGGCCAGCATGCTTGCATGTAGCAGCAGACAGATGGAATGGTCGCGGGCGCGGCGTGCGCAAAGGCAATCTGCCCCCCTGGGCCATCAGCCCAGCATACAGCTGCGCCACATAATCATCCGGCAGCGCCGGCATATCGCAGCCAGCCACAACCAGCCACGGCGTCTTTATATGAGATGCCGCCGCAAGCAAACCGGCCAGTGGACCCTGGCTACCATCGAACCCGGCCGGGTCCTGTACGACCTGCCCGTATTTTCGGTACTGCTCCTGATTCTGGTTGGCGCTGATCAGCACGCTGGCCGCTTGTGGCCGCAGCGCCCGCAACACATATTCGATCAGGGGGCGCGCATGCAGCCGGACCAGTCCCTTGTCCACTCCGCCCAAGCGCCGGCCCTGGCCTCCGGCCAGTATCAATGCCGTCACGTCCTGGGGCGCAAGGGGTCCCGGCTGCGGTATGGCAGTCATGCTCAGCCTCCGATATAACTCATTTCGATTTTTTCACGCGTGCCGCTTAACTGGTCACGCAATTCGGAGTACCGGTCGGCCCTGCCTGTCCAGATTCCGGCCAGCACACTTGTAATATCATGGTCCGTGGCGGCAGAGCGCAATAACGCGCGCAAGTCAAAGCCTGGTCTGCGAACAAACAGGTAAACAATTTTCCTTCCGGCGACATGCGCAGACGGGTGCAGTCGCCACAGAATGCATGCGTCACACTTGTGATAAGACCCACTTCGCCGCCACCATCTTTATAGCGCCAGCGCTTGGCCACCTCGCCCGGATAATTGGCATGCACCGGCTCCAGTTCGAATCTGGCCTGCAGCTGTTGCAGGATTTCCCGGCCGCTAACCACATCTGTCATATCCCAGTGGTTGGTCACGCCCACATCCATAAATTCGATGAATCGCAGAATATGGCCGCTATTACGGAAATACTCTGCCATCGGCACGATCTGGTGCTCATTCACACCTTTTTTCACAACCATATTGACCTTGATCGGCGCAATGCCTGCCTGCCTGGCGGCGTCGATACCGGCCAGCACCTGGTCCACATGAATTTTGGTATCGCTCATCTGCTGGAACAGCTCCGGATCCAGCGCATCCAGGCTGACGGTAATCCGTTCCAGCCCGGCGTCGCGCAACGGCACGGCCAGACGCTGCAGCAGCGTGCCGTTAGTGGTAAGCGCGATATCCAGCGGCTTATCTTCCAGATCCCTGATCTGGGCCAGCATGGCAATCAGGCGTGTCATTTCCTTGCGCAGCAAGGGTTCGCCACCAGTAATGCGCAATTTGTTCACGCCCAGCTGCGCAAAAAGGCGCGCCATACGGGTAATCTCTTCAAACGAAAGGATCTGGCTGTGCGGCAAAAATACGTGGTCGCTGCCAAACTGGTCCCGCGGCATACAGTACGAGCACCGAAAATTACATTTGTCGGTGATCGAGATGCGCAAGTCGCGCAGAGCGCGACCCAGCTGGTCCACAACGGGCCTGCCGGCTATGTACTCCGCCTGCGGCAAGGGCCGCTGCGCCACTTTGCGGATATCGGAAATCGGAATAATGTTAGTCATTAAAGGCTTCTTCTAATGTCTGGATCTTGCCTGCCTCAGTTGCATCATACCCTACCAGCTGCCCAAGAAATTGCAGATAATCCTGACTGCGCATGAAATGAATGAATTTTTCCACATTGATCTGCTGCAGGCTATTGCGGTTCAGGGCGAAAAAATAGCGTTCGCGTACCAGCGGAATAAAGTCCAGGCCGAAACGATGGGCGGCTGTCTGCACGCCAATCCCCACGTCGGCCATGCCACTTGCAATATGAGCTGCGATGGCCATGTGCGTAAACTCGCTGTCTTCAAAGCCACTGACTGACGCGGTCGGGATATTTTCTTCCTGCAACATCAGCCCCACCAGAAAACGCGTACTTGAGCCCGGCTGACGATTCACAAACCGCACATCATCACGCGCCAGGTCCCGAACCGACTGAATATTTTTAGGATTGCCCGGCTTGACGAACAGGCCGGTGTTGCGGATGGCCAGATGAATCAGCAAATGCGTGTCGCCGTTGAGCCAGGGAGAGTAACGTGCCAGGATCGGTTTCTCGAATTTGCCAATAGGCACCTGGAAACCAGCCAGTTCACATTCGTTCTGCTCCAGCGCGGCCAGCGCCTCTATGGCCGTTCGGTAGCGCAGCTCCAGAATGGGCAGCGGTGAATTCATGCGTTGCGTGAGCCCCTCCACGGCAAAGCCATGGCTGGCATGCAGGCGCACATTGGGCGTGTGCTCCGGAATCAGCTTTTCCAGTTCTTCCTGTGATTCGGAGGCCAGGCTTTCCAGGGTCGGCGACAGCCGCGCTGGATGCGCCGGTTGGCCCACACCAGCCGCTTGGCAAATTCGGACAACTCTGTTCCCTTGCGCCGCTTGGTAATGAGTAGCGGCACCCCGAAAATTTCCTCGAACTGACGCAGCACGCCCCAGGCATGACGATAGGAATGTCCGCAGGTCTCACTGGCCGCGACGATATTGCCGCTGATATCGATTTCAGCCAGCAACCCCAGCAGCATGGATAGCGACAAGGTCTTTCCTTCCTGGGTATCGATAGTCCACTCAGGGTTTATCCTGATCGAAAACGGATACATAGTGCGTTCTCCCTTGGCAATGTCATCATCATTATATGTGTTATTAATTTCATATTGAAAATATATCTGAAGTGGCTACTATTGAGGCTATAAGCACATTTGTCAAATGGGAATTTAACATCCCGGCGCTTTGCGGTGCTGCAGCATTTTATTATGATGCCAATTACATATTAAACAGGCTCAAACACGTATCGGAGACAGCCATGTCCAAAACGGGCATTTCCTCGCCTTTCATTCAGTCGGTCGATAACAAGATCAGGAAGATGATTCCACTGACCCCAGAGACGCCCAATTCGCGCGCTGTGTCAGTCAGCCTGGTCAAACTGGGCAATATGCCGGGCGCACTGCTGCCGGTGTTGCATGACATCCAGGACACGCTGGGCTATATCCCCCCCGAGTGCGTCGATCAGATTGGACAGGCCTTGAACTTATCGCGTGCCGAAGTACATGGCGTTATTACCTTCTATCCCCACTTTCACACTACGCCCAAGGGCGCGGTACATATCGAAGTCTGTCGGGCCGAATCCTGTCAGGCCATGGGCTCGGCTCAACTTGAAGCCCATATACGCGAAGCAACCGGCTGTGACATGAACAGCACCCGCGCCGATGGCCAGGTGTCTGTCGATGCGGTCTATTGTCTGGGGTTGTGTGCTCAGTCGCCCAACATCATGATCAACGGCGAACCCTGTGCGCACGTCACCCCGCAAACATTCGATGAACTGTATCGCGAACACACGGAGGCCGTCTCGGTATGACTATTCGAATTTTCATCCCTGCTGACGCCGCGGCCATTGCTGCCGGCGCCGAACGCGTAGCAGCGGCTATCAGCAAAGAGGCGGCACAGCGCAATCAGGACATTAGCGTAGTGCGCAACGGCTCGCGCGGGCTGTTATGGCTGGAGCCCATGATTGAAGTGCAAACCGAGCAAGGCCGCGTGGCCTACGGTCCGGTCAAGGCCGGTGACGTGCCATCCCTGTTCGACGCCGATTTCCTGCACGGCGGCCATCACGCATTGGCCCATGGCCTTACCGAAGAGATCCCGTTCCTGAAAAAACAGGAACGCCTGACCTTTGCGCGCGTGGGTATTACCGATCCACTCTCACTCACCGACTATATGGCGCACGGCGGTTTTGCCGGCCTGAAAAAAGCCCTGACCATGGCGCCGGCCGATATCGTGCAGGAAGTGACCGATTCCGGCCTGCGTGGACGAGGCGGTGCTGCCTTTCCGACCGGCATCAAATGGAAAACCGTCCTGGGCACGCCAGCGCAGCAAAAATATGTCGTTTGCAATGCCGACGAAGGCGACTCAGGCACATTCTCCGATCGCATGCTGATGGAAGGCGACCCGTTGTGCCTGATCGAAGGCATGACCATCGCCGGACTGGCGACCGACGCAACCCAGGGCTACATCTACGTCCGTTCCGAATATCCGCACGCTATTGCGGCCTTGAACCGCGCCATCGGCGTGGCAACCGAAGCCAACTGGCTGGGACAAGACATCCAGGGCAGCGGCAAGTCTTTTTCGCTTGAAGTGCGCAAAGGCGCCGGCGCCTATATTTGCGGGGAAGAAACCTCGCTGCTGGACTCGCTCGAAGGCAAGCGCGGACTGGTCCGTGCCAAGCCGCCGCTGCCGGCCATCAAGGGCCTTTTCGGCAAACCCACGGTCATCAATAATGTGATATCGCTGGCGTCGGTGCCCTACATTCTTGCCGAAGGCGGCCAGGCTTATGCCGATTACGGAATGGGCCGCTCCAAGGGGACACTGCCCTTTCAGCTGGCGGGCAATATCCGCCAGGGCGGGCTGGTGGAAAAAGCCTTTGGCCTGACCTTGCGCGAACTACTTTTTGATTACGGTGGCGGCAGCGCCAGTGGCCGGCCCATCAAGGCTGTACAGGTAGGCGGCCCGCTGGGCGCGTACCTGCCGGAATCGCAATGGGATGTGCCCATGGATTACGAAGCCTATATGAAGGTGTCGGCCATGATCGGCCATGGCGGTATTGTGGCGTTCGACGACACGGCCAAAATGAATGATCTGGCGCGCTACGCCATGGAGTTCTGTGCGGTCGAGTCCTGTGGCAAATGCACCCCCTGTCGTATCGGCTCCACACGCGGCACCGAAGTGATCGACCGGATTACCGCTAACGAAAACCGTGAAGAAAATGTCGAACTGTTACGCGATTTATGCGACACCATGCTGGGCGGCTCGCTGTGCGCCCTGGGTGGTATGACGCCTTATCCGGTCTTGTCCGCCCTGCAGCACTTTCCTGCCGATTTTGGCATTGAAGCGCGTACAGAAACCGAACATTCATGAACCAAGAAAATTGTCCGCTGCCACAACCGGCAAGGAGCTTCCAATGTTAGAAACCGTCGTCAAACGTGATATTGATCTGGGCACCCCCGAAGTCACCTCCGACAAGCTGATTACCGTCACGATAGACGGTTACGACATCTCGGTGCCCGAAGGCACCTCGGTCATGCGCGCGGCTGCGCTCAACGGCGTCAATATTCCCAAACTGTGCGCGACCGACAGCATTGAAGCCTTCGGTTCATGCCGTCTGTGCCTGGTGGAAATCGAAGGCCGACGCGGTTACCCGGCCTCCTGTACCACACCGGTAGAGCAAGGCATGGTCATCCGCACCGAAACCCCCAAGCTGCATCAGTTGCGACGCGGCGTGATGGAATTGTATATTTCCGATCATCCGCTCGATTGCCTGACCTGCCCGTCCAATGGCGACTGTGAGTTGCAGGATATGGCAGGTGTGGTTGGCTTGCGCAACGTACGCTACGGCTATGAGGGCGCCAATCACCTGAAGGACCAGAAGGACGAGTCCAATCCTTATTTCACTTACGATCCCAGCAAATGCATTGTCTGCAACCGCTGCGTGCGCGCCTGCGAAGAAACCCAGGGAACGTTTGCCCTGACCATCTCCGGAAAAGGATTCGCCTCGCGCGTGTCGGCCGGCCAGGACCAGCCGTTCATGGATAGCGAATGCGTGTCCTGCGGCGCCTGCGTACAGGCCTGCCCGACCGCAACGCTGGAAGACAAAAGCATTATCGAACTGGGTCAGGCCGATCATTCGGTCATCACAACCTGCGCCTATTGTGGTGTGGGTTGCGGCTTCAAGGCCGAAATGAAAGGCGAGACCGTGGTGCGCATGACACCATGGAAAGATGGCAAGGCCAACCGCGGTCACTCCTGCGTCAAGGGCGTTTTGCCTGGGGCTATACTACCCACAAGGAACGCATTACCAAACCCATGATCCGCAAAAGCATCTCCGACCCGTGGACCGAAGTGTCCTGGGAAGAAGCCATTGGCTATGCGGCCAGCGAATTCAAACGTCTGCAAGGCAAGTATGGGCGTGACTCCGTGGGCGGCATCACCTCGTCCCGCTGCACCAACGAAGAAACCTGGCTGGTGCAAAAACTGGTGCGCGCCGCCTTTAACACCAATAACGTGGATACCTGCGCCCGCGTCTGTCATTCACCCACCGGCTACGGCCTGAAATCCACGCTGGGCGAATCGGCCGGTACGCAGACCTTTGATTCGGTCATGTTCACCGATGTGGTTATCGTCATGGGCGCCAACCCAAGCGCCGCACACCCTGTCTTTGCGTCGCGACTGAAAAAGCGGCTGCGCCAGGGTGCGCGCCTGATCGTTATTGATCCGCGCCAGACCGAGCTGGTCAGCTCCCCGCACATTCGTGCCGATTATCATCTGCAGGTGCGTCCCGGCACCAACGTTGCGCTGCTGTCGGCCATGTCACACGTGATTGCCACAGAAAACCTGGTCAATCTGGACTTTGTCCGCGAGCGTTGCGAAGACAAGGCATTTAAGGAATGGTTTGATTTTGTCAGCCTGCCGGAAAACTCACCCGAAGCGATGCAAGCCGAAACCGGCGTTCCGGCCGAGCAGATTCGTGGCGCAGCCAGGCTTTTTGCCACCGGCGGCAACGGTTCCATCTATTACGGGTTGGGCGTGACCGAACACAGCCAGGGCTCTACCACCGTGATGGCCATTGCCAACCTGGCCATGGCCACCGGCAATATCGGACGCGAAGGCGTGGGGGTCAATCCGCTGCGCGGTCAGAACAACGTGCAGGGCTCGTGCGACATGGGCTCGTTCCCGCACGAGCTGCCCGGCTATCGCCATATTTCCGATGACGTGACCCGTCACGACTTTGAAAAAGCCTGGAATGTCACCCTGCAATCCGAACCCGGCCTGCGCATTCCGAATATGTTCGACGCTGCGCTCGAAGGCACCTTCAAGGGGCTGTACTGCCAGGGCGAAGACATTGTGCAGTCAGATCCGAATACCCAGCACGTGGCTGCATCGCTGTCGGCCATGGAATGCGTGGTGATCCAGGATATTTTCCTGAACGAAACCGCCAAGTACGCCCATGTATTTCTGCCCGGTTCAACCTTCCTGGAAAAAGACGGTACCTTTACCAATGCGGAACGTCGTATTTCTCGGGTACGCAAGGTCATGGAACCGGCCAGCGGCATGGCAGACTGGGAAATTACCTGCGCGCTGTCCAACGCGCTGGGCTACCCCATGAATTACAACCACCCGTCGGAAATCATGGACGAAATCGCGGCGCTGACGCCAACCTTCACCGGCGTCTCGTTCGACCTGATCACCAAAATGGGCAGCGTGCAGTGGCCCTGCAACGACCAGGCGCCGGAAGGCACGCCAATCATGCATATTGACGAATTCGTCCGCGGCAAAGGCAAGTTCATGATTACCAAGTACATTCCGACGGACGAAAGAAGCACACGCAAATTTCCGCTGCTCTTTACCACCGGCCGGATTCTGTCGCAATACAACGTGGGCGCGCAAACACGCAGAACCCCTAATGTGGCTTGGCATTCGGAAGACGTACTGGAAATCCATCCGGTTGACGCCGAAGACCGTGGTATCAGCCAGGGCGACTGGGTGGGCATTCAGAGCCGTGCCGGCGAAACGGTATTGCGGGCCGATGTTACTACGCGGGTCCAGCCGGGCGTGGTCTACACCACCTTCCACTTCCCCGAATCGGGCGCAAACGTGGTTACCACCGATAATTCTGACTGGGCCACCAATTGCCCTGAGTACAAGGTCACCGCGGTGCAGGTGACACGCGTCACGCAACCGTCGGCCTGGCAGAACAACTGGTCAGAATTCAATCGTGAACAGCGTGCGCTTCTTAAAAATCGTGTCACGATGGACGAAACACCGGTAACCGGATAACGACAGGATTTTTCTTGATGGACAAGGTCGTCACTCCAGCTTCAACGGCCACAATCAAGGGCAGCGATATGACCGATACGGTCACGCTGCCCGCAGCACTGGCGCGCAGTGTACGTTTGCAGGTTAACCGCGTGCGCGACGGCGTCATGCACGCGCAAGCCGAAAGCGATGCCATTGCCGTCGAAACACCAATAGCCGTTCAATTCAATGGCATCAGCCATGCAGTCATGCTTGCCACACCGGATGACCTGGAAGATTTCGCCTGGGGCTTTTGCCTGACCGAAGGCATTGTGCGCTCTCCCGATGACATTCGTGATATCGAGCAGGAACGCACGGACCTGGGCATCGTTCTGCAAGTGCAGATCAGCCCGGCATGCATGCAGTTTCTCAAGGAGCGACGCCGGCAAATGGCCGGGCGCACAGCCTGCGGCCTGTGCGGCGTTGAAACCCTGGAAGCGGTGCGCCGACTGCCGCCCGTGGCGCCACCCAGTCGCGCCGACAGTCCCTCCTGGCCGACCCCTGCCCGCTCCTGGACGCAACCACATGACCTGCACGTCATGCCGGCGGGCCTGACGCTGACGCAACTGCTCCAGGCCATGAACGCGCTGCGCGAACAACAGTCATTGCACCAGGATACCGGCGCAACCCATGCCGCTGCATGGGTTGCGCCCAATGGCCACGCCCCTACCTTCATTCGGGAAGACGTAGGCCGACATAACGCACTGGACAAAACCATCGGCGCCCTGTTGCGGAACAACCAGCCCATCGGCCAGGGCGCGCTACTGGTATCGAGCCGCGCCAGCTTTGAAATGGTACAGAAAGCCGCCATGGCAGGCTGCCCTGTGCTGGCGGCAGTCTCGGCGCCGACCTCGGCGGCAATCACGCTGGCCGAAGAAACCGGCATCACCCTGCTGGGCTTTACGCGCGCCCGGCAGGCTACAATCTACGCCCACTCACAACGCTTTCAATTATCGGACAAAGGCAAGGCATCATGACGACTCCACATGTGTTCAACACGACCGCAATGCTTATCAAAATGGCAAACCAGATTGCCGGTTTTTTCGAAGCACTGCCCGACCGGGAAGAAGGCCTGCGCAGCGTTTACGAGCACATCCGCAAGTTCTGGGAGCCGCGCATGCGCATTGCTCTGCTCGAATTTCTGGAACAGCATCCTGACGGGCAGGATGGGGAAATAGGGCTTTCGGCATTCGCACTGGAAGCCATCAATAACCACAAGGCGGAACTCAAACCCGCTGCACAATCAGCAACACCCGCTACACCATAAGGCCATCAGGCCATGCATAATCCATAATCCAAGGAGACATCTATGAATCAAGCCGTTACCCGTGGCGGATTCTTCAGCAAGGAGCGGATCACAGCCGGTCCGGGTTTTAACAGGTGGATGGTTCCACCTGCTGCATTAGCCATTCACCTATGTATCGGACAGGCGTATGCCTTTTCGGTATTCAATAAACCAATGACCCAGTTGCTGGGCATTTCCGAATCCGCGCCCGATGACTGGACCATTCCGGAACTGGGCTGGATATTCAGTATTGCCATTGTATTTCTCGGCCTGTCGGCGGCCTTTGCCGGCAAGTGGCTGGAAGAGGTTGGCCCGCGCAAGGCCATGTTCGCTGCAGCCTGCTGCTTTGGTGGCGGCTTTCTGGTGGCCGCGCTGGGCCTGCAACTGCATCAGTTGTGGCTGGTGTATTTAGGCTACGGGGTGTTGGGCGGCATTGGCCTGGGCATTGGCTATGTCTCGCCGGTTTCCACGCTGATCAAATGGTTTCCCGACAGGCGCGGTATGGCCACCGGCATGGCCATCATGGGTTTTGGCGGTGGCGCCATGATCGCCTCGCCACTGTCACTCAAACTGATGAATGCATTCAAATCCGAGACATCTATGGGTGTGACCGAGACCTTCGTCGTGCTGGGCATCGTGTACTTCATCTATATGTGCATCGGCGCGCTTTCTGTGCGCATTCCGGCGCCCGACTGGAAGCCTGAAGGCTGGACACCGCCGGTGCAGCAAAACGCCATGATTTCGCGCAACCACGTGCACATAGACCAGGCCATCAAAACGCCGCAATTCTGGCTGCTGTGGTGGGCTCTGTGCCTGAACGTGACTGCCGGTATCGGTGTGCTTGGTCAGGCATCGCTGATGATTCAGGAAAGCTTTCAGGGCATGATAACCGCTGCAGCCGCTGCCGGTTTTGTCGGCTTGCTCTCGCTGGCAAATATGAGCGGGCGCTTTCTGTGGTCAACAGTGTCCGACTATATCGGCCGCAAGATGACCTACAGCACCTTCTTTGTGCTGGGCACTGTGTTGTATTTACTGGTTCCCGGGATGGGCACAGGCGGCCATGTAGCCCTGTTCGTACTGTTTTATCTGGTGATTCTGTCCATGTATGGCGGCGGCTTCTCAACGGTCCCGGCCTATCTGGCCGATCTTTTCGGCACCCGTTACGTGGGTGGCATACATGGACGCCTGCTGACGGCCTGGTCTGCCGCCGGCGTGTTCGGGCCGGTCCTGGTCAATTACATTCGTGATTACCAGCTGCAGATGGGCATTCCACGGTCAGATGTGTATATCTACACCATGTATGTGATGGCAGGATTGCTGGTCATCGGTTTCATCTGCAATATGATGATCCGTCCGGTTGCCGCAGAACATCATATGCAGGCTGACAGCATGGCAGGCGAGCCGGTTGCGGCTGGCGCCAAATAACAGGGAGATAGAAGATGCAAGATACTGCTCAAAGAAAACCCCGTAGGACTGATCGTGGCCTTCTGGCTTCTGGTCGGTGTTCCGCTGATCTGGGGTGTGGCCAATACCATCATCACCGCCGCAGCCTGTTCAAATAACCTGCCTGTGCTTTAACAGGACCTCGGGCGGCGCGCTTCCCGGAGCGCGCCCCGGAAGCCTGCCAATTGGTCGACCACGCCGCAATAAGCACTGCTTGATGCGGCGTTTTTCTATAATGTGAACACATCTGGGACATATCGCGCCCAGAACCTGTTCCAGGAATCACCATGAGCACTCACAAGCGCATCCTTCTGGTCGAAGACGAAATCAGCATTGCGGCCAATGTCTGCAGCTATCTGGAAAAAAAAGGCTATATGGTGGATGTTGCCTATGAAGGCCATGCCGCTGTATCCCTGCTCGACCAGTATGCCTTTGACACGATTGTCCTGGACCTCGGATTGCCCGGTAAAAGCGGATTTGACGTACTGCAATACATCCGGGATCAGGCGATGCTTAGCACCCCGGTAGTCATTCTCACCGCGCGCGATGCCTTGCAGGACAAGCTTACCGGTTTTTCCCTGGGCACCGATGACTACCTGACCAAGCCGTTCTCGTTAAGTGAGCTTGAAGCGCGAATCAACGCACTCATCAAGCGCGCCACCGGCACTGTGGCCAACCCGGTCAGACGCTGGGGCCAGATCGAGATCAACACGCGCTCGCATATCGTCGCCATCCGGGGTGTACCGATACATCTGACGCGCAAGTCCTACGATATCCTGAGCACCTTCCTGCAACATCCCGGTGAAGTCATTACAAAAGAGCGCTTCGAGAGCCTGTTATGGGCAGACGATCCGAAATCTTCGGATGCGCTGCGCAGTCAGATTCATTTGCTGCGCAAAGCCCTGGCCGAGCATGATTGCGATGTCATTGAAACCGTGCATGGCACCGGATGGCGTCTGGGCAAACTTAAAGAGCAATCATGAAAAGCCGCGGCTCGCTATCGCTCTCGCAACGAATGTCGCTGGCGCTGACCGGTGCCGTTACGCTTTTTGTCGTGGTGCTGTGCGTCCTCTCGCTCTGGGCATTCGACAGCATGGAAGATAATCTGGTGGAGTCAACCCTGCTGGCTGAAAAGGACCGGATTGTGGCACTGGACGCCCATCAGGCCACCGCACCCGGCAATGGAATACAGGAAAGTCAAAACCAGCCCATCCGGCGCTGGGATATTGCCAGTGCAGCCGACGAAAGCCTGCTGCCTTCCCAGTTGCGTAACCTGAACGAAGGCGCCTATTTCATGCAGCCGGGCAATGCAACCTGGCATGTACTTATATTTACCCATGGTCAGGGCAAAACCGTACTGCTTTACGACGCAACACGCAATGAGGAGCGCGTGCATGACTTTGCCTTTATTGTGATCATGGCCGGCATGCTGTGCATCGGTTTATCGTATTTGCTGGCACGTGGCGTATCCAGGCGCATTACCGAGCCCGTGCAAAGCCTGACCCAGATCCTCTCAACCTGGGCGCCAGGTGCATCCAACCTGTCTCCCAGTCGCAATGATGAAGTGGGACGCCTGATCGAAGCCTTCAACCGAATGCAGGGCCAGGTCGAAAAATCAATTGCACAGGAAAAGGAATTTTCTGCGAACCTGAATCATGAAATCCGCACCCCGTTGACCACGATCCGCACCGATGCCGAGCTCGCGCTGGAAGATACCCAGTTGCTTGACGAAACCCGCATGAGGCTCAAGCGCACGCTGACCAATGTCGATCTGATCACCGATACACTGGAAAGTACGGTCCATTTGAAAACACAGGCACGGCAAAACGCCGAACCGGTCCACCTGCGCGATTGCCTTGAAAATGCCTGGAGCACCAGCACCGGTGATGATGAAGATATCAAGTTGCAACTGATCAACCAATTGCTGCCGGGCGAGGTGTTGACCGTTAATCGCTACGCGATGCAGATGATCATGCGCAATCTGATTCGCAATACCCTGGAACATGCTGAGGCGACGACTCTGACGGTCTATTTATCGGGCGCGCGCCTGTATTTTGAAGACAACGGCAAGGGCATTGCCCAGACCGATCTGCCCAGGATTTTTGAACGTTATTACAGTGGGCACACGCGTGATGCGCAGATGGCAGAGGATAGCAGTTTCATGGCAGAACCGACCAAGCGGCGCGGGCTGGGCCTTGCCATTGTGCAACATATTTGTGAACTGGAACACTGGACCATTCGGGTCGAATCCTCAACCCAGCCAGGCGCATCCATGACGCGGTTTATATTACAGGTGGCATAGGCTGTCGGCCATACCGCGCAGTTGACCACCCTTCGCAAGCCACCCTGTGTGCTGACCGATTCTCTACCAGAGATATCCTGCAGATCCGCCGCCAGTGTACCTGCCGGCGAATCGCAATACCAAAGATCCGAATTAGCTGCTACTTTGCTCTTTCAAACGATACACCAGCACCGATGTATGGGCCAATGACAGCACTTTGGTCGTCACGCTGCCCAGTAACAGCCGGGACAGCCCGCTGCGACCGTGACTGGCGATGTAAATAAGATCGCAGGCATTTTCCTTGGCGGCTTCAACAATGCCATCGGCAACGCTGTAGTTCGAAATGATGAGCGACGTTGCTTTTACATTTGCAGTCTGGGCGCGATCCAGCACCGGTTTCAGATAGGACTCGGCTTCCTTGCGTGCGGCCTCTTCATAGTCGCCGTCGGAAATGGCGTAGGAAGCCGCCATGCCGTCAAAGCCGATCAAGGTTGAAAAAGGCTGGGTCACGTTGATGGCGATTACCTCGGCGCTGTTCTGCCGTGCAAAGCAAATGCCTGAATTGGCTGCCCGTGCAGAAATGTCCGAACCGTCGATAGGAAGTAGAATTTTATTGAACATGGTGGGACTCCTTAAGACTGCGATGTTTCCTGTTTGGCCGCATTGTAAAGATGCGTGCAACGCGTACCCGAGCGACAGTACGCCAGAACCGGCGCGGGTAAGGTGTCGAGGTATTGACGGAAAGCCTTGACGTCCTCGGGGGTAATGGCGCCACTGACGACGGGCTGGTAAACCACCGTCAGACCGGCCTGTTCGCCCGCCTTGATGACATCGGCCGAAGCCGGCTGCGATTCGCCGCCTTCGTAGTCGGGGCGGTTAATAATGACGCTTTGGTAGCCCGCTGCTTGACAGCCGCCATGTCTTCTGCGCCAATTGGGGGCTACCGCCAGCGAGTCACTTAACGGGGTAATGGGTGTTGACATATGTCCTCACAGGGTGTCGGGGCAGTAACGCAGCCGCATAGACAGCGAACCGGAACCGGCACCGACAGTTTGATGCCTGGGGCACCGTGATTGAAGATCGCCTGAACTGTCGTCTGCCACCTTATCACAGTTGTAATACCGTGGAGCAGCGGAGCAGATTGGACAGCGGCCCAAATTATTTTATGCCAGTTTAACGCAGCATCTGATACAAATTTACCCTAATCTCTATAAAATAGCATCAGTAATTTCACCACGATCTGATTTAAAACAGTAAATGACCGATTTCTGCCGCGTTCGTCCTGCAACCGCTCAGGACATATCAGCAATTGCGCAAATTTATGCCTGGCATGTGCTGCATGGCATCGCCACCTTCGAAGAAACCGTACCCGATCGTGAGCAGATGCTTGAGCGATTTGTCCATATCACCACACAGGGTTATCCCTATATTGTGGCGGAAAAAGACGGCGAAATTATCGGTTATGCCTATGCATCATCGTTTCGCCCGCGCGTGGCCTATCGCTATACTGTAGAAAACGCCATTTATCTGCGCCATGATCTGGGACGCATGGGTGCGGGATCCTTATTGCTGGCCGAGTTGATCCGGCTGTGCGAAGCCGGTCCGTGGCGCCAGATGATCGCCGTGATCGGCAATAGCGCGAATACGGCCTCCATCGGCGTGCATCGCAAGGCCGGTTTTGAAATGATCGGCACCCTTCCCGCGACAGGTTTCAAGCACGGTCAATGGGTCGATACCGTTCTGATGCAGCGCCCCCTGTCCGGCGGCGCTCAAACCCTGCCTGATAATATCAGCACCGCAGCACCTTCACACACCGATTAGCGTTCCATACCGTCACGCCTGTCCATTTGACCAATGACGTGCCTGATCAGTAATCAGTCACGTCTTGCAGCAACCCATCACCGTGACAGGTTACGCTGTCGCGGCACGATCCCGGTTCAGGCCACGCCCCGTATGCGCCACCTCTCCTGGGCTCATGTCGGATAACGAACGAGACGGCAGTAGTGCGTGGCGAGTAAATCCGCAAACGCATCGCTTTTGAGAAATGCAAATTCAGCAGCGCGCTGGGCACCGATGACATCGGTCGGGTCAATGCCATCGGCCGGATGGCACATGATGACAATTCGCTCGCCCGCCGCTGCCAGCCACGCCTGCATATGCCGCTCGAAACGGGCGCTGCCGCCAGTCAGCGCGTACACGCCTGCAAAATCTTCGTTGTAGGGAAAATCAATCCGTTGCAGGCGTCGGCGCAGCGCACTGCTGCCCAGCAGCGCGATCAACCGCGCTTTCCATTGCAGCCCCCGGGCCAGTGAAGCATTGCGCATCGCCGTCGAACGCACCCAGAAATCATCACAATCGTAACGCCGAATCAGCACCTCCATCAGCGCGTCGCGAATCTGCGGAAACTGGTGTACGTGCTGGTGACCGTCAAAGAAATCCGGCGTACGCTTTGCGTGTTGCTCAAAAAGATCGCATTGGTGTTCAATTGAACGCGCCAGGACAGCGGGATCCAGCTGACGCAGCCATGCATTCATAATAAGTCGCGACAGCGGCCGATGAAAATCATTATCCGGCCCGAGCTTTTCAGTAAGGTTAATATGCAAGCCAATATCGATATCCAGGCTGCGCAGTCTTTGTGCGCCGGAAGGCCATGCGCCGGCCTGGGTCAGGCAACTGGTAGCGCTGATCCGGTGTGCTGCGGCAAGCTCACATACCGCAAGATTGATATTCTCATTCAAACCGAAATCATCAGCGCAGAGTGTGATCTGTTTCTTCTTGCGTGCCATTTTGGCTTCCTGTCCCGGCTTGTGGTGTCAGATGATCGATTGCCGATACGCCATCCTAACAGACAATACGAATGTCATAAACCATCGGATACATGTCCGGCTCCGGCAGTTGCTTTGCAGTCTTGCGGCGAACGTCCAGCAAGCGCGGGGAACCCTGGGAGAGCCCCTGTCCCATTTGTTTGCTCACAATGAAAAGCGGCCTGCGTTTGACTTCTTCGTAGATATGCGCCACATACTCGCCCACCATGCCAACCGAAATCAGAATGATGCCCGCAAAGAAACTCTCGGCCACAATCAGCGTGGAATAGCCCCGCACCGGGTTGCCCACCATTACATATTCAAATATGACATACAGACCATACAAGAGCGCCAAACCGGCCAGCAGCATACCGCCGAACATGGCCATGCGCAACGGCCACGTTGTAAATGCAGTCAGCCCCTGCAGGCCATGACCAACAAGACGAAACAGATTGAACCGGGATGTGCCAAAGCGTCGTTCATCTGGCTGGTAATAAACAGCTTGCGTACGAAAACCGACCCAGGCATACAGGCCCTTCATAAAACGCGTGCGCTCGGGCAACTGGCACAAGGCCTGCACCACCTTGCGGTCCATCAGACGGAAATCACAGGCATCGGGCTCAATCCGAATCTTGCCGGTGCCTTTCATCAGGAAATAGAATATCCGCGTGCCGATGCGCTTGAGCAGCCGCTCATCGGCGCGCGCCTCGCGCACCGCATAGACCATATCGGCGCCCTGCTCCCAGTGCACAACCATTCGGGCAATCAGCGCAGGCGGATGCTGCAGGTCTGCATCCAGCGTGACAACAACCTGCCCCACGGCCAGCTCCAGCCCGGCGGACAATGCGGCCTCTTTGCCAAAATTGCGTGACAACTGCAAATAGCGCACCCGATCTTCGCGCTGACAGACCTCGCTCATAAAAGCCGGGGTATCGTCCGTGCTGCCATCGTCAACCACGATAATTTCCCAGCTGGCAAAGGCATCACGCAGCAATACGGTCAGCATGGGCAACAGGATGGCCAGACTGCGTGCCTCATTCAAGGCGGGAATCACACAACTGACCGACGCCTCTGCCGCCCTGCGTGCCTTTGCCATAGCGGTCTGCGCAGCAGGCGTACCGCCGGCCAGCGCCCGCTTATTGCACTCTTGCGGACAATGCCGCCTATCTTGATGTCTGGAATACACGCTCATCCTGATACTAAAAGCGGATAAAACCAGACTATATTGCAGCAGGCGTTAAATTTCCGTGAAATCGGCGAGCGCCGCTAGTGGCTACGATCAGAGACAAAACGCATAGGGCAACGGGCAGGGAGCAAGAGAAGGGATACGAAAGATAAGAGGCAACCGGCAGGTGCCAGACAAGAGCGGAAACGACAGAGAGGAAACGAGCAGCGAGCGGCTTCGCACCCAGGAACTCTGGCCGGTGCTACGCACGATGGCCAAGGCATTGCAAGGGCGCTTACAAAAAGGGAGAGTCAGGCGGCAGGGGCAGGCTCGGTCAGCTTGCGCCACAAACTGAGGCCACCCGCAGCCTGGTCCAGTCCGTCCAGATAGGCCGCGTGCTCGGCCAGTTCAGCCTCCGTCGCCACTTCGATGCGCAGGACCGTCGCATCAAATTGCGCCACCACCGGCTGACCTTCCTGCTGGCGCGGCTGATCGCTGTGCTCCATGACCAGGCCAAACTGGCCCCGGGTCATGGCCAGCCACACTTCGGCCAGCAACTCGGCATCCAGCAAGGCGCCGTGCAAAGTACGGTGCGCGTTCGAAATACCCAGTCGCTCGCACAGCATATCCAGACTGTTGCGCTTGCCCGGGTACTGTTCACGCGCCATGGCCAGCGTATCGTGGATCGCGGCGGCAGTTTTGTCGATAGACGGCATGCCTACCCGTGCAAATTCCGCATTCAGGAACTTGACATCAAATGAGGCATTATGAATATAGATTTCGGTCCCTTTCAGGTACTCGAAAATCCGTGTCGCTTCGTCTTCAAACCGATTGAACTGTGACAGAAATTCGGTGGTCAGCCCGTGCACCTCAAGCGCGCCGGGCGAACTGTCCCGGTCGGGATTGAAATAAATATGCAGATTATTCCCGGTGAACTGACGATCAATCAGTTCCACGCACCCGAGCTCGACGATCCGGTCGCCTTCTGCCGGGTCAAAGCCGGTTGTCTCTGTATCGAGAATAATTTGTCGCATGGTTCAATCCTTAAGACATGCCTGGTACGACGGTGGAGAATCCGGCATCTACATGCACAATTTCACCCGTGATACCCGCAGCCAGGTCCGACAGCAGGAACGCTGCCGTATTGCCCACATCTTCAATGGTGACATTGCGCTTGAGCGGTGCGTGAGCCGAGACAAAATTGAGGATGGAAGAAAAATCCTTGATGCCGCTGGCAGCAAGCGTTTTGATCGGGCCGGCGGAAATGCCGTTGGCGCGCAGGCCTTCGGCGCCCAGGGCGGTGGCCAGATAGCGAACACTGGCTTCCAGAGACGCCTTTGCCAGACCCATGGTGTTGTAATTAGGTATGGCTTTTTCCGCACCCAGATAGGTCAGTGTCAGCACCGATCCCCGGCGCGCTTGAGCAATGGCAATGCAGCCTTGGTCATGGCAGGAAAGCTGTACGCCGAAATATCATGGGCAATACGGAAGCCTTCGCGGGACAGCCCGTCCAGGAAGTTGCCGGCAATCGCTTCGCGAGGCGCAAAGCCGATGGAATGCACCAGCCCGTCAAGCCCATCCCAGTGCTGCGCCAGCTGCTCAAAAGCGGCGTCAATCTGCGCGTCTTCAGCCACATCACAGGGAATCACAATGGCACTGCCGAAATCAGCGGCAAATTCAGTCACGCGGTCCTTGAAACGGTCTCCGACGTAGGTGAAAGCCAGTTCAGCTCCTTGCGCTTTGCAAGCGGTGGCAATGCCATAGGCGATTGAACGGTTCGAAATGACGCCCGTGACCAGTATTCGTTTATTTGCAAGAAAGCCCATTTGCTGTCCTAATTGTTTTTCAATGATGGCCATTATAAAAAAAATGCGCAATGCAAAGGCATTGCGCAGTGATTCGGGAAGATTTAGTCGCGTGGGTTCCCGGCAATTAACCGCGGATTGCCGTTCCTGGCAGTCTCAGACGCAAGCCCGCCTTGAGTCCCTCGGCACCGATATTGTTCAGTGCCTTCAGATCGTCAACCGTTGTACCGTAGCGTTTAGCCAGCGAGTATAGGGTTTCGCCCTGTGTGACAAAGTGCTCGGGTGGTCGTGCTGTCGTTGCTGCACGGGGACGGTAGGCAGCTGCGCGAACTGCCGGTGCAGCCTGCTGGGCCAGCGCTGGCGCGCGCACTGTGGCGGTAGCCGGACGTACTGCACCCTGATATCCTGCTGGCGCAGCCTGGGCAACATAACGTAATGATTCACGATTGACGGAAGGCGTGCCGGCCTCGTTCTGGGCAACCAGCGCGGCCAGCGGATCGTCAGTCGCAGCAGGCGCGTTACGCGGCGCAGGCTGATTGCCGCCCGTGTCCCATACGACCGCGCGCGGTGTCGCCCCGGATGTATTGCGTGTATTGCTTGCTACCTGGCGTACGCCAGCCGAAGCACCGGATGTCTGGCGTAGTGTCGATGTGGGCGCATTGGCTGCATAAGCGCGCGGCTCGACCACAGGAGTGGGCGCGGCCGGTGATACGGGTGGCGACGTATTGTCTGCCAGCATGCTGTCGGAATCGCGTCGGTTGCCATCAGGCGCCGTTGGCGGCAGGCCGCGAGGAACAATGGAGTCGGTGTCAAAATCACGCTGTACCGGCAACATCAGTGTCCTTGAGGATAGTGCAACGCTCTGGCGCGACGAATAGCCGTTGAGCGATTTGAGCTTGCTCAGAGAAATGCCATGCGCCTGGGCGATGGACGCCAGCGATTCACCCGGTGCCGGCTGGTAACCTTTATAGGTAGCCAGCGGACCTGTGTAATTGGCCAGGTTCTTCTTGTAGGTTTTTACTGCCGAAACCGGCAGAAGAATATTGGGGTCATGCTGTGCCAATAGCGTCGGACGATTGAACGATGGGTTCAGTTCCTTGAAATCGGTCACGGAAATACCAGCCAGCCGCGCCATCACTGCCACGTCAATATCCTTGGTGCGCCGCACTTTCTCGAAATACGGTTTGTCCGGAATGGCTGGCAACGTGATGCCATACTTGGCCGGATTGGCCACAATATTGCGGATGGCCATCAGCTTGGGTACGTAATTACGGGTTTCCGAAGGCATCCTCAGGTCCAGATAGCCACCGCCACCGGCCCGGGCTCTGGCGCGCTTGACGGCACCCTCACCCCAGTTGTACGAAGCCAGCGCCAAATGCCAGTCGTTACCCTGGAAGGTATAAAGATAAGACAGATAATCGAGCGCCGCGCGCGTCGATTCCACCGGATCGCGACGATCGTCTTTCCACCAGTCCTGTTTCAGCTTGTAGTGCGTACCAGTACTGGGAATGAACTGCCACAGTCCTGCCGCCCGTGAGCGGGACAATGCCGTGGCATTGTATGCACTCTCTACAAACGGCAACAAGGCCAGTTCGGTGGGCATATTGCGTTTTTCGAGCTCTTTGGTAATGTGATAGATATACTTGCCGGAGCGGGACGCCATGGTCTGGACTGAACCCGGGCGGGCAGCGTAGTAATTGGTCCAGTAAGCGACTTTTTCATCCTGCAGGGTGGGCATATCGAACCCTTTGCGCACGCGGTCCCAGACATCGCGATTGGGGCCGTGGTAGTTGACCGTCTCGCTGTATTTGCCCCCGCCGGAAGAAGCGCAGCCGGTCAGCGCGACGACACAACCCACCAGAAAAAATCGTACTAAGTTCATCTTGGCAGTCTCAGAATTGGTTTTTCCACTCACGTAATACTTCAAGCACATTCTCGGGGTGGTCCAAAGAATGACCAACATGCTGTTCGGCTGCTGTTATGACAACCGGTTCATCCGTTCGCATGAAAGGATTGGTTTTGAGTTCGTGTTCCAGCGATGTTGGAACGGTAGCCTGATTGTTGTTGCGCAATGTTTCTGCTTCGCGCTGCCATTGCTCCAGATCAGGGTTGTGCGGATCGACGGTACGTGCCCAGCGGATGTTGCCCAAGGTGTATTCGTGAGCACAATAGACGGACGTATTGTGAGGCAATTTTCTAAATTTATCAAGGCTTTGTTGCATTTGTCTAGAATTTCCTTCAAATAGCCTGCCACAGCCTGTCGCGAACAGCGTGTCGCCGCAGAACAGCACATTTCGCTCATCGACCTGCCCGAAGTAGGCAATATGATCCAGCGTATGGCCCGGAACTTCCAAAACGGTAAACTGCCCAAATATACCCAGATTGACCTGATCTCCTTCCCTGAGCTGGACATCGCGACAGGGAATATCGGGGCCCGGCGGGCCATAAACCGTGGCGCCGGTACGTTGGACCAGCTCGGCTACGCCGCCGACATGATCGGCATGATGATGGGTAAGGAGAATATTGCTCAGGGTTAACCCTTGATCGCGCAGGTAAGCCAGCACCGGGGCCGCGTCACCAGGATCAACGACAACCGCCTGATCAGCCTGTACAATTGCCCAGATATAATTGTCGCTGAACGCGCTGATCGGCCAGATTTTTATAGTCATCAGATAGTCTCTTTACTTAAGGCGCCGCATTTATACCGAGGAATCAGTGAAACAAATCCATTCGCGAATCATCAATCTGGCAGATTGGTTCAATACAGACCCTGGCCAGCGCGTCATACAATGGGAATCATCAAAATTTGATCAGATTGTGGCCGACTCTTTTGGATTCAACGCGGTCCAGGTCGGTCTGCCTGACTGGAATTTTTTGCATCATAACAGAATGCGCACCAAAATCATTCTGACAGATGACAGCTTTAACAATTGCACCCACTACCCCAATACCCGATTTGTCCAGGCGCAGCTGGACGCCCTTCCGCTGGCCTCCAATTCCATCGATTTGCTGATCCTGCCTCATATTCTGGAATGCGCCGACAACCCGCATCTGGTCCTGCGTGAAGCCGAGCGGGTATTGGTACACGAAGGCCGTCTGATTATCTCCGGATTCAATCCCTGGAGCCTGTGGGGCCTGCGCTCGCGCATGCCGCTGCGCAAGCCGTGGATGCCGGTGGCCGCCTCGCGCCAGGTATCGGTCACGCGTCTGAAAGATTGGATGAAACTGCTGTCATTCGAGGTAGACCGGGGCTACTTTGGCTGTTACACTCCCGCCTGCCATACGGAGCGGTGGCTGAACCGGTGGAATTTCATGAACCAGGCAGGCGATCGATGGTGGCCCGTCGCAGGCGCCGTATACTTGCTGGCCGCAGTCAAGCGTGCCCACGGAATGACGCTGATCGGCCCCTCCTGGAAAGGCAAGAAAAAGAAAAAATTCGCCCGCGGCGAAGCCGCCATATCCCGCCGCGATGTACGTCAGCTTTTTAAAGAACCTCATGGATAAACCACAAGTCAATATCTGGACAGACGGCGCCTGCAAGGGCAACCCCGGCCCCGGCGGCTGGGGCGTACTGCTGCGCCAGGGGCCGCATGAAAAAACCCTTTTCGGCGGCGAGGCGCAAACCACCAACAATCGCATGGAAATGATGGCCGTCGTCGAAGCCTTGCGGGCACTCAAACGCAGTTGCAACGTCACCCTGCATGTGGACTCACAATACGTACAAAAGGGAATCTGCGAATGGATGGCGGGCTGGCAGGCGCGCAACTGGAAGACGGCCGATAAAAAACCGGTAAAAAACGTCGATTTGTGGCTGTTGCTCAATGAACAGGTTGCCAGGCATGATGTCACCTGGAAGTGGGTCAAAGGCCATGCCGGCGACCCGGGCAACGAACGGGCAGATGCCCTGGCCAACCAGGGTGTGGACCTGGTCAGGAAACAGAAACAATCAGTACAGGCTTAATCCTGTTGATCTGACCACACAGCAAGCTCATGGCCATCCGGGTCGGCAAAGTGAAAGCGCCGACCGCCAGGAAATGCGAAGACGGGTTTGATAATCCGCCCCCCTGCACGCTCGATGCGCGCCTGCATATGCGCCAGATTATCTGCATATAGAATGACCAGCGCACCGCCTGGGCTTACCGGCTCGCCCTGAGCAAAGCCCCCGGTAAAGCGCCCGTCGGTAAATTCACAGTAATGCGGCCCATAGTCCTTGAAGGACCAGCCAAAGGCACTCGCATAGAATTTGCAGCTGCGGGCAATGTCACTGACGGTGAACTCGATGTAATCAAGTTTGCCGTTTTTGTCCTGTGGGTTCATCTCTGAGGCTCCGGTTCAGCAGGCTGCGGCTGGCCTCACGCTGTGCTATGCTGTAATGGCTGTGGCCGCCGCCCCATGGTGGACGATGCCGGGTCTGCAATCAGTCGCAGCCCATGCGACGCGCTCTTTCGCGATGCGCATCGGCACGCTGGTCCGCACTGTTGCGGGACAGGAAATTGTCCCCTGCTCCAGCGCCGGCGCCATCATGATGCGTGAATTGATGCGTCCGCATTCTGCATTTTTTGAATGATCAGTGCCGGTTGAACATGCTGCGATCAACCCCAGCGCCATGATACCTATCGCGCGCCCTGCCGTATTTTTAAACATGACTATCCTGTTTTTAGCCGAACGTGCAAAGCTTTCTGACACTTTGCGTTCGTAATTGCTGCAGGCGGAACTCCGCTGCAGAGATGGCGGCCTGCTTCTGGCTCTCGTCCGGTCCGAATACAGCGTCGTTGCCGCGCAATTGATCTACCTGCAGATTCAGTTTATCGGTTTCGCGTCCGATCTGCCGGCAGCTCATCGATTGCAATTGTGATTCGGTCAACGGAGCTACAACCGGCGGAGCGGCGCATGCAGCCAGCAGCGAGCATGAGCCGGCAAGCAACAACAGGGTTTTTCTCATAATGCAATATCCAGACAGATTGCCCGATTGCGCTGCATGACCAACCATTGGCAGAAACGCAGACACCAGGCAGGATTAAGTATCTGGTATTTTATAGGCTACCCGCCGCTGTGTCACATAGCGGGGGCGATTACGGGCAGAAAACCGACCACAGCGCAATCGCACCGTGCCGGTTTCTGATGATATCGCGATGGGCCTTGCCGGGCCGCGCTATTGCATGGAGGCAGCAACGGCAAAGAGGACCATTGCAGCGCGCCATACCGACGCGCCTGGCAAACCTACACGTTAACAACCGGAACAAATCCGCCGAATATCAAACGTTTGCCATCGAAAGGCATAGGATTCACGTCTGGCTGCATCCGCGGATCTTCCATCATTTTCTTCATGCCCTCGTCATGTACCTCTTTGGAAGGCCACGTAATCCAGGCAAACACCACGGTTTCATCCGGCTTGCATTGCACCGCCATGGGAAAAGAGGTGACTTTGCCGTCCGGCACCTCATCGCCCCAGCACTCGACAACACTTAACGCGCCCAGTTCCTTGAAAACCTCTGCAGCCTCTGAGGCATGCTTAATGTACGCTTCGCGGTTGGCAGTCGGCACCGCAGCAACAAAACCATCGACATATTTCATGTGTATTCTCCGTTAGTTCGTGAGCGACAGACACTGTCGTCTACAGCCATAGTATGCGCATAAAGCGCTGGGCCGAAAATAAGGCTGATACGACAACTTCAGGGGAGGAATACGTCATAACGACCGGCATCCTGTGGCACGCGAGTTCACCACGCGGCTCGGATCGGGCACGGACACATCGTCCCCTGGCCCGCCCGAACCCTAAAATTTTGCAAAATGTAAAAAATAAGTATTGTCTTCATGATGTCATTTTAGTGGGTTATTTCTAGTCTAAAAAAACCAGCTCCGCTACTCGCGCGAGAAACCTCACCCGAGAATCAGCTGACCCGCAAATGAACAAGACAGACGAAAAACCGCATATCGAACGTTTACAGTATCGCGCCAGCAGGATGATCTGGCTGGGCATCGCAGCAATCCCGTTTTCCCTGCTAAGCATGTATCCGGTTCTCGTTCATCCGGGGGAATCCGTTTACGCGCCCATCCTGCTCCTGTGCGCGCCGCTTGTACTGGCAGCGCTTTTGTTTGGTCTGGGATTACGCGCATCGCACCGCGCTCTGCAACTGAACAATACGCGCAACACCCGTGTACTGGAAAATAGCGAAATGCGCAGCTTGCTGCTGGTTAGCATACAGGACACGCATCATGTCATTAACAGCAAGCCGGTATTGCGCCTGATCTTGTCCGACCCGCAAGCGCAGCATCGACAATACAAAATCACCGAACCCGTTTCCACACTCCAGTTGCGTGACCTGCAGGAGGGCAAGGCGGTGCCGGTGCTATTTCTGGACGATGGACGCGAATTACGACTGGGACTGGATCCGCAGTCCTCGCAACAGGACTGGGGCTTTTTATCTCGATTCATTCGTGAAGAACAACAACAAGCATGGTGAAATCAAACTGTCATATCGGTGTCGCAATGCTTTGCGACAATAGACGAGATTATCCATTTACCCGAACAGGAATCAATTGATGCTGGTGACCCGTCCCCAACTACCGGCTTACGACCCGATACAGCTCGTGGGCCACGTCCTCAGTATTGATAATGGCATTTGTACCGTGCAGTGCGATGGCGCCAACTGGCACTGCGCCCGGGCGCTCAGTTGTCTGGTCGAACCGCAAATCGGGGATGAAGTCCTGGTCAGCGGCCCGGATCGCGATCGCGTTTTTCTGCTCGCCATCATCGCGCGCCCTGAAAACACGACGGTCACACTCTCGGTAACAGGAGATATGACGATCCGCAGCGAAGCGGGTACCGTGAAAGTGCATTCAGCCATGCTGACACATATCCACAGCGATCAGGCGGTAAAGCTGACTTCCCCAAACCATGAGCAGGAAAACGATTCGGCAATCATGAAGATAGGCCAAATGAACTATCTTGGAAAGAAACTCGACGCTGTCCTCGGTAGCACTAACTTGTTTTCGAATGTGATCGGACTGATGTCGGACAGCTTCAAAAGCGTGGCACGCCTTTGTTTCCGACATGTCAAGGAAGTCGATCACGTAAGGGCGCAGACCATCGACTACGAAGCAGAGAAACTGACCCGAGTACATGGTGGCTATACCACGCTGACCGCGCAGGAAGTCATGAAAATCAACGGCGATCAAATTCACATGAGTTGATCCCCACGTACGTGGTTCGATAAGCAACAATGAAAACAGTCAAACCTCTGCGACTGGGTGTCTTGACCCGCCCGTTCGGGTTACATGAAAAAAGCCATCTAGGTATCGTCGTTTATGCGCTGGTGGATTTCAACGGCGAATCCCCGAAACTCGTGCCCGATGCCGAACTGACCACCCACCTTTTGCAGGATATGGATTGCGAAGGTATTCTGGATCTCGTCCTGCCAAAACCTGTACCGGAATTTCTTGTCAGCGGCAAGGCGTATACCGCGCATCAGCAGGATAAAACGCGCTGCGCGATACGGGTACAGGTAGACAAACTGGAAAAAAGTTTGCTGGTTTCCGGCGAGCGCTACTGGCTGGACGGTACCATGACCTCACCGCAAGCATTCGATGAAATGCCTGTCAGTTGGAGCCATGCATATGGGGGTGCGGATTTTGCCGAAAACCCGGGCGGCAAGGGTCGCGATCGGGAGTGGATCAATGGCAGTTGGGTGCGGCGCTTACCCAACGTAGAGGCGCCCACCAGCACCATGCAGCGACAGGATCAGGTCATACTTCCTGCCTCTTTCGGCCCGGTCCTTTTGACACGCCCACGCCGTTACTCGCAGGTAGGTACGTTCAGCCAGGAATGGATGCAAAACGACATAAATGCATTCTTCCCCGATATGGACCCTCGGCTGTTCAACGCAGCCGAACCCGATCAGCGCTGGCCAGATCGCGATCGCTTGCCTTTAGGCTCATCGTTTCGCATATGGAATATGCATCCCGAACAACATTGCTGGAGCGGCAACCTGCCTGACTGGAAGGCAAGATGCTTCGTATTGCAGAAAATTTCCAGCGCCAGTGAACCGGAACACGAAGCGTTCCTGGAGGTCGACCTGAGGCCGACCACAGTATGGTTCTTGCCGAATATCCGGCACGCTATTCTGATGTATCATGGCGCGTTGCCCGTTGCACAGTCCTACGCGGAAGACGCGTTGGCCATACTGCCGGCCATGGAACTGCCGGACCAGCCAAAAACCAAGTCCTATTACCGCGAGATTTTTGACCAGCGCAATGACATGGAAACGGGCGCTGTATACCTTGCGTGATCGCGACCTGGTTCCCAAGTCCATCATGGGAGACTGGCTGGATACAAAGCCCCAGTTGCAAAGCCCATTCCTGGACAACGCGCATAAATTAGAGCAGCGCAAGAGAGCGCAGATCCGTGCATTTCTGGATAAACATGGCGCGCACTTACCGGACAGTGAACGCAACGAGCTCAATGCGCTGGTCCCTGAGTTTGTAGGCCCGCCATTTCCCGCGGATCCGGAGCATATGCCCGAATTGCACGAACGGATGCAAAAACTCAAGGCCGATGCGATGGCGCAATTGGAAGCGCAAAAACAAAGCGCGCGCCAACAATTGTCGGAACTGAATGCCGTCGACCCGCAACGCTCCGAATCGAAGGACACCGAAGCCGCCGCTCCTGCACTGGAAGCTGCGCAGATTGAGGAAATCGGCAGGCATATTGATTCGCCCGCTCCGGCAGATCGTCAAAAAATGCAGGATGCCTTCGCAGAATTGACGAAACAGCAGGAAAAGCTCGAAGCCGACTGGGAAAAATGGTCGCAGCAGCACGGTGATCCAGATAACACGACGGCAAAACTGAAAGACATGAAGCAGCAGCGTGAGCAGGCACGCAAGCAACTGGGGAAAATCAATCTATATTCGGCGCACCTGATCGGCGGAAAAATCATTGTCGACAGCCACGTTGCCCACAAAAAACGTACCAAAGCCCAACAACGTTATGCTGACGGACAGTCCATTCAGGACATGGATCTTGCTGGCGCAGATCTGTCCAGCCTGGAATTTGTCGATGCGGACATCTCGGGTTCGGACTTATCCGGCGCCAATCTGAACGGTGCTGTCTTTCACCGTTGCAATCTTACAGACGTCATCCTCAGCAGAGCCTCTATCCAGGATGCAAGCTTTACAGATTGCGAATTGAACGGCACTAACCTGGGGGAAACCCAAGTTGAAAGAAGCAGTTTTTCCGGCTCCAGACTGAAAAAAGTCATTCTGCACAAAACGGAATTTTCCCGTTGCGACTTCCGGCAAACCCAGTGGCAGGATGTGTTGAACAACATGCATGCACGATTCTCGACATGTCGCTTTGATGCCTCCAGCGCCGACAAAACCATTTTCGTGCAGTGCCACTTTGAAAATAGCAGCTTTTACCAGGCAAGATTCTCGCAAACCATCTTCCAGCAAACGACCCTGGTCAATGTGAATTTCGAACAATCGCAACAAAAAAGCGCCGGTTTTGTCGCCTGCGATATGGACACCATTAACTTTTCGCAAGCGCGGCTTGATGGCGTTTCGTTCATATACAAGCTGAAAATTCGCCGCTGTGCATTTCAGGAAACCACGCTAAAGGGGTGCAGCTTCAAGGGCACCGTCCTGCACGGCATCCAGGCCCAGAAGGCCAGGCTCCAGTATTGCGACCTGACACTGGCCGATCTGCGCAACGCCGACTTTACTGGCGCCGATATGCATCACTGCGTGCTCAAATCCGCCGATCTACGCGATAGTCTTTTTAATCAGGTCGACTTCACCTCCGCTATTTTGACCAAGGCAGATTTGCGCGGCGCGGATCTGCGTCATGCGAACTTTTGCACTGCCGACATTTCCGAAGTACGCATGGATAACACAACCTTGATCCAAAATATTTACACCGAGCATACCAAGCGCTACCCCTTGTATCGAGATTCATACGCTCAACAGGATGCTGTGCGCCCATGATTTCGCCCTCAACCCGCCAACAGTTCTTTGACTGCCTCGATAGTTACGAGCCGATACAAGAAAAAAATTTTGCCGGTCTCTCCCTTAAAAATACAGAGCTGTCGGGTCGTGTTTTCGACAAGGTAGATTTCAGCGGAACCGACTTTAGCGGATCGCGCCTGGATAACATCGTTTTCACTAACTGCCGCTTTCACAGCTCCGTTTTTGAACACGCAGACTTGCTGCGTTGCCTGTTTTCCGGCTGTGAGCTTAACGCAAGCAGCTTTTCTCATGCGTCGCTCAGGGAATGCTCCATTGTTGAATGCCAACTGGCAAAAGCGCTTTTTCCGCAGGCAACCGTCGATAGCTGCACATTCGGCCAGACGAACCTGAGTGCCGCCATTTTTTCGCAAACGGAATGCAAAAAAACGACCTTTTTCGAAACCAATCTGGCGCAGACCGATTTTGTCGGTAGTCATTTTGAAATCAGCGTATTTTTCCGCAACGACCTGAGGCAGACGCGGTTCGATGATTGCTATTTTGAAAAAACCGTTATGAACGAAACCTTGCTCTGCGGGCAACGTTTCACCGGACTTACGTTTCAGCAATGCCCTTTCGTCAAGAGCGATTTGAAGCAGGCCATTTTCCAGGACTGTTACCTTGCAGGATGCAATTTCCAGGAAAGCCGGCTGAATAATGCCAGCTTCAACGCATGCGATTGCACCAATGCCATATTCATCGAGTCCGACGCACTGTCAGTCCAGTTTTCGGAAACCCTGCTATCGCAAAGCATGTGGATACAGGCCGTGGCCACCAACGCACGCTTCACAGACTGTAATATGACAGAAAGCATCTTGCATGAAGCCGATTTAGAAAACGCCAGATGGAATCGCTCGGATCTGACCCGGGCCGATTTTTCCCGAGCCAATTTGCGCCATACACAGTTTGAATCAGTCATACTGCATGACACGCTGTTTCATCGAGCACTGGTTTCTGACGGCGCATTGCTGCGCCAACCCGGCGCTCTGCCGCACCGAGATTACCTGCATGAGGCCGAGCTATGGACGCAACAGGCAAGATCCCAGTGACAATAACGAGTAGATCGTCTGAGCGCCAGGAAGCGACGCCTCGCAACACGGCTCAGGCAACAGATCCCGGGATGGGCTCTTTGTTCAGGAAAAAACAAAAATCCGGTTAGGCGACGGGATCAAATTGGTGGATAAAAGACCATTGATAATATTGCTCAAACCCATGGAAATCCAGCGACAAACCGGCAAGGCGCCGGAAAAACCCGGAAGCTGACATTGATGAATTTGGTCGCAAAGCATTTGACCACTGGCACCAACACGCCCAATATCCCGGTTTCATTGGCCCAGGTTATCATCGTAGGCATAGGGCAACATTCCAGATCCAACCCGGGCGTAAAGACCCGGGACAGCGGATTGGGGATCATGGTGACTTTAGGACCAAAATTGGGGCGAGGCCCCAGTATCATCACATCGATCAGCGTCACACTGGATCCGATTCGGCCTTGTAAAATTGGCATTTAAAGCTTCTCCGTCAAGCAAATAGTTTCAAACCGGCAAGGGTAACGCCCAGGGCCTGCAATTTGGTTTGCGCGCCGCGGGTCTGCAGATCGATTCCATCGGCTTTCCAACTCGCCCCGCTAACATCGACTTTAACCGCCTGATTGCTGAACTTCAGCGCCGCTGCGGCCAGGTTCAAGCCATCCACCTGCATGGCGACACCCCGGAGCGCGAGCCGAACCGGCTGTATTTGATACGCAAGGGTCGAATACGAAAAATTCACCGCCCCGGTTATCGACATTTTGAGCGGCATCACGTCTATGCCAAGCACCGAAACCACTTTGGTATCGACGCCGGTCACGGTGGTGTCCCTGCCAGCCTTGTAGTTATTGATCGCGTGCGAGGTCACGTTCTTTATCTCGCCGCTGGACGCGGTAATCGAATACTTTTTACACAGGATCTCAAAGTCCTGGTCGGTTGCATCAAAAAGCACCTTTCCTCCATGATTGGAAGTAAATGTGCTTTCATAATTATGCGTGGCTGCGCCCGTTACCGTAACATCCTCGGTCTGCGCGACCGTGCGCGTGAGCTTGTTTTTATAGTGCAGCGTTGCCGCTTCCTTCACATCCTGGTGCAAGGTGCCGTCGATGGTATGCGTCTCATTCGACTTGACATAAACGGTGTTGGTGCCTGCTTCAACCCGGAAAACATTGTTTCCCGTCAGTATCTTTGTGGTTGCACCACCTTTGATATTATCGACCAGGCCGCCACTGGTGATTTCGCGATGAACACCCGCATCGAACGTTTCTTTTTCATGCCCGATAATGTGCGTGGTACGGGTCCCGGTCACATCACGCGTTTCCGTTTCGCCCACTGTCGTCTTCAGGTTTGAACCTATGTTCACCGTCATATTCTGCACGACAGTCAGCAGCATATCCAGTTGCGCCCGCATGTCCACCAGTTCCTGGCCCAGCTTGTCCTCAAAGATCATCTGGTTGCGCATGCTGGGGTCACCGAATACAGACTGGCTGCGAAAGCCACTTTGCGTCGCATTGGCCGGCAGTGACACCGGCGGCATGTTCTGCGCGTTATAAACCCGTCCCAGAATGACCGGTCGATCCGGATTGCCGCCGATAAAATCCACCACCACTTCGTCATTGATGCGCGGCAGTTGCAGCCCGCCAAAACCGCCACCCGCCCACGGACTGGATACGCGAATCCAGCAGGAACTGTTTTCATCTCCGGTCGCCAGGCGATCCCAGTGGAACATGACCTTGATGCGGCCGTACTGATCAGTCCACAACTCTTCGCCGGCCGGGCCTACGACGCGGGCCGTTTGCGGCCCACTGGTTTTGGGCTGTGGCGTGACCCGAGGCGCACGAAATTGAATATTGGATGGCAACGCGCGAAAGATCACTTCAAAATGATCCTCTTGTCCGGTGCCGGAGGAGTAACCGGCCACACTCATATTGTAGGTGGCCGATACGCAAAGGTATTCACGGTTTTCGGCACGGCGCGGATGGTTGCGCAAGGTAAAGAGGCGCCCCGGCTCAACGGCGCGAATATTGCATATGCCAAGCACCTGCTCTCTGGCGCCCTGGATCTCCTGCAGCCGCAGGCGGGCATATTTTTCACCGTGGTCCACTTCCTGATAGCCACCCTGCCACTCGTAGATCTCCAGCTTGTCTGTATTGGCCGCTACAGCATTCTTGCTGGTCGAGTCCAGGCGCGCACCAGGCTTGCGAAAATCGTAGTCTACCGTTGCATAGCCGCCAGGCGTGATCTGCGCCTGTACATGCCAGTCCGAGACGAACTCTTCATGTGCAAGCATGTGCATTTGGCCATCGTAGAAGGTATAGGTATCATAGCCCGGCGCCGGCTCGTGTGTTGACATATCGTCTGTGAGCACCAGCGTATGCTGGCCGTTCTCGTGACGGAACCAGTAATAAATGCCTTCATGCTCCATCAGCCGGCTGACAAAATCAAAATCCGATTCCTGATATTGCACGCAATATTCCCAGTCGCGGTAAGACTCGGTCAGGTTATATTCCACACCAAAGCTGTAAGTGCCCAGCACTTGCCTGATAATGTCCACCGCCGACTTATTCTGGAAAATTCGATTGTCTCTGGACTGAGTCAGATACCATAAGCTGGGGCGTACTGTAGCGCGGTAAACATAATAGTCGGAATTGAGCAATTCACGACCAACCAGTTCGAACCGGATAATCTGTCCGTTGAGATAATGCGGCGCACCAGCGGACGTTTCCACCTGCAATGTAAGCGGCTTGCCCAGCAATGACCGGACGTCCAGCATATAGGTCTTGGCAACCAGTTCGACATTGAACTCAAACAGCTGCGACAGCCCGGCCTGCCCTTTCATGCTTTTGAAGTGCAGCACTTCGGGCATGGGTGTATGCACTATGACGGGCCGGTTCTGTAACTGAGGGATATCCATGTTCATCTCTCGCGTGGGATGCGTTCTGGTCGATCAAAATAGGGGGCAAATTTGCGGGTATGAGCGGTGCTCACTGTTGATCAGGGCTGTCAGTCAAACGGGCCGCTGTCCGAAATGGTCAATATTCAGATATTTCAGTTGCCTATTGATCAACCTGATCGGGATACGGCAAATCATAGGCAGACTTTATGTCAGGATAATTACCTGAATAAGTCGACTCGCTTGCCTTGGGCATATATCAGGCGGCAAACAACCGTATAGCGGACTGATGGCAGGTCGGCTACCTTCGGACGGAACATACTCTTACATATGAAATATTTTTTAATATTGCAAATGAGGCATAAATGCAGCATTCACTCATGGCGCCGCTTGTAGCCAGGCCACCGTTTGCCTCGCTAAACCGCAGCCTGGTTTATTGCGGTGATAGTCGGCGGAAGCGGCCTGCCCCGTTTCAGTGGCTACGATCGTTGGTGAAGCAGCGATGTGTATCGTTATTATTTTTGTCATAAGAGTGAAGTAATATGACTCTATAGCAGTACGTATTTCCTATTCTCTCAAAACTGCTGTCACACGCAGATATTGCTGTGAGCTCATGTTTATGATCAACAAAAAAAGTGCAGCCAGTCTGGGTTGGCGATTATTCGCCCTTTCCTGGATCCCCTTCATCGGTATCTTTTCCTATGTTTTCTATCCGATAGAAGAATGGCTGCCCCCTGTGTCGATCTATTGCCTGGTGATCTCGATGTGCCTGATGATCAGCGGCATTGTGCTGATTGTTGTGTCATTGTCCGCCGGCGCCAACGATAATCGCCGGATCCACCAGACGGGTGAGCCAGGCCAGGCCACGATTGTGTCGGTGGAAGATTCAGGAACCCGGATCAATGACCATTTTGTGCTGAACGTGGGTGTACGCATTGCGCCAGCATTCGGACCTGCCTTTGAAACAGTTTGCAGCCAGGTCATTCCAATCTACCATATGGCGCAGATCCAGAAAAACAATACGGTAAACGTGCGGTATCTAAAAGACACGCAGGAGGCGGTGATTGATTTTGAGTGATGCAATGCACCGGATCATCGGGCAACAGAACGAAGACAAAGCGCGTTAAAAAATCAGAAGGACAGTGAGAAAACCGGGCAAAAAAAGAGACCTTTAATACCGCCGACAGGTCCTGCTTGCTGCGTATGGGATTTGAGCCTGCCACCGAATTAAAGGTCCAGGCAAATAGTAGCGCCCAGGTACCATCCCGACATTGATCTGGATAAATTTTTCTACATTTTTTTATTGAAAAAAGCCGTCCCGAGGGGGCTTACCGCCGGCAGGGCCGCCCGATCATGACGCAGATGACTGCGGCGACGGCGCCTGCCCGTTTTTGATCAGGCGACGCCTTCCCAGGCCTGCCGGATCACCGTGGCACTTGCAGCCAGCGCGTCTTCTTCCTGCGCCGACAGCGCCGGCATATAGGTTTCCAGCACACCTTCCTTGCCAAGCAGCGACGGGAGCGACAGTGTCGTCTCATAGGCTTCGATATGAGACCCGATGGGCACAACCAGTTTTTCGTCGTTCAAAATCGTCCGGGTTATATGCGCTGTGACCATGCCAATACCCAGCTGACTGGCGCCAGTGCCTTCAATAATGCTGATATTGGCAAACCTGACTTCTTCCTCGATCTTCTTGTGGAACGCCTCACAATCCTTTTCATTTACATCCAGCACCCGCGCCAGTGGCACACCGCCGATACGCACACCAGACCAGACAAACACCTGGGAAGTCCCGTGTTCGCCCAACACCAGGCTTCAACAGCCGCAGGGTGTACGCCGGCGTGACGGGCAATATGACAGCGCATGCGCTGGGAATCGAGCAACGTTCCTGAACTGATCACATGCGCACCGTTGCTGTACTGGCGAGCCACCTCGGCCAGCGGGTCCGGTGGATCGGTTACGACCAGGATGATGGCCCCGGGCGCCGCGGCATTGATTTTCGGGATGATGTCCTGATAAATTTTTGCATTATCGTCCAGCAGTCGCAAGCGACCGGCATCATCACTACGATCGGTGGCGCCGCCGGTTTTCTCATTCACACCTACCGTTACAATGACGAGCGTGCATTGGTCAAGGTCTTCATAATGTCCCGCCCGCACATGAACCGCCGGCAACAATGTAGTACCGTACTGAATGTCGGCTACCATGCCCTGAGCCCGTTTATGATTGCGATTGACCAGAACAATCTCACGCGCTCCCCCCGCATAGACCAGGGACATCAGACAGGCACGCCCTACCGCACCTGCACCGATCAGACCAATCTTCATACCGTATCTCCGTTGATTTACGCTAAAAAGCAATCTGCACAGTTTATCGCAGCTGCGCATAACGGGTGCATTCATTCGTGTTAAAACACAAATGAATAATTAATAATAAAATATTATTGAGCATTACCACCGTTTCCTTACGTAGCGGGCTTGCTGTCTGCCCTGGCAGCTGGCAGGCCGGCAAGCCAATTTCCATATTGATCAGCACTGTTGCTGAGCGCCGAGGCCACGCCCATGAAACTCCGTATTTTTATGCTGGTTGTGATTGGCATTGTCGCCCTATCGGTAGTGGCCGGCGCCCTCTGGCTGCTTACCCTTCCCCAGCCAGGCAATCATTCCCCGCAGCCAGGACCTGATTCGCACGAGTATGACACGGCAGTTGCAAGCCTGGCACCGCCAAAACGCCAGCGCCCCCTGGTGGCCATTATCGGTCTGAATGACGCGACCGAAACCACAGACTATCTGTTGCCCTATGGCATTCTCAAACGCGCCGGCATTGCCGACGTCATGGCGCTTTCCATAAAAGACGGACCGGTTCGGTTATATCCGGCACTGACCGTGCGGGCCGATGCCACCGCTGCGCAATTTGATCGCCGCTACCCCACAGGAGCAGACTATGTGATCGTACCGGCAATGAGCCATGACAATGATCCTGCCGTCATTGCGTGGCTGCGCCATCAGAAAGCCAAAGGCGCAATCATTATCGGCGTCTGTGCCGGCGCAAAGGTCGTGGCAGAAGCCGGCCTGCTTGATGGCAGGCGCGCCACAACCCATTGGTATTATCTGAACACGCTGCTGGAGAACCATCCCGCTATCGATTATGTAGCGAACCGTCGATGGGTGGTAGATAATGGCATTGTCACCACGACCGGCATTACGGCCTCCATACCGACAATGCTCACGCTGATCGAGGCCATCGCCGACCGCAAGACGGCACAGCGCGTTGGCAACGATCTGGGCGTGACGCAATGGAGCGCGGCGCATGACAGCCAAGCGTTTCGCTTCACCCGCCCCTTTGCCCTTACCGTTATTGAAAACACGCTGGCGTTCTGGCGCAAGGAACAGTTGGCGCTGTCGTTGCATATGGGCATTGACGAAGTATCGCTGGCGCTGGTGGCCGATGCCTGGTCACGCACCTATCGCTCGCGCGTCACCACCTTCGCACCCGATCACGGTGCGATCATCTCGCGCAACGGGATGCAGATCATGGCTGATCGCACCGCTACAGCGTCGGATAAGGGCACCGCAGTTCCGGCGGTTGAGATGATGCATCCAGCCGTCGCGCTGACCAGCACGCTTGCAGCAATCGATAAGCGCTATGGTGCGCCGACAGCCAGTGTGGTGGCGATGCAGCTGGAATATCCATGGCCGGCAACCAGGCCCGATCAGAACGCCGATCACAACTGAATAAGGCCGTCCTGGCCGGCTCTTGGGCAGCGTAGATACCGCAGCCGCTTACATATAACAAGGAGATTGAATGCGCCGCCAGTTTTACTTCAATCGTCCACGAACCTGATATGGTATAAAAAATAATGGACATTAATTATCTGCAGAGTTTTATCACCGTTGTCGAAGCCGGCTCTTTTGCCGAAGCCGCCCGGCGGCTTGATCTGACCTCGGCGGCAGTGGCCGCCCGCATCAAGGCGCTGGAGGACGACATGGGCGTAGAGCTGGTGCGCCGCTCAGGCCGGTCGGTCAAGCCTACGGCAAGCGGCATGCGGATTATCGAAAGTACACGTTCGGTCGTTCGGCAGATCAGGGACATGCGCGCCATGGCGATGGACAGAAACAATCAGGGCGAACTGCGCCTGGGCTGCTTTGTCTCCGCAATGACCAATATCCTTCCGCCTATCCTGAAGCGGCTTTATGACATTTATCCCGAGGCATCCGTCTTTGTGACCCCGGGCGCCTCAATCGAGCTGTGTCGCAAGGTGGCAGCCGGCGAACTGGATGCAGCCATCGTGGTCGAGCCGCAGTTTGCCGTGGCAAAGCATTGCGTCTGGCAAAAATTCATGGAAGAGCCGCTGCTAGTGATTGCCCCTGCGCATATGCTGGGGCGCAACGCTCACGATGTCCTGACGAGCGAACCCTTTCTTCGTTATGATCGCAGCGTTTACGGCGGACAACTGGCCGATCGCTATCTGCGCGACCACGACCTGCACCCCAGGCAGCGCCTGGAGATCAACAGCCTGTCCTCAATTGCCGTCATGGTGCACGAGGGATTGGGTGTCTCGTTGGTGCCCGACTGGTCTGCCATGTGGCAATCGCTGGACATTATACAGATCCCGTTGCCGGGAAGAACGCTGGTCAGGCGCAACGGATTGGTCTGGAACCAGCATGGGCATCACGCCAGACTGGCTGCCTGTATTCACGAACAGGCCCGGGCTGTATTCGGCACCGGCAACGCAGGCCCCTGACCGTTTCCATATCCCAACGGCCCATGGCCCATGCTGCACTATGCCAGGAACCCGATGGACATGAGCGGCGCCTGGCTGTCAGCCGGGCGCCGCGTTCAGGAACTGGCGCAACGCTGAGCTAGCGCGGCACCGTGCCTTTCGTTTGAGGGGCTCGCAGAAAATCGAAATCCACCCCTTTGTCTGCCTGCGTCACCGTATCCAGAAACAGCTTTTTATAGCCACGCTCGGCGCTGGGCACCACCACCGGCGCACGCTCGCGGCGCAAAGCCAGTTCCTGTTCAGATACCAGCAGGGAGATCTCGCGCTGGCTCACGCTCAGGCGGATCCTGTCGCCATTTTGCACATAGGCCAACGGCCCGCCAATGGCCGACTCTGGTGTAACGTGCAACACGATCGTACCGAAGGCGGTACCGCTCATGCGCCCGTCGGAAATGCGCACAATATCCTTGACCCCCTGGATCGCCAGCTTGCGGGGAATAGGAATATAGCCGGCCTCCGGCATACCTGGCGCCCCTTTGGGACCGATATTTTTGAGAACAAGAATGTCGTCAGCGGTCACATCCAGCTCATCCGAATCAATGCGCAACGCCAGATCTGCGGCATCTTCGAACACCACCGCCCGCCCTTCGTGTTCCATCAAACCGGCATCAGCCGAAGACTGCTTGATAATGGCACCGCCCGGTGCGAGATTGCCTTGCAGAACGGCAATGCCGCCCTGTGGATAGATCGGATCAGCGGCGCTTTTTACCACTGTCTGGGCAAACCCGGGGCCGGCGCGTTCGATCTCTTCACCCAGGGTACGTCCGGTGACGGTCAGCGCATCAAGCTTGAGCAGAGGCTTGAGCTCACGCAGCAGCGTGGCCATGCCGCCCGCCTTGTGAAAATCTTCCATATAGTGCTGGCCCGAGGGCTTCAGATCGAGCAGCACCGGCGTGTCCTTGCCCATACGATCCAGCGCCTGCAGGTCGATATCCAGGCCAACCCGTCCTGCAATGGCGGCAAGATGCACAATGCCGTTGGTGGAGCCCCCGATGGCCAGCAATACCCGCATGGCATTTTCAAAAGCATCGGGCGTCAGAATTTTATCGATCGTCAGCTTGTCGTGCGCCATTTGCACGGCTTGGGCTCCAGTCAGCTCGGCAATGCGCATGCGATCTGCCGTCACGGCCGGCGGACTCGCTCCGCCTGGCAAACTCATGCCCAGCGCCTCGCTCAGACACGCCATGGTGCTGGCAGTGCCCATGACCGAGCAGGTGCCCACGCTGGCCACCAGTTGATTGTTCACATCTGCGATTTCCTGATCATCAATCTCCTGCGCCCGGTATTTACCCCAGTAGCGGCGGCAATCGGTACAGGCGCCCACTCTTTCTGAACGATGCGAGCCGGTGAGCATGGAACCGGTGACCAGTTCAATTGCCGGAATGCCCGCCGAGGCCGCGCCCATCAACTGGCCGGTACGGTCTTATCACATCCGCCGATAAGGACAATCGCGTCCATCGGCTGGGCCCGAATCATCTCTTCGGTGTCCATGGACATGAGATTGCGCAGGTACATGCTGGTCGGATACGAAAAGCTCTCGTGAATGGAGATCGTGGGAAAGTCCAGCGGCAGCCCGCCGGCCAGCATGATGCCCCGTTTAACCGCTTCCAGCAGTTGCGGCATATTGCCATGACACGGGTTGTAGCGCTGCCGGTATTGGCAATGCCTACAACTGGACGGGTAAGCGCCGAATCCGAGTACCCGGCGCCCTTGATAAACGCTTTTCTCAGGAACAGAGAAAAACCATTGTCGCCGTAACTGGTCAGGCCTTTTTTCAGGCCTGTTGCTTCGGGCTTGTCATCCGACTGGTTGCGTCTGGACATGTTGCTTTACCTCAATTGTGATTAGCGGGTGGTGATCTTGCCGTCTTTGATAACTTTGTCCCACAGGGCAATCTCTGCCTTCAGGCGCTCTGCCGAAGCATCGATACTCAGGGGATCGGCATACACCCCCTGCTCGAGCAATTGTTTTTTAACCTCATCCTTGGCCAGCGCCGTGGTCAGTGCGGCGTTCACCTTGTCCAGGACCGCCTTGGGCGTACCGGCCGGCGCCATGACTCCAAACAGGGAGCTGACATTGTAATTGTCATAACCCTGCTCCTTGGCGGTGGGGATATCAGGCAGCATGGAAATGCGCTCGGGCGTTAACACAGCCAGTGGCCGCAACTGTCCCGATTTGATAAAGCTGATGGCTGCCGGTACGGTTTCAGTCATAACCTCGACCTGCCCGCCAACCAGGTCTGTCATGGCCGGACCACTGCCACGATAGGCAACATGCACAATATTGACGCCTGCGATCTGCTTGAACAATTCCATGGCCATGCGTTGCGGCGCACCGGCGCCGGAGGACGCAAAATTGAGCTTACCCGGGTTCTTTTTGGCGTTGTCTGCCAACTCCGGCAAAGTCGTTACCTTCAGGGACGGATTGGCCACCGCAACCAGCGGCACCGAACCCACTACACCAACAGGGGTGAGGTCTTTTTGCAGATCATAGCTCAACTTGCCTTTTTCCAGTATGGACATCACAGAATGCGAGGTGAGCGCCCCCATCAGCAGGGTATAGCCATCCGGTCGGGCTTTGGCAACTTCGCCCGCGCCGATATTGCCGCCGGCGCCGCCTCGGTTTTCAATCACCACCTGACCGCCGATCTGGTCCCCCAGATTTTTGCCCACTATACGACCGATCACGTCGGTTGCGCCGCCTGGTGGATATGGAATGATCAGCCGGATCGGCTGATCGGGATACGTTTCGGCATGAGCGCCGGCAAACGGTGCGAGCGCCAGCGGGCTGCCAAGCAGCAGACAGGTCGCCATACTGGCTGCCCTGCGATTAAATCTGGTCATGAACATATCTTGTCTCCCGATTATTGGTATGTATTGCTTGTGCTTTTTGTGAACTTGCGTGGCCTTGTCATCTGCCCTGCATGGGATGCCGACAAGGTTTCACCATCAAGGCGCCGGGCGCCGCTGTAAAAGGGGCGCTTTGGCCAATTTGCCGGGCCAGCTGCCCCTGGCATAGAGCAATGTGCAGTATGACAAATGAAAAGCCCGCCAAAACCAAAAATTTTTTTGTTTTATCTATAAAAATTACATATCAATCAGCGATGGATAAGTTGCGGGCGACCCCGCTACGAAGTCTCATTTAGCTGCTGGCGGCAACATGGTGTGCCCTTGCATGGCCCGTGCCGTGCAATCGCAGCCGAGCGCATCACCTGAAGTCAAAAACCGGAGCAAGCACTATAATGCGTCAACAAGCTATCGACAGACCCCGGTCAGCCCGGCTAAGCCATCCTGCCAGGCCGCCCTATTTATTGACATAAATTCCGACCGCAGCAATGACAGAGACGCATACAACAATAACTGAAGTGCATACCCACCAGATTCTGACCAGCCAAGGCCGTTTATATGCCCAATCCTGGTCCTTGCCGCCTGCAGGGGCAAACGGCCAGACGCCGATTATCCTGCTGCACGATTCACTGGGCTGCGTGCCTCTTTGGCGCGACTTCCCGGAAAAACTGGCGCTGGCTACCGGTCATCCGGTTATTGCCTATGACCGCCTGGGATTCGGTCGCTCCGATCCCCATCCGGGCACATTAACGGCTGACTTTATCGCCCAGGAAGCCACACAGGTCATGCCGCAAGTGCTTGCTGCATTTGATATCGACCGCTTTATCGCTTGTGGCCACAGTGTCGGCGGCGCCATGGCAGTGCAGGCAGCCGCGCAATTTGCCGATGCCTGCAAGGGCTCATTACGATGGGCGCACAGGTGTTTGTCGAGGAACTCACACTCGACGGAATACGCCAGGCCAAACTGGACTTCGCAAAGCCGGAGAACCTGTCCAGGCTGGACAAATATCACGGCGACAAAAGCCGCTGGGTTGTGGACGCCTGGACCGATACCTGGTTATCACAGGACTTTTCACACTGGCATGTACGCAATGAACTGGCGCAGATCCGGTGTCCAAAACTGGCTGTTCATGGTGACAGCGATCCATACGGCTCTGTCGAGCACGCTCACGTGATCGCAGCAAACCACGGTCGGGCCGAAATTCTGGACGGCATTGGCCACGTACCCTATCGGGAAGATGAAGCGCGAACGCTGGACCTGATCAAAGCGTTTATCGCCGAAATCGATAAATAAGGCATCTCTTCTGCCGCTGGCTCCTTGTGTGCCCGGGGGCGCCACGCGATCCCTGCCGGTTCCCTTCCCAGCACCGCATATTGCATGATCACATTGAGCAATATCACATTTGGAATCGCCGCTGCAGTCCGCATCGCGTTATAGTGTTTTTTTGCCTCTCGCCTAAAAGGACCGTTAGCATGTCTTACCATGCCGTACTCACTGCCATCGGGCTATTCGCCCTCACTTTTCTGAGTCCAGGACCCAATCTCTTTCTGATCGTGCAGACCAGCCTGTCCCAGGGCAAATCGGCCGGCATCGCCGCCGGTGCCGGGGTTGCGACAGGCGATGCAATCTACGCAGCACTTGGTTTGGTGGGCATGGCAACCATTATCGCCACCAGTCACACCGTATTCGCCTGCATTCAGATATTGGGAGGCGCCTACCTGATCTGGTACGGCTTCAATCTGTTCAGACAGGCCCGGGGACGCACCAAGGCGGTCATTGGCAATACAGCTGATAATCGAACGCCAGCACTGCCCGCCAGCGCCAGCGTGAATTTCCGCAGAGGAATGATTACCGATCTGGCCAATGCGCAGACCGCCCTGTTTTTTGTGAGTATTTTTTCAGTCACAATCACCCCATCCACACAATGGCCTACCAAGCTGGCCATCTGGATCGGCATCAGTCTGACCTCCCTGCTGTGGCGCGTGATGGTGTCCCTGGCCTTTTCCCGCCCCTTGGTTCGGCGCGGCTACATGCATGTGCAGGCGTATCTGGAACAATTGGTCGGCGTGGTACTGATGGGATTCGGCGTCAAGCTGATTATCAGCGGATTCAGACCCAACTGATCAATGGCCGGATACATCTCCGGAATTGAACCTATTACGGCGAATCATAAGGTCCGTTTTCCGGGATTGTCCGGCAAGTCCAAATTCCTTGTGGTAGCCGAGCTGTTGACGTGCCACTGAAGCGACAATAGCAGGACGACATAATCAATATTGACTGACATGACGGGCCTATTGCAGCATATTGTGCTGATTGGTCTGGATAACGGCCTGGGTAGCTCAATGTTTGGTGGTGAGCCCTTTGCCTGGCCGGTTGGGTGCATCTTTATGCGTGTCGGTCACACCCTTTTCCGTGATCTGCACCCATTGCAGATCTGTTTTGTGCCACTGCTCATCAAGCATGCTGTCCAGTTGCTGTCTGCCAAATTTTTGATAAGCTGATTCATACACCAGCACCGAACCCGCCTGCAGGTTCTTCATGTAAAACTTGGCCCACTCGGCACGGACTTCACATTCGTCATCTTGATTTGCCAGTGTGTTGCCTTTCTCGTCAGCCCAGTCCCTGAATGTCATGACATGCTCCGGGTAAATACACCACTATACACCCTCCCCGGCGCGCTTACAGGTGATTAACATTTCTGCCGATTTCGCATCAGACCGGTCATCTCGTTGTATTTTTCCGGTCCGGCACGTCTAACCAGCACAGCAACTATCTGGTGATCGTCACGGCCCGATCCTCAAGCGCGTAGAAAGAATCCATTATTCGGCCAGAAACCAGGCCTGATGTCGAGAATGAAGCTGCCCATAAACAAAAATGGTCATGACCTTGACACAAAAACATTCCGTAGGTCTTTGAATCTTTTGAAAAATATATCAATTGTGTTATGATGTCGGCATCTTAAATATCATTATTTATTCATGAGCGCTTTTGCCTTCACGTCGTCTGGTGCGCATCGGGTTTATACCCGAGGCTTGCTGCCGGGCTGCATTTGTGCAAACGTTCCTCCAGCCTTTCGTCTGACTCCCCAATTCCTGAGGTGGTTCGCCGTACTTTTCTTGGCCGTGCGTCAGGAAATCACGGCCAGCACTCTTGTCCCAGATTCCTCTCGCACGGCGTAGCGGCTAACAAGCCGGAAACGTCCCCAAACCAGAACAAACCATGAATGCGCATGACACGCCCAGAAGTACATCTGTCTGGCCAGCCCCTGTAAATACGATTCTCTGCCGTCCGTATCGCAACATCTTGCGGGCGATCGGCCATGGGAGTGGAAATGGAACTGCACAATCACCTTGTTCAACCGGAACAGCGCAATGTCCTGCACATTGCAGGCTATCCGCAATCTTTCGCTGACCCCACAGGCCTGCGGCTTCTGCATGTAACGCAGATCGTCGTTGGCGCCGGCCGCCCAACACATATGCCATTGGCACATCTGCGCACGCAGGGAGCGATGTCATGAGATTCGACGTCAGCATAAGCAATGAACAAATCGAGCAGGAACTGGCCAATCTGCAGACAAAAATGGCACGAGGCCGGCATGCGCTGGGCAATCTGCCGCTTATGGACATGCAATTTCCCGACATCGAGTTTCGCGTGCGCAAGATCGCCCGCGAACAGCGTGTGTACGCCATAGACACCGGCACCGGACTTCTGGTGGGTTATTCCGTTTTCGATATTCTTCCCGAAGGATCGCGTCGGCTGCACGGCACCGTCCGTAGCGTGCATTCGCGTTATGCCGCGCCGTATCAGGGCCGCGGCATCGCCAGCGCGCTATACACCAAAGTGCTGTCCGATGGTTTCGTACTGGTCAGTGGCGCTCGTCAATCGAGAGCGGCCTATGCCTTATGGAAGTCTCTGGGTCGGCGCATGCGTTTCGACGTGGTCAAGATCACCCCGGAAACCATTGAACCGCTGAAGATATCAGAGCGCGACAACCGTTTCCACGACCTGGATGTCCGCCTGCAGTTGTGCGCGCCGTAACCAAAAATACCTTCCGTCACAGGTGACGATATTGAACGCAACCTGCCCTGTAACCGTGTGATGACTATGCCGCAAATCGACTGCGCACACACTGACTCATTGCAGTAATTTATCCATGGGAGTAAAAATGGATCTGAGCAAGAAAACCATACGGTCTAAACACCCGTGCTCCAGCGGCTTTCGCTGGTTTCTGAAACATACCCCGCAGGGCGCCGACTACCAATATCTGATCGATACGCTTCTTGCCGAAGGACGCGTTACCGATGCATGCTGGCTTGTAGATCAGTTCGGCTCGGTCAAAGACAAGCAGGCAATCGACAGCCTGGACAGCGACGCTGTCGTGGCTGCGCGGGATCTGGATATTGCGGGAAACTTGCATAGCGACACGGTATTGCGTGTGGCAGGCGCCTTGCATGTACATGGCAGCGTGCGGGTGGGCGGCGACATTCATATCGAAGGCGATCTGATCATCGAGGGCAACCTGAGCTGCGGCGGCGCAATTGTCGTGGAAGGGTCCGTTCGCGTAGGATGGGGGATTGATGTTGCCGGCAAATTTCGATGCGATGGTGATGCCCGTGCCGGTTGGTCAATAGACTGTGCAAACGCCATTGAAGTAGGCGGCATCATTGTTGCCGGTCAGGATATTATCTGCGCCGACGCGCTCGATTGCAAAAAAAGTGTGCGCGCCGGTGGTGATATTTCAGTTGAAAACAACCTGACGGCAGCAGAAGGCATCATTGCCAAGGGTGAGATAAGCAGCGGCATGCATATCAAGGCCGATTGGGGCATTCAGGCCGGCGCAGACATAACGGCGAAAGGCTCGATTATGGCCGGTGAAAGTATTGTTGCCGCAGGTGACGTTTGTTGTGGTGACGGGTACGGCGTATTTGCAGGAACGCGGGTGATGCGTGAGTTCTGGCCAGACAACGCAATTGTTTGCGCGGCACAGCGACCAGAACAATTGCAAAGCGGCCATTGGACCGAGCCGCAATACGCCTGACGTTTGCTTTGTTCATGCACCGCCGGTATGCAGGGGAAGCGGCAGACCTTCGCGCACCGAGCATATACCAACGACACTCATACACCCGGATTGGGTGCCGGCCAATTTCCTGCATCGTATGGACGTCACTAACCCTGTAGCCTGCAATACGGCAATTGCAGCCCCGGAGCGACAAACCGTATCAGCAGGCCTTTCCTACAGGTTTTGCAGCAGACGAACAATGCCGCCTAAATCGCCACCGGGCACAACGGGCGCCTCGGAATAATAATTATCGCGGTAGCGATCCCCCCGGCATTTTCTTTTCTCTTCGTAGTCGCCATTTTTCTTGTATTCGCGCTCTACCCTGCAGGGGCCGTCCCGGAATTTCTCTTTATATTCCCGCTGGGAATAGCGGTCACGATAATCATCGTCATCGTCGTCATCGGCCAGCGCCATGACCGGAAAAGCCAGCAGACCGGCAAGCAGCAAAGTAAACATGCTTTTCATAGATAGCTCCACATTTGAATTATCTTAAGTGTAATAGCGAGAGTGCAATTGGCGAAGCTGCCAAGGCAGTCATTTTTTTCAATCGCTTGCAAAGCTGCCTTTTCCGCGGAAAAATTGTTTTCAATCGGTTGCAGGCAGCTGGCAACGCAGGCTTTACCCGGCTGATCTGCTTTCTCTTGCTGGTTTGCCTGATTTGAGCAACAAGCAACGGGTCGTTAATCAGGTTGCTGCAAGCGAGCACTCCGGTTGCCCGCCGCGGCACAAAACGATATAATTTTTGCGAGGCCACGACCTCACCCATTTGGGAACCTTATCCGGGACGGCCCGGTTCTTTTTGAAAGGAGGCCCAAATGGCCTGGTTTCTATTAGTTATTGCCGGATTGCTGGAAATTGTCTGGGCGTTTTCCATGAAGCAATCAGAAGGGTTCACCCGACTGGGTGCCACATCGGTAACGCTGGTCACAATGGTGCTTAGTTTCGCGCTGCTATCCTGGTCCATGCGCACCCTTCCCCTGGGTACCGCCTATACGGTCTGGACGGGTATTGGCGCCGTCGGTGCCTTTGTAGTCGGCATTGTTTTTCTGCACGAGCCCATGAGCGCCATGCGCATTCTTGCCGCCACGCTTATTGTTGGCGGACTGGTGCTGATGAAGCTCTCATCGTAATTCTGTAACGACGCCACTCGAGGCTGGCCGGGCTCCCGGCGGCCCGAGCCTGTCGGTTGGCAAGACGCTGCCATCGCAGCATATTCCATCACCGGCATTGCGCGACCAGCCACATCGGAGGGGCACGTTGCGCCGGACGCGCGACAGGCCGCCATCACGATAAGGTCCGAAGGGGCATCCCTCTTCTATTTACGATTAACGATCACTTCCCGCACATCAATCACCGTGATATTGTCAGGTGTGCAGCCTTGCGCTTTAACCAGCTTTTTAATGGCTTCGCTCCCGGTATTGGCGCGGATTTGAAATGTAGCGCCATTGCGGATCTTCAGCGTAAATTCGTTGAATTTGACTACGCCCATGCTGACTGCTCCGTTTGAATATATAAAATCCTGCCAAATATACCGCAGAAACCAGCGGCGACAGACTTGCCCCGCTCTGAATCCGCATAATGTTTACCGCCGCCCGCAGACTTGCGGGTTCACTGCGTTTTCGGCGCAAGCATCAAGACAGGCATAGGCATCAGGATGTCTGGCCGGCGCGCCCGAGTCCTTACTGCCGGCAGTGCGCAAGGAGCGGGATGGTCCTGCCCGGCTCAAGATCCTCCGTGCCCTGCTTTCGAGCTTGCCTCTTGCAACCCGTCGTCGTTCAGAATCAGTCCACTTTGCCGGGGAGCAAGCAACGGTGCGGTGGGACGCGGATGCGCATGCGAATATTGCAAATCGGCACCCGCATAGATATCGTCGGCCGCCACTTCCGTTTCAAAGCGCTCATTGTCACGCTCGCGAATTTCACGGCTGATTTGCCGGATCTGATCCTCATCCACCCCCAGTTGCTGCAAGATAGCGCCACCAAATACCATCGCCGATTCGAACGTTTCCCGCATCATATAATCCACATTCTTTTTGACCAAATGTAGCGAATGCTCGCGATCATAGGTGCGCACCAGCAATTTGGCCAACGGAAACGCACTGGCCACCAGCTCGACAATCCTGTTAGTCGTCTCTTTATTGTCCACGCAAACGACAATGGCCTGTGCCTGTGCCGCTCCCGAGGCATGCAGTATATCCAGGCGAGAGCCATCGCCATAATAAATTTTGAAGCCAAATTTCTCAGCATTCTGAATCATGTCGATATCGGTATCAATAATCGTGACATCGACACCCCGGGCCAGCAGCAATTGACTGGTGACCTGACCGAAGCGACCGAAACCAATCATCAGTACATTGCCGGTGAGGCCGTCTGCCAGGCTCACATCATCCAGAGATTCAAGTTTGCCCGATTTAACGTACCGGTTAAATACAATCCCCAGAATCGGCGTAAGCACCATGGACAAGACCACAATGGCCGTCAGGCTGGACTTGATCGAGCTGTCTATCACTTGCGCACCGGCGGCGGCAGCAAACAGCACGAAAGCAAACTCGCCACCCTGGGCCATCAGCAATGCACGATCCAGCGCTTCGCGGTGCGGACTGCGCGTGATACGCGCCACAATATAAATCATCAGGGCTTTAGCGAACATCAGCGCCAGCACACCGCCCAGCACCAATGGCCAGTTTTGCACGACGACAGACAGATCAAGCGACATCCCCACGCCCAGGAAAAAAAGACCCAGCAAAATACCCCTGAATGGTTCGATATCTGCCTCAATCTGATGGCGAAAAGTGGACTCGGACAAGAGCACACCGGCCAGAAATGCCCCCATCGCCATGGACAAACCGCTCACCTGCATCAACAGCGCGGCGCCCAGAACCACCAGCAAAGCCGCCGCTGTCATCACCTCCCTGGCGCGGGCGGCGGCCAGCACCCTGAACAGCGGATTAAGCAGCCAATGCCCAGCACCAATTAACGCTGCGATCGCAAACAGCCCGATCCCGATATTCTGCAGCCGGGCAGAAGTGCTTTCGACGATATGGTTGGGTGCCATAAACGCCACAATCGCGAGGAGCGGTACAATTAACAAATCCTCGAAGAGCAATATCGCAACGATTTTCTGCCCCTTGGGCTGGGCAATATCGCCCCGATCGCCCAGCAACTGCATGACAATGGCCGTGGAAGTCAGCACGAATCCAGCCGCCGAGATAAAGGCGATCTGCCAACTGAAACCAAAAAGCAGACCTACGCCGGTCAGACCCAGCGCGCAGGCGACAATCTGCAAGGTCCCCAGTCCGAATATTTCACGACGCAACCCCCATAGGTGAGACGGTCGCATCTCCAGTCCGATAACAAACAAGTACATGACGATACCCAGCTCGGCAATCTGCAGGATCGACGCCGAATCGGTAAAAAAAGCCAGGCCAAACGGTCCGATAGCCAGGCCCGCAATCAGATAGCCCAATACCGACCCCAGGCCGATGCGCTTGAATATGGGAACGGCAATCACCGCGGCAGCCAGCAACACAACCGGCGACAACAAACTGACTGAATGGGCTTCGGCACTCATACTATTCTCATCTTTTTCAATATATTAAGAAACGGACAGGCACCGTGCACTTGGCGGTCCAATGACCGCAACCACACTTGCCCTGTTGTGAGGATCAACGGGTTTGTCTGCGCCGCAAGCAGGATCGATAGGCTTGCCGATTCATGCTGATCGGGACGCTAGCGACAAAGGGTCTGGCACAAATAACGGACGATAAAAATCAATTGATCAGACGCAACGGCCTGTCTGGGACAGAGAACCGGCGATTGCAACCCCCAACGACAGAATGCATCCTCCGCACGCCACCGCGCTAGTGTAATTCGTATCACGAACAATGCGCCATCTGCAACGTCGTTTTTTTGCTATCGACAAAAAAAGCGCAAGTAATGTCGCCGTTGGTACACGTTCTGCCACGCCGGCAATCCCAGCTGCGATCAGCGCCATCTCAACAACAAAAAGAACCAGCGCTTTGATTTAAATGGATTATCTGAGTGCTGCCTGTGGCCGACAGCGGCGGTAAAACAAGGTCGCCGCCCCGTTTTTGCGGATAACAAGATTGTAATTAAGCATGAACGCCCAGACATGCGCATCAGCAACTCCAGCCAAATGCAACCAGACATAGCCCAATCTCACGCTATGGCAGCCAACGTGCCGTCATCTGTACCAAACTCCCAGATATGTCACATACATACCCTTATTAAGGGGATGTAACGAAGCATGTTTTGCACCTCTTTTTGTTGATACGATAAATTGTGTTTATTCAAATCGCATTGCAACCGAAGGGAGAAACAATATGCTTCATTACGCAATTGTCTTTTTTATTATCGCCATTATTGCAGCCGTGTTCGGGTTTGGCGGCATTGCTGCCGGGGCCTCTTCAATCGCGCAAATTCTTTTCGTCGTGTTCCTGGTCCTTGCCATCGGCTCATTTTTCTTCGGACGTGGCAAATAACACAGATCCATTAACAGAACTGAGAACAAGGAGTACAGCATGGCACAAACCATAAACAAAAAACAGCTGAATGAGTTGGTACTACAGATGATAGAGACGGAACTGGGTGGCGAGCAGGTATATCGAACGGCATTGACCTGTGCCCTGAATGATGACCTGAAAAAGGAATGGGAGGGTTATTTGGAAGAAACCCTCAAGCACCAGGAATTGGCGACATCTGTCGCCAAGCATCTGGACCTGGATCCGGCTACGATGAGTCCTGGTCGCGAGGTCGTCAAACACCTGGGCGAATCATTCGTCAAGGCGATGAAAATGGCCCAGAAAAATGGTTCCCCCGAAGCGGCACAACTGGTGGCATGTGAATGCGTAGTGTTGGCTGAAACAAAAGATCACACCAACTGGGAACTGTTTGGCAAAGCGCTTGAAAAACTAAACGCGACAGACAAACGCTTCTTTAAGGAGGTGTTCGACCAGGTGGAGCAGCAGGAAGACCACCATCTGTTTCATACAAGAGGCTGGTGCCGGGAGTTGTGGATCGACAGCCTTGGCATGCCTGCTGTGCTGCCGCCACCAGAAGAAGTCAAGCAGGTTGAAACGGAAATCGGCGCTTCTCGGGCCAAGCAACAACGCGACAGCTATCTGTAACTGGATATGGGGCAGAAAACCTGCCCCATTTTACTGAAAATACAAAACCGGAGCACCAGACCCGATGCCGGGGACTGGTGTTGCACCAATTGAGCGCTTTTGGATGCTCATTTGAACCTGGTTCGCTGGCCGCAAGGGATAAACGAGCGCCCATGCGCCGTCAATGGCGCAGTTGATGTCACGCCACCGGTTTATAACCGACCCAGCCCCTGAAAGTGAACCCGGCATAGAATACGTCCACATCTACAAACCCGGCTTCACGCAACAATGCCGTGTCCTGAGCCGCCGAAAGAATCGGCAAGTCGCTACTGGGGTTTTGCCTGACGCCGCCGGTGGCATTGCCAGGCCTGATGCCTTTGCAAATGCCACATTGCGATCCAGCCAGCGGTCTTTATCGGACGCAGAGCCTGGCAGACTGTGATGCGCAACAACCAACGGCGCCCCGGGCTTGAGCCTGCAAAAAAGCGCCTGCAGAGTTTTGAGTCGCTCCGCCTGCGCCAGGAAATGAAGCGTCAAAAAGCACGTTGCTGCATCAAAGCCTGCTTTTTCTACACTATCGATATAGCCTTGGTGAAAAGTAACATGAGAAGCCAGTGGACCAAGGGTCTGCTTAGCCAGGCCAAGCATTTGTTCCGACGGATCCACACCCGTAAAACGCCAGCTCGTGTGCGCTTGCGCCAATGACTTTATCTCCATCCCCCCGCCGGCGCCCAACACAAGAATATGCGCATCAACCGGCACACGCTCTGCCAGCAAGATTGCCGCCATCGTGTGAAGGTCGCGCAAACCGGGCACCATTTTTTCTGTTCTGGCGGCATAATTGGCTACGAGGTCGGGCTTTGAAAATGCGTCCATCGATTGTCACCTGTTGTTCAATACAATTGAGTATGTGATCCCAAGGGGGCGGCGTGTTGATGTTCAACGCAGGCGAGCGCCAGGGTATGGCGCCTGCTGCGTCACCCGCCGCTCTTCAATACGTAGCGGCAAATGCCTGCTGCACTTTGTCCGCTGCGGTCACCCCGTTGGCGATCAGAAGCTGGGTCAGTACCCGGGCCTTCTGCGGGTTCAGATCATAGGCCACGACAAAACCACTTTTGTCATCGTCCACTTCCACATTGCGATTGACAAACCCGGAAGGCACGCGGGTTGCCCGGATCACCACAATGCCCTTTTGCACTGCCCGCAACATAGCCTGCATGGCCGGTTTGGACACATTACCATCGCCCACGCCGGCAATCACAATCCCCCTGGCGTTATTTTCAATCGCGTGATCAATCTGCGAAGCATCCATATTGCTATGCGCGTAAATGATTGGCACACGTGGCAACTGATCGTCTTTTGGCAATGCAAACGGCGCCTGGACCACCTGGCCGGCGGGCGCAAGAAAGCGCACCGAGGCCGGATCCACATACCCCGCGGGACTTGCGTTCAAAGATTGAAATGACTGGACCGACGTGACGTTCGTTTTGGTAACCCAGCGGGGCGTGTGAATCGTATCATTCATTACGACCATCACGCCGCGTGCCTTGGCCTGTGGGCTAGCTGCAAGCTGAATCGCTTCATACAGATTACGCGGGCCATCGGCGCTGAGCGCACCGCCCGGACGCATGGAACCGACCAGCACCACCGGTTTTGCCGAATCCAGTACATTGTGCAGGAAGAAAGCGGTTTCCTCCATCGTATCGGTGCCGTGGGTAATGACTACGCCGTCGGCTTCATTGCCCTCAAAAATCTGCGTGATACGCCTGGCCAGCGAGAACCACACTTTATCGTTCATGTCCTGAGAGCCGATATTGGAAATCTGCTCAGACTTGACCGTTGCCAGCTTTTCTATGCCAGGCACACCCTGGACCAATTGTTGTCCCGATACCTCGCCCGAATTATATCCAATGGCTGACCGTGCGTCGGCGGCGCCGGAAATGGTGCCTCCAGTCGCCAGAATAATAATGCGTGGCTTGGCAGTTGCAGACTCGGGCGAGGCTGCGCTGGTGCTGCCTGCGGGCTCGGCGGCGGTGACCGGCAGCGGCGCGAGCAACGTCGTCAGCAATATCGCTGTGGTTGCCAATGCCGCTTTGCACGCCAAAAGGGGCGATGGTCGAAAGTTGCGGGTCTGCGTATTCATAGGTGTCTCCTTGCCTGTAATTTCTGTATGAACTGCTGTATGAAATATCGACAACATCAAAAGTAATGACCATTGCATCGCTTTGCGGCAACGCCAACAAGAAATCCGAAAATATCCGGACGTCATGACAGACGGCCTCGACCAATGCAATATGCGCAGTCGCGAAGATTATCAAAGCGTTTTTGTAACGATCCCCGGCTTGCGCCTGTTATGATCCGGCGCTTGTCGTTGTCCTCTGCGTATGCCCTGCTCCTGAGAGTTGTGCGTTCGGCTTCAAATATAAACCGAAACCTTCATCGCTGTTTCTTTATTAGATGCCATACCGGCAAAATATCCTATTGTTTTTGCGTACCAGTCGTTTGATTTGTCTGGATGAGCCCTAGCGCAAGAACTCACGCACCCACGCTACAAATTCCACTGGCCGTTCAATATTGGACAGATGCACCACCGGCAACACCTTGAGCCGGGCCTGCGGCAACAATGCGGCCAGGGCTTCGCTGTGCGACAAGGCTGTGACCGTATCGTATTGCCCGGCGATAATCAATACCGGCAAATCGATCAGCGTCGCTGTGCGGCGCAGGTCGGTGTCACGCACCGCAGCAAAACTGCCCGCCAGCCCTTGCGGTGGCGTGGTTAACAACATGGCACGAAAGATTTCAATTGTGTCCGGCCGTCGCCGCATGAAATCGGCGGAGAACCAGTTGCCCAAGAAGTTTTCCGCCACCGCTGCCATATCCGGTGAGGTTTGCAATTGTCGGATGCGCTCATTCCATTGCGGCGATGGCCCCAGATAAGCAGACGTATTTGCCAGAATCAATTTGTCCAGACGCTGCGGCGCGTATATTCCCAGCCATTGCCCGACAAAACCACCAAGCGAGATCCCCAGAAAATGCACACGATCCAGATGCAACGCATCCAGCAATTCGACCACATCATGGCCCAAACGATCCAGGGAATAGGCGCCCGCCGGCGCATCAGAGGCGCCATGGCCACGCGCGTCATAACGAAGAATATAAAAATTTTCTGACAGACTGGCGATTTGCGGATCCCACATTGCCATCGTGGTGCCGATAGAATTGGACAGCATCAATACTGGCTTGTCCGCCTGGCCGTCAAAACGGTACGCAAGGCGGGTGCCATCACCCACAGTAATAAAAGATGGTGCATTCATGATCATTCCTTATTAGTAAGAGAAGTAAACGTTGCGGATTACGCAAGACATCGGAATCGTATAAGATTATCGATTCGGGCTGGGCGTCATCCATTCCCCGCTGTGTAGCCTGAAAGGAAACCATCCTGACCATGAACGATCGTTTGAACGGCATCACTACCTTTGTTCGCGCCGTCGAAGCCGGCAGCTTCTCCCTGGCCGCCGAACGCATGAATCTCACTCGCTCGGCGGTAGGCAAAACCATTGCCAGACTGGAACAGCGTCTGGGCGTCTTGCTGTTTCAACGCACCAGCCGCAAGCAAAAGCTCACGACAGAAGGTCAAATCTATTACGAACGCTGCCTGCGCGCGTTAGCGGAGCTGGACGCGGCGGATGCCGAACTCAATAGCGGACGGATACAGCCGCAAGGCGTGTTGCGTATCAGCGCACCGAAACTGATTGGCCGCCACTGCATTACGCCGGTACTCACACCGCTGATTGAGCGTTACCCGCAACTGCAACTTAATCTGATCTACAGTGATCAGGTTGCCGATCTGATTGAAGAGGGATTGGATCTTGCGGTGCGCATTGATCCGCTGCTCGACAGCAGCAGCTGGTAGCACGCCCGCTTGGACGACAACACCAGGCACTATGCGCCTCGCCCGCTTACCTGGCCCGCCATGGTTTGCCCGACAGCGTTGATGCACTCACTGGGCATCGTGCCATTGCCTATCATCGCGCCGGACAGGACCTGGTATGGCAAACCCTTTCTGCCAACACTCAAGGCCTCGCGGTTGATATTCGCCTAAGGCTGGACGATTTACATTCCCTGACCGATGCCGCCATCGCCGGCATGGGTCTGGCCTGGCTGCCCGACTGGCAACTGGCGCAGTTCATACGCAGCGGCCAATTGATCGCCGTGTTGCCCGAACTGCAATTATTGCCAACTGACATACATATCGTGTGGCCGCAGACCCGGTTTCTGCCTGCCAAAACACGTGTTGCCATCGATACGCTGTTAGCCGATGCACCTGCCATGCTGCGTGGTCAAACCAGCCCACGTTAAACCGATAGCCAGACTCTCGGTAAACAACAAATGCCAGGCCAGTTTCCGTGCAAGAAACGGATAGCGGGTTATTCCATTGGCATGAGATAGTTCGGGCTCCAAACCAACACAGGAGCAGGACATCATGGAACTGAAAAACAAATCAATCATCATCACCGGAGCAAGCAGCGGAATCGGCGCAGCCGCAGCGACCCTGTTCGCATCCGAAGGCGCCAATGTGGTGCTGGGCGCACGCCGGTCAGCAGAACTGGAGGCGCTGACCAGGACAATTGCAGGCGCAGGCAGAGCCGTTTATCTGGCGGGCGACGTCAGGGATGAAGGCTATGCCGATGCGCTGACAGCGCTGGCCCTCAAGGAATTTGGCCGGCTCGATGGCGCATTCAACAATGCCGGCATCGTCGGTGACATGGAGCCGGTGCCAGCGATGACAATGCACAACTGGAACGATGTCATCTCGGTCAACCTGACTGCTGCCTTCCTGGCGGCCAAGTCGCAGATACCTGCTATCAAAAAAAATGGTGGTGGTTCAATCGTCTTCACGTCGTCATTTGTCGGCTTCAGCAATGGCGGCATGCCCGGAATGGGCGCCTATGCGGCGTCCAAGGCTGGGCTGATCGGTCTGATGCAGTCGCTGGCGTCAGACCACGCCGCAGAGGGCGTGCGCGTCAATGCGCTGTTGCCTGGCGGCACGATCACCCCTGCCGCCGGGGAAGACAATCCCGATACCCTGGCATTTATCGCAGGCCTGCATCCCATGAAACGAATGGCAAGCGCTAAGGAAATCGCGCAGGCTGCGCAGTTTCTGCTTTCGGACAGATCAAGCTTTATGACCGGCAGTCCGATGATTGTCGACGGCGGCATGTCAGTCCGGCTCGTTTGAGCAGTTCAGACTGCTGCCATGTCCGAATTGGACATCATGCAGCACAACACGCAAAGACAGGTTCGGCGCGACATGGCGCAATGTGGTGTGACGCGAAGCACGCGTGGCCCGCACTCGAAGTCTACAGCGAACAAAAAACCAGCCATGACGGCTGGTTAGATGTACATACCCAAACTGTGTGCAAGCCTAGCGGTTTGCCCGGACTGCGTTGTTGTATCCGTCTATCATGAATTTAAAATCAGATTGGCTCTTGCTTTCCTTGAAGCTTCTGTAATACTTGATGCAACTATTCAAACTGATGAGGGTTGAATCTGCTGACACTTGTGGATTCTTGTCTTTGATTTTCTGATATTCAGCATTGAATTCGGACAGCTCCTGTCCAAGCTGATCGGCTATCTTATCGGCTTGCTTCAGCTTATCCGCATTGGTCAGATCCTCCTGGCTATCAAAGACATTAACCAACTGTTCAGCCAGATGCATTGAGTAGGCTTTGCGGTATTGATAGTTATTGCCGGACTGCTTAAGCACCTCGAGTTCCTTTAGTTTAGCTTGCTGGTAAACCACATCCAGTTCCTTGGCAAACACGGAATAGCTGGCCAGCGCAGCTTCAAAGTGCTGTTTGATTTGAGCGTCTGCTTCTTTACCCTTTTTCAGGGCGTCTGTTTTATACGAAGCTGATTCATAGTACTGCTCGAACACGGCCGTATCATTTTTTACTGCTTCCAGTTTTTTCATCAGATCATCGGCGGCCTGATCAAGCGCGGGGCGGCTGCGTTTGCCTTTAATGGCTTCTGCGTATTGCGAAAAAGTGTAGGTAAACTCTGCTCCCGGATATCCAAGGCTCTGCGACGGCTTGGCCTTTGGAATATTCAATCTGACATACTCCTCGTAATACGCTTGCAAGCCAGCAATCCCCATCAGGTCATTGTTCATCGCAATGTAGTTATTAAGACTATTGTCAGCTTGAACACTGGATTCTTGTGTCGAACCTGTCTTCGAACCAGCCTGTTCATTACAGCCGGCCAACACCAGACATGAGATAAAAGCAACCGCCAAAGCACCTTTTTGAATTTTCATTTTGTTCCCGAGATTTTAAAAAAAAGCCGCAGGATTATAACCGACCGATACAGGCAAGGAACCCTGAGGACTGAATCAACCGTCAACTCTGCGATGAGTCAACGCGGGCGACAGCGGCTTGAAAGATATTAAATTGGTCGGTAACGGCGGACAGCATCGGCCGAAATAAATCCCTTTCTTGTACCTGGCTGAAACCTGGCTTACAAGCCGCAACAGACGATGGCACTCGCCACCTATTATCATGTAGTCAAAGTAAACCCAGGAGGGAATCACAAATGAAAAAACTACTTGTCGTTGTCGGAATGCTGATGATCTTTCTGACAGGCTGCGTGGTCCATGATCGGCACTCGGGGTATCGTGATGGTTACCGATACAAGGGGCCGAAATACGAACGTAAGTACACTTATCCGAAAAAGTACAAAAGCCATCGTTCATATCATCGCAGCCGCTCCTGTTCGCCAGGGCAAGCTAAAAACGGCCGCTGCTAAGCGAGTACCGTGACGCAAATAAAAGTCGGGAACCGTGATGGGAATAGACCGGCGTCAGGAGCCGGCTACAGGAAGCGTGGTTGTGGTGTTCCGGGCGTATTTTGCCCCAGGCAGGCATTCTTGAATCACCCGTAATTGCACTGAAGGGCTTGTCGCCACTGCGCTATCATGCGACAGCGGCGATCATCTGAGCGACAAACCTGCGCCTGCTGACTTACAAGCCGACCGAACCGTGAAAATCAATGCGCGGGCGGAAATATTCACGGGATTCGTAATCGCGATAATAACCACGCCCACGGTAGTGATCATCGTGGTCATGTTTATCGTATTTACGTTGCTCCCAATAGCGGCGTTTGCCGTGTCCGCTTTCGTCTTTCCATGGATCAGCTGACGCGGCAAACGGTACAGCGACCAGGGCAGCAAGCATAAAGGCAACTATTTTTTTCATCACTCTCTCCTGGAGCAGTTAGATACCGATAGTGTACCGATATACAGGCCTTTTCGGCCATCACGCAGTATCGAAACGCTTTCAATTGCTTGCAGTGTTGTACGATGAATGCAGTCGCTTCCGGCTGACCACCACTGCCTGCACTCCGAAACACCCGCTTTTTCTGGCTTGCCAAGGCGGCAGACATCCGAAGGTCCATTCACACCCGAAAAGAAACGCAACGTAACAAAGGTCAGCAATTGTTTTTTAAGTGGCGTGCTGTTGCGTGGGCAGCAGCCCCTTGCATCGGCCACGCTCGCAATCGACAGCTTCCATAGCATACGGTTGCTGCTCCGATAAGCGCGTATCAAACCCGTTTTTGATCTGAAACCGGGCAACGCCCGGCTCCAAATAATTACCCTGAAAAAAGGCGGAATCTGGCGCTTGAGCAGCCGGACCCTGGCCAGCACTACTTCATGCTCAGAAAATCAACGGCCAGATTCGACATGGCGCGCACGCCGGTAATCATGGCTGACTCATCTACATAGAAATGCGGCGAGTGGTTCGGGGCAGCCTTGCTCAGCTCCTTGCCTTTAGGCGTGACGCCAAGATAGAAGAACATGCCTGGCGCTTTTTGCTGATAAAACGAAAAATCTTCCGATGCGCTCGATTTTGGCTGCAAGTCATAATTGCCCTGGCCAGCAACCCGCCGCAGGGTGGGTGCCATTCTTTCGGTAAAGTCGGGGGGATTGACTACGGCGTTATACAGTTCCACAACCTTGACCTTGGCACTCGCGTTGGCGCTGGTGGCAATAGATTCGGCAGTATGTTTAATACGCTGATGAATGTCCTTTTTCATTCCCTCATCATACGTGCGCACTGTCCCCGTCATGGCAGCGTCCTCCGGAACAATATTCATCCGATTGCCGGCATGAAACGTTCCCACCGTAATGACCGCCGGCTCCAGCGCAATGTTGGACTGACGACTGATGATAGTTTGCAACCCCATAACGATTTGCGAACCCACGACAATCGGATCCACGCCCTGCCAGGGTCGTGCTCCATGTGTCTGCCTGCCTTTGACATCAACCCAGAACTGATCGGCGGCTGCCATTGCCGGGCCACTGCGCCAGTATAGTTTGCCTGCCTCATAGGAACTGGACACATGCAAACCAAAGACAGCATCCACTTTGGGATTGTCCATCACCCCTTCGGCAATCATCTGTTTGGCGCCCCAGGTATTGGTGCCATCGGGTTCAAAATCTGCAGGCGTTTCTTCAGCCGGCTGAAAAATAAATTTGACCGTGCCCGGCAGCTCGTCCTTCATGCTGGCCAATACTTCTGCCGTGGCCATCAGCATGGCCGTATGCGTATCATGGCCGCAGGCATGCATGACGTCTACCGGTTTGCCCAGGAAAGTGCCGGTGGCCTTGGAGGCAAAGGGCACGTCAACCTGTTCCTTCACAGGCAAGGCATCCATATCAGCGCGCAAGGCAACCACCGGTCCAGGTTTGCCCCCTTTGAGCACACCCACCACACCCGTGACGGCCACGCCTGTTTTGACATCCATGCCCAGGCTGCGCAGATGATCAGCAACCAGCTTGGCCGTGCGTTTTTCCTGGTTACCCAGTTCCGGATGTTCATGAATATCACGACGCCACGCAATCAGCTTGCTTTCAATTTCCCTGGCCTTGCTGTCTATCTTCGCGCTCAGCGCCGAAGGCGGCGCCACTTTCTGGGCATCCGAGCCAGCGGTCACAGCCGCAGTTGCCGCAGCCGGCAATAGCGGCGTGCCAAGGCACAATGCGGCAACCACGCTCAGCGAATCTGCCTGCACTTTTTCGTTGACGATATATTCATGAGTTCTCCTCTTTCTGTTTGCGACTAAAAACTTTTTTGTTCATTGTGTTAGTGCAAATATTATCACCAAGAGCGAAAAAAGCGGGAGCTATTATTACAATTGTGTTTTTTCGCGGCCCCCGCTGATCGTTAACGACACTGCGAAATTTCATGTGCGATAAAGGATATCCTGAATCATCCAGATCGCTAACCATGAACGCTTATCTCGGTCGATATAGCCCGCTTCACGTTGCAATGTGGCGTTGTTCTCAAATAACAAATTTCACTTAATCGACTCCGATATCGATCCTGCAAAGTGAATTTTCTTCATAAATAATTTGCGCTGCGCCCTTGCTCATCGCCCGTTTTTTGCCTTAATATGCGATGATTCACGGCTGAAACACACTCAACCGTATTCTTGCCGAATACTTTGATATCGCAAAATAATGTACGTAGTGCGCAAGCATCTCCCCTGCAAAGGCTTTTCGGTCTGGCAACTCTTGTTGTGCCTGGCCGCGATGGCGTTCGTGTGCAGATCGGTGATCCCCAGCGGCTATATGCCCGTATTGTCAGGCGACAATGGTCGGACGGTTGTGCTGACGCTTTGCAATGCAGATGGCGGCAATGAAACCCTGTTGCTAAGTATTCCCAAGCAATCGCAAGAATCCCCTTCCCAGGACCATGCCGGCCAGGAATGCCCGTTTGGTCTGGTCGTATCCCAGGCCATATTGCCCATTCTGGGCTCACCGGCACTGCCGGTAACCGTATGGCAACAGCGCCTGGCGCCGTTTGTCGAACACAACCAGGCTTTGCCTGCGCTGCCTGCGCTGGGTCCACCGCTAGGATCACGCGCGCCCCCTTTCCTCCTCGGCTGATATTTCACTGGTGATCGCTATACCTGCGCTCACCCTCCCGTGACTCTCATCTCCCGAGGTTTTTTTATGCCTGTTTTTCCCGCTTGCACGCGGGCTGCCCCTGTTGCAGCTATCCGCGCGCCGGTAGCATCCCCTTCGTCACATCTATTTCCACGAAGGAGGTCCCGTGCTGCCATTCAATAAAATTCTTCGCATTATCACGATTCTGATCGGCTGCCTCATCCTGTACGGCTGCTCTCGCCCCGCTGAATTGACCAACATTCATGGGCGCGATCTTACCAGCGCCGAATTTGGCCGGGACTTTTCACTGAACGGCACCGATGGTTCTCGTCATACGCTGTCGGATTTCCGGGACAAGATCGTACTGGTATTTTTCGGATTTACCCAGTGCCCGGATATTTGCCCCACTGCGCTTTTGCGCGCAGCGAACGTCAGGAAAATGCTTGGCAAGGATGGAGAGCGCCTGCAGGTATTGTTTATTACCGTAGATCCGGAAAGGGACGAACCGCAGTTGCTGGGCAATTATGTAAGCGCATTTGACCCCTCGTTCCTGGGACTGTATGGGTCATTGGAAGAGACCAAGCAAACCGCCCGGGAATTCAAGGTCTACTACAAAAAAATTCCCACCGGCTCGTCTTACACCATGGATCACAGTGCCCTTAGCTACCTGTACGACACCGCCGGTCGCCTTCGAATCGCCCTGTCACATACCCAGACCGATGAGGAATATGTGCAGGATATCCGCCAACTGCTGGCCATAGATTGATTTTCCCGGAGAACGTTATGTCAATATTTAGCCATTCAATTGCTGCCCTGCTCTCTACATTAATGATCGCATCGGCATCTTATGCGCAAGTCAATCATGCACAAGTCCAGGTAGACGATCCCTGGGTGCGTGCCACTGTCCCTCAGCAGACCAGCACTGGCGCGTTCATGCTCCTGACCGCGCAAGTGGACCGCAAACTGGTGAGCGCCGCCTCGCCTGTCGCCGAACATGTCGAACTGCACAAGATGACAATGGAGAATGACATCATGAAAATGCGCCAGATTCCGGAGCTGATTCTGGTTGCCGGTAAACCGGTAGCCCTCAAGCCCGGTGGCTATCACATCATGCTGATCGGTCTGAAAAAGCAGATCAAGGCAATAGACATTGTCCCTATGACGCTCACTTTCGAAGATAACGACGGCCATCGCACGCACATGCAAATCCAGGCCACGGCCCGATCCTTGCAAGGCGGTCACAGCCACAATCACCAATAAGAGTACCTCTTTATGTCACACTCAACACACATACCCGCCAGGACGGCGGCAATGCACCTTCTGCGCAGGATTCATTTTTATGTTGGTCTGTTTATTGCACCCTTCATATTCGTGGCGGCATTAACCGGGACGCTGTACGTATTGACGCCGCAACTTGAAAATGCCATTTATGCCGACGCTCTTTATGTCAAGCCCCAAGGAACCGCCAGACCACTGTCGGCACAAATTGAAGCCGCGCAAAACCATATGGGCCCGCAAGCGAGAATCTATGCGGTCAGGCCCGCACCCGAGGCAAGCAGTACGACACGCGTGCAATTTGCCGACGCCAGTTACGGGGCGTCCGAGTCCAGGGCCATTTTTGTCGATCCCTATACCCTTCAGATAAAAGGCGACATGATGGTCTATGGCACCAGCGGCGTGCTGCCCATTCGCTTATGGCTGGACAAGGCCCATCGGTCCCTGTTGCTGGGCGATCTGGGCCGGAACTATAGCGAACTGGCTGCATCCTGGTTGTGGGTTGCGGCACTTGGCGGGCTACTGCTTTGGTTCAGCACCCGGACAGCACGCAAGAGCGCAAGAAAAGAAAGTACGTTCCTGAAAAATCGCCATTGGCACGCCACGCTGGGCCTGGTGCTGTTTGCGGGGCTGATCTTTGTGTCGGTGACGGGCCTGACCTGGTCACGCTGGGCCGGCGACAACATCAACCAATTGCGCACCAATATGGGATGGCTTACGCCGCAGGTTAACACCACACTGGCCCAGGACACGCAGGCCATGCATGCAGACCCGCATGCGGAACACCATGCCACCATGGCGGGCACAACACAGTCAGCGCAAGACTGGCCACGGGTCGTTGCCGCAGCCAGAGAGGCCGGCATCCGTGCCGGTATGATAGAGATTCGCGCGCCCAAAGAGGCCGGCAAAACCTGGACGGTTACGGAAGTTGATCGCCGCTGGCCCACACAGGTTGATGCCGTTGCCGTCAATCCGCGAGATTTCAGTATCGTTGATCGGACAGAATTCAATACCTTTCCTTTGGTCGCAAAACTGACACGATGGGGTGTGGATGCACATATGGGCATACTTTTCGGCCTGCCCAACCAACTGTTGCTGATCGCTTTCGGAGTCGGACTTTGCGTGATGATCGGGCTGGGGTATCGCATGTGGTGGCTGCGCAGACCGGCGGCCTTCGGCCCCCATCCGGCAAGAACGCTTGTTGCTGCGTGGACGAGTTTGCCGGCATCGCTCAAAGCAATTTCAGTTGTAATAGCTGCCCTGCTGGGCTATGCCTTGCCCTTGATGGGCATTAGCTTGCTGGCGTTCATTATGATCGATATTGTTCGCTGGAAACGCGGAACAAGCCGGTCTGCGGTTATGTTGCGCAACGGCGCCTGACCAAGCGCACGAGGGCAGATAAAACATCACACAGATGCTGCCCCGAGTGCTTTAGTAGAGAGACGAAGCTGGCCGCATAAGTTGGCCAGCTTCGATATGACATTGGCCTCGCGGCTGAAAAAATCAATTCCCTGTTGTTACTTGCCCGCGTGCCACACTGAAAAACACTGATATTATTAAACTGCCAGAGTGCTCTTCAGTAGCTCGGCCTGCCCGATTAGCTCGTCCCAGGAAGCCTGCGGCGCATTAACAAAGCGAAGATCCTTTTGCTCAATATATGCCGTTGAAGTGATGTCCGCATGGCCGATTAAAGGCACCAGATGCGCATGTACATGGGCAATATCGCTGCCGGTGAAAACAAAACCGACACGCTCTACTTTGTGAACAGCCTTCATGGCCCTGGCAAGCCGCTGTCCAAGCTGCATCATGCGGGCAGCGAGGTCCGAAGAGAGATCGTCGAAATAGGCATGATGCGTGCATGGGATAAGTTGCACATGCCCTGGTCGTATGGGATTGATATCCAGGAAAGCCAGAAAGTCATGATCTTCGTACACGATATGCGCAGGAGCCTTCCTGTTTGCAATTGCGCAAAACAGGCATGCGCTGGTGGAGGTTTCTTCTTCGAAATTTGAGTAAGGTGGCATAAGCTTCGGTTAAAAAAAATTGAGAAGTAATTCATTTTTCGAGATGCATCGTTCATGAGAGTGTCTTAGCCATGCTTTGACACAACCTCATGAAGTCTTAAGCTCAAGGTAGTGATCTCGCTCATAGCAAATGATTTTGTTTGGCGCTACGTGTAACCCTTACCGGAACTGATTTGTAAGACGGTGTCCCGCTATCCTGATCAAAATAATCCAGTGGTACGAGCACATTGGCTTCGGGATAGTAGGCGCCGACCGAGCCGGGCGCAATGTCGTAGGCAATCACGGTAATGCCTGTCATGCTGAGCTTTCTTGCAGAAACGACGGTTTCAATATCGACAAGATCACCATGTTCCAGGCCTTGCTGTTCCAGATCAATGTCATTCATGAACAACACATCTCTGCGCCCGAATACCCCTCTGTAGCGGTCATCCAGCGCATATACGGTGGTGTTGTATTGGTCATGGCTACGCAGCGTGATAAGACGCAATACATCATGACCCTCTACTTTGGCGTCCTCGCTGACGCCTCTGAATACAGAAAACATCGCCTTGCCTGTTTCTGTTGGCCACTTGCGCTCCGTGGGCGGCAATGGCATGCGAAATCCGCCGGGAATTCTGATTCGCTTATTGTAGTTATCAAAACCGGGAATGGTTTTCTCGATCAAATCACGAATGGCATCGTAGTTGCTTACCAGATCCTGCCACAGCACCTTGCTTTGCGGCAACGTGGCCATGGCCATACCGGCGATAATGGCCGGCTCAGATTTAAGAAACTCGGAGGCCGGTTTTAACTTGCCCGATGAGGCATGCACCATGGACATGGAATCCTCTACGGTTACGGACTGTCGCTCGCCTGCCTGAATATCAAGTTCAGTACGACCCAGGCATGGAAGTATCAGGTTTCTTTGGCCACAAGCAGATGCGAACGATTCAGTTTTGTACCGATGTGTACGCTCAAGTCCAGTTGCTTCATTGCCTGAAACGACTGTTCGGAATCCGGCAATGCAACGGCGAAGTTTCCACCCAGACAAATCAGTGCTTTTGATTTTCCCTCAATCATCGCCTGCATTGCTCTTACCGAATCATGCCCATGCTCTTGAGGAGGCGCAAATCCGAATACCTCTTCAATATTCTGCAGAAACTGGCTTGACGGCTTTTCGGTGATGCCGACAGTGCGATTGCCCTGCACATTGGAATGTCCACGCAATGGGCAAATGCCTGCCCCCGGTTTACCAAAATTGCCGCGCATCAGAAGCAAATCGGCAATCAAACGAACATTCGCCGTACCTTTATTGTGCTGTGTAATGCCCATGCCATAGGAGACGATTGTCGCCCGGGATTTGGCATAGGCGACTGCCACTTGCTCCAGGTCGGTACGCGGCAAACCGCTCTCTTTCTCTATCCTTTCCCAGGACGTGTCACGCAGATCGTCAGAGAACTGAGCAAATCCATGTGTGTGCTCTGCTATAAAGTCGTGGTCAATGACATCCGGATCTGTCTCATCCAATGCCAAAAGCGCTTTCATGATGCCTTTGAGCGCCGCCGTGTCTCCACCTGATTTCACCTGATAATACGATGACGCAATTCTGGTCGAACTGTATGTTGCCATCTCGACCACGTTCTGGGGATCGGTAAAGCGCTCCAGCGCTCTTTCTTTCAATGGATTCAGAACGACAATGGGTACGCCCCGCCGTGAAGCCTCATGTAGCGTGCCCATCATCCTCGGGTGATTAGTGCCGGGATTATGACCAATTGAGATAATCAGTTCGGTGTCGTCAAAATCGTCCAGCGATACTGTTCCTTTGCCTATTCCGATCGAGCGTGGCAATCCCACGCTGGTCGCTTCATGGCACATATTGGAGCAGTCTGGAAAGTTGTTCGTACCAAACTCACGGGCAAAAAGCTGAAAAAGATAGGCTGCTTCGTTGGACGCCCGGCCAGAGGTATAGAACTCTACCTGGTTGGGCGATAACCCGCGCAGAACCGTACCGATACGCTCAAACGCAGCCTCCCAGCTTACTGGGCGCAATATGTCCGTTTCACGGTCATAGGATAACGGTTGCGTCAGGCGACCATAATTTTCCAATTCATAATCGGTTTTTTTTAGCAGCGAGGTCACTGTATTCTGCGCCAGAAAATCTGCAGTAACGCGTTTTTTCGTTGCCTCCCAGGTCACCGCTTTTGCACCATTCTCACAAAATTGGAACGTGGAGCGATGCTCTTTGTCCGGCCATGCACAGCCGGGGCAATCAAAGCCCATTGGCTGGTTAGTCCGCATCAGCGTGACGGGCGCTTCCATCATATCCATTTGCGTTCGGACAGCAACAGCGGTTGCCTTGAGTGCCCCCCAGCCGCCAGCCGGCGCATCGTAGGGGCGTATGCCCGGTACCTCACGTCTTTTAGTAGTCATAGGACCTCCTGCACAACGGTGAGCAACGCAAATGAAAACTGATTAAACAGGTGAAGCCTGCACGCTTTCTGTTTCGACCGGCTTGCATGAAGCGAGCGACTCAAGCAGCGTGACGGATGGGACAAAAAACAAAGTACCGGTGACAGCGCGGCTAAAATCGAGTAACCGATCGTAGTTGCCGGCAGGACGTCCGACAAACATATTTTCCAGCATGGTTTCGATGATACTCGGCGTACGCGCATAGCCAACAAAGTAAGTGCCAAACTCACCCATTCCCGGTCTGCCAAAAGGCATGTTGTCTCTGATGATCTTCAATTCGCGTCCGTTTTCTTCTACGGTCGTCAGTGCGCTGTGGGAATTGGTCGGTTTGACGTCTTCGTCAAGCTCAATATTGGCAAATTTGCTGCGGCCGATGACCTTTTCCTGCTGCTCAACAGTAAGCGCATTCCAGGCGTTCATATCGTGCAGGTATTTTTGCACCAATACGTAACTGCCACCAGCAAACGTTTGATCCTCGTCCCCGATAACGGTGTAGTCTTCGGCCTCTCGGCCTGTGGGGTTTTCAGTGCCATCGACAAAGCCGATGATGGCACGCTGATCGAAATAACGGAATCCGTGTACTTCGTCGATCACCGTCACGGCATCGCCAAGTTTTGAGATCAATTGAGTAGCAAGCTCGAAACACATATCCATTTCGTCGGCGCGAATATGCAGTAGCAGATCTCCAGGCGTGGACACGGCTATCCGCTCTCCCGATCCGATGGCCTTGAAAGGATGCAATTGCATTGGCCGCGGCTGGCCAAACAGCCGATCCCATGCATCGGAGCCAAATCCGCAAACACAGCTTAACCCGCTTGCCGGAAATCGTGTACCCACTGAACGCACCAGGCCTTCCACATCTTCGCACCAGGCGCGCACCGTCTCAAGATGCTCGCTGTCTTGAGCTATGGTTGCAACGATGAATATTGCGTTACGGGTTACGGGATTGGATACCGCCTGGGGTTCATTGATAGAAGTATTCATATGTTCCTGGTGTACGGGCAAAGGATGGATTGATAACATTACAGCCGTCAGCCTGAATGAACTGCGAATGAAGAAGGCGCTCATCTCAAAAGCACGATAACTTCAGTCTGGAGAACCAGATGCTCTTGGTTATTACGTCACAGCGTTGCCTTGATTTTACGTTTTATCGTGATAATAAGTCGCGTGCAAATTCATCCCGTCGCAATTTCATAGACAGGGCCGATCCGATGTAGGTAGCCAACCCGATAGATGAGGCGAGCACCGGACGACAACAGCAAAGGCCTATAGGCAAGGGATGCGGCATGTTGATTTGATTGCAGTATGTGAAGCAGTTTCTCACCAACGACACAATAGTGACAAAACACGGCACAAACAGGCCTGTTTCAGAATCAATCCAGATTTATTCATTATTTATTATTTATTATTTATTATTTATTATTTATTCTTCAGATATACGCCAAAGCACTGGCGGTTTGGGGGTACCCATCATATTGCCTGTAATCACGCCACAAACATTTATTCGCGAGCTGCCAGATGGGAAACCCCAATTGGCGGGTGCTCCAGCTTAATGATCAAGAAAAAGTGCCATGCCGATCTTGTTGGATGGGCATGGCAGACAAGTCAAGATCCGATTCAGGTATCCTAACACATCGGATTGACGACAAATAATAACGCGGTTTAGCCTTTGACCTGGCAATCCTTGACAAGCACATTGCCTACGGTGGAAGCCTGACCCATTCCGCCCTGTCGCGCGTCCTGGGTAAGCATTTTCCCGTCAACTGAACCTACGTTTTCACGTGTGAATTTGTCGGTGGTCCACGTATATCCATTTCCACGGAATGTATTGCCTACCATGTCGGCATTGCTGGTGGTGGCACGTGTGAGCTCCATCGCCTGGTTGGCATAAACCACTTTAGCAGCCAGTGGCTCTTCGCCCTGGAAAGTGTACTGGACGCTTACCGGCTGGGTGTTGCCCTGACCGCAGCTGTATTCGACCGTTTGTTGCGACAAGTCCTTGCTGTTTTCATTTGACGTTGAACATGCTGCCAATCCAGCACATAGAAGCAAGCCCGCGAATGTTTTGAGTTTATGAGTCATAAATGGTCCTTTTTTTTAAAATCCAGGCATCAAACCTGCTCTTAAATTTTTATACCATCGCGACTTTGCAACACCTGTAAACGTTCGTGCCCAATTGAAAATATTCATGGCAAAACAGGAACCAGGAATTATTTCAATACGAATAAATGATTTTTTGCATTTGCCATTAAAAAGTCCTCTCACGGTGCACCATCTTTACCATGCTGCAATGTAGCGGCTCCACCCTGCCCGCATAGACCCGCAAATTTGCCAAGCATGGCCCGGCTTCTTCAGAAACCTCCATCGCTAAGCTGACAAAAGCGCTTGGAAAAAACTTAGGATATTGAGCAAAGAATCATGAAATGCTCAGTAATGGGCTGAAGTACCTGGCAACTATCCATTTCCCCACATCCCATTGCGTAGGCGCAACACTTTATCGTTGCGCGGTCTATATTTCATTTATGATATGATGTTCGTATAAAGATATGACTCACAGATATAAAGAACAGAGCCAACCTACCAGGGAGATAATATGGAAAAACTGACTAACTCAGGCCGACGCCAGATGCTGATTTCAACAGGCAGCATCGCCGCAATGGCGGGACTGGCCGGCGTAGCCCGCGCCGACCTTGGCAAGCCGGACCCCGGCGCTGGCGGCACAGCACCCAAGTCTTTACCAAGCTATGCCAGTTGGAAAGATGCCGACAGCATGATCGTCCACAGTGCGAACACAATAGAAACCAAGCGAACGGCCTTTGGAAGCAGCGTCATTACGCCAACCAATCGCCTGTTCGTGCGCAATAACGTGGCGCCGCCAACCGACGCCAGTATGATGAAAGAGCCCGACAGCTGGACGCTTGAAGTCAGCGGCGTTGCCAAGCCTCGCAGCTTTACCGTGGCCGAGCTCAAAACGCTGGGCCTGGCGGCCGTGCCGATGGTCCTGCAGTGTTCCGGCAACGGCCGAGCCTGGTTTCCCCATAAACCCAGCGGTACGCAATGGACCGTGGGCGCCGCCGGCTGCGTCGTTTTTACCGGCGTGCCGGTCAAAGCGCTGCTGGAGGCCGTGGGCGGCATGAGCGAAGGCATGGTTTACATGACCAGCACGGGTGGCGAACCGATTCCGCAAGGCCTGGATCCCAATACCATCCGGGTCGAGCGCTCGGTACCGATTTCGGCCATTGAAGACGCCATCCTGGCATGGGAAATCAATGGCGAGGCTCTGCCATTGGCGCACGGCGGCCCCTTACGCATCATCGTGCCCGGCTATACCGGCGTGAACTCCATCAAATACATCAAGCAACTGGCATTTACCAAAGAGCAGTCCCCCGCCAAAATACAACAGACCAGCTATCGCTGGACGGCGGTAGGCGAAAAACCCAGTCCCAAGGACGAATCCATTTGGGAACTACCGGTCAAATCCTGGATCAACTTTCCGTCCGATCCGGAGCAAACCGTTGCTGCCGGACGTGTGCAGATCAGCGGCATTGCCATGGGCGGAATGACCGCGGCCAAATCCATCGAAGTCTCCGTCAATGGCGGCAAAGATTGGCAGAAAGCCGAGTTTGTCGGACCTGACCTGGGTAAGTACGCCTGGCGTGAATTTGTGTTCAGCGCCGACCTGGCTGCTGGTACGCACGAGCTGGCCTGCCGGGCCACCAACGAGGCGGGCGACACCCAGCCCGAAGCACGTCGCGAAAATAATCGCGGTTATATCAACAATAGCTGGCGCGACCACATGGTCTCTATCAAAGTCGCCTAAGGAAAGAAATGAAGCACGTTGTATTGTCGGCCGCGACGGCCGTTTTATGGATGGGCGTCGCAGGCGCCAGTTTTGCCGCTGACGCTGATCTGGAGAAGGGCAAAGCCCTGTTCTTGTCGAATGCAGCGCCTGCCTGTGCCGTATGCCATACCCTGCAGGACGCGGGCTCAGCCGGAACCATCGGCCCCGATCTTGATGAGCTGAAACCCGATGCAGCACGCATTAAAAAGGTCTTGCAAGAAGGCATGGGCGTGATGCCGTCCTATGCCGACTCCCTGGACGACGCATCCAGGGATGCCATCGCGGCCTATGTCGTTCATGCGACGGGTGGCGGGAAATAGATAGGTCATGACTTGCTCAATGGAGCATTGATGTAAGTGAGCTCTCTTCTGATATACCTGTAGTCCAGAAAGAGCAAACAGGCAATAAAAAACCCCGTAATTCATTGAATTTAAGGGGTTTTTTATTGCCTATACGGATAAACTAGCGTATATAAATTTTGGCGGTTGGGGGCATCCATATTGTTGCCCGCAGGCCGTATAAATAAAAGCTTTTGGCTGTTCTAAATTTCGAAATACCCCAAAATATACCCCCAATTTGATTTTTAACCCCCTCCGCCCCATCCACTCTACCGAGGCGCAAACTCTATTGGAGGGGCGGTGTTTTACCGTATCGTCACAACGGTTCAACCACAGACGTTGCAAACGGCGATCCGTAAAACGTGGGTAAAACCTTTTTTGCCTCGATGCACTGTGATGCTGTCTCAAAAGCGGTTTATGTAGACATTCTTTTAGGGACTTCGAAAACTATATACATAGAATACCGCCCAAATTTGAGCAGAACCGCCATGTGCCCTTTAACCGACTGTCGATGTCGTTTTATCCCGACTGGTAACGCTAAGGTTTACACCCAAAGAATGTATAAGTTTGATAATCGTGTCGTATCGTGGCTTGGCGTTGGGTGCAAGCGCCTTGTAAAGACTCTCCCTACCTAAACCTGCATCCTTGGCAATCTGCGTCATCCCCCGGGCTTTTGCCACATCTCCGATTGCCATCAGAAAAGTATTCGGATCGTCATCATTGAGTGCCTCGTTCAGATAGGCAGCTATCATTTCTTCACTATCCAAATACTCAGCAATATCAAATTTTGTAATTGTAGTCATCTCAGACCTTCGTTAATTTTGGTCCATACAGCTTTGGCGCTGGCTATATCCTCTGCCTGGGTAGATTTATCGCCGCCATTTAACAACAAATAAACAATGTCGCCTTGCCTTGCATAATAAATGCGATAGCCCTAGCCCTCAGTAATGCGCATTTCAAACACGCCATCACCTACTGATTTACAGTCGCCCCAGTTCCCGTTCTCCGCTCGTCTTAACCGCATCGCTATTTTGGCTTTTGCACGCAGATCTTTGAGCGCCTTAAACCATTTCTGAAATTGGGACGTTTGGTTAATTATCAGCATATCCATATTGTATCCGAACGGATACCATTAAGCAATGCTTAGATATTTATAGGGAGGTTTATTGCTGTCAAATACCTGTCCCGGAATGATAAGCAACGGTACTTTCCAACAAAGTGCTGGCAGTCAGTTTTGAGTTGTTTTTGATTCGAATTCGTAGGGTGTAGGTAAAGGATTTTTGGGTGAATTCCCGATATTTGAAGTCCCAATCGGTATAGGCTGGTATAAGGTTTCCAAAGGGGCTCACGTTATGCTACCCCCAGTGGGGTTACCTATACGGCGAGGGCCCTGCGCAGTGACACTGAATGCGGGTGGGCAAACTCGCGAAATTACGCTAGATATCAACTTTCCCCTTGGTTTCGTTTCGCGACCAGTACGCGCGCGCGAGGCTTGATTATCCATTGAAGCCCGCAGATAACCCGTTTTTCGAAATAATCCCATGCAAGGGGGCAAATCAAGCCTACCGCTGGCAATAAATCTAATTATCCTCTGGATCGTACAACTGGGGACATTCGCTAATACCCCCAAATGTACCCCCTATTTGTGGCATCTTCAAGCATACCTATACACCCCAACACAACCCAATCAGGCAATAAAAAACCCCGCAATCCATTGAATTTACGGGGTTAAATATGTTTATACATCACTAAATACACATGAAGCTGGCGGGTTGGGGGGGATTCGAACCCCCGATACGTTACCGTATACACGCTTTCCAAGCGTGCGCCTTCAGCCACTCGGCCACCGACCCTATTTTTTTAGAACTCTACTGCAACCGGGCCTAATGAACCACTCGGCCACCGACCCTATTTTTTTAGAACTCTACCGCAGACCGGGCCTAATAAACCACTCGGCCACCGACCCTGTCATCAAGAACTCACTGCGGCCATTGCGTTTATTCAACAACCCGTTCTCAATTTAGCCTGCTATTTTAGCATCCTTTCCACATAACGCGCAATCATATCGATTTCCAGGTTCACTTTTGTCCCTTTTTGCAGGTGTTTAAGTGTTGTTACCTGTAGCGTATGCGGGATGATGTTGATGCTGATCTCGCAGCCATCGGCGTTGTCGGTAACGGAGTTGACCGTCAGGCTCACGCCATTGACCGTAACCGAGCCTTTGTAAGCCAGGTATTTTGACAGGCTGCCGGCACCTGAATGCATAACTCGTGCGACTCGCCCACTTGTTCAAAGCGCGTGACCTGCCCCATGCCATCTACGTGCCCGGACACCAAATGGCCGTCCAGGGAATCACCCAGTTTGAGTGAGCGTTCCAGGTTCACTTCGCCGACTTTGTCCAGCCCGGTGGTTTTATCCAGGCTTTCGCGCGAGACGTCGATCTGGAAGGCGCCGTCGTCCAATGACACGACGGTCATGCAGGCGCCCTGCACGGCAATCGAGTCGCCCAGGCCGATACCGGACAGATCGAAATTGTTTGCCTCGATAGTGACATGCACACCGTCATCGGCGCTGTTGCCTGCCGGTTTGACCTGGCTGATACGGCCAACGCCGCTGATAATTCCTGTGAACATTGTTTACTCCATGTTGGGCTTTGTGCCGCCCGATTGCAATTGTAATTGATTCCAGCGCGTAGGCAATCTGGCCCGCAGGCGCATGTCCTTGCCGCAGGCTGCAGTATCGAAGAACTCGAAACGGTAGGCGTCGGCCAGCACGTTAAACGGTGTATGCGCAACTGCCGAGCGGGCATCACCAAGAATTGTCGGTGCCACATAGACCAGCAACTCGTCCACGCACCCGGACTGCAGCAGCGCGCCATTCAGACCCGGACCGGCTTCCACATGCACTTCATTGATGTCCTGCTGCCCCAGCCAGGCCATCACGGCCTTCAGGTCCACATGCTTGTTTTTTTCGTTGATGGTAATAACGCGCACATTGCGCGCGGCCAGGCGTTCGGCCTTGGCAACGTTGTATTCGGTCACGAAAATCCATACCGGGTCGCCGTCGAACAGGCGGGCCTCTTCATCAATGGCAAACTGGCTGTCAATAACGGCCCGAATGGGTTTGCGGGGAGTGTGCACATCACGCACGGTCAGCTGCGGGTCATCATCGCGCACGGTCCCCGAACCGGTCAGGATAACGCAGGCACGAGCGCGCCAATGGTGTCCATCGGCGCGCGCCTGGCCACCGGTAATCCATTGCGAGCGGCCATTGTTCAGGGCCACCTTGCCATCGAGCGAGCTGGCAATTTTCACGCGAACCCAGGGGCGCTGTATGCTCATGCGCGATACGAAACCGGGGTTGATTTCCAGTGCCTGCTCAAGTCCCAGGCCAATTTCAACTGTGATTCCAGCGTCCTGCAATTTTTCAATACCTGCCCCGCTGACCAGCGGATTCGGATCTGTGGCGGCAACTACAACGCGTGCAGGTTTTACCGCAAGCAGCGCATCCACGCACGGTGGCGTGCGGCCATAGTGACTGCAGGGCTCCAGCGTGACATAAAAGGTTGATCCCGCCAGTGCATGCCCCTTGGCCTGTGCATCGCGGATGGCGCATACCTCGGCGTGCGGCCCGCCAGGCGGCTGGGTGGCGCCTTCGCCCAGGATGCGGTCCTGGTTGACGATCACGCAGCCTACGCGCGGATTGGGACTGGTGCTGAACATGACGCTGCGCGCCAGGGCCAGTGCCCGATCCATATAGTCCTGATCATTCATAAACCAATGTTCCGATGATAGAGAGTCAGCGTGCTCGCCAACACATGCCGGCGCGCGCTGCGCCACACCACAACAACCCCTCAGGCATTATCGACAGCATCCGGGCGGCCGCCATTATGCGGCTTGACCGGCTTTTGCATTTCCTTGATGGCGTTGACAAACTCTTCGATATCCTGAAAGCTTTTGTAGACCGAGGCAAACCGTACATAGGCAACCTGATCCAGTTGCTTGAGTTCGCTCATGACCAGCTCGCCGATATAGTCGGTCGAGACTTCTTTTTCGGGATAATTGAGCAGCGATTCCTGGATGCGAGCAACCGCCCGCTCCAGCAATTCGGTACTAACCGGACGTTTGCGCAATGCCAGACGCAAGCTGGCCTGCAACTTGGCCGGATCAAACTCCGCCCGGGTGCCATTGCGCTTGACCACGGCAGGCATGGTCAGCTCGATACGCTCGTATGTCGTGAAGCGCCGGTCACAGGAAAGGCAGCGGCGACGGCGACGAATGGTGTCGCCCTCTTCGGATACCCGCGAGTCCATAACCTGTGTATCGTGGTGTGAACAAAACGGGCATTTCATCTTGCTAAAGTCCTGTGCCGGGCAATAAGGTTATTGCTTTGTGATAACGCGTGGTTTATTTGTAAACCGGAAAGCGCGCTGTAAGTTCATTTACTTTAGCACGAACAGCAGCGATGTTTGCCTCATCATCCGGGTTATCCAGGACATCGGCAATCAGGTTCGCAGTCAGTTCAGCCTCGGCTTCTGTAAAACCACGGGTGGTCATGGCGGGCGTTCCCAGGCGAATACCGCTGGTCACGAACGGTTTTTCCGGATCGTTCGGAATCGCGTTCTTGTTGACGGTGATATGCGCATCTCCCAGGCGGGCCTCGGCAACCTTGCCGGTAATGCCTTGGCGCGCAGGTCCACTAGCATGACGTGGCTTTCGGTCTTGCCTGAAACGATACGCAAGCCGCGCTTGACCAGCGTATCGGCCAGCACCTTGGCATTGGCCACGACCTGTTTTGCATAGTCGGCAAATTCGGGGCTGAGCGCCTCTTTGAACGCCACGGCCTTGCCGGCAATGACATGCATAAGCGGACCGCCCTGGATGCCAGGGAAGATGGCGGAGTTGATGATTTTTTCGTGCTCTGCTTTCATCATGATCACGCCACCGCGCGGGCCGCGCAGGGATTTGTGTGTGGTTGAAGTGACAAAGTCGGCATGAGGAACCGGATTCGGATACTGACCACCGGCAACCAGGCCTGCGTAGTGCGCGATGTCGACCATCAGGTATGCACCATTGTCATGAGCAATTTTGGCCATGCGCTCGAAGTCGATTGTCAGGGAGTACGCAGAGGCGCCGGCCACAATCATTTTGGGCTTGTGCTCTTTGGCCAGTTGCTCAACCTGTTCGTAGTTGAGCACTTCATTTTCGTCCAGCCCATAAGGGATGAAGTTGTACAGCTTGCCCGATGCGTTGACCGATGCGCCATGCGTCAGGTGACCGCCCTCTGCCAGGCTCATGCCCAGCACAGTGTCACCGGGCTTGAGCACCGCCATGTACACGCCCTGATTGGCCTGTGAGCCGGAATTCGGCTGCACGTTGGCCGCTTCGGCGCCAAACAGTTCTTTCAGGCGTTTGATAGCCAGCTCTTCAGCGATATCGACGAATTCGCAGCCACCGTAGTAGCGCTTGCCAGGATAACCTTCTGCGTACTTGTTGGTCAGCTGCGTGCCCTGCGCCTGCATGACTGCCGGGCTGGTGTAGTTTTCAGAAGCAATCAGTTCGATGTGCTGCTCCTGACGGGTATTTTCTTGTTGGATGGCACTCCAGAGTTCAGGATCTACCTTGTCAAGAGTTAGCGAGCGGTCAAACATAACGTGTCCTATATAAAGCGGATAATTGGATAAAATTCAAAAGGAAACTTTGGGATTCAGCGAATACAGCCCCATGATCGTGGCCTGGTCCAGCACATGGGGCGCGATGGCCTCGGCCACGTCGGCGCAGGTAAAGCTGCCGGTCAATGGCAATGTATCGATATCCAGCGCATAGACCGTAAAATAATAGCGGTGCACCAGCGCATCGTTAAAAGGCGGGCATGGGCCGTCATAACCGAAATAATCGCCTTTCATATCGTGATCGCCGGCAAACCAGTTGGTAAAGTCATTAATACCCTGGCGCATGTCCTTGGCGGCCAGCGGGCCGCTTTTTCCCTTGGGCGTCACGCCGTTGGAAAATTCGCCTTCGGCGATCTCGGTGATGTTAGCTGGAATATCGACCAGCGCCCAATGATAGAAATCAACGCGGGGCAGGCTGGCCGGCACCTCGCGATCGTCCTGATTGACGTCATCGGGCTTGCTTGGTACGTCTTTGTCTACACACAGAATAACGAATGAGCGCGTGCCTTCCGGTGCATCGGTCCAGGCCAGATGTGGGTTTTTGTTGTCCGACAGAATCATGTGCGCCTGCGCATCCGGTTTGGCGAAGGCATTGACCGGCCCGATTGCTTTTTCGTGTTCAAATGACTGGCTGCTGATTTTCATGACATCCCCTTCAATACAATAAAAACAGATCAAAATGCGCTTGTGGCGCGGATGAACGCCAGGCAAGATAACGATGTTGCCTGCTGTTCCTTTATCGCCTGCAAAACCGCAATATGCCCGGCTCAAAAGGCGGGCATACACGGCTTGGCGTCAGGCGCTGACGGTGACCCGGGCGAACTTGCGCTTGCCTACCTGGACCACATAGGTGCCGGCCTCCAGCTGCAGATTCTTGTCTTCCACACGCTGGGAGTCAACCCGCACCCCACCCTGCTGCACATTGCGCCCGGCCTCTGTACCGGAGCTGGCCAGACCGGCTTCTTTCAGGATTCGCAGAATGCCAAGCGGGCCTGGCCCGAGATTGATTTCCGGCATGTCGTCTGGAATGACGCCATCGCGAAAGCGCGCCTCGAAATTGGCCAGCGCGTTGCCGGCGTCTGCAGATGAGTGAAAGCGCGTAATGATTTCCTGCGCCAGCTCCACCTTCACATCGCGCGGATTTCTGCCCTCTTTGACCTGTTGCGCAAGTGTAGCAATGTCCTGCAGCGACTTGAATGAAAGTAATTCATAATAACGCCACATTAATGTATCGGAGATGGACATGAGCTTGCCAAACATGGAATCGGGCGTTTCCGTAATACCGATGTAATTGTGCTTGGACTTGGACATTTTTTCGACGCCGTCCAGGCCTTCGAGCAAGGGCATCGTCAGAATGCATTGGGCCGGCTGGCCATATTCCTTTTGCAACTCGCGCCCCACCAGCAGATTGAATTTCTGGTCTGTTCCGCCCAGTTCCAGATCGGACTTGAGTGCAACCGAGTCATAGCCCTGCATAAGCGGATACAGAAATTCATGGACAGAAATGGGAATGCCCCCCTTGAAGCGCTTGGTAAAGTCATCGCGTTCCATCATCCGGGCCACCGTATAGCGGGAAGCCAGCTGGATCATGCCGCGGGCGCCCAGCGGATCGCACCACTCGGAGTTATAGCGCACTTCGGTACGCGACGGGTCCAGCACTTTGCTGGCCTGCTCATAATAGGTTTTGGCATTGACTTCGATCTGCTCGCGCGTGAGCGGCGGACGGGTCGCATTGCGCCCGCTTGGATCGCCGATCATGGAGGTGAAGTCGCCGATCAGAAAGATAACGTTATGCCCCATATCCTGAAGCTGGCGCATTTTATTGAGCACCACGGTGTGCCCCAGGTGAATATCGGGAGCGGTGGGATCCAGGCCGAGCTTGATGCGCAACGGCGTGCCTGTGTTGCGGCTGTTTTGCAACTTGACCGCAAATTCAGATTGAACCAGCAGCTCGTCGCAGCCGCGCAGAACAGTTTGCAGGTCGTTTTCCACTTCCGGACTAAGGGGTGTTTCGGGTGTTGACATAGATTTTCTGATTCCTGGGCGCGGGCAGATGGGTAAAAGAAGGACATTGGCAACAAAACCAAGCCGATAAACGCCCTTTTGCGCAAATTTCAATGTTAAATTATACCCTTTTCGGCCAGGCAGATGCTCATGACTCAGGCACAGGAACCCCGCTATTTGATCGGCTTGATGTCCGGCACCAGCACCGATGGCGCCGACGGCGTGCTGGCCGCCTTTTCCGATACCGGCCCCCCGCAAATCGTCGCATCGGCCTCGCGATCCATGCCAACTGCCCTCAGAGCGCAATTGCTGGATTTGAATCGTGCCGGCAACAACGAACTGGAACGTGCCGGCCTTGCCAGTTGCCAGTTGGCAGACTTGTATGCCCTGGTGGTGGCTGATTTGCTGGCGCAGGCCCAAATGCCCGCCAGCCGGGTCGCTGCCATCGGTGCCCACGGACAAACCGTCAGGCATCGCCCTGAACTGGGCTTTACCATTCAGCTCAATGCCCCGGCCCGTCTGGCAGAAAATACCGGCATTGCGGTCGTGGCCGATTTTCGCAGCCGCGATGTGGCCGCCGGCGGTCAGGCGCGCGCCCTGGTGCCGGCCTTTCACGAGGCGATTTTTGCCAGCGACCGGACAGTGACCGTCCTGAACCTGGGCGGTATTGCAAACATCAGCATCCTGCGTCCGGGACAGGACGTGACCGGCTTTGATACCGGACCGGCCAATGTGTTGCTGGATATGTGGTGCCTGGCCCATACCGGTGAATCTTACGATAAGGACGGTGCATGGTCGGCTGGCGGCACCGTGCACCAGCCCCTTCTTGACACGCTAATTGAAAGCGAACCCTGGCTGGCCTTGCCACCACCCAAATCCACCGGACGGGATCTGTTCAATCACGCCTGGCTGCAAACTCGGCTTGCAGGATTTGAGGCCGTGGCGCCGCAAGATGTCCAGGCGACATTGCGGGCCTTTACGGCGCAAACCGTGGCCCAGGCTATCGGCCGCCATGCTGCCGATAGCCAGACGCTGATTGTATGCGGGGGAGGAACCGGTAACCGGGCTCTGCTGGAAGATCTGCAGTCCCGCCTGCCAGGCGTGCACTTGAGTACCAGCGATGCGCATGGTATTGCATCCCAGTCGATGGAGGCACTGGCCTTTGCCTGGCTGGCTCATGCCTTTCTGTCCGGCCACCCCGCCGGCACGCCATCGGTAACCGGCGCCCGCAAAAAAACCATATTGGGCTGCCTGTACCCTGCCTAGACGCAGGTAGATTACGGGTAACAGGCCAATAAAAAAATCCGGCATTCCAAAAAGGAAAGCCGGACTCTTCTGCCGGGTACCGCGCAAGGGCGTTTTGAAAATGTTAAAGGAATGTCTTCAAGGAAAACCTTTACGGATAAACCGCTAGGGAAAAAATCTTTAAGCCATGCCTTCAGCAAATATGTTCAAGCCAATACTTCTACGCATTCGCTCTTGCGGCCAATACCAAGCGACCGTTTATTCGCGCTTAAACCGAGAACGAAGAACCGCAGCCGCAGGTTGTGGTCGCGTTCGGGTTACGAATCACAAATTGTGAGCCCTCGATATCTTCCTTGTAGTCGATCTCGGCGCCAACCAGATATTGAAAGCTCATGGGATCAACCAGCAGTTGCACGCCGTTTTTATCGATCGTGGTATCGTCTTCGTTGATCACTTCGTCAAACGTAAAGCCATACTGGAAACCGGAACAGCCGCCGCCCTGCACGAAAACGCGCAGTTTGAGCTCGGGATTGCCTTCTTCGATAAGCAGATCCTTTACCTTTGTAGCCGCCGCTTCAGTAAAAAGCAACGGGGTGGGTGGGGCTTGCAGATCAACAGATTCGAGAACAGTACTCATTTTTAGACTCCTGGTGGGATACAGCCACCGTTAGCAGAAATTCATTTTACCATATGGCGCAATCAGGGAGACAATTCGGCCGTGCGCGACGCACGCACTGTTTTGCCTTCGAGCACACGCATGGTGATTTTTTTGGGAACAAATCCCTCTGGGAACATCAATAGACCCTGGATTCGCTGAATGGTTTCAAAATCCAGCTTTAATATTGGGGCCGGGGCTTGTTTTTTCAAGTCGGTAACCGCTGGAATACTGTCCGAACCCGTACTGGCGTGCTCGACCGTATCGGGAATCAAATCCACAGTGGCCGCTTCACCCTTTAAGGTGCCGCTTGCCGTAAATTTGAGCTCGCCCTTGAACACCGTACCGGCCTGGGCCTGCCGGGAGACCAGCACCTTGAAGCGGACACGCCGCCCCTCTACGACCGCATCGAAGCCGCGCACACTGATCGCGCCCTGGGGGCCGGCCGGCACCAGCTCATCATAAAAGGACAGCTGTTCGGATGTGCGTGCCAGATCGTCCTGGAGCTTTTTGACCTGGCTCTCATACTCCGCAATCGTCGCCCGATCCATGGTCATCTGCGTGTCGGAGATATCCAGGCGGCTTTGCAGCTCGGTCATCTTTATTTTTTCCTGCATCAGCGCATGAGACAATTGCTCGGCCAGCTCTGTCTTCTGACTGAACATTTCACGCTGCATCATATTATGCGTGTAATAATACGCAGCGCTGCCTCCCAAAGTGACGCCGACAAGAAACAGAAAACCGCGCGCGATCATGGACATATCAATCAGATCAGGGAAGAATGGCCACGCCACCCAGACCTGCCTGCTCAGGCAAACCGAAAAGCAGATTCATATTCTGCACTGCCTGGCCGGCGGCGCCCTTGACCAGATTATCCTGAACTACGATGATAATAAGCTGATTGCCATTATCCGGGCGGCTTACGGCAATGCGCAGGGTGTTTGAGGCCCGCACCGATCTGGTTTCGGGCTGACTGCCTGCCGGCATCACATCCACGAACTGTTCGTTAGCGTAACGGCTTTCGTACAGGGCCTGGAAATCCGTATCCAGGGCATCATCCTTGATTGTGACGTAAATGGTGGACAACATGCCGCGAATCATGGGCACCAGATGGGGAACGAAAGTAAGCTTGACCGCTTCGCCCGCCAGTGCCGTAAGTTGCTCGGTGATTTCCGGGTGATGTCTGTGCCCGGCCACTCCGTATGCCTTGAAGTTGTCGCCCGCTTCAGAATACAGGTGCTCACTTCGGCCTTGCGTCCGGCACCCGAAACACCTGATTTGCAATCGGCAATGATATTGCCGGTATGCACCAGTTTTTTCTCCAACAACGGCGCCAGCCCCAGGATGACCGTGGTGGGATAGCACCCCGGATTGCCAATCACCTTCGCGCCGGCAATATTCTCCCGATTCAATTCAACCAGCCCATAGGCGCTTTCCCGCAGGATATCCGGGCAGCTATGGGGCATTTTGTACCATTTTTCAAATACAGCCGTATCCTGCAGACGAAAATCTGCAGCCAGGTCGATAACTTTGACGCCGGCGTCGATAAGCTCGCGCGCCTGCGCCATGGCCACACCATGGGGGGTTGCAAAAAACACCACATCACATTCGGTCAGGGCAGCGTTTTCAGGCGTTGAAAAAGCCAGATCAACATGGCCGCGCAGATTGGGGAACATGGTGGAAACCTGCATGCCCTCCTCTTTGCGCGAGGTGATGGCGTGCAATCGAACATTCGGATGCGCGGACAGCAGGCGCAACAGCTCTACCCCGGTGTAACCTGTACCACCAACAATACCAACCTTGACAGATGAAGAGGAAGAAGCCATTGTGTTTGTTTCCATTCAATTATTGAGCGCAGAAAACTATTATAAAGAATCCAAAAGAAAAAGGCCGCAAAAGCGGCCTTTTCGACATGTCGCGAAACAAATTAGCGTTTGCTGAACTGCTTCCGACGACGCGCCTTGTGGAAACCCACTTTCTTACGTTCAACTTCACGGGCGTCACGTGTTACAAAGCCGGCTTTTGACAGCGCGGGTTTGAGTGTGGCGTCGTAGTCGATGAGCGCACGGGTAATACCGTGACGCACCGCACCCGCCTGGCCGCTTTCGCCGCCGCCGTGTACATTGATATGAAAATCAAAAGATTCGACTGTCTCTGTGAGCACCAGGGGCTGGCGAACAACCATGCGACCTGTTTCACGAGCGAAATACTGGTCAACAGGCTTACCGTTGACAACAATATTGCCTGTACCTTTTTTCAGAAACACACGGGCAACTGACGTTTTACGACGGCCCGTTCCATAATTCCAATTACCGATCATGATTTATCCTTAAAATTCCAGCGTTTTAGGCTGCTGGGCAGTATGAGGATGCTCGGCACCCGCGTACACCTTGAGCTTCTTGATCATGGCGTAACCCAGGGGACCTTTTGGCAGCATGCCCTTAACGGCTTTTTCAATCGCACGACCGGGGAAACGCTCTTGCATTTTCCGGAAGTTTGTTTCGTAGATGCCGCCAGGATAGCCAGAGTGACGGAAGTATTTTTTATCTTCCGATTTGGCGCCTGTTACAACGATATCAGCTGCGTTAATAATGACGATGTAATCGCCGGTGTCAACGTGAGGGGTAAATTCCGGTTTATGTTTACCGCGCAAACGGCGTGCAACTTCGCTGGCTACACGACCAAGGACTTTGCCTTTTGCATCAATAACATACCAGTCACGTTTGACTTCATGGGGCTTGGCCACAAAGGTCTTCATGATGTATTCCTAAAATTTGAGTTTGAAGCGGATCACTCACGGGGGCACACGATTCAATACCCGCAATACGGGTAAAAATGGCGCCGGCGATCGCAATCCGACGGTTTACCTGATTCGCCTGAACGTTATAAACAAGGGAAATACAGTCGCGCACCAAAGGTACAATGACTATAGACTACCCTGCGACAGTGCAAAAATACAGATAAGCCCGTGATATTAACACGCAAAAAACTTTTTTTCAAATAAAACAATGAAATAGAGACAATCACGGCCGGCCATGACGGTTTTTTCCAGCAATTGTCTCTTGGCTGCGACAGTTACCGGGAGACACCGGTTCTGCCTTTAGCCGTTTTGCGCCAATCTGCTTCTAACACCTCAGAAGCAAGCGATGCCGGGCAACGCCCTGCTAGATGTCCCTGCTAGATGTCCGTGGAAGTCACGGGCACGAGCCGCGCCACGAGAGCGCCCATCATCGATATTATAAATAAAGCCATGCCCTCTTACTGAGAGAACATGGCTCGATTTGCTGCTTACCCTGCGCAACCAGCAGGGTCAAGCCCTTCAGCTTACTTGCGCGCTTGTGAGATGGCATGCGCCACGTAGCGAGTATAGGAGCCTTCCACGACGTTGAACCAGGGAATCAAGTCGTCGCGATACGCCATATAGTCGGTCAGGATGGTCTTGAAAGTCTCGTCCTTATCCGAATATTTCTTGTAAATTTCAGCAGTGGCCTTGAAGGAAGCATCCATCATCTCTTTCGGGAACTCCTTGAGCACGGCCCCATTGGCAATCAGGCGACGTAATGCGCCCGGATTCATGGAGTCGTACATCGCCATCATTTCAGTATGGGCCCGAATTGAGGCAGCCTCAATGATCGCCTGATAGTGTTTGGGAAGTTTTTCAAAGGCGTCTTTGTTGAAATAGGCAGACACCTGTGCACCGCCCTCCCAGAATCCCGGGTAGTAGTAATATTTGGCCACTTTGTTGAAGCCGAGTTTTTCATCGTCCAGCGGACCGACAAATTCAACAGCATCCAGCGTGCCTTTTTCCAGCGACGGATAGATGTCGCCACCGGCAATCTGCTGGGGAACGACACCCAGTTTGGCCAGCACTTCACCGGCCAGGCCGGCGGTACGCATTTTCAGGCCCTTGAGATCCTCCAGCGTCTTGATTTCCTTGCGGAACCAGCCGCCCATTTGCGTACCGGTGTTACCCAGGGGGTAATTGACGATATTGACCTTGCCAAACAGATCCCGCATCAGCTTTTTGCCGTTACCCTCGAGCATCCAGGCGTTCAACTGACGGGCATTCAGACCAAAGGGGACAGCCGTATCGAAGCAAAACGAGGGATTTTTGCCTAAATAGTAGTAACCACAAGTATGTCCTGCCTGCACAGTACCATTGGACACGGCGTCCAACACTTGCAAGGCCGGCACGATTTCACCCGCAGGAAACAGGTCAATCTGCAAATTGCCACCCGTGGCTTCATTGACGTACTTGGTAAAACGGTCCGCGGAACCGAACAATGCGACCAGGCTGCGAGGAAAACTGGACGCCATGCGCCATTTAACCGCGGGATTTTCCTGGGCAATGACCGGGGCGGCAATAACACCCGTGCTGGCCACAGCGCCCAGGCCTGCTTTTTTGAGGAAGGAACGACGTTGCATAATGGCTACTCCGAAGTATTTCGTTGTTCTTGGAAAAAATTTAACCCGCTAAATATACACGCACTATGCCCATTTACATAGCGCGCCACAGCCGATTAAGTACTTTCCCTGTGCTCGGGCTACTGCCCGGCGATCGCCATTGAATCAATCAGGATCGAACCTGTGGTTTTCGAACCTCGCGTGATCACATCGCTGCCGACTCCGACTATATTCAGGAACATATCCGCCAGATTGCCTGCAATGGTAAATTCGGTGATCGCATGCTGAATTTCACCATTCTCCACCCAGTAGCCGAAGGCGCCACGGGAATAGTCGCCGGTGACATAGTTCACTCCCTGGCCGATCAGCTCGGTGACCAGAATGCCAGTACCCATTTTTTTGAGCATGGCAGGCAAATCATCGGTGCGACGGGTTAGCGAAGAACTAAGCAGCAGATTGTGCGAGCCCCCAGCGTTACCCGTGGTGCGCATGCCCAGTTTACGTGCTGTATAAGTTGACAGCAGGTAGCCATTAAGAATGCCATCGGTCAGCAGCTGACGCGCACGGGTCTGGACGCCCTCATCATCAAAGGCAGAACTGCCCAGCGCACCCTTAATGAACGGATTCTCGCTGATCTGCAGATGGTCAGCCATTACCTGCTTGCCCAGCGAATCAAGTAAAAATGTGGATTTGCGATACAGCGCCCCGCCACTGATGGCCTGCGTCAATGCGCCAAGCAGCCCCAGCGCAAGCGGCGCTTCGAACAGGACTGGATATTTGCCGGTACCGATACGCCGTGCCGACAGTCGCGACAGGGCCCGCTGTGCCGCATACATACCACATCGGTACCTTTGGCCAGCCTCTCGGGGTAGCGGTCAGACGTGTACCAATAATCACGATGCATATTGTTGCCCTTACCAGCAATGGCCGTCACCGACATGCCATGGCGGGAGTATGGATACCCCCCCATGAACCCGCGCGAGTTGGCCAGCACGAACCGACCCTGATAGGTGTCGACTCCGGCGCCTTCCGAATTGGTAATCTGTTTGCTGTAGTCCAGGGCTGCTGCTTCAGCCTCGATAGCCATTTCGGCCGCCTCTTCCGATGAAATATTCCAGGGGCGGTGCAACTCCAGATCGGGCTGTTCGACCGCCAGATCCGCCTCGTCGGGCAGGCCGGCGGCTTCATCATTTGCTGTGTACTTGGCAATATTCCAGGCAGCCTGGACCGTTTCGCGAATGGCCGCGGCCGACAGGTCGGAGGTAGAGGCCGAGCCACGGGCATTGCCGGCGTACACGGTTACGCCCAGCGAGCGGTCCTGCGTTTTTTCAACGGTTTCAATATTGCCCTTGCGCACCGAGACAGACAAACCGCCTGATTCGGACACTTCGGCAGCAGCATCGCTGGCGCCCTGTTTTTTGGCATGGGACAGCGCCAGTTGGACAAGTTCTTCGAAGTCGGGTTGAGTATGGGGCATGGAGGATTTCGGATTCAATCGGGAATTCATTATGACGGCTTCACATTAGGCGGTTATCATACTGACATATTAACCATTTTATTGATAGCGATGTATGCAGAATGCAGATCAGAGCGATGACGGACCGCTTTACGACCGTCCCAGCAAATCCCAGGTAAAGCGCGAACTGCTTGCCATACTGGAGCTGGGCAAGCAGGTGGTGGAACTGCCGCTGGAGAAAGTCAAGCAACTGGATCTGGACGAAAAAACGTTTGAAGCCATTCGCATGGCGCAAAAAACCACCGGGCGCGAAGGCCGGCGCAGGCAGATTCATTATGTCGGCAAACTGCTGCGCACCGCCGATACCGCCGCCATTGCAAAAAAAATGGACGAATGGGAAAACGGCTCGCGCGAACAGACCGCAAACATGCACCGCATGGAAACGCTGCGCGATCGCTTGATTGATGAAGACGAGGCGCTGACCCGCCTGCTCAATGACTATCCTCAAGCCGACGCCCAGGCCCTGCGCACCCTGATTCGCGGCGCACGCCGCGAGCGCGATCAGAACGCTGCGCTGGCAGCCGGACACGAACCGCAGCGCAAACACTATCGGGCGCTGTTTCAGGCCATCAAGCTGTTGCTGACCAAGGAATGAATCGAATGGAACAATTACTGGACTGCGTGCAAATTGAACACGGCAGCGACAAGACTGCTGCGCCCACTCATTCGGTTATCTGGATGCATGGGCTGGGCGCCGACGCCAATGATTTTGTGCCGGTCATCCCCGAACTGCGTCTGCCCGCAGACAGACGCATCCGTTTTGTGTTTCCCAATGCGCCGGTACGCCCCGTTACGATCAATAATCAGATGCCAATGCGCGCCTGGTATGACATCATTGCGCTGAGTAATGTCAGCCGTGATGTCGACGAGACCGGACTGCGCGGTTCCCAGGCTGCCATTGAAGCGTTGATTAACCGGGAAAACGAGCGCGGCGTGCCAACTGAAAACATTATTCTTGCCGGTTTTTCCCAAGGCTGCGCGATGGCCTATCAAACCGGCTTGCGCTCGCAAAAAAAACTGGCCGGACTGATCTGCCTGTCGGGCTATCTGCCCATGGCGGACAAAACCGTCGCAGAGCATAACACCGCAAATCTGGACATGCCAATCTTCATTGCGCATGGCACCTATGACCCGGTCGTCGATATCCGCTTTGCCCAGCAAACGCGCGAGTGGCTGCTGGCGAACAACTACAGCAATACCGAATGGCGTACCTACCCCATGGCACACTCGGTCAATCTGGATGAGATCAACGATATCTCGGCATTTCTGCAAAAAATCACGCAATAGTATTCTTGCCCGCTGCAGGCCGCCGCACATTTCCTGCAGGAAAAAAATTGCCGTCAATAAATTTTATTGACGGCAATGAGAAACAATAGGAGCGCGCCCTTTTATCCGGCGGACCATTGTCTGGTTCAAAGATCATTTCAATTGTCATGGCCAAAACGGCCAACAGTTGCCGCCGGCAACATGGGGCGCCATTTCTCTTCGAAGCCCACCGAGACCGCCTGCCACTGGTCTGCAGCCGCGAACAATGACCACTACATATACACCCCAGGCCAGGATCAGGCCGATTCCGCCATGGTCAGCGGCAGCCAGACTCGACGCATCGACGGATCTTCCGCATCTTCTTCGTTAATGAAACCCAGGGAGGTCATCAAATGCAGCATGGGCCGGTTGCTTGAGAGTACCACGCCCTCAAGATAGCTCAGTTGCTGCTGGCGGGCAGCCATGATGAGCGCTTCCATGAGGCTGCTTCCGAGACCGCGTTTTTGCCATTGGTCGCTGATGACCAGAGCATATTCCGCGCCCACGCCGTCAGCATTGCGCAGGTAATGCGCCAGGCCGATAATGATCTCCTGCGGTAAACCACGGTTGGCAGGATTGGGGATTTGCGTGGTCGCCACCAGGGCAAGTTCGCGATGATAGTCCACATACGTATAGCGGGTGAGCATCTTGGGCGTGAGTTCACGCATCATGGACACAAAACGCATATAGCGTGATTTTTCAGAAAGTCCGCGAATGAATTCCTGCAACGCATCGGCATCCTCGGGGCGGATGGGGCGCAATATCCAGGGCGAACCATCTGTAAAAACACGATTCTGAACCAAATGCGTCGGGTACGGATAAATGGCCATATGACTGAAGCCGGTTTTCTGCGGGATCAACGCAGGCAGCGACTTGGCCAGACGGATGCGGATTTCGCGGACATGCAGGTCGCGATAGCCAAGGATGATCGGATCCAGCTCCATGGCCTCAATGGCCGGCAACTCGCTGACCATTTCGCTGATCGTTTCCAGCAACCCCTGCAACTTGCGCAGGATCTGCGGCTCGACATAGGACTGCAGCTCCTGACGCCAGACCCGGCTGCGCTCGATCAGCTTGCCTGCCAGGTTCAGATTCAACGGCGGCAGATCCACGCCCCGATCCGAGGCGGAAAAGCGAACCATATGCCCGCCCTCTCCGAACCAGATCCACGGCCCGAAAACCGGATCGCACCTGACGCGGATCATAACGGAAGGCACATCATCCAGTGAACTGAAGCGCTCATCTTCTTCGTCGCGTTCCCAACGCACATCCGGATGAAAGCATTCGACCAGATCAATGCATTGCTGGCGGGTAAGCTCGCCTGCTGCAACACTGCCTGCCGCCTCCAGAATCGCGCGCGCCTGCTCGAGTTCAGCCGGCCGCTGCCCGGAATGCACATAACGGGTTTGCTGCAACAGTTGCTGGTTATAGTGATAAGAAGTGAGCGACAAAACGGCACTAAGCGCTGTTTCAGGCGTGCGAAAGGCGGGCATGCCCGCCTGATCAAGCAAGCGGCGCAAAGGGCGCATTTTTGCTTCCCCCAGCAGGCAGGTCACAATCGGCTTCTTCGCGCCAGGTGCAAATGCAGCCAGCGCCTTGACCACTTGCTGCATATCGCAAAACTCGTCCGGCGCCAGAATGACCATGACGGCATCCACCTGACTATCTGCTATCAGGCACTGCAAGCCATCGATCAGCGCTTCGGGCGTCAGGGGAACATAAGGTATGACCGGATTATCAACCAGCGTACTGACGCCAAAAATTTCACTCAGACACTTGACCGTGCCCTGCGTAAGCGGCGCCATCGACATGGAACTGTCCGCAGGTATCGCATCCTGCACCAATTGCGCCGAAGCGCGACCATTGGCAAGCATGGCAATTTTGCCACCTCGGGGCCTTCTGGCATACGACATGGCCTTGATGGCCGCAAACAGTTCGACAAAATAATTCACGCGGATCGCGCCCGCGCGCCTGAGCGCGGCATCCAGCACCACGTCGCTCCCGGATAAATCCGGGTCGGCCCGACCGGCACGCAATACGATCACCGGCTTGACGCTGGAAGCGGCTCGCAATGCACTAATCAGCTCCCGGCCCGAAGTGAGCTTGTCCAGGTACAACGCAATACTGTCCGTGCGGGGATCGGTTGCCAGGTATTCGACCAGCTCCGGCAGATCGACATCGGTCACTTCCCCCAGTGATACGGCAGCCGACAGTCCGAGATTGACATCTTCGGCCCAGTCGATGATCGAACGCAACAGCATTCGCGATTGTGATATCACGGCAATCCGACCTGCGCGTGGCTGCATCTGTGCCAGGCTCAGGTTCAGATTCAAATGCGGGCGATAAATACCGAAGGCGCGTGGCCCCAGCAGCATGACTCCATGTTCCCGGCACCAATCCTGGATCAAATCACGAGTGTCCTGCGGCGCCTGATCAACTACCTGGCCGGGCAACAACAGAACAGCGCGCGGGGGTGCCACCGCCATCTGCTGCAAAACGGCACCCAACAATCCGGACCGGACACATATCACAGCAAGATCACGGCCGGGCGTCATCGTCCAATGCCGCAATTGCTGCTGCGCCGAGCTCAGGTCGTCTGGCAGTGGCAACAGATCGGTGGAAGCTTTCAGGTAGGCGGGAACCTGTGCGAAAACAGCAAGCTCAGTGTCCGCTATGACGCAGAGCGAGCGTGGTTCAAAAAATGCCGCGAGTCGGTGACGCAACATACATCCTCTTGGGGTTGAATGATTTGAACGGGCCAGATCTTTTTATATAAACAGCTGATTCGTTTGCTCTGGTCATTCATAACATTTTAAACTGACTCTCTTCTGATTTATCCAATTGCCGAGCAATCACAATGAATACGTCCCAATCTGCCCGACAGCAGTTCGCACCCGGTTCGCGCCCTCTCCTACCGGCTATCTTCACCTGGGAGGTGCACGCACCGCCCTGTTTTCGTGGGCCTTCGCCCGCCATCACAACGGCACATTCGTGCTGCGCGTCGAAGATACCGACGTGCAGCGCTCTACGCCGGAAGCGGTGCAGGCCATTCTGGACGGCATGAAATGGCTGTCACTGGATGCAGACGAAGGTCCCTTCTATCAGATGCAGCGAATCGATCGCTATAAGCAGGTGCTGGCATCCATGCTGGAAGCAGGCACGGCCTACTACTGCTACAGTAGCCCGGAAGAAGTAGAACGCATGCGTGAAACGGCCAAGGCGCAGGGACGCAAGCCAAAATATGACGGCACCTGGCGGCCGGAGCCAGGCAAAACCCTGCCGCCCGTGCCGGAAGACCGCAAGCCGGTTGTCAGGTTCCGCAATCCACTTGAAGGCGCAGTGACCTGGAACGACATGCTCAAAGGTCCCATTTCAATCGACAATGCCGAGCTTGACGATCTGATCATTGCCCGCCCCGACGGTACGCCGACCTACAATTTCTGTGTGGTGGTAGACGATCACGACATGCAAATTACTCATGTGATCCGTGGAGATGACCATGTCAACAACACGCCCCGCCAGATCAATATTCTGAAAGCGCTGGGCGCCACGGTACCTGAGTATGGACATCTGCCGATGATTCTTGGCCTGATGGCCAGAAACTGTCCAAGCGCCACGGTGCAGTCAGCGTCATGGAATACGATGTGCAGGGCTATCTTCCCGAAGCCATGATCAATTATCTGGCCAGATTGGGCTGGAGTCATGGGGACCAGGAACTGTTCACACGCGATCAGTTCGTGCAGTGGTTCGATACGCGCAATCTTTCAAAATCTGCCGCGCAATGGGATCCTAAAAAACTCAATTGGGTAAATGCGCACTACATCAGGGAACTGACCGATGACGCATTGGTCGCCCATGTTGCGCCGCGCATTGCCGCTCGTGGCGGCAACACTGCCGGCCTGGATCTGGTCGCCATTTTGAATCTGTTCCGCGATCGGGCAGAGACACTTGAACAACTGGCCGATAACGCGATGCTCTTTTGCGCCCCGTATCAGCCGGCAGATCCACAACTTGCCGCGACCGTGCTGACCGAAGAGGCACGTGCAACGCTGAAGAAATTCGCCGCAGCAGCTGCCGCGCTGGAGTCATGGGATGCACCTGCACTGGCCGCACTGGTCAAACAGTTTCTGGCCGACAACAGCTTGAAAATGCCGCAACTTGGTATCCCATTGCGGGTTGCCGTCACAGGCCAAAAACAAACGCCCGCCATTGACGCGGTCCTGGCCATTCTGGGTCGCGATCTCGTTCTACAACGGCTCGATAAAGTTTAACGTTCGCTGCAAACCTGGCAGATTGATGTGATGCCAAAAGAAAAAAACGCTGCTTCATTTGCAGCGTTTTTCTTTTAAGCGCGCATCTTGTTGCGAAAATGTTGGTTTTTAACAAAACCGCTCACAACACATAAGCCGATGCTTTTACTGTTTGAGCAAAGCCGTGTCGGGCAAGCGCGCAAGCAGTTGAATGCAGCGAGACCAATTGGGATAATCGAGCGTATCCAAACAACACGCAAGCGACGCCGGTTTACATGCCATGCGTTTTTTAAATTTACACGAACGGCGCAAAGCGTTGCAAACACTGGCTTTGCGAAACACGGCATGAATTTTAAACAAGCAGAATGGCGACGATGCACCATCCGGGATCCACCGATCATGCACTTGCGATTGCAATTAAAAAACACAGTTGAAATGGATATCTGCAATTTGAAAAATCACTGCGCATGCTCAAGATGAAAATTTCAGGTGAATACAAAACACCCGATCAATCGCCCCGAGAGCTTAATAAATTGAGTTAAGCCAATAATATCAATAAGAAATTCTTTCGTTATACGACGTTATGCGTTACCCTTACGCTTATGATGGAATTTGAATTCATTTCATCAGATCCATTTGAGATGTTTCGCACACAGCGTGGGGAACATATCAAATGGTAGTTAAGCCAAGCTCTTTCGTTGCTTGTCTTGAATTATATCTACGTAGATGTATTTTAAATTTGTGATTAGGACCCTTTCTAAGGAGCAATATCATGCTACTACCGCCAAGAAAGCTGTAAAGAAAGCTGCAGCAAAACCTGCAGCCAAGAAAGCAGTTGCCAAAAAGGCCCCTGCCAAAGAAAGCAGTTGTGAAGAAAACACCTGCCAAAAAAGTCGTTGCTAAAAAAAGCAGTCGCTAAAAAAACAGTTGCCAAAAAAGCACCAGCCAAAAAGGCAGTTGCCAAGAAAGCCGTAGCTAAAAAGACAGTCGCTAAAAAAGCACCTGCCAAAAAAGCCGTTGCCAAGAAAGCCGTTGCTAAAAAAGCACCTGCCAAGAAAGCGGTTGCTAAAAAGGCCGTAGCTAAAAAAGCACCAGCCAAGAAAGCCATTGCTAAAAAAGCCGTAGCTAAAAAAGCACCGGCCAAAAAAGTTGTTGCCAAAAAGGCGCCTGCCAAGACAGTAGCGAAAAAGGCACCTGCAAAAAAGCCGGTCGCTAGGAAGGCACCTGCTGCCAAAAAGCCCGTCGTGAAAAAAGCGCCGGCTGCCCCAGTAGCAGAAACAGTGTCCGCCGATGATGCAAAAACCGCAAGCAATACGTCTGCAGCATGGCCATTCCCAACGGGTGGTCGTCCTTAAGACGCGGCACCAGTCCGGTTATAATGATGTTGCCCTCTCGGACAGCACATTGATATCCGTAACGCAGGGAGTCCCGGTGACCCCCTGCGTCGCCGCTTCGATCAAGTTCGAATGTTTTGATCGAAGCGGGCCGCAGCAGTATTGATCAAGCCGTCCGGCCTTTGGTTGGGCGGTTTTTTATTTTGTCGGGCCCGTAAATCATGATCTCTTCCATACTCACTTTTCTGATCTCGACAGTATTTTCGCTGCTGATTTCCGTATTCCTGCTCAGAGCCTGGATGTACTGGGTACGAATTCATCCGTTCACCCCGTACGCGCGCCTGATCAATAACATCACCGATTGGGCTGTCGTCCCCTTGCGCACGATCCTGCCCACGGGGAACAAGATCGATAGCGCCTCTTTACTCATGGCGTTTATTTGCGCCGCGGTGGAACTGCTGCTGATGATGTCGGTTAGCGGTTTTGGATTTGCAGACGGACTGTTACTGCGCCTGCCGGTTGTTGCCCTGCTGATGACTGTGAAATGGGCGCTGAGCCTGGCCACCATGGCTACTGTATTTTTCAGGCGATCCTGTCCTGGATCAACCCCATGCAGCCGGTGATGCCGGTGCTCAACACGCTGCTGGCCCCGCTGCTTGATCCGATTCGCCGCTTTATGCCCCGCACGGGAATGATCGATTTCTCACCCCTGGTGCTGATTCTTATTCTGCAGGTATTACAAATCGCACTTGCCAGCCTGATGCCTTTTTAAGCTCTATTTGGCCACACTATACACTGCCAGCCCAGTTAAATTGGGCTGGCATTTTTTTATCAGCCTGCATTCGCAGGCAGTTGCAGGCCGTAATTGGCCTGCAGCAAGCCCGAAATCTCATCCCGTGACGGACTGTGATTTTGCGGCCCCTGGGAGGCGATTTTGATGGCGCCCATAATGCCACCCAGTTTGCAGGCGTCTTCAAATGACCAGCCCTGTGTCAGTCCATACAGCAAGCCGCCCCGATGCGCGTCGCCACATCCCGTAGGGTCGTTCACGGCGACAGCCTTGCAAGGCGCAATGGCGCGCCGGCTGCCGTTTTCGTACAGCGTCGCCCCTTCTGCGCCGCGCGTCACAATGATGGCTCGCAGCCCGTCAGCCAGCTCATCGATCGATTTTTCCATGCGCTGCTCTACCACGGATGCTTCATAGTCGTTGAAGGTCCAGACATCTGCCAACGCATGCATGTCTTCAAGATCCTGGCGATCAAACAGGGGCATGGCCTGACCCAGATCGAAAATAAACGGAATCTTTGCAGCATGCATGGCACGGGCATGCTTGAACATCCCGTCCTTGGCGTCGGGAGCAACAATACCCCAGGCCGCAGACTCGCCGCTTACATCGTTTTCAGTGGAGCGCGTCATGGCCCCCGGGTGGAAAGCTGCGATCTGATTACCATCCAGATCGGTAGTGATATGGCATTGTGGCGTGAACATATCATCGAGCACACGCACCAGACGGGTCTCAATGCCTTGGCTGCTCATGCGCGCCAGATAGTCGCTTGCATCCGGCCCCACAGTGGCCACAGGCACCGGGTTGCCGCCAAGCAGTCTGAGGTTGTAGGCAATATTGCCCGCGCAACCGCCAAATTCCTTACGCATCGTGGGTACAAAGAAGGACACGCTCAGTGACTTGATATTGCCCGGCAGGATATGATCCTTGAAATGACCCTCAAAGGTCGTGATGGTGTCAAAGGCCACCGAACCGCAAATAAGAACTGCATTATTCATTGAAAAACCTTCAGGGATAAAACAAACTTAATTCGAAACCGGCCACGTCTGTACGACTGACCTGTATCGGTAAATTAATGGAGATCTCGTCATTTGGCTGGAAAGCGCGCTTTTGCGCGTCGGGCAACAAATACTCTTGCGGTTTAATAATGCGGCGGGCAGAAACGGATTCGGACGCATCTTTCAGACTGAGCACCAGCGACGGTAACGGCTGGGCGATCGTATCGTTATTTTTGATGACGGCATGCAGGCTGAAAGCGCGGGTCTCGGGCGCAGGCGACGGCGTATTCACCTGGCGCAAGGCCGGCTTCAGAATGGCCAGATGTCGCACGGAGCGCGTATAACCGACCTGACAGCCAACAAAACTGCACAGCTGTACCAGTTTGGGTCGCAAGGTTGGCGCTACGCTGACGATCTGATTACGAAAGACAATGGCGCCCTGGCCGAACAGAACAATGAGAGCAAACAATACGGCCAGAAACCAGATCAGACCACTGCCGCTGCTGCGCTCAGGATCATCGTATTCCGTGTCGCGCTGAACGCGACGGCGATACTGCCCTTCCACATGTACCTGGGACGATGCGCCCCGCTGGTCCTGATAATAGGCGCCGCTACCCGACAGGCTGGGCGCGCCCACGACAAAGCGCTCGCCCGCTCCCCGGTCTGTGTCCTGAGCCCTGCGTATTTGCGGCGCCGGCCCGTCGTCTTCCAATTCCCTATGGTCCTGGTCATCCTCATCGTCCAGCGTCGGCTCAATCGCTCGATCCATGCGTGGATCCGCTGCAGCTGCACGATATCGCCCCGCCGACTCAGGCAATTTATCCGGGCGATCGCCGGCGCGCGCGGGATTATGATATACCGGTCCTGACTCAGAACGGACAGCGAACGCATCCGCGTCCGTCTTGTCAGCCTGCAATACCGGAAAATCGGGATCATCATCCACTGCGTGATCAAAAGCATTGAAAACAGTGGAGCAAACGCCGCAACGCACCTTGCCGTTACGCACATTCAGCTGCGCCGGCGTCACATCAAAGCTGGTACTGCAATCTGGGCAACGCGTTTTCATACAAGTCTCTCAGGTCTTCTTGCGGGTGCCGGCCAGGCATACCCAGCCCTCATGGCTGCGCCACACCGACATGTCGATCCAAGGCGCATAGGCTGCGGCAACTTCTTGCGCCTGGCGCTCCAGAACACCCGACAGAATAAGCCGGCCAGCTGGTGCCACGCGGCCGCACAGCATGGGCGCAAGCACTTTCAATGGATTTGACAGAATATTGGCTACCACCACATCAAAGGTGCCAGCCGCAGCCCATCGGGCAGGCAGGCGGCGACCTGCACCCTGTTGTTCTGGGCATTGTACTCAGTAGACTGCACTGCCTGCTCATCGATATCGACGCCGACAACATCGCGGGCGCCAAGTTTGGCTGCAATAATGGCAAGAATCCCGGAACCGCAACCGTAATCGAGCACCGTTTGCTGATTCTGCAGATTGGCGGCAAGCCACTGCGCGCACAAATGCGTGGTTGGGTGACTGCCGGTGCCAAACGCCAGCCCCGGATCCAGTTCAATCAGAATGGGATTGCCCTTTCCATCGGCACTGGGCACCTGGGGATTTTCACGGTGCCAGCTGGGTACGATCCAGATCTGATCGGTAATGCTGATAGGTTCAAACTGCGATTGCGTCAGCCTCACCCAATCGGTGTCTGCAACTTCACGCAGCACGGCCGAATCGGAGTAGTCTTCGCCGCTCTGCTGCTCAAGCGCTTCCAGCAACGTTTCAGGTGCTATGTCGTCAGGCAGCAGGGCAACAACACGATTGTGATGCCAGGCCTGAACATCGGGCTCTCCACCCGGCTCTCCGAAAAGCGGCGTTTCGCGCTCGGTACCCGAATCGGCGTCCTCGACAGACACCGACAGCACGCCAAGTTCGAGCAATATGTCCGACAGCGCTTCCGCCCGGTCTTCCGAGCATGATAAAACAAGTTCCCGCATGGCCTATCCTCTTGCGTCATTGCGAAAAAAGGTCCGAAGACCTTTTCTGCTGACTCGATTATTTTGCTCGCTGTTCGAGTTTGTGTTCCAGATAATGGATACTGGTTCCACCCTCGGCAAAACGTGCATCGGTCATGAGTTCGCGATGCAGTGGGATGTTGGTCTGAATACCTTCCACGACCATTTCAGACAGAGCCAGGTTCATGCGGGCGATGGCCTGCTCACGCGTGTCGCCGAAAGTAATGAGCTTGGCGATCATAGAGTCATAGTTGGGAGGCACCCGATAGCCATTGAATACATGCGAATCGATACGAATGCCCGGGCCACCGGCCACATGCCAGTTGGTGATCAGACCTGGCGATGGCATGAAGGTATACGGATCTTCGGCATTGATACGACACTCGATGGCATGCCCTTTAAAGGTAATGTCACGCTGGCGCAGCTTGAACGGTTCGCCCGCAGCGATAAAGATCTGCTGCTGTACCAGGTCGATGCCGGTGATGCATTCGGTGATGGTGTGCTCAACCTGAATGCGGGTATTCATTTCAATGAAATAGAATTCGTCGTTTTCGTACAGGAACTCGAAGGTGCCAGCACCGCGATAACCCATTTTGCGGCAGGCTTCGGCGCAGCGCTCGCCTATGCGCTCGATCAGCTTGCGCGGAATGCCGGGGGCCGGCGCCTCTTCAATCACTTTCTGGTGGCGACGCTGCATGGAGCAATCGCGCTCGCCCAGCCAGACGGCGTCTTTTTTGCCGTCTGCAAGGATCTGGATCTCAACGTGACGTGGATTTTCAAGATATTTTTCCATGTACACTTCGGGATTATTGAATGCTGCCTGCGCTTCCGCCTTGGTCAGATTCACCGCGCTCACCAGGCCGCTTCAGTGTGGACCACGCGCATGCCGCGCCCGCCACCGCCACCAGCGGCCTTGATGATGACCGGATAGCCCACCTTGCGTGCCGTTTCCAGCAGGAAGGCCGGATCGTCGGGCAACGCGCCTTCGGAGCCTGGCACCACCGGTACGCCAGCGGCGATCATGGCCTGCTTGGCGCTGACCTTGTCACCCATGACGCGGATGGTTTCCGGACGAGGACCAATGAACACAAAGCCGGAGCGCTCCACACGTTCGGCGAAATCGGCGTTTTCTGCCAGGAAACCATAGCCTGGGTGAATCGCCTCGGCATCGGTGACTTCTGCAGCAGAAATAATGGCCGGCATATGCAGATAACTCTGCTGGGCCGGCGCTGGGCCGATACATACCGACTCGTCGGCCAGGCGTACGTATTTGGCATCACGGTCGGCCTCAGAGTGCACGACCACCGTTTTGATACCCAGTTCGCGGCAGGCGCGCTGGATACGCAGGGCAATTTCACCCCGGTTTGCAATCAGGATTTTTTCAAACATACTCACGCAATCACGAAAAGTGGTTGGCCAAACTCAACGGGTTCGCCATTTTCAACCAGGATTTCCCGAATCACACCGGATTTATCCGCTTCGATTTCATTGAGCAGTTTCATGGCTTCAATAATGCACAGCGCATCGCCTTCGGCAACCGTGGCGCCCACTTCAACGAATGGGGGCGAACTGGGGTTGGGCGCGCGGTAAAAAGTGCCGACATGGGTGACTTGACAATATGGCCGGTAGGCGCTGCCGGTGCGGCAGGAGCAGCGGCGGCGCCTGCCGCGGGAGCTGCGGCGGCGACAGGTGCCGGCTGTGGCTGAGCCGGAGCTACCGGTTGCAGAGTCTGGGAGAACTTGACAATGCGGACCTTGCCTTCACCTTCGGTGATTTCAAGTTCTGCGATGCCAGATTCGGCAACCAGATCTATTAACGTTTTCAGTTTTCTGAGATCCATATTAATTCCATGCTTCAAGTTGATTGTCAGACAGACACCGTTTTCCGGGCCTGTTTAAAATGATGTTTTATCGCGTATTGCAAGGCTGCCATGTAACCATCGGCCCCAAGCCCGCAGATGACGCCAACGGCCTTGTCTGCCAGATAGGAGTGATGCCGGAAAGATTCGCGCTGATGTACATTGGAAATATGTACCTCTATGAACGGAATGGCCACGGCGCCGAGGGCATCGCGCAAGGCGACACTGGTATGGGTGTACGCTGCGGCATTGATGACGATGAACGCGGTATTGTTACGCGCGGACTGGATTTTTTCGACCAGCTCGCCTTCGTGGTTGCTTTGGAAGCATTCGCATTGCACACCGGCTTCGCTTGCGGCAAGCATTAATGCTTCGTGAATGTCCTGAAGTGTCTGCCGACCGTAGACATCCGGTTCGCGCGTACCCAGCAGATTCAGATTAGGACCATTAAGAACCAGTACCTTTTGCGTCATTGAGCGCCAGTCTATAAGCAAATAAACTCGTATTTAACGGCAATTTCATGCTTTTGTCTATTAAAATCTACCAATCTGTCAGTCTTGGCGCCGCCTCAGGCATGCTGGCGCGCGAATGCAGCCAGCCCATCCATCTCAATTTCACCCAGGATCGTGGCCAGCGGTCTGGCCTTGCCGTCCAGTACCAGTGTAAATGGCAGCCCGCCCTTGGCGTTGCCCAGCTTGCGCATTAGCGCGATCTTACCTGCACCTGCCGTCAGTAACGGGTAAGATACCGGCGTTTTACGCGCAAACGCTTCAATATTGGCAACAGTATCAAGTCCGAGACCCACGACACTGACCGATGGCTGTTTTTTATGCAATGCGTCCAGCGCGGGCATTTCCCGGATACACGGGGCACACCACGAGGCCCAGAAATTGACAATGGCCAGCCGGCCATCTATTGCCTCACGCAACGATACGGCCGCGCCACTCAGATCGGGCAATGACAGGTCCAGCAGCTCATTGAGTGCCGCCCTGTCCACGATCGACACGTCCTCATTCAGCTTCGCGCCGGCCCGCGCCGGTCGGGTCATTAACAAAAAGGGCAGGACCAGGCCCGCCCCAACTAACTGTCTACGATTCATCCTGTATTACTCATTCTGTTTTAAACGTTGTATGAAAATAACAGCACGGCTGGGCAGGAACGGGACTAGCCACGGGTTCCGGCACTCGAAACCATGTACGCTATAACAACTGCTATATGACATACGTATTGCTAATTCTACCTACTGAGCGACGCAATTGCCGCGATGTGACTGATTCCGCTTAAAATACCGCTCAGGAGAAATTTATGCATTTACATATCTTGGGCATTTGCGGCACTTTCATGGGCGGTCTGGCCCTGATTGCACGCGCAGCCGGACATCAAGTCACAGGCTGCGATAGCGGCGTGTACCCTCCCATGAGCACACAGTTGCAGGAACAGGGTATCGAATTGATCGAAGGATTCGATGCCGCCCAGACTCGCCTTAAACCCGATCTGTTTGTGATCGGCAACGTCGTTACGCGTGGCAACCCCCTGATGGAAGCCATTCTTGACCAGGGGCTGCCGTATGTGTCAGGTCCTCAATGGCTGGGAGATCACGTCCTGCAACATCAGCACGTGCTTGCCGTAGCAGGCACGCATGGCAAGACGACCACCAGCTCCATGCTGGCCTGGATCCTGCAGGATGCGGGACTGGAACCCAACTTTCTGATTGGCGGCATTGCCACCAACCTAGGCATTTCAGCGCGTTACAATCAGGCGCAACGCTATTTTGTCATCGAGGCCGACGAATACGATACGGCTTTTTTCGACAAGCGTTCAAAATTTGTGCACTACCATGCCCGCACGGCAATCCTGAATAACCTTGAATACGATCACGCAGATATCTTCCCTGATCTTGCTGCCATCGAAACGCAATTTCATCATCTGGTCAGGACCGTACCGCAAAGCGGCTGCATTATTCACCCGCCACAGGATCAGGCGCTCTCACGGGTAATACAGCGCGGCTGCTGGTCACAACAGGATCAGTTCGGCCCGGGTGGGCGCTGGACCTTCGACGCGGAACAGGCCGACATGGGCAGTTTCACTGTCCTGCATGACGGCCAACCCCAGGGACAGGTCAACTGGACGCTCACGGGCGCGCACAATGCCAATAATGCCTTGGCTGCCATTGCCGCTGCCAGCCATGTCAATGTGTCAGCGGCCACCGCCATTGCCGCGCTGTCTCGGTTTTCCGGCATCCGCCGTCGTATGGAACTGCGCGGCACCGTTAATGGAATCCAGGTTTTTGACGATTTTGCCCATCATCCCACCGCCATTCAAACAACGCTGGACGGCTTGCGCAAGCAAGTTGGATCGCGCCGCATTCTTGCCGTACTCGAACCCCGTTCCAACACCATGAAACTGGGCACGATGGCTGCCAGACTGCCGCAGGCCCTGGCTCTGGCCGACCGTATTTACTGTTTCGGTGCCAGAACCGGCAAGCATGCGCTCGGCTGGGACCCGGCCAACGTCTTTGCCGACAGCCCCGTACCCGCCCAGGCTACGACGATCTGGACTTGCTGGTTCAGGACGTCAGCCGGCAGGCACAGCCCGATGACGTGATTCTGGTCATGAGCAATGGCGGCTTTGGCGGCATCCACGAAAAACTGCTGCAGGCACTGCAACAGACGGCCACGCAAACTGTCTCATGATTCTCTATCTGCACGGCTTTCGTTCGTCTTCTCTTTCCGCCAAATCGCAGCAATTGCAACAAGCGATGGCTGCCGCCGGTCGCTCGCAGGAACTGGCGGCGCCCGATTTGCCGGATGATCCGCAAGCCGCCATTGCATTGGCCATGGCGCATGCAAAGCAGCTGTGCCCGTCTGGTAATATGCAGGACCTGACAGTGATCGGTTCCTCGCTTGGCGGCTACTACGCCACCTGGCTCAAGGAGGAATTGAACTGCAAGGCAGTCCTGATAAATCCGGCCATATACGCAGTACGTGACCTGTCCACGCAACTGGGCCACACCACCAAATTTCACAGTGATGCGTCTTTTTCATTTACGGCGGCGTCCGTACGGGCGCTGGCCAGTCTGTATCGTCCCGTTCTGACCAACATGCAGCGCTATTATCTGCTTGCCTGCACTGACGACGAAGTGCTGGACTGGCAGGAAATGACTCATCGCTACGATGGCGCACGCCTCACACTGATACAGGGAGGGGATCACGCATTTTCCATGTTTGAACGCTACCTTCCTGCCATTCTCGATTTCACCGCCTCCAAGTAGGAACTCATATTCATGTACGTGGTTTTTGAAGACGACGGCAGCTTCAAGGCTGAAAAAATTCATTCCGAAGCCGATTCGACGCTACAGGTCGAATCGGCCAGCGGTAAACGCAGCAAAATCAAGCGCAACGCAGTCATCTTTACCTTCGATGGCATTGAACCACAGGCCATGCTCGAACAGGCACGGGCGATGAGCGAAGAGCTTGATCTGCAATTTCTGTGGGAATGCGCACCGCAAGATGAATTTTCAGCCCAGGATCTGGCTCGCGATTATGTCGGACACGAACCGTCCATTTCCGAGAAAACGGCCATTCTGTTGCGCCTGCATAGTGCACCTGCCTACTTTCATCGCAAGGGCAAGGGCCATTACAAGGCAGCGCCGGCTGACATTTTGCAGGCAGCGCTGGCGGCACTGGAAAAGAAACAGCGTCAGGCCGAGCAGCAACAGGCCTGGACCGATGCCATGCTGGCCGGCGCACTGCCCGAAGAGCTACGCGAAGCCGCGCGTACATTCCTGATTCGCCCGGACAAAAACACACTGCAGTGGAAAGCGTTTGAGAAGGCGCTGGCCGAAAGCGGCAAGACCGCTGAAACCCTGTTGCTGGAGCTGGGCGTCTATCCGCATGCGCTGGCCGTGCATATGGATAGATTTCTCAAGCAGCACTTCCCCAAGGGAACGGCTGTGCCCGAGCTGGACATCCCGCCCATACCCGAGTTGCCAGCCAGCGACGTCGTGGCCTACTCCATTGACGACATCAGCACGACAGAGATTGACGATGCGCTGTCGGCAACGCATATTGAAGGCGATCTGTACCGGATTGGCGTGCATATTGCCGCCCCGGCACTGGTGGTTACGCGGGATTCGGATCTGGACAAACTGGCTCGCAGTCGCATGTCCACGCTTTACATGCCCGGCGATAAAATTCCCATGCAAAGCGATACGCTGATCAGCATGTTCTCGCTGGATGCCGGCAAGCAGGTGCCTGCCCTGTCCCTGTACATCACAGCCAATGTCGCCACCGGCGAAATCCAGGAAACCGTCACGCGTGCCGAAACCATCACGATTTGCGAAAATCTGCGCATCGACGATTTGGTGGCGCAGGTAACCCGCGAGGCGCTCGAGGAGCAGACTGCCGCCCTTCCCTACGCCGAGTTATTCCGGCCGCTCTGGAAGCTGGGACAGCACCTGAAGACAGCGCGCGAACAGGTACGCGGCAAACCGGAAAACAACAACCGCACGGAATACACGTTTCGTCTGCACGGGCCGGCCGATGATCCCGATTCAGTCATTGAACTTATCCCGCGACAACGCAATGCGCCGCTTGATCAAATTGTGGCCGAGTATATGATTCTGGCCAACACACAGTGGGGCGGATATCTGAATGAGCACGGCTTGCCCGGCATATATCGCTCCCAACAGATGGGGCGGGCGCGCATGTCCACCCATCCATTGCCGCACGAATCTATCGGCGTACCCCAGTATGCATGGACCACATCGCCACTGCGGCGTTATGTCGATCTGGTGAACCAGCGGCAGATTCTTGCCGCAGCCGAACACGGCGTGTCTGCACGCCTGGTGGCGCCGTTCAAACCCAAGGACGCCGATCTGTACGCCATCATCGGCGCCTTCGATTCCCAATACATGCTCTGGCACGAATTCCAGAGCCGGCTTGAGCGCTACTGGTGCCTGCGCTGGCTCACCCAGCAGTCACGCACGCGGTTGCACGGCAGTTTCATCCGCGACAACCTGGTTCGTCTTGAAGAAATTCCGCTGGTAATCGAAGTCAATGGGTACCCGAGCTTGAACGCAATGATCGCGTTGCCATTAATGTACGCGGCACCGATGAGCTGTCACTGCACATTGACGCCGAATATGCCGGGCTCGCCCAACCAGACGTAGAGGCAACTGCATCATGAACACGCCACGCAAATTCGCCGTTCTTGGCAACCCGATCAAACATAGTCTGTCGCCGCGCCTGCACGCCCTGTTTGCCCAGCAGACAGGCCTGCTGATCGAGTACAGCAAGCAATGTGTAGAACCGGCGCATTTTTGCGACCACGTCAAGCAATTCTTTGCCTCCGGCGGCAGTGGCCTGAACATTACACTGCCCTTCAAGGAGCAAGCCTACGCATTGGCGCAATCCCGCATCTCCAACCGGGCCAGGGCTGCCGGTTCGGCCAATACATTGTGGCAGGAAAACGGCGAAATACACGCCTGCAATACCGATGGCGTCGGGTTGGTCAATGACATGCTGCGCCAGCACATCATACTGCGTGACAGTCGTGTTCTCTTGATCGGCGCCGGCGGAGCAACGCGCGGCGTCATGCCGGCGCTATTGCAAGCCGGATGCGCCCATCTGCATATTGTCAACCGCACCGAAGAAAAAGCCCATGTGCTGGCCGCACAGGCTGTGGCGCTAGCGGACCGGCAAACACAGGTAACGGCGTCGGCTTTTTCCACACTGCAGGGCTCCTGGGACATTATCGTGAATGCCACTGCCAGCAGTCTGTCGGGCCAGATACTACCCCTGGCTGACAGCCTGTTTCGCACTGACAGCGTAGCCTACGACATGCTCTACACCACAGACGGCGACACGCCATTTCTGCAGCAGGCACGCAACGCCGGCGCCACCCATACCTCAGACGGCCTGGGTATGTTGGTCTACCAGGGTGCCGAGAGCTTTCGCATCTGGAACCAGATTGAGCCCGACGCGGCGCCAATTCTCACAGCGCTGCGCACGGAACTGACGAGGTCAATCTGATGCTCGAAGCAGTCGGACGTATTGCCAGCGAGATCGTGATCGCCATCGCCGAACGTGTGCGCGCGCAGTCGATAGCACGTTCAATGATTGATCTGGTTGCCCTGCTGATCGCAGTCATTATGCTGTATCAGATTTATCTGTTCGCCTGGGTACTCTGGTACAGCGTCTTCAATCCCGGCGGCAGTGCCTATATGCGCGAACAGGCCAGCCGTCTGGCGGCCCTGGATCCGCCCGTGAGTATTCAATATGAGTGGACACCCTACGAGGCCATCAGCCGGCCCTGAAAAAGGCAGTCATAGCCGCCGAAGATGCACGCTTTACAGAGCACGGCGGCGTAGAATGGGAGGCCATCCGCAAGGCCTGGCGCTACAACGAACGCCAGGAGGAAGCCGGTCGCAACCGCCGTCGCGGGGGCTCCACGCTTACGCAGCAACTTGCCAAGAACCTGTTTCTATCGGCTGATCGAACCTATATTCGCAAGGGTCAGGAACTGGTCATTGCCTATATGATAGAAGCGGTCATGTCCAAGCGGCGAATCCTGGAACTGTATCTGAATGTTGTGGAATACGGCAACGGCATCTTCGGCGCCCAGGCTGCCGCCCGCCACTATTTCAACGTGGATGCAGCGCGCCTGTCCACGTATCAGGCCGCGCGCCTGGCCGCCATTCTGCCAAATCCAAGGGTCTATGGAAAGAACATGCAATCGCGCTATGTGCAATCGCGCGGCCGGACAATTTCTGCCCGCATGCGTAATGCCGAGCTGCCTGATTAAATCATGACGTCAACTGACCATGTGTGCCTGCATCACACCTGCAATAATGGTATCCCCGGTTATCAACCCGTTACCTTATCCCTCGACAATCGACGTTAAAATGCAGGAGAAAGAGATTCGGAATGCGCATGACCAGGCAGCCATGCACGCCGAATCAGGAGCATTTGCACGGTGTGCAACAGGACTCACAAATTTATTGGGCATAAGCTGTTATGCTGGATCAGGCCTGCAAACAACAGTAAAATCAACGCTTCTGAGGCCAGCCGCAACACTGCTGCGTCTGACTGGACACTAACAAGACACATGCGCACAGCAAGAAAATATCTAGGGACAGAAATCTACCGCTCCACCGTGGCTGTACTGGTGGCGCTCGTGGGTTTGTTCACCTTTTTTGCCTGATTGACGAACTGGACAGCATCAGCGATCAGTTTCCGTTGCTCTCGCTGTTGTATCTGCAAGTATTGCAATTGCCAACGCGTTTGTATGATCTGTTGCCCATCGGCCTGCTGATCGGGTCGGTGCTGGCGCTGGCCAGTCTGGCACAGCGCAACGAATTGGTGATACTGCGCGTTTCAGGCGTCAGCAGCATTTCCTTGCTGCTTATGCTCTGGACTATTACCATTCCGCTCATGGTGGGCGCATTCGTCCTGTCGGAATTTGTCACGCCGCGCGCCGAACTCATGACCAGTGAAGCCAGCCTGAAGTATCTGGGCAAAGCCAGCGGCGGACAGATGAACTCGGGCCACTGGTTCCGTGAGCCGGATGAAGAAGGCAATATCCGCACCATCAACATTGCACGACTACGCGACCAGGGCAGTGTCGAGGACATCCGCATCATTACCTATAATGCGACCGAGAGCCGGTTTATTTCTCTTGATCACGCCAAAACGGGGCATTTCAGCAAGAACACGCTCACCCTGACCGATGTGGTGCACATCACCAGTCTGATCGATGCCAAATCCGCCCTGGCGGACCCGAATAAGCCGGTTGCCGATGTCGCCAGGCGCTCGGTATTGCCAACACTGGAACTTACAACCACGCTGACGCCTAATCGCCTGCTTGCCGGTCAGATGCAACCAGACCGTATGTCGACCGTTTCGCTGCTTGATTACATTTCATATCTGGAAGAGAACAAGCTGCAAACCAACCGCCAGGTTGTCGCGCTGTGGCGCAAACTGAGCTATCCATTCACGCTGCTGGTCATGATTACCATTGCCGCGCCTATCGGATTTATGCAAACCCGCAAGGGCGGTGTAGGCGGCAAAGTGTTCCTGGGTATTTTACTGGGCGTTGCGTTCTATATGATCAACCAGCTTGCACTGAACGTAGGCATGTTGAAGAATCTGCCGCCATGGCTTACGGCGCTCATGCCCAACACGATCGCCATGCTGATCGCCATGCTTGCGCTCTATCTTATGGAAGCCAGGCGGACCCCGCGTATGCAGCGTGCACCACTTTCAGGGAAGGCTGTAACGTAATGAATATCTGGGCTGTAGGAGATTTACAGGGGTGTTGTGGTGCACTGGACGAATTGCTCGACCATCCATTGATTCAGGAAGATGCCGATTGCCGATTCTGGTTTGCCGGCGATCTGATCAATCGCGGACCCCAGTCATTACGTACCTTAAAGCGCATTATCAAACTGGGTGACCGCGCTGTCAGTATTCTGGGCAACCATGATCTGCATATGCTCGCTGTACATGCCGGCATACGCAATGAAAACAAATCGGATACGTTCGATGCGATCCTCAAGGACAAGCATGCCGATGAGTTGATTGACTGGCTGCGGCATCGCCCGCTGGCTCATTACGAAGCCGGGCATTTGATGGTCCATGCAGGCGTCATGGCCAAATGGGATCTGGACAAGACCCTGGCGCTGGCCGAAGAGGCGCATCAGGCGCTGATCAGCGACAAATGGAAAAAAAACCTGCAGAAAATGTATGGGAATGAGCCCGTTCAGTGGAAGGACAAGCTATCGGGTGCAAAACGGCTGCGGGTGATTATCAATGCCTTTACCCGCATGCGACTATGCACGATGCAAGGTGAAATGGATTTTGCATCCAAAGATGCACCCGACAGCCATCCGGGGCTCGTACCCTGGTTTGATGTACCTGACCGAAAAACAGCCGATATCCCCATAATCTTCGGCCATTGGTCAACATTGGGCTTACTGATTCGCAAGAATCTGCTGGCCCTGGATACCGGCTGCGTATGGGGCGGAAAACTGACTGCGCTTCGCCTGAGCGATCGCAAGCTCATCCAGATAGATTGCAAACAGCACGGCAGGTAATCAACGACCCCGCAAACGCGGCGGCGCTACCCGAGCCGACACGGTTCGGGCTATCCTCTTTTGCCCAAACCGATATATCTGTTCAGTCCTGAACTACCCTGGCCCGAATGGCATCACGCACCTGTGCCGCCAGCTCGGCGCGGCCCAGCGCTGAAGGCTGGCCATTTTGCGTAACCGCTGGCAGGCAATAAACTTCTACGCAGACATGGCTTGCGCTGAGCAGAACCCAGATATTGCCGATCAACGTCTGGTCGCCAATAAAAGCCATTTTCCCGCTGCGCTGACCTTCATACCAGAACACCAATGCGACCGGCTGAATTGCCACCTGGGCACGCATGCAGGCTCGAACAGACTAGTACTAAATGGCTTGACATCCAGGCCATCGGAGGTGGTGCCTTCGGGAAACAAGCCAACGCAGATATTGCGCTCGAACAGCCGCTTCATACTCTCGCTGACACGACTGATGGCCTGGCGCTGCCCCCTTTCGATAAACACCGTGCCCACCCTGGCCACCAGCCAGCCGATTACCGGCCATCTGCGAATTTCCTGTTTGGCAATAAATGACGTAGCCCGCCAGCTGTTCAGAATAAAAATATCAATCCACGACACGTGATTGGCAACCCACAGGACCGGCCCGCTCATGATCGGCGTGCCGTGACGCACCACTTTGACGCCACAAACCAGCATCAGGCAGCACGACCAGGCTTTGGTCACCGCATCCTGCACCGGCCGGTTCATGAACGGCAAGGCGATAGCGGCGGTCAGCAGTCCCGAGAGCAACAACAGAATCAGAAAGATCGCCCTGACAACAAACCGTAAATACGCGATCACACAGACTCCCATACGCTGCGACCACTGACCAGGGTCATGACAATCTTGCCGGGAAGTTCGTAACCGACAAACGGCGTGTGTGCACTTTGGCTCAGCAACGTGTCGCGACCGACTGTCCAGGCAGCGTCGGCATCCGCAATCGCGATATCGGCGGGCGCGCCTACAGACAGCGTACCGCAGCCCGGCAACGACGGCGCACCGGCCTTCAGAATAGCGGCAGGTCCGGTCGTAATGAGTCCCAGCGCCTGCACCAGCGACAGCTTTTCTTCCTGCGCCCATTTAACCACCAGAGAGAACAGCAACTCTACGCCCGTTGCCCCGGGCTCTGCCTCTGCAAACGGCATCAGCTTGCCATCGTCGTCTACTGGCGTGTGATCAGAGCAGACGGCATCAATCGTTCCGTCGGCAAGCCCGGCGCGAATTGCATCGCGATCACGCTGGCCGCGCAAAGGCGGATCCAGCCGATAATTGCTGTCGAAGAAACCAATATCCAGGTCTGTCAGATGCAAGTGGTTGAGCGACACATCGCAGGTCACAGGCAGGCCCTGTGCCTTGGCCTGACGCACCAGTGCAATCCCGGCCGCGCTGGACAGGCGGCAGATATGCAGACGCGTACCCGTGACTTTTTGCAATTCGAACAGGGTATGCAGCGCAATGGTTTCTGCCTGCTCCGGTACGCCGACCAGCCCCAGCCGCGATGCAAAGGGCCCGCTGGCCGCCACGCCCTTGGACAGGGAGGCCTCCAGCGGCGTGAGCCACAAGGTATAGCCATAGGTTTTGGCGTACTGCATGCTGCGCAGCAGGACACCGGTATCGATCAACGGCAGTGAGGCCTGGGAAAAGGCAATGCAACCGGCTTCGGTCAGCTCGGCCATTTCGGTAATGATTTTGCCTTCCAGGCGATTGGTCATTGCGCCCAGGGGATACAGGTTGGCCTGATGCAATTGGCGGGCGCGATGTTTAAGCATTTCGACCAGGCCGGGTTCGTCCAGTGCCGGTTCGGTATCGGGCGGCAACACCAGGCTGGTCACCCCGCCGGCAAGCGCCGCCTGCATCTCCGACTCCAGCGTTGCCCGATGTTCAAAGCCGGGTTCGCGCAAGCGAACTGCCAGATCGATCAGACCCGGAATGACCAGCTTACCGGTAGCATCGATGGTGCGTGCCGATTCAAATCCATCCGGCTCCTGCCCCATGCCAACGATGCGTCCGGCTGCGATATAAAGATTACCGGTCTGGTCTGTACCGGAAGCCGGGTCAAGCAGCCGGCCACCTTTAATTACTATTTTCACTGAGAAGCTCCAGCTACGATGCTCATGACTGCCATTCTTACAGCAATCCCGAACGTTACCTGATTGAGAATAACCGCCTGTGGTCCGTCAGCGACGGCGGAATCAATTTCAACCCCGCGATTCATGGGGCCCGGGTGCATGACGATGGCATCCGGCTTGGCATAAGCCAGCTTTTCGTGCGTCAGCCCGTAATGCTTGAAATATTCCTGTGAAGACGGCAGCAACGCACCCTTCATGCGCTCATTCTGCAAACGCAGCACCATGACCACATCTACATCCCGCAGGCCTTCGCGCATATCGGTGAACACCTTGACGCCCATTTGTTCAAGCCCGCCCGGCAGCAGCGTGAGCGGACCGATGGCGCGCACTTCGGCTGCGCCAGTGTGGTCAGTGCATGTATGTCGGACCGTGCGACCCGGGAATGCAAAATATCGCCCACGATGGCCACCGTCAGTCCGGAAAAATCCTTCTTGAAATGACGGATGGTGTACATATCCAGCAAGCCTTGCGTGGGATGCGCATGGCGCCCGTCCCCGGCATTGATAACGTGGATATGGGGCTCGACGTTGCGGGCAATAAGATAAGGGGCGCCGCTGGCTTCATGCCGCACGACAAAAATATCGGCCTGCATGGCCGTCAGATTGCTGATGGTATCGAGCAGCGACTCGCCTTTGGCGGTAGACGATACGTTGATGTTCAGGTTATAGACATCCGCCGAGAGCCGTTTGGCGGCTATTTCAAATGTGGTACGGGTGCGGGTGGAGTTCTCAAAAAACAGATTGAAGACGCTTTTGCCGCGCAGCAACGGCACCTTTTTGATGTCGCGCTCAGCCATGGGCACGAATGTCTGGGCCGTGTCCAGGATGTGGGTCAGAATGTCGCGCGGCAGCCCCTCGGTAGATAGCAGATGAGTCAGCTCGCCATGCCGGTTCAATTGCGGGTTAAACATAGCGGGACTCCTCTTCCATGGTCAGGGTAAAACGTGAATCATCATCGGCAGCCAGAACATAATTGCTGCCGCGCGGCAACGGCAGAACGCCGCCGCAGATGTCGGGCGCAATGGGCAGTTCGCGACCGCCCCGGTCGATCAGCACACCCAGACGAACCGAAGCGGGCCGGCCATAATCGTACAGTTCATTGAGCGCCGCGCGAATCGTGCGGCCGGTAAAGAGGATATCGTCGATGAGAAAAATGTGCGCGCCTTCGACTTCGAACGGCACGTGACTTGGCTGGGTTTGCGAATGCAGCCCGATTCGGCTGAAGTCGTCGCGATGCAGACTGGTATTGAGGGTGCCCGGCTGATTGGGCAAATTCAGATCCGCGCAGAGTCGCCGTGCCAGCCAGGCGCCCCCTGAATAAATACCCACTAGATATGTATTGGCCGGATCGGTGCCCTGGAGCTTTTCGCTCAGGGCGTTTTTCAGATGCGCGTAAAGTTCTTCGGCGCTGGGCAGGCTGCCTGTCATGGTTTTCCTATCCTGTTAGCAAAGGTGCCGTTATCAAAAGTGCCGTTATTTTAAGCTATCCAGATAGCGTTGAAGAATAACTGCGGCTGCCACGGCATCATCTTCTTCATTGTTGCCAAGAAGTTCCTGCGCTTCCATGCTTGAACCGCGTTCGTCCACCAGCTCGACGTGCAAGCCGAAACGGCCGTGCAGCTGGTTGGCAAAGCGTCGGGCAAATTTGGAAGCCGGCTGTTCGTCGCCGGCGCTGGTAAGCGGCAGTCCCACCACCACCCTTTCGGGTTGCCATTCATGCAGCAGCGCAGCAATGCGGGCAAAGCGGCCATCGCGCGTGACCTCGCGGATAATGCACAAAGGGCGCGCCTGTCGCGTCAAGGTATTGCCCAGGGCCACGCCGGTTTTTTTCATGCCGGCATCAAACGCCAGCAGGGTTTCTTCAGGCATGGCCGGCATCACCGGACAATGCAGCAGGTTCGATGCCAAGCAGCGCCAGCGCCGCCGTGTAACGGTCAGCAGCTCGCTTGTTGAAAATGATATTACGGTCTGCGCTGACATTAAGCCAGGTATTGGCGGCGATTTCCTGTTCCAGCTGACCCGCAGACCAGCCGGCATAACCCAGCGTAATAAAGATTTGCTGCGGCCCTTCGCCTCGTGCCAGATCTTCCAGCACGTCACGCGACGTTGTAAGCGCCATGTCGCCAAGCACGACACTGGAACGGTAATGGCCAGCCGGGTGGTGCAGGACGAACCCACGATCGGTCTGGACAGGCCCGCCATAAAAAACGGTCTGCGCAGCCAGGTCGGCATTCACTTCCAGTTCCAGGCGCTCCAGCAGCTGTTCCACCGACAGATCGGTAGGCCGGTTCAGCAACAGGCCCAGCGCACCGTCTTCGGAATGTTCACACACATATACCACGCCACCTTCGAAAATATCGGCTGTCTGAGAAGGCATGGCCATGAGGAACTGGTTCGCCATACTGACAAATTCAGATTCTTTTTTGTCTTCGTGTTCGGTCATGGTCCTTCCTTTTTAGGATGCGCGTCAGATTTCCATCATTTCAAAGTCTTCCTTGCGCGCACCGCATTCAGGACAGACCCAGTTGGGGGGAACGTCTTCCCATTTGGTACCCGGCGCAATTCCTTCTTCAGGAACGCCGGTTTCCTCATCATAAACCCAACCACAAATTAAACACATCCAGGTACGCATAATACGGTTATTTCCTAACATTCAAATGTAACTTCACGAATCGGATGGAATCGGCCCATCGGGCTTGTTCCCGAAAACATGCCTGCGCACGCTTTAGTACCCATTTTAATTTAAAATGATACCTTTGGCCCGTTTTCCCAAAAACCGCGCCGTGCTTTTTTTATGCACCGGCAACTTTCACCGCTTTTGTTTTTTGCTTAGTACGCCTCGTGTCCCCTGATCATGCCCTGCAGTGCTGTTTTTCAACCATCTGGATCCAACCGGACGTTCCGGGCTCGTCGGCGATGTTCTGACCGCCACGCACTTTGATTGCCAGGCGGTCACCGCGCTCACTGCCATCACGGTGCAAGACACCGGTGTCATAGAGGAAATCCATCCCGTTTCCGACGAAATTCTGGACAATCAGGCTCGCTGCCTGCTCGAAGACATTCCGGTGCATGCCATCCGTGCCGGCGGGCTGTACAGCCCGGACCATGTCAGTATCATTGCGCAGATCGCCGCCGACTATGATAGTGTCCCGCTGGTTCTGTATCTTGGGCCGCAATACGCGTCGGTGATCGAAGACAGCTCCGATGACGAGATCGAGGCCCTGCTGCAGGCAACCTGGGAAACCCTTATACCGCAAGCCAGCTGCGTTGTCGTCGATTGCAGTTACCTGAATTTATGGGCGCCGGAAGACGATCATAACGACGAGAACCCGATCCCGGTGGTGCTCGAAGCCATTCTGGCGGCAGGCGCAAAATCCTGCCTGGCGCTGTTTTGCCCTTCGCCAGACGACGCCCATCAGCATGTTTTGCTCGAAGGCGGCGATCGCAGCCATGCTTTTGGTTTTTTTCCGCTAGCCGGACAATCTGAAGCGGGTGATATGATCAGTGCCGCCCTGGCCTGCGAACTGTCGCGGGGCCAGACCATGCCCCAAGCCTGCGAGCATGCCATTACTTACGCGCACAAGGCACTTGCTGACGGGCGCAAGCTGGGCATGAGCAAGCTGGTAGCACAACGACTGCAGAAGCCCTGATCCGCTGCCTGATACAGCCTTGCGGACAACCGCGAGCGCTTTCTCGCTATACTTCTATTGATATCTGTACTTATTCAGGCATAACAGCGCAATGACAGCAAACACCTTTCCGTCCGGTCTATACGGCATTACGCCCGAATGGCATGATGCCCAGCGCCTGCAGCAGGCCGTTGCGCTGGCCTGCGAAGGCGGCATGCGGGTGCTGCAGTGGCGCCAGAAAACCATGCCGCCAGCGCAGGCGCGCGGCGTGGCGGCATCTGTGCGCGACATCTGCCGTGACGCAGGCGTGCTGTTTATCGTCAATGATGACTGGCAACTGGCATTGGAACTGGGTGCCGACGGCGTTCATCTGGGTAAAAACGATGACGCCATCACGACCGTTCGCGCACAGCTGCAACAACGGCACCAGGCGCCTTTGCTGATCGGCGTCTCTTGCTATGACAGTCTGGCGCTGGCCGCTAGCGCCTTGCAAGCGCAGGCCGATTACATTGCCTTTGGCGCACTTTTTCCCTCCATGGTCAAACCCGATGCAGTTCGTGCACCCCTGTCGCTGTTTCAGGCAGTCGAAAAACCGTCAGGTACCCAGCGCATGCCGGCACTGGTGGGGATTGGCGGAATCAACAGGCAAAATGCCCATCTGGCGGTAGAAGCCGGCGCCGATAGTATCGCAGTCATCACCGGTTTATTCGGTGAGCCGGACATCCGCAAAGCCGCCGCCTACTACGCCTCGCTGTTTGACCCGCGCCCGTCGCCGTCGTCATAATTGCTTTTCCCCGCCCGGTCATGTCAGCAGCGCCGCCGGCTACGTGCCCGCAACAAGCCCTGACTGAACCGGCCTCTTTTCACTTATTTTCAGATAAAAAATTCATTATGTCCCAGAACGAAGTTCTCTTTAAACGCGCCCTTCAATCCATTCCTGGTGGTGTCAATTCGCCGGTGCGAGCATTCCGCTCGGTAGGCGGCACGCCCCGCTTCATCAGCAAGGCAAAAGACGCTTATATCTGGGATGCCGATGGCAAACAGTATATTGATTACCTGGGGTCCTGGGGGCCGGCCATTGTCGGCCATGCGCATCCCGAAGTGGTTCAGGCCGTGCAGCGGGCAGCAGAATCAGGCCTGTCTTTCGGTGCGCCGACCGAGGCCGAATCTTTGCTGGCCGAAGCGATTATTGCGCGCATCCCGTCCATTGAAAAGGTCCGTCTGGTCAGTTCAGGTACAGAAGCCACCATGAGTGCCATCCGCCTGGCCCGTGGCGCCACTGGCCGCAATAAGATCATCAAATTCGAAGGCTGTTACCATGGCCATGCCGATAGCCTGCTGGTCAAAGCCGGCTCGGGCCTGCTGACCTTCGGCAACCCGACCTCTGCCGGCGTCCCTGCAGAATTCGTTGCGCATACATTGGTGCTGGACTATAACGATCTGGACGCAGTCAAGGCCGCATTTGCCGAATTCGGTGCCGATATTGCCTGCATTATTGTTGAACCGATAGCCGGTAATATGAACTTGATCAAGCCGGTAGAAGGGTTCCTGGCCGGCCTGCGCGCATTGTGCTCCGAATATGGCGCACTGCTGATTTTCGACGAAGTGATGACGGGCTTTCGCGCCGGCCCACAAGGTGTACAGGGCCTGTCGGGCGTCACGCCCGATCTGACCACGCTGGCAAAAGTCATTGGCGGGGGCATGCCCGTAGGCGCCTTTGGCGGTCGCGCCGACATCATGGACCAGATTGCACCGCTGGGGCCGGTTTATCAGGCGGGCACGCTTTCGGGCAATCCTGTGTCCGTTGCCGCCGGCCTTATCACACTTGAAATACTGTCGCGCCCCGGCTTCTATGAGCACCTGCAGACACAATCTGCCAAACTGGTTGCCGGCCTGCAGGACAAGGCCCGTGCCGCAGGCGTCGCCTTCTGCGCCGACTCGGTGGGCGGCATGTTCGGCCTGTATTTCCGCGAAACCGTTCCCACTACCTTCGCAGAGGTGTCCGACATCAACCATGAGGCCTTCAAGGTCTTTTTCCATGGCATGCTGGACAATGGCGTTCATCTGGCGCCATCGGCGTTTGAAGCCGGTTTTGTCTCGGCCATGCATAGCGACGAGATTCTGGAAAAAACACTGGACGCCGCCGGCCGCGCATTCGCACTACTGTAATAATAACCGGCACCCGATCGCCTGTGCGCCCTGCGCTATCGATCCGGTGCCGATGCCCGGCAGCATCTGCTGCCATGGCCTTGCGCCGGAGAAACGCTATAACAGGCCGTGTAAGAATTTTTTTCCAGATATCCCGGTTTTCTCAATGTGAAATAAAAAAGACGCTACACTCAGGGTTATCCATAATATGTTAAAGGTGTTGAAGCTGTATGGCTGTAAACTTAAATATACCTGACGAATCAGCTATTTATCCGGTAGCAGGGGTTGAAATTGGCATTGCACAAGCCGGGATCAAAAAGCCCGGCCGTGATGACCTCACATTATTCAAATTCACGCCAGGCACCTCTGTAGCCGGCGTTTTCACGCGCAATCGTTTCAGAGCGGCCCCGGTGCAGATCTGCGAATCTCGCCTGGCCAAGAGCAATGCCATGCGTGCCCTGGTTATCAATACCGGCAATGCCAATGCCGGCACCGGCGCCGATGGTCTGGAACGCGCCTTTGAGACCTGCCGTGTGCTGTCCAAGGAACTGGGCTTGCTGGAAGAAGAAATCCTGCCTTTTTCTACAGGCGTGATTCTTGAACCACTTCCGGTCGACAAAATTACGGCAGCATTGCCTCAATGCATCCGGTCCCTGGAAAAAAATGCCTGGCTCAAGGCTGCACACAGCATCATGACCACCGATACCCTGCCAAGATCTGCTCCAGGCAGCTGACACTGGATGGCGTAAAGTGAGCATTACCGGCATCAGCAAAGGTGCCGGCATGATCCGCCCGAATATGGCCACCATGCTGGGTTTTGTCGCAACCGACGCGGAAATCGCTCCGGCGCTGCTCAAGGAACTGGTCAAGGATATTGCCAACCGTTCTTTTAACCGTATCACGGTAGACGGCGACACCTCCACCAACGATTCATTCATCGTAATTGCCACCGGTCAAAGCGGCATACAGGTACAGGACACGCAAAGTCCGCATTACCAGACCATCAAGGCTGAGTTGATTGAAGTTGCCCGCGAGCTGGCCCAAAAAATCGTACGTGATGCCGAAGGCGCCACCAAATTCATCACCATCCAGGTCGAAGAGGCAGAAAGCAGCCAGACTGCGCTGAAAATTGCCTACGCGATTGCACACTCCCCGCTGGTCAAAACCGCTTTCTACGCATCCGATCCGAACCTGGGCCGCATTCTGGCCGCCATTGGTTACGCCGGTGTTGATGACCTGAATGTAACAGCCCTGCGCTTGTGGCTTGACGATGTGCTGGTTGCCACTGGGGGCGGCCGTAACCCTGACTATCTGGAAGAAGATGGCCAGCGCGTCATGCAGCAACCCGAGATTCTGGTGCGGGTAGCACTGGGTCGCGGCAATATATCGGAAACGGTATACAGTTGCGACTTCTCACATGAGTACGTCAGCATCAACGCCGACTACCGTTCCTGAGATAACACCTGGCTTGCGGCTGCGCAGCCAGGCCTGGCATGATCTTCACTGGTTGACGCATGCGCCGGATCTGCTGGCGCCGGCTGCCGGTCTGCCACTGGCAAGCTGGCCAGCCACTGCGCTGTGCGAGATTGACCGCTGGCTGGCGCACGAAGGCCAGCAAGACAATGCGTCCACGACCCTGACCAGCGACTTCAGTGCACCGTATCGCCGGCTTGGGCTCTATGCCGAAGCCCTGTTGCGTACCGCCCTGCAGCACGCCGCCAGCATTGAACTGCTGCGCACCATACACCTATCCATATCACCGCTACCCAGCGCCAAGGCGGCGCCCGGCAAACCATTGGCGAGCTGGACTACATCTGGCGCGATCAAAGCAACCACAAGGTGTGGCACTGGGAACTGGCCGTCAAATATTATCTTTATGTGCCGCAGGCAGCCGGACCCCGGACGCCGATCGTTTGATAGGCCTGCAACAGCGCGATACGCTGGCCCGCAAAACCACGAAATTGCGTGATCAGCAACTGCCGCTGTCCGGCCTGCCTGAGGTCACACAGCAATTGGGCGTCTGCGTCGATAGCGCCGCAGCCTATATGAAGGGCTGGCTGTTCTACCCCTTGCAGGGCGAGCGCTGGGACGATTACGTCCTGGCCGAACCGACCACCCGGGCAATGCTCAACCCGCAGCATTCAAGGGGCTGGTGGCTGACGCAAGCCGATTTTGCGCAGCGCCTCGCACGGTCGATCAGGACAGACGCAGGGGCCGGTGAACTGCGCTGGCGCATTCTATCGCGCATGCAATGGCTCTCGCCGCAACAGGCCGATGTCGCCGACACACTTGAGGCAGCGGCCCTTCTGGCACAACTTGAATCGTGGTTCGGTTCAGGCGCGGCCGTCACCGGACCGCGACCCGGACTATTGATCGTCGCACTGGCGCCCTCGGGCGTCGCTGCCCCCTTAAGCGCCGTCAGCGCACAGGCAATGGCTACTGCGGCGCCGGCATCTGGCGCAACTGTACCCGCGACCGGGCAACCGCTGCCGACCGCTTCAGGCCAAGTATACACGGAGGTGCACCGCGGCTTTGTGGTCGCCGACGATTGGGTCGACGCAGTATTGTGATGGCCTTGTCGTTGACTTGTGTCGGCACAAATACCACATTTTTTCCGGTTTCGCCCCCTCCCTGACAGGTTTTCCTGAAACAAGCGATTGATTCTTTTGACTTTTTATGAGTTTTCGCAGTAGAATGATGGGCTTAGCGTTTAAATATGCTAATTCCAATTTATTTTTAGAGGTTAACCCATATGTACGCGGTCATAAAAACCGGAGGCAAGCAGTATCGTGTTGCCGAAGGTCAAAAACTCAAGGTAGAACAGATACCAGCAGACATCGGGCAAGAAATCTCGCTAGACCAGGTTCTGTCAGTAGGCGAAGGTGAAACACTCAAAGTGGGTGCTCCCCTTGTCGAAGGCGCTGTGGTTAAAGCCAAAGTTCTTGCACATGGACGTCACGACAAGGTGAAAATTTTCAAAATGCGCCGTCGCAAGCATTATCAGCGGCACCAGGCCATCGCCAGAATTACACCCAAATCGTCATCGAAGCAATCTCTGCTTGATCCGTTCGTTAACAGCACAACAGGAGCTTAAACATGGCACAGAAAAAGGGCGGCGGCTCAACCCGCAACGGCCGCGACTCGGAATCCAAACGACTGGGCGTAAAAGCCTTTGGCGGTGAAGTTATTCCAGCCGGTTCAATCATTGTTCGTCAGCGTGGCACACGTTTTCACCCGGGAACCAACGTTGGTATCGGTAAAGACCACACTCTGTACGCACTGGTAGACGGCAGTGTTTCCTTTTCACATAAAGGCGCACTCAACAAGCATACCGTTTCCGTAACAAAGGTAGACTAAACCTTTCCCCGGACATCATGCAGTGCCGTTCACTTGTCGCCAGGTGAACGGCATTTTTTATTCCGCGACGCACTCTGATATGATCAGACCTGCCCGCGTGAATGATAATAAAAGCACTTACACGGCGACTCCATTTATTATTACAGGCCACAGGAATCCATCATGAAATTCGTTGACGAAGCGACGATCGAAGTCATTGCCGGCAAGGGCGGCAACGGGGCGGCGAGTTTTCGTCGCGAAAAATTCATCCCCAAGGGCGGCCCCGATGGCGGCGATGGCGGACGAGGCGGCAGCATTTACGCGATTGCCGACAGAAATATCAACACCCTGATTGACTTTCGCTATGCCCGCCTGCATCGCGGCAAGAATGGCGAAAACGGCCGCGGCTCAGACCAATACGGCGCCGCTGCAGTCGATATCACACTGCGCGTCCCGGTCGGCACAGTCATCTATGACGCCGAAACCAACGAACAATTATTTGACCTGAATCATCATCAGATGCAGGTCACGCTGGCTGCCGGCGGCCAGGGCGGCATGGGCAACCTGCACTTCAAGTCCAGCGTCAACCGTGCGCCGCGCCAGTTCACCTATGGCAAGGAAGGCGAACAGCGCAAACTGCGTCTGGAACTCAAGGTGCTGGCCGATGTCGGGCTGCTGGGCATGCCCAACGCCGGCAAATCCACGCTCATCACGCGTATCTCCAACGCCAAGCCCAAGATTGCAGACTACCCTTTCACCACCCTGCATCCGAATCTGGGCGTGGTGCGAACCTCGCCCTCACGCAGTTTTGTCGTCGCCGATATTCCCGGGCTGATCGAAGGCGCCTCCGAAGGGGCCGGACTGGGCCATCTTTTCCTGCGTCACCTGTCGCGCACTCGCGTCTTGCTGCATCTGGTGGACGTTGCCGGCCTGGATCCGGACCAGGATCCAGTGCAAGTCGCTGCCCATAATGTGCGCGCCATTGCCGAAGAACTGCGCAAGTATGATGCCGAACTGCATGCCAAGCCTCGCTGGCTGGTGCTGAACAAGCTGGATATGGTCAACGATCCGCAAGACATACAGCAACGACTGTGCAAGGAACTGCAATGGGACGGACCGGTCTTCGCCATTTCGGCCCTGTCGGGCGATGGCACCCAGGCATTGATCTGGGCACTGCAGGATTATCTGGACGCAGAAAAACGCCGCGAAATGGCCGAACAGGACAAGGCGGCCGAGGCCTATGTACCGGAAGATCCGCGCTTTGACGAATCCCGTCGCAACCTGAACGACGTCGAAAAATAACGGTTCTGCGCCCTATTACTCTTTCGTTTCCCTCTTCTGGATTTTTTGCAACATGAGCGATTTCGTTTCTTCAGTGGCCACGGCAAGGCGTATCGTCGTCAAAGTGGGCTCATCCCTGCTTACCAACAATGGTCAGGGCCTGGACCCGCAGGCCATCGGAGAATGGTCATCGCAAATCGCCACCCTGTGTCGCCAGAACAAGCAAGTGATTCTGGTGTCCAGCGGCGCCATTGCCGAAGGCATGGCGCGCCTGAAGTGGAAAACCCGTCCCAAAGCCATGAGCGAGCTGCAGGCTGCTGCCGCGGTGGGCCAGATGGGTCTGATCCAGGCCTATGAATCAGCTTTCGCTGCGCACAATATGCGCGCGGCGCAAATCCTGCTGACCCACGAAGATTTGACCGATCGCCTGCGCTATCTGAATGCGCGCTCGACCATCTTTAAACTGCTCGAACTGGGTGTGATCCCGATCGTCAATGAAAACGATACGGTGGTCACGGACGAAATCCGCCTGGGGGACAACGACACGCTGGGCGCCGTAGTCAGCAATCTGATCGAAGCGGACGCGCTGATCATTCTGACGGATCAGCGCGGGCTATACGACAGCGACCCGCGTAACAACCCCGACGCCCGCTTTATCCATCTGGCCACGGCCGGTGATCCGGCGCTGCAGAAAATGGCCGGGGGTGCCGGCAGCCATATCGGCACTGGCGGCATGCTGACCAAGGTTCTGGCCGCTCAACGGGCCGCCAGTAGCGGCGCTACCACCATTATCGCGTCCGGCCGCGAGGAGCGCGTCCTGGAGCGACTGGGCCAGGGCGAAGCCATCGGCACCGAATTGCGTGCCTCGCCGTCTTTGCGCTCTGCACGCAAGCAATGGATGGCCGACCATTTGCGCCTGCCCGGCAAGCTGGTGCTGGACGAAGGTGCATGCAAAGCGCTGGTCGACCAGGGTAAAAGCCTGCTGGCTGTCGGCGTGACCGATGTCATCGGTGAATTTGAGCGCGGCGATGTCGTGGCCTGCACCGATCAGCAGCATCGTGAAATTGCGCGCGGACTCACCAATTATTCTTCGGCCGAAACCCGCCGGATCATGCGACACCCGACCCGTGAAATCGAAAGCATTCTTGGCAATTGCCGCGACGAAGAACTGATCCACCGCAATAACATGGTGCTCGTTCACCCGCCGCAAAATACCACTTCCGATGCTTCCCAAATTTAAAGATCAGCTACAGCGTTGGCAGGGCAACGACAGCGAAAAGGCAGACCGCCACGCTGCGGCCTGTCATTTACCACTTGCAAGCGCCGCGCTTGTAAATTACCTAGGGGCCCCGTCGGTGCAGAGAGTCAGTCCGGCATCACATGAACCTGCTTTCTGCCGGTAACGGCCTTGTACTGACGCAGGCCTATTGCGAAACACACGAGCACAGCAGCCGCAGCGAATGCCCCTGCCAGCCGCAGATTGGCTGACAGCCCAAGCCAATCGACCATCTGACCGCCCAGCCAGGCTCCCAGCGCAATACCGACATTGAAAGCGCCCACGTACAGTGCGGTGGCCGCTTCTACAGCGCCTGCTGCAACTTTCATCATCCAGGTCATCAGACCCACCGACACACCGCCATAAGCCAGTCCCCAAAACAGTAGCGTCATGCCGCCCCCCATTGGAGAGCCCCCGACAAGCAGAAACAGAACCGGCGTAAGCAACAGTCCCAGCGCGATCGCCAGCAGCGTCTGCTCCGTATAGCGAGCAGCAAGAATGCCCATCAGAAAATTGCCGACAATGCCCGCCATACCGTAAGCAAATAGCAATCCTCCAAGCCATTGCACATCAAAACCCGAAACAGACAGCAACAAGGGGCGCACGAACGTAAAGGCCATGAAGTGACTGGCCACCAATAGCAGCGTTAAAACCAGGCCAACTTGCAATTGACGATTAGCAAGCTGCACGCCAAACTGACGCACCGATGCCGAACCGGCCACCGGCAATGCGGGAATGACCACAAGATGCAGCGCCAGCACGAGCCCGCTTAGCACTGCCATGCCACCAAAAGCCCAGCGCCAGCCCCACATCTGGCCGACCAGTGCGCCTAGCGGCACACCCAGCACAGATGCCGCAGCAACCCCGCCAAAGATGATTGAGGTCGCCAACCCGACTGCATGTTCAGCCACAAGCCGACGTGCCAGGCCGGCAGCAATGGCCCAGATGCCACCTATACAGAAACCGACCAGAATGCGGGCTGCCAGCATCCACGACATGCTGGGGGCCAGCGCCCCTGCAATATTGGCAATCACCAGCAAAGCCAGCAACCCGCACAATATCCGGCGCCGATCCGTACCGCCGGCCGCCATGACCACCAGCGGCGCAAATAGCGCGGCCAGCAGTGCGGGCAGCGAAATCATTAAGCCGGCTGTTCCGGCAGAGGTATCCAGCGTCTGGGCAATCGGCGTCAGCAAGCCGACCGGCAGCATCTCGGTCGTCACCACGCTGAAGGTCGCAAGGCCTACAGCGACGACTGCCAGCCAGGGATGCCGGGCACCCGCGGGTGAAGAAAAAGTTGGCGAGGCGTTCATATTATTAATCCTTGAATAGGTATAAAAATTCCTGCTGTCACTACGCGACTTCGGATGCGGACAGGCACAGACCAGATGCGCGCAGTCGCAGATACCCCAGAAGCGACAGCAACAACACAAAAAACCCAGCACCCAGCGCAACCGCAAAACCGGCCAAAGCGTCTGCTGCATCCACCACCTGCCCCGAAGCAACCGCGCCAAACGCTACGCCCACATTCAGGCCCGCCAGCAGCCAAGTCATTCCTTCTGTCAGTTGATGCTCCGGTACCAGACGCTCCACCAGCGTCATCGCCACAATCATCGTTGGCGCGAAGAACAAGCCAGCTACCAATACCGTCGTGGCCAGTGCGAAAATACTGTCAGCCAGCATCAGGGGAAGCGTGGTTATGGCCGTTGCCAGCCCGCCCAGCAGCAATAAGCGATGCAAGGGAGTTGTCAATTTCATTGCGCCAAAAAGCAGGCCCGCCAGAAACGATCCGACAGCATAAGCTGCCAGTACCAGGCTGGCCGCCGCCGGTTGCCCCAACTGCTCGGAGAGGGCCACACTCACGATGTCCACGGTGCCGACGACAATGCCCATTGCCACCATCAGCAGCGCCAACAGGCGCACATTGGCCAACCGGATGACCGACCCTGCGCCATCTGTGTCTGACCGCAGTTGAACCTGCGGTTCTGTACCATGCTGGAGGGTCAGCGCCCCTATGCCAAGGACAAGCAGCACGAGCGCTGCCAAGGGGCCTGCCTGGGGAAACGCCGTTACCGATAATCCAACCGACAACGCAGGCCCGATAATATAGGTGGCTTCATCAAGCACCGTCTCCAGGGAATAGGCGGCGCTTAATTGAGGCTTACCGCGATAAATCGCCGTCCATCGCGCCCGCAACATCGCCGAAATACTGGGCATGAAGCCGGACAGCAAGGCACCAGCGAACAAAATCCAGTCCGGTGCCGACCAACGGGATGCGGCAAGCAAAACCAGCATGCCAATAGCACTGATCATTGTCGCTGCGGGCAACATCCGGCTTTGTCCGTGGCGGTCTACCAGGCGAGAAATCTGTGGCGACAACAATGCGTAGGTCAATACGAACGTAGCAGACACGGCACCTGCCAAGGCATAGCTGGTACGCAGTTGCGATAGCATGGTGATGATGCCGATTCCAGTCATGGGCAGCGCAATACGCGCCAGCAGGCCTGCCAAAGCGAAGTGCGTGGCGCCAGGCGCAGCGAACAGTTCTCGATACGGATTAACCATTTCATTCCCCAGAGTGCGACCTGCTTGCCATGACAGCATTGCACGGTGATAATACATACAACACGTATGAATAGAATTATATATTCATACGCCGTGAATGTAAATAATCATACGAAGCGTATGAAAGGAGATACACAAATGGTCCGTCGAACCCGCGCCGAAACGGAAGAAACGCGCGCTATGCTGCTGACGACGGCAAGAAAGGTTTTCACAGAGCGTGGCTTTGCCGACACGTCGATGGACGAGCTCACGGCGCAGGCAAACCTGACCCGCGGCGCACTCTATCATCATTTTGGCGACAAAAAAGGGTTACTCGCAGCAGTGGTGGAACAGATCGATGCCGAGACCGATGCCCGCCTGCGAGTCATTTCTGAGTCGGCCCAGGACCCATGGGAAGGATTTAACAATCGCTGCCGCGCCTATCTGGAAATGGCGCTGGAGCCCGAAATGCAGCGCATTGTGCTGCGCGATGCCAAAGCGGTGCTGGGTGGCCCTTCGCCTGACTCGCGCCGCCATTGTCTGAACACGATGCAGCAATTGATCGAAAACCTGATGCAAAGGGAGCTTGTGGTCAAAACCGACCCGGCAGTGCTGACTGCACTCATTTACGGCGGCCTAGCCGAAGCTGCCGTCTGGATCGCACAAGCCGAGGACGGCCAGGGGCGATTAAAGCAGGCCAAGGACACCTTGCAATTGCTGCTTCAAGGCCTGTTGATCAGGCATAGCCCAACAACACCCAATATAGTGCACCGGGAAGATTCATATTCCGATACCGATATTAGTGTCCTATTACTGACCTGATATGACTGACGTTATATCATGGACGTGATATAGCATATTTGATACCAAGAAAGTAATTGCTCTTTGATGATAGATCGAAAAAATGTGAATTTGACGCTATCGGCGCCGCCAAACATAAAGAATCGAAAATTTCGACGAAAAATTCGTCAAAAAGTGATAATTGTTAAAGCAAAGCGTGGAAACCCGGCTATTATTGAAAATTGTTATTTACTACTTGTAACATTTTTGGTCTCTCTGATATGGCTACTCGAAAACATTATGAATCCCTGCCCGACCTGCGCGCAGCGGCAAAACTGGGCACCTTCGCCGAGCGGCTGCACTTTCTTCGCAAAATTCATCACGGCATGAATCAAAACGAACTGGCGCTGGAACTCGGTGTGTCCCAAAGCACGATCGCCAATTATGAAATGGGGAATCGTAAAGTCAGCCCGTCTGCGCAAATTGTCAGCCGGCTGGCTGTATTCTTTGGCGTCAATTCCGATTGGCTGATCAACGGCACATTGCCCATTCTTCCCGAAAAAAGTTTCGTTCCTCCGGAAGTGGCCGCCCGCGACGCCTTATTCAAATCACTGACACAAAAGGAAACGGCTGCGCTTATTGCCCTTACCGGCAAACAGCGCAAAGAGCTGACAGCGCACATCAAGTCATACTTGAAAAATGCCTGATCAGCCCGGCTGATTTGCTGCCCGGAACCCACAAAAAAGCCGTGTGCGTTATACATTGCACACGGCTTTTACCGTTTTTGCAGGACCTGTTAACTAAAGTCCTTGCCCTGCTCCGATACGCTCATCGCATGCATCAATCATCATTGATCGCGGCATGACGGCCAGAGCACGCTGTCGTCATCTTTATTAAACGATTGCTGCAGCGTCGGGCACCTTGCTGGCATCATGAAAGTCTACTGACGGATTCACTACCGGCTTGATAAAACCGGTACGAATCAGATAATCGCCAAAACCTTCCTGATCCTGCCGTCCGGCAGCCCAATGACCGATCTGTTCATCCAGGATGTCCAGAATCTGTTCTTCGGTAATATTTTCCTTGTATAGCCTTGGAATACGAGTTCCTACGCGATTGCCTCCCAGGTGCAGGTTATAGCGCCCGACCGCCTTACCGACCAGTCCCACCTCGGCAAGCATGGCTCTGCCACAGCCATTCGGACAGCCCGTCACGCGCGTGACAATAAAGTCATCCTGCAAGCCATGCCGCGCCATGATGGCATCCATCTTGTCAATAAAAGACGGCAGGAAGCGCTCAGCCTCTGCCATGGCCAGCGGACAGGTGGGCAAGGCCACACAAGCCATTGAATTTTCCCGCTGGACAGTTACGTTGTCGTTGATCAGGCCATGGTCGCGGGCCAGTTTTTCTATCACGTCCTTGTCTGCCGCATCCACGTTGGCCACGATCAGATTCTGGTTCGCCGTCAGACGAAAATCACCTTTGTGAATTTTCGCAATCTCACGCAAGCCGGTTTTCAGCGGCCGGCCAGGATAGTCCAGTACGCGTCCGTTTTCAATGAACAGCGTCAGATGCCATTTTTTATCAATGCCGTGAACCCAGCCGATCCTGTCTCCTCTATCGGTAAATTCATAGGGGCGGATCGGCTCAAAAGCAAAGCCCATGCGTTGCTCCACTTGCTCCTTGAATGCCTCCAGACCCACACGCAAAATCGTGTAGCGTGTTTTGGCCGCTTTCCGGTCGCTGCGATTACCCAGGTCGCGTTGCGCCATTACGACCGCTGCGGCGGTGTCCAGCGTTTTCTCCAGGGGAATGAAACCGAACTCATACGCCGTGGTGGGAAAGGTCGCGGTGTTGCCGTGCTCCATGGACAGACCACCACCGATCAGCACATTGAATCCGATCAGGCTGCCTGCCTGCTCTATCGCAACGAAATTCAGATCATTGGCATGCAAGTCCACATCGTTCTGCGGCGGTATGATCACCGTAGTTTTGAATTTGCGCGGCAGATAGCTTTTACCCAGAATCGGCTCAAGGGTATCGGTATCGGTGCTTTGCACTTTTTCATCCATCCAGCCAGATTTCCGCGTAAGCCTGGGTCTTGGGCAGCAGATGCTCGGAAATTTTCTTGGCCCATTCCCAGGCTTGTACATGCAGCTCGGACTCTACCGGATTGGACGTACACAGCACATTGCGATTGACATCGCCCGCCGTGGCGATCGAATCCAGGCCCAATTGATGCAGCCACTGGTGTACCGGACGAATATTCTGCTTTAATACGCCGTGATACTGAAAGGTCTGGCGATTGGTAATGCGGATGCTGCCATACATTGTATGACTGGCGGCAAACTCGTCAATGCCCAGCCACTGGGCCGGGGTAATGACACCGCCGGGCATCCGGCAGCGCAGCATCACGTTTTTCAGCGGTTCCAGTTTCTGCTCTACGCGTTCGGCGCGAATATCACGATCATCCTGCTCATACATGCCGTGAAACCGGATCAGGTTGAAATTATCGCCGCGAAAGCCGCCGCTCAACGGATCCTGGAGATCCTCGACGATGGTGCCGCGCAGGTATTTGCTGTTGCTTTTCAGACGTTCGTTATCCGACAGCTTGCCTGCCGGTGCCTTGATGTCACTCATGATCATTCCTCAATATACGTCGCGTTGATAGCGATGCGACTCGCGCAACTCATCCAGATAGGCATCGGCATCGTCAGCACTGAGCCCGCCCTCGCTGGCGATCACCTCAAGCAGAGCCGCTTCAACGTCTTTGGCCATACGACTGGCGTCACCGCACACATAAAGATGCGCGCCCTTCTGCAACCACTGCCACAGCTGCGTACCCTCCTGCAGCAACTTGTGCTGGACGTAAATTTTTTCCTGCTGATCGCGCGACCATGCAAAACTGTAGTGCGACAAACGTTCTGATTTGGCCAGTTGCTGCCATTCGAGCTGATAAAGAAAATCATCCTTGAAAGACTGGTTGCCAAAAACAAGCCAGTTGGCCCCTTCCTGGTCTTCGGCATCGCGTTTTTGCATAAAGGCGCGAAACGGTGCGATGCCGGTACCGGCTCCGATCATGATAATGGGCGTTTGCGCATCCTGTGGCAGGCGAAAGTGCGCTGATGGTTCAATAAAAATATCCACTTCATCGCCAGCTTCCAGACGACGATTCAGGTAACCGGAAGCTCCACCCTGATACTGTACCGTATCCTGCTCATACTCCACCAGGGCTACAGTGATATGCACTTCCTCACCCACCTCTTCCTGCGCCGAGGCAATGGAATACAGGCGCGGGGTAAGCGGTCGCAGCAAATCAGATAACTGCTGGGCGGTAAGCACCTGCGGCACCCTTCTGAGCACCACATCTATAGGCGTATCGGCGATATAGTCCTGCAGCGCCTTGGTGTCGGCAATCAGTTCCAGAAGACCTGGGTCCTGGGTAATTTGTGCATATCCCTTCACAAAGGCAGGCGTGTTCTGAGTAATTTCCAGATGATGAATCAGTGCATAACGAATGCCCACCTGGGTTTTGCCGTCAGACAGGGTCACATTGGCGGCGCCATCGACACCGGTCGAGGACAAAATGGAATCGGCCAGCGCCGGGTCATTGCGAAACCAGACTCCCAGCGCATCGCCAGGCTGATAACGAATGCCGGAGTCGCCCAGATCAAATTCCAGATGCCGTACATCCTTGAGCGAATCGCGACTGGTGATTTTCTGGTTGGTCAATATGGTGGCGGTAAACGGTTTTTCGCGCGTGTAAATTTGCGCATGCACCTGCGGTTCATTGACCAGGGCACTGACACTGCCGGTTGTCGACGTGGCGGTCGTATTGCGGCTTTCGTGTTCGATCAGCCAGGCTACTGTTTTTTCAACCCACTGATCAGCCGTTGCCTGGTAATCCAGGTCGCAGTCTACACGTTCAAATAGACGCTGTGCGCCCAGTTGCTCCAGACGCGAATCGAAGTCCTTGCCCGCCTGGCAAAAATCAGGATAGGAACTGTCGCCCAGCCCCAGCACCGCAAACTGCAGGGACTTGACCTCAGGCGGCTTTTTGCCGAACAGAGCCTTGTGCAATGTTAGTGCTTCTTCTGGCGGTTCGCCATCACCCTGGGTGGAGGCGACAATCAGGACAAGCCGCTCTGAAGCGAGTTGCCGGCTTTTGTAATCGCCCGCATTTTTCAGTACCGATGCCACTCCGGCAGCCTTCAGTTTATCCTGCAAAGACTGGGCCACCCGGCGCGCATTGCCGGTCTGGGACGCCGATAATATCAGCACCGGACTGGCCTGCTCCGGCGTGCCCGGCGCAGCGGCTGCACCGGCGCTTACGGCAACAGGCGCATCCATCTGCTGGCTGCGTGCCCACAGATAGCCGGACAGCCATGCTGTCTGCAACGGATTTAACCCCGAAAGGTTTTTCTGCAATTCAGATAGCGTATCCGAATTGATCGGCAACCCCGATAGTGGTGGATAACTCATTTGTCTGATTTCCCTGCTTACGGACAATACTCACCCAGTAGAAGCTGGTCATCAGACCCGTGTCCTGGGCGGCTTGTCGCTCGTTGTTTACTATTTATGTGGACTATTTACTATTTATACGGGTTTCATCCTAGCAACGATTGCGCAGTGCACGAACAACAGATATGTCATTTCAACATTACCTCTATCTATATAAGCCTGCAGGGTATGTGGTACCTTCTTATTACTGGAAGATCTAAGCTACAAGCAGATATATATTTTTCGATTATTTGTAAAAACACTACGATTACAGTTGTAATAACCATATAACCGCTCTTCTTTCACATTTGGCCCGAAACATCATGCAGACCTTTCCCTTATTTGCCAATCTCACAGGACGCCCCGTACTGGTGATTGGCGGTGGCACGGTGGCCGAGCGCAAGGCTCACGCCCTGCTTGATGCCGGTGCCAGGTACACCTGGCCGCCCCGGAGCTGACACCACAACTGAAATTATGGGCAGAACAGGGCAAAATAATATTGCGCGGGCAACAGTTCGAAGCCAGCTGGCTTGACGAGGTATTCCTGGTTGTGGCGGCTACCGACGATGCCGTAGTCAACCAGGCCGTCTCGGATGCCGCCCAAGCGCGTAAAAAGCTGGTTAACGTCGTGGACAACCCAGAACTGTGTTCATATATCGTTCCTTCGATCATCGACCGTTCTCCGGTACAAATTGCCATTAGCAGCAATGGCACTGCCCCGGTGCTTATCCGACAATTGCGCCAGCAACTGGAAACGCTGATTCCTCAGCAGTTCGGCAATATGGCACAAATAGCCGGACGCTGGCGCGGCAAAGTCAAGCAACAGCTGGGCTCGCTTACGGAACGACGACGCTTCTGGGAAATGCTATTCAGCAGTCGCTTTGCCGAGGCCGCGCAGTCCGGCGACACGGCAGGTGCCGAAGCGTTGCTGCAGGCACAACTGGCCAGCGGCGTACCGCAACAGGGCGAAGTCACACTGGTGGGCGCCGGCCCGGGCGATCCCGGGCTGCTGACCCTGAACGCCCTGCAAGCCATCCAGCAGGCCGATATTGTCTTTCATGACGCACTGATTTCAGATGAAATCATGGCACTGATCCGTCGCGATGCCGAGCGGGTGCCGGTTGGCAAACGTGGCGGCTATCACTCGGTGCCACAGGAGCAGATTAATGAGCTGCTGATCAGCCACGCCAGAAAAGGCCTGCGCGTGGTTCGGCTCAAGGGCGGTGACCCCTTTATTTTCGGACGTGGCGGCGAAGAGATGCAGGCAGTCACGGATCAGGGGATCGCCTGTCGGGTGGTCCCGGGTATCACTGCCGCACTGGGGGCCTCTGCCTATGCCGGCATTCCGCTGACCCATCGCGACCATTCGCAATCGGTTCTGTTTGTTACCGGCCACACCTGTCGCAACGAAAATGCAATTGACTGGGATACCCTGGCTCGACCACGCCAGACCATAGTGGTCTACATGGGCACCGTCAATGCCGCAAGAATTACCCGCGAACTGACACAGCGCGGCCGCCCCGCCGACACACCGATTGCCGTGGTCAGCCATGCCACACGTCCTTCACAAAAAGTGTACATCGGCACATTGGCCGATTTAAACGACCTGGCCTCGCAGGCCGCCGCGCCGGCCCTGTTCATCATAGGGGAAGTCGCTGCAGTACAGCATGAATCCCGGCTTTCAGACGCCAACAGCCTGCGCGGCGACATAAATACGGTTATTGCAAACGCCGCCTGAACATGTTGCGCAGCAACAGTAAACATCGCAGCTGCGTGCAGCATGCCGGCGGCGCTTGTCCGGCAACCCATTTCAATTGCTTGCGTAATTGCTGGATCCATCGGATTTACTTGTCTGGATCCGCATAAGCTCCTATACTTCCCAGTTCAAGCAGGGGTACTGCGCCTTTGGCGTGGTTGAGAGAGTCCCTTTGTACCAGTACGGATAATGCCGATGCTGGGAGATCATTCGTCTACACGAAGGCTGTCCCGTATTCGGCTCCAATTTCAATTGTTTTGGAGCAAACATGAGTGCAAACCCAAAATTCCTGGCCGCCACGGCGCAGGTCGATTCCGCCGCCATTCAGGCGCTTCCCCAGTCACGCAAAATTTATGAACAGGGTTCTCGCCCGGACATTCGCGTGCCATTTCGTGAAATTAGTCAGGATGACACGCCTACGCTTTTTGGCGGGGAATCCAATCCGCCGCTGACCGTGTACGATGCCAGCGGCCCGTATACCGATCCTACGGTGAATATTGATATCCGCAAGGGCTGCCCGAGGTTCGGCGCGCCTGGATCGACGAACGGCAGGATACAGAAGTGCTGTCCGGCCCCAGTAGTGTCTATGGGCAGGAACGCTTGACCGATCCGGCCCTGACTGCCATGCGATTCGAACTGCAGCGCCCGCCCCGGCGTGCATTGGCAGGCCGCAACGTGAGCCAGATGCACTACGCGCGCAAAGGCATTATCACACCGGAGATGGAGTTTGTAGCCATCCGCGAAAACATGCGGATCGAGCAGTACATCGAAAGTGTGCGTCAAAGCGGACCAGACGGTGCAAAACTGGCCGCACGCATTCTGCGCCAGCATCCAGGGCAGTCCTTTGGGGCTTCCATTCCCAAGAAAATCACCCCCGAATTCGTGCGGGATGAAATCGCGCGCGGGCGCGCCATTATTCCGGCAAACATCAATCATCCGGAAATTGAGCCCATGGCCATCGGCCGCAATTTCCTGGTCAAGATCAATGCCAATATCGGTAACTCAGCGCTTGGCTCAAGCATCAATGAAGAAGTGGAGAAAATGACCTGGGCCATCCGCTGGGGTGGCGATACGGTCATGGATTTATCTACCGGCAAGCATATCCATGAAACCCGCGAATGGATCATCCGCAACTCACCGGTTCCCATCGGGACCGTGCCGATTTATCAGGCTCTGGAAAAAGTTGATGGCAAAGCCGAAGAACTGACCTGGGAAATTTTCCGGGACACGCTGATCGAACAGGCAGAACAAGGCGTGGACTATTTCACCATTCATGCGGGCGTGCGCCTGCCATTCATTCCCATGACAGCCGATCGCATGACCGGTATCGTGTCGCGGGGTGGTTCCATTATGGCCAAATGGTGTCTTGCCCACCACGAGGAAAGCTTCCTGTATACGCACTTTGAAGATATTTGCGACATCATGAAAGCCTACGATGTCAGCTTCTCACTGGGCGATGGACTGCGACCCGGTTCCGGTTACGACGCCAATGACGAAGCCCAGTTTGCCGAACTCAAAACGCTGGGCGAACTGACCAAGGTGGCGTGGAAGCACGATGTCCAGGTCATGATCGAAGGCCCGGGCCATGTGCCCATGCATTTGATCAAGGAAAACATGGATCTGCAGCTGGAACACTGTGATGAGGCGCCCTTCTATACCCTGGGCCCGTTGACTACCGATATCGCCCCCGGCTACGATCATATTACGTCCGGCATTGGCGCTGCGCTGATCGGATGGTATGGAACAGCCATGTTGTGCTACGTTACCCCGAAAGAACACCTGGGGCTGCCCAACAAAAAAGACGTGAAGGACGGCATTATCACCTATAAAATTGCCGCGCATGCTGCCGATCTGGCCAAAGGTCATCCCGGCTCGGCCATCCGTGATAATGCACTGTCCAAAGCCCGCTTTGAGTTCCGCTGGGATGATCAGTTCAATCTTGGCCTGGACCCGGATACTGCCAAGGAATTTCACGACGAGACGCTACCAAAGGACTCGATGAAAGTGGCTCACTTCTGTTCGATGTGCGGACCGCATTTCTGCAGCATGAAGATTACCCAGGATGTACGTGAATATGCCCAGAAGCAGGGACTGTCGGCTGATAAGGCGCTGCATCAGGGCATGCAGGAAAAATCGATCGAGTTCATGAAAAAAGGCGCCGAGCTGTATCACAAAACCTGATGGCAAGCAGCCGCAAAAGCGTGCTACCCAATCCAACAGTACGAGGTTGGGTTGGTAGTATGTGTCGTGCAGTGTACGTATGCCTGTTGTGATGCTGTCGGTAAAACTACCTGCGCAGATAATTGACAGCCAGGGAGATATTTTGTAAATTAAAACCTGAAACAGGTGGCGTCCTAGCCCACCGGTCCCTGATCAATAAGCTGGTGTGCTATAGGCTAGCAACACCAGCACTATACCGATCAGGATAAGTTGTAATACGATTCGCTTCATCGTATCCTCCTTATCAGGCAGGGCCCGGCTTCGGTCGGGCCCTTTTACCGTCTGCGCTGACCATCAGCACAGCGCAGATATTCTGCATTTATCGGAGGCATGTTCAGACCGGGTTTGATTCAAATGATCGCTTCGTAATCGCCGACAGTTCCATTCATATTGACGATCTGCGGGCGAGCTTCGCCTCTTTACCTTATTGACTTCAACTACATCGCTTTATTTTCAGTATCTGTAATGCAGGACGGTATGTTTATCTGAAAAAATGAGCATCGTAATCAAGGTCTCTTTGTACCCTCGGAAAATACTAGGTTGACATACGAAACACGATTAAGTAAATTGAAACCTGAAACCGGTGGGGGCTAGCCCACCGGTTCCTGATCAATAAGCTGGCGCGCTATACGCTAGCAACACCAGCGATATACCGATCAGGATAAGATGTAATACGATATGCTTCATCGTATCCTCCTTATCAGGCAGGGCCCGGCTTCGGTCGGGCCCTTTTACCGTCTGTACCAACCATCAGCACAGCGCAGATATTGTGCATTTATCGGAGGCGTGTTCAGACCGGGTTTGATTCAAATGATCTCTTCGTAATCACCGATAGTTTCGCTTTTTAGGTCGGCACGGGCCTCATTTCTTCATTTCTTCATTTCTTCATTTCTTCATTTCTTCATTTCTTCATTTCTTCATTTCTTCATTTCTTCATTTCTTCATTTCTTTTGATTCTTTGACTTGTTGACTTCTGCTGCATCGCGGTGTTTTTCTATCTGCAATGCAAACCGATACGTTTACTGAGTGGAATGAACACGACAGTTCAGTCAAAAGCACATGTTTACCCTCGGAAAATACTAGGTTGACATACGAAACACGATTAAGTAAATTAAAACCTGAAACCGGTGGGGGGGTGCCCCACCGGTTCCTGATCAATAAGCTGGCGCGCTATACACTAGCAACACCAGCGATATACCGATCAGGATAAGTTGTAATACGATTCGTTTCATCGTATCCTCCTTATCAGGCAGGGCCCGGCTTCGGTCGGGCCCTTTTACCGTCTGCACTGACCATCAGCACAGCGCAGATATTCTGCATTTATCGCGGGGGTGTTCAGACCGGGTTTGACTCAAATGATCACTTGGGAATTCCCGTTGATCTGTGCCAGCAACATCAACACTGATATCTAAAATACGCACTAAATGTCTGCATCAGCAATGACAGCAGAGCGCACAGCAGCACGGTTTATTCGCGGCAATATCCACAGATTGGCACGTAAGGGCGTCCTGCGTGTGCAGTGCTTATTATTGTTCCCGTCTCGCTGCATGCGAGCACGCACTATTTTGAAATAGGAGACATTCGAAGCGCCTGATTCACAGCCATGCCGCTTGAACGGTCATCGCGTCAGGCATGCCTTGCGCCGCACATTTTGCTTGCGCCGGGGCCGCTACCCGATGCGCCACCGCCCTGCCGATAATCAGCAACGCGGGGCTGCCCAATCCAGCTGCGTTAATGTCTGCCGACATGGTTTGCAGTGTCGTAAACAGACTGCGTTCATTCCGACAGGTCACGCGCTCGACCACAGCGACCGGCAGATCACAGGCAAAACCGGCCTGCAACATATCCTGTTGCAGTTGTTCCTTTCGACTCATGCCCATATAACAGACCAGTGTAAGCTCACTCTGCGCCAGAGCCCGCCAGTCGGGCGCAGCGCCATCGGCGGTATGGGCAGTCACAAAAACCACGCCGCGCGCAATCGCGCGATGAGTCAAGGGCAGGCCCAACGCGCTGGCCGCAGCCAGGCCGGCTGTCATGCCGCCGACCGCTTCGGCGGCAATTCCCTGTTCGGCAAGCCACGCCAGCTCTTCGCCGCCACGACCGAAAATAAAAGGATCTCCGCCCTTGACTCTGGCTACCTGCAGGCCTGCCCGGGCATAGCGCGCCATCAGGCGCAAAATAAAATTTTGCGACGTGGACGGACAGCCCCCACGCTTGCCTACCGGCACGATGCGCACATGGGTGGGGGCCAACGCCAGAATATCCTCGCTGATCAGATCGTCTACCAGCCAGACATCGGCGCCTTGCAATATCCGATAGGCCTTTAGTGTAAGTAACTCTGCATCGCCCGGGCCGGCGCCGACCAGCCAGACCTTGCCGGTGGCCGCGTCGTTGGCTGAAATCCGCTTTATTGTATTTGTCATAATGCCTCCGTACCGGCATACCGGTTGATCATTTGATTGATTTGCACGATACAGGACCCACACCCTGTACCGCAATTGAGGTGCTGCTTGAGCGCAGGCAAATCCATGCCGCTGCGAATACCGTCTGCGATCTGCATATCTGTCACGCCATTACAGGCGCACACCATGCGTGCCCGTGATTTCATTTGTGATTTGCCCAGTAGCACCGGCAGCAGTGGTTCGGGCCGCACCCCCGTATCGGCCCAGTCGTTCAGGGCATCCTCTGCATTCAGGACAGAGCCTGCCAGGCAATAGACGACCACCCGGCCGTCGATACAGCGTACCCGCCGATAGATGCCTCGCGCAGGATCGTCGAATGCCACATCCGTATCGGCAATCCCCAGATCCACCAGCAGCTGTTCCAGTCGCGCCCGTTCGGGTACGGCTCTGGCGGCCAGGCGCAGGCGCAACCCACCTCCACCGGTAGCCACGGGCACGGCAATGGCGTAATCAAATTCATTTAGCCAGCCCGACAGGGTACGCTGCAGGGCGACTGCATCGCCACGTAGCCATACTACCGCCTGCCACTGCGGTTGGTACAGTTCAACGCCAACGACGCAGTGCTTGAGCTCAGGCTGCCCTGAATCCGGATCGGTTGCGCCATGGGTCAGCCCGTTGATACCGACTCCGGCCATAAAACGACTGCCCCAGTGCATCGGCACAAAGGCGCAACCGGGTTTTAGCGTGTCGTCGGCTTGCGCCGGCAGCACCAGATGGGTACGCCGCGATTTGATTGTTACCAGGGCCTGGCTGCCGATGCGATAACGCACCATATCGGACGGATGCAGATGAATCACGGGCTCTTCCACGTGACCAATCAGTGTCTGCGACAAGCCGGTACGGGTCATGGTATGCCAGTGATCACGCAGGCGCTGTCGTCAGTCGCAGCGGGTAATGGGCGGAGATATTTTCGACCGGCGCAACATAGCCCACATCGGCGAAGCGGGCCCGCCCATTTGCCGTCGCAAAAACATTATCGGCATACAGACGGACGGTACCCGTTTTCACGAACGGCCACTGCACCGGGCCAAGCTGCTCCAGCAAAGCAAAACTGACTGCGCTGTAGTCCAGATCTCGACCAGCAGTCAGCGCCGCATGCTCGGCGAAAATTTGTGCTTCGTCAGCATAATTGAAAAGGGCCTCCTTGGCCGGTGCAATCTGACGGGCCACGCGCTTAGCCACCTGTTGCACAATTTTCCAGTCTGCCAGCGCGTCGCCGGGCGCCGAAATGGCAGCCCGTACACGGCTGATCCGGCGCTCCGAATTGGTGACCGTGCCTTCTTTTTCAGGCCAGGTCGCAGCCGGCATAATGAGATCGGCGTAGGCCAGCGTTTCCGAATCGGCATACGCTTCCTGCACAATCACAAAGTCTGCATTCTGCATCGCCTTGCGCACCCTGGCCTGATCGGGCATAGACTGTGCCGGGTTCGTGGCTGCGATCCAAAGCACCCGAAGCCGTTTTTCCAGCAAGGCATCAAACATGGCTATGGCTGGATATCCTGGTGCCGCCGGTAAACTATCGGTCCCCCACAAGGTGGCAACCTCCTGACGATGCGTTGCATTCATCGGATCACGATGTCCTGGCAACAGGGTCGCCATGGCGCCGGCTTCGCGCCCGCCCATGGCATTGGGCTGACCTGTCAGCGAAAATGGACCTGTGCCCGGTCGGCCGATATGACCGGTAGCCAGATGCAAGTGAATCAACGACATGTTCTTGGCCGTACCACTGCTGGATTGATTCAGGCCCATGGTGTACATCGACAATGTGGCGGCGCTTTGGGCAAACCATCTGGCCGCAGTCACAATATCGGCGGCGGTAACACCACACACCTGCTCCGCTGCTGCGGGCGTAAAGTCCCGAATGCGATCCTTCAGCGCCGGGAAACCTTCCGTGTAGCGTGCGATATAGTCATCGTCTATCAGGTTTTCCCACACCATGACATTGAGCATCGCGTGAAACAGTGCCACGTCTGCACCCGGCGTCACCGCCAGGTGCAGGTCGGCCGCCTGTGCCGTGTCCGTATTACGCGGGTCGATCACAATAATTTTCATATGCGGGCGTGCCTGCCGTGCCTGCATCAGTCGCCGAAACAACACCGGGTGCGCATAGGCCATATTCGAGCCGGCAATCAGAACCGTGTCGGCCAGCGCGATGTCCTCATAGCTTGCCGGTGGCGCGTCGGCGCCAAGCGTCATTTTGTATCCGGTCACGGCACTGGACATGCACAACCGCGAGTTGGTGTCGATGTTATTAGTCCCGACCAGCACACGGGCCATTTTGTTGAAGATGGCGTAATCTTCGGTCAGCAGCTGACCCGACAAATAAAAACCCATGGCCTGCGGGCCAGCTTCACGCACAGTGCTGCTGATCACCTTTGCCGCAACGTCAAAGGCCTCGGACATATTGATCTCACGGTAGTTGCCCGTCTGCCTGTCGCGCAGACGCGCATGCAATACCCTTGTCGTATCCCGTCGTATCGTGCCGGGCAGCGCCATGCCTTTGCTGCACAGCAGTCCCGCGCTGGATGGATGATCCATATCTCCTTCCACAGACAATACATGCTCCCCCTTGCTGTGAATGCGTACGCCGCAGCCGGTGCCGCAATAGCAGCAAATCGAACGGGTAACGCGTATCTCATCTGTCATATTCTGAACCAGCTGGATGGGCACCGGGGCATTCATGGCTACTGTCCTTCACCCAGATCCAGGCAGACCCGGTCCTGATCGATTTTGACGGCAATTGTCCTGACACATCCCTCGTCCGGTGCCTGCACTTGTCCCGTGGGCAGATCAATGACCATGCCATGCAGCGGGCAGGTAACCGAGGCGCCATGCACCAGTCCCGCCGACAGGGGACCGCCTTTATGAGGGCATTTATCGACGATGGCATAGACAGCGCCTTCGCCGCTACGGAACACCGCAATGTCGTCAAGGCCGTGACGGCGAATCACACGCGCGCCGCGTGCGGGAATCTCGTTAGTGGCGCACACAGGCGTCCATTTTTCACAGACTTTCATCGTGTCCTCACACATTCAGGGTTTCAAGTTCGGGCGCCGCAATCCGCTTCTCTACACGGTCCTGCCAGGGGTCCTGTTCGAAGGACAACGCAAAGCGCAGCCGCTCATACAGCGCCGCGCGATTCGCGGCGTTGCTGATAACCTGCTCTTTTGCATGTTCCAGCCCAACCCGCGCCAGATAATGAACGGTGCGTTCCAGGTAATAGGCCTCTTCACGATACAGCTGCAAAAAAGCCCCGCAGTATTGCAGCACGTCTTCCTGTGTTTCGACCTTGACAAAGAACTGCGCAACTTCCGTTTTGATGCCGCCATTGCCGCCGACATAGATTTCCCAGCCGGAATCGACCGCGATAATGCCCACATCCTTGATTCCCGATTCGGAACAATTGCGTGGACAGCCGGACACGGCGAGCTTCACCTTGTGCGGGCTCCACATGCCGACCAAATCCTTTTCAAGTGCAATACCCATGCCGGTGGAGTCCTGTGTCCCAAAGCGACAGAATTCGCTGCCTACGCAGGTCTTCACGGTGCGCAGGCTCTTGCCATAGGCATGACCTGACGGCATATCCAGATCCTTCCAGACACTGGTCAAATCTTCCTTGCGCACGCCAAGCAAATCAATCCGCTGCCCGCCGGTCACCTTGACCATGGGAATGGCGTATTTATCTGCCACATCTGCAATTCTTCTGAGCTCTGCCGGATTGGTTACCCCGCCCCAGATGCGCGGCACAACGGAATAGGTGCCGTCTTTCTGAATATTGGCATGCATGCGTTCGTTCACCAGGCGCGAGGCGCCATCATCAACGGCCTCGCCTGGCCAGGTGGATCGCAGATAGTAGTTGAGCGCAGGCCGGCATGTTGCGCAGCCATCAGGTGTTCGCCATTCCATAAAATGCATGGCGTCTGCAATGGTGGTCAGATGTTGCTGGCGAATCACTTTGCGCGCCTGTCCGTGCGTTACATCGGTGCAGCCACAAATGGGTCGTGCCGATTTTGGCTTTACATCGGCAGCGCCACCGACACAATTGATCAGGATCTGCTCGACCAGCCCGGTGCATGACCCGCAGGAACTGGCAGCCTTGGTATGTTTTCTGATGTCATCAACGGTAAACAGGCCCTGTTCGCGAATCGCCTTGACGATGGTACTCTTGCACACCCCATTACACCCGCATACCTCGGCGGTATCGGGCATGCCCGCCACCTTGTTCTCGCCGGCGTGCCCGGTATCGCCCACCGCCCCTTCGCCAAACATTAACTGGTCGCGAATTTCATGAATTGATCTGCCTTCGCGAATCAAGCGGAAATACCAGGCACCATCTGCCGTATCGCCATAAAGGCAGGCGCCCACCAGCTTGTTGTCCTGCACCACCAGTTTTTTATATACGCCGCCTTCAGGATCGGCCAATGTAATGCAATCGGTTTTGGCATCGCCCATAAAATCGCCGGCAGAAAATACATCAATACCAGTCACTTTCAATTTAGTGGAGGTCACACTGCCTTCATAACGGGCAATGCCATACATGGCCAGGTGATTGGCCGCCACCTTGGCCTGTTCAAAGAGCGGCGCAACCAGACCGTAAGCAGTGCCGCGATGGCTCACACACTCGCCCACCGCGTAAATACTCGGATCATATGTCTGCATGGTGTCGCTGACCACAATCCCGCGATCAACATGTAACCCGGCGTTGGCAGCCAGTGCCACGTTGGGACGAATACCCACAGCCATGACCACCAGATCGGCGGGCATTTCATGGCCGTTGGCAAAACGGATCGCCCCGACCCGTCCATGGCCATCATCGATGATTTCGCTGGTTTGATGTGCCATCAAAAATTGCAGGCCACGTGCTTCCAAACTGGTGCGCAGCATGTTGGCTGCCTGTTCATCAAGCTGGCGATCCAGCAGCGTGTCACCCAGATGCACCACGGTGACCGCCATGCCACGCACGGCCAGGCCATTGGCCGCCTCCAGTCCCAGCAGACCGCCGCCAATGACCACCGCATGGCGCCGCAAGCCTGCCGCTTCGATCATCAGGTTCACATCGTTGATATCACGGAACGTTACGACGCCATCCAGCGTATTGCCGGGCACCGGCAGGATAAACGGATTGGAGCCTGTGGCCAGCAGTAGCCGATCGTAAGGAACCACTGTGCCATCTGCGGTATGCACCTGTCGACGTACCCGGTCAATGGTGGTGACCGACTGGTTCATCAACAAATTGATATTATTGTTGTCATACCAGGACTGATCGTTCAGGATAATATCCTGGATAGTCTGTTCGCCCGTCAATACGGGTGACAACAGAATCCGGTTGTAATTGGGATAGCTTCGCTGCCAATAATGGTAATGTCATACAGCTGATCGTCCAGTTTGAGCAACTCTTCGATGGTGCGAACTCCCGCCATCCCATTGCCGATCAGTACCAGTTTACGTTTTTTCATGATATTGCCTGTATTCATTTGTGATTGATCCCGGGGTCTAAGCGACAATTGCACTGTCCTGTTCCAGCGCGGCCTGTTCGGCCTGCTCGGCGTCAACCAGCGCAAGACGGGTGCCCTGCTCAGGATTCGAATAGCGTTGATGTAAAAATTTCATCACTGCAGCGCGGTATTGCAGATAGCGCGGATCGGCAGCCAGTGCTACACGGTCACGACGGGCCGGCAGCTGGATCGCCAGGATCTGGCCTATCGTGGCAGCCGGCCCGTTGGTCAGCATCACAATCCGGTCCGACAGAAGCACGGCTTCGTCCACATCGTGCGTCACCATCACGACCGTGCTTTGCGTGCGCTTGACGATGCGCAACAGGGCATCCTGCAAATGCGCGCGTGTCAGCGCATCCAGGGCGCCAAAGGCTCATCCATCAGCAACACCTTGGGTTCGATGGCCAGCGCCCGCGCGATCCCTACCCGCTGCTTCATGCCGCCTGATATTTCACGGGGATACTTGCTGCTGGCATGGGCCAGATCTACCAGTTCCAGTGCCGCCGCAGTGCGCTCACGCAGGCGCGCTTTGGTTTCGCTGGCGCCGAAAACGCGTTCCACCGCCAGATAGACATTCTGAAAACAGGTGTACCACGGCAGCAGCGAATGATTCTGAAACACCATGGCCCGATCGGGCCCCGGTCCGGCTATTTCGCGCTGATCACAAATAAGCACGCCGCTGCTGGGCTTGTTCAAGCCGGCAATGAGATTGAGCAGCGTGGATTTGCCACAACCCGAATGCCCGATCAGAGAGACAAACTCTCCCTTGCGGATCGCCAGATTAATATTGTTCAGCGCCGTGAACGGCCCATGAGCAGTATCGAAAACCTGACTGACCGATTCAACTGCAACATACTTTTCCATGCGTTACTCCTCGGTAAAGGCAAAGCGTCTGGCCACAGCCAGCAAAGCGGCATCAAGCAGCAGGCCGACCAGGCCGATAATGAAAATGGCGATAATGATGTGCTGCACATTCAGGTTGTTCCATTCATCCCAAAGCCAGAAGCCGATACCGGTGCCGCCGGTCAGCATCTCTGCGGCCACGATCACCAGCCAGGCGGTCCCGATAGACAGGCGTACACCTGTCAGCACATAAGGCAGAACCGAGGGCAGAAGAATACTGGTAAGCACTTTGCGTTCAGACAGATTCAGCACCCTGGCAATGTTCAGATAGTCGGCAGGCACCCGCGCTACCCCGTCTGCCGTATTGATGATCATCGGCCAGATGGAGCAGATGAAGATGGCCCAGATGGCTGCCGGCTCGGCGGCCTGAACATCAACAATCCCAGCGGCAACCAGGCCAAGGGCGAGACAGGGCGTAGCAGGCTGATCACCGGCGCCGTCATTTTGCGTATCGGCGCATAGCGACCGATAATGAATCCCGCCGGAATACCGACCAGCGCCGCCAGGCCAAACCCAACCCCGACCCGCCACAACGAAGCCAGCACGTTCCAGCCGATACCTACATCATTCGGGCCGTTGCGATAGAACGGATCCTGGAATAACGTGACCGCGGCCATCAAGGTGGCCAAGGGCGTGGGGATGCCGGCGATTTTTCCGGCAACCATCTCCCAGACAATGACAACTGCCATCAGCCCGATGAGCGGATAGCCCAGCCTGGTCAGCCATGCCATGACAGGCCAGTCGGTCCATGGCTGCGTAGTTACTGCTTTAGTTGCTGTGTTCATCTGTTTCTCCCGCAATTACACATGAACGGCAAAGCTGTCGGCATAGGCCGCCGGATCGCTGCCATCCCAAAGCACGCCATCGATCAGCGTCGAAGAACGGTTTTCGCTGGCCGGCAACGGCGTGCCACTGGCCTGGGCGGCCGCCTTGTAGATGTCGATACGATTGATTTTTTTTGCCACAGCCAGATAGTCGGGATGCGATTTGAGCAAGCCCCAGCGCTTTTGCTGGGTCAGGAACCACATGCCATCACTCAGATAAGGAAAGGTTGCTGCCCCGTTGCCATAAAACCGCATGGGATGCGCGCTGTCTGCAATCTTGCCGATGCCGTTGTCGTACTTGCCCAGCATGCGGCCGATAATCACATCGGCCTGCGTGTTGACATAGGACTTGGCGGCAATCACCTTGGCCGTTTGCTCAATATTGGCCGGCGAGCTGTCGATCCACCGGCCGGCTTCAAGAATGGCTGCCGTCACAGCCCTGGCGGTATTGGGATACTGGTCTGCAAACCGGGCCGTGGTACCCAGCACTTTTTCCGGATGATCCTGCCAAATTTCCTGTGTAGTCACGGCGGTAAAGCCAATTTTATCGATCACCGCCCGCGCGTTCCATGGTTCACCCACGCAGTACCCATCCATATTGCCGATCATCATATTGGCCACCATTTGCGGCGGTGGCACGGTAATGACACGAACATCGTTAAATGGATGAATATCATGCGCAGCCAGCCAATAATAAAGCCACATGGCATGCGTGCTGGTGGGAAAGGTTTGTGCGAAGGTCAGTTGCCGATCCAGCGTTGCCATGGCTTTTTTCAGTGATGCGCCGTCTGATACGCCGCGCTCGTGCAATGCCTTGGCAAGCGTAATGCCCTGCCCGTTCTGATTCAGCCCCATGAGCACGGCCATGTCGGTTTGCGGACCACCAATCCCCACCTGCAGGCCGTAAATCATGCCGTACAATGCATGCGCGCAGTCCAGATTGCCATTGATGAGCTTGTCACGCACGGCGGCCCAGGACGCTTCCTTGCTCGGAATAATCTTTATTCCGTATTTTTTGTCGATGCCCAGCTCGGCCGCCATGATCACCGAGGCGCAGTCGGTCAGGGGAATGAAGCCGATCCTGACCTCGGTCTTTTCCGGTGCGTCCGACCCGGCGGCCCAGGCGCCATGGCGCAAAAAGGGATCTGCCAGGCCAAGTGCACCCATGCCTGCAGCCGAGCGCGCCACTGACAGCATCCATTGCCGCCGATACACGCTGCCCGGCGCAATGGCGTCCTGTGCCGCCTGCTTGCGGGAACGAACCCCGTCCGAATTGCCTGTTGCGTCCGTTTTCTTCCGACTGTTCATCATTACCCCAAAATAAAAAGCGTCCTGCGGATACGTTTTAAAAACGTACCTGCAGGACGCCGTTGTCCTGAATGCTGTCATTGCTGATGACGACCGCCATTGGTCCTCACGAAAACCTAAGCAAGTTGCATGCCAGTTTACCGTCCATAGAGTGACAGAATGCGTTGACTAACTGCGGTAACGAGTGTTTTTGACTGCGACCGGGCTGGGCGAGCGCGCGGGCGCCATTGAGAGTAAGCAATTGAATGATGCAGCGCACAACATCGGTGCATGTCTCGCTTGCCGTCGCCGATCCGCCACATCGCCGGGAGCGGGACGCACTCAAAACGAGCATCACCGGCGGTACAGTCGACAAAAAGCGGCACGCCTTTTGCTTTGTATGTACCAAGAGGAAAGAAAAATGCTGAATGTGATGTTGATCCGTGATGAACAGAACGATACCCTGCGCGACAAGCTGCAGGCTGCCGGCATTCACGTCGTGGCCGAATTATCGCCGCTGGCCGATTTTGCTGCTGCGCTGGCGGGTATCAAACCCGACGTCGTACTGGTCAGCGCAGATGCCTCGTGTCGCGATACGCTCGAAGGCCTCTGCATGCGCTCACATGACAGTGCATTGCCGGTGGTCATGTTTACCAATGACAATGATCGCAGCTTCATGCAGGCCTCGATCAGGGCCGGCGTTGCCGCTTATGTCGTAGGCGAAGTTCCTGCGGCCCGCCTGCTCTCGTTGCTGGACGTGGCCATCGAACGCTTCTCGCTTGAACAGGCGCGCCGCCTGGAGCTTGATGACACCAGGCAACGACTGGCTGAACGCCAGGATGTTGAAAAAGCCAAAGGCATTTTGATGAAAATGCATGGCGTGGACGAAGACCAGGCCTACCAGATGCTGCGCAAAAAGGCCATGCAGACTCAGCGTCGGATCGGCCAGATCGCAGCGGCATTGATCGAGGCGCATACTTTTCTGTAGGCCATATTGATGCAGGCTATATGGGTGCAAACCATAGCCGCTTGCTGCAGGACGCATCTGCGGCTGCCCGCTGCACAATTGACCTAGACAGGCAACTGACCCGTCGTTACCTGCTTTTGCAACTGGGAAAACGAACAGATATGACCTGCCAGCGCGCTGGCCATGACCGTGGCCGGGCTACCCAGCCAAACCTTGCCCGGGCCGGAACGTCCCGGAAAATTGCGATTGATCGCGCTGATGGTAATCTGGTCGGTGTCGGTCGACGAACCAGGTCCGCAGTTGGCGCAGGCCCCGCAGGACGGTTGCAATATTGTTGCGCCCATGCGTTCGAATACCTGGTCATAGCCTTGTTGCACGCAATAGTCGCGGACCGCCGTGGTGCCATACTGCAAATACAGTTGCACATGGGGCGCCACATGCAGGCCTTGCTGCAACCCCCAGGCCAATACGGCGTGATACTGATCGAAATCTTCGCGCTTTCCGGCAGTACAGGAGCCGCCATAGGCGATGTCTATGGCAATCGTTTCTCCCAAAGAAGCCACCGGCCGCCCGTTGCCCGGATCGCCGGGAGCTGCCACCAGCACATCCAGCGCTGAACAATCCACTGTAATCTGTTGTTCATAGCTGGCGCCCGGGTCACTATGCATCCAGTCAGCCAGCTCAAAGTCCACGCCCCGGCGTTCCTTCAGAAACTGCACGGTTCGGGCATCGGGAGCAACAATGCCGGTAAAGCCACCCAGCTCCGCACACATATTGGTCAGCGTCGCCCGTTCATCCACCGACAGGTCGTCGATGACTTCGCCAGTGAATTCGAACACCCTGCCCACGCCCTTGCCGGCACGAATTTGCGGCAGCGCCAGCAGATGCAGGACGATGTCCTTGGCCGCCACGCCTGCCGGCAGGGTGCCCTGCAGTCGCACCAGAATGCAAGGCGGCATCGTAATGCGGACGGCACCGGTCATAAAGGCATTGGCCATATCGGTTGTGCCCACCCCGAAGGCGACACAACCCAGAGCTCCGCTATGCGGGGTATGTGAGTCTGTGCCGACCACCACTTGTCCGGGAAGGGCATAATGTTCGGCCATCATTGCATGTGAAATACCGGCTACGTTGCTGCCGTCATCCTGCAGGGCTTCGCCCTCAGTCAGCGTGCGATGCCAACGCAGGCCGGTTGCTTTCACAAAATCGCGATGAGCCTGACACATGCGCAGCATGTTCGGCACCAGCCCCTGGCGCAAATGCGCGGGACTCTCGTGCATGTAGGACGTGTGGTCCTCGAAGGCAATCACTTTTTCAGTATCAAACAATTGCAACGGCGCGGTATAGGTCTGGTACAGCATATGTGCCGCCATGCCGGTGTAATACTCGTGGATGAAACGCCAGTCGGCACGCAGAAAGATACCTGTGCCTGGCGTCAGATCGGTACCAGTCTGCTCCGTGCGCAAAACATGCCGGGCAATAATTTTTTCAAACAGCGTCTGCGGCTTGTCACTGTCGGCAACGGTCTGCGGACGACTTCTGGCAAGATAGCGTTTGCCATAATTGAGCAGTCCGCCGCTGCGCAAAATGGCCTGGGTCAGTACATCGCGCTCTTGCAGGACCTGTTCAAGCGTAATGCTTTGGCCGGCTCGCAACTGCGCCAGCAGGGCAAAATTGGTGGACGTCAGCAATCCGATATTGTCGGCATTCTGCCGATAGATCCGCTCAAAGCTGCGCGCAAACACCAGGCGCACGCCGGCATGCTTTTCAGCTGCCGGGCTATGCTCGCGCGACGATCCCTTGCCATAACGGTTGCCCGCCACGACCACCTGTATACCAGCCTGCCTGACTGCATGCCTGGCAATAGGCGTGCGCCCGCCAGCCTGTACCCCGGTATAGGCAAACCCGCCAAGCTTGTCGTCATAGTGCGACATGATGGCTACCGGCGTGATTTCATCGGTAGAAATATCGTCCCGCAACGCGATATCGACGTGGGCCGGGGGCAATACGGGTGCATCCGGATGCAGACAGGCTTCAATCACCTGCGGGTCGTTGGCAAGATACAGAAAGCGATCAAAGGCGAGAGAGGCGATCGTGGACTCATTCATCACTGCAATTTCCTGAGGGTTACGCACTATTATTGTCAAAGTCCATTATCGCGCATCGCGCGGGCAATGTGAGGCCGATCGCGCGACCGCTGCCGCTTTTGTCCCTTGTTCAGGGGCGACTGGGGGTGAAGTCGTCAGCGCTTTTTTTTCAATTGCAATAGACCCCATATTGGCCGCGCGCGCGCAGCAGGTAGAATACAAAAGGTCATAGAACCGGATTGACCGCTTTATGATGTCTTACATGATGGATTACATTATCTGCACTGCCGCCGCCCCTGAGGAAAGTCATGCATTTTTACAATCTGCTGTTCGATATACCCATCTTTCTGGTCTGGGCCCTGTGCATTGTTTTTTTTCTTGCTCTGTCCGGCCTCATCGTCCTGATTATTCGCCGGCAGCGCAGCAATAGCACGTCCCCGCGCAGCAGCGCCCTGAGCCATACGCTTATTTCAGGTCTGCTGGTGCCCATTGGCCTGAATATGGCGTTCATGGCCAGTGACGTATGGAAGGAAAATGAGAAAGGCCAGGCGGCCACAGAGCAGGAGGCTGGTGCAGTTCACGATGCGCTCAGGGTGCTCAAGCATATGCCTGAGCAGATCAATACAGACTTGCGCGCCCGCCTGCTGACCTATGTGAATGCTGCCGTTCAGGATGAATGGCCACGCATGGGACGCGACCAGCTCAGCGAGCAGACCGAATCGGCGCTGGATGTCCTGACCATTAATGCGGCAAAAACCGCCATCGAGGTCCGCGATGACCCCTATGTCAGTTCACAAATGGCGCTGGTCAGTACGTATCTGAAACAGGTCCGGGAAGCCCGTGACGAGCGGCTCAATGTGGCCACTTATCACATCAATATGCAGAAATGGCTGGTGCTGCTGATTCTTCTGAGCGTCTGCATGTATGTGATATACGATATTCATTATCACACCCGTCATGAGCTGCGCAAAGCCGTCGTGCTTATTTCACTAAGTTTCGCCAGCATCTCGTTCCTCATTCTGGTCAACGACCGGCCCTTTACCGGCAAGAACATCATCGAACCTGAGCGTCTGCGGCAAATCCAAAAAGATGCAGTTTCAGTAAACCGAATACGGCACCCAGAAAAACCCCCTACAATTAAAATGACTCAATCCCTTCAACCAACCGGAACAAGAGATAACGTGGACAACGCAAGCACAGACAGAAATGAAATGCAGCAGGACATCCGCCTGCTGGGCAGGATCCTTGGGGCCGCCATTCGTGAATCGGAAGGCCAGCCGATTTTTGACGTCATTGAGACTGTGCGCCGCGCTGCGGTACGCTTCAAGCGAGAAGGCCTCCAGCAGGAACGCGATACGATGATCGAGAAGCTGACGGCCTTGTCCGATGACCAGGCCAATACTCTGTCGCGTGCCTTCAGTTATTTCCTGCACCTGGCCAATCTGGCTGAAGACCGCGATCAGCAAAAGCGCCAGCGCCGCCGGTTGCTCAGCAGCAACGACGCCCAGATCGGCACCCTGGGACACACGCTGACAGAACTGGAACGCCATGGTGTGCAGCGCGGTCAGGTTCGCGAATTTCTGGCAAAAACCATGATTGTCCCGGTGCTGACAGCTCACCCGACGGAAGTACAACGCAAAAGCACGCTGGATCTGCATCGACACATCAGCCAGTGCCTGGTGGCCATCGACAGTCGCCTGACCGAAGAAGAAAGCCATCAACTGGCGCTGGAGCTGACCGGCTATATCAAAACGCTCTGGCTGACGCGCATGCTGCGCTTTAACAAGCTGACGGTCAATGACGAAATTGAAAATGCAGTCGCCTATTTCAGCACGACCTTTCTGAAAGCCATTCCTAACCTGTACACCACATTTGCTCGCAGTCTGGGTGCGCAACCGGACAATGCGGCGCTGATGCCTACCTTCCTGAAAATGGGTTCCTGGATTGGCGGCGATCGCGACGGCAATCCCAACGTGAACGCCGACACCCTCACACATGCGATGAACCGCCATGCCACCACGCTGTTCGAATATTACCTAGCGCAGGTGCATCTGCTGGGCTCCGAACTGTCGCTAAGCACCTCGCTAACGCAGGTCACGCCAGAACTGGCCAGCCTGTCGGAGGCCAGCCCGGATCAGTCACGCCACCGCCTGGATGAGCCCTATCGCCGCGCACTGATCGGCGTGTACGCGCGCCTGGCGGCAACGGCAAAACAGCTGACTGATCATGACCTGGCTCTGCGCAATACAGTACCGGCCGATCCCTATGATGATCCAGCCGCATTTGCGGCAGACCTGGCGGTCATTGCCCGATCGCTCTGCGACAACCATGCCGGCGCGTGGTGCCCTTGCGTTTGCAGGAGCTGCAACAGGCGGTGGCCGTGTTTGGATTTCACCTGGCTGCGCTTGATCTGCGGCAAAGCTCGGACGTACACGAGCGCATTCTGACCGAACTGTATCAGCGTGCAGCGATCAAGCATAACGGCAAGCCGGTCCAGTATGACCAGCTGGATGAAGAACAGAAAATCGCTGTGTTGCTGGCCGAACTGGACGATAGTCGCCCCCTGGTTTCGCCCTGGCAGCAGTACAGTGAAGAAACCCGCAAGGAACTGGCCATTTTGCAGGCTGCCGCTTCTGTACGGCGCCATTACGGGAACAATGCGATTACCCAGTATATTGTGTCCCATACCGAAACGCTCAGTGATCTGCTGGAAGTGCTGGTACTGCAGCAGGAAACCGGGCTGATCTCGCAACAGCGTGACGATGCGGGCCAGCGCATGCCTGTGGCGCCAGGCGATGGCCTGATTGTGGTTCCGCTTTTTGAAACCATCCCCGATCTGGAGGCCGGCCCGGCCATCATGGACCGCTGGCTGTCGCTGCCCCCGGTGCGCGAGCGCGTCACCCATGCCCAGGACGATATCCAGGAAGTCATGCTGGGCTATTCGGACAGCAATAAGGATGGCGGTTACCTGACCTCCAACTGGTCTTTATATAACGCCGAATTGCAATTGCTTGAGGTATTCCGTCGCCATGACGTACGTCTGCGGCTGTTTCACGGCCGCGGCGGTTCTGTCGGCCGTGGCGGCGGCTCCAGCTTCGATGCGATCCTGGCGCAACCGCCCGGTACGGTCGACGGCCAAATCCGGCTGACTGAACAGGGCGAGGTGATCCAGAGCAAATACAAAAATGCCGAAAGCGGACGCATCAATCTGGAACTGCTTGTTTCGGCAACGCTACTGAGCAGCCTGGCGCCGCACGAGGAAACGCGCAAGGATGCCGACACAATGCGGCGCTATACGCAGACCATGGCCTGGCTCTCGGATACCGCCCAGCATGCCTACCGCCGGCTGGTGTATGACACCCCGGGCTTTGTTGATTATTTTTTTGCCGCCACGCCCATCAATGAAATTGCAGGCTTAAATATCGGCTCGCGCCCTGCCTCGCGCAAAAAGGGACAGCGCATCGAAGATCTGCGCGCCATCCCCTGGGGCTTTTCCTGGGCGCAATGCCGGTTGATGATCACCGGCTGGTATGGCGTGGGCACGGCAATCGACACATTCATCCGCCTGGGCACCGGCACGGACGACGGCAGCACGCAGCAATCACGTACGCAATTGCTGCGTGACATGGCCGAGCACTGGCCGTTTTTCCAGACCGTGCTGTCCAATATGGAAATGGTCCTGGCCAAAACCGATATGGACATCGGACGCCAGTACAGCGAACTGGTTGCCGACGAACAGATACGCCGCAGCATTTTCGGGATGATCGAACAGGAATTCGGATTAACGCGTGATGCGCTGTTTGCCATCAAACAGCAGGATTTGCTGGCGGACAACCCCACCCTGAAGGCCGCCCTGCAGGAGCGCTTTGCCTATACCGACCCGTTGAATTATCTGCAGGTCGAGGTCATCCGGCGCCAGCGTGCATTGGAAGATGCCCAGGAAGAGCCGTCCAAGCTCGAACAAATGCGCAGCCAGCGCACCATCCATCTGACCATCAACGGCATTGCCACCGGCCTGCGCAATTCGGGTTAGCCCAGACAGGCGGCAGGCGCGACGGTGCCGCCGCTTGGCCTGCCTGGATGGGGATTGCTACAGCACTTTGGTAAACAGGCTACGGCGGCTGATAACTTTGCCGGCCACCATGAACACGCCGTCACCGGTATAGTGCAGTGTTTCCGGTGTGCCGGCCGAGCGGCGACATGCGCCTTCACAATCTCGAAGACGAAGTAATTGTATTTGTCGACCAGCACGTCGTCATGCAGTTTGCATTCAAACGCGGCATGGCATTGCTCGATAATCGGCGCGCTTACCCATTCTGCCGGGCTGGCGGTCAGGCCAAATTCGGCAAATTTGTCCACCGCGCTGCCACTGCAATTGCCAATGCGGCAGACAATATCAGTGAGTACAGTGGTAGGCAGGTTGATAACGCATTCCCCGCTCTTTCTGATCATATCGAAACTGTGATTGCCCGATGAAATCATGCAACCGAACAATGAGGGCGCAAATTCCAGAATGCAATGCCAGCCCATGGTCATGATATTGTCGCGCCCCTGCCAGTGCGAAGAGACCAGCACGATGGGTCCCGGTTCCAGGTAACGTCGCGCCTGGCTCACCGGAAAGTCCCTTTTGCGAGGTTTGCCCAGCCGCGTGTTGGCTGAGGGGCGATCATGCAAGCGGTCACCGGCTTCCCGTGCCGCCAGATCGGCGCGCTTGTCGCTGCGCCCGGTCCGATCTGCGTCCCGCCTGCCTGGCCGGGGCTTTGTCTTGCTATCGGCTTTTCCGCTATCTGCTGCTTTGTCTGCCTTTGTCATACGTGTCTCTCCTGGTTTGTGAATACAACAGGAAAAAATGCGCAACAACAGTGACTGCCGGTACAAAGAATAACGGCCGGATAAACCGGCCGCATGGGTGCTTCACTTTATTTTATCAGTTGACTGATGTCGCGCACTGCGCCGCGATCGGCCGAAGTGGCCATCGCGGCATAGGCTTTGAGCGCCTGCGATACATAACGCTCACGATGTACCGGATGCCAGGCGCTTTGGCCGCGATTTTCCATCTCTGCACGACGACGCGTCAGTTCGGTTTCATCCACCGCCAGGTTGATTGTGCGGTTTGGAATATCGATCTCGATCACGTCATCATCATGTACCAGGCCTATGGTGCCGCCTTCTGCCGCTTCCGGAGAAGCATGGCCGATCACCAGGCCTGAAGAACCGCCCGAGAAACGACCGTCGGTGAGCAACGCCGCCTTGGCACCCAGTCCCTTGGATTTGAGGTAAGACGTGGGGTACAGCATTTCCTGCATGCCCGGGCCCCCTTTTGGTCCTTCGTAGCGAATAATGACAACGTGACCTTCCCTGACCTTGCCGCCCAGGATGCCTTCGGTCGCATCTTCCTGGCTTTCGAACACAATGGCCCGGCCGGTAAACTTCAGGATACTTTCATCCACACCGGCAGTTTTGACAATACAGCCGTTTTCCGCCAGGTTACCGTACAGCACCGCCAGACCGCCATCCTGCGAATAGGCATGAGCTTTGTCGCGGATACAGCCTTCGGCGCGATCCAGATCCAGTTCGGCAAACTGCCGGTCCTGGCTGAAGGCCACCTGAGTGGGCACCCCGCCGGGAGAGGCTTTGAAGAATGTCTTGACCTCGTCCGTGGCATGGCCGCTGTTGATATCCCACTGTTCAATGGCTTTGCCCAGCGTCCCGCTATGCGCATTACCAGCGTTTAAGTCCAGCAGGCCTGCGCGACTGAGTTCGCCCAGAATGGCGATCACGCCGCCGGCGCGATGCACGTCTTCGATATGAAACTTATTGGTCGCAGGCGCCACTTTGCAGACACATGGTACATGACGCGATATGCGGTCAATGTCGGCCATGGTGAAATCAACGCCCGCTTCCTGGGCCGCAGCCAGCAAATGCAGCACGGTGTTGGTAGAACCGCCCATGGCCACATCCAGTGTCATGGCGTTTTCAAAGGCAGCCTTGGTCGCGATGGAGCGCGGCAACACAGAGGCATCGTCCTGTTCGTAATAGCGCTTGCACAGTTCAACCACCAGATGGCCGGCACGTTCAAAAAGCGCGCGACGGCGGGCATGGGTAGCCACGATCGTGCCATTGCCCGGCAGGGACAGGCCCAGCACTTCGGTCAGGCAGTTCATGGAATTGGCCGTGAACATGCCGGAACAGGAGCCGCAAGTGGGGCATGCGTTGCGTTCAATTTCTTCGGTTTCGGCGTCCGATACGGTCGGATCGCCCGCCTTGATCATGGCGTCGACCAGATCCAGCTTGATCACCTTGTTGGTTTCCGGGGCAAGCACTTTCCCGGCCTCCATCGGACCGCCAGAAACAAAGACCACCGGAATGTTCAGCCGCATGGCAGCCATAAGCATACCCGGGGTGATCTTGTCGCAGTTGGAAATACAGACCATGGCATCGGCGCAATGCGCGTTGACCATATATTCGACCGAATCGGCAATCAGTTCGCGCGAGGGCAGCGAATACAGCATGCCGCCGTGCCCCATGGCAATACCATCGTCAACCGCAATCGTATTGAATTCCTTGGCCACACCACCGGCCGCCTCAATTTGCCGCGCAACCAGCTGCCCCATGTCCTTCAGGTGCACGTGCCCCGGAACAAACTGGGTAAAAGAGTTAACCACGGCAACGATCGGCTTGCCGAAATCGCCGTCTTTCATGCCTGTGGCGCGCCACAAGGCACGCGCACCGGCCATATTACGACCGTGGGTCGAGGTTTTGGAACGATATTGGGGCATTTCTGACTACTTCCTGGAAAAAACGGGGGGAACCTTGTAATTTACACCACATGCTGCAGAAAGTCTTTCAAACGCTGGCTTGGCGGTGAAGACAGCAGCTCTGCCGGTTTGCCGTCGTGGGCAATTTTGCCGTTATCAATAAAAAGCAGGCGACTACCGACCTTCCTGGCGAAATCCATTTCGTGCGTCACCACCACCATCGTCATACCCTCTTCGGCCAGATCCTTCATCACTTTGAGCACCTCATGGCGCAACTCCGGATCCAGTGCCGAGGTCGGCTCGTCAAACAGCATCAGTAGCGGCCTGACCGCCAGCGAACGGGCAATGGCCACCCGCTGCTGCTGGCCGCCGGACAGCTCGCTCGGATAATGATTCATTCTCTCGGCCAGCCCGACCTTATCGAGCAGCGCGATGGCTTCGGTGCGCGCCTGTTGCTTTGACACGCCGCGCGACTCCAGCGGACCGAACATGACATTTTCCAGCGCGGTCAGTTGCGGGAAGAGGTTGAACTGCTGAAACACCATGCCCGCTTCGCGACGCAACTCGCGCACCTCGGCCTGGGTGCCGCGCACACTGAGCTCGCCCACCCGGATATCGCCTTCCTGGATGGTTTCCAGGGCATTGATGCAGCGCAGAAAGGTGGATTTTCCCGAACCCGAGGCCCGACCACCACTACCACTTCACCTTTTTCAATGCTCAGGCTGATGTCATTCAAAATCGTATTGTCGCCAAATTTTTTGACGACATTTTCAAAGGTAACCATACTCATACGTTACGCATCCTGTGTTCCATGATTTTCAGAGCCAGTGCAATCAGGCCGTTCAGAATCAGGTAAATGACGGCGACAGCGCCCCAGATTTCCACCGCACGAAAGTTGGCGGCCATGATTTCCTGTCCCTGGCGGGTCAGCTCGGCCACGCCAATAACGATAAAGAGCGATGAGTCCTTCAGGCTGATAATGCACTGATTGCCCAACGCGGGGATCATCCGACGAAACGCCACCGGCCAGATAATCTTGAGCAGAATCCTGTGAAAGGACAGACCCATCGACTGCCCGGCCTCGAACAGGCCCTTGGGCACCGACTGCAGCGCGCCGCGCACAATTTCGGCAATATACGCCCCGGAATTGATGATCAAGGTAGCAATGGCGGCCGACATGCCGTCCACGCGCAGGTCCATAAGCAAGGGCAGGGCAAAATAAATGAACATGACCTGCACCACGATGGGCGTGCCTCGCACCACCAGCACATAGAGCTGGGCAATCAGGCTCAGAAGCGGGCCAAGAATGCCGGCAACCGGATTGCGGCGAATGGTTTCGGCGCAAAACAGGGACGGAATGTAGGCCCTGATCACGCCCGTAATGGCCCCGAGCAGCACCCCGCCAAAAAGCCCCCAGAATGTAATCTTGATGGTGACCCAGGTACCTGCCATGAGGCTGGGCAACGCGTCCTGGACAACGGAAAAGTCAAAATCCATGTGTGAATCCTGTTTGAATATTGTGACCGCAAAAAGCAAAATCCGGTGACTGTATCCGCATGGAGACAATCACCGGATCGCTATTTCCGGCGATGCAGCACCCACGATGTATGGTCATACACGGGGAGCGCAGGCAATTACTTCACCGCCTGACCAAACCATTTGGTATAGATTTTGTCGTATTCGCCATTTTCTTTCAGTTTCTTAAGTGACGCGTTAACTTTCTCGATCAGGTCGCTGCCCTTGGGAAAAGCAATGCCATAGAAGTCGCCGCTTTGTACGGAGCCGGTTACCACGACTTTGCCCTTGCCGCCGGTATTGGCGTAATACTGTACATTGGGGGTATCGTGCACGACCGCATCGACACGGCCGGTGGCCAGATCAAGAAATGCGTTGTCGATATTGGGGAACAGTTTGACCTTGGCATCCGGCACTTCCTTTTTCAGGAAATCGACCGTCGCGGTTCCCGTTTTTGCCGCCACGTCCTTGCCGGCCAGATCCTTGGCTGTCTTGATCGTGTCCTTGTTCTTGACCGATGTCAGGATGGCAATACCGCTCTCGTAATAAGGATCAGAGAAATCGATGACCTTTTTGCGCTCATCCTTGATGGTGATGCCCGCGAGCGCCACGTCTATATTCTTGGTCTGCAGACCGGGAATGATGCCATTAAAATCCATGGGCTGCAGGCGGTATTTGACGCCCATGTCCTTGGCCAGCGCGTCCCACAATTCAACGTCAAAACCCACATATTTGCCGTCCTGCTTGAATTCGAAGGGCACAAAAGCGGTATCGGTGGCAACCACAAGCTCTTTGTCCTGTGCTTGGGCAACGGTAGTTACCGGCACAGCCAACGTGATGGCAAATCCCAGTAAGGCTGCTTTCAGTTTGCTCTTGATCATCTTGAACCTCAAAAAAATTATTTTTAAATTCAGGCCGTACGCCGCTGCGCTGGCCGTGAACACGGTTTTACCAGACAACTATAACCCAATTTTTTATCAGGCGCGCGCAGGCAGATTCGCGACTCAGGTAAACCCTGAGCGGCAGAATCAAGACCAATAAGCAGAATGGAGCTACCGATGCGCGGATGGCATCGGCCCGGATCAACGGTCGCGTTCGGTAGCGAATGTACAAAACGCCAGCAACGATTCGCGGAATTCGGAATCAGGGAACGCCTGCAGCGCAGCGCGGGCTCGTTCAGCCTCTTCGCGGGCCACCTGCCGGGTGTACTCCAGGGCATCGGTGTCGTTGATGGCGCGGGCCACCTCGGCAAAATCGGCCTCGCCGGTTTCAATCGCCTTGTGGATGAGGGAACGCTGCTGCGGCGTTCCCACCTGCATAACGCGGATCAGCGGCAGTGTCGGTTTGCCCTCGCGCAGATCATCACCGACGTTTTTACCCAGCGATTCGACGTCGCCAGTGTAATCGAGCACGTCGTCAATCAACTGAAACGCCGTGCCCACGTAGCGACCATAGTCGGCCGCCGCAGTTTCCTGCGCCGGCGTGGCCCCGGCCAGCAAGGCGCCGGTCTGCATGGCGGCCTCAAAAAGCTTGGCCGTTTTGTAGCGGATAACCTGGAGGTAGCGTTCGACAGAGACGTCCGGGTCGTGCACGTTGAGCAACTGCAGTACTTCGCCTTCGGCGATCACGGTGGTTGCGGCGGATAGCACTTGCATGATTCGCATGGAATCGAGCTCGACCATCATTTCGAATGACCGGGAATACAGATAGTCGCCCACCAGCACGCTGGCGGCATTGCCGAATACGGCGTTGGCCGTATCGCGGCCGCGGCGCAGATCGGACTCATCAACGACATCATCATGCAGTAGCGTGGACGTGTGGATAAACTCTACCACCGCAGCCAGCGTGTGGTGAGCCAGCCCCTGATAGCCAAAGGCACGGGCTGCCATGAGCACCAATGCAGGTCGCATGCGTTTGCCGCCTGCCCCGATGATATATTCACCGATGGTGCGGATAAGAACAACGTCAGAGTCGAGTTTCTTGCGGATTACGCCATCCACGGCGCGCATATCATCGTTGATGGGACGGATAATCTCTGGGAGGTTCAAGGCAGATCCTGAAGCAGAAAAGGGAATTAACTCACGGCAAGCTGTGATTATATTCCAGCCCGCAACAAGAAACAGACAAAGGCCTTTTTTTGATGATAATGTATGCATTTTGACCGCTATTGACCACATAGGACCCGCAAGTGAGCAGCCCCGATTCCCGTCCCGACCTCTCCTCCCTGATCGAACGTGCCGACCAGGTCCTGCGCCAGCTGGCCGCCTGGCTGCCGCCGGCGCCCCCGCCGATAGACTGGAGCGCCCACGCTTTTCGCTGGCGACGCAAGGGATCAACCGGCTGGCTTGAAGCGGTCAAGCATATTTCCACTATCCATAAGGATGACCTGCTGCATATCGAACGCCAGCGGGACACCATTGATCGCAATACGCGTCATTTTCTGCAGCAGAAACCGGCCAATAATGTGCTGATGACCGGCGCCCGCGGCACCGGCAAAAGTTCTCTGGTCAAGGCCATGCTGGCCGAATACGCGCCGCAGGGCCTGCGTCTGGTGGAAATGGACAAATCCGACCTGGCCGACCTGACCGATCTGGTCGATATTGTTGCCGGCCGACCGGAAAGATTCATCATTTTCTGTGACGACCTGTCGTTCGAAGAAGGGGAAGCCGGCTACAAGGCCCTCAAATCAGTGCTGGATGGCTCCATTGCCTCGGCGGGCGATAATGTGCTCATTTATGCAACATCCAACCGCCGGCATCTGATGCCTGAGTATATGAACGAAAACCTGTCCACCAAACACCAGTCCGACGGAGAAATCCACCCCGGTGAAACCGTGGAGGAAAAGATTTCGCTGTCCGAGCGCTTTGGTATCTGGCTGTCGTTCTACCCGTTCCGCCAGGATGACTACCTGGATATTGTCGCGCACTGGCTGCGCGAATTGGGCTGCCCGCCTGAGTCGATCGCTGCAAGCCGGACCGAGGCCCTGCAATGGACACTGGAGCGCGGCTCGCGCTCCGGCCGTGTGGCCCGGCATTTTGCCCGCGACTGGGCGGCCAGACAGATGACTGCAGCAGCCGACGCGCAGGCTGACAGCGGAGCCGCCCAATGAACGCGACAAAACCGTATATCAAAGTCGTGGTAGGCGTTATCCTGAATGAGCAAACCGGAGAAATCCTGCTGGGCCAGCGCCCCAAAGGCAAGCCCTGGGAAGACTGGTGGGAGTTTCCCGGAGGCAAAATCGAAGACGGTGAATCCCAGAAGCAGGCGCTGGTGCGCGAACTCAAGGAAGAACTCGGTATAGACGTGCATGCCTGCACGCCATGGGTCACATTTACCTATGAATACCCGAAAACCATTGTCAATCTGGCCTTCTGGCGGGTGACCGGCTGGGAAGGCACGCCCAGATCGCTGGAAGAGCAGCAACTGGCCTGGACGACACCCGCAGATGCGGGCAAGCTGGGCGAGTTGCTGCCGGCCTCCCTGCCCCGCTGCGCTGGCTGGCCCTGCCGGAACACTATGCCATTTCGAATATTCAAACGCCTGAGAATGGCCAAGCATGGCTGGCCGGCTTGCAACAGCAACTGGACAATGGCTTGCGGCTGGTGCAATTGCGTGAACCGGGCTGGCCCGACGGTCCGGCGGCAGCCAATCTGAAAGCCATCTTCGAACGCGCCATTGAGTGCTGTCATGCGGCCGGTGCCCGGGTGCTGGTCAACAGCGTGCATCCCAAAGCCTGGTGGAAGCTGGCAGACGGGGTGCAATTGAGAGCGCAGGACGCCCTGCTCGCAGAGGCCCGTCCACTGCCAGAGGAAAAGTATCTTGTCGGCGTCTCGGCACACAATACCGCCGATGCGCTGTATGCCCAGGTCCTGGGTGCAGATTTTGTGCTGCTGGGGCACGTACTGGAAACGCCGTCTCATCCGGATCAGCCACCGCTGGGCTGGGATGGTTTTGCCAGCATCGCAGGCGAAGCGGGCCTGCCGGTGTATGCCATCGGCGGTCAATCGGCAGCGACGCTGAACGTGGCGCGTGAACACGGTGCGCATGGCATTGCCGCCATTCGAGGCCTGGCCGGCTGATGGGCCGTAGCTGACCGGCTGACGGCCTCGTTGATGATCTACTCATGGGCGGATACGGATCCGCTCAATGATCAGCTAAAGAACCCGTAAAGTTTCGCCGGCCAACCATTGCCCTGTCCCCTTTGCCATGCAAGGCGCGCAACGCGCAGTAGCGGGAAATAAAAAAGCCTGTATGATTTTGTTCATACAGGCCTGGCACCGGCATTGAGCCGTGGTGCGATTTAATCACAGTTGCCGTTGAACAACGCTTCCTTGTTACTGGAGGATGCCTGACGCACGAAACAGCCCGGGGCCACATCATGCGTGAGCCATACGTTGCCGCCCACCACAGCACCCTTGCCAATGGTCACCCGACCCAACACCGTTGCGCCGGCATATATGACGACATCATCCTCAACAATCGGATGACGGGCAATACCCTTGCTCAGATCGCCGTTGCTGTCGGTTGGAAAACTCTTGGCGCCCAGGGTCACGTTCTGATACAGCCGCACCCGTTCGCCGATAATCGCGGTTTCCCCAATGACCACGCCGGTGCCATGATCAATAAAGAACCCGGCGCCAATTTGCGCCCCCGGGTGAATGTCAATGCCGGTCTGGCCATGCGCCAGCTCGGCGGCAATGCGCGCCACCAGCGGTACCCCTAGCGTATACAGGCAATGGGCCAGCCGATGGTAGACCATGGCCAGCACCCCGGGATAGCACAACAACACTTCATCCACACTCTTGGCGGCCGGGTCACCGGAATAGGCTGCATAGACATCGGTATCCAGCAAGCTGCGTACACCGGGCAACTTGCGTGCAAATTCCCGCACAATCCCGACTGCCTTCTCTTCCAGTTCTGCCGGATCAGTGACGTCGTTGCGATGCTGGTGACGCACTTCAAGCCGCACCTGGGTCAACAGTGTGTTCAGCGCAACGCCAATGGTGTGGCCGACATAGAAATCTTCATTTTCCTGCAATAAATCGTTCGGCCCCAGGCGCATCGGAAACAGCGCGCCGATGACCAGCTCCAATGCCCCGTTGATGGTATGCGGCGACGGCAGATGGCGTCCGCCCATTTCCTTCAGGCGGTTCTGGTCTGCGCGCCATTTGAAGCGTGCTTCGCGCAGCCCCATCACGATTTCATCAAGCGGGAAAGTCTGGGGATTGACCGAGGAAGACTCACATTTGTAAATTGGCATAGCAGTAGAACCTGTATGAAAGCTGCGATAAAACAGCAATAAGAATATAACTATTTTTACCACACAATTTAGATCGCGCCGGAAGAACCTTGTGGCATCAGGCATTTACGATCACATCATCAACCCTGACGATTTATCCGATAGGCCCGACATCGCCGGGTGCTGCCAACAGTCAGGCGCCGGTCGATGGCAGAAGCCGATCCTGGATTGCACCAGCGCGTCCCTGGCTGTCGTCGTGACGCCCGATTGCCTTTATGGCGCCGCGCTGGCCTGCAGCGCCTGTTTGTCCCAGCCCCCGCCAAGCGCGGCAATCAACTGCACGCTGGCCTGCAAGCGCTGGCTTTCCAGTTGCAGCGCAGTCTGCTCTGCCGAGTAGGCGGTTGACTGTACCTGCACGACGCTCAAATAATCGACCAGTCCGGCCAGATACTGGTTCTGAGTAATGGCCAGCGACTGGCGAGCGGCGGTGAGTGCGCGCATCTGTGCCGCCTGCTGTCGTTCCAGTACCCGCAGCGTACTGATGGCGTCTTCCACTTCCTGCAGTCCGGTCAGCACGGTTTGACGATAGGTTGCCACTTCGGCACGATAGGATGCCCTGGAGGCATCTACCGCCCCGGCGCGCGCCCCGCCATCGAGCACAGTCATGGCCAGCGCCGGGCCAAGCGACCAGAACTGCAATGGCGATGCCAGCCACTGCGCCAGTGTGGCCGTGGTATTGCCAACAGAACCACCCAAGGTCAGATCAGGAAACCAGGCCGCCTGGGCCACGCCAATCTGCGCGTTGGCTGCTGCCACCCGTCTTTCAGCGGCGACGATGTCGGGACGCCGCAATAGCAGCGTAGAGGGCACATCCACCGGAATCGAAGGAAAATTCACATCGTAGGCTTTCGCTTCGATGGCAAACGAAGCAGGCGGCTGACCGACCAGCACGGCAATGGCATGTTCCAGCACATTGCGATCCGCTTCAATGGCAATGGCCGAGGCGCGCGCACTCTCCAGTTGCGCCTGGGCGCTGACCACATCGGCACGGGCAGCCACACCCTGCTCGTAACGGTTCTGGTTAATCTGTACCGAGCGCTCGTAAGCGCGCACATTGGCCTGCAGCAGGCGCTTGCGTTCGTCGAGCATGCGCAGGGCAAAATACTGCTGAGCCAGGGTCGATTGCATGCTCAGACGCGCGGCAGCCACATCAGCCCTGCTGGCCTGCTCATCGCTGCTGCTGCTCTCATACTGCCGGCGCAGTTTGCCCCATAAATCAGCTTCCCATTGCAGGGATAAGGAGCCGTTCACCGAGTTGCCGATGCCGGTGGCTGATCTGGCCCGGTCGCCCGACAGACTAAAGCCGACCGTGGGAAAAAAGGACGAGCGTGACTGCGCAGTTGCTGCCACCGCCTGATCGTAACGCGCCACGGCCTGGGCCAGCGTCTGATTGGACACATTCAGGCGCCCGATCAATTCGTTGAGCAGTGGGTCCTGATAACGCTGCCACCAGCTATCGCTGGCTAGCGGTGCGCCCGGCCGGGCCTGCACCCATCCCTGGGCAGATTTGAAACTGCCCCGGTGTCCTGCTGCGGGACAACATAATCAGGGCCCACCGCACACGCAGCCAGCAAAAGCAGCGCCGCCGCCGCGGTGCCCAGGCGCAGCGATTTGAACAGAAGGCCCTCGACGTAGCTGATATTTTTCATAAAAAACAATTCAAAATTCACGATGGTTATTGGCCCCGATGCGGTGCGATATCACTGCCATCGGCAGGGGTGCTTTTGTTTTTGCGGCGTCGCTCAAAAGTATGACGCAACCGGTCAAGGTAAATATACACGACCGGTGTGGTAAACAGCGTGAGGATCTGGCTCAGGACGAGGCCTCCCACGATTGCGACACCCAGCGGTTGGCGCATTTCCACACCGGCGCCCGTGGCCAGAATCAACGGCAGTGCCCCGAACAGGCCGCCATGGTGGTCATCATAATGGGCCTGAAGCGGACAATGCAGGCGTCATAAATGGCCTCTTCCGGCGGGATGTTTTTTTTCGCGTTCCTGTGCCAGCGCGAAATCCACCATGATGATGGCGTTTTTCTTGACGATACCGATAAGCAGAAAAACGCCGATCAGGGCGATGACGGTAAATTCCATGTCGACCATCAACAAGGCCAGCAGCGCGCCCACGCCGGCAGACGGCAGGGTCGACAAAATGGTAAGCGGATGCATGTAGCTTTCGTACAGCATGCCCAGAATCAGATACATCACCACCAGCGCCCCCAGAATCAGCAGAGGCTGCCGGGACGACGATTCCTGAAATAGCTGTGCATTGCCGCCAAATCCGGCCTGAATCTCATTGGCCGGCAGGCCAATGCGCGCGACGGCATTTTCAATGGCGGCGCTGGCCTGTTCAAGCGACACGCCTTCGGCCAGTGAAAAAGATACGGAGTCCGAAGCCATCAGCCCTGATGAGACACCGATAGGGGCGAGGTGCCGATCTTGAACGAAGCAAAGGCCGACAGCGGCACCAGCTTGCCGTCCGACGCAATAATCTGCACGGTTTTGAGTACTTCGGGATCCTGGGCATATTTGACATCAATACCCATGACAACCTGGTATTGATTGAGCGCACTATAAATGGTGGAAACCTGGCGCTGACTGAACAAATTATTCAACACACCGGCAATCGTAGACATCTCCACATTCAGACGCGTCGCACTCTCGCGGTTGATGATCAATTCGACGCGCCGCCCTTTTTCCTCGGCTTCGGACTGGACATCCACCAGCTCGGGCAGCGTCGCCATGGCTTGCCGCACTTGCGGTACCCATTTGCGCAGCGTCTCCAGATCGCCCGACAATAGATCATACTGATACGATCCGGCTGAATCTCCGCCCCGGCCGGCGCGAATATCCTGTTGTGGCACCAGCGACAGCCTTGCCCCCGGGATTGTCGGCAAAGACTTTCTCATGTCATTGATAATCTCCGTGGCCGATTGTGTCCGCTCGGCGAACGGCTTGAGCTGAATCAGAAAGAAACTGCTGTTGCTGCCGCCGCGCCCGCCCGAATAACCCGAGACGGTGTCGACATTGGGGTTTTGTACAATCGCCTTGCGAAAGGCTTCCAGCTTGGGCACGGCAGCGGCAAAAGAAGTGCCCTGGTCCGCCCGGAAAAAACCCTGGATCATGCCGGTGTCCTGTTCAGGGAAGAACCCTTTGGGGACGGCAATATACAGATAGACGTTCAGGACCACGGTGGCCAGCAGTGTGAGCAAGGTCAGAAAGCGAAAGCGAATGGCAAAACGCAGCATGCGGCCGTAACCACTGACAAGCCGATCAAAAAACGCATCCCATATCCGCTGCACACGGCTCTTGCGACGCTTCGGCTCATGTCGCAGCAGTTGTGCGCACATCATGGGCGTGAGCGTGAGCGAAACAATCAGCGATATGCCGATGGCCACTGACAGCGTCATGGCGAACTCAAGAAACAGCCTGCCGATCAATCCGCCCATAAACAGCAGGGGTATAAATACCGCGACCAGTGACACACTCATGCTGACAACCGTGAACCCCACTTCGCGTGCGCCCAGCAGTGCGGCGCGCATGGGATGCATGCCACGCTCAATGTAACGCATGACATTTTCCAACACGACGATAGAGTCATCCACCACAAAACCGGTAGCCACAATCAGCGCCATCAGCGAAATCGTATTGAGCGAGTAACCCAGGAAATACATGACGATGAACGTGCCAAGCAGCGATATGGGTACCGAGATGGCGGGTATCAGGGTGGCGCGGATCCTTTGCAGAAACAGCATGACCACCACGATCACCAGCAACACCGCAATCACCAGGGTAAGCTCGGCTTCGTGCAGCGCGGCCCGAATACTGGGGGTGCGATCCTGCGCCACATCCAGTCTGACCTGCGGCGGTAGTAGCTCGGCAAGGTCCGGCAGCATCTCTTTGACCGAGTCAACCGTCTGGATGATATTGGCATCGGCCTGACGGCGCACCAGTAGTACCACCGCCTGCTCGGTATTGTAAAACCCCCTGTTGTACAGACTCTCGGTCGAATCGTAGACATGGGCAACATCGCGCAGACGGACAGCGCTGCCGTTATTCCAGGCCACAATCAGGTTTTCAAAATCCCGGGCATAGCGCAATTGCCCATTGGTCGCCAGTTGCCACTGGTATTCGTTATTGTCCAGAAACCCCTTGGGCCGGACTGAATTGGTTGCAGCCAGCGCGTTGCGCACGGTATCCAGCGACACGCCCATGTTGTTGAGCATATTTGGGTTCAAATCCACGCGTACGGCCGGCAGGGAGCTGCCCCCTACGGTGACCTCCCCCACCCCGCGCACCTGCGCCAGTTTTTGCGCCAGGATCGTGGAAGCCAGGTCATATAATTCGCCCTGGCCAAGCAGGTCCGAAGTCAGGGCCAGCACCATGACCGGTGTCGAGGACGGGTTCACATTACGGTAAGTGGGCGGCTGCTTCATGCTGCTGGGCAGCAGCGGCCGGGCCGCGTTGATGGCCGCCTGAACCTCGCGGGCAGCCGTGTGCACGTCCTTGTCCAGGTCGAATATCATGAAAATGGAGGTGGACCCCTCCGAACTGCTGGACTGCATCAGGTCTATGCCGGCAATATTGCCCAGCGAGCGTTCCAGCGGCGTGGCCACGCTGGAGGCCATGGTTTCCGGACTGGCACCCGATAATGACGCGCGCACCACAATCACCGGCGAGTCCAGCGTAGGCAAGGGTGAGACCGGCATCAGGAAAAAGGCGACCATACCCATCACCGCAACCGCCAGCGCCAGGAGTGACGTTGCTACCGGCCTAAGGATGAACGGGCGGGACAAACTCATATTTCTGCCTGCGCTGCCACATCAGATGGCTTGGGTTTTTTAACCAGCCGATCAAACATGAGGTAAATGACCGGAGTAGTAAACAGGGTCAGCAACTGGCTGCAGATCAGCCCCCCACCATGGTCAGCCCCAGCGGCTGCCGCAATTCGGCGCCGGTACCCGTAGAGAACATCAGTGGAATCGCGCCGAACAGCGCCGCCAGCGTGGTCATCAGGATCGGTCGAAAGCGCAGCAACGCGGCCTGATGAATCGCCTTGACTGGCGGCAAGCCCTGGTGGCGCTCGGCATCCAACGCAAAGTCGATCATCATGATGGCATTCTTCTTGACGATACCGATCAGCAGAATAATCCCGATAATGCCGATCATGTCCAGCTCGTTGCCCGAGAGCATGAGCGCCAGCAGCGCCCCTACTGCAGCCGAGGGAAGCGTTGACAGAATGGTCACCGGATGGATATAGCTTTCGTAAAGTACGCCGAGCACAATATACATGGTGAAGATCGCTGCCAGCAGCAGCCAGAGCGTACTGGACAGTGAAGATTCAAACGCCTGCGCCGCCCCCTGGAAACGCATTTCCACGGTCGGCGGCAAAGCGATATCAGCCTTGATCTGGTTAACGCGCTGCACCGCTTCCGACAGCGACGCCCCCGGCGCAAGGTTGAAAGACACCAGCGCGGAGGGGAACTGATCGACCCGCATGATCTCCAGCAACTCCTGACCGAGCACGATCTGCGCCAGTTGCGTCAGGGCAATCGGCGCGCCGTCGGCGGTCTTGATATACACGTGTTCAAGGTCTGCAGGATTATCGCGGAAATGTTCGGCGACTTCCATCACCACCCGGTATTGCGCAGACTGGGTAAAGATCGTGGAAACCAGGCGCTGACCAAAGGCGTTGTACAGGGCATCATCAATCTGCGTCATGGTAATGCCATAGCGCGCCGCGGCATCCCGGTCCACTTTGACCAGGGTCTGCAGGCCATTGAACTGAAAATTGTCCGTCACGCCGGCCAGGGTCTTGTCGGCCGCCAGATGTTCAACGAATACAGGAACCCATTCGCGCAACTGCTCGGCATCCAGGCTGGACAGACTCAATTGGTATTGCGTGCGCGACACCCTGGCATCAATGGTCAGGTCCTGTGAGGACTGCAGATATACTTTCATGCCCTGGACCGTCGACGCCCGTTCTTGCAGCCGTTGCATTACCTCTGTGATATTTTCACGATAGGCGGTGGGCTTGAGTTCAACCTGCATCCGTCCGGTATTAAGGGTGGCGTTAGAGCCATCCACACCGATGAACGACGACACCGAAGCGATCGCCGGATCGGCCTTGATTGCCCGGGCAATCTGCACCTGGCGCTCGGACATCATTTTGAAGGAGGTCGATTGCGGCGCTTCGGTAATGATCTGAATCATGCCGGTATCCTGCTGAGGAAAGAACCCCTTGGGTATCCACAGATACAGCAGGACCGTTAGCACAAAAGTAGCCAGCGCCACCAGCAGCGTCAGCGTCTGGTGCCGCAGCACCACGGTGAGCATGCGATCGTAGCCATGAATAATACGGTCAATGGCCTGACCCATTGTGCGATGCATGCGATTGCCCTCGTACGCCGACTCGGGCTTGAGCATGCGGGCGCACATCATCGGCGTCAGCGTCAGAGATATGATAAGTGAAATAATAATGGCGGTGGCCAGCGTAATGGCAAATTCGCTGAACAGCCGGCCGATCACATCGCCCATGAAAAGCAACGGAATCAGCACGGCAATCAGCGAGACGGTCAGCGATATCAGGGTAAAGCCGATCTCAGCAGCCCCCTTGAGCGCCGCCTGCATGGGGGTTTCGCCATCCTCAATGTGACGGGCGATATTCTCGATCATGACAATGGCATCATCCACCACGAAGCCGGTGGCAATGGTCAGCGCCATCAACGTCAGATTGTTCAGGCTGAAGCCCAGCAGATACATGACCCCGAAGGTGCCGATAATGGACAACGGCACCACAATAGAAGGAATCACGGTGGCGCTGAAACTGCGCAAAAAAGCATAGGTCACCACGATCACCAGCAGGATCGCCATCAGCATTTCATTTTGTACGTGGCTGATGGACTCACGAATGGTCTCGGTGCGATCAGCCACCATATCCACCTGCAGCGAGGCCGGCAACGCCTGGCGCAACTGCGGTAAAATTTTCTTCACATTGTCAACGACATCAATCACATTGGCGCCGGGTTGACGCTGGATATTGAGCAAAATGGCAGGTTCATCGTTAAGCCACGCGGCCTGCCGCACATCCTCGGCCGACTCGATCGTATTGGCCACATCCTTCAGGCGCAAGGGTGCGCCGTTGTTATAGGCAAGGATCAGGTTGTTGTATTCGGCAGCGGTTTTAACCTGGCTATTGGCGTAAATGGTCGTGCCCCGGCGCGGACCATCAATGTTGCCGGTGGGCTGGTTAACATTAGCCGCGGTAATGGCGCTGCGTACATCGCTTAAGGCCAGGCCGTTGGCGGCCAGGGCCGTGGGGTTCACCTGGATGCGCAATGCCGGCCGCTGCCCGCCTGCGATACTGACCAGCCCAACGCCCGATATCTGCGACAGTTTCTGCGCCATGCGGGTCTCGACCAGATCGCGTGCCTCATGCAAGGGCATGTTTTCCGACGAGATGGCCAGCGTGACTACGGGCCGGTCTGCCGGGTTGACCTTGTTGTACACCGGTGGCATAGGCATATCCGAAGGCAGCAGGTTCGATGCGGCGTTGATCGCCGCCTGCACTTCCTGTTCGGCCACGCTCATTTGCACATCCAGCCCGAATTGCAGTGTAACCACCGAGGCGCCGCCCGAGCTGGACGACGTCATCTGCAACAACCCTGGCATCTGGCCAAACTGGCGCTCCAGCGGCGAGGTCACCAGCGAAGCCATGGTGTCCGGCCCGGCGCCCGGATACAAAGACACAACCTGAATAGTCGGATAGTCGACCTCAGGCAGGGCAGAGACTGGCAGCAGACGATAGGCCACCAGTCCGCTCAGAAATATGGCAATCATCGCCAGCGTTGTCGCCACCGGCTTCAGGATGAACGTGCGCGAGATGTTCACTTGACGATCTCGACTTTGGCCCCGTTGCGGAGGCGATCTACACCTTCGGAAACCACCTGCTCGCCTTCGGTCAAGCCCTTGATAATCTGGGTATAGCCGCTATCGACAACGCCCAGTTCGATCTGGCGGGTCTCTACCGTATTGTCTTTTTTCACTACATATACATAAGGGCCACGCGAACTGTTCTGAATGGCATCGGACATAACCACCAACGCATCGGACACCTCGCGCACCTTCAATTCCGTATTCACAAACTGGTTTGGGAACAGCGTTTCGTCTTCATTGGCGAAGGTGGCCTTGAGCCTGACCGTGCCGGTTGTCGTATCCACTGCGTTATCCATGGAGGCAAGTTCGCCTTCGGCCAGTTGCACCTTGTTATCTCGATCACGCAAAATGACCTTGAGCTTCTCGCCTTTGTAGAGCGGGCCGGCCACATCAGGCAACCAGGACTCCGGGATGGAAAACACCACCGCAATGGGCTGGACCTGGGTAATCGTGACGATGCCATCAGTGGATCCCGCAGACACCAGGTTGCCCACATCTACTGTACGCAGGCCCAGACGACCACTGATGGGCGCGCGCACTTTGGTATAGGTCAGCGATAAACGGGCATCATCCACGGCAGCTTTATAGTTTTGCGCCTGTCCCTCATACTGACGCACCAGAGACTGCTGCGTATCGACCTGCTGGCGGGCTATCGAATCCTGTTTGAACAGGGTCTGATAGCGTTGCAGATCCCGTTTGGCATTGGCAAGCAGCGCGGCATTCTGCGCCTGCGTGCCCAGCGCCTGCTGCAGCGCCACTTCGAACGAGCGCGGATCTATCTGCACCAGCAGATCGCCTTCTTTGACCTTCTGGCCTTCGGTAAAGAGAATTTTCTGAATCGGGCCGTCCACCCGGCTGCGCACCGTCACTGTATTGAATGCAGTGACCGTTCCCAGGCCGCTGACACTGACGGTCAGCGCTTTTTTCATGGCTGGAACAACGCTGACCGGTGTGGCGACGCCTGCTGGGCCGTTGCGCCCACCTCTTGTCCCGCCACGCGCACCCTGTGCCGGTGTCGCTGTCGCCGACGCGCGCCCAGCCGCTGCTTTGTCTGCCGATTCCTGAGTGGTGCTGCGCTGCCAATAGTAATAGCCGCCACCAGCAAGCAAGAAGATAATAATCAGGAGCAGCAGTTTACGGGACTTTCTATGGGTGCTTGTGGGAGCCGACATGGGTGTGACAACGCTTCTTATTCATGAAGCCCCTATTTTTACCTATTTACCTTTGCAGGACATCTCTTTTGCCGGCACCTGTAATAAATCGCAACAGACCAGTTGTAACAGAAAGGGGCATGCAATCACGTCCTGGCGCGGCAACCGCCGCATTCAAACATTGCAGAACGACATTTTGAATGCCGTCGGCGTTGTGATCAGTTGCGTTTTGTATTGATTGTCCAATTCGGAAAACCGCACCCATACCACATATTTGTTGGCGCTGATTTCCGGATAGATCAGACGTTCGCCCGATACCCAAACGCGCACCATCTGATAAATCTTACCGCCAAGCATTTCCTGAAATACGCCACCTTCCTGCGTGCTGGCATCGACCGGACTACCCGATTCACGCAGCATTTTCAGAACGACGCTGACGCCGTCAAACAGCGGCATAAAGGGCTCGACCCATTGGGTGATTGCACGCTGGCGATTTTCTTCGGCCGACAATTGCCAGGCATGATAGGACGGAATATCGATCTGCGAAGTGCCGCCGGGCACTGCAAACCGGTTCTTCAGGCTCATGAGCCATTCGTTTTCACGCGCCGCCTGGCCAATGCGCCCCTTGCCCATGAGGGCGGCCGACACGCGATTCAAATCGGCAATGGCCGAATCGAGCGCATTCAGATCAATGTTCGGATGATGGCGGTAGTTTTCAAGGTTGGCTTTCTGCCGGTCAATATCCTGCAGGATGCCCGAGCGCACTTCCGCTCGATCGCAGGTATCCATAATTTCAAACAGCAAGGACAAAGCCACATGCTGATGCATGGGACTGGTACCACTGATAAATGCAAACAATCGCTTGAACAGATATTCAAGTCGCATCAGGGATCGGATACGCTCATTGATGGGATATTCGTATAAAACCAATTGACTGACCCTTTTGTTTTTTTGATATCACATTAAGCAGGCGCTACATGCCTGCTCACTGTTGCGGTGGATGAGGCGCTAGCGCATTCCTGGCGCAGCCGTGCTGCGGCGGCAGATGCCCACGCTTGCCGTCCTGCTATTGTGCATTCTGTTGCCCGATCAACTGCAGCCAGCTCTCGTGCACCTGCCGGACCCGCTCCTCGAGCATGACAAGTGTAATACCGATACCGTTGAAAATCACATCATCGGCTGCGGCCAGCCGTTGCTGGCGCGACGCCTGGGTACTCATGATTTCCGTGACGGCCTGTACCGAAAGACCACTGCGTGCCTGCACGCGCGCAATCTGTTCCGTTTCTTCACAGTCTACCACACAGATCCGGTCCATTATCGGGCGATATCTGGCCAGCGACTCAACCAGCAGCGGAATATCGTAGACCAGATAAAGGCCGGTAGCCGCCGCAGCCGCCGCCTGCATAGCCTGACCGATAAGCGGATGCAATATTTGTTCAAGCTGGCGGCGTTTATCAACATCCTGGAAAACCTGCTGGCGCATATAACTGCGATCCATCGCACCGTCCACCTGCACTGCCCTGCTCCCAAATGTCCGGGCGATGGCAGGCATGGCCTGGCCGCCGGGCTGAGTCAGGGATCGCGACAGTGCATCGGCGTCAATCACGCTGGCGCCCCAGGCAACCAGCAATTGCGCCACGGTGGATTTACCCGAGCCGATCCCCCTGTCAGACCTATCTTGTACAACGCCAACTCCCGTGAAAAACAAGGCCGGGCGCGCAGCGCCTGGCCTGATCATGCAATATGTGCTGCCGTTTTCTGCCCGCAGGCAGTCGCAGGACACATGCACCGCCAGCGCACCCAGAGCCAGACAGGGCCAAAAGCAATTGTCCGCAGGCGCGCACCGGTCATGCATCGTATCATCAGAATGTACACCAGTCCTGCGAAACTGGCCACAAATAACACGACAGGTAATTGATTGTAAGGAAACCAAATCGTCAGCACGGCAATCAGCTTAAGGTCGCCTGCAGCCAGTCCTGCTCTGCCACCACCGGCTTGAACGAACATGCAAAACAGGGCGACCATCGCCGCGCCGACAAAAGCCGGCAGCGCAAAATGCGGCGGCGGCATGTGCGGCAGGCCGGCCGCCAGTGCGAACAAGCCGACTACAAGCAGCACAACCAGCAAGTAATCGGGCAACAGGCGCATCTGTATATCGGCCAGGGTCAGCAACGCCAGCAGATAAAAGAACACCAGCCAGTGCTGTGTCTGGCCATGGACAAGCAGGTGCAGAAAAACCGGCACCGCGACGCCGACCATAAGCAGGCGCATGCACACAAAAGCCTTGTTGCCCGCCACAATACAGTCCGCCACGGCAGCACGGCCATAGCGCCAGCGCAAAATGGCGCACAGCAACGCATACGCAGGCCAAAGGCTAAGCGCCACCAGAACGCTGAACAGAAATTGATTCATACGGCAGTTGCGCCCGGTCGCTGTTCAAGAACAGCACAAGACTGCGATATGCAGGAGGCAGTTGCACCCAACGGGCCACCACCACAAGACTAGCGGCGATCCGCAGCGCACGATTAACCGAGTGTCGCCACCACGCACTTGCCCTGTTCGGATACGAGCGGGCTCAACAGGAGCGGTGACAACCTGGCCTGCTCCTTCATTCGTGATGGGGTCAGCCCCTTCGGAAATCCGATGGTTTGGTCCGAACCGGTGGCCTGGCCGGACATGGATAGCATCGTGGTAATATGCCGCTAGTTCGGTATCCGTCCAGCCCTGTGGTGGCGTCACCCTGGCTTTACCTCGAACCGGGCCTTCGGTCCCGTTTAATAGGAAAAAAACTGTCATGCCTTCTGTTCCATTCCGTTTTGCGCCGGCACTGCTGTCGGCTTCCCTTCTGGTCATGCTTGCAGGCTGCAGCAGCCCGTCGCAACAGGCAAGCGTCGATACCGCGGCAACTGAGCGCGAGGCAAGGCCAATACCTGCTTATAAACCTGCTTATAATGGCGGCGGACAGATCCAGATTCCCTTTGGCACTTCGGAGCCCACACAGGCCGAGCTTCGTGCCGAACGTCAGCGGCAGTCTACGACCCGGGGGCTGATTCCGGAAGGCAGAACCTATCTAGGCTCCATCCCCTGCGAAACGGCAACGTGTACAGTACAACGCGTCACCCTCACACTGCTGCCCGACGGCCGCTGGCGCCGGATATCGCAGCCACTGGTTCCCGCCGGTTCTGCGCGGACAGATGCCGGCTGCTGGCGATCAGAACCCGGCACACGCCCGTTAATTCACTTGTTACCGGCCAGCGGCAGTAGCAGCGGTGCCAATGTGGCTTCGTTCAGTATGCAAAGCCCCGCCGTGCTCAATGTACAGGCACTTGGGGCCAAAACCCTGACCAGACGCTATACACTCAACATACAGGCCGATACGGAATCGACCAGCGCATTGCAGAACGACACCTCGTTTTTCTGTCCGGCGCGATAATGACCCTGTTGTAACCGCCTGGCACAGGCCGTAAATGGCGTGTGCTCTCACGACTCAAACCTGATGATGGTCAGAAATATGTGGATTCAGGCGGGTAAATACCTGTCGCGCAAGCTCTGTGGCGTTGCGTACATTCATTTTGCGAAAAATTCGGGCCCGGTGCGCTTCTATGGTCCGTTGCGACACGCCCAGCTCGGCGGCCGCAACCTTATTCGGCAAGCCGCGGGTGATAAAAAAGAAAACCTCTTTTTCTCGCGGCGTCAGGCACTGTATGAGGACATCCAGCCCCGGCATGTTTTCCACTGTTCCCATCTTGATTCCTCGTATTGCTTGTGAAGAAGGGATAAATTATAGTGATCATGCCTGTGGCTCAGAACTATCAGTATTGACAGTCTATGGTTGATATGCGAATTCCAGGTTATCAATCAGGCGGGTTGCCCCCAGTTTGGCTGCGGTCAGTACGACCAGCGGCTCGTTGGCAATAATCTCCTGCTCCGACGGCGGGTTCAGATCGTGCTGGCGACGTACCGACACATAATCCACCTCCCATCCTCGGTCAGCCAGCCTTTTGCGACCGAATGCTTCCAGAGATTCCACAGAAGCATTGCCTGCCTGCAACTGGTCGCGCACCGCCTGCAGCGTCTGATACAGCACCGGCGCTTCAGCGCGTTCACTGTCAGACAGAAAACGATTGCGTGACGACAAGGCCAGCCCGCTGTCCTCACGTACGGTTTCATGGGCATAAATGGTGACTGGCAACTGGAACTGGCGGCACATTTTGCGCACAATCATCAATTGCTGGTAGTCTTTTTTACCGAATACGGCCACCTTGGGCTGCACACAGGAAAACAGCTTGAGCACGACGGTCGATACGCCGGTAAAAAAACCCGGGCGGAATTCGCCCTCCAGAATATTGCCCAGGCCGTCGGGTGGCTGCACCTTGAAGCTTTGCGGCTCCGGATACATTTCCTTGACCGCAGGCGCGAACAGGACATAGACATCCCGCCGCTCTTCCAGCTTGCGAATATCTTCTTCCAGGGTGCGCGGGTATTTGTCGAAATCTTCATTGGGCCCAAACTGCAGGGGATTGACAAAAATACTGGCCACAACCGGATCGCCATGCTGGCGGGCCATTTTCATCAGGGCCAGGTGACCCTCATGCAGATTTCCCATGGTAGGAACAAAAGAGGCGCGTAACTGGCCGCGCATCTGGTCTCTGAGTTCTTCAATGGTATGTACGACTTTCAATCTTGTTCCTTTGGCAGGTCAGGCCACGGCCTGGCTGCTGTATGAGAGGCGAATATAAATAGGGGCGTAGGGTTCTGCCTGCGTGATTTCCAGTAGTGTTTCGCGGGCCAGCTCCAGCATGGCCAGGAAATGCACCACCACGACAGCCGCCGGCTCGCCCGCTTCCACCCGTTCAAGAAACAGGTCCCGAAACTCCATGAAACGCACGTCCGACAGGCGACGCAGAATATGGGTCATGTGATCGCGCACCGACAGCTGTTCGCGTGTAATGTGATGATGCGCGTTCAGCTTGGCCCGTTTCATAATGTCCAGCCAGGCCAGGCGCAGATCTTCGGCATTCACCTCGGGCAGCGCCCGCTCGGTACTCAGATCCATATAGGCGCGGGCGCGCTCAAAGTCGCGACCCAGCTGCGGCAGTTCATTGAGCTTGGCGGCAGCCAGTTTCATCTGCTCGTACTCCAGCAGGCGACGAACCAGCTCAGCACGCGGATCTTCCACCTCTTCGCCGGTATCTGATTTCTTGACCGGCAGCAACATGCGCGACTTGATCTCGATCAGCAGTGCCGCCATGAGCAGATACTCGCCAGCCAGTTCCAGATTGTGCTGGCGAATCTGATCCACATAGTTCAGATACTGCCGGGTCACTTCCGACATGGGAATATCCAGCACATTGAAGTTCTGCTTGCGGATCAGATACAGCAACAGGTCCAGCGGCCCCTCGAAGGCCTCCAGAAAGACCTCCAGCGCGTCTGGCGGGATGTACAGATCCTGCGGAATATTAAATAGCGGCTCGCCGTACAGGCGAGCCAGTGCGACCGAATCAATGGTGTCGGGTGTGGAATCCACTTCAGGAGAGACCAGCGCGTTGAGCTGATCGGCAGGCACCGTCATTCGGCTGTTCAGCTATTGTTCGAATATACGTAGGGCTTCTGGGGCACTTTGGCCTTTTTGAACCCTTCAAGCAGGTCGGCATCCAGTGTTTTATCCCACAGGAGTCCGCGACCCTGCCGCTGCCGCTCTTCAGTGCCAGGATGTTCGTCCTTGAACTGTTTGATGAACTTGGTGATATCGGATTCGAAATTTTCTGCCATGATTTTGTAACCGTTGGTGTAAATAGCCGTAAACGGCTGCGTGGTGCCGCCATTTTACACCGGAATCCAGACCGGCATCCCGGCCCGGGCATTAGTGCAGAATCTGATCCAGGAAATGACGCGTGCGTTCGTTCTGTGGGTGATCAAAAAACGCATCCGGCGTGTTCTGCTCCACAATGCTGCCCTGGTCCATGAACACCACGCGATCGGCCACCTTGCGTGCAAAACCCATCTCATGCGTGACGCATAACATGGTCACACCCGACTCCTCGGCAAGATTGACCATCACGTCCAGTACCTCCTTGACCATTTCCGGATCCAGCGCAGAGGTTGGCTCATCAAACAGCAGCACCTTGGGATTCATACACAGCGAACGGGCGATGGCAACCCGCTGCTGCTGCCCTCCTGACAGCTGGCCGGGGAACTTGCCGGCCTGGTCCGGTATGCGCACGCGCTCAAGATACTGCATGGCGCTGTCCCGGGCCTGTTGCTGCGACTGCTTCAGGACCCATATAGGTCCCAGCGTCAGGTTTTCTAATACGGTCAGATGCGGGAACAGATTAAAGTGCTGAAATACCATACCCACATTCTTGCGCACCTGTTCGATTTTTTTCAGATTATCGGTCAGCTCTGTACCATCAACAATGATCTTGCCTTCCTGGTGGGACTCCAGCGCATTGATGCAGCGTATCAGGGTAGATTTGCCTGAACCCGATGGCCCACAGATCACGATACGCTCACCTGTGGCAACAGCCAGATTGATGTCGCGCAGGACATGAAACTGACCGTACCACTTGTTGACGTTTTCCATAAGGATGATAGTTTCTGACACAAATAAACTCCAGAGTCTGGCGGCTAACGCGAATATCCCGTATCCAGCTGTGTTTCAAGCCGTTTTGAATAGCGGGACATGGCAAAGCAAAACAGGAAATAGATCAGGGAAATGAACAAATAGGCTTCAATACTGAACCCCCGCCACACCGGGTCCGACAACGACGCCTTAGCCGACAGCGTCAGATCGTAAATACCGATAACGACCACCAGCGACGTATCCTTGAACAGGGCGATGAAGATGCTCACCAGTGGCGGGATCACGATCCGCAGCGCCTGCGGCAATACAATTTTGCGCATGGTCTGCCAATAGTTCAATCCGATAGACTGGGCTCCTTCGAGCTGCCCCGGGGGATTGCCTGCAGTCCGCCCCGCACGGTCTCTGCCACATAGGCAGAGGCGAACATAATGATGGCGATCTGCGCCCGCAACAGCTTGTCAAAAGACATCCCTTCAGGCAGAAACAGCGGCAACATGACAGACGACATAAACAGCAGGCTGATCAGCGGCACGCCACGGATGATCTCAATATAGACGACGCACAACGCCTTGATAACCGGCATATCCGAACGCCGCCCCAGCGCGAGCACCACGCCGATAGGAAAGGCGAAGGCAATACCAAAGGTCGACAGGATCAGCGTGAGCGGCAGGCCGCCCCAACGGGTATTTTCTACATAAGTGAGGCCAGCAAAGCCGCCCACATCAGGCAGGCAACCACCGCCAGCCCGGCAGTCCAGATGACAAACAGCCACATATTCCAGAAGCGGCGCATCGCACTGCAGACAATGACCGTCAACAGCACCAGCGTGGCCAGCAAGGGGCGCCACTGCTCGTCATAAGGATAGGTGCCGAACAGAATAAGTCGATACTTCTCCCGAATAAAGGCCCAACAGGCGCCGCCAGGGCCTGCGCGGCATTCCTGGGCGTTACTGGCGGTGAAATTGGCTTTGAGCAGGGCCCATTCGACAAGAGGCGGCAGCCCCATCAGCAACAGCCACACGATAAGTATGGTGATCAGGATATTGAGCGGCGAGGAAAACAGACGCATTCGCAACCAGCCGATAACACCGCTTTTTCCCTTGGGCGGCGGCAATGCCGCTGCCACATCCGGCTCTGCAGTCGTGATATTCATGGCTATCGCTCCACCAGCGCAATACGCCGGTTATACCAGTTCATGAACAGGGAAATGGACAGGCTGACGGTCAGATAAGCCGCCATGACAATGAGGATCCCCTCTATGGCCTGCCCTGTCTGGTTCAGCGTTGTATTGATGATAGAAACGATATCCGGATAGCCGATAGCCACCGCCAGCGAACTGTTTTTCATCAGGTTCAGGTAAGTGCTGGTCAGCGGTGGAACCATGATCCGCAGCGCCTGCGGCAACACTACCAGCCGCAGTGCGCGCCGACGGCTCAGCCCCACAGAGCCGGCCGCTTCCCACTGGCCGCCTGGCACTGCCTGTATCCCGGAACGCACAATTTCTGCAACAAAGGCCGAGGTATAGATCACCAGGCCGCTTAGCAGCGCAGTCAACTCCGGTGAAATACTGGCGCCTCCGGCAAAGTTGAACCCCTTGAGCTCAGGAATGCTGAAGGCCAGTTGCCCGCCACCGAAAAAAAATCCGGCCACCGGCAACAGGATAAAAAGCGCAAGCCCTATCGGCCACAGCGCCGTTTGAGTGCCTGTCTGGATTTGCCTGCGGCGCACATACCGACCCGCCGCCAGAGTCAGCAACAGCGCCACCACGGCGCCGACCACGATCCACGTCAGGCTCTCGCCTTGCGCGGCGGGGAAGCGCAGGCCCCGGTTCGACAGAAATACGCCAGGCACCGGATGCATGGCCTGGCGTGGACCGGGCAAGGTCTCCACGATCAGCGCGTACCAGAAAAAAAGCTGAATCAACAACGGAATATTGCGCAGCACCTCAACATAGACAGCAGCCAGCTTTGCGATCAGCCAGTTTTTTGATAACCGGGCAACGCCGACCACCACGCCCAGGAGCGTGGCCAGCACGATGCCTGCAAGGGAGACATAAAGGGTATTGAGCAGGCCCACCAGAATGGCGCGCCAATACGTATCGGTCGGCGAATAATCAATAAGCGACTCGCCGATGGCAAACCCGGCCTCGCGTCCCAGGAAATCAAAGCCGCTGCGAATATTGCGCACTTGCAGATTATGCATGGTATTGGAAACCAGATACCAGACGCCGACGGCCACCAGTCCGAGCACGATCACCTGATAGACGATCGAGCGAAATGTTGGATCACTCCAGGAAAAGGCCAGGCCTTTGGATTTGTTTTTCTTCATGCGTTACAGTGTCAATCGAAGCCAGCATCAGCCGGCTCCGGTTCCTGCGATCAGGTGCGAATCAAAAGGTCGAAACAACATCGTACCTGTTTTTGGCGTTCAGCGAACCGGCATGGCGTAAAGAATGCCACCATTGTGCCAAGTATTGTTCAGGCCGCGTTCCAGTTTAAGCGCGCTGTCGGCCCCCACATTGCGGGCAAAGCTCTCGCCATAATTGCCCACCGTTTTAATGATGTTGTAGGCCCATTTTTCATCGACGCCAAGATTTTTGCCCATGCCAGGGCTGGTGCCCAGAATCCGCTGGATATTGGGATTGGGCGATTTGGTCATCTCGTCCACATTCTTGGACGTAATGCCATATTCTTCGGCTTCGATCATGGCATTCAAGGTCCAGCGGATCACGTTGAACCACTGCTCATCGCCCTGGCGCACCATCGGCCCCAGCGGCTCCTTGGAGAAATTCTCTGGCAGGATCTCGTATTCATCGGGTTTTTCCATCGTGGTCCGCACCGAGGCCAGACCGGACTTGTCGGTCGTCAGCGCATCGCAGCGTCCCGAGGCGAAAGTGCGAATCACTTCGTCAAACTTGTCGATAACAACGGGCTTGAACTCCAGCTTATTGCTACGGAACCAGTCGGTCAGATTCAACTCGGTAGTCGTGCCCGGTTGCACACAAATGGTCGCGCCGTTCAATTCCTTGGCGCTTTTGACGCCCAGGTCTTTTTTGACCATGATGCCCTGGCTGTCATAAAAATTAACGCCTACCCCCATCAGGCCCAGGGTGGTATCGCGGGTCAGGGTTTGCGTGGTGTTGCGTGTGAGCACGTCGATCTCTCCCGATTGCAGTGCCGTAAAGCGCTGCTGGGTACTGAGGGGCGTGAGTTTTATTTTACTGGCGTCGTTGAACATGGTGATCGCAATCGCCTTGCACAAATCGACATCCAGCCAGATGCCTCTCCCTTGCTGTCTATGATGGAAAACCCCGGGATACCGGTGCTGATACCGCACTGAACAAAGCCCTTGGCCTTGACGGCATCGAATGTCTTGCCGGCCTTTGCTGGCGTTGCGATGACTGTAAAAGCGCCTGCAGCCAGCAATGCCGCTGTCCTGATCATTTTCATATTCATCCCCTGGTTAGGAAACCGTTTCCCGTTGATAAAGCCGCCGTGTACTTGATGGGAAAAGGCTACTGTCGATTTTTTTATCTGACGGTTTTGTCTTGCGGTATCCTAGATGATCCATTCGTGCATTGACAATCGTAAATACCCTAATGCGTCGGCAATTACTCTAAAATGCGCATTAACAGAACCGAATTTCAAGTAACCGGATCCACATGATTCAATTCCAGCATGTCTTCAAATCTTACGGACAGGGCGCGAATATCCTGGCTGATATCAATTTCAGTATTGCGCCGGGCGAATTCGTCTTCGTCTCCGGCCCGTCCGGTGCGGGTAAATCCACGCTGCTCAAGCTGATCGGCGGACTGGAAGCGCCGACGCGCGGTTCCATTATCGTCAAGGGCCAGCGTATGGACCAGATCGGTCACCGCGCCAGACCCTACCTGCGTCGCGCCGTTGGCGTCATCCTGCAAAACATGCACCTGCTGTATGACAGGACTGCTTTCGAAAACGTCATGCTGCCACTTGCGGTCATGGGCCTGAGCTCGGACAAGGCGGCCGCGCGCGCACGTGCCGCAATCGAAAAGGTGGGACTGTCCGGTAAGGAAAAACTTAACCCAATCGCGCTATCCGGCGGCGAACAGCAGCGCCTGGCCATTGCCCGCGCGATCGTCAACAAACCGGCCATTCTGATCGCTGACGAACCCACGGCCAACCTGGATCAGGCCAGCGCCCAGAAAATTCTTGAAGTCTTCCGTGACTTCAATCGCGTCGGCGTGACCACGCTGATTGCTTCACATGATCTGGAACTGCTGCGCCGGCACGCCAACCGCACCTTGCTGATCGAGCCGGGCCGCTTCAAGGATCTGGGAACACACGCATGAAAACCTGGATAAGACATCATTTTTACGCCATGCACATCGCCATCCGGCGACTGCTGGCCACGCCATTTTCATCACTGACCAACATCGCCGTCATCGCCCTTGTGCTGGCGCTGCCGCTGCTGGCCAGTTCCATTCTGGTATCCATGGAACCGGTTGCGCGCAATGTCTCGGTCAACCCTGCCATCACCCTGTTCATGAAAGCAGAGGTACCATTGGCGGAAACACGCGAGCTGGGCGAGCAATTGCAGCAGGAAAATCAGGCTTATATAGAAAAACTGGAAGTGATCGACAAAAACGACGCGCTCGCAGGATTGCGGGCGTCGGAATCCTGGTCCAACGCCCTGAAGGTGCTGCCGCGCAATCCCCTGCCCAATTCGATCGTGGTAACTATCAAGGCGACTAACGATCAGGCCAGCAAAGCCCAGGAACTGGCGCAGGCATGGAGCAGCCTCCCCAATGTAGACACGGTGCAGTTCGACAGCGCCTGGGTTCAGAAGCTGGACGCCATTCTTTCCTTTACCCGCGGCGTCCTGCTACTGCTGGCCATCGGTGTGGCCGTGGTGGTCGTGGGTACGGTATTTAACACCGTGCGCATGCAGGCCCTGGTGCAACGGGAAGAAATTGCCGTCGCGCGCCTGGTCGGCGCCACCGAGTCATTCGTGCGCCGTCCGTTTTTGTATCTGGGCGCCCTCACCGGCCTGGTTGCCGGCGTTTTATCGCTTTTGCTTACCACATTCGGCCTGGCTTCGCTCAATGGCGCCATCGCCCGGCTCTCGCAGAGCTATGGTACGGATTTCGTCATCCGGCTACCCGATGTCACCTGGCTGGCCACCGCCATTGTACTGGTAATGATTGTCGCCGCGCTGGCGGCCCAATGGTCCATGACCCGGCATTCACGTTTCTGATCTATGTCATTTGCCAGTACCGTCATTGATTGGCAGCGTGAACGCGGCAGGCACGACCTGCCGTGGCAGGGTAGTCGCGATCCCTATCGCGTCTGGCTCTCGGAGATCATGCTGCAGCAGACGCAGGTGGCGACGGTTATTCCGTACTACGCCCGCTTCCTGTCCCGGTTTCCCACACTCAAGGCATTAGCCCGGGCCAGCCAGGAAGAGGTTATGCCCTATTGGGCGGGGCTGGGCTACTATGCCAGGGCGCGCAATCTGCATCGCTGCGCCAGGGTCGTCATGAATGACTGGCATGGCGCTTTCCCGGAAAACGCCCAGGATATTGCCAAGCTACCGGGCATCGGACCGTCCACGGCCAACGCCATTGCCGCTTTCTGCTACAACGCACGCCAGCCTATCCTGGACGGCAATGTCAAACGTGTTTTTTGCCGCTATTATGGCATTGAAGGCGATACGCAGAAGAAGGCGACCGAAAGCGTCTTGTGGGAACGGGCCTGGCAGCATCTTGAGCGCGCCCCGGACACTGTCGATATGGCAGCCTACACGCAAGGCCTGATGGACCTGGGCGCAACCCTTTGTACACGCAGCAGGCCCGCCTGTGAGCGATGTCCGCTGGCTGCCGATTGCGTGGCCCGGCGCGAGGGTCGGCAAGCGCAACTGCCCACGGCACGCCAGCGCAAGACGGTCCCGCAACGTCAGGTGTGTGTATTGATTCTGGAGCACAATGATCAAATCCTGTTGTATCGTCGCGCGGACAAAGGCATCTGGGGAGGGTTGCTGACGCTACCTGAATTTGTCGACCACCAAGCCTGCGCCAACTATCTGCAGCAGACACTCGGCGAGCATGCGTTGCCCGTACGCCTGGCGGCATTTGAACATGTATTTACCCATTTTCGACTGCATATCGAACCGGCGCTGCTGCATGCGGCTGAGCAACCCGTCGTGCTGCCACCCGCGGGCGATGATGCCGGCCAGCCGGGCCGCTGGCAATGGGTTGCACTGGACGCGCTACCCGATGCGGCGCTGCCTGCGCCTTGCGCAAACTGCTCACGGGTTATTTTGACGAACACAGCAGTCACGCAACCCACACGCCCCGCCTGTTCTGACTCGACTGCAGGCTGGCAGCCCGCAGCGCGCCCGCGATGATTATTCCTCGGCACGCGCCGACTTGCGGCTGGGGACGTAATTGGAAATGCTCATGAGCAAACCGCAGGCAAAACCCAGTGTCACCAGCGCCGTACCGCCGTAGCTCATGAAAGGCAGCGGCACACCCACCACTGGCAGAATGCCCATGACCATTCCCATGTTCACGAACACATACATGAACAGCATCATGGTCATGGCACCTGCCAGCAAACGGCCGAACTGCGTGCGGGCCCGGATGGTGATCAGAAAACCGCGCAACAGCAACAAGGTGTACAGCAGCAACAGGGTCACGCCGCCATAAAGCCCGAACTCTTCGGCAAAGACGGCGAAGATAAAGTCAGTGGTCCGCTCGGGAATAAAATCAAGATGCGTCTGGGTGCCCAGCATATAGCCCTTGCCATATAAGCCGCCCGAACCGATTGCAATCATGCCCTGGATGGTATGAAAGCCCTTGCCCAGTGGATCGCTGCCCGGATCCAGCAACGTGCATACTCGATGCTTTTGGTATTCGTGCAGAACAACCCAGTCAAAATCCGGACCACACAGCACCGGCTCGTAATACAGGATCAGGCTGATGGTCACCACACCCAGCACAAACACCGGCACAATCAGCTTGAATGACAAGCCGGCAAAATAGATGATGAAAAAACCGGTGCTCAGCACCAGCAGCGCGGTCCCCAGATCAGGCTGCCGAATGATGAGCATAAACGGCACCAGCAGCAACACACCGGCAATCAGAAAATCCACCACCCGCAGCTCGGAGCGGTGTTTATCGAAATACCAGGCAAGCATCAAGGCACGATGATTTTCATCATTTCCGATGGCTGAATGACCGTCACACCGATGTTGAGCCATCGCGTTGCACCCTTGTTGGTAATGCCAACCAGCAACACCGCGATCAGCATCAGTACGCCAACGACATACAGCGGAATGGCGAACTTCATGATGCGTGACGGTGGAATTAACGCGACAAACCACATGACAAAAAAAGCCAGCAGAAAATTGCGCGCCTGGCTGGCAAAACGCCAATCGGTTCCGCCAACAGCAGAGTGCATCACCGTCATGCCCAACAGGCAGAAAATGACCAGAATCAGCAGCAGCGGCCAGTCAAAGGCGCGGAAAGCCCGCAGAATCCAATCCATCAACTTATTCATTATTCCGCCTTTGTTCGGCGCCATTGCCGCCACCGCCATTGCCTACCGGTGCAAGAATGTCGGGCAGATGTTCCGGTGCCTTGTCTTCGGGATTGGCCGGCACTTCTTGCGGCACCATCACATCGGGTGACGTATCTTCGGCAGGTTCGTCGCCGTCCAGCTCCAGTACGGGTACGGAATCGACCTGAGCCGAGCGGGTTGGCGAGAGCCAGTAATCAAAGACCTTGCGTGCAATGGGCGCAGCAACGCTGGCGCCCCAGCCACCATTTTCGACAATCAGCGCCACGGCGATTTTCGGCTCCTTGGCCGGCGCAAAACCCATATATAGCGCGTGATCCCACAAGTTGCGCTTCAGATTGCGCGAATTGTATTTTGACCCCTTCAGGCTGAACACCTGTGCAGTACCGGTTTTGCCGGCCGACTCATAAGCGGCGTCGGCGAAACTGCGTTTGGCCGTTCCGCGGCGGGTCACATCGACCAGCGCATCCTTGACCAGCCGAATGGACGCCGGGCTGACCGCGATCTGATAGTCGGGCTGCTTGACCGTGGGCGTGCGTGTCTTGCTGATGGTATTTTCCATTTCACTGACCAGATGCGGGCGAATATATTTGCCGTCCGCCGCCAACGTAGACGTTGCCTGCGCCAGTTGCATGATGGTAAATGAATTATATCCCTGGCCCACCGCCACCGAAATCGTCTCGCCGGGAATCCAGCGCTGTTGGCGCGGGTCCTTAAAAGCCTTCTTCTTCCATTCGCGCGAGGGCAGAATGCCGATTTTCTCGTAGTTCAGATCAATCCCGGTCTTGCGCCCGAATCCGAACATCAGGGAAAAGTCATGCAGCGCATCCACGCCGATCAACGGGCCCAAACTAAAGAAATAGGTATCGGAAGACACGACCAGCGCCCGATGCATATTGGTCGGCCCATAGGCCGCACCACCCGCATTGCGAAACCGCTGGTTGCCGTATTCGAAATAACCGGGATCGGGAATGCGGGCATTCGGATCGCGCACACCCAGCTTGAGCGCCGCCAGCGCCACAAACGGTTTGTACGTGGACCCGATAGGAAACGTGCCCGACACCGGACGATCAATCAGGGGATGCTCGGGCGAATCGGCCAGCCTGCGCCAGTTTTCCACATCAATGCCGTCAATGAACAGATTCGGATCATACGACGGGGCCGACACATAGGCCAGCACCTGTCCGTTGCGCGGATCGATGGCAACCAGCGCACCGCGTTCGGGTACACCTTCCTTGACAAAGCCTTTGCTGTATAGGTCTTCGACCATTTTCTGCAGACCAAGGTCAATTGACAGATGCAGCGTATCTCCCGGTATCGGATCAATGCGCTTCAAGACCTGCACCGGCTTGCCCGATGCCGCCACTTCTACTTCTTCCCAGCCGGTCTTGCCATGAAGCACCGCTTCGTAACTGGCTTCAATCCCTTTTTTGCCGATGACATCGGTGCCACGATAGTTACCCTCGACGCCATCGCGCTCCAGACGCTCCTGATCTTTCTCGGAAATGCGGCCGACATAGCCCACGACGTGCGCGGCCGATTCGCCCTGGGGATACTCGCGCACCCAGCGGGCACGCAGATTGACATCCGGAAAACGAAAGGAATGGGCAGCAAAAATGGCCGCTTCATCATCGGTCAGATTACCGCGCAGCATGACCGACGCATAGCGAGTAGTCTGCCCCATACGCCGCTTGAAGCGGCGGATATCCAGGGGCGTTAGCGGAATAACCTTGCTGATCTGGCTGATCAGTTCGTCCATATTTTGTACCTGGGCCGGTACGATTTCCAGCGTATAGTCCCGATAGCTGCGCGCCAGCACCGTCCCATTGCGATCAACGATATCGCCACGACGCGGAGCGATAGGCACCAGTGCAATACGGTTGCGATCGGCGCGTTCGGCCAGCCCCTGGTAGCGTTCAACCTGAAGTACCCACAGCCGGTCAATCAGCAGCCCGAAGCAACCGAGCACGAACACCAAGGCTACCAGTACGCGCAACCGGATTTTCTTTTTTTGTATGGTGGAACGCTTGCGGAATTCGAACATAGCCCGGTTCCAGTCAGTTCAGCGTTTCGTTATCGTCTACCGGCCGTAGCGGCAGCTTGAGAATCAGATCAGCCACCACCACATCACACCTGTAATCAATCCCGACAGCAGCCAGGTCCAGCCGCCCCAGGCGCCTGCAGCCACGCATTCAGCAAATGACCGGGAAAGGGGGCCAGAAAAAAGACGGGAAGCATCTGCAACATCTGGCTGATAAAACCGAACTGCACCATCCTGCGCCGAAACACCAGGCGCCGAAGATCACCAGCACATAGCTGAGCGCGTGCTCGCCCATGACATTGACATCATGCACGTCCATCAGTAAACCGAAGATCAGGGCGCTGGTCAGACCGACCCCGCGCACCTGTTGTACGCACCAGAAGGCCAGCACCAGGATCAGAATATCGGGCGCCCCCTCCCATTCGCGCCAGGGCAGCAGCGAGGCCAGCCAGGTCAGCACGATCGTGATCCAGGCGTAAATGGGGCTTGAACCATAGAAGTAATTGGTCCGTTGCAGTGGCTCAAGCGAGGTCAGGCTACGTTTGACCATCTCAGTTCACCCTGCCTGGCACGGCGCTGTGCGAGGTATCGGTCAGCGATGCCGGGATATCGGGCAGATTGTCTGTAGGGACCAGCAGCACGAGAAAGTGACGATAGCGCTCGGGATGCGCCGATGGTACGGCACGTGCACGCATAAAGCCTTCTGCTGAGTTATTGTCCACTGCCGCAATTTTTCCGACCGACAGGCCTTGCGGGTAGATGCCGCCAATACCGCTGGTCACCAGATCGTCTCCAGGACGAATATCGGCGCCCAGCCCCAGATAGCGCACATCCAGCCGGCCTGTCTGTCCCGAGCCGAATGCAATGACCCGCAAGCCGTTGCGCAGCACCATCACGGGGACAGAAATTTTATTATCGGTAATCAGGGTTGCCTCGGAGGTCATGGGGGTCACGCGCCGGATCTGGCCGACCACCCCACCCTCGTCAATGACCGGCATGCCCGGGCGAATCCCGTCATTGCTGCCCTTGGTAAGCACCAGGGTCTGGTTCAGCGGATTGACCGAGGTATACAGAATTTCTACCGCTACCGAAGGTGTCTGCACCGTTGTCTTGACAGCGAGGAGGCGTCGCAACTGGGCGTTTTCTGCCGCCATCTGCGCAGCGTGCGTCGACAACTGGGCCAGTTCGATACGTTGCCGCTGAACCGCCGCGCTTTCCTGTTTGGCAATGGTAATGGCATTGGACCAGTCGTACACCTGCGTGACCGCATCGCGCGGCCACATCGCGGTTTTCTGGAACGGATAAAGCATCACGGACACCACTCTGCGCACCGGCTCGATATAGCGGGTTTGCGAGTCAGCGATCATCAGGCCCACGCAAAAAATAGCCAGAAAAAAAAGTCTGACCTCTGCAGCTGGCCCGTGAGTGAAAAAACGTAATGAACTGTTTTGCTGCATAGGGCAACCGTAAACGGGAACGGAACGATCAGGAAGACAACAGCAGAATAGGATGCAACGCAGTGCGCTACATCCCTCAGACGGTGTTAGTCGTCAATAAAAATCTGGCCGAGCTTGTCAATATGTTCCAGCGCTTCGCCACACCCGCGCACCACGCAAGTCAGCGGATCATCGGCAACCACCACCGGAATGCCGGTTTCTTCCTGAAGCAGACGATCCAGATCCTTAAGCAGCGCACCGCCACCGGTCAGGGCGATACCCTTGTCGGTAATGTCGGCGCCCAGCTCGGGCGGGGTCTGTTCCAGCGCGATTTTTACAGCGGATACGATCTGGTTCAGCGGCTCGGTAAGGGCTTCGAGAATTTCGTTGGAGGACACGGTAAAGCTGCGCGGCACACCTTCAGACAGATTGCGACCCTTGACTTCCATTTCCCGCACTTCGGTGCCGGGAAACGCAGAGCCAATCGTTTTCTTGATTGCTTCGGCAGTGGGCTCGCCAATCAGCATGCCATAGTTACGGCGGATATAGTTCATGATGGCTTCATCGAACTTGTCGCCGCCAACGCGCACTGATCCCTTGTACACCATGCCGCCAAGCGAAATGACCGCCACTTCGGTGGTGCCGCCGCCGATATCGACGACCATCGAACCGCTGGCATCGGACACATTCAGGCCGGCGCCAATAGCTGCCGCCATGGGTTCTTCAACCAGGAATACCTGACGGCGCGCTGCACCCTGGCCGATTCGCGAATAACCCGGCGTTCCACCTGGGTCGAACCGCAAGGCACGCACACGATGATGCGCGGGCTCATGGTAAACAGACTGCGCGGATGCACAATGCGAATGAACTGGCGCAACATCTGTTCGGTTACCGAATAGTCGGCGATCACGCCATCTTTCATGGGCCGGATGGCCTCGATATTGCCGGGCACCCGGCCCAGCATCTGCTTGGCGGCATGACCGACGGCCTGAATGATCTGGCGACCGTTGGAACCGCCTTCGGTGCGAATGGCGACAACCGAAGGCTCATCAAGCACAATGCCTTTGCCACGCACATAGATCAGGGTGTTGGCCGTACCCAGGTCAATGGCCATATCGGTGGATAAAAAACTTCTTAGAAATCCGAACATAATCGCTCAGTTTAAAAATAGGGTCAGAGGAAGGTTTTGCGGAGCGCAAAAGGGCTCAACACACGGGTTTGAACGAGTGAACACGTAATCATAACGTATAATTACTTTTCGATCGCGTGATTTACTGTTTTTGCAGACTGTTTTTCCCAAACCGCTGACTATTTTCAGACAACCTTCACGCGATGTATCCGGCGACTCAATTAATTTCTGAAAAACAAGCGTTTATGGCCCTTACCGAAAACGATGTGAACCGCATTGCCCGCCTCTCCCGGCTCGAACTGGATCCGGCAGAACAGGCGCAGGCGCTCACCGATCTGAACAGCATTCTTGGTCTTATTGAAAAGCTTCAGGCTGTGGACACCCAGGGGGTTGAACCACTGGCCCATCCGCTGTCGGCCATCCAGGACATTGCCCTGCGTCTGCGCGAAGACGCCGTCACCGAAACTCCCTCCGAAACCACCCGTTCCCGCCTTATGGCCAACGCCCCGGCCCAGGAAGACGGTCTGTTTCTAGTTCCCAAAGTAATCGAGTAACCCATGACCGACATTTCCAGTTTCAGTCTGTCCGGACTGCGCCAGGCGCTGGACGGCAAACAGGTCAGTGCCGTCGAACTTGCCGAAGCCGCGCTCAATCGCGCCGGCCAGCACGCCAGCCTGAATGCATTTTTGCATATTGATCCCGAACTGACGCTCGCCCAGGCACGTGCCGCCGACGAGCGCATCGCCCGTGGCGATACCCACGCCCTTACCGGCATTCCGATAGCCCACAAGGACGTATTTGTGACACGCCAGTGGCGCACCACGGCCGGCAGCCTGATGCTCAAGGATTATGTCAGCCCGTTTGACGCCACCGTCGTTACGCAGCTGGCCAACGCCGGCGCGGTCAATATCGGCAAGCTCAATTGCGATGAATTTGCCATGGGTTCCGGTAACGAAAACTCGGCTTTCGGCGTTTGCCGCAATCCCTGGGATCCGCAGGCAGTGCCCGGTGGTTCGTCGGGCGGTTCGGCAGCAGCCGTGGCGGCCGGCATCGTGCCAATTTCCACCGGCACCGACACCGGCGGCTCTGTGCGCCAGCCTGCGGCCCTTTGCGGCATCAGCGGCATCAAGCCCACTTATGGCACGGTCTCGCGGTTCGGCATGGTTGCGTTTGGCTCCAGCCTGGATCAGGCAGGCCCGCTGGCCCGCCACGCCAAAGACCTGGTCACCATACTGGACACCATCAGCGGCTTCGACCCCATGGATTCCACCAGCCTGCAAGACTGCCTGGGTACGCCCAATGTGGTGGGCCGTGTGCAGCAGGCCTTTGACAAAGCCAGCGCCGGCTACCGCGAAAGCGGCGCCCGGCCGCTGCAGGGCTTGCGCATCGGCGTGCCGCGCGAGTATTTCGGCGCCGGCCTCAACAGTGAGGTGGCCACTGCCGTTGAAGCCGCACTGGTCGAGCTTGAAAAGCTCGGCGCGGTCAGGGTAGACATTTCCCTGCCCAACACTGAGCTGGCCATTCCTGCCTATTATGTCATCGCTCCTGCCGAAGCATCCAGCAACCTGTCGCGCTACGACGGCGTGCGCTATGGGCATCGCGCCTCGGCCTATCGCAATATCGATGAAATGATCAGCCGCTCCCGCGCCGAAGGCTTCGGCGCCGAAGTGCAGCGACGCATTCTTATCGGCTCATACGTACTGTCTCAGGCTACTACGATGCTTATTACCTGCAGGCGCAACGCATTCGCCGCCTGATCGTGGATGATTTTCACCAGGCGCTTACCACCCAGTGCGACATCATTGTCGGGCCGGTTACCCCCGATGTTGCCAAGAATATTGGCGACAATAACGAGGATCCGACGGCAGACTGGCTGGCCGACATCTATACTCTGGGCGTGAGCCTGGCCGGCCTGCCGGCCATGTCTGTCCCTTGCGGTTTCGGTCGCAACGGCACCCGCCCGGTCGGCCTGCATATTATTGGCAATTATTTTGACGAAGGTCGCCTGCTGGCCGTAGCCGACTGCTTCCAGCAGCACACAGACTGGCACACACGCACACCGGATATCCAATCATGAAGTGGGAAATCGTTATCGGACTGGAAACCCATACCCAGTTATCTACCCAATCGAAAATTTTTTCGGGCAGCAGCACGGCCTTTGGCGCGGCGCCCAACACCCAGGCCAACTGCGTTGATCTGGCCCTGCCCGGCAGCCTGCCGGTCATGAACCGCGGCGCCGTAGATCGCGCCATCCGCTTCGGCCTGGCAGTCGGCGGCACGGTATCGCCCCGCTCCATCTTTGCACGCAAAAACTATTTTTACCCCGATCTGCCGAAAAACTACCAAATTACCCAATTTGAAATTCCGGTCGTCGTGGGCGGCAAAATCCGCTTTTTTGTTGGCGATGAAGAAAAAACCGTTAATCTGACGCGCGCGCATCTGGAAGAAGATGCCGGCAAATCGCTGCACGACACCTTCAAGGGTCCGCAGGGCGAGCCGGCCACAGGCATCGATCTGAACCGCACGGGTACGCCGTTGCTGGAAATCGTCACAGAGCCGGAAATGCGTTCCGCCGCCGAAGCGGTCGAATATGCAAAAACCCTGCACGGCCTGGTGGTCTGGCTGGGCATATGCGACGGCAATATGCAGGAAGGCTCGTTCCGTTGCGACGCCAACGTCTCGGTGCGGCCGGTTGGACAGAAGGAATTCGGCACACGTACCGAAATCAAAAACGTCAACTCGTTCCGCTTCCTGGAGCGCGCCATCCTGTTTGAGGCCCGCCGGCAGATCGACGTACTGGAAGATGGCGGCACCATCATCCAGGAAACCCGACTGTACGATGACGTGAATGATGAGACACGCAGCATGCGGACCAAGGAAGACGCCCACGACTATCGTTATTTTCCTGACCCGGACCTGCCTCCACTGATGATCAGCAACGAATGGATCGAACAGGTCCGCGCCGACATGCCCGAGTTGCCCGTCGTGCGACGCGAACGCTACGAAACCCAACTGGGTCTGCCGGCTTACGACGCAGCACAGCTGACCGTCACGCGCGGCGTATCCGACTTTTTCGAAGAGACCATGTCCCGCCTGCCTGCCGAACAGGCCAAGCTGGCGTCAAACTGGATCATGGGGGAACTGGCCGCATCCCTGAACCGGGAAGAACGCGAGATTGCCGACAGCCCGGTCACGCCTGAAGATCTGGCCAGACTGATTCAGCGGATTGCCGACGGCACACTGTCCAACAAGGCCGGTCGCGAGGTGTTTGCCGCCATGTGGGCAGGTGAACATGAGCGCGATGTCGATACCATTATCGAGGCGCGCGGGCTCAAACAAGTGAGCGATGCCGGCGCCATCGGCACACTGATTGACGACGTGCTTGCCGCCCATCCGGCTATCGTTGAAGAGTACCGCGCCGGCAAACAGAAAGCCTTCAATTCATTGGTCGGTCAGGTTATGAAAGCCGGCAAGGGCAAAGTCAATCCGGCCCAGGTCAACCAGTTGCTCAAGGAAAAACTGGGCTGACCGTTGCCGGATCTGCTGCAGTCCGGTTACCCGACCGACCACTGCAGCAGCTATCTATTGAAACCGCCGGAGAAACCCCCGGCGGCTTAGCCTTCTCACAAATTACCGCGACACTCAGGCGGCAATCCCGTATTTGTTCCGGTAGGCCGACACGGCTTCCTGATGCTGGGCAAATGTAGCATCCTCATCAAGCAATTGCATGATATCGTCCAGCGATGCGATGCTGATGACCGGCATCCCGTATTTCTGCTGCACGTCCTGTACCGCAGAATGGCTGATAACGCATCATCGGCGCCGGCGCGCTCCATCCGGTCAAGCGCAATCAGCACGGCTGCGGGCGTGGCACCGGCCGCGCGAATAATATCCACTGATTCGCGTACCGATGTACCGGCAGTAATCACATCATCAATGATCACGACACGTCCCTGCAGCGGCGCTCCCACCAGCGTGCCGCCTTCGCCATGGGCCTTGGCTTCCTTGCGATTGAAGGCAAACGGCACATCTGCCGGCTGGGAGCCCTGACTGGCCAGGGCGATGGCCGTGGCCGCCGCCAGTGGAATCCCCTTGTAGGCAGGACCAAACAGCATATCGAAGCCCTGCCCGGAATCGAGCAATGCCTGCGCATAGAAGCGCCCAAGCTCACCGACCGATCTGCCGGTATTGAACAGGCCGGCGTTGAAGAAATAGGGACTAAGGCGCCCGGACTTTACTTTGAACTGGCCAAAGCGCAAGACCCCTTCCTGCGAGGCGAATCGGACAAAATCAAGACGGTTCTGAGAAGACATGATGTTCCTGCTGAGATATCGATATGTTGTAGACCCCGCAATGATAAAGCAAGCGCGCCTTACGACGCCATGGCGGCAGAGAAAAAATCAATAAAGCTGCGCACTTTGCCGGTCTGGTACTGGCGGCTGATATAGCTGGCGAAAATATCCAGCGGCGGGCTGTCATGATCAGGCAGCAGGCGCAACAGCCGCCCCTGGCGAAGATCATCCTCTATCAGCCAGGCGGGCAGCATGGCAATGCCCATGCCTGCCAATACCAACTCACGGCTTAATGTCGTGTCATTTACCTTCATCAGGCCATGTAGCCGGAACTTGATCATGCCTGCAGGCCCCTGCAGCAGATAATCATTGCGATCACGATAGTTGGGCATGACCGCGCCGTACCGTTCCAGATCCTGGACTGACTGCGGTTTGCCCATACGGCTGATGTAGTCCGGACTGGACACCAGCACCAGCCGAACCGTTCCGATCCTGCGCACAATCAAATGCGGTTCCGGATCATGCGTGACCCGAATCGCCAGATCCATTCCGGCCTGGGCAAGTTCGATCTTGCTGTTGGTCAGGTGAAGATCCAGCACTACCCGGGGATAGCGCTTCTGATATTGCACCAGCAACTGGGCAATACGGTTGCTGGCAAACCACACCGGCACCGTGACTCGCAGCACGCCACTGGGCTCACCCTGGCGATCACCCAGCGCGGCTTCGGCCTGATCCAGCACATCCAGCGCATCAACACATTTGTCATAGTACAGCTGACCAGCCTCGGTCAGGCTCAGCCTGCGGCTGGTGCGATGCAACAGGCGTGCCCCCACCTGCTGCTCCAGATGCACAACATGCTTGCTGGCCATGGGATTGGATATCCCCAGATGGCGGGCTGCAGCCACAAAACTGCCGGCACGCACCACTTCACAGAACACCTTGATACTCAGTAGCGTATCCATACGAAAACTCCCTCATATCCGGGCAATTGCCATCGGGCGGTGATAATTGCACTTTTACGTCGCAAATATGCTGCACTTATCATTTCCTTATAAGAAATGGTCTATTAATAATATCAGTATATATTTCCTGATTAAATACGATTACACTGTTTCGTACCTTATCCGATACGGTAGCTGCCCTGTGAGTTCATTGTTCAATTGTGATTTTTTGCAATTACCGATACAGTCATATCAGGCATCCGCCGTATCGATTATTTACCTGACTTAAGGATTAATCATGAAAACAGACCATCTGGTTCCCTACGCCCTTGCCCTGCTTCGTATCGTTTCCGGCTACACTTTGCTGCTGCATGGTACCGCGAAATACTTCCATGTTCCTCATATTGCAATGTTCGACAATCTGCAGGCATTGTCCATGGTCGGCGTTGCCGGCATGATTGAACTGGTTGCGGGGGTTTTGCTTATTCTTGGTCTGTTCACCCGTTCCGCTGCGTTTATCGCTTCGGGCATGACTGCGGTTGCTATTTCTACGCCCATGCGCCTCAGGGTAATGGCTTGTTCCCACTCATGAATGGCGGCGAGCCTGCTGTGCTTTACTGCTTCATCTTTCTGTTTATCGCTGCGGCCGGCCTGGCACCTTCAGCATCGATAGCAGCCGCAAGGCCTAAGCGGTCTTTCGGCCCATACGCCCGGGCGCAGCCGGTTCCCGACTGCGCCAAGCCTGCCAGATCGTCAATGACCATCAGCGCGCAGGCAACCACCATCGCCCCTGCAAGGGTAGTACTCTCGGTTTCTCTTTCCACTTTTGATTTTATCGCCCAGCCAGTCGGGCGTATACACGCGCGGCCATATCCGGTCCGATCCAATGCAGGAAGTTATTGCGCACAACGCCGATGACCGCTCTGCTCGCCTATCCATTTAAGCTTACGGAGATGATGATGACAATGCCTGTTTATTTTATTTCGCACGGTGGCGGCCCCTGGCCCTGGTTGATGAATGGAAACCCATGTACACCAAGTTGCATGAATCGCTGCAACACCTGCCGGCACAGTTGCCGGCAACGCCAAAGGCTGTGTTGATGGTATCGGCCCACTGGATTACAGATGAAATCACCGTGAGTACCGCCGCACAACCGGGCATGCTATACGATTACTATGGCTTTCCCGAGCATACCTATTCGGTGCAATATCCTGCACCAGGCGATCCGGCACTGGCCGCACGCGTGCAGGCTTTACTGCAGGCAGGCGGCATCGCCGTCGCACAGGACGCCGAGCGGGGCTTCGATCATGGCGCATTCGTACCCATGGCTGTTGCCTTTCCCAAGGCCAATATTCCCATGGTGCAACTTTCCATCCGCAAGGATTATGATCCTGCATTTCATCTGCAATTGGGTCAGTTGCTGGCGCCGCTCAGGGAGGAAGGCGTGCTGATTATCGGCAGCGGCCTGAGCTATCACAATCTGCGCCTTCTGGATGAGCGTGGCGCGCAGCCATCTGCACAGTTTGACGCCTGGTTGCAGCAGACCGTCGTGTACAGTCATCCCGAGCAACGCGCAACTGGCCTGCTGCATTGGGAACAGGCCCCCTCGGCCAGGTTGGCTCACGCCCACGAAGACCATCTGATTCCCCTGATGGTCGCCGTCGGCGCCGCGCAACAGGATCCGGCCACGCTGTCATACCACGAAGCACATGCCTTTGGTTCGATCACTGCGTCCAGCTTCCGCTTCAGCCAGACAGCCGCTTAACGCACAGGCTGCGTGGCCGGCAACGGCATGCAGCCCGGGCCGCCCATGCCCTGCAAGCGTTCCCGGCAAAGGCTAAGCCTGGGTTTGGAATCAGACACCCCGCGCTCCTGACCGGTAATGGCAATAGACCATTTTCCGGTCAATGCGCAAGGTCAGGCGGCAATCGCTTGCCAAATGCCCTGCCGATCTCCACAATACGGGTTTGCCCGAGCGAACGCCCCTGACATGACACCGCGACAAAAAGGCCTCACCAGCGCGCACATCGCCGCCGTTTTTTTCGGACTCACCGGCGTATTGGGCCACGTGATACACGCCAGCCCCATGACCATTACATTCGGTCGGGCCCTGTTCGCCGTGCTGGCGCTGTATGCCGTTGCTATGTTTCTTAAAGCCTCAATCGTGCGTGGCCTTGATCGCCGCAGCTACGTATCCCTGCTTTGCTCCGGACTGGCATTGACCATTCACTGGGTCACATTTTTCATGGCCGTCAAAACCGGCGGCATTGCCATCGCCACCTTGGGTTTTGCCAGCTTTCCCGCCTTTATTACGCTACTGGAGCGACTGGTGCTCAAGGACCAGGTCAATCTCATGGACTGGCTCCTGGTGGTCTTGGTGATCAGCGGGCTGATTCTGGTAACGCCGGCCATAGACCTGAACAACGCAGGCACCATCGGTTTGTTCTGGGGCGTGATCTCCGCCATTACCTTTGCCGCGCTTGCCCTTATCAACCGCACACTTGGCCGGCTCAACGCCATCCAGATTGCCTTCTGGCAGAACATGGTCGTGCTGGTTCTGTGTCTGCCACTGGGGCTGGGTGGTATGGCCATGCTGTCCGATAGCAGCCTGCTGTGGCTAATCGTACTGGGCGTGATCTGTACAGCACTCTCGCATTTTCTGTTTGTCCATAGCCTGCGCAGCATTCCCGCCCGCAGTGCCGGTCTTATCATTGCGCTTGAACCCGTTTATGCCATCGCCTTTGCCATGGTATTGTTCAACGAACAGCCCACGCTGAAAATGGCGCTGGGTGCTGTACTGATCATTACCGCGGCAGTATGGCCACGCAAGCAGACGGGGCACGCGGCCTGATCAGCGATTGTGGCGATCCCCCCTCAGGCGCTACAATAAGGCTCGCGCTGATTCATCAAAAAGGATTCCCCGTGCTTCGTGTTACCTCACTCAACGTCAACGGCCTGCGTTCCGCCTTCCGCAAGGGGCTGGCTCAATGGATGGAAAATCATAATGCAGATGTCATCTGTCTGCAGGAAATCAAAATCCAGGACGCCGACCTCATCGACGAACTGCGTCACCCGCTCAATTACACTGGCTACTTCTGCCATGCAGAGAAAAAGGGCTACAGCGGCGTGGGCCTGTACCTGAAACACGACGCCAATGTCAGTGCCGGCATGGCCTGCGATGAATTCGATCGTGAAGGCAGGATCCTGCGCGCAGATTTCAAGGACCTGACCATCATCAGTGCCTATCTGCCATCGGGTTCCAGCGGAGACGAGCGGCAGGCTGCCAAGTTCCGTTTTCTGGAGCATTTCGGGCCCTGGTCGATGCCATGATGGAGGACCACCGGAAAACCGGCCATAACTACATTATCTGCGGCGACTGGAATATCGCCCACCGGGAAATTGACCTGAAGAACTGGAAAGGCAATCTTAAAAATTCCGGCTTTACGCCCGAAGAGCGCGCCTGGATTTCAGATGTGTTTGATCGCCGCGGCTTTGTGGACGTTTTTCGCAAAATCAACGAAGAACCGGACCAGTATACCTGGTGGAGTAATCGCGGCCAGGCCTGGGCAAAGAACGTAGGCTGGCGTATTGATTACCAGATCGCCACGCCAGGCATTGCCGACAAAGCCATCGCCACCTCCATATACAAGGACGAACGCTTCTCGGATCATGCGCCGCTGACCATTGATTACGACTGGAAGCTGGAGCCGGTAGCGCGTGGCTGAGCAACAAACCGGGAGCCGCCAAACCGGCAGCTCCCGTGAGGCCATTCACTAACGTTAATTTATCCGCCCCTATCTGACGGCCATCAATCCATATTGCGGACGCGATTGACGTCGCGTTGATTGACTCCGCCTGACTCATTACCCCAGGTATTGCGAATATAAGTGGCCGCAGCCGCTATTTCCAGGTCGTTGAGGAAATGACGGAACGGCGGCATGCCATAAGTCTGCGGGGTTTGGGCCGTCGTGGGCGTAAACCCGCCGTCCATGATCACACGCAACAGCCCCGTCACATCCCGCCCGCGCACCAGGCTATTGCCATCAAGCGCAGGCCACGCCTGTGCCACACCTTTGCCATCAGCCTGATGACAGGCAGCACAATACTGTCCATAGATTTCTTTGCCCATTGAATAAAGCGTATCGTTGACCTGGCCACTACGCTCGGTCTTCAGACCGACTGCAGGCAATGACTTCAGATAAACCGCAATATCGGAGACATCCTGCTGATTCAGATACTGAACCCCACGCAAGGCTTCGCTCATTGGGCCTACCACGGCGCCATGTGCGGATATTCCAGTCAAAAGCAGATGGGCAATGTCCTGAGCGCTCCATGCTCCCAGGCCCCCATCAATATCGCCGGTTAGCGCGGGCGCATACCATATGCCATCTGTCATTTTGCCACCCTGCAGGAAGCGGCTCTGGTCCAGGCCTCCCAGGCTGTTGCGCGGCGTGTGGCATTCGGCACAATGCGCTACGCCCTCCACCAAATGCCTGCCGCGCACCAGCGCGTCGTCCGACGGCTCAATACGTGCCACGGCATCAGCTGGCCGGAAATACAATGCCCGCCAGAACGCCAGCAAAAAACGCATATTGAACGGTTGCTGCAGTTCATGGGCGGGCGCCTGGCGATCGCTGGCCGGCAAGGTTTTCAGGTAACTGTAAATCGCATCAGTATCAGCGCGACTCAGATGCGAATAACTCTGGTAAGGAAAGGCCGGGTACAGCAATGAGCCGTCCGGCGCCTTGCCATTGTGCAGAGCGTGCCAGAAATCGTCGGCCGTCCAGTTGCCAATCCCATGTTGCGCATCAGGCGTAATATTCGGTGCGAAAAACGTACCAAAATCGGTCTTCAGGCCACTGCCGCCGGAAAACTCCGGTGTATCCACTGCCGTGTGGCACCCGACACAATTGCCGATCTGGGTCAGATATTTTCCCCGCGCAATCACCGCTGCCGGCGCGTCGCCCTCAGGCAGCGCCGATGTCACCAGCGGGCCGTCGCGCGAACCCAGCCAATACAGGCGCCGGCTACAACCAGGCCGATTACCACCAGGGCAGCAAGAATTCTTGAAAGCCATTTCATTGCTGCGCTCCCGACACGGTCTGAATCCCACAGGTCACCGGCGTTTTGGCCGTTTCATTAATGGTTCCCGGCAAACGGGGATCCTGGCTGGCCAGCCATGCCGAGACCGCCTGCACTTCGGCCGACGTCATTTTTCTGGCTATATCACCCATGCAATCGGGCTCCACCGAATGACGAATGCCATACTGCCAGGCCCCCATCTGCGCCGTAATATATTCGTTGGTCAGGCCGGTCAGGCCCGGAATGCCTGGCTGCATGCCCTTGAGGTTATCGCCGTGACAGGCCACACAGGCGGGGATCTCGCGCTCGGGGGCGCCGTGGCGAACCAGTTGTTCACCTTGCTGCAGAATGAGCGGCGATACGCGCGGCGGGGTCACTGTTTCGTACTCGGGAGTCTGCTTGCTGAACCAGACTGCAATTTCATATAAATACTCATCAGACAGAGTAACCAGCAGGCGCTTCATGGGCAGGTACTCACGACGCCCCTCGCGGAAACGCAGCAATTGCTGATACAAATACTGCACCGGCTTGCCGGAAATGCGGGGATAGAAGGCATCGGCCCCCTGCACCCCGGTGGCCCCATGACACATGGTACAGGCCGCCAACCTGGCTTCCAGAGAACCAGGTGCGCCCACCGGGATACGGTTTTCACCGTTGACCGGTTTAGCCGGTGCAGCGGGCGTTGCTTTGGGTGGTGTGGCAGGAACCTGCGCGTCGGGTATCTGCCCCGGGTCAGGTACGCTGCCGCGGGTTGTCGACATGCTGTTGGTTGGCTGGCCGCCCGCAGCGGGTTCCGGCTGGGCTGGCGTCTGCGCCATCGCCGACGATAGCATCAATATGCCGCACCATGGCATGGCCGCTTTTAGCACGCCTTTCAAACTCAATTTCATCATTCGTCTCGTTCAAGCGCCGCTCTCGGGCGCCGGTGCCGGATCTTTTTCCAGTGCCTTTATGCCGCTACGCATAAGCCACAGCACCAGCAACCCCGGCAATGCGATAAAGAAAGTAAATACAAAAAAAGCAGGCCAGCCATAGGCCTCTACAATCGGTGGGGTCAGCGGCCCGGCGACAAATACGCGGCCAACGGCCGACAAGGCGGACAACAGCGCAAACTGGCTGGCGGTAAATTGCACATGACATAGTGCCATCAACAGGGCAACAAACGCAGCCGTTCCCAGGCCGCCACAGAGATTTTCGAAACCGACACCCAGCGCCATCAAAGGCAGATTCTGCGGATTCAGTGCGATCACCGTATACATCAGATTGGACAGCGCCTGCAGCAGACCAAAAAGCATCAGGGAGCGGTACAGCCCCAGTTTGCCCATGATACCGCCGCCGATAAGGGCGCCAACAATGGTGGCCACCACCGCAAGAATTTTGTTGACGCTACCGACCACTTCCGGCGAGAACCCTGCGCCGCGAATCAAAAACGTCGTCGACAGCGCGCCTGCAAAGGCGTCGCCCAGCTTGTACAGCACAATCAGCGCCAGAATACTAATGGCGCCCTTGCGCGAAAAAAATTCCTGGAACGGGACGGTGAACGCGTCATACAAGGTACGCGGCGCAACGTTGGCCCCTGCCGCCTCGGGCTCGGGCGCCAGCCAGGTCAGCACTGCAGCGCCAAACATCAGCAGCCCCATGAAAATATACATGCCGCTCCAGCCCATCCAGACCGCAGCCAGCCAGATGGCCAACCCGCCCGACACAACCATGCCGATGCGATAACCCAGTGTCCGTATCGCCGCCCCCGCCGCGCGCTCCTCATGATGCAGTACATCTGCACTGTAGGCGTCAAAGGCAATATCCTGGGTTGCCGACAGAAATGCCACCAGCGTGGCCAGCGCTGCCAGCCAGAACAGCGAACGTGACGGATCCAGCAGGCCCATGCCGCAAATGGTCAGGCCCAGTAGGATCTGCGACAATGCCATCCAGCCGCGACGCCTTCCCAAAAAGGGCGGCACGTAGCGGTCAATAAAAGGTGCCCACAAAAACTTGAAGGTATAGGCTGCGCCCACCAATGTCAGAAAACCAATTTCGGTAAGCGGCACGTTCTCGACCGTAGCCCAGGCCTGCAGTGTCCCGCCGGTCAGCGCCAGCGGCAGCCCGCTGGCCAGACCCAGCAGCAACAGCGGGTAAACTCGCGGGCTCAGGTACGGGCGGATCAGATTTATCATGGCGCGGACTTTCTATCGGTCTCGAAATGATAAACCGCCAACGTACTGCGCAAACTGGGCATCAGGGAAATTTCGGTCTCTTCCCGGAAGGTGGCGCGCTCCAGGATCCGGAATCCAAGGCGTGTGGCCAGGTCTTCAAAATCTTTCAGCGTACATAAATGAATATTGGGTGTGTTATACCACTCATAGGGCATCTGGCCGGTAACCGGCATACGCCCGGTCAGAATGGACAAGCCATGCGTCCAGTGGCCGAAGTTGGGAAACGACACCACGCCATAGCGCGCAACGCGTCCCATCTCCTTCAGAATATGTTCGGTGTTGACCACCGCCTGCAAGGTCTGGGAAAGCACCACTGTATCGAACTGCCGGTCGTCAAACATGGCCAGCCCGTCATCCAGGTCCTGCTGAATAACGCGCACCCCTTTGTTGACGCAGGCGATGACCTGGGCGTCTTCCTTTTCCACCCCGACCGCCGTCACGCCGCGCCGGCTTTGCAGATGGGCAAGCAGCATACCGTCGCCGCACCCCAGGTCAAGCACCCGGGAATCGTCGCGAATCCAGCCGGCAATGCGCAGCAGATCGGCGCGTACTTTTTTTTGCTCTGTCTTGGTCGTCATGCTGCTTCCTGGTCAAGTGGCATCGTCGTCAGGTTCAGGCTGTCGGCAATACGCTGATAGTAAGCCCTGACCACTGCATGGTAGCGCGGGTCGTCCAGCAAAAACGCATCGTGTCCATGCGGCGCGTCAATTTCGGCATAGGTCACCGGCTGCCCGTTTTTAAGCAGCGCCTTTACCAGCTCGCGCGAACGCTCTGGCGGAAAGCGCCAGTCGGTGGAAAAAGACACGGTCAGAAATTCGGCCTGTGCCGGGCGCAGGGCTTCGGTCAGGTCGCCGCCATGTTTGCTGGCCGGGTCAAAGTAATCCAGCGCCCGCGTAATCAGCAAATAAGTATTGGCATCAAAGTAGCGGGAAAATTTCTCGCCCTGGTAACGCAGATAGGACTCGACCTCGAACTCGACATCGTAGCCAAACCGGAACTGCCCATCTGCTGTCGGATTGCGTTTTGCACGGCCGAATTTTTCGGCCATGTCGTCATCGGATAGATAGGTGATATGGCCCACCATGCGCGCCACGGACAGGCCGCGTGCGGGTACGGTATTGTATTCGTAATAATTACCGCCATGAAAATCGGGATCGCTGATAATCGCGCGCCGCGCCACTTCATTAAAGGCAATATTCTGTGCCGACAGATTGGTTGTGCTGGCGACCACCACGCAATGGGCAATGCGCTCGGGCAGCTCAATAGCCCAGCTCAGCGCCTGCATCCCGCCCAGCGATCCGCCCATGACCGCAGCAAAACGGTCGATACCGAAGTGATCGGCGACCCGGGCCTGGGCTTTTACCCAGTCCTCGACCGTCACCACCGGGAAGGTTGATCCCCAGGCTTGCCCGTTGCCGGATCGATCGAGGCCGGCCCGGTCGAGCCGAAGCAGGAGCCCAGATTATTAACGCCAATGACGAAATAGATATTCGTGTCTACCGGTTTGCCGGGTCCGACCATATTGTCCCACCAGCCAATGTCTTTTGCATCGGTGGCAGACACGCCGGCAACATGATGCGACGCATTGAGCGCATGACAGACGAGCACGGCATTGCTGCGCTGGGCGTTGAGCGTGCCATAGGTTTCCACGGCAAGCGTGTACGACGGCAACACCTGGCCACTGCTGAGCGTGAGCGGTTGATCAAACTGAAGAAATTGGGGCGTAACCACGCCCACAGACTGCTGTGAAGTAGAATGTTGTGAGACCATACGGACCTTTTTAGCGGGATTTTTGAGGCGCCCGCAAGCGGATCAGACAAATCGGCGCCGACCTTTATCGCATTGTATCATTTTAAGAATAAGCGGACAGGTCGCTATCGGAGCGTCATGCCGTTCAGGAACTCGTCGGCGACCGACTCTTTCAACGTGTTGTCCTGACCGGCCGCATAAGCCTGAACAATCACGCCACTGCCCGCGAACACCTTGACGTAAACGCTGGCATTCTCGTTGCCCACGGCTTTTCTGAAAGTCAGTTTCTGTCCGAAGGGCGGCAACGGCTCGGGCACCGGCTCATTCATGCTGGCGTATACCGAACGCAGCAGTGCCTCGCCCGCCTTGCGTGTACTGGCCTCGTCCTGCTTTTCCTGCGGCAGCAAGCTGTAGACAACCGCAAACACCTGATCGTCCACCAGCGCCATGTCCATGGTAAAGGGATATTGCACGCCTTCGATTTGCGTGCTGCGCGATTCACTGCGCGGCTTATCAGGGAAAATCGCCTGCACCCGCCCACCAGCGGTGGACACTTCGCGCCAATCGTACTTTGGCGAACAACCCGCCAACAAAACCATGAAAAAAACAAGAGCCAGACGTTTGATCACCTGCACCACCCAAATTAATTAATTCGAAACAAACCGTTTAAAAACTGAAAAGCTGCGGAACTCCCTTAAAATCAGCAATTATTGATTTCAGAGATATCTCAGGACGACTTGTGCAGCGCATGACCACACTACAGCAGCATCGAGACTCGCTAACTCATATTCTACGCGGAATTGAACGCGAAGGGCTACGGATCGACCGTGATGGCGCGCTCGCCACCACGCCGCACAGCACCCTTCTGGCTCCGCCCTGACCCATCCGAATATCACAACTGACTATTCGGAAGCGCTGATCGAGTTGATTACCGGAACCCATACTTCAGTGGACGATCTGCTCGAAGAGCTGACCGACGTACATCGCTTTGCCACCCGTCAGTTTCCGTCCGAAAGCATCTGGATGCAATCGATGCCCGGGCACCTGCCTGCCGACGACCAGATTCCCATTGCGACTTACGGAAAATCCAATAGCGGCATGCTGCGCCATGTGTACCGTCGCGGACTGGCCGAGCGCTATGGCCGCACCATGCAATGCATCGCCGGTCTGCATTACAATTTTTCATTACCCGATTCGCTGTGGCAGGTTCTGGATCTCGAAGGTACAACCGAGACCGAGCGCCAGTCTGTCGGCTATATGGGCTGATTCGCAATTTCACCCGTTATAACTGGCTGCTCATGTATCTGTTCGGCGCATCGCCCGCCGTTCCCCGCTCGTTCCTGGGCGATCGGCCTAATCCGCTGCGCGAACTGGATCACGACACGCTGTATCTGCCCTACGCCACCAGCCTGCGCATGAGCGATCTGGGCTACCAGAACGATGCCCAGGCCGGCTGAAAATGTGCTACAACGACCTGTCCACCTTCATCAGGAAAATGTATCACGCCGTCACGCAACCCTGGCCTGAGTACCAGCGCTGGGCACCCACCGCGACGGTCAGTGGATTCAACTGAACACCAATGTGCTGCAGATCGAAAATGAGTACTACTCAACGATCCGGCCCAAGCGCACTACCGCGCGCGGCGAAAGACCTATTACTGCGCTCATGGAGCGCGGCATTCAGTACGTGGAGATCCGCTGCCTGGATATTGATCCTTTCAGCGCTGTCGGTATTTCAAATGCAACCTGTCATTTCATGGATGCGTTCCTGCTGTTCTGTGCCGTGCATGACAGCCGGCTTTTCCCTTATGACGGTTTCTGTGAGGAAAGCCAGGCCAATTTCACCGACGTGGTCAACCGCGGCCGTGACCCCGCATTGCGCCTGACCAGCAACGGCGAAGACATTTCCATCCCCGTCTGGGGCAATCAGTTGCTCGATCAGATTGCGCTATACGCCAAGGAACTGGATATCGCTTTCAGCACCACGCAATACAGTGCTGCGATCCAGGAGCAGCGCCACAAACTGGATGACGTTTCTGCCACGCCCTCAGCCCGTATCCTGCAGGAGTTGCGCGACAGCGGCTTAAGCTTTGCCGACTATACTCAGTTGCAAAGCCAGCGCCTGACCGACGAGCTGCGCTTTGGCGAGCTGTCTGCCGACACCGAGCAGAAAATGCGCGCCAGCGTGAAAAAGTCGCTTGAGGACCAGGCAGAAATAGAAGCGTCCGACAACGAAAGCTTTGACGAATATGTCGAGCGTTATATGGCAGCCCTGAAACGGCCGGAATAGACGGAGATTTTCATGTTTCTGAAGAATGCATGGTATGTCGCGGAATGGAGCCACGACATTGTCCATGAGCTTTATCCATTGCAATTGCTTAATGAATATCTGGTGTTCTATCGCCAGCAGGACGGCCAGGTCGTCGCCCTTGAAGACGCCTGCCCGCACCGCAAGCTACCCCTGTCTATGGGCCGGCTCATTGATGATGCCGTAGAATGCGGCTACCACGGACTTACCTTCAACGGCCAGGGCACCTGTATTTTCGCGCCGGGCGCCAAAATCCCGCGCGCGGCCACCGTCAAAAGTTTTGCCACCACTGAAAAATACGGTCTGGTCTGGGTCTGGATGGGCGACGCAGACAAGGCCGATGCATCCCTGATTCCGCAAATAGCAGAGTACGGTCATCCTGATTGGGGCATCAATCAGGGCGATGCCATGATCGTCGAATGCAATTACCTGTACATGACCGACAATCTGCTGGATCCTTCGCATGTGGCCTGGGTACACCGCAGCTCATTCGGCAACAGCGCCTGCGTGAACGAACCCTTGACCACAACGGTGACCGATAGCGGTGTCATCGTTTCGCGCTGGATGTACGACACCGAAGTGGCGCCTTTTTATGCGAAGTTTGTCAAGTTCACCGGCAACTGCGATCGCAAGCAGCATTACGAAGTGCGCTATCCGTCGCACGCCATTATCAAGGCCATCTTTACACCTGCCGGCACCGGCGGCGACAACGCGACAATCCATCCCGACGTATTTCTGATGGACTCCTATAATTTTCTGACGCCGGTCGACGAAAAGACTACACGCTACTTCTGGTTCCAGCTCAGAAACTTCAGTCCCAATGATGCAGACGTGTCGCGCCAGTTCGCCGAAGGCGTACGCAAAGCATTTGAAGAAGACCGGATCGTGCTGGGCGCTGTACAAAAGGGCATGGACAATCGCCGGACGCCATTCATCAATCTTAAACTGGATGGCGGGCCGATCAAATTCCGCAAGGGGTTGGAACAGCTGATCAAGCAGGAAGAGGCAATGGCATCCGCAGAAGCCATGAGCACCCGGCCGACTGTGATCCCCATACAGGAAACCGCCATTGCCCAGCCCGATTAATTTGGCCGATTAATTTTCCCGATCAGCCAGGAGATTTGCCAGGCAACATGAGCCGGCGCAGCAAACGCCATAGCGCTGTTGCGCCAGCCCCGCGAGGTCGCTTAAACAGGCAGGACAGGTACCGGCGACATTGCTCGCCGTCATCGCGCTGTCCGCCATGCCGCGCGGCCTGTGCTTACAGGAAAATCTAGCTGTCAGTTCAGCGGACACCCGGCAGCGACTTAGTCCCTGTCCCTGCCCTTGTCCCCGACATGTTCCGGCTTGCCCTTGCGAGGGGTCGAAGCCAGTTCTTCCAGTTCCTTTTCCGACATCGAGTCATACATCGATTTGGACGCGCCTTTCAAACTGCTCACCTTTGTTTCGCCGCGCTTGGCAGCCAGTGCCGCGCCCGCGGCTTGTTGCTGGTCCTGAGATTTTGCCGGCATGATTTGGCTCCTTATCTCAAGTCGTTCGCGTTGCATGATTCGCTGACCGGGCCACAGAGCGACAGCGACCGACATGGTTTGGCCCGTATCGTCCGACCTTATCATTATTGTCCTGGCCGACGCATCTTTTTACGTAGCCTGCCTGGTTCATTTTGTTATCAAATGCGAAATCACACCACGTTGTGGTTATGCCAAATGTCATTAACCTTAACGCAAATCTTCGTAACAGCAGAGATCAGCCGACAACGTCGCCTCGGGCAGATAAGCGTCGGTATGTGTACCATTTTTTTATCAGCCACTACCGTTTGTTAGCCCTGACTGGATACGCAATCGCCCTTGCGAGCACAGCAGGCGAGCCACTGAAGGCGGTGCTGATTAAGAACGTCGCTACTTAAGCGCTTTGCTACTTAGAAACCGTACTACTTAAGATTTCCTGCCAGAAAGGTCGCCAGCCGGGCGCTTTGAGGATTGCTCAGAATCTGGCCCGGCGCGCCCTCTTCTTCGACCACACCCTGATGCAAAAACATGACATGACTGGACACCTGGCGGGCAAACGCCATCTCGTGTGTCACGATGATCATGGTGCGCCCCTCCTCGGCCAGTTTCTGCATCACGCGCAGCACTTCACCAACCAGTTCCGGGTCCAGGGCCGAAGTGGGCTCGTCAAACAGCATGACCTCTGGCTCCAGCGCCAGTGCACGCGCGATCGCTACTCGTTGCTGTTGCCCGCCGGACAGGTGCACCGGGTACTTTTTCATTGTATCCAGGCTCAGCCCGACCTTGAGCAGATTGCTTTCCGCCCTGGCCTGCGCCTCTTGACGCGACAGGCCCAGAACATTGACCGGCGCGGCCGTAATGTTCTCCTGCACAGTCATGTGCGACCAAAGATTGAAATGCTGGAACACCATGGACAGCCGGGTGCGCATATATTGCAATTGGCGGCGGTCAGCCGGCACCAGCGTACCCTTGCGCTGAACGGTGCGCAGCTCTTGCCCATGAATAAATATTCTGCCTGAATCGGGCGTTTCCAGAAAATTGATACAACGCAGTAGCGTGCTTTTACCTGAACCGCTGGAGCCGATGATACTGATTACATCACCCTTGTTAGCCAGCAGCGACACGCCCTTGAGCACCTCGTTGTTGCCGAAACGTTTGTGAATATCCTGGACGCGTAAATTTTCCATGGTGATAACCTGTTAAACAGCAGCGGGTTTCAGAAACCCGAGCCATTTGCTCTCTGCCTTGCGAAACAGCGCAACCAGAACCATTGCCAGAACGGCGTACAGGATGGCAGCAATGCCAAAGGCGGGTAAGGAATTGAACGTGGCGCTATTGACATCGCGCGCCACCTTGAGAAGCTCGGGCACCGTTGCCGTAAACGCCAGTGAGGTCGAATGCAGAACCAGAATAACCTCGTTGCTGTAAAACGGCAGGGCGCGCCGGAATGCAGAGGGCAAAATGATCTTCGTGTACAACCGGAAACGGGAAAAGCCAAAAGCCTGCGCCGCTTCAATTTCGCCATGAGGAATGGCCCGAATTGCGCCCGCCAGCACCTCTGTCATGTACGCGCAGGTGTTGATGGTAAAGGCAAGAATCACACAATTGAAACCGTCACGGAAAAACGTGGCCAGCATTGGCGTGCCACGCACTACGCTCAGGCTGAACAGGCCGGTGTAAACCAGCAGCAACTGCACGTAAAGCGGCGTGCCGCGAAACACAAAGGTGTACACGCGCACCGGCACGCTGACCCAGCGGTTGGACGAACTGCGCCAGATCGCCATGGGAATGGCCAGCACCGTGCCAAACAACACGGACAGCAGCAATATCCATATGGTCATGGCCAGCCCCGTCATGGGAATGCCAAAACCAAGGTAGGCTTGCCAGTAGCGCTCCAGAATTTCGCTCACAGCCTCACCTCCCGCACCCCGGCCGAATAGCGTCGATTAAGCCAGGACAACACGATCAGGCTGACAGCCGTCATGCACAGATAAATGGCTGCGGCCACCAGATTGAAGAAAAACAGCTGCTGGGTACTGCGTCCGGCCTGCTGCGTGACTGTCACAATATCGAGCAAACCGATAATGGAAACCAGGGCCGTTGCCTTGATAATAACCTGCAGATTATTGTTCAGCCCGGGTAAGGCAAAGCGGATCAATTGTGGCAACAGGATCAGGCGAAACACCGTCAGGGGGGCCATGCCTGTCGCGTAGCCTGCTTCCAGCTGGCCTTTGGGCACAGACTGGATCGCTCCGCGAAAGGTCTCTGTCATATAGGCGCCATAGATAAACGATAGCGTTGTCACCCCTGCCGAAAACGCATCCATCTGGTATTGCGGCCAGCCGGCCCAGGTACAAATGGCGTTGATGAGTTCCTGCAGGTTATAAAAAACCAGTAGCATGATCACCAGGTCGGGAACACTGCGGATTAATGTCGTATACCCTGTGAAGGTCCAGCGCAGCAAAGGATTGGGAGACAGCTTGCACAAAGCCCCGATCATTCCGATGATGATCGAAAAAACCAGCGTTAACAGGGTCAGCAGACAGGTTGCGAGTGTACCGGCCCATATCTGGGATCCATAACCGTACAGCATCGGGTTCCTTAAATATCGTTATTAATAATGTAATGCAACTGCATGGGGGCGGTGCGGCTCATGCCGTTGTATCCCGCCGTACATGCGATGCGGGCAACCAGGCTGCCCAAAAATGCAAACTGCGCGGTCACCGGCGTAAAGCCGGTCCGCGCAGCACCGGTCAGACACGCTTATTCGTGTTCCTTGATGCCGTATTTCTTGTAGCTTCCAGAATTTTTGCGTATTCGCCGTCCTTTTTCATATCAGCCAGCGCCTTGTCGATTTTACCCTTGAGCTCGGTATCTTCCTTGCGCAGGCCGATGCCGTTACCATTGCCGAAGACTTCTGCATCGGACACAGGCGCGCCTACCAGCTTGAAGTTCTTGCCGTCAGGGCTATCGAAGAAGATCGTGGCCGCCGCTGCGTCCTGCAGCGTGGCGTCCACACGACCCAGTGCCAGATCCTGCTTGGCCAGATCGTCATTCTGATAGGAAACCAGATTGATGCCCTTGCCTTTCCAATGCTTGTCGGCATAGGCGGCCTGCGTGGTGCCCTGAACAACCCCTACCGTTTTACCCTTGAGCGACTCGGCGGTCGTATCCAGCCCTTCACTGTTGGCCGGTACCATCAGCCGCGTGGAGCTGGCGTACATCACATCCGAAAACAGAACCTGCTTCTCGCGCTCTTTGGTAATGGTCATTCCGGACAGGATGCCGTCTATTTTCTTGGCTTTCAGGGCTGGAATCACGCCATCAAAATTCATGCGGATCCATTCGCAGTCAGCTTCAATGCGCTTACAGATGGATTTACCCATATCAATATCAATACCAACCAGCTCGCCCTGTGGATTGACCGACTCGAAAGGAGCGAACGTGGGGTCAACGCCCAGACGCAGTTTGGCGGGTGCCGCAGACACCACTGTCGGTAACAATGCAGCCAGCATTGCCGCAACAAAAAGTTTTTTCATTCCTAACCCCGGGAAACATATCGTAAATAATTGAAGTAGTATAACGCCTTGTCCCTGGTTCACAGCTGTGATTGCAGGCAGGTTACAACGCGCGGACACGAGATTTTTGCATAAATTTCCCGCTCGCTTCCTGATTTTGTCCGAAACCCATGTTTTTCTTGCCTTTCGGCCCGAGAATTCGCTCATGACACCCTTCGATTCCGCAGATTTGCCCATTTTCCGGCTCGCGCCCGGCCAACTGACCTACTCGCAGTTGCGCGCCTCGTTCCTGAAGGCTGCCCATCACCGCGGCGCTCGCCTGCATTCGTACCCGCATCCGCTCAAGGGCGTGGAAAACGAGAATCTGTGCACCGACGTGGCCATCGCCGGGGATCCCGATGCCGAAAAATGGATGGTGGTGGTGTCCGGCACACACGGCGTCGAGGGTTACTATGGCTCCATCTGCCAGACCCGCTTTCTGCTGGAACAGGATATCTCGCCGTCGGCGGGCGTGGGCATCCTGTTCATTCACCTGATCAATCCGTGGGGTACTTCCTGGAAGCGAAGGGTTAACGAAGACAATATGGATCTGAATCGCAATTATGTGGATTTTGACCAGCCCTTGCCAGCCAATCCGGGCTACGAAGCGGTTCATGACTTGTTTGCGACCGATATCCGTGACGCCGCCAGGCGTAAAGCGCGCGATGTGCGCTGGCGCCAGACCGTACAGGAAAAAGGCTATGCTGCGCTGATGAACATTGTGGAAGCCGGCCAATATCGCCACCGGGATGGTCTTTATTACGGCGGCGAAAAACCCAGCTGGTCCAATATCACGCTGCATAAAATCCTGAAAGACCATCTGCCGGCGCATGCCAGGGAAATCATCAGTTTCGATCTGCACACAGGCGCCGGGCAGTTCGGCCACCCCATGCTCATGGCCATTGCCGAACAGGACTACCCCGGCATCACGCGCGCCCGGTCCATATACGGACCATGGTTGTATACGGTGATTACCGGCGCCAACAATGCCAGCGATACCGGCATCTCGGCCGCCGCCACCGGTTACACGTCTGCGGCCATGATCAAGCTATTCAGTGACCGTAAATTTACCCAATTGGTTGTCGAATGCGGCACCTATGATAGCCAATCGGTGGGTCAGCCCGCTTTGCTGGACGATCATTTCCTGCACCTGCATGGCGACCCGGCCAGTGCCGAAGGCAAGAAGATAAAACAGCGCCTGCTGGACTTTTTCTTCCCCGCCGACCCCGACTGGCAGGCGCTGGTGCAATTCAGAACCCGCCAGATCCTGGAGCGCGCTGTTCGCGCGCTGCGCAACGAGCCGTAATCAGTAGAAGGCAGTCAGCGTTATCGAATTAAAAGAAGGGGCACGCTTGCAGTGCCCTTCTTTCATGGCGTTTATCCCTGGCGCCTACCAATGGCACACATCCGGCAAACGCAGTACGCTCTGGTTGTTGTCGTGTTTTCAATACATTCACTCTCGCAACCTTAAAGAGCACTCAAAACACGTCAATGGATGGCACATAGCCGGCTTTCCGATACAATCGCAAAAGGCGATGGGTCCCGACCCTGCCCCTATTTCAAAGCACATTTCATTCAAACGAGACATTTCTATCATGCCCATTCTTCAAGTTCAGGTCACTGCCGGCCGCAGCCAGCAACAAAAAACCGCCTTCCTGCAAAATGCCACCAAAGTCATAGAACAAACGCTGAATGCAGCCTTGCCCAGCATTCGTATTTCCCTGCAGGAAGTTGAGCAGCAGGATTCGATTGTCGCCGGCCAGATCGGTGCTGAATTCGTCAACATTGTGGCTTTCCTGCTTGCTGGCCGGAACGATGAACTCAAGGCTGATTTCATGGCAGCCATCAACAAAGCGGCCGTTACCTCGCTTGACGTATCCGATACCTGCATCCGCACAATGGTGATCGATGTTGCGCCGGAGCATATGGGCGTGCAGGAAGGCCTGAGCGCCAAGGCGTTTCGCGCCAGAAGCGCCAGCTGATGCGGCCATAACGACCGCAGCGCCTGCTGCGTATTACCCTGGGCCTAGCGCCCGAAGTAAACCGCAGCAGCGCCAACACCCTGCCTTGGCACCGCCCCTGGCCGCCGGCTCCCTTTCCCGCTCCCTTTCCCTTATTGACAATACCTCCTGATCCAACCTATTCTTCTCTGAATTATTACCAATTACAACAAACCCTTTCGGAGCGGACATGAAACTATCAGGCATCCTGCGGTCGTGCATTGCGGCCACCACATTTTTTGCTGCAGCAGCCAGCGCACAGGTCAGCGTCATGCTGCCGGCCAACCCCGGCGGCGGCTGGGATGGAACGGGCCGGCAGGCCTTCTCGGCCATGAACAAGGCCGGCATTTATACCGGTAGCGTCAACTTCACCAACAAGGGCGGTGCCGGCGGCACCATCGGTCTGGCCGAGTTCCAGAATGGCACCAGCGGCAAACCGGATAATCTGGCGGTATTTGGCGCCATTACCGTGGGCGCAATCACGCTTAACAAATCACCGGTCGATCTGTCCAAGTTCAAACCGGTAGCACGCCTGACGGCAGAGTACCTGGTGCTTGCAGTACGCCCAGACTCTCCTTACAAAACGCTGGCTGATTTTGCCAAGCACTCAAGGAAAATCCGGGTGGCACACCGGTAGGCGGCGGCTCGGCCGGTGGAGTGGATCATATTGCCCTGGCCCTGCTGGCCAGGCAAGCGGCACTGCAGTTAACAAACTCAATTACATCCCGCAGGCCGGCGGCGCCGATACCGTCACCGGTATTGTGAACGGCACACTCAAGGCCGGCATCTCGGGCATCTCCGAATTTCAGCAATTTGCCAAGTCCGGCCGCGTCAAAATACTGGGTATCACCTCGGCAGAGCGCATGAAAGGGCTGGATGCGCCCACCTTCAAAGAAGCCGGCTACGATGTCGAACTGGCAAACTGGCGTGGCGTTCTGGGTTCTGTGGACATGCCCGAAGACAACTACAAAGTTTGGGTTGACCGCTTCACCAAACTGAATGAGAGCGATGCCTGGAAGCAAACCATGGCCACTCAGGGTTGGGACCAGTTCTTCCTGGCCGGACCTGAATTTGGCAGCTTCATCAAGGATGAAAGTGACCGTATCAACAAAATCCTGAAGGACGCAGGTCTTGCAAAATAAGGAAACACCATCGCCGACAGGCGCAACACCGGCGGGGCCAGAAGCTGCGGCGCCTGGCGCCCGGCCCTGGTGGCTGGGTATTGCCGTCATAGTCCTGGGCTGTATCTGCCTGTATGCCACAACCACGTTGCCCGCGACGGCACAGTACGCGGCTATCGGCCCGGGCATGTTTGTTACCATTGCCGGCGGTGGCCTGCTGTTGCTGGGCATTTTGCTGTTGATTCAAATTGCCCGAGGCGAACGTTTCGAAGCACAGGATGCGGAAAATGCCGCGGGCAATCTGCCCATGGACAAGCGGGCTTTCTTTACCGCGCTTGCCGCCACCATCGTACCGGCACTCACCATGGAGGCACTGGGCCTGCCCATTACCGCCATGCTGTCGTTCATGCTGGTCGCGCGCGCTTTCGGTTCAAAAAAAACAATCATTGACCTGATCACCGGCGCCATTCTGGGCTCGGTGTGCTGGTTTCTTTTTTCGCGCCTGGGTCTGCAACTAGGCGGTTTTCTTCCCCTGGCAGGCTTCTGAATGGATACCTTCGGCTTATTACTGCAGGGCTTTGATGTTGCCCTGCAACCCATGAATCTTTTCTGGGCGCTGGTCGGCTCCGTGCTTGGCACCGCCATTGGCATCCTGCCGGGCATCGGCCCGGCGCTGACCATTGCACTGCTGCTGCCGGTCACCGTGTCCGTGGGACCGGTCTCGGCGTTCATCATGTTCGCCGGCGTTCTCTACGGCGCGATGTACGGCGGTTCCACCACATCGATTCTGATCAATACCCCCGGCGAAGCGGCTCCATGATGACGGCACTGGAGGGCAACAAAATGGCGCGCTCCGGGCGCGGGGCTGCGGCGCTGGCCACGGCGGCGGTCGGTTCCTTCGTCGCCGGCACCATCGCCACCCTCCTGCTGACCTTCGCGGCGCCGTCCATTGCCGAGCTGGCGTTCTACTTCAAACCGGCAGACTATTTTGCGCTCACCGTTCTGGCCTTTACGTCCGTCGCCGTGGTCATGGGAACTTCACGGGTTCGCGGCTTTGTTTCCCTGTTCATTGGTCTGGCACTTGGGGTTATCGGCATCGACAAGATGACCGGGCAGCCGCGCATGACCTTTGGCGCCAGCTCGCTGCTCGATGGGATGGAGCTCACGGTGGTGCTGGTATCGCTGTTTGCTATCGGTGAAATTATTTATGTTGCCAGCCGCTACCGGCATCAAAGCGACGATGTGCTGCCCATCAAAGGCAGTATCTGGATGACCAAAGAGGAATGGAAACGCTCATTCATGCCCTGGTTGCGTGGTACCGCCATCGGCTTTCCCATGGGCGCTCTGCCCGGCGGTGGCTCCGAGATTCCAACCATGCTTTCCTACACGCTGGAAAAGAAGCTGTGCAAAAAGAAAGAGGAATTCGGTACCACCGGCGCCATTGAAGGCGTTGCCGGTCCTGAAGCGGCGAACAATGCGGCGGCCGCCGGCGTACTTGTCCCCTTGCTGACACTGAGACTGCCAACCTCTGCCACCGCGGCTATTTTGCTGGCGGCGTTCCAGAACTTCGGACTGCAGCCCGGCCCGTTTCTGTTTACCTCCAACCCGGAACTCATCTGGGGGCTGATTGCCTCCCTGTATGTCGGGAATGTGATGCTGCTGATCCTGAACCTGCCGCTGGTGGGCATGTGGGTCAAGTTGCTGCTAATTCCCAAGCCGCAACTGTATGCAGGCATTCTGGTGTTCGCCATGATCGGTATCTGGGGCGTATCGGGCTCAACCTTTGACCTGGCCTGCATGGTGATCGTTGGCCTGATGGGATATGTCATGCGCGTCTATGACTTTCCCATTGCACCCATTCTGATCGGCCTGATCCTGGGCCCATGGCCGAGAACCAGCTACGCACGGCCCTGGCCGCTGCCCAGGCAACCCGGCCGTGCTGGTCGAAACGCCCATTTCAATTGTCATTCTGATCGTATCTGCGCTGTTTCTGCTGGCGCCCATTGTTTTGCGCAAGCTGCGCAAGGCGGCATAAGGCCACGCTATTGTTATCTGCTCCCGTAGCCATCGTCAGTGTCTGGCAACGGGAGCAGTAACGAACACCAGCCGCTTCTGGTCCAGCGCCCGCGCCACCTACCGGTTCCCTGGCTCTTGTGCCTGCCACGGCGCCAGCAACGGCTAGCCCGCTACGCCAGCAAGATCACCAAACATGGCGCGTACAATAGGCTGATGCTTGGCCGTGAACAATGCCACCAGATCCAGGTCCGGCAGTGCATCATCGGCCACATCACAAAATCGCACACCATCAAATCCGATAGACCGAATCCAGTTCGGCAACAATCCGACTCCCAGGTCTGCAGCCACACAGGCGAGCACGGTCAGGGTGCGGTTTGCATATTGGTTCACACTTACTGTGAGGCCCGAGCCAGTAAACGCGTTGAGAATATCAGTATGCAACGCAGGCAATTGCGAGGCCGGATAAAGCACCAATCCATGACGGGCAATTTCCGCCAGCCGAATACTGTCCTTCCTGTAAGTGACTGCGCTTTCGGGGATGGCAGCAATCAGCTTTTCGCGGCATACGGTCAACTGATGAACGCGCCCTTCCAGGTTGACCGGCGAGTGCACCAGTGCAATATCCAGATTGCCTTCGTGAATTTGCCTGACTTGCTCCTCGTTGCTGAGCTCCAGCAACGTTACATGCAACTGTGGTGCGATCGCCTTGAGTTTTCGCAGCGCTGTCGGCAGGATATTGAAAAGCGCGGACGACACAATCCCGATATTCAAGTTACCGCTAAAGCCGGATCTGGCCATTTGCACTTTGTGGCTGACCTGGTCAAGATAAAAACTGCCCTTTTTAAGATCGTCATAAATCAGGCGGGCAGCGTCTGTTGGCATGGCACCCCGTCTTGATCGCACAAAAAGGTGCGTGCCAAGCTTTTTTTCCAGGCGGGCAATCGACTGGCTCAGGCCGGCTGGGCCATTCCCAATGCATCGGCCGATTTACTGATGGAACCGAGTTCGAAGACGGATAAAAAATATTTAATCTGATTTATTTCCATATCACTATGTTATGAATAATTATCATAAACATAATATATCAATATGCGATCGTTCTCTAGAATAGCCATCATATTAATCGGGAATGATCATGCCGCAAGCAGTTATCGATAGCCATGCACACGTTTTTTCCAGGGACTTGCACTGGCGCCCGGGCGTCGCTATGCGCCCAGCTATGACGCCACGCTGGACCAATATCTGGCACTACTGGATCAGCATCAGGTGGCGTACGGCGTGCTGGTTCAGCCCAGTTTTCTTGGCACGGACAACAGCTACTTGCTAAACGCGCTGCACAAATCAGCGGGCCGTTGCGTCGGTGTTGCGGTAGTGGATCCTGCCTGCCATATCGAAGCGCTGGCTGCATTACGGGCGCAGGGCGTCAGAGGTATACGCCTGAATCTGTTTGGCGCAGGCGCTGTGGATTTGCGCCAGGGGCACTGGCAGCAACTGTTTACACACATCAAAGCATTGGATATGCACATCGAACTGCATGCCCCGTCGTCAATGCTGGAGCACTATATTGCTCCCATCCTGGTTCATGACGTTGCGCTGGTCGTCGACCACTTTGGTCGCCCGCAAATGGACCAGCTATGTCAGACCGACCAGCTTGCTATCTTTTGTCGCTTGCCGATAAGGGCCGGCTTTTTATCAAGGTCTCAGCCATTTATCGTATTTTCAGGCAGCCGCAGGTCGATTCACTGAACAGGCTTGTGTCACTTTTCATCCGTACGTTTTCATCAGAAAAACTCATGTGGGGAAGCGACTGGCCTCATACCCAGCATGAATCCGAACATCGGTTCAGCGACAGCCTCAACTGGGCCTTGCAGCACATCCAGCGGCCACAGGACCGGCAGAATATTCTGTATCGTACGGCCGCAGCATTCTATAACATCAAGGGAGATGACATATGAAATTATCCACAACGCTACTTGCCGCCATCACATTGTCTTTGGCCAGTGCTGCCCATGCAGCTATCCTGAAAAACCCGTAACCATGGTCGTAACCTATCCGCCGGGCGGTACGGTTGACGCAGTTGCCCGGCTCATCGGCCCCAGCCTGAGCAAAGCCCTGGGCCAGACGGTGATTATTGAAAACAAAGGCGGTGCCGGCGGCATGATCGGCGGCGCTTATGTTGCCCGAGCCAAACCGGATGGCTACACCATCATGCTGGATGCCTCAAACTTTGCACAAAATTTTGCCCTGCGCCAGAAAATGTCATTCAGTGCAGCAGATTTCGAACCGGTTTCCTTACTGCTCAAAGTGCCCAACGTGCTGGTGGTCAACCCACAGAGTGGATACCAAAACGTTGCCGATGTGATCAAAGCAGGACAGTCCGCCCAGCCTGCCCACTTTGCTTCTGCTGGGCCCGGCTCGGCACAGCATTTGGCAGGGGAACTGTTCAATCTTAAGGCCAAAACACATCTGTCGCACGTCGCGTACAAGGGTGGTGGTCCTGCTATGACAGACGTCATGGGAGGGCAGGTACCCATCATGTTTGCCAGCCTGGGATCGTCGTGGCCCCATATCAAGGCAGGCAAGCTGAAAGTCCTGGCTACCGGCGGCGACACGTCCTCAGCCCTGCTGCCCAACATTCCCACGCTTGAGAAAAGCGGTGTCCCGGATTTCTCATCCTATGAATGGAACGCAGTATTTGCGCCAAAAGATACACCGGCCGACGTCATACAGACTCTATCGACGGCAATAACAAAAGTACTGAAGGACCCGGATATTGCCAGTCGGCTGCAGGCATTGGGTGCGGATATTGAAGCCTCTACACCACAAGCGCTGCAGGCATTCGTTGATGCAGAAGAAACCAAGTGGCGTACGGTTGCCAAACAAGCCCATATCACCTTGGACTGACCAGACACACTGTAGCGGCAGGCGCGCTTGATGCACTCACGATCACACCTGGTGCGCGCCGCCTTTATCGCTCGCCGTGCCGACATGCCGGCCACCGCCAATGAATAATTATGCTGGTTGCATGCAAGCCCAGGCGCCTATAGCATCTGCAACGCGCCTTCCTGTGCCGTTTTAGAACAAAATTTTCGCCCGCCGGCACCATGCATGTCCCCGATTGGACGCATATTCTGCACTGAAAAGAAAAAAAATCGGCTTTGACGCAACGAATGCGCGTCACAGATGAATGCCTCCATCTAGGTGTTCTCCCTAGGTGAATTGGTATTATCCCTAGGACAACGATACGTCAATACCCCAATACACTTATCGTCCCGGCCGAGCCATCTCGGCATGATTCATCGATATTTTCCAGTTCGAGCAGGCAATGACACTAAGACAACTCGAGGCATTTCGCGCCCTCATGATCAGCCGTACCGTTACGAAGGCAGCGGAGTTTCTTTCCATCTCGCAACCTGCCACTACACGCTTGATATCCGATCTGGAAGCTTCTGTCGCTTTCCGCTATTTGAGCGACGCCAGGGCCGCCTTTTCCCGACACACGAAGCAGAAGAGCTGTTCAAGGAAGTCGAGCGCAGTCTGGTCGGCGTTCAGGAAATTGCCTATGCCGCCAGCCAGATCCAGAAAGCGCAAAAGGGCCAGTTCCATATTGCCGCGGCACCCTGCCTGGCCTCTGCGGCATTGCCTTTCCTGCTGCACAACTTCATGCAAGCGCATACCGACCTGTCGGTCAAGTTAACCACTCATGCCTCTACCACCATCATGGACATGGTACAGAATGCCAAGTGTGATCTTGGCATGGTCATTCTGTCCAGTGAATATCCCAGTCCGCTAGGCGAGCATTTGTTCTCGCTGGATTCGAAGATTGCCATTCCGCGCAACCATCCGCTGGCGCAGAAAAGCGAGATCCACGTCACCGACCTTCAGGGACAGACCATGATATTGGGGTCCCACGACATGGACACCCGCCAGGCGTTTGGCCTGTTACTGGTATCCCACGGCATCAAGGTATTCTCAAGCGTTGACACCAACACCTCGCAAACCATGTGCTCGTTCGTGGAGTCCGGCAATTGCCTGGCCATTGTCGATCCCATCACGGTGATAACGTATATCGGAAACAACATTGTGTTCAGGAATTTTTCACCGCGACTGATGGTCCATTTCAGTGCGCTTTATCGCGCCGACAAGCCGGCTTTGCGCGTGCTTAAGGATTTTGTGCACTACGTCAAAACAAATGTGACCATGACAATCGCACAAAACGGCAAGCTGCTTTAACGTGGTGAAAAAGCGTGTGCATGCCATAACACCATATTATGGACGGGCCAAAAAAAAGCATTTTACATAGCGGGCAGTGTTCTCTATTGTTATCCGTAAGTTGTTCCCCCCACCACGGAGAAAATGATGAAACGCAAGCTTATGACAATTGCCATAGCAGGTTTAATGGCTCCGGCAACCTCGATGGTATATGCGCAAACGCCCACGTTGTATCTGGGATCATACGGCGGTTCAACGCAAAAGGCATTTGAGGAAGATGTGCTTCCCGCGTTCGAAAAGGCCAACAACGTCAAGGTTGTTTATGTTCCGGGCAACTCGACCGATACACTGGGAAAACTGCAGGCTCAGAAAAGTAATCCTGAACTGGACGTGGTCATGCTTGATGACGGTCCTATGTATCAGGCAATGCAATTTGGCTTCTGCGACAAAATCGACAAAAGCGCGCCCGTATTCAAAGACCTGTACCCGATTGCTGACCTGGGACCCAATGCCCTGGGCATCGGACTGGTGGCCACCGGCTTGTTCTACAACGAGGAGGCTTTCAAAAAAGAAGGCATAACGCCGCCCACATCATGGCACGACCTGGAAAATCCCCAGTTCGAACAACGCACGGTCATACCGCCACTGAACAATACGTACGGCCTGCACACACTGGTGAAATTTGCCAAACTCAATGGCGGCGATGAAAAAAACCGGACCCCGGCTTTGATGCCATTATCAAAAAAATCAACCCGAATGTACTGGCCTGGGAACCCTCGCCTGGCGGCATGACCTCGCTGTTTCAAAACGGCGAAGCAATTATCGGCGTCTGGGGTAATGGTCGTGTAGAAACCCTCAGATCTACCGGCTTTCCAGTCAAATTCGTCTATCCCAAGGAAGGCGCCATGGCATTGCTCACAGCAGCCTGTCCTGTTGTCAAAAGCAATGTGCCTGAACTGGCCCAGAAACTGGTGCAGTATCTTGCCTCGCCTGAAATACAGATGGTTTTTGCGCGCACCCAAAGCTGGGGCCCGGTCAACAAAACCGTTAAGTTGCCTGCAGAGGACGCACAGCGCGTGGTGTATGGCGAGGCAGTCGACAAACTGGAAAAGACCGACTGGGATACAGTTAATGCCGTGCGCACGCAATGGAACGATCGCTGGAACCGGACAGTGGAGCGGTAAATGAGTTTTCTTTCTGTCAGAAACCTGGGCAAAGACTACGGCTCGGCCAGCGTGGTCAAATCCATGGATCTTGAAATCGAGCGCGGTGAGTTTGTCTCGCTGCTGGGCCCATCGGGTTGCGGCAAGACCACCACGCTGCAAATGATTGCCGGATTCACCGATCCCACCCGTGGCCAGGTCATTCTGGATGGCACGGACCTGACCGATATGCCGCCAGAAAAGCGTGATATCGGCGTGGTATTCCAAAGCTACGCGCTGTTCCCTCATATGACTGTCCAGGACAATATCAGTTTCGGCCTGGAAATGCGGAAAATGGCCAGAGCCCAACGCCGCGAGCGCATCAACGAAGTACTTGACATGGTCAGCCTGACAGGAATGGGCGAGCGCTACCCTGCCCAGCTCTCCGGCGGGCAGCGGCAACGTGTCGCGATCGCCCGTTCACTGGCCATCCAGCCCAGGCTGCTCCTGCTGGATGAACCCATGTCCAATCTGGACGCCAAGCTGCGCGAAAACATGCACATTGAGCTGCGTCGGATCCAGCGCAAACTGGGCATTACCACAATTCTGGTTACCCACGACCAGACCGAGGCGATGACCATGAGCGACCGTATTGCACTGATGAACGATGGATGCATTCAACAGCTGGCGCCGCCGCTCGAGGTATACCATAACCCCAGGACGCTGTTTGTATCCGGGTTTCTGGGCCGTGCCAATGTATTTGAAGGCACAATTGCGCGTAGCGATACGCCGGGCTATCAGGTCAGCAGCAATGGCCTGACCTTCGCGGTGTGCCTGCCGGAAAACCATCTTTTTCGTGCGGGCACGGCCAATATTATGATTCGACCCGAGAACGTCCGTTTTGCCGGCCCCGGCACTGCGGGCAAACTATCGGGAACGCTGTCCGAGGCCGTCTTTCTGGGCACGCACTGGCTATGTGAAGTGACAACGCCACTGGGCATGTGGTTTGTCTCGATCCAGACGCTCACCGCGCAGCCCGGCGAGACGGTTGCACTGGACTGGCAAGACTGCGATCTGCGTATTATCGCCGAGCAGCAGTAGGACAGGTGGCCCACATGCGTAAAGAACCCTATGCCCTGCTGGCGCCCGCACTCCTGCTGTTTTGCGGCATGCTCATCATTCCCATGCTGCTGGTTGCGGTGCTGTCCTTCTATGCTTTTAACGGCACCATCGGCATCATTCCGGATTTTTCGTTTGGCAACTATATAACCATCTTTTCGGACCCCTACTATGGGGAGATTTTCCTGCGCACCGCCGGTATGGCCTTGCTGGTCACCGCGATCTGCCTGGTCCTGGGCATTCCGGAAACGCTCATCCTGGCACGCATGCGCGCTCCGTGGCGCGGCATCTTCCTGGTCATGGTGCTGGGGCCTTTGCTGATTTCGGTTGTGGTGCGCACGCTGGGCTGGTCCATCCTGATGGGCCGACAAGGCCTCATCAACGATACCCTGCTCCTGCTTGGCCTGGTCGATTCGCCCATCCGCCTCACGTTCACGTTCACCGGCATGGTCATCGGCCTGGTGCACGTCATGGTGCCCTTCATGATTATTTCAATCTGGGCGACCCTGCGCAAGCTGGACCCCACCGTGGAATATGCGGGCCGCTCGCTTGGCGGCTCACCCCTCACCGTCTTTCGCCGGATTATTTTCCCGCAGTTAATGCCGGGGATACTATCAGGCTCCATTATCGTTTTCGCCCTGTCGGCGTCGGCATTTGCCACGCCTGCCATTTTGGGTGGGCGCCGTCTGAAAGTAGTGGCCACGGCTGCCTATGACGAATTTCTCAACTCCCTTAACTGGCCGTTGGGCGCCGCCATTGTGATCCTGCTGCTGATCGCCAACATCATCATTATCATGGGACTGAACCGCTACACCGAAAGAAAGTACCGCATGATCTTTTCTGCCGGAGAAAATGGATGAAACGCAATAGAACGCTCTCGCTGCTCTTTCATACGGCTTTCATGCTGTTTCTGCTGGCGCCCCTGCTCATCGTGATCGTTGTCTCGTTCACCGACAAAGGCTTCATTTCCTATCCGAGCGATGGGCTGTCATTGCGATGGTATCAGGCAGTGCTGGAAGAGCCGCGGATTACGCAATCTTTCTGGCTGTCCCTGAAACTGGCTACTTTCGCATCTACCATTGCCGTCTGCCTGGCGGTGCCGGCCGCGCTGGCGCTGACCCGTTTCCGTTTTCCGGGGCGCGATGCCGTCAGCGCATTCCTGATGTCGCCGCTCATGATTCCAAATGTGGTATTGGGCGTGTCGTTCCTGCGGTTTTTCAATATCGCCGGGCTATCGGGATCGGTATTCTGGCTGACTATGACACATGTCATTTTCATTTTTCCCTATTCCCTGCGTCTGGTCCTGGCGTCAGCTACCGGCATGGACCGGGAAGTTGAAATGGCAGCAAGATCGCTTGGCGCCGGCAAACGCCATGTATATGGCCGTATCATACTGCCATTGATCCTGCCCGGCCTGACCGGCGGCTGGCTGCTGTCCTTTATCCAGAGTTTCGATGAACTGACCATGACGGTATTCGTTGCAACACCGGGCACAACGACATTGCCGGTCTGGATGTATAACCATATTGCGCAAACCATTGATCCACTGATTACCTCTGTATCGGCAATACTTATTATTGCAACGGTAATAATGATGATCATCATGGACCGTCTGGTTGGCCTGGATAAAGTGTTGATTGGAAAAGGTTGAAATGTACAACACAGATATTATTGTAATAGGCGGCGGTATCGTCGGATCAAGCGTCGCCTATGGTTTGGCCCGTCAAAATGCAAAAGTGCTCATGCTTGACGAAGGCGACGTTGCCTTTCGTGCATCCAGGGGCAATTTCGGGCTGGTGTGGGTGCAGGGAAAAGGCTATGGCTTTTCTCCGTATACCCGCTGGACCATGCAATCGGCCCGCAACTGGCCGGCGCTGGCCCGCGAGCTTACCGAGAGCACCGGCATCGATCCCTATCTGCAGCAGCCGGGCGGCTTTGTATTCTTTACCAATCAGGCAGAAATGGACGAAAGGCAGCAACTGATGCGCCACATCCAGGCCTCGGTAGACGAAAAGTATGACTACACGTTTATGACGCCGACAGAAGTACGCAAGTATATTCCTGCGATCGGCCCCAAGGTGATCGGCGCCTGCTATACGCCCATGGATGGCCATGCCAACCCACTGAAGCTGTTGCCCGCGTTGCAGCAGGGTGCCCGCCAGTTGGGTGTGGACTACCGCTACAACAACCCTGTCGAGCATATCGATTATCGGTCAGGCAACTTTATCGTGACCACACGCGCCGGTGAAAAATATACCGGAAAAAAAGTGGTGCTTTGCGCGGGCCTGGGCAATAAGCGATTAGGTAACTTTGTTGGCCTGCACGTGCCGGTCGAACCGAATCAGGCCAGGTCATGATCGGCGAGCGCTGTGCTCCCTTTTTGTCCTATCCCACCATGCATGTGCGACAGACCAATGAAGGCACGATACAGATCGGCGATTCGCTGGAAGACGTTGGCTATGACGACACAACACGACTGTCATTACAGCAGGCCATCGCCCGACGGGCCATCGATTACTTCCCGGCGCTGGCCGACATGCGCATCATTCGCTGCTGGGCGGCGCTGCGGATTATGTCGCCTGACGGCGTGCCGATCTACCAGGAGTCGTCCGACATGCCCGGCGCCTACGTCGTGACCTGTCACAGCGGCATCACACTGGCGGCCAATCACGTTTTCACGATTCCCGACTGGATTCTGCGCGGCGCCGCTGCCCAGACCATCGCCCCATTCTCAAACCAGCGCTTCTGCAATTTGACCAGAGATCCATCATGAACACAGTACTTTTCAGAACCGTGCAGACCGACAGGAGCGAGGCATCTGCCCAGACCGTGTCCTTTGATTTCGAAGGCCGGCAATTGCATGCCCCAAAAGGCATTACCGTCGCTGCGGCACTCATACAGAACCAGGTTTTGCATTTTCGTGACTCGCCTGTCAGCGGCCAGCCGCGCGCCCCATACTGCCAAATGGGTGTCTGCTTCGAATGCCTGGTGCAGATCAATGGCGTACAAAACCGACAAAGCTGCATGACAACCATCGAAGAAGGCATGGTTATCCGGATGCAGCAGGGCCAGACCACGTTTACGGTGATTCAGACAGGTGAAGAGCAATGAGTACACACACGAACGTCGCCATCATCGGCGCGGGACCTGCCGGCATGATGGCCGCGGCCAGACTGGCAAGCCGGAATCACTCGGTTACCGTTCTGGATGAACAGCCGCAGGCCGGTGGCCAGATATGGCGCAATATCATCGGCACCACAACCGGGTTGGCCGGCATACTGGGACCGGACTACGCGGCGGGTGCGACCGTGGCCGGGCAGTTTGCCGCCAGCGGCGTGCAACACCTGCGCGGCGCTACCGTATGGAACCTGACACGCGAGCGCCAGCTCCATTATCTGCACGAGGGGCAGACCCATACGCTGACTGCCGATGCAGTGATTCTGGCCACGGGCGCCATGGAACGGCCGTTTCCCATTCCGGGCTGGACTCTGCCTGGCGTCATGGGCGCCGGCGCCGCACAGGTATTGCTCAAGGGGTCCGGGACCGTACCTGCCACACCCGTTGTCATAGCCGGCTGCGGCCCCCTGCTCTATCTGATTTGCTGGCAATATTTGCGGGCCAATGTGCAGATTGCAGCCGTACTGGACACCAGCTCGGGCCGGGATATTTTTCACGCGAGTCCGGCCCTGCTCTCCGGGCTTGCTGCCTTCAAGGATATCCGCAAGGGCCTGTCCATGATCAACGCCATCAAGGAAAAAAGGATCCCCTTCTATCGCGGCGTGCAAAATTTGCAGGTGCGGGGCGAAGCCAGCGTGCGTTCAATCTCATTTGAACACCAGGGGCAAACGCATGAGCTCGATACCAATCTGGTACTGCTGCATCAGGCGTCGTTCCCAACACTCAATTTACCTGGCTGTTGCGCGCCGCACACGACTGGTCCGACACAGGTGCCTGCTGGATCCCCAAAGCAGACGCATGGGGCCGGCTGCACGACATTGAAGGTATTTACCTTGCCGGTGACGGCCAGGGTATTGCCGGCGCCCAGGCTGCCGTTACCCGCGGCGAGCTTGCCGCCATGGCCGTAGACGCCCAGCTGGATCCGGCGCAGGCAACATCGCTCGATAGCCGCAGCACACCCTTGCTGTCCCGACTGAAAAAGGACATGGCGCTGCGCCCGTTTCTGGATGCCGCCTACATGCCCAAACGCGAAAACCGGATTCCGCAAGACGACACGATTGTGTGTCGCTGCGAAGAAGTGACTGCCGGGCAAATTCGGGATTTCGTCAAGCAAGGCTGCATGGGGCCAAACCAGGCCAAGTCATTCAGCCGCTGCGGGATGGGCCCGTGCCAGGGTCGCATGTGCGGGCTCACGGTGACCGAAGTGATTGCCGACCAGTTAAAGGTTGCACAGGATCAGGTCGGCTACTACCGGATCCGCGCCCCGCTCAAGCCGGTTACACTGGCAGAGCTGGCCAATGCCACCGATTCCTAATTCTGATTTTTTTACAGGAGTAAACGATGTCAACAATAGAACGTTTCGAAACCAACAAGCGGATGAGCCGTGTCGTCAAATACAACGGCATTCTTTTTCTGAGTGGCCTGACAGGTGATAATCCTGACGAGGACGTGCAGGGACAAACCCGCAGCATTCTGGCGAAAATTGAAAAACATCTGCAAGCACACGGTTCATCCAAAGACAAAATCCTGACGGCGCAGATCTGGCTCAAGGATATTGACCGCGATTTTGCAGGCATGAATGAAGTCTGGGACAGCTGGCTTCCCGAAGGCACCGCGCCTACACGCGCCACCGGTGAATCCAAACTGGCGGCGCCCAAGCTGCTGGTTGAGATCATCGTCTCGGCTGCCGTATAAGCGAACGTAAAAGGCAACCCATGAGTCACCCTGTCGAATGTGATGTCATCATTGTCGGTGGCGGTATTCATGGTGTTGCTGCAGCCTATTTTCTGAGCAAAAAAGGACTCTCTGTTGTCTTGCTTGAACGGGACACGTGTGGTCGCTGTGCGTCCGGTGTCAATGCCGGTGGCGTGCGAACCCTGGGTCGCGTACTGCCCGAGATCCCGCTGTCTCTGGCATCCTCCCAGCTGTGGCAAACGCTTGATTTTCTGCACGGTTTTGATGGCGCTTTTGTGCGAACCGGACAAATCAAGGTTGCCGAATCCGAACAGGATATGCAAATTCTGCGCGAGCGCCGGGATCTGCTTGCCAAACACGGTTTTCACCACGAAAAACTGATAGACAAGGACCAGGTGCGACAGATCGTGCCAGCCATTGCCGCGCACGTTGAAGGCGCCTTGTGGGTAAGCACAGATGGTTTTGCCTTTCCCTATCTGATCGTTCAAGCCTTTGCCCATCAGGCCCGCAAGTACGGTGCACAGATACGAGAGCAATCACCCGTCAATGCCATAGAAAAGAGTGGCAACCATTGGCGCGTAAGTACGCCAGAACACACTATTGCCGGCAAAAAACTCCTGCTGTGCGCTGGCGTCTGGACCGCCGAGCTGGCGCGCCTTTGCGGGGAACACATCCCGGTCACGCCTGGCGGCCTGATGCTCATGGTGACCCAGCGCGTACCGCATTTTATCAACCCGGTCCTGGGTGCCACCAGCCGCGGCCTGTCCTTCAAGCAGTTTGCCAATGGCACAGTCGTCATTGGCGGCGCGCTGGAGTGTGAGGCCGATGCCAGGCAAAACCATGCAGAACTGGACTTTTCCCGACTGGCCAACAGCGCCCGCATCGTGACCGACCTTTTTCCGTTTCTCAAAAATGTGAGCATTACCCGGGCCTGGTCCGGGATTGATGGCTATGCCCCGGACCACACCAGCATTATCGGGCCCAGTGCATCGGTGGACAATTTGTATTACGCTTGTGGTTTTTCATCCAGCGGCTTTCAGTTGGGACCGGCATCGGGCCAGTATCTGGCAGAGCTGATCACAGACCATGCTCCCAATCCGCTGCACCAGGGCCTGTTACCGGCTCGCTTTTGCTGAATGCAGCAAGACCGAGCTCTCACTCCAATCATGTATATTTTCTTATGACGCGGTCGTTGCCGAATGTGAATCCAGCAACGGATTAAGCCCACTCAAGGCCACTTTCGAATGCAACGCCCGGCCCAGTACCGATTCGCAATAGGCAGAGGCCTGCAGCATGCACTGCAGATCAACGCCCGTGTCCACGCCCATGGACTCAAGCAGATTGACCCAATCTTCAGTGCAAACATTGCCGGTAAAGCCGCCGCCGTATTTCACTTCAGTCGGATGCCCGCCTACCCCGCCCATGGAACAGTCAAAATAGCGCACGCCGCTCTCGTAGGCAGCAAGGTAATTGACCATGCCGGTGCCTCGTGAGTCATGAAAATGGGCAACGGGCACCACTTGCGGGAATTCCTTGATCACTGCAGCAAAAAGCCGCTGAGTTGTCGCCGGCACCGCCATCCCCGTGGTATCGCCCAGGCAACCAATTGCACGCCAGCATTACTGAATTTTTCCACGTCGCGCAGCACTTCGGATTCGCTCACCTGTCCTTCGAACGGGCACCCAAACGCCATGGAAATGGTGCCTACCAGACGGTATTGCCCGCTCGCAGCCGCGACCATATCCGCAATATTTTTCCACTGGTCCGCACGTGTGCGCTTCAGGTTTTTCAGCGAATGACCATCCGTGGCCGACACCAGCAAACTGATCTCGTTCGCGCCGATCCCCTTGTCCGAGTCTATCAGCGCACGCTCCACCGCCCGTACGTTGGCGCACGTCGCCTTGTAGAACACGCCAGGCCGTCTTTGTATGCCAGCGAGCACTTCACTGGCATCGGCAAACTGCGGAATCACTTTCGGGTTTGAATAGGAGGTCGCTTCGATCCGTGTCAGTCCCATCTCGGAAAAGCGGTCGATCAGCGCAATCTTGGTAGCCAGCGGCAGCATCACGGGCTCATGCTGTAGGCCATCCCGGGCGAAGCACTCACAAATAACGATATTGCTCATTTTGTCGGCTCCGCCAATCCAAGCACGGCTATGGCATACGCGCGCAGTTTATTTTTCTGCACCTTTGAACTACCGGTCATGCCGATTTGATCAAAACTGTCCACAACCTGTACGTAACGAGGTACCTTGAAGTTAGCAATACGCGGCTTGCACCAGGCAATTAACTCCTCGGGTGTGCAGCTATGCCCTTGCTTGAGGATAACGAAGGCAGCCGGCACTTCGCCGAGCCGCTCGTCGGGTACCCCAACCACTTGCGCCAGTTCAACGGCCTCGTGCATCAGAATAAATCCTTCGACTTCCGTGGGCGCAACGTTCTCTCCACCAACACGGAATATGTCCTTTAAGCGGCCAACCATTTTCAGGCGCCCGGCCTGATCCATTTTGCCAAGATCTCCGGTCTTGAGCCAGCCATCTTCGGTAAAAGTGCGGGCAGTAACTTCAGGCATATTGTAGTAGCCGCGCATGACACTCCATCCCTTTACCTCAATCTCGCCGGCCTGACCCGCCGGCATTATTTCATTTGTATTTGTATCCATAATCCGCACCTGCACGCCCTTATGGGGTAATGCCCAGCCTTCGGTACGCAATGGCAGCGGGTCATCCCAACTGGACATGACTACGTTGGGAGAAGCCTCCGATAGACCATAGGCATTGCACAGATTCGGCACTTTCATCTGGTCATGAATTTTCTGCATGACCTCTGGGCCAGCAGCAGCCCATCCGCCGCGCAAATGCAAATTCGATGCATCAAAATCCGGATGCCCCATGAGCATAAGAAAAATCGTGTCGTTGCCTGAAGTGAGTGTGCATTTTTCCCGTTGCAGCATGGCCAGGGCAAGCGATACATCAAATTTGGGTAAAGTCAGCAGGCAACACCCGGTACTGACCGATACCAGAATCGATAAAGTGGACCCGGCTACATGGAAAAAAGGCCTGATGCTGAAATAACGGTCCTCTGGTGTAATGCCCATGCGCAGCGACACGGCATAGGCATCCGAAAGCATATTGTCGTGGCTGAGCATGACGCCTTTCGGGAACGACGTCGTGCCAGAGGTATATTGAATCAACAGGATATCGTCAGGACTGACGCTACCGCATTGCAAGGAGCAGGCATTGATATCTTCCTGGCTCATACTGGCAAGCAACTGGTCAAAATCAATCGCTCCGGCCGGCACCGATGCAGTCTCAAACATGAGTACCTGAGTCAGTTTTGGCAATACCTCGCCGGGCAACCCCACGGCCAGCGCAGGTTCCACCTCGGACAGCAATGCGGCAAAATCAATACCCAGGAATTGGCCGGTCAGCACAATGGCTTTGGCATCTGCCTGCTTCAGGCAAAAGACGAGTTCTTCCTTCTTGAAGCGCGTATTGATGGGTACGGTTACCGCGCCGATCCGGGCACATGCAAAAAACGTCTGCAGCCACAGCACACCATTGCCCAGCATCACCGCGACATGATCGCCTTTGCGAACACCACGTTGCCACAAGGCTGCTGCCGTACGGTCTACCTTTTCGGACAAGCTGCGCCAGGTTTCGCGCGACTCATTGTCTATGAAAGCATCATTGTCTGGATATGCCGCCACGGTCTGGGCCAGCACCTCGCTCAGGATCCTGCCTCTGGGCAACATGGTCACTCTCCTTTTACGCTGCCAAAGGTGGATATGGCGGACTTCCAGTCGCTGTGGCGCAGGTTCTTTTCAATTGCCAGCAGCTCAATCGCCATGGCGCCCTCGCGGGTTGTCTCAACGCCGGCGTTAACAGAATGCTTGGTCAGCTTGACGGTCAGCGGTTTTGCATTTGCAATATCCCCGGCCATCTGCATCAGCTGTTCTTCGATCGTATCCTGCGGGACAATCCGGTTGATCAGACCGTACTCGCGCGCCTCCTGCGCATCGAAAACACGACCGCTAAAGAGCAGTTCCTTGGCAATGCGAATTCCTGCAATCCGGCTGATGCGCTGGGTGGCGCCCACGGTACCCCAGCTCACTTCCGGGTAGCGGAAGGTAGCCTCGGGCGTTGCCCAGGCAAAGTCGCACGCGGCAATAATTTCGCAACCGGAACCAAAAGCCGGACCGTGCACCAGCGCAATGGCGGGACGCGATAGTTTTTCAATCGCGTCATAGGCAGCAAAACCGGCTACCCGTCTGGCCGTCATATCGGACAATGTCATATCCTTGCGCTCTTTCAGATCTGCACCCGCACAAAACGCCGGGCCGGCACCGCGAAAAACCACCACGCGAATGCGTTCATCCTGCTCGATCTGCTCGGTGACGCTGACCAGCTCGGCACACATTTTCACATTCAGCGCGTTTCTGCTTTGCGGACGATTCAACAGTACAGTGGCCACGCCATTTTCCTCTACCGTCAGTTCAATCGTTTCATATGACATTTGTCGTATCCTTATTTGCTTGTAATATTGGCCGCCTTCAGCAGCTTTTCTATTCTTTCGCGATCCTGGGCAACGAAGTCGCTGGCCGCTTTGCTATCCATCAGGAACGGCTCAACGCCCTGCTTCTCGTACATACTGATCGTTTCAGGATTTTCCGAGACTTTTTTCAGTGCTGCGTACAGGGTGTCGACCACTTCCCTGGGGGTATCGGCCGGAACGGCCATGCTATACCAGCTTGAGCCTTTGAAGCCGTCGTAACCCAGTTCATCCATGGTCGGAACCTCCGGCAAGGCGGGGGAACGCTTGTTGGCGGCAATCGCCAGCGCGTGCAACTTGCCTTGCTTGATGAACGGCAACACCGCGGGTAAATTCAGAAAACCGACCTTGACCAGCCCGCCGGCCAGGTCTGTTGACGCAGGCGCTGCCCCCTTGTAGGGTACGTGCAGTAACTTTGCCTGCGTTTTCTGCTTAAAATTTTCGCCCGTCAGATGGGGGGAGCTGCCGTTACCGGCCGAGGCATAGGTATATTTTTCCGGGTTGGCCTGACTGTCCTTGATCAATTCATCGACTGATTTCAAACCCGAATCGGCCGCAACCGTTAACACATTCGGAATATTGCCAACCATGCCAACGAAGGTAAAGTCCTTGATGCCGTCATACTGCACCTTTTGCATCAGGGGAGTCACGACATGGGCAGCTGCTGTGCCAAACAGCACGGTGTAACCGTCGGGTTTGGCCCGGGCAACATACTCGGCGCCAATGCTGGCGCCGCCACCCGGTTTGCTCTGGATGATAATGGATTGACCCAGCACATCGCTCATTTGTTTGGCCACGATCCGCGCCAGAATATCAGCCGGCCCCCCGGCCGCGTAAGGATTGATGAACGTAATTGGTTTATCCGGGAAAGCGGCAGCCTGCGCGGTATGCATGATACCCGCTGCCAGTATCGTTATGGCGCCGGCAAAGAGCCGATTGCCGCTGGAAAAATAGTTGGACATGTCTGTCTCCTGTATTGCTGATTTTTGCATCAGTCAAAAATGGCGTTGTCATGGCAGATCCGCAAAAATTACAACCGGATATGCCAGCCTTGGTATCAAATTGCCTTCAGTTGCCTCAAACCCAGGATTTGTTCTTCAGTCAGCCCGAGTTTTTCCATCAGAATCAGATCTGTATGCTCGCCCAGCAGGGGTGGCCGTCCCATGACCGGGTTGTCGTATCCTGTAAACTTGAACGGGACTGCGATTCCTTCAAATTCGCCTACCTGCGGGTGAGTAAAGCGCTGCACCAGTTCCCGGCTTGCTACGTGGGCGTCGGCAAAAATCTCATCGACCGACATAATCGGTCCTGCCGGCACACCACGCTCGTCGCACAATTGGCAAAGCCGGGCACGATCCAGCTTGCCGATGGCCTGCTGCAACCCCTGCATGACTTCGCTGCGTCGCCGCACCCGCTCGGCATTCTTTGCCAGGCCGGCGTCTGCCGCCCATTGATCCAGTCCAAGCAGCTCGCACAGAGGCTTCCAATGCTGGTCGCTGCCGGTAATCTGCACCCATCTGCCATCGGCACATTCGAATGCAGCAGACGGCACCCGCCCGGGATGCTCGGTGCCCAGCCTGGCCGGCACCTCGCCCAGCGAAAAATAGCGGGCGGCAGCCAGTGACAGTAAGCCAACCTGCCCGTCGAACATGGAAAAATCCACATGGCAACCACGACCCGTCCGGTCTTTGCCTACCATCGCAGTCAGAATCGCGATCACAATCCATAACCCCGATGTCAAGTCAGCGACCGGCAAGCCGGGTTTGACAGGACCGCCACCGCGTTCTCCGGTCAGACTCATGATGCCGCCCATCGCCTGAAACACCGTGTCATAGCCCTTGCGCGGTGAATACGGCCCAGTCATGCCAAAGCCTGTGCACGATACATACACGATGTCATTGTTCTGTTCTTTGATGGCATCGTAGTGCAGATTGTATTTTTTCAGGGTGTCGACTGGAATTTCCAGGAACACATCGGCCTCGCGCGCCAATTCCCTGATGATGTTCTGTCCCTCTTGCGATCGAAGATTAACCGTGATCGATTGCTTGCTACGGTTAAATGCAAAAAAGTAGGCCGATTCACTGCCATGCTCACCTGTGACGCGTGGCTCGAAATGACGCGTTTCGTCACCCGTGACCGGCTGTTCCACCTTAATCACCTGCGCGCCCATTTCAGCAAGAATCATAGAGGCAAACGGACATGCCAGCACCCGTGACAGATCAAGTATTTTCAGCCCTTCCAGCGGTCGCATGCTATTGCCCTTCATGGTTTGCTGAACCCGCGCATCATGACGTTGGCATCACGCCCCACGGCCAGCGCCTCTTCAAGGGCCAGGTCTGCCGCGCGATAAAATGTGCGCTTGGTCGTCGCCATCGCCACAGGACTCCAGCTGGCCAGTTTCTCTGCAAAGATCCGGGCCTCGCCCAACACGTCTGCGGCCGGGCACACCCGATTGACCAGATCCAGTTCAAAGGCACGCTGACCGCTCACTGGTTCGGCCATCGCCACCAGCTCAAAGGCTTTTTTCTGCCCCAGCTGGCGCACCAGATTGGCCAGCACTACTGCGGCAACAATCCCGTGCTTCAGTTCGGGGTAGCCAAAACGGGCATCTTCAGCCATCACCACCAGATCACAAGCCAGCGCCAGTCCGGCGCCACCGCCCAGCGCATTGCCATGCACAGCAGCAATAATCGGTTTGGCAATTTTTGAAAATGACAAATGCAATGCCGTTGTCAGATCCGCACGGTCCAGCACCTGATCAGATGCGTCCGGCGTCAGACTGCTGAACTCTGTCGTGTCGGCTCCTGCACAGAAAGACTTGCCATTGCCATGCACAATAATCGCCCTAACCTGGGGATCGCGCTCAGCATCTTTGAGGGCATCGAGCAGCGCCTGGGTCAGCGCCGTATTCAGGGCATTGTGTTTTTCAGGCCGGTTCAGACTGATGGTCAGAACATTGTTTTCAATTTCAGTCAGCAAGACAGACATGCGATTTCCTTCCGTTCGTAAAATTCATATTCCACTTCATATTCCGCGTCATACTGCATTTCATATTTCACTTAGCGCGCACCGGGCATCATTCAGTTCAGCCACCAGCTGCTGCATAAGCTGCTTACCGGCACAATGCTGTCGACCAGCCCGGCCGATTGGCCAAGCTCCACTTTGCCCCATGCCACATCGCCATCCAGTGCAGCCTGCCTGAGCGTGCTTTTTCTAAATTCGGCTTCGTATTCCTGTTTGTCGCATGCCGAGAGATCAATTTGCCGCATATGTGCAGCAAAGTCATTGCGAATCATTCGGACCGGCAGCCCCTTGCGGCCGACCAGGTCGGTGCCATCCACACCCGTTGCCAGCGCCACGGACTTATAAGCATCATGGACACTGGCTTCCTCTGTCATCAGAAAGCGGGTCCCCAGTTGCACGGCATCTGCACCCAGTGCAAGCATAGCGGCAATGCCATAGCCGTCGGCGACACCGCCGCCGCCCACGATCGGCAGCGCAAAATCCGGGCTGCCTTGCGAACAATAACCAGCGAACTCACTTCATTGGCCGGCGGATGCCCGCCAGCCTCTGCGCCCACAACGGCCAGGGCGTCAACACCCGCAGCAGCGGCCTTGCCGGCATGCTCCAGGGTGGATACGACATGGACCCATCTTGTTCCAATCTCCCGAAAACGGGCAAGATGGGCCTTGGGCCCGCCCTGCGAGGCAAAAATCACCGGCACCCGAAACTCATAGGCCATGTCCAGAAACGCCTGCGCCCCGGGCCGGTACAGCGGAATATTGACCGCAAACGGTTTATCGGTGCCGGCGCGCACCGCTTGCAGCACCTTGCGAAAATCCTGTTCATACATCGGTCCCGCAGCGATCATGCCCAACCCGCCCGCATTGGACACCGCTATCGGCAACGCCGCGCTGGACGAAGCCCAGCTCATGCCGGCCTGGATAATCGGATATTCAATATTCAACATTTGGGTAATACGGGTTTTCATGCAGTGTCGACCTGAGAACGATAAGTAGAAAAGAGTATGGGCTACCAGACATTTGCGGCTTAACCAGAAAGCGGCCTCCACACAAACCATCAGCAAACTAGTTGATTTTTTCAACCATTATCCAGATCGTAAACCATATAGTTTCTTTATTCAACTATTTTTGTTGATTTTTTTTATCATATCCCGCATGATTCAGTACATTGGAAACACAAAGACGATGATCATCATGAAGCAACCTGAAAACATTAAAGAACTGTTTTCGTATCGCCTGAACCGGTTGGCGTTTTTAAGCAGCACCCTGGCTGAATCCATCAACCAGGATCTGTTCGGCCTGGACAAGCAGAGCTGGCGCTTTATCGGCCTGCTGGCCGCCTTTGCGCCCATGTCATTGAAAACGCTGGCAAAGGAAGCAAACATTGACAAAAGCCGCGCCAGCAAAGCGGTGGCCAGTCTGTCAGAGCGCGGTCTGATCCAGCGTAAAAACAGCGACAGCGACGGTCGCAGTATCCAGCTGTCGCTTTCCGAAGAAGGGGAAAAACTCTATGCCAGTGCGTTTCCCATCGCCCTGCGCAGGAACAATGAAATCCTGGACGTGCTGACCCCGCAGGAAAAAGAACAGTTTGACGTGATTATCGCCAAGCTGATTTTTCGCACAAAAATTCTGATGGACCTGCACCCAGGTCGCAAAAAGGGTGGCACCGAAGCGCCTGACCGTAAGCCGTAAGTTATCTGCCATAAGTTTTCTGACATAAGCAGCACAGAGCCGGGCTTTTTGCGGCACCCCTGGCGGCGCACCTGTTCTGCGCGGTAGACGCATCGGGTCTGACTCTGGTCGAGCATAGGGCAAAACCGCAACATCGCTTCACTGATGTTTCCCAAACATGATATAGTTTCATTTATCAACCATATTAGGTTGCTATTCATAACTATATTTGTACAGGAGGGATGACAATCGTGAAACCGTCAGCGTTATTGCCTGCAGGCTCGGGCCCGTTCAATTCCCATGGATAACAAGACACCACAGTTGCCGCTGGCCGGCATACGTATCCTGGACCTGACCTCAGCCGTTGTTGGTCCTTACGCCACGCAGACACTGGCAGACTATGGGGCAGACGTCATCAAGCTGGAGCAGCAATCGGGCGACATCATCCGCTGGATCTCCGGTCATTCCCCCACTCCCGGCATGTCGGGCAAGTTCATGCACATGAACCGTAACAAGCGCAGCCTCTGCCTGAACCTGAAAACAGAACGGGGCAAGGCGGCGTTCATGAAGCTTGCAGCCCGTTCGCATATTGTGATCCATAATATGCGACCCGATGCCATGGCCCGCCTGGGCATTTCCTTCGGTGCGCTCAGCAGCGTCAATCCCAATCTGATTTATTGCAACATCGTGGGCTTTGGCAGCCAGGGGCGTTATGCCAATCGTCCTGCCTATGATTCTATTTTGCAGGGTGCGACGGCGCTGGCGTCCCTGTTTGCGCAAAATGGCAACGAGCCACGCTATGTGCCTTATGTTGTGGTAGACAGAACCGCTGCACTCATGGTGGCCAATGCCATTATGGTCGCGCTCTATGCTCAAACCCGCAGTCCCGGTCCACGGGAGATCGAAGTTCCTATGTTTGAAAGTTATGCCACGCTGGTGCTTAGCGAACATCTGTACGGCGAATCCTTTGATCCCCCGATCTCACCCAGCGGCGACAAGCGTTTGCTTGACGAAAACGCCCGCCCCGTCAAAACCAGCGACGGCTATATCTGTGTCACGACCAATACCGATGCCCAGGTACTGGCGCTGTTCGACGCCATGGGCAGACCACAGCTCAAGTCTGACCCGCGCTTTAACCGGGCCCTGAACAGAATTGATCACATTGCCGAGTTTTTTTCACTGCGTGCCCAGGAAATAGCCAAACACGATACGCAATACTGGCTGGAGCGGCTCACGCAGTACGACATCCCCTGCATGCCCTGCCATACCATTTCTTCCCTGTTATCCGATCCGCATATTGCAGATGTGGGCCTGGTTCAAAAGCAGCAGCATCCCACGCAGGGAACGATACGACATCTGAATGTGCCGGTCAGCATGACCGGTTTTTCGCCGACGCTGCGCCATCACGCCCCGCATATTGGCGAACACACAAGGCAGATTCTGACCGAGGCCGGCTTTGGCCAGGACGACATCTCGACCATGCTGCAGGCTGGCGAGGCTTACCAAAGCGATCCGCAAGACAGTGCCGCCGGCAATTGAACACGCCCCAGGCAATCGCTTTGCCCGGCGCCATCATTGGGCAGCCCCCGGGCATACCGGCAATTACTCTGGCTTGGCGCCTGACATTTTCACCAGTTCAGCATAACGCGTTATTTCAGATTGAATGAATGCGCCGAACTCGGACGATGTGTTGTCTCCTTCGACAACCTGCGCGCCCATGCCTTCGAGCTGAGCGCGGGTTTGCGGATCCTTCAGCGCGTTATTGACCGCTTTATTCAAGGTATCGACAACGTCTGCAGGGGTTCCCTTTGGAGCAACAATGCCATACCAGGCAGAAGCCACCATATCCTTGACGCCAACTTCTTCAAACGTCGGCACATCGGGCAAAAAGGGAATGCGTTTTTTCGATGCCACGGCGAGCGCCGTCAGGTTCCCGCCCTTAACCTGCGCCATAGAGCCTGTATCGATCATGAAATCAAGCCGCTTGCCCAGCAGATCGCTCACCGCAGGGCCACTGCCCTTGTAGGGAATATGCGTAAAGCGGGCGCCCGTAATGTGTTGCAGCAATGACGTGGCCAGATGCTGGGATGAGCCCACGCCGGCAGAACCATAATTGAGTTGCCCAGGGTTCTCTTTGGCAAATTTGAGCAGATCAGTCGCTGTAGCAAAGCGCGAGTCCTTGGGCACTTCAAGCACGTTTGGAATATTGGCCACAAATGCAATAGGCGCAAAATCCTTTTGCGCATCAAAACCCAACCGCTTGTATAAATGTGGGTTGGCCGCATTGGTCGAGCTGGTCGCCACCAGCAGCGAATAGCCATCCGGCTTCTCACGCACAAAGGCGCTTGTACCAATGTTGCCGCCAGCGCCCGCCTTATTTTCCACCACTACGGTCTGCTTTAACTGAGCCGTCAGCCTTTGGCCAGGATGCGTCCCAGCACATCGGTTGCGCCGCCAGGCGACCAGGGCACAACCAGCTTGATCGCATGTTCCGGAAACGCCGCGGCTTGAACTGTTGCTGGCGCAGCGATAGCCAGTAGCGCGCCGGCCAGGGCAGGCAAACACAGACGCTGAAGTTTCTTGCTGTTTTTCATAAAAAAATCTCCTTTATTGAGTAGCAACAGCCACTCGTTTCGATGTTCGGTTGACACGCCCATTGCTACCAGGCGATGACAAATAACCGTTATGGGTGGCGTGGCGGCCATAATTGCATTTGAAAAAAAATAATATTGATTGATAATAATGATTCTTTTTGGGAATCAATTTGTCTTCCGCTTCGTTTCGCGGGCTACGAAACGTTTTATGTCCATACAATCCAATCCTGAGTCGCCATGCTTACATTCAAACAAATCGAAGCCCTTTACTGGGTGGTGCAACTGGGCAGTTTTGCCAGCGCGGCCCAGCGCCTGAATACAACCCAATCGGCCATTACCAAGCGCATCCAGGAGCTGGAATCGGATTTCGATGTCAGCATTTTTGATCGCAGCGGCCACAAGGCAACCCTGACACCCAAAGGCCAGGAAATCGTTGAACTGGCTTCCGAACTGTTAACCCAGCGCGATGTGATGCTCATGAAGCTCAAAGGCCATCACACGTTTTCAGGCATATTGCGCCTGGGCATTACCGAAATCACGGCAATGACCTGGCTTCCCGATTTGATTGCGCAATTGCGCATTCTCTTTCCCAAACTAACCGTCAGTCCCAAAACAGGCATGGCGGCCGAGCTGCAGCAGAACCTGCTCAAGGGCCAGCTGGATATGGCCTTTCTGCACAGCGAATTCAAATCGCCATTGCTGGAACAGTCCCCCTTTGACTATGTTCCTTAGCCTGGGTAGGCAGTCCCCAGCATTATCACAAGTGACCGGGTCTACACGCCCCAGGACATTTCCGAAATGTCACTGATTCGCCAGGACATGGAATCGGGTCTCAATTCCGTGTATGACGATTGGCTGCAACCGTACACGGCAGAAAAAAACCTGTTTACGATCAACAGCTTGCTGGCCATGGCAGGGCTGACAGTAGCCGGTTTCGGCATCTGTTGCCTGCCTATCGACTATTTCTATCCCCTGGTCACCAGCCGCAAGCTGGCCATACTGAAAACCACCAAAGCACCGCCTAAATCCCTTTACTGCGCCATGTATGCAAAAAATGCCAACGCCATGCTCTACAAGGAAGTTGCCATGCTGGCCAAGGATGTCTGCAATTTTGGCATTCCTTACGGCAGCGGCGTCAGTGTCTGATATCGGCCAGGAACTTGCGGGCGCGCTCGGTCCGGGCGTGAGTAAAGAACTCGGCCGGCGGCGCTTGCTCAACAATGGCCCCCGCATCCATGAACCAGACCGTGTCGGCCACGTCCCGCGCAAAATTCATTTCATGCGTTACGCAGATCATGGTCATCCCTTCGGTAGCCAGCGACTTCATCACCAGCAAAACCTCGTTGACCATTTCCGGATCCAGCGCGCTGGTGGGTTCATCAAACAGCATGATCTTCGGGTTCATCGCCAGCGCGCGGGCAATGGCGACCCGTTGCTGCTGTCCGCCTGACAACTGGCCGGGAAAAGCGTCGGCCTTATGGCCAAGGCCCACCCGTTCCAGCAACGACATGGCCTGTTCACGCGCAGCCGCTTTATTGCTGCGTTTCAACATGACCGGCGCCATCATCAGGTTATCGCGCACGTTCATATGAGGAAACAGATTGAACTGCTGGAATACAAACCCGATATGACTGCGCAACGCATCTATTGATTTGCAGGCATTCACGTCCTGTTCATCCACAATAATGGAACCGGCCTGTATTGGTTCAAGCCGGTTAACGGTGCGAATCAGCGTGGACTTGCCTGAACCGGACGGGCCGCACACCACCAGCACTTCGCCCTGCGACACCTTTGCGGTCACATCGCACAAGGCCTGGTATTGGCCGTACCACTTGGACACGTTGTTAAACTGAATCATGCGAAACTCCTACCCTTCAAATGCTATACGGCTGTGTTCAATTCGCGTCTCAACCAACTTGACCAGCCCGACCAGAATCAGATTGAGAAAAAAGTAAGTCAATGCCAGCAAGCCGAATACCTCAAACGGCCGGGTCAGCAATATACTGTTGATCTGGGTGGCGGCAAAGGTTAGTTCATGCACGCTGATCACAAACCCCAAAGAGGTCTCTTTCACGGTTGAAATAAATTGGCTCAGAATGCTGGGTATCGTATTGAACAGGGCCTGCGGCAGAATGACTTTGCGCATTGTCTGAAAATAGCTCAGGCCCAGCGAGCGCCCCGCTTCTAGCTGTCCGGCGGGCAAGGCCTGAATGCCGCTGCGCACAATCTCGGAGATGTAGGCGCTCTCATAGAAAACCAGCGCGACCACCATCGTCGTGGTGCCGGCAACCGGGCGATTGATGATCACAGGCACCATGAAGTATGCCCAGAATATAAACATAATCAACGGCAGGCCGCGCACTATATATACCACTGCGGTTGCAGGCCAGTACAAAATGCGCACAGATCCAATCCGGCACAACGCCAGCACAATACCCAGCGGAAAAGAGAAAATCAGGCTGAGCACGGCCAATACGATGGTGGCAGCCAGCCCGCCCAGCGGCCCCTCGGGGTATTGGCAACCAGCAGCAGCAACCAGTTATCGGAAAGTATTTCAAACATGCTGTTTCCTAGGGCCGTTTTTCACTGAAGGCGGCCTTTCTGGACAGGCTTGCACCGACAAACATCAGGCACAGCGAAATCACCAGATAGATCACAGTTACTATTAAATAAATTTCAAACGTTTTGAATGTTGCCGACTCGATCTCGCGACCGGCGCCCGTCAATTCGATCAGGCCTATTGCCATTGCAAGGCTGGTATTTTTAAACAGCAACAGGGTCTGGTTGGTGAGTGTGGGAATGGAGACCACAAACGCCTGCGGCAAAATCACTTTGCGCATTGATTGCAGATAATTCAAGCCCAGGGTTCTGGAAGCCTCCATTTGTCCTGTCGGTATCGAACGGATCGCGCTGCGCAAATCTTCGGTCACATAGGCAGCAGTAACCAGGCCGATGGCAATCGTCGAATAGAAGAACTCGCCGCCGATGACATTGATTGCATCGTTGATCGCCTCGGGCACAATCGAGGCCACGCCAAAATACCAGAACAGGATATGAACCAGCGAGGGCACATTACGATGAAAGGCGACATATACGGCAATCAGGTAATTGATCACCCGGATATTGAGCGTACGTACGATGGTCAGGACACTGCCAAGACCAAATGCTATCAGCCAGGCCAGCAGGGTCATTTTCAACGTCGTCAGAACGCCCTGTAGCACAAGCCACGGATACTGGCCGTTAAGCAGCGAAGCGAAATCCAATGTATAGTTCATATCCCGGCTACCTGCGCCCTAGCCTTTGATCTCTTCCATCTTGAATACCCGCTTGGTATGAAACCGGGTCTCGGGGCCGAACCAGCGATCGAATATCTGCTGGGCTTTCCCTGATTGTTCAAGGCCGACCATCGTTTCATTGATCTTGCCAAGCAGCGCCTTCTCGCCTTTTTTCACGCCAAGGCCCCATGACTCGGTAAAAAGCGGATCTTCAATCATGGTCAGCTTGACCGGCGTTTTCCGGGCGCTCTGCTCAAACTTCAGAAGCATCAGCTCAGATCCGACGAAACCATCCACCTTTTTTTGCTGGAGCGCCACAAACGCCGTAGATGGATCTTTGAACGTGACCGTCGTGATGTCCGGGATCAGGCGCTTGACACCTGCCTCGGATGATGAACCGCTTACAGCACTCACGCGTTTGCCTGCCAGGTCGGCAGTTTTCTTAAGTTTGTCGGCATCTGTCTGACGAATCAATATCTTCTGCGGGCTGACATAGTCGGCATAACTATAATCAATTTGCTTGGCCCGATCCGCAGACCAGCCCAAATTGGCGGCCACTACATCTACGCGGCCTGCCGCCAGTTCGGGAATGCGTGCGGCCACTGAAATCATTTTGACCTCGAGTTTGACGCCCATGCTGTCAGCGATTTCCTTGCACAGGTCCACTTCATAGCCAACCACCTGGCGCGTCTTTGGATCCTGGAAACTGAATGGTTCAGACGTGCCAAGCGTGCCGCATACGAGCGTGCCGCGCTCCTTGATCGTGTCTAGCGCGTCGGCCTGCGCAACGTTGGCACATGCCATGACAATGGGCAATATGGTCAATAGGTTTTTCAATTTCATGATGACTTTCCTGGAAAACTTCATTGTTAGACAAGTTGTCTGCAAGCAGATGCAATCTTTTCACATCCTTCTCTGATAACATCCAAATCGGTAGCAAAGCTGATTCTTATAAAGCCCGGCGTACCATAGGCTGTGCCGTCAAGCACCGCCACTCCGGCATGGTCCAGCAGGTAAAGCACAACATCCAGATCTGTCGCAAGGGTCTTGCCATCAGGTGTACGTTTGCCCAGCAACCCCTTGATACTCGGAAATACATAAAATGCACCTTGCGGCACCGTGCATGTTATGCCCTCGATCACATTGAGCAAAGGCACAATCACATCGCGGCGTTCACGAAAAATGCGGCAGGCCTCTCGCACGCAAGACTGGTCCTGCGTGAGCGCCGCCACTGCAGCGCGTTGGCTGGGTTCACTGGCGCAAGAGGTCGTCTGTGATATCAGGGTCGTCATCGCCTTGATCAGAAACGCCGGACCTGCGGCATAACCGATACGCCAGCCGGTCATGGCATACGCCTTGGATACGCCGTTGACCACCAAAGTACGCGCCCTGAGCGTTTCGCTGTAGGTGGCCAGTGATACATACACATCGTCATAGCTGAAGTGTTCGTAGATCTCGTCAATCATCAGATAGACTTGCGGATGACGCTCCAGCACAGCTGCAATTTCGCGAAACTGCGCCGCGGTATACATCGACCCTGACGGATTATTCGGGCTATTTAACAGCAGCCACTTGGTTTTATCGGTAATGGCCTGTTCCAGCTGTGCTGCCGACATTTTGAAACCCGACTCGGCCGTGCTGGCCAGCATGACCGGGGTGCCGCCATTGAGCGTAACCATGTCGGGGTAAGATACCCAGAATGGTGTCGGAATGATAACTTCGTCCCCATCGTTCAATGTCGCGGCCAGCGCCGTATAGATCAACTGCTTGGCGCCGGTGCCCACAACCAGCTGGTCGGTTGCGTAGTGAAGGCCGTTTTCACGTTCGAATTTTTGTGCAACGGCCTGCAGCAATTCGGGCACGCCGGCAGAGGCAGTGTATTTGGTCGCGCCGTGCCGGATCGCCTGCACGGCTGCGGTCGCAATATGCTCCGGCGTCGCAAGATCTGGCTCGCCAATCGTAAAGTCAACAATCGCTTTGCCGGCCGCCCTGAGCGTGTCTACTTTCTTTTTTGCAGCCATGCTTGGCGAGGGCTTGATGCGCTGCATGCGCTGCGCCAGCAACGGGTTCGGGCTTGTCATCATCGTGGTCATTTCAGTACAACCCTTTGGTTGCAAGCAGCGGGTGCAGCCAGCTTTGCTCTTTAGCACCTGACGCTATTTCATTCATGATTTTTTCTTCTTTTTCGGCATGAGCCCTCGCTGCGGCGATCAGCGCTTCGGCCTGCCCCACAGGAAAACAGACGATACCATCTTCATCTGCAACAACGACATCTCCCGGGGCGATCACCTGGCCGCCGATGCTGACCGGTACGTTGATCCTGCCCGGACCTTCCTTGTATGGCCCGCGATGCACATTACCCCGGGCGTAGCACGGGAAGCTGTCATTTTCAAACGCAGCCACATCGCGAATGGCGCCGTTGACGATAATGCCGGCACATCCGAGCTGCTGCAGGTACTTTTTCATGATCTCGCCAATGCAGGCGTTGCTCACATCGCCGGCCGCGTCTATGACCAGCACGTGACCCGGCTCGAGCATGGTCATCGCCTTGTAAATGTACAAATTGTCGCCCGCACGCGTTTGTACGGTAACGGCGGTCCCGACCAGCTTTCCGGTCCGGTTGTAACGCTGGAGCCCGACAACGCCCACCTGTCTGTGTAGGTTATCGCTCAGGTGCGGGGTGACGATCTGCTGCAGGGCTGCCGCAATGCCGGGTTCAAGTACCGGGCTGGACGGGTTGATCTGGATCGAAAGGTCTTGCTGTGTCATCTTGTTTACTCCTTGATGACAGCATCATGCCCAGTCCATCTTTTTTCTTAAAGGGAATTTAATGCGTTATTATTTATTCCAAAAAGGAATGTAAATAATACTGGCTACTTTTTGCTTGCAATATGGGAGCTATATTTTGTGACATTTCAAAAGGTTAACCTGCCGGCAAGATCGGTAGCCCTTGGTTAACTTCACGCCCCAAATTGGTGCAAACCTAGCAGGATGTGGCGCTGCCCTAGGGAAAATCCTAGGCTTTAATCGTCTCTTTCAGATGCGTGATCAGTGCCTGAGCCGCGACCGACTGCACCCGGTCGCGCGCCTGCACCAGTGAAATCATGCGGTTCGGCACTTCCAGTTCCAGCGGAATAATGGCAATGGCCGGCTTTGTATAAAGAAACAGCGATAGACCCGGCACAATTGAAATACCCATATTGTTGGCCACCAGACCGGCCACCGTGGACAAATTGGATACTTCCATATGCGTGATGAGTTTTTCCGGATAGAAGGAAGCATCCAGATGCTGCCGAATACTGGTGCTGCGTACAAACTGGATTACCGGATGCGCCAGTATGTCTTGCTGGCGCAGCTTTTTCCTGGTGGCCAGCGGATGGTCAGTTGAACAAACCACATAGAACGAATCGGAACATAAGGGCTGACTGATCAGCTCCGGATGATGCTCACCAACGAAGGTCACGGCAAAATCAGCCTTGCGCGTCTTGACCAGATTCAGGCACTCATCGGCTGTCACATCAATAAAGGCCACCGACACACCCGGGTAGATACGATTAAACTGCGCAACCGCCGGAATCAAACTGCCCACAGCGACCGATGGCAATGCCGCCACCGTCACGTGTCCCGCCTTCTTTGACACATGCTGTCGCAATTCGCTTAGCGCGTGCTCAAAGTCGTCCAGCAGTTTATCGGCGAACGCGTCAAACAGCAGCCTTCCGGGGTCAGCATGACATTGCGCGTATTGCGCTCGAACAACTTGGCGCCCACCTGCTCTTCCAGATTCTGGATCAGCACGCTCAGCGCAGGCTGCGTCAGATGACACTGGCTGGCGGCCTTGGTAAAGTTTTTTTCGGTGGCCAGCGCCTTGAAGGCCTTCAGGTGTTTGGTGGAAAGATTCACAAATGTAATGGGTAACCCGGTAGTTGATTGGGTGGCGCCAATGGCAGCCACCCTGACAACTGCTATCGTACTTCAACACCGGCCTTGGCAACGATATCCACCCATTTTTCAGTTTCAGCTTTCTGAAATTGTGCCAGCTCTTCCGGCGTGCTGGCATCGGCCTCAATACCCTGAATCTGAAGGTTTTTCACGATTTTCGGATCGTTCAGCGTTTTGACGAACGCCTGGTTCAATGTCTTGATCACTTCATCAGGTGTACCGGCAGGTGCGTACGAGGCAAACCAGGCCACCATCTCATAGCCTTTTACGCCGGTTTCGGCCAAGGTTGGCAAATCCGGAGCAATATCGGTACGCTTGCTGGTCGATACTGCCAGCGCACGCAACTTGCCGTCGCGCGCCAAAGGCAGTGTGGTTGCAGCATCTGCGATCATCATCTGAATCTGTCCGCCAACCGTGTCCACCACCGCTTGCGGATTACTCTTGTAATCGACATTGCTGATCTTGGTGCCAGTCAGTATCTTGAATAATTCTCCGCCAATTCTGGCGGAGGTGCTGCCACTGCCAAAAAACACTTTATCGGATTTTGCTTCAGGTGCTCAATAAATTCCGGTACCGTTTTGGATGGAATGCTTTGCGGGTTCACCACCAGCACCAGCGGAATATTGCCCAATTTGGAGATGGGCGCAAAATCCTTGACCGGATCATATGGCAGCTTCTTGAACAGTGCAGAATTGCTGGCATGCGTGGTATTGGAGGTCACAAAGATGCGATAACCGTCAGGCTTGGCCCGGGCAATGTCTTGCGCTGCAATAAAGCCACTGGCGCCGCCCTTGTTTTCCACCACCACCGTCTGTCCGACCTGTTTTGACACCTCTTCTGCCAGCACCCTGGCCAGCTTGTCGGTCCCGCTGCCCGCGCCAAATGGCACCACAAATGTGATCGGCCTGTCGGGGTAGCCGCCATGGCGCTGCCCGCCGCCAGTGTCATACCAGCCAGCGCCAGGATGATGTTGGATTTGAAATTATTCATTGTCATTGATTGTCTCCTTTTTAAGTTCCGATCTGTATCGACATGTCAAGCAGTCGGAACGAATTTGATTTACCATGTTTATCCAGATTCAGGCTGCTGTTCACCCCCCCTTCAAGCACGTTATCAATAACGAAATTCAGTGCCTTCAGGTTAGGTAACTCGTAGCGCACCACTTGCGTTGCACCGCGGTGGGCAAACCATGCCTTGACTTTTTCCGCACTAACCTGCTCCAGCAATAGGGGCCAGTGCACCGGGTCATACGGAATCAGACTAATGTTCAGCCGGTTGCCCTTATCCCCGGCCCGTGCATGTGCAATCTCATGCAGCTTTATCCACGTGCTCATCATGCCTCTCCCGCAACATATCGCCAGCTTTCCTGCACCAGGTCGCGCGGGACCAGGTACGACACCGTGCGCACACTGCTTTTGACACTGGTGCGCACGCCTCCGCCGCCGGCCGGCCCACAACAGTACAACGCATTGACTTCATACATCATGCGCTCCACGGTCGCTTTGTCTGGCGCGTTGATGGCCAGCCGCAAGCGTACATCCGTGACCTGGGCTAGCGGCAGACTCTCACGCAACGCCGCTGTATCCGAATCCAGTACGCTGACCACCCCAAGCAGATCACGCCGAAGGCGGCACGGTCCGTTCAGCCGCTGTGCGCGCTCACCCAGTACATCTGCCGCAAGCTTTGCACGCTCCCCAGCATTAGGCCTGCATACGAAATTTCTCCTTCGCCAAACCAGTCTCCCATGAACGAGACCGTGGCCTTGAGCGTGTCGGGCCGGGGTGCGCCGCGCGCGCCGATAACCTGCACCTGATCGGGCGCAATCTGAGCAATCTGCACCTGGGAAATATCAAGAATGACATCTGGCGTCATATAGCACGCCGGGTCATGAATTTCATACAGCATCTGTTCTTTCACTGTCATCAGATTGACTGTGCCACCCGTATGATCGGCCTTGCCAATGATTATCCGGCCGTCTTCAAAAAGCTGTGCAATGGGAAAGCCGACATTGGCCAAATCAGGCACGTCCTTGTAACCCGGATCGGCAAAATAGCCGCCCGTGACCTGTGAGCCGCATTCGAGCAGGTGCCCGGCCAGTGTGGCCGCAGCCAGCCGGTCCCAATCCTGCCAATCCCAATTGAAATGCGCCATGGCTGGGCCCAGCGTGAGCGCCGGATCGGCCACCCTGCCGGTAATCACAACCTGCGCGCCATCGGCCAGGGCCTGTGCAATGCCTCTGGCGCCCAGATAAACATTGGCCGCTATCGGATTGCCGGCGCCAGCAGCCAGTTCACGGTCGCCTTCCCAAATCTGCAGACTGGAAAGATCCACCTTCGCCAGAATATCGTCGCCTTCTACTACAGCAATTTTGACGCCGGCCAGATTCTGCTCAATGGCCAGTGCAGCAATGGCTCTGGCTGCGGCAACAGGATTAGCTGCTCCGAAATTGCTGACGATGGGAATATGGTGGGCAATGCAATCATTCAGAATGGGCGCCAGTACGTCCTGCAGCAACGGTTCGTACCCAAGATCAGGATTCTGGTTTTTGGCCAGCTGGCCCAGCGCCAGCGTGCGTTCGGCCAGCATCTCGAAGATCAGAACAGCGGGCTGTCCGCGCGCAATCAACGTCTTGACCACTGCCTGGGCAGCATCAATGCGGTCTCCGGAAAAGCCGGCGCCACAGCCTATGAGCAGACTTTGCATCTGTCCTCCCTGTTGACGAATGAATTATCGTGCTAATGAAATATCGTGAAATTCATTCTATTGAATTTCAATTGAAAATTTAAATTGATTATTTTGATGAATTAATAAATAAATAGTATTAATTTGACTGCGCCAGTATGACGACAATCTGTCTTTAAATTGTCATATCAGGGTTAACCTCCTGTATACTTTTTTTAAAACCTACTCAAAAAAACGACTGATGGGGATTGATGATGCATCCATTTGTTGAAGGTGGCCTGCAGAACGTCTGGCTGAGCAATGGTTATCGGATAAAGGAGACCAGAAATGGCAGGAGCGTCGTCGTCCATAACCCCCAGGGACTCAAAAGAACCATTTGCAGTGCACTCTGCGTAAAAAGCGTGCCGCTGTCCGGCGCCGAATTTCGTTATTTGTGCAGGGAACTGCAAATTACGTCTGCCGTGCTTTGCAAGCGACTGGCGCTCACTGAATCACAATTGCAGGAATGGGAATCGGCCAGGCAGGTTCCCAGGCACGCCGACACCTTTATCCGCATTATGTATGCGGTACATCTGGACCGCCCGGAACGGGTGCAGCGTATTGAAGCGCGCTCGGTGGCGCGAAATCAGAATGTGTATTTCGTATTGCGCCATACAGACCGGGGCTGGACCTTGCAGGAAACGCTGGAGCGACCAGCCGCCGTTCCCTCACTCACGCAGTTAAAAGGCCAGGACCCGACGCTGGCCACAGACCGGGACTCCCTGGCCTGACAACCATTCGGTACTCCCGAAAAGCAAACAACAAGACCCCCGGGCACACAGCCCGTGATCCTGTTGTTCTGACGGGCAGAGCAAACTGTCAGGCCAAAGTCCGCAAGGTGGGTTCCCGTTTCCACTGCCGCGTTTTTGCCAGTTTGATAAACGCCTTGATGTCTTCGGGCGCGACCACCCCCGCATCGGGCTTGATGCCGGCCGCTTCCAGAATTTTGTGCGTTCCCTTGCACGCGGCAATGGCTTTCAAATGCCCGAAGGCATCGCGGAACCAGTCTATGGCGGCTGCCTCGTGCACCAGTTTTTCCGCTTCGGCCATCGGCAGGATACTGACCACGCCATCGAACACGATCGATGCGTTCCCGCCAGTTGTCCGTCCGCTGTCACGTAGCTGCCATCCTTGAGTGTCACACCACGTTTTTGCGCAACCAGCTTCACCGCCGCGCCGGCCTTGTCCAGCGCGCTTCTCATCGCGTTGATACTCTCGTTATTGGACCCGTCGGCAATCAATATCCCGATGGTGCGCCCTTCCAGCGTATCTTTCATGCGATCAATAATGCGCAAGGCAGGAGACAATTCCAGATCCTGGACAGGTACTACCGGCTTGACCGCTGCCGGCAAAGCTTTGAGGCCCAGCCCATCGCCGACGCGTTTTGCCAGGCTCTCGTCTATGGTACGCAATTGGCTCACGACCGCCAGGCGCACATGCTCGGTCTCTACCTTGGACAGTTCAAAAACCAGTGCGGAGGCCAGATGCGCCTGCTCCACCTCGGATTGACTACGATAAAACATTCGCGCCTGACTGTAGTGATCGGCAAAGCTTTCCGCCCGAATACGGGACTTGGCGCCTTCTGTCTGCACTGCAGCGCTATGGAAACCCGTTTTGATGCTGGCACGCGTGGCATTGGGATCCAGGCTTTGCGGATCGTATGCGGTTCTTCCCCTTTGCGCCTGCATCTGCATGTGCCCGTCGCGTTGCGTGTTTTGGAACGGGCACTTGGGGGCATTGACCGGGATCTGTGCAAAATTGGGTCCGCCCAACCGAATTAACTGCGTATCCAGATAGGAGAACAGCCTGCCCTGCAGCAACGGATCTTCGGAAAAATCAATACCGGGTACGATATTGGCCGGGCAGAATGCCACCTGCTCGGTTTCGGCAAAAAAGTTATCAGGCCAGCGGTTTAACACCATTCTGCCAATAATTTTGAGCGGTACCAGTTCTTCGGGAATCAGTTTGGTCGAATCCAGATGATCGAACGGGAACGCATCGGCCTCTTGCTGGGTAAACAGCTGCACCCCCAGCTCCCACTCCGGAAAACTGCCATTCTGAATGGCTTCGAAAAAATCCCGGCGATGAAAATCCGGATCTGCGCCAGCCAGCTTGACGGCTTCATCCCACACCGTGGACTGCAAGCCCAGTTTGGGGCGCCAGTGGAACTTGACAAAGGTACTTTGACCGTCCTTGTTAACCAGCCGGAAACTATGCACACCAAAGCCTTCGATCATACGCAGCGAGCGCGGGATGGTCCGATCACTCATCGCCCACATAATCATATGCAGGGATTCGGGCATGAGCGAGATAAAATCCCAGAATGTGTCATGCGCAGTGGCGGCTTGAGGAAAGCCGCGATCCGGTTCCATTTTCACCGCGTGAACCAGATCCGGAAATTTCATGGCGTCCTGTATGAAAAATACAGGTATATTATTGCCGACCAGATCCCAGTTGCCTTCCTGCGTATAAAACTTCACGGCGAAACCGCGCACATCACGAGGCGTATCCACCGAGCCGCTGCCCCCGGCCACGGTGGAGAATCGACAGAATACGGGCGTCTGTACGTTCTTTTCCGTCAAAATTCTCGCCGTCGTATATTTGGACAAAGACTGAGTCAATTCAAAGAAGCCGTGTGCGCCAGTGCCGCGCGCATGAACGATGCGCTCAGGAATACGTTCGTGATCAAAATGGGTGATTTTTTCCCGAAGAATAAAGTCTTCGAGCAACGTCGGGCCGCGCGGTCCTGGCCGCAATGAATTCTGATTGTCACTAATGGTCAGACCCTGCTGGGTGGTCATGACCGGATGCGTACCGCCAGCCTGTTGGTGTAATTCCCCGGCATTGCCAACTGCGTCTTTGGCTCCATTTACAGGGCGGGAAACCGATTTTTTCGAACTTGACTTCATTAGTATCTCCTTAAATCAGGACGTGAATAATGATCAGTTGAAACGGAAAACGGACAAATAAGATGCTATCTGGAATAGCAAATGGACGGGAGCAGAATGCAACCAGTATGCCACAATCTGTATCGCATCGCGTGGTCGACCCCATGGCAAATTACGTAACGGCTCGTGTCAGATTCATCAGCGATCGGCCCGCCAGGAACCGGGCAAGCGCAAGCGCTCTTAACGCAGTCTTCTTAGAAATGCCAGAAAGTCCGGGTCATTGGCATAAGCAACATTGATTCTCAAGGCGGGCTGCTGGCTAGGCCTTTTTTCCGGATAAAACACTGTCCCAGGGGCCAGGAATATGCCGTCTTCCGCCGCCTTGCGAGCCACTTGAATATCGTCCAGATGACCCGGCAACTCGAGCCACATGTAATAGGTGCCTTCAGACTGATAAGGAACATGGTACCCCAGTTCCGAAAAATTGCTCAACGCCTGGGCGCTCGCCTGTTCGACCATGGGTCTGAGTCGTCGCAAGTGCTTCAGATATTGTCCATTGGCAATCAGACTGTAAAGCCATCTCTCTAGATAATCCGATGAGGTAACAACAGTCAGCATCTTGATATTGCAAAGGGAGTCAACCAGTGCCTGGCGGCCGGCCACATAGCCTACGCGAAAGCTGGCCGACAGGGTCTTGGAAAAGGTGCCTATATACAAGACCCGATCCAGCTGGTCCAGTCCCGCCATGCGTGGCATACCGGGCGGCAGCAAGTCAGCAAACGCATCATTCTCGATCACCCTGAAGTCATACTTCTCGGCCAGCTTCAACACCTGATATTGCGCAGCAAGCGTGGCACAGCCGCCTGTAGGATTGTGGCCCAGCGTTTGCGTAAAAAACAGCTTGGCGCGATGCAGCCTGGCCTTCTCTTCCAGATCGTCTGTATCAGGCCCGGTGCCGCCGCGTCTGACGCCAATCATTTTAATTTTGTACAGTTTGAGTTTGGCAAATAAAGGATAGTACCCAGGACTATCAACAAGAACCGTATCCCCCGGGGACAGAAACTGTTTGATAATCAAGTCCATCGCGTGGTTAGCGCCATAAGTGAGCAGAACCTGGTCCGCCGACGCTGGATAGATCTCTCAATAAGATTTTGCGCGATCGCCTCGCGCAGCGGCTCGAACCCCATGGGATGTCCGTAGCCATATTTACTATCATTCGGAATTTTCAGTCGCAAATCAATATCGAACTGGCTCATCCATGAAGACGGAGGCCTGCCATCGCCGACACGCACACGATAGGTCTGATTCAACTGCTCCCGCAGCAGCGATATTGCATCTACCGCTTCGGCTATATGCGTCGTGCTGCTTCTATTCTGCTTTTTGCTTAACGTGCTGACGTAATAACCCGAACCTGGCCTGGCCGTGATATGCCCCAATGAAACAAGTCTGTCATAGACATCGATCATGGTATTTTTCGACACGTTGAAATGTTCACGTGCAACTCTGATAGACATCAGCTTCTGCCCGCTTTTCAGATTTCCATTCTGGATGGCAAGAAGCAGATGCTCAACAATACTATTGACTTTACTCATTATTGTTCCGATATATGGTGCTGCGCACAATAAGCATACCCTTACATATCCGGGTACAGTATCCACATATTTAGGATCAACCGTACCTTGTTTAATTTCACATAACTTTGCATCATAGCGAACAATGGAATAACAATATATATTTTAACCGTACCCACTACTGTACCTATATATCCTAAAAAATCAAGGAGACATGAATGAAAATCTTACGTCGCGATCTGCTTAAAACACTGGCCTCGGGAACCGTTGCAGGCATCGGAGTCCTGGGTGTGCCTGCCGTAGCACGGGCCCAGGAAGTCGTGAAGTGGAAAATGCAATCGTTGTGGGACGGTGGTACCACGCCGCAAAAATTTGAAGAGCTGTTCGTCAAGCGTGTGGCAGAACTAACTGACAACAAATTCCAGATTCAACTATATTCAGCGGGCCAGCTTGTGCCGGCCAACCAGGCATTTGATGCAGTGCGCGGCGGCGCCTTCCAGATGATGAAAACATTCGATGGCTATGAAGCAGGAAAAATTCCTGGCCTGGCGTTTACCAGCACCGTGCCTTTTGGCTTTCCCGAACCAGATCAGTACGAAGCCTGGTTCTACGAAAAAGACGGACTGGCCCTGGCGCGAGAAGCTATATGCCTGCGGGCTTGTATTATGTCGCCCCCACTGTTTATGGGCCAGAACCCATACATTCTCGCGTTCCCATCAAATCGCTCGCCGATCTGAAAAACAAAAAGGGACGCTTTGTCGGACTGGCCTCCACGGTCATGGGCGCCTTGGCGTGTCAGTCACTACCCTTGCAACGAACGAAGTCTATTCAGCTCTGGACAAGGGTGTGATCGATTTTGCCGACCGAGGCGATTTGACAGCCAACCTTGAAGCCGGCCTGGCCGAAGTAGCCAAGTACATCATTATGCCGGGCCCGCATCAGCCTACCACGGCAACAAGTTATGTAGCCAATCGCGCTGCGTATGAAAAATTATCGGCACCCCATAAAGCGGCTCTGGCGTCCGCAGCCCGGGAAATTTCCGGCGCGTTGCGTCAGCATATTCTTGTGGCTGACACTCTGGCATTGAAAGCATTCCAGGGCAAGGGCGTAGAAGTGACTACGCTGAGTGCAGATGAACTGGCGCAAGGTCGGGTGCAAGCGACAAAAGCGGGGGAATCGGCGACCAAAGGCAACCCGCTGGCCAAAAAAATGATGGACAGCCAAATTGCATTTATGAAAGATCTCGGGCTGCTGTCCTGAGCATTCAATTGAAATAAACGCTATCTGCATCATTGTTTTTTGGATTTATCCCATGCCTGCTTTTGTGTCCGCCTATATCCTGGGTATTACCCGCATTAATAAATTCTTCTTCAATATTGCATCGGCGATTATTTTCGTCATCGTATTTTCGATGTTGTACGAAGTGATCAGCAGATATGTATTTCATGCCCCTACAACCTGGGGCATGGAACTGGCAACGCTGTTGTTTGGTCCCTACTTTCTGCTTGGCGGGGCCTATTTGCTGCATATGCGTGGTCATGTCAACCTTGATTTGCTCAAGCACAAATTGTCGCCACGAAATCAGCGACTGCTCGACGTATTCAGTTTCGTGATCATTATTGTGTTCAGCATCATCATGTTTTCCTATTCATTCGCACCCGCGATGCAGGCATGGGAGTATAAGGAAACATCGTTCTCCGCCTGGAATCCGCCAATCTGGCCAGTCAAGTTTGCCATACCCATATCGGTTTTATTACTGGGACTTCAGAGTTTTGCGGAAATGCTCAATGTTCTGTACAAAGAACAGGATCAACAATCATGAGCGCGAACATTATTCTGGTCATCATGTTTGCCGGATTAACGCTGTTCATGCTGACCGGCCTGCCCATTGCGTTCGTGCTTGGCGGCTTATCGCTGCTCATTACGGTAACCCTTTGGGATGCGAATGCCGTGGTGATCATGGTACTGCAGATTTTCGACACCATGCGCTCCGAAGCGCTGTTGGGCATCCCGCTGTATATCTTCATGGCGGCCATTTTACAGCGCACCGGGGTTATTGAAGAACTGTACGGCGTTATGGAGATCTGGTTCGGGCGCTTGCGGGGCGGACTAGCCATTGGCACTGTGCTTATCTGTGTGCTGATGGCTGCGATGACAGGGTTGTCGGCGCTGCAGTCACCGCAATGGGACTGCTGGCCATGCCCGAAATGCTCAAGCGGGGATATGATCCGAAACTGGTTACCGGCACAATATGCGCGTCCGGCACACTCGGCATCCTCATTCCACCGTCTATCCTGACCATTGTCTATGCGGTGACAGCCCAGGTCTCGATCGGCAAGATGCTCATTGCCGGCATCGTGCCAGGACTGATTCTCGCTGTTTTCTACATCCTGTACATTCTTTACGTTTCCTATGCGCATCCTGAACGCGTTCCCCAATCCCGACGCGAGCGCGTTCCCTTCGCGACCAAACTGCGCAGTATAAAAGGCGTTATTTTTCCCATTATTCTTGTCATATTGATACTGGGCTCAATATTTTTTGGCATCGCCACACCGACCGAAGCGGCCGCCGTGGGCGTTGCGGGTGCCTTCATCATTGGAATGCTCAAACGCAAACTGAACTATTCCGGCATTCGTCACGCTACATTCGAAACCGCGAAAGCCACCACAATGATTCTGTGGATCACCATTGGTGCAAAAGCTATGTCTCTGTCTTTACAGGCCTGGGCGGCGCTGATACCCTCCTGAACCTGATCCGCGACATGCAGGTGCATCCTTACGTCATATTGGCGGCAATGATGCTGATTCTGATCTTTCTGGGAACTGTCCTGGACGAAATCGGCATCATCCTGCTTACCGTGCCGGTCTTTTTGCCCATCGTCAAATTACTCGGCTTTGATGAAATCTGGTTTGGCGTCCTGTATGCCATCACGATACAAACAGGCTATATCAGCCCTCCTTTCGGCTACACCCTGTTTTACATAAAGGGGCCATTGCCTGCGCACCTGGGCATGGGCACGGTATACAAGGGCGTTGTGCCGTTCATGATATTGCAAATATGCGCGCTAATATTTTGCGCAGCCTTCCCGGATCTTGTTACCTGGCTTCCATCCTTGATGGACAGACGTTGATCTTTTATTTTTCACACGGAACGAAACACCATGCCTGAACTCAGCTCTCGAATTGCCGGCTTTCACAAACTGGGAATACAGGGTCGCCTGGATATTTTGAAAGAACGGTGCAATCTGGAACCGGAAACGGTCCTGGCCATGCTCAACACGGGCAATTTGCCCGCGGACACAGCCGATCATCTCATTGAAAATGTCATTACCACCATGAATATTCCGGTGGGTATTGCCACGAACATGAAAGTCGATGCTCACGATGTCCTGGTACCGATGGCGACAGAAGAATCCTCGGTGGTTGCCGCGGTTTGCAATGCGGCAAGACAGTGTTATGACAGCGGCGGATTCACCACGTCCATGTCTGGCTCACAGATGATTGCCCAAATTCAATTGGTTAATATCACAAATCCGCAATTCTGCAGAATCGCCATTCTGGAACAGAAAGCGCAGATAAAAAAGCTATGTGACGAATGCGATCCCATTCTGCTTTCACTGGGCGGCGGTCTGCAGGATATCGAAGTGCGAGTCATTGATTCGGGCATGGGGCCCATGGTCATTACCCATCTGATCGTCGACACGCGTGACGCCATGGGAGCAAACGCAGTCAATACCATGGCAGAGAAACTGGCGCCGCTGATTGAACAGTGGACAGGTGGCAAAGTGTATCTGAGAATTCTGTCCAATCTTGCTGACAGACGGCTGGCCCGGGCGCGTGCAACATGGACGTGCGATGCGATTGGTGGGCAAGCAATACGCGACGGCATGATGAGCGCCTATCATTTTGCCCAATCTGATCCTTATCGCGCAGCAACCCATAACAAGGGCATCATGAACGGCGTATCGGCCGTCGTCCTGGCAACTGGCAATGACACGCGCGCGGTGGAAGCCGGCGCTCACGCTTATGCCGCACGTAACGGGCATTACGGCAGCCTGACACATTGGGAAATCGACCAGAACGGAGATCTGGTTGGCAGCATTGAAATGCCAATGGCTGTAGGCCTGGTTGGCGGGGCGACCAAACTTCATCCTATGGCAAAAGCCAATTTACAAATACTGGGTGTAACAAGTGCAAACCAATTGGCGCGTATTATTGCCGCCACTGGATTGGCACAAAATTTTGCGGCATTAAAAGCACTGGCAACAACGGGCATCCAAAAGGGACATATGGCCTTGCATGCTCAAAATGTTGCCATGATGGCCGGTGCTGTTGGACAGCAAATTGATCAGGTGGCCAATGCCCTGATCGCTCTGGGAACCATAAGGATAGACGTCGCGCAGAAGATACTTCAGGATCTGAAAGCTGACTGATCACGGCATCCTGGCACTCATCAATGCAGTGCCAGGACGCTCATTGATTTCAAGACTGCTGATTGACCACTTTCGGTGAAAGCGCATTGCCGTGATATTTTTTATAAATATTGTTCAGCTTGCCGTTTTTCAGATTTTCAAGAATCCACTTGTCCAGCCATGCCTTAAGTTCTGGATTATTTTTCGGCATGGCAATGCCCAGCATGAATTCATGCTGGACAAATTTGGTCTCAAAGGGATTGCTGGTCTGCTTCTTGTTTATTTCCGCCACAATAGGCCATTGGGAAGAGACGGCCTGAACCTGTCCCGATACGCCGGCAGTCACCAGTGTAGCGTCGTCCTCAAAACGGCGAATATTGGCGTCTTTCGCATTCTTGGTCACATCGGCATCATTCACCGTGGCGCGCGTCACGCCCAGGCGCAGGCCCTTGAGGTCTGCATAGCTCTTGATCTGCACATCCTTGGGCGCAGCGACAATGGTTTGCAGCGAAGCATACGGGACCGTGAAATCCACCACTTTGGCGCGTTCCGGCGTGATCGACAGGCTCGAGACCGTCAGGTCTGCCTTGCCGGTTTGAATGCTGGGAACCCGCGCCGCATTGGTGATCTGAACCAGTTCCAGTTTAACGCCCAGATCCTGGGCCAGCAGTTTGGCAGTGTCCACATCCGAGCCTTCGGGCTCCATATTGGCATTGGCATAACTGAACATGGGAATGCCCATGGCAACGGCCACGCGGATCGTGCCCTCTTTCTTGATGGTATCCAGGCGCCGGCATGGCTTGTCGCGCAAACACCCATCAGGCCCAGACCGAGACCGATCGTTTTCACTGTCTGTATTAATTTCATTTGTCGTCGTACCTTTTATAAATATAGTGAGCTGCGATTAACTGCTTTAACTGCTATAACCCGGTGCCGATAAACTCCTGCAACTCGCGGGTTTGTGGATTGGTCAGGATTTCCGGACCGCCGGTTTCCCACACCATGCCCTGATACATGTAAATCACCTTGTCGGCAATTCTGCGTGCGAACGACATTTCATGAGTAACCAGCACCATGGTCATCCCGCCTTTGGCCAGATCTTCAATTACCCGGAGCACTTCACCGGTCAATTGCGGATCCAGCGCGGAAGTCACTTCGTCAAACAGCATGACTTTGGGTTCCATTGCCAGTGACCTGGCAATCGCCACCCGCTGCTGCTGTCCGCCCGATAGCTGTTCCGGATAGCTTTCCGCTTTTTCAGCCAGGCCCACTTTCTCAAGCACGTACTGCGCCTTGCGACTACACTCTTCGCGCGATAGCTTGCGTACATGCTTTAATGCCAGCATGATGTTTTGCAGGACAGTCAGATGCGGAAACAGGTTGTAGCTCTGGAATACGATGCCCACATCCTTGCGCAGTTCACGCAAATTGACCGTACCCGTACCAAGTTCATGGCCACAGACCGAAATGGAGCCGCTGTTGATGGTTTCCAGATGATCCATACAGCGCAGCGCCGTACTCTTTCCTGATCCGCTCTGCCCGATGATCGCTACTACCTGGCCTCGTTCGATCTCAAACGACACGCCCCTGAGCACCTCATTCTCTCCGAACTTCTTGTGTACATCCCGTACATTAACGATTGCCGACATTGAGTTTTCTCTCCATGGCCCTGCTCCATAACGACAATGGATAACAGAGCACAAAATAAAAGGCGCCCACCAGCACGAAAACCAGAAATGGCTGGAACAGCGAGTTGTTGATGATCTGGCCGGCACGCGTCAGCTCCACGAAACCGACAACCGATGCGAGTGATGTCAATTTGATAACCTGCACCAAATAGCCTACCGACGGCGGCAATGACATACGCAATGCCTGCGGAATAATCACCAGCATTAGCGATTGCCAGCGCGACAGGCCCAGGCACTCTGATGCTTCCCATTGGGTTTTCTCTATGGCCTGTACGCTGCCGCGCCAGATCTCACCCAGGAATGCGCTCACATGAACCATCAACGCAAGGGCCGACGCCACCAGTGGCGCAACGTTGATGCCGAAAATGCCAACCCCGAAATAAACAATAAAGAGCAGGACCAGCAAGGGAATGCCCTGAATCATCTGGATATAGGCAGATGTGATCACCCGGATTGATTTATGCACAGAGACGCGCGCCAGCATCACTGCAAATCCTGCCAGGGAGCCAAGCGCAAATGAAATCAGCGACAACACCAGCGTCCAGCCCACACCCTTGAGCAGATACATTAGCTGTACAGAAGAAAATGAATCCATGAGTTACCCTCTGATCGTAACGGCCGGCAGCTTGCGCGACACCGTTTTGCGCTTGCCGGCCGCTGCCGTACCCAAAGATAGCGAACGGCGCTGCGCCTGGGCGATAACCCGCTGGCGCCGAAACAGCAGTTGCCCGGCCAGCCAGAAAAGCAGCCGCAACACGATTGCCAGCAGCAAGTAAAGGGCGGCAACCACGATGTAAGACTCCAGCGAGAGAAACGTTTCCGATTGCACATTATTGGCTACGGCAGTAAGCTCCTCGGTGGAGATCTGTGAAGTGATGGACGACATCAGCATCATCAGAATGAACTGACTGGTAATGGCCGGATACACTTTCTCGAAGGCCGGCAGCATAATAACGTGCCAATAGATGCGCGGTCGGGACAGCCCAAGACATTCTGCGGCCTCAATCTGCCCCTTGGGGATGGCGTCCATGCCGGCGCGGATAATCTCTGAAGAATAGGCGCCTACATTGATGACCATGGCTATGACTGCGGCCACCGCAGCCGGCATCTGCAGCCCAATACTGGATAACCCAAAGTAGAAGATAAATATTTGCACCAGAAATGGTGTGTTGCGAATCGTCTCAACGTAGACAGCGCAAGCGCGGTTTACCCAGCGGTACCGGCTGCGACTGCCGATCGAACAAAAAATACCGATAGCCAGGCCCAACACTGTCGAGGCCAGGGTCAGTTCCAGCGTCAGTAATGCGCCTTCAAGAAACGTATTCCAGTAAGGAAGCAGACCCGCGAAATTAAAATCATACTGCACTTATATCTCCCATCCAGGTTGGCCGGTTTTATATAGTCCTGCAGTCATTTACTTTACTCGAACGGGCCCTGGGCGGTGAACGCGCCCCCCTGGTAGATAGCCACAGGGTCATCGGCCGCAGGCATGGGCTGGCGCTCCACCTGCTCGCGAAATATTTCAGATGAGTCCTGCGCCACGAAGTTCAGCCTGGCGGCAAGGTGGTTATCCCACCACACCTGTTTGTTATCAGACATGCCATACACAATCGTATGCCCCACTCCCTCAGTTACCAGCGCACAACGAATGAGTTCGGTCAAATCGCGGGCACTGATCCAGGTGTGCATCATGCGCCGGTCTTTCGCAACCGGAAAGCAGGATCCGATACGGATGCTGACCGTTTCAATGCCATAACGATCGAAATAGAAACTGGCCATTTCTTCGCCATAGGCTTTAGACAGACCATAATAACCATCGGGTCGGCGCGGCACACCGGCGTCAATAATTTCATCCTGCCGGTAAAAGCCGATTGCATGGTTCGAACTGGCGAAAACCACCCGTTTGACACCATGCAGTCGCGCGCCCTCATAGATATGGAACACACCCTTGATATTTGCCTCAAGGATTTCCTCAAATGGGCGCTCAACCGATACTCCACCCAGATGTACGATGGCATCGCAACCGGCCACCAATTGCGCTACCGATGCCTTGTCGGCCAGATTGCAAAGAATGAGCTCTTCACCGGTTTCCGACTGCAGTTTTTCAGCAGGAGCAATGATGTCAGACAGCCTCAATATATCGGCAAAGGGTTTCAGGGTTTGGCGCAGCACGGTGCCCAGTCCGCCGGCAGCACCGGTTAACAATAGGCGTTTAAAGGGTTTTGTCTCTTGCACGAAGATTCCAACTGAAATACAGCGTTTATTTATGAGCCTTATTGTTGTATGTTATCTGACATCTTTAAATTGTGGTTTACCCTAAAAACCACCACAAAAGTGTTTCAGGGAAATGCCTGCCTGCGAGCTACTGGTGACCCGCTTCCATGATTTTTTGAGCGCGCAGCAGCCAGGGCTTGTCAATAGCAGCAAAGGTCAAGGGTCTGGCTCCGCGGCACAGCCAGGCAGCACCTGCCTTGCCTCTACTCCCCCCGAAAATGTCTTTTGGTCCGGCCCAGCAAGATGATTGAAGCAATCGTGGGCAATAGCAACGCCAGAAAGCCGTAGCCGAAGCCGCCTGCCGCCTGTGATATGAGGCCGATGACCGGCGGCCCTAATACGACGCCCAAATAGGTAACGGCCAATGTAGCGCCGGTGACCGAACCTGATTTCCCCTCCGGCGCACGCCTGGCTACTTCAGCCAGATACACGCCGTTCCAGCCAATGGCAGTGGCTCCGAAAACAGCAAAAACAAAGATGATCCACCACTCACTTGAATCGGCGTCAATATAAAAGACGCCAACGGCAGACAAGAGCATGCCGGCAGCCAGCATCAGCAACATGCTCCAGGTGGAAAAGAAATTATCAGCCAGGTAGCCCCACAAAATCCGTCCGACCACGCCTGCCGCCTGAGACACGGACAGAAAAACCCCCGCGAGAACCAGCGACATACTGACCTCGTTATGCAGGAAGGTAATGGCATATGTCATTAACGTGAGTTGGCATACAGAAAAGCAAAAGGAACAGACCGCGAGTGTGCGCAGCACAGGAATACGATAAATCGTTCCCAGCGCACCAAAGAACTCATCTTTGAATGACTTTCTGGCTCCGGTCGCCTCGGGCTCCCAGGAGCGCGGAGCAAAAAGCGAGACCACTGCGCAAATGAACAGCACCACACAGACAACGCCCAGGGCGCTGCGCCACCCGGCCATTTGCTCCAGGCTGGGCATGATCATGGCGGCCAGCACCCCACCAAGCGGCACACCGGTTTGCTTAATAGAGAAAATCAGGCTCAGCCGGTGCATGGGCGTGTTTTTAATCAGTATCTGCGAACTGCACGGGGTCACCGGACCATATCCGAGACCGATGAATATGCCGGCCAGCGCGAGCGTCCACACAGACGGCGCCATCACGAACAGGGTCAAACCGACGGCGGACGACAACAGACACAAGGCACTCAGGCGGATCGGCCCGACCATGGTCAGCATCGCGCCCGCGCTCAGGCTGCTTAACATCGCAGACAGATAAGCCACGGCAATATAAAAACCGATATAGCCGGCAGGCACGCCCAACTGGGCGGAGAGCACCGGCGCCATTACCGGCGGAACCAACAATACCATGGTCGCCAGCGCCTGAATGGTCAGCGTCAGGATAAGTACCATCCAGCCTGCACGACTATCCCGTTTCCTTCTGACAAGGTCAGGCTGAGTATTCGTCTTTGTATTTGTCATAGCCCACTTGCCTGGAAAAAACGTTATGCCTTACCGCACCAGTGTCGATTAAAAACAAAAGGGCCACCGTAGAGACCCGCAGCGTGAGTACTGGTCGATACTTCGATAAGGCCACCTATTTCGATCGTGATCTTTTCAGGCGCTTCTCGAACACCATGCCGCCTGCACCGGATTACTACAGCTCCTTTGGACTTCGGGCCGGATCGATTGCCGGGGTTTTAGGCTCAGCAATAACGCCGTCTGGGAACCAATCTGCTGCGCTCAATGACAGCGGTCATAAATGCGGCATATGATTGCTATCGGCAAGATCCACATATACTGACCGCAAGCAGCGCTGCTTGGGTTGAACCCAAGCCTGACGCTCACGTTGACAAACGCGTAATCAGGCACGACAGCGCCGGCATTTCAATCTCTCTGGCCGTAACAAACTTAATCGGACATATTGTAAACAACATTTAAAAATAGCCAATTGATTACGAAATAATCTATTAATTATTTATTTTTGCATACCCATGGATTAATGAAAAGGTCGTAGCCGCTAGCGGGCCCTGCCTGCGAGGCAGACCCCGCCTTGTCCTCAGTTCTTTGTTTGCAGACTCTCTCTGGCCAGATCCAGGCCAAGCTTGCCTTCGGTGCGCGCAAACTGCACAAACTCTTGCTGGCTGGCAGAGGGATTAACCTCTTCAAAGTTTGCCGTCAAGTTCTTTTTGACAGCCGGCTCCGCCAGGACTTTGCCGGTAGCCGTAAACAACGTATCAATAACGGACTTGGGTGTGCCAGCCGGAACGAAAATACCCCACCAGTTGGTGATGTCATATCCCTTTAGCCCGGACTGGTCAATGGGTTTATATTGACTGATCACGCTGGAGGCGTTTTGGAAGTAATTGCCAGCCCTTTCACTTTGCCGGTATCGATCATCGCCTTTGCCGATGGCGCCGTCGCAAACGATATGTCAGTATCTCCTGCCGCCACCGACTGAGTCGCCGGCGCGCCTCCCTTGAATGGCACATGCAGCAGCTTGCGGCCCGACAGCCTTAGAAACTCAACGCCTGCCAGATGGGTTATAACACCGTTACCAGAGGAGGCAAAGGTCAGCTTGCCCGGCTCTTTCTGCGACCTTTCCAGCAAATCCTGAACACTACCTATGCCAGACTTCTTGCTGGCAATAAGAATCATGGGTGATGTGGTAAGCCGGCTGACAGGAATGAAACTATCCGGAGTATAAGCCACTTTATACAGAACGTTGTCGCTCCCCATGACACTTGAATTACCCATGAAAATCGTATAACCGTCTGGCTTGGCCCTTGCTACATGGGCTGCTGCGATAGTGGAACCAGCACCCGGCCTGTTCTCGACAATGACCGGCTGCTTCAGGGTTTTTGCCAGATGGTCTGCATAGACTCGCGCTACGTTGTCGGCACCGCCACCTGGCGGAAATCCGATAGCAAGTGAAATTGGCTTGTCAGGGTATCCTGCCGCATGGACAGTTGTGGTCACAGCCAGCAAGGCTCCCGCCATCCAAATCGCTTTTTTTCCAATCATGTTTGTCTCCTGATAGGGTTTGACCTTCGTTGTAATTGCTTTTTAGCGCTTATGTTTTTTGCGCTTATCTGTTGGTACTTCTTTGTTATTGCTACTTTATGGTCGTTTAACGCCCGGTAAATACGGGGGAACGCTGCGCCCTCCAGGCCGCGGCGCCCTCTTTCATATCCTGCGAACTTTCGGAGCGCAATACGGCCTGGATAATCTCCTCTGTTCTTATCTCCTGTCGGGCGATCAGATTCAAGTGCTTCTTGATTCCCAGCAGGGCTTGCGGCGCCATGGCAGCAAGATGGGACGAAAGCTCATCGGTACGCAACTGCAGGCGCTGTGCCGGCACCAGCTCGGTCAGAAACCCCATATCCAGCATTCGGGCTGCATCGACTTTCTCCGCCGTCAAAAACAGGTACTTCGCATTATTCAGACCCAGGCGCGAAATATAGCGCTGCATGCCGCCTGGGTAAAAATGCAGGCCGAATTTCACAGCCGGCATAAACATATTGACGCGGTCTGTACCCAGCCGAAAATCACAGGCCAGGCACAGATCTGTACCACCGCCATATACGCCGCCCTGGATGACGGCAATAGTAATTGCACGACACTGCTCTAAGGCATCGACCACTTCACCGAAATACAGTGAGCTGGGTGCTTCTTCGCTAGCCAGCGAAGAGATGTCATAGCCGCTGCAGAAATACTTTCCTGATGCAATCAGGCGCAGCACCAGCACGCCTTCGCTATCGTTGACGGTTGCAATATGCTGTTCGATCGCTTTGAGGTCCGCAGGCGACAAACGGTTGGCATGCTCGGCTTTGTTCAGTTGCAGCGTGGCTATCGCGCCCTCGACGTGCAGGGTTGGCGTATGCAAGTCTTCTGTCATGATCACAACCTCTTTAATTTTGCCTGTCGGCCTGGTACAAAACGCCGTCGGCAATCAATTGCTCGATCTGGTCGCTGTTCATCCCCATGTCAGTGACTACCCGCAGGGTATCCTGTCCGAAAACCGGCGGAGAAGAAACAACGCTATTGCTATCGTGATTGCTCATATGCACGGGCAAGGCCACTTGCCGCAATTGCCCCAGGCGGGCATGCTTCACTGTCTGAACCAGATTACATGCCAGCACCTGCTCATCGCGGAAAACATCTTCCAGCGTATTGATCGGGCCGGCAGGAATACCCTGCTCGATCATGATTGGCGTCCAGTGCATGCGCGGATGCTGTTTGAGCGCGCCCTCAAGAATATCCTTGAGCGCATGGCGATTTTTCATTCGATCTGCATTTCGAACAAACCTCGGATCGGCAACCAGTTCATCCAGATCCAGGACGGAACACAGGCGCACCCACATGTCCTGCGTGGCCGGCGCCAGATTGATCGGGCCGTCGCTGGTTTCAAAAGTGCCATAAGGCGCGATCACCGGATGAACATTGCCGCAAGGTTGTGGCACCTCCCCCACACTCAAATAGCGCTGACCCTGTACCGACAGCAGGCTTAGCAGGCTGGCCAGCAGCGACGTTTCCACATGCTGGCCCTGTCCGGTCGATTTCATCTCAATCACCGCCGCCAGCACACCGATCACCGCCCACATCCCGGCTGTCAGGTCGCCGATAGCAGTACCGACCCGTGTCGGGCCCGATTCGGGTGTGCCTGTCAGACTCATGAAGCCGGAATACCCTTGAGCAATCTGATCAAAGCCGGCCCAGTTTTTTGCCGGGCCGGTGCTGCCGAATCCTGAAATGGAAGCCATGATCAGAGACGGCTTATCCTTGCTGAGCGACTCATATGACAAGCCCATACTTGCCATGGTGCCCACCTTGAAATTTTCCACAACGATGTCCGACTGCAGGGCAAGCTGCCGGATAAAAGCCAGCCCTTCAGGCTTGCGAAAATCAACGCCTATGCCCTTCTTATTTCTGTTGGCGCTCAGATAATAGACACTGATGTCCTCATCGAACGGCCCCCACTGGCGAATCATATCGCCATTAGGCGTGGGCTCGACCTTGATTACTTCCGCGCCAAGATCGGCCAGTGTCATGGTGCTAAACGGTCCGGATAGCGCACGTGTCAAATCCAGGACGCGCAAACCGGCTAATGGTCTTGTCATGATTGTCTCCTTTTGCATGCTATTCTATGCAATAAGATTTTCCAATCAAAATACTGTTTATTTATCGTAAGATCATTTTTTCTTATTGCTATATTTCTTATTCACACGCAACACCAGTAAGCACAGACGAGATCTCATGAACACACGCCAAATGCGCTATTTCATCAAAGTCTTTGAATTGGGAAATATGACCAAGGCAGCGGCCACGCTGCATATTGCGCAGCCTGCCCTGACACAGCAGATACATCTGCTTGAAGCGGAGCTAGGCGTCCCGCTGTTTATACGATCTACACGCGGCGTAAAACCGACAGAGGAAGGCACACTGCTCTACAAACATGCCCAGACCATCGTGCGCCAGATTGACAATACCAAGGCAATTTTGCATCGGCACGATAACCCGGTCAGCGGCACAGTCTCCATTGCGTTAGCGTCCAGTACGGCACGCATGCTGGCCTTGCCGCTCATCCATCAGGTCAAGCAGCGCTACCCCTCCGTAATTCTGGAGATTGTCGATCTGCCCAGCGCCGATCTGACCCGTCAGGTGCTCCAGGGACGGGTTGACTTTGCCCTGACGCCGGACCAGCAGGAAATCAAAGGCATGGTGCTCAAGCCGTTTCTGGTTGAGGAATTGCTGCTGTTGCTGCACGCCGACACAAACATAAAAAAACGCCGCGTCAATATCGAGGACATCAAGAATGTCCCGTTGATTCTACAGTTTGCCCAACCGTTTACGCTCTCGAATCGATCATGCCTTCCTGGAGCGACGCCTGCCTTATGAGTTGATCGCAGAGGCCAGTACTTCTGCCATTCTGATTCCCGCAGTCAAAAACGGGCTGGCAGCCACCATTCTTCCCTACTCCGCCGCCCATGAAGAAATCCATGACGGTACAATCGCTATGCGGCGGTTCGATTTTGAGTTTTTCCGCGAGATTTTCATTTGCCATACCAATAACAGCATGCGCAATGACGCTGTAGATTGCGTCATGGACGAATGCGAAAAAACGGCGGCAAGCCTGATTGCGAAGAACGCCTGGAAATATACCAGGCTGCTCTAAGCCAGCCTGCTGCAACCCTTAACCTATTTCATGCCGGATATGATGAAACCAACCTTAACCTCCATTTGCGAACAGCTTGAGGCCTTTGCCAAAGCCCGCGACTGGGACCAATACCATTCGCCTAAAAATATCGCCATGGCGCTTTCGGTGGAAGCGGCAGAGCTGGTCGAAATATTTCAATGGAAAACTGAAGCAGAATCGGCCGCACTGAATCCACAGGACCAACTGGCTGCCAGGCATGAAATTGCCGATGTGTTTCTGTATCTGCTTACCATCAGCCGGGTCCTGAACATTGACATCTTGCAGGCCGCTCAGGAAAAACTGGAGTTGAACGCACAAAAGTATCCAGTAGTAAAAAGCAAAGGCAATGCGAAGAAATATGACAGGCTCGATGACTGACGATAAACCGGACTCGGAGCCTGCGCGTCAAGATCGCCGCGCACATGCCTGCATACAGCCGACGACAGATGCGGATGTGGAGGTGTTTACGCCGTGGATGAACAAATGGAATCTAATCCGGGACGGCATGCCCATTGTGACCCCGGGCAGTAGCCTGCTGCCTGTGAAAATGAACAATACCATGGCAATGCTTAAAATTGCGCATGATGAGCACGAGATACGCGGCGGCAAAGTGCTGCAATGGTGGGATGGCAATGGCGCTGCCCGGGTATTTGCCCGTAACGCCAACGCCTTGGTAATGGAACGGGCTCAGGGCAAACAATCCCTGATGCATATGGCGTTGCACGGCCAGGACGACAATGCCAGCCGTATTGCCTGCGCCACGGTGGCACAACTGCACGCCCACGCACGGCGCGTTTCGGGCCGACCTGAACTGGTTCCTTTACAATTGTGGTTCGCTGACCTGTTCGCAGGGGTCGGGAGCAACCCGGTGCTGCAACAATGCGCAAAGGCAGCGCAGCGGCTTCTGGCCAAGCCCGAAGAGATAACCGTACTGCATGGCGATATCCACCACGACAATATTCTGGAGTTTACGGCCCGTGGCTGGCTGGCTATCGACCCCAAGGGGTTAGTGGGCGAACGAGGGTTTGACTATGCGAATCTGATAGTGAACCCGGACTTGCCCACCGTGACCGACCCGGTTCGCTTCGCTCGCCAGGTTCAAGTCATATCGCAAGCGGCCAGCCTGGATCGCCACCGCTTGTTATGCTGGGTGCTGGCCTTCGCCGGACTGTCTGCGGTCTGGTTCATACAGGACGCAAGCGAGGCGCAGGCACAACAGGACTTGAACGTGGCGCGCCTGGCACTTAAGGCTCTGTCACTGCACCCTGATTAACTGCACCCCGCCTGGTTCATTCCAGCGTAAAACCCGCCTTGATGCTGACCTGCCAGTGAGCCACTTTGCCGTCGACAACGTGTCCCCGGGTCTCGGTAACCGAGAACCACTGGATGTTCCTTACTGTCTCATTGGCTTTGGCCAGCGCGTTGCTTACTGCGTCTTCTATGCTGGTTTTTGACGAACCCGTCAGTTCAATATGCTTATAGACATGATCGCTCATGGCGCTGCTCCCTGTAGTGTGGATAGCACTTACCATGTTACGGCGATTAGACTTTTTATGCAATTGGGCAACATCAATCTGATTTGTTATTTTTATTGCTATTGCAATATAAGTCTGGCGCAAGAATTGCTGCAGCGGCTTACTGTGGTCGTGCGCCGTGCCGAAAGGCTTAGGCAGAAATGAACTTGCCATGCTGCCATGGGCGCAGCTTAGCGGGTCACCGGCACTTGCAGCAATTTATCGAAAATATCCTCACTTCCCATCTGCCCACCCTTTAACATGACGGTCAGGCCATCCAATGCGGGATTGTCACTATGCATTGAACAAACAGTTACGCCGGGCGATAGTACACCTGAATATGACAATGCCCACAGATCCAGTTGCGCAATCGCCTGACTGGATGTATCTCCACCTGCAATGCCAAGCTGCCCCAGGTGTATACCCTGCTCTGCCAACAATTGCAGCGTCGAATATACAAAGCGGGCTGTTGCCGCCGCCAGATCCGCTGATTGTATTGCGTTGTCGCGCCCGTTTTGCTGGTCGACATAGGCCAGAACATGTCGATTAGCACTCAGCTGATCACAAATGTGCTGGCATTGTGCGGCCCGGTAGGCAGCGTCATTCAACAGCAGGCGCGCCTGCAAAGGCAATTTTACATATCCGCTGGCGGCCCCCACCTGCGCAGCGGTCACCGGAGACAGGCTTCCCGCCAATACAAACGTCGGACCACTGTGTGTCGGTTGCCTGTCGCCAATCGCGTGGCCCAAAGCGCGATGGCTGCGTTCACCGGTATTTTCTGCCGCGGCCACTGCCTGCAGCACAACACTTGAGCCGACAACCAAGGCTGTACCGTGATTATGGGCGATACGCAGGATCTGCCGTCCCACGCTTGCAAGCTGCGTGCTGTCCGAAACATCGAACAGGACACCGGTATCCATTTTTCCCTGGGTGCTAGCACAGCGGTGGATGGCCCTATCAACATGCGCATCCAGCACGGCCGGTTGCTGTTGATATGCCGTATAAGGAATGCTGATGACATCTGCCATTGCCTGCGATTGCAGATGCAATCTCAAGTCAGCTTCATGCATTGGTGTCACCGGATGGCATTGCATGGTTGGATGCCGGTCGATACGATGCACCTGGCCGCAATCCCCGGCCGCAGCAAAAAGATTGCCAAAACAGCAGTAACGACCAATATCGGGCTGGCCACCTACAAACAATGCAAACGGCGCTTGCACGTAGTCGCCCAGGATATTGACTGCAGCCCCCAGGCTGCCCGTGTGTGCGGCGCTATCAAAGGTGGAACAACATTTATAATGCAGCACCGGCACCTGCTGATCCCGGAAAAAGCGCCCGATCTTCGGCAAACAGGACTGCATCTGTTGCGGACTCATGCCGCGCGCCGTCCCTGCTATTCCGATTGCCTGCAATGGGCCGATACGCGCCAATTGCGCTTCGGTGGGCACGTCCAGAAACAGCATGCTACGAAGATTGGCTCGTGCCGCAACGGCCAGCGTATCGGTCGCCCCCGTGAAATCATCGCCGTACCAGCCAAACCTCAGGCTCATGATTGCTTGTCGCCAAAAAACGAGAGGGCCGCCTTCAGCTCGGGCATATTGCAAGCGTAATCTTCCAGCCTGGCGCCTTCCTGCTGCGCTGCCCAGGCCTGCCGAAGGCTGACCACACCGGCCGCCGGCCCCATGGGGTGGGCCAGAATGCCGCCGCCAGACATGAAGAGCAGATCCTGACTTTGAATCGATTGCCAGGTCACCGGGACCGTACCTGCCCACTGGCCCGACGAAAACACAGGTAACACCCGATCATCGACCGTGTCGGACATGCGCGCCAGAGAGTCGGCGGCTGCACTTACTACCTCACTATCTGGCTGCGAGAATTTCCCCTGAAGGCCATGCACATGCATGTGATCCACCCCTGCCAGGCGCCACATCGTCTGATATGGCTGATATGCCATGCCAAGCAACGGGTGCCGCGAGACGGCTCCAAAGCCATTACGATGACCATGGATAGCAAGTGGCGTACTCTTTCTGAGGCTTTCAATGGCCGAGAAGCCGCAATAATTGAGACTGGCCATCACACAAGTGCCTTCTTCCTGCGCCACCAGGTCTGCATGGCGTCGCATGGAATCCAGATCATCGCTGATATTGAATGCCATCATGACCTTTTTACCAGTGCGCTGTGCATGCTCGCGAATAACGGCCATCACCGCAGGTACGCGCTGGGCCAGTGGTGCATGGTCCGGATTGGCGCACACTTCATCATCCTTGATGAAATCAACACCGGCCTCGCACAAGGTTTTTACCAGTGCTGCCGTCTGCGCCGAACTCATGCCGACATTCGGCTTGATAATCGTGCCGACCATGGCGCCCGCAGCCACACCAATACTGGCACGGGTGCCGGCAATGCCCAGGCCGGGCAAGGCAAACCGCATACGAAATGAAGCGGGCAGCGTCAGCGACTCAAGACGCAATCCGGTCACTTCACCCAAGTCGTAAAGATTGCCCGAGACCGTGGCAGCCAGCGTGGCCAGGTTAGCGCCAAAATTAGCTATCGGAAATGAAATATCAATCCGGGCGCGACGCCATGGACCGTTTACCTGTCGGCCTTCGAGCCAGGCATTGGGCAAACTGGGCGCCTCGCCTGCGGGCAACTCGGTCACCGCGGTTACCGTGGCGCGGGCTCGCTCTCGCAACTCATCGGTTTCGCCAGCCACGCGGGTAAAGGTTCCGCAAGACTGTTCACCAGCCATAATTTCCGCCACTTTGGCCGGCTCAAATGGCGTTTCCACCACATATCGGGCCTGTACGACAGTATCGCTCATAATGTATCCAGATCCGGAAACGGCCGGATGGCCTGTTGGCCATTCCAGCCTTCCGACGTCGAGCGAATCAGGTCAAACAAACGTCCCTTGGGGCCGGCCACTTCCGACAGTTCGATAACTGTGCCCGGATGATACTCAGTATCAAAATAGATGAACCTGCCCTGCTCGCCAACCTCGCCGCTCATGCGTGGCTTAAAACCCTGCTTGAGCAACCGTTCAAGATCGGCATCGTATTGCTCGGTCCAGTAAGCGACATGCTGCAGACCGGTGCGGCCCGCTTGCAGAAAATCGCGGTACATCGACGGAACATCGTTGCGCGTCTGTATCAGTTCTACCTGCACGAAGCCGGAATTGGCCAGCGCCACTGAATTATGTGGCTCGTAGGCCTGACCGTCATATTCATAGTTGCGGATCGGCACCTTGGGGTTGTAATACCAGGGCCCCACGCCCAGCGTGTTGCTCCAGTAAGCCATTGCCGCTTCGATATCGTCGACAACATATCCCAGCTGACGAATTTCGCCAAAGAATGTACTCATATTGTGTTCCAGCTATTTGATAAAAATGATGCCTGCAAAAACAGGCACCATGAACCTGTATGGCGAGATAATTTATTTGATAAAACCGGTAGAGATCCAGGGAACAAATGTCACGATCATCAGCCCGACAAACAGCGCGACAACATAACCCCAGATATAGCGCATGCCTTCTGACGGATTAACCTTGCCGATTGCACATGCGCCGTAATAGCCTACGCCGAATGGCGGAGCGAACAGCCCGATACCCATTGCAAAAATGACGACGATCGAATAATGCACATCATGAATTTCCAGTGCCCGTGCGACCGGAAAGAGCAGTGGCCCGAACAGGACGATGGCAGGGATCCCTTCCAGAATGCTCCCCAATATGATGAACGCAAATATCGAGATGATCAGAAAGCCATAACCGCCGCCTGGCACGTTCGCCATAAGCGCCGCCAGATCACTGGAAAAGCCAGATTGAGTGAGCGCCCAGGCCATGGCCGTAGCACAGCCGATTATCAGCATAATGGCGCCTGACAGCGTTGCCGTTTCCACCAGGATAGGCGCCACGCGCTTCCAGTCAAATTGCCGGTAAACCAGCAGGCCCAGAAGAATGGAGTACACCACGCCAATGTAGAGACCTCAGTGGCTGTCGCGATACCCTCCACAACCGCAGCGCGGATAACGAACGGCAACGAAATGGCGGGCAAGGCAATCAGCAGGAAACGAAAAATATCACGCTTGGGTACTTTTGCAACCTTTGACAGATCTTCGTGGCGATAGCGCCAGCCAACCACGACACACAAACACAAGCCCAGCACAACAGCCGGCAGTATGCCCCCGGTAAACAGCGCGGCAATGGATACGCCGGTAACCGAGCCTATGGTGATCAGCACAATGGATGGTGGAATGGTCTCGGTCTGCGCGCCTGTTGCGGACAGCAAGGCAACAAGTTCACCCTTTTTGGCGCCGCGCTTTTCCATCTCGGGAAACAGTACCGGCGTGATGGCGGCCATATCTGCAATCTTGGAACCGGAAATACCGGAAACCAGATACATGGCGCCAATCAATACATAAGAGAGCCGCCACGAACATGTCCCAGACAACTGGCCAGGAACTGGATCATGGCCCGCGCCATTCCCGTCATCTCTATGAGTGCGCCCAGGAAGATGAAAAGCGGGACAGCCAGCAGAATCAGATGAGACATGCCTTCGTTCAAACGGCCCACCATCACGACAATGGGGGTCTGGGTCGTTAGCGTGAGATAGCCGAAAGTAGCCAGCGCAAAGGAAAAGGCAATCGGCACGCCGGAAAAGACGCAAGCGGCCACCACAAAGACAAAGAAAATCACCAGATTGAATTTCCCTAGCCCCATTAGCACGGGATGCGCCAGCCAGAACACACCCAGTAAGGCCAATGTAACGCCCAGGCTAATCCACAATTGCTTGCGATCGGCCGTCATGGCCATGCGAAAAACCGACGTCAGGATCATGAGTGCAATACCCACCGGCAATGCCGCTGCGTGCCAGGCATTACTTATTTCGAGCGCCGGAGTCACAATATAGGATTCTTCGTAGGCATACTCGAATGCCGGATACAGAAAAAGCGCCAGGAAGGCCAGTGATGCAGACGAAGCAAAACCTTCAAGCAACAGACGCCGATCGGGGGAAACCCGGTCAACAAAGGCGGTCATGCGCATGTGCTGCCCGCGCCGCAACGCGATGACCGCCCCCAGCATGGACAGCCAGAGAAACAGGATCGAGGCCAGTTCATCGGTCCACACCAATGGCACATGCAATACGTACCTAGCTGCAACACCAGAAAACAGAATCACAACTTCCAGGATGATCAGCATTACGGCGACCAGCTCAATACTGCGGCCAAGCGCATTATCGGCCGTATGAACCAGCTTGCCGGCGCCGGAAACAGGGGTTGTGGCGGGCGTGTTCAGCGCCATCGCAGAGTCGGTCATCATTGCAGTTTCCATCACACTAAACCAGTTTGCCTACCGAGGCCTCGAGAGCAGACCAGGCTTCGTCGCCAAAACGGCCCTTCCACTCTTTGTAAAAACCGGCATCGCGCAGTGCAGCCCGGAATGTGTCGGGCGCCGGCGCATTGAAAGCCAGCCCTTTGGCTTGCAAATCGCTCTGCACCGAATCATTGAGCTTTCGGATATCTTCGCGCTGACGCATACCTGCGCCATTAATGCCATCTGCAACAATTTTCTTCAGATCATCGGGCAACCGATCCCATGCCGCGCCGTTGGCAATAAACCAGAAGCCATCCCAGATGTGATTAGTCTGGGAGCAGTATTTTTGCACTTCATACAGTTTTGCCACCTGGATGATAGGCAACGGGTTTTCCTGGGCATCCACAATCTTGGTCTGCAAAGACGAATACACTTCGCTGAACTGAAGGCTTGTCGGAGCGGCACCCAGACCTTTGAACATGGAAATGGACAACGGGCTGACCGGCACGCGGATTTTCAGATCTTCCAGATCGGATGCCTGCTGTATCGGCCCCTTGCTGCTGGTCATCTGGCGAAAACCGTTATCCCACATTTTGTCAAAGGCATACAGACGTATCTTGCGGATGGAGGCCCGGACATGTGCACCCAGATCGCCGTCCATCGCTTTCCACACCTGGGCATAATCACTGAAAGCAAAACCCAGTGCATTAATGGCCGCAACCGGCACCAGCGTAGCAATCACAAGTGAAGACGGCGTAAAGAACTGAATGCCGCCGGAGCGCACCTGCGACAACATATCGGTATCGCCGCCGAGCTGGTTGTTGGGGAAAATGGCGATATCGACCCGTCCGCCGGATTTTTCCCGGATTTCATCGGCCGCTTCCTTGGCGCGAATATTCAAGGGGTGAGACAGCGGAAGGTTGTTGCCATACTTATAGGAAAATTCGGCAGCACGCGCCATCTGTGGCAGCGCGCTGACAACACCTGCCAGCGGCATGGCGGACAGGGTGCACAGCATGCTGCGGCGAGAATACTTCTGCATATTTGTCTCCAGACGTTAAATGATGTTTTTTGATTTTATTATTTTTCTAACCGCAACGATATAGTGATAATATACCAGCGTCAATCAAATTAAATGATGGTTTTTGATGTAATGAAAAACTCAGAGAAAGCCGCAAGCAGGGCCAATATTGCAGATATTGCCAAACTGGCCAACGTGTCCACTGCCACGGTAGACCGCGTATTGAACCACCGATCGGGCGTGCGCGAGGCCACGGTCCAGCGCGTACTGCGCGCCGCAGCCGAATTGGCCTATCTTCCGGAAAATGATCTGTATGCGGCACTTACCCCCAGTGCCATGCGTATTTCATTTGTGCTCCCCAAAGGCACCAACCGCTTTATCAGGATGCTGGGCGACACCATCACTTACTCCCAGGACAGTTGGACGCCCTACAACGTCAAATGCAGAGTCGATTATGTAGAAGGCTTCAATCCCGAAGCCCTTGCCGCAAGCCTGAAAAAGCAGGCAGAGCGCGCTGACTGCGTGGCCTGCATGGCTATTGAACACCCACTGGTGCGCGACGCTATCGAAGAACTGGTCGATAAGGGCAAGCATGTAATAACGCTGATAACAGATATTTCCAATACGGGCCGCGCCGCCTATATCGGCCTGGACAATCGCGCTGCGGGCCGTACCGCGGCATACCTGATTGCCCGCTTCATTGGCGCGCGGCCGGCCAAGGTTGCCATGATCGCAGGCAGCCTGAGTTATCGCGCTCACGAAGAGCGTGAAATGGGTTTTCTGTATATGTTCAAGGAGCTGTTTCCCACCGTTGAAGTGGTGGGATTGCGCGAGGGCCTGGACAGCGCCGAAGAAAATTATCGACTCACGCGGCAACTGCTGGAGCAATCACCGGATCTGGCAGGAATCTACAATATTGGCGGCGCATCCGACGGCGTGGCAAAAGCGCTCAAGGAAGCAGGCCTGGCGCACAAAGTGGTGTTTATCGGTCACGGACTCACACCCGATACCCGCGCCCTGCTGATCGACGGAACCATGGACGCCGTCATTACACAGAATCCACAGTCCTCTACCATGAACTGTATCCGCATCTTTGCCAATCTGCGTGATCGACGGCCGGTCATGAGCGGCATTGACCCCGTGCAAAGCCAGATCATTTTCCGGGAAAACCTGCCTGATCACACGGGTGCGCATAAGCTCGCCGCCCCTTGCCATCCATTTATTGCGCCTGCAATAAATGGACCTGCCCGACAACGCTACACGGCGGGCATGGTTACCAGCGGCTTGGCCGAAGACACGGGAACCGGTGTTCTGGCCACATTCATGACCATGGAAAGCAACGAATAATAGCCATTGATGCCGACCAGATCCATCACCCCCTGCTCGCCAAACTGCTGCAGCGCGCGCTCATAGGTGCGATCGCATACCGACTGATTGCGAAACAGCTCAGTCGAGAATGCATAAAGTATCGCCTCGTCTTCAGGCAACCCCTCGGGCTTGCGGCCTTCGCGTATTGCCTCGATGGTTTGTTCAGATACGCCTTCACGCAGCGCGATCGGCGCATGAATCGCCCACTCCACCTGCTGGGACCACTGTCGCGAGGTGATAAGTATTGCCAGCTCCGACAGACGCTGCCCCAGGGCACTGCGATACCGCAGGTACTCGCCCATGCGACTGGCATGAGCCATCAGCTCAGGACTGCGCATCAAGGGAATGAAAGGCGACAAAAGCCCGCCACGCGGGCCGTTGATAATTTCCTGGGCGTACTGTTTCTGATCTTCGCCCCAGGTTTCTGGTGCAAGGGGAGGAAGGCGGTCCGGGTACTGATTCATAAGGGTTCTATAGTTTAAATAAAAGAAATTGAAGAAGTACAGTCTTTGCAACTATACCAATTCTCTTATCCCAACAACAGCGCAATCGCCAGGCGCCCTAGATAAGCGTATGTAACGGCGCCGTACAACGGGCGTCGGCTATCGATTTGTGCTAAATCGTCTTGTCAGGCGTTGAGCAGCTTACGATATTTTTCCACCTCCTGCTCATAAAGATCGCCGCCCTGGGTATCGTTCGTCACCAGCAGGGGGAAGTTTTCTATTTCCAGGCGCTGAATCGCTTCGGTCTTAAGATCTTCATACGCGACAATTTCCGCTTTCCTGATACACGCAAACAGGGTTGCAGAAATGCCGCCAATGGCAGAGAACGAGACTGCATTAAAATCAATGCAGGCCTGGCGAATCTCTTTTGCACGATTTCCTTTCCCAATGGCAGCCTTGACCCCATATTCAAATAATTTCGGTGTATAGGGATCCATTCGGTAAGACGACGTTGGCGCCACCACCCCAATGACATGATCCGGTTTGGTCGGCCCGGGTCCGCCGTAAAAAACAACCTGCCCTTGCAAATCCACCGGCAAAGGTTTGCCTGATCAAGCAGAGCAATAAGCCGCTTATGCGCAGCATCGCGCGCCATGTAAATTATGCCGCTCAGATATACTTCATCGCCAACCCTGAGCTGGCTGATTTGCTCGTCGGACATAGGCATTGTCAGATGATAGGTTTTCATTACATCCCTTCCTTCAGATAATGGCCGTTTTGCGACGCGAGGCATGGCACTGTATATTGACTGCCACTGGCAGCGCCGTGATATGACAGGCATACGTTTCAACCGCGACCCACAACGCCGTATTGGACCCGCCGTAACCTTGTGGGCCAATCCCTGTTTTGTTTATTTCAGCCAGCAGTTCTGATTCCAGCTGTGCGATATGCGGCAGCTCACTGTGAACACCAATGTCACGCAAAATGGCTTTCTTGGCAATTTCCGTCACCTTATCGAAACTGCCGCCCAGTCCAACGCCAACCGTCAACGGAGGGCAGGCACTACCTCCCGCCTTGATGATTGCCTGAAGCACAAAGTCTTTAACACCCTGAACGCCTTCGCCAGGTAACAAAAACTTCATGGTGCTCCAGTTTTCACTGCCCCCTCCCTTGGGTAAAACCGTCAGGCGAATCTGTTCGCCTGGCACAATTTCCGTATGCAAAACCGCCGGAGTATTGTCATTCGTATTCATTCTTGTTAAGGGATCACCAACCACAGACTTACGCATGAATCCTTCGGCATACCCTTTTCTGACGCCGCTCTGAAGCGCATCATTGAAATTACAGCCTGTAATGTGCACATCCTGTCCCACTTCTGCATAAACAATGGTCAGGCCCGTGTCATGGCAATAGGAAACATTATTCTCTCTTGCAATACGGTCGTTCTCGATGAGTTTTATCAATACCTGTTTACCCAGCGGCGACACTTCTGTTTCTGCTGCACGGTGGAAACTATTCACCAGATTTTCCGGCAATTGATGACAGGCATCAATACACAATTGAGCAACAGTATTCGTTATCAGGTCAGTGTTAATTTCACGCATTTTTCTCTCAATCCTATCCAATCATTTTTGCAAAAAGCGAGAACAGCTGCGGCTTGCATTCGAATCCAAAGCCCGGCGCATCCGGGACATTGACCATCCCATCGACTATTTTCGTTGTACTGCCGTAGCCACCCATAGGCTGAAATATACCCGGATAGACCTCGGATCCTCCCAAACCAAAACCGGCCACCACCTGCAACGCCATCAATTGGCCGCCATGCGGAAAACAAAATTTTCGGCTGAAGCCGCGACTTTCCATTTCATTTAGCATGCGCGCATATTCCGTGATGCCATACGCCAGTCCCGAATCCATCTGGAAAATATCACGATCGCAACGCATTCCACCATACAACGTCAGGTTCTTCACATCCTGGCGCGAGAACAGATTCTCACCTGTCGCTATCGGTCCCTCATATTCGTTTGTAACCATTGCATTTAACTCGAAATCCAATGGGTCGCCGGCTTCTTCGAACCAGCGCAGCTGATATGGTTGAATGCTCCTGGCATATGCTCTTGCGGCGGCAAGATCAAATCGGCCGTTGGCGTCCACCGCCAGATTCCAGCCCTCTCCTGCCACGGTCAGGGCATCCTCAATCCGGCGCATGTCTTCGCTCAGGCTTGCGCCGCCGATTTTCATTTTGTACATCGTAAAGCCGCTGTCGCGATAGGATTGCAGTTCTTCCTTGAGTTTGCGACTCCCCTCGCCTTCATAATAGTAACCACCGGCAGCGTAGACAAATACACGATGTCCATCGTGATCCAATCGGTAACGCTGCCGGATCAACTGGCTCACCGGGCAATCCTGCAGCTTGCCATTCAGATCCCAAATAGCCAGCTCCAGGGCGCTGGCAGCCGCGGCACGATCTCCATGCCCGCCCGGCTTTTCGTTACGCAGCGCACAAGCCAATACTTTTTCCGGGCAAATCATCCCGTTCTGGTCCAATAATGCGTCAGGCGGCTCCTGTTCTATTCTGGGAATCATCCGGCTGTTTAGAATGCCGCTTTGCGCGTACCGGCCAATCGAGTTGAAAGCCAAGCCGACTACCGGCTTGTTGTTGCGTATCTGGTCAGTCACGACTGCCACAAGTGACACCGTGTGCTCGGAGAAATTGACCAATGCATTCGAAATATTACTTTTCAAATGCACAGGACTTTCAATAATGCGGGTAATTTTCATTTACTGCCTGCCTCTGCTATTACTTTTTTTCTACTTTGGCCGTATCTGTAATTTTTTTCCATTTTTGCGCCTCATCTTCCAGATAAGCGGTGAACTGCGCCGCGGTTTGTTCTTTAGCCGGCGTCAATGCCAATTTTTTGAACTGTTCAAGCGTGGCCGGCTCCTTCAACGCCTTATTCACTTGTGCATTCAGCAATTCAATAACCTCTGGCGGTGTTCCCTTGGGCGCCATCAGAGCAAAAAAGGCAACGGTATTCAGACCGGGAAACCCTGCCTGGTCTGTCGAAGGAGTGTCAGGCAGAAATGCTGAGCGCTCTGAACCCACGACAGCCAGCGCCTTGAGTCTGCCCGCTTTGATCTGCGGCAAAATGGCAGGAAGGGTGTCGGACAGCCCGCTAATCAGACCACTGATCACCTGTGGCTGCGCCTCCGAGCTGCCTTTGAATGGGACATGCGTCATCTTTGCACCTGCCGTACTTAAAAAATATTCCATCGTCAGATGCTGGGTTGAGCCAGTTCCCGCAGAAGCAAAGTTCAAATCCTCCTGTTTTGCCTTGGCCACCAGGTCTTTCAGCGAGTTGATGCCATTATCGGGATTGACAGCCAATACCTGCGGCGAAGTGGCTATTTCGGCAATGGGCTGCAAATCCTTAAGCGGATCGTAGCTGAGTGATTTGTACAAATGAGGCGCGATGGAAAACGGCCCCGTACTAGTCAACAGCAAGGTATAGCCGTCCTGTTTTGCGCGCGCCGCATAGCCCGTACCAATCGTGCCGCCGGCCCCGCCTCTGTTTTCGACAATAAATGCCTGGCCCAGAGCTTTGGACAGTTTTTCACCCACGGTACGGGCAATCAGATCGCCGGTCTGTCCTGCGGGAAACGGCACAATGATTGATACCGGTTTTTCCGGATACTGTGCCTGTGCACAGCTCATAGCAACAAAGCTCAGGCCAGCGGCAAGCCCCAATACATATTTGTTCATTGCAGTCTCCTTTGATTTATTCTGGATTTAATAGTACGTACTATTAATTAGTACGGACTATTATAATGAAATATAGTCAATCGTCAAGAACCTATATTGGGAAAGCCCCAACGTAGCGCCCAGGCAGGTCCGATGACGCAAAGGCCGTTTCCTAAGTACAATGTGGCTCTATTAGGGGAATGCAAACTATGGATGTCAGATACTCGGAACTTGCCAATACCATCGTAAAAAACATCAAGGATGGCATTTACCCGGTGGGATCCCGGTTGCCAAGCGAGGTTGATTTTGCTCGCCAATTCGACGTCAGCAGAACAACAATACGATCAGCATTAAGGGTTGTGGAAGAGCTGGGATTGATATCGCGCAAGCGCCGGGCGGGCACGGTTGTAGAGGCGGCCAAGCCTGCCAGCCAATACAGTAAATCGCTCCATAGTATCGAGGATCTGGTCAATTACGCGAGCAAGACTATTCGAAATGTCCTGGATATCAGCGAAATTATTTGTGATGACGCACTGGCAACGACCCTGGAATGCAAGGCTGGAAAACGCTGGCTTCGTGTACAGATACTACGAACCGAACTAACAGACCGGGATCATCCTATCTGCTGGACCGATGCCTATATGGACCCGGATGACGGACGGGCCATCCTGGATCTTATCAAGGACGGTTCAGGCCTGTTGTGCCATTTCATCGAACAGCGTACAGGTCGTACCGTCATTGATTTGAAACAGCAGGTCGGGGCCACGCAGGTTCCCGCTGCGGTGGCTCATTTGTTGCAGGTAGAAGCAGATTCTGTAGGCCTGGAGATCACCCGCCATTATCTGGATCAGGCAAAAAAAGTATTTCTTATCACGGTCAACATTTATCCAAAAGACAAATTCAAATTTACGTTCTGGATTCACCGCGATAAGCACTAAGCTTCAAGGCAACGGCAGGCCCCTGGCCCGCCGCGCTTAAACCCTTCCAGCTTATTTATCCGCCTGGGTCACGACTGGCATTAGCCGCCCAGGTTCGATTTGAAAAACGCCAGCGTCCGGGACCACGCCAGCTTGGCCGCGGCTTCGTCGTAACGGGGCGTCGTATCGTTATGAAATCCATGATTGGCCCCTTCATACATGTGCATTTCATATTTCTTGTTATTAGCCTTGAGCGCGGCTTCGTAATCCGGCCATCCCGCGTTGATGCGCTCATCAATGCCTGCATAATGGATCAGTAGTGGCGCCTTGATTTTCGGCACATCTGCAGCGGCAGCCTGGCCACCATAGAATGGGACGGCAGCCGCCAGATCCGGCATGCGAACAGCCAGCATATTGACCACCCCGCCGCCATAGCAAAACCCAACTGCACCAAGGTTGCCATTCACGGCTTCGTGCCCCTTCAGAAATTGCGCTGCCGCCACCATATCTTCGGTGCGCTTGGCTGGATCAAGTTTGGCGAAAAGCTCGCGCGCCTTGTCTTCATCACCGGGATATCCGCCTGCCGGCGTAAGCGCATCTGGCGCGAATGCGACATAGTTTTCAACAGCCAGTCGCCGTGCCACGTCCTCGATATAGGGATTGAGTCCCCGGTTTTCGTGAATAACGACAACGCCAGGCAACTTGCCCTTGGCATCGGCCGGCTGCGCCAGATAGCCTTTCATGGTGCCATTGCCCTGGGGAGAAGGATATTCCACGTAGCCAGCTTTAATTCGTTTGTCATCAGGCGCAATTTGCTGCGCCCAGGAAAAATTCGGTGCAAGACTGCTGAGAATCGCCGAGCCTGTGACGCCGCCTACTGCATAACGCGCTGAACGATCCAGAAACTGCCTGCGACTGATACCGCCGTGCACATAGGCATCAAACAGCTTAAGGACATCGGGGTGAAAATCACTCGCTTTTTTTCGATTCATGTTGCGGACTCCTTGACAGGCGGGTCAGCAGACCCGGATTGGCTGAGAAAGGAACTAATGGAGAAATTGCGTGAACAGTGAAATGTGAAACTCGATCCTGATACCATATGCGGGCGCAGGAGGGCTTTCTGCCGAGCCTGCACAGAATCACATTCGTGTTAATTAAATCACAATAAGGGGACAACCATGAAAAAAATCTCATTTGTATTAGCCGGACTGTGCGCGTCACTGATCGGCGCAGCCCACGCCCAGGATAAGCCAACCGTCCAGTTTATTGCCACCGGCGGGACAATTGCCATGAAAATTGATCCTGTCAAAAAAGCGCCGGTACCGGCGATCTCCGGCGATGATCTGCTGGCAACGGTGCCCGGCGTGGCCGAGTTCGCCAAAATAGAAGTCAACAATCTATCGAATGTGCCGTCGGACTATATGGATCCGCCACGCTGGATTGAACTGAGCAAGGCGGTCAGTGCTGCGGCACAACGGCCGGAAGTGTCGGGCGTCATTGTGTCGCACGGTACCGATACACTGGAGGAAACCGCATTCTGGCTGGACTTGACCGTGCAATCGGACAAACCCATCGTCCTGATCGGCGCCCAGCGCAATGCCTCCTCATCCGATTTTGACGGCCCCCGCAATCTGCTGAATGCAGTGCGTATTGCCGTAGACGAACAGGCAAAGGGCAAAGGCACCATGCTGGCCATGAACAACCAGATCAATGCCGCACGTCATGTTACAAAAACCCATACTGCCAATGTGGAAACATTTCAATCGGGTGACTATGGTTTCCTGGGCGAAGTCTATCCTGACCGTGTGATATTTGCCCGGGCACCACTGCGCCGCCAGCATATCCCCATCAGTGCTGAGACCATGCCGAAAGTAGAGATTGTTGCCATGTACGGCGGCGCCGATGGCAGCCTGCTGCGTAGCGCCGTAGATCAGGGAGCAAAGGGCATTGTGTGCAGGCGCTGGGCATGGGAAATATGAACAAGCCGATGTTCGAAGCTGTCAAATATGCACTGGGAAAACAAGTTCCGGTTGTGATTTCCACCCGTGTCTACAACGGTCGCGTGATGGCCAACTACGGATTTGAAGGCGGCGGTAAAACGACCGCAGACGCAGGTGCTGTTATGGCGGGCAATTTGAGCCCGCAAAAAGCCCGTATTCTGCTGATGCTTCTTTTGCAAAGCGGCAAATCTGGCAAAGAAGACCTGCAGGCGGCATTTGACGCCATGTAAGGGGTCTGAGTAAAATCCTGTTTATAAAAAATATATCAATGCATTAATATCGATGCATTGATATATTCGGCATATCGATCGGACACGAGGTGATCACCGCGCTGCGCATCGTTATCTATCGTTACTCTCGAGACCGATCCACCAGCCGCCCTGTACCGTTTTTACCCACCACCCGCAACATCTGTTTGCGTGTCCCAGCACTCACCTTTCGGGTGCCGTCCTCCTCAGACACCCGCTACGTCGAGACTCCGTTTTCTTTTAATACTTTCCAGTCTTATCTGCCATGGCTGCCCGCCGACGCATCAGCGCCAGAGCCCTGGCAAGGCCCTGCCCTTTCCCCCCAACACGATCCCGTCTTCTTCTGTTGACCTCCTGTCGGCGCGCCATACGCGCCGGCTCATGGCGGCCTCTAGAAACATCTTTAATGTATAAAGCGAACCCTCATCAGACATGAATCCTCAATCAACCAACTTTTTTGTATTGACCGGTGGACCCGGCTCTGGAAAAACGACTTTGATCAATCAACTGACAGATATGGGATACCACTGTATGTCAGAAGCAGGTCGGACCGTAATACGCCAGCAGCAAAGCTGTGGCGGAGGTGCCCTGCCATGGAACGACAAAATCACGTATGCCCGGCTCATGTACGAACACGACCTGGCGGCTTATCGGCGCGCATGCAATATGAATGGTCCGGTTTTTTTTGATCGCGGTATCGTGGACGTTGTTGCGTACCTGCAAATGGAGCACTTGCCTGTTCCAGAAACACTGCAAACAGCGGCATCCCATTGTCGATATCATACGACAGCGTTTATTTTGCCGCCCTGGCCACAGATCTATCGTCGTGATCAGGAACGCCAGCAGGACCTGCCCACCGCCATCGCGACCTATCACGCGATGATAAAGACATATTTACAATATGGCTATACGCTGGTGCACGTGCCCCGCCTGCCGGTCGCGCAACGGGCGGTGTTCATCCTGAATGCGATCACGTCCGAACACCGCAGCAAAAAAGATTGAAAGCGCCGTCAATAGTGCACATCACAGTATGCCACTTGCGCTTGCCCGGTGCGGATCAGAACCGATATCCTACGCCGACTGTGGCGACCCAGGGATTGATTTTTGCGGTACCAATTTTGTTGCCATCAAGTCGAACACTGGTCTTGATATCAATATAGCGAACACTGGCATTTAAAAACCAGCTATCGTTGATTTTCACATCGGCGCCCACTTGGGCGGCCAACCCCCAGGAGTCCGAGAGCTTGAGTTTTTCAACGCCAAGATCCCGCAGCGCACCTGTCGGTTTGGTGTCAAAGAAGGTGGTGTAATTGAGCCCAACTCCCACATAGGGCTGTACCCGGGCATCGGGCAAAAAATGCCATTGAACGCTAAGCGTTGGCGGCAGTTGCCTGGTTGTGCCAATCCTTCCAAGATCGCCGCCCAGGTCAGCGGCGCTACCACGAATGTCATGCTTGAACGGCGCTGCAGCCAGCAGCTCGATCCCAAGATGTCGCGTGGCCATATACGTCAGACTGAAACTGGGGCGTGTACTGTCATTGACATCCAGGTCAATCCCGCGAGGGGCGATACTTTTTCCAACCGTACCATTGCCCGACTTGGGCATCACACTGGTCAAACCGGCTTTCACTATCCAGTCCCCCGCTTCGTGAGCAACTGCAGGCAAGGTAGTGAGTGCACCCAGCGCAAGCGCGCCTGCGACGACCAAATGACGAATGACATACATTTTTTTCTCCATCAGTACTTGTTAACGAACTGATAGAGTGCAACAAAAATCACAAATGAATATTGCGTTTGCGCAAGCAACAGCAATTGCGCAACATTAAAAATTGATTTAGATCAAACTTTATGCATTGGACACAATGCGATTGGCTCAATCCAGAATGACACGTTGCAGAAAAGCAGTCGACAGTAGGGACTGCCATGCTCCTTTCAACCCGGCACTAACAATGCTATAACGCGGGCGCACAACGAAATTGAAGCTGTATCTGCCTGTCTGTGACCAGGGCCTGCTCTGATGCCAGCGCCAGCGTTTTGTTGCCGCTCTTGCTGATTCCGATCAGCCCATTTTGCAGCACCTGCGGCGCAGTGTTTACGATTGTGACACTGTCATAGCTTACCAGTGCAGACCGGCAGCCACACTCACCAATAGGCTTGCGCAATTGAAAAACCGTATTGGCCAGAAGCATATTGGCATGTATGGACGTATCTCTGATGTATATGGCCACGCAGGCCGAGAGCGTGTTGTGGATATTCAACGAAACATTGTGCGCCAGTGCCTGCCCATGGACTAATGCCAACAACATGATTGGGCAGATAATACTTTTTTTCATGGGCAATGCCTAATATGATATATGATCGCGGTCGCAGGGGGCACTCTCACAACACCGTCAGACCTCGTTGCCTTTAATCCATGTGCGGATGGCGGTCTACCAGGCGCTGGCGGCGCGCCTTCAGTGCTTCAAGCTGCTCCTGCAACGCTGTGATTTCCTCGTCCACATCACCAACAGTTTGTTCGATATCATCGTAAGCTTCCTTGAGCAGCGCCTTGGCCTCGTGCTTGTTGGATGCTGTGGGCGTGTCGCCCCGCATCGGCTTGTTCGCGGTCTCGGGAAGATAGAAGGAGGTAATGATTCCGATGACGGCAGCAACCATCAAATAATAGGCCGGCATCATCAGATTGCCTGTTTCTTCCACCAGCCAGGCCGCTACGGTTGGCGTGAGCCCGGCAACAATAATGGCGACATTAAAGGAACTTGCCAGCGCGCTATAGCGGATACGCGTCGGAAATAATGCCGGCAGTGTCGAGGCCATCACACCCGTCATACAATTGAGTACGATTGCAATAAACAAAAGCCCCAGGAAGATCAGCCCAGTATTGTCGCTGCCAATGAACTGGTAAGCCGGTATTGCCAGCAACAGCAAACCAATGCTGCCGATTCTCAGGAAGGGTTTTCTGCCAATTTTATCGCTGAAAAAACCGACAACCGGCTGCACGAACAACATCCCGATCATGACCACAACAATAATCAACACACCGTGCTCTTCGGTGTAGCCCAGGCTGCTCGATAAATAGGTAGGCATATACGTGAGCAACATATAGTAGGTAATATTGGTTACCAGAACCATACCTATGCTGATCAACAAAGCCTTGCGATATTTGGAAAAAATCTCGCGAAAGGAAACACCCGGCTTTTCCTTGATGGCATCCTTGTCTTCTTTTTCCATCTTTTCAAGCTGTTGCGTAAATGCGGGGGTTTCTTCGGCAGCGTGACGCAGATAAAGCCCCAGCAGACCTAAGGGACCGGCAATAAAGAAAGGCACCCGCCAGCCCCATTCCAGAAAGGTTGGCTCTTTGAGGATCGTTTGCAACAACACCACCAGGCCAGCGCCAAGCACGAAACCGGCAATTGAGCCGAAATCGAGCCAACTACCCAGAAACCCGCGTCGCCGGTCGGGTGCATATTCGGCAACAAACACCGCCGCGCCCGTATACTCACCGCCGACAGAAAAACCCTGAGCCAGTTTGCATAACAGCAAAAGAACTGGGGCCCACAGGCCGATGGTTGCGTACGACGGAATCAGCCCGATGCAGAAAGTGCTGATGGCCATGATAATAATAGTTAGCGACAGCACCTTCTGGCGCCCGAATCTATCGCCCATCACACCAAAAAACACGCCTCCCAGCGGCCGGACCAGAAACGGGACAGAAAACGTCCCGAGCGCCGCGATGGTCTGCACCGCAGGCGAGGCATCCGGGAAAAAGACTTTACCCAGCGCATAGGCCACGAAGCCATATACGCCAAAATCAAACCATTCCATCGCATTGCCAAGTGCCGCGGCAGTGACGGCCTTCTTAAGCTTGGTATCGTCAATGACGGTGATATCGTCAATATGCAAGGGCTGGTTGTTGTGACGCTGAAGCAGACTCAGTCATTATCTTCTTCCCGGGGCTTCCCATTGTTACGACCCATGGTGCCATAATGTTTATCGTCTTGCAAATACTTCCTATTGTCTGCAACGTGTACATTCATTCACAGATTGCACGCAACGTCTGTTTTCAAATTGTCATAAACAAAGCGGGAAAAACACCCAGCCAAGTAAATAACACTCGCGATAGCGCCCATGGAACGGCACCTGAAGCATATTCAAAACGTCTGTCACGTGACCTTTGCAAGGACGATGCCGTGTGGATAAAGGGATCAATTTTTCCCCAGTAAAACAGATTTATGACGTTGGGCAAATCTGACTATTTGCCAGGCGGTGCACCTGCAACGGGAATGTACATCTGCAACCGCTGGTATCCAGGCGACACAGCGCCCGATACGTTATCGATGTGAAAGTTGAATGAATGGTATTGCATGAAAACGCAAGGATAAAACGAAAACCCCAGAAGCGACCAGCGCTCTGGGGTTTCAAACTACGGAGTTGATGCAAGGGCCGGGAGTCCTTGATACGTCAGGCAACCGCACGTCTTGGGTGAATAAGTATGTTGGAACATATCTACTCACTACGGTTGGCTGCAGACGCCAAGCCTTTATTCTACTGCATCGAGCCGCGCCCGCAATAACGGCGCCAGGCACCGCATTGCAAGTAGCGGCAAGTCATCAGAAGCGATGATTCAGACCGACGCCAACCAATGTTGACTTCAGTTTGACGTTTTCAGTGTTGTCAAACTTCAGCTTGCCTGTACCGTAAGATGCGATAGCATAAATAGTCGTGCGTTTGGACAATTTCTGTTCGTAACCCAGGCTGAAAATATTCAGTTTGCCTTTCACACCATCGAATCCGTCGTCTTTGTTTTTGGTAGAGCTGCCTGATACGAGAACATGACTTTGCCGTCGTCGCCAACAGGTGCGGACAGGCCAGCCACCCAGGCTTGTTGACGGTAACCTTTGGTTTCTGCATAAGTGAATCCATCAGCATTGGTAGCGAAATCATCCAATGCACCGGTCAAACCTGTACTTCCGACACCGCTGGCTACGATAACATCGTTGGCCATTGAGCCGCGAATCTGACCATAACCCAGGAACAATTTGACGACCTCAAAATCATAGGCGCCAAACAGATTCCACATATGGGTTGTACCTTCTCGCCTGCACCATTGGACAGACGCACGTCTGTGCGGAAGCGATCGTATGAAACGCCGACAGAAAGCGGGCCGTTATCATAAGAGGCACCAGTCGTGATCCAGTTGGAAGTATCACGTGCTTCGAAATCTTCGAAGCCGTCGCTGCCGGTGGTTTTCGTGTTTTTGCCAGCATAGCCGATACCAACTTTGAAGCCGGAAAGGTCAGGACTGATATATTTGATCGAATTGTCCATGCGGGCATAAGTGGAAGCACCGAATGCACCAGAAAGCACACCGGCCTGCATGTAGCGACGCCGAAAGGATTAAGCGACGACACTGTGTCTGCCGCAACGTTCAGTTGGCGACCCAAAGTCAGCGTACCCCAGTTGGCACCGGTCAGACCGACATAGGCATGACGACCAAACAGACGGCCACCCTGTGCGGATCTGCCATTGCCCAGGTCAAAGCCGCTTTCCAGTTGGAAAATGGCGCTTGTGCCGTTGCCCAGGTCTTCAACACCCTTCATTCCCCAGCGGTTGCCGTTTCTGACGCCGTTGATCAATCCGATATCACGTGTTTTGGTAAAGGCATCACCCTGCGTCACTTTGGTCTGTTGATAGCCAATACCGGCATCGACAATACCATACAGGGTTACGGAAGTTTCTGCGTGGGCTACGCCGGCAAAGCCGACGGCCAGAGCTGCAGCAAGCAAAGTCTTTTTCATGTATCAAATCTCCTCAGGGATGGGTCATCATTCTTCTTACCCGAATGGTTCAGAAACAATTCAGATTTGAAGCAATATAAAGATTGGATACATTTATGTAAAGGAACCAACCAACTCGGAAAATGGGCAGTTGGGCGGCTCGCGTACGCGGTTGCCACGGCATTTGAATCGTAATTGCTGCGCTTATATTGCTTATGAGAATAATCTAATTGCGATTTGATTCATCACGGTTTTATACGAAATTTCATTTGCAATCAAATGGTTAAACAGATATTTCGCAACGGCTAAGATTCTGAACAGTTTCCTTCACTGATAAGCAAAGTTGGCACGATTCTTGCCCAGGCAATCATTTTTCATTCTTAGGTCATGAGGGTTTTCCTTCATAGTGAATACGCTTAGCGTTTTTATTACATTTGTGACATATATGCGACATTTGTGTAAAACCGTACTAGCCGACTGTTGGCGTATAAGAATGCCAGGCCGTCCGGCATTGAATCGCACTGCCGATGCGCAGTAGCATAAGTTCGTCTCCCGCCTTGCCGGCCAGCTGTACGCTGACAGGCAGGTTGGTTTGGTCAAAACCGGCGGGCAGCGCCAAGGCGCAACCGTTGACCCAGTTCACAAAACGGGTAAAGTAGCCCAGCGGTGTGCCGGACTCGTCCACCTGCGCAAGCGGTATCGGACCAAAAGGCGTGGTGGGCAGCAACAAGGCATCTTTATCGGCCATCCATTGCGTCCAAACGGCCTGCACCTTCAGATGGGCGCCCAGCAGATCCTGGTATTGCATATCCGATATGCTTTTTCCGGCCATGAGGCGATCGCGCACAAAAGGCCCGAAATGCTGGCTCGGGTCCTGGATGTAGTCCTTATGTACACGCCATCCTTCGGCCGCGATCAATTTTCCGCAATCGCTCATGGCCTGCTCAAAGCTAAATGGAGGCGCCTCGCGTACGATGGTTGCGCCGGCCATCTCGACCATCCTGACCATATCCCGCGAACCCAGGCGCACAGCACGCTGCACTTGCACACCATAGTCATCCTCGGGCAGCACGCACACCCGTACTCTCGCCAGATCGTCGGCATTATCCTGGGCCAGGTACGTCATGCTTTGTACTGTCTGCCCCGGCGCATGCGTTAACGCCTGCAGCAGCAAGGCGGCATCATCTGCGGTCCTGGTCATGGGCCCCACGCTATCCAGCGTCCGGGACAATGGATACACGCCGTCGGCGTTGATCGCACCAACTGTCGTCTTCAAGCCGGTAATCCCGTTGAGCGCGGCAGGAATCCGCACCGATCCGCCGGTATCGGTACCCAGCGCTCCCGGCACCAGTCCGGCAGCAACCGCAACGCCCGACCCGCTTGAGGAGCCACCGGGCACGCGATGAAGGTTTCTGTCCCAGGGATTGCGAGGCGTTCCCAGCAAAGCATTGGTTCCCCAGCCGCCAAACGCAAACTCTACCGTATGCGTCTTGCCAATAATGACCGCGCCATGGGCTCGCAAGCGATGCACCGCATCGGCGGTTTGGTTACTGGTCCTGGTTTCCCACTGTCTCGAGCCGCAAGCCGTTATCGTACCCTCGATATCACACAAGTCTTTGATGCCCAGCGGTATGCCATCCAGCATACCCAGCGTCCGTCCCTGTTGCCGCCGTTCATCGGACTCGCGTGCCTGCGCCAGCGCCTGTTCCGGAAACACACGCGCAAAGGCATGCAATACGGGATTCAACCTGTCTATACGGTTCAAAAAGTAGTTCGTCAGCGACTCGGCAGTCACGTTGTTCATTGCCAGGCTGCGGGCCAGCTCTGTGATCGAGGCGAAGGCATACTGTTCCATAATATGTCCTTTACACCACACCGGCTTCATCAAGCATGCAATAGAGCAGGACGTTGCATCCGGCTTCCACATGCTCCGGCAAGGCATCTTCGATTTCATTGTGACTAATACCATCCTTGCAGGGGATGAAAATCATCGCTGTCGGACATATTCGCGCCAGGTAAACAGCATCATGGCCTGCGCCGCTAACCAGCCGGGAATGCCCATAACCCAATCGGGCGGCATTTTTTTCCACAGCAGCCACTTGCGCCGCGGCAAACGCCTGAGGAGGAAAATAAACCACTTCTTCGGCATGAATCTGTACCTGATACGTATCGGCCATGGCATCGCAATAGCGCTGGAAATCGGCAGACATCGCAGACAGGTCGTCGTCGGTCAGCGCGCGCAGGTCCACAGAGAACCGCACCCGTCCCGGAATGACATTGCGCGAATTGGGATATACATCAACCCAGCCAACCGTACCACGTCCATCTTCTCCGTAGCGACGACCAATCTCGTTGACTTCGTTCATGATGCGCATTGCGGGCAATAATGCATCCCTGCGCAGCTCCATGGGCGTCGTACCGGCGTGTGACTCTACTCCCTGCACGACAACATCATACCAACGCTGTCCCAGCGCGCCCGTTACCACACCGATGGTATGCGAGCGCCGCTCCAGCACCGGTCCCTGCTCAATGTGCGCTTCAAAATAACTTTTCACGGGTGTCGCCCTGCACGGCACAGCACCATCGTAACCAATGTCCGCGAGCGCGGCGGCAACACTAATACCCTTGGTATCAGTACTGTGCAATGCAGTCTGGGCAGAAAATGCCCCCACATAAACACCCGACCCCATCATGACAGGCACAAAGCGCGAACCTTCTTCGTTCGTCCATACCACGACCTCGAGAGGCGCTCGCGTGCGGATCTGCAGATCATTCAGCGTGCGTAGTACCTCAAGCCCGGCCAATACGCCATAATTGCCATCAAACTTGCCACCGGTCGGCTGCGTATCGATATGGCTACCGGTCATGACTGGCGGCAACTGCGGGTCCTGTCCCTCGCGGCGGGCAAAGATATTGCCCAGTTCATCCACACGGATGGTGCAGCCGATGTCCTTTGCCCACTGAACAAACAGATGACGGCCTTCCTTGTCCAGCTCGGTCAATGCCAGACGATTTACACCGCCTTTTTCCGTGCCGCCGATGCGAGCAAGCGTCATCAACGAGGCCCAAAGTCGCGCGCCATTGATGCGCCCGTCAGTGTTATGTTCATTCATATCCATTATTCGTTACCTGTTTAAAACATTCGTTGATACGGGATCGATTATCAGGCTGCCACCAAATGGCACTGCACCTGATGACTTTGACTGATCTTGGTCGTCTGCGGCACACTTGTTGTGCAACGTGCCAGCACATGTTCACAACGCGCAGCAAATGGGCAGCCAGGCGGCAAATTGGCCAGATCGGGTGGCGAACCACGTATCACATCCAGCGGCTTACCTCGCTCCATGCCATGACGACGGCTCTTGAGCAACGCCAGCGTATAGGGATGGCGGGCATCCTGCAAAATTTCCCGAATACTGCCCTCTTCGACGACTCGCCCGCCATACATGACGGCGACCCGGTCGGCCATTTCCGTTGCCGCGCCAATATCGTGAGTGACAAAAACAATGGCCAGCCCTAATTGCTTTTGTAATTCGCGCATCAAAATCAACACCTGTATCTGCACCGTGGCATCCAGGGCTGTGGTCGGCTCATCGGCCAGCAACACTTCGGGCTGGGCGGACAGTGCCAGCGCAATCATCGCCCGCTGACGCATGCCACCTGACATTTCATGAGGGTATGCGGCCAGGCGCTTTTCCGGCTCGGGATGCGTACTGCTTCCAGCGCCTCGATCGCACGGGCACGAGCATCCTGGGCGCTAATCTGATGATGCGTCCGAATGCACTCGATCATTTGCTGCCCCACTGTATAGACCGGGTCCAGGGCTAATAGCGGCTCCTGAAATACCATCGCTATTTTCTTGCCTCGTAGCGCGCGCAATTGCCTCCGGTTCATCTGCAATACCTCTTGCCGATTGATCTGGATCGAGCCGCTTTGCCGGGTTTGTCTTTCAGGATGCAGACGCATCAATGCCCGCAACGTCACGCTCTTGCCCGACCCAGATTCGCCAATAAGCACCAGGGTTTCGCCTATGGCTACGTGAAAAGAGACGCCGTTGACCGCCCGTATCGTCTTGCCCCGCGTTCGAAGGCAACCGTCAGGTCTGTTACTGAAATGGCGTTGCCGGGCTGATCGCCAGTGACGGGATGCCCGCTGTTGTGTTCGTCCATAGGCGTAATCGCTTGTGTATTCATTGTGTCCTCTTAGATCGACATATCTGCAGATTCGCGCTGAACCATGCTCACGCTTTGGCCAATTCGGTCGTTAACGCGAATGCACGCCACCTGATGTCCAGGACGATGCGCCAGCAACAACGGCATATTTGATTTACACTGCGGGATCATCTGGCTGCACCTCGGATGAAACCGGCAACCGGCAGGCGGCTCAATGGGATTGGGCGGATCCCCGGCCAGCGGCGCCTTTTCAGTGCGCTGATCCGGGTCTGTCGTGGGCACCGATGCCAACAGCGCCTTTGTATAGGGATGAGCAGGCGTACTGAGTACTTGCGGTGTCGTGCCCAGCTCTACCACCTTGCCCAGATACATGACCAGGACCCGATCACACAGGTATTCGATCACACTCAGATCGTGGCTGATGAACACAAATGTGAGGTTGTATTTTTTCTTCAGGTCCGATAGCAGATTCAATACCTGGCTTCCACGGATTTATCCAGCGCCGATACGGCCTCGTCAAGAATAATCAAGCGTGGTTTCAAAGCAATGGCCCGTGCGATATTAACGCGTTGCCGTTGCCCTCCGGACAATTCATGCGGATATCGTCCGGCAAAGCGTCGCGGGTCCAGGCCCACATTCTCCAACAGCGCGAGCGCCTCGCGTTCCGCCTGACGAGGGGAAAAGCCATGTACGATCGGGGCAAAGGCGATGGTATCCAAAATGGTCATGCGCGGATTCAGGGATGAATAACTATCCTGGAAAACCATTTGCACCTGACGCCGGTATGATTTCATCGGCAACTGCGCACTGCCGACAGTCTGTCCGTCGAAAATCAGTTCGCCGCGGTCCTGCTGCAACAGTTGCATCAGCAGCCTGGCCGTTGTCGATTTACCACAACCAGACTCCCCGACAATACCGAGGGTTTCGTTTTTCATGACATCGAAACTGATATCGTCTACAGCCTGTACTGCAGCGGTGGTACGACTGAAAAACGGCGTTTTCAAAGGGAAGTGCTTCAGCAGGTTTTTCACAATAAGCAAGGGCTGGGCCGGTCCGCCAATATCCTGGGGCTGGGTCAATGTCGTTGTCACAGTATTACTCCTTGATATCCATGGCCTGGCGCAGTCCGTCTGAAAAGACGTTGAAGGAAATCGATGTGATGAAAATCATCAGGCCCGGCAATGCTGCGATTACTGGCTGGGTGTAAATGGCCGTGCGCAGGGTATTGAGCATGAGCCCCATTCGGGCTCTGGTGGTTTGACGCCCAGGCCCAGAAAGGATAGACCCGAAGCCAGGATCATGGAGACGGAAATCAGACTGGTGGAAAAAACGAAAATGGGTCCCAGCACATTATTGAGCACCTGACTGAACACGATCCTGACCGGCGATGCGCCCGATGTTCTGGCAGCATCCACAAACTCCTGAGTGCGCATTTGGGTGGTTACGCTTTCGGCCACGCGAATGATTTGCGGGATGAACACCACGGTCAGCGACAACAGGGCGTTGCCAGTACCGGCGCCCAGCGTGCCCGAGAGCGCGATCGCCAGCAACACAGACGGAAAGGCATACAGCACATCGGTCAGGCGCATAAATACCGCGTTGATCCGCCCCCCGGCATAACCGGCAATAACGCCTATCGTTCCACCAATTGCAAACGCAATTATTACGGGTGTAATACCCATAAATAGCGACAGCCGCGCACCCAGGATCAGGCGCGACAGCATATCGCGCCCCAGCTCATCGGTGCCTAGCAGATAGTTTTCCGTGCCTATCGGCTTGAGCCGGTGAATTATCGAAGATTTATAAGGATCGGCCGGCATGATCCACGGCGCAAGGATCGCCATCAGCAACAGGGTAAGCAACAGACAGGCAGCGAACATCGCAACCTTGTTGCGGCGCAGGTTGAGCATGACGCCGCTCCAGTATCCCGCCGAGCGGTGCGTCTGCACGAGCAGCAAATCTGCGTTCCGGTTAAGGGAATAATCGGTCATTGTGTTACCTTTGAATACGGGGATCAAGCCAGGTCTGAACGGTGTCGACCAGTAGATTGAGCAGCACGAAAAAAATCGCCATGATCAGGATCGTGCCTTGCAGCAGGGGAAAGTCTCGCTGGAACACGGCTGAATTGAGCAGAAATCCGGCGCCGGGCCACGAGAAAACGGTTTCGATCAGGATCGAGCCGCCCAGCAGATAGCCCAATTGCAGCCCCATCACCGACAGGGCCGTTGGCGCCACGTTCTTGACCAGATGCATGAACATTCGGCCGCGGCCCAGACCTCGCGCCTGTAGCCCGACCATGAACTCTCGCGACAGAATATCGCTGACAAGGGCACGGATGGTACGAGCCACAATCCCCATGGGAATCACTGACATCGTGATTGCAGGCAGGATCATGTATTGCACGTGATCCCAGTCCCAGCGCCAGCCAGTGCCATCGCCCGCAGCCGAACCCGTCGCGGGGAACCAGTTCAGGTACACCGAAAACACAATGACCAGCACCATGCCCAGCCAATAATGCGGAATACTGACGCCGAATATAGAGCTCAAAGATGCCAGCCGATCCCAAATGGAATTTCTGGCATAGCCGGAAATCATGCCAAATACGACCCCCAGCGAAAAACCGATCAGCACGGCAATCACGGCCAGCCGCAAGGAATTGCCCACCGCCGCGATAACCTCTGTTGCCACGGGGCGACTGGTCGCGATGGACATGCCCAGGTCACCCTGCAAAGCCCGCCACAGCCAGTTCCAGAACTGAATCAGGAATGGCTGATCAAACCCATAGATGCTCATCATCTGGCTGCGCAAGGCTTCAGAAGCGTCGGGGGGCATGACGGAAATCAGGGGGTCGCCGGGAGCGATATGAATCAGGGAGAAGCACAAAAACGCCACTCCCAGCAATACTGGCAACGAATACACGAGCAGTCTCAGAAAATACATCATGATAATCAGGCTTCAAAAAGAGGGAATAAGGGTAGCGCCGACCACTATCGTGGTCGGTCAAATCACTCCTTGGACATGGTCGCAATATCAATGAACCAGCTTTGTGGCTGAACTACGCCCTTGACCTTGTTGGAAATGGCTCTGGGGCCGACATCATGCGCTACGTAAAGAAACACGGCTTCGTCCACCATCCGGGTATGCAGCTTGGCCAGTGCAGCATCGCGCTGTGCAGGATCAAAACTGGTGCGCGCCTGGCGGATATAGTCGTCGAACGTGTCGTCGATCACATAGCCCCAGTTATTCGAAACGGGCGGCAACGCTTTGCTGCTGACAAAACGCACCATGCAAAGAACGGATCCATGGTTGCCGCACTAACGTTGGTTGCCTGTGCTCCATGCGCGCTGGCGTCCTTGGCGCCCAGGCGCCAACTATTGAACAGGGTATTCCATTCAACAACATCGAACTCAACATCAAAAAAGCACTCTTTCAGATTCTGCTGTATGTACTCATTCATCGGCAGCGGCTGCATCTGACCCGAACCCGACGCTGAAATCTGCACTTTGACCTTGACCGGTTTACTCTCGGAAAAACCGGCCTCTTGCATCAGCTTGCGCGATGCATCCGGATCATATTTGATATCGAATGTCGGCGTGCCCCACCAGGGACTGGACTTGGCCACAACGCCCTGCGCCGGCGCCATCAGGCCGCCCAGCATGCTTTTCATTCCATCACGATCCACGCAAAGATTGGCTGCCTGACGCACCCGCTTATCAGCCAGGCGAACCATCGGTCATAGAAAACTGCCATGGCCAAATATGCGGTTGTACATTTGTATAGATGGTATTGCCACGTGCCTTGATCGGCTCGAGCGCATCTGGTGCTGGTGCCTCTATCCAATCCACCTGTCCCGACATGAGCGCCGCGGTCCTGGCGCTGGCTTCCGGCATCGGAATCAGCACAACCTTATCCAGCTTCGGCATGCGTGCAGGATTCCAGTAATGATCATTTTTGACTATTTCAAGCCTGGAGCGCGGCACCAGCCGGGACAGTTTGAACGGGCCGGTACCGGACGCTTCACTTGCGAATGCATTCCAGGCCTGTTTTGAGCGCTCAAGTGGTTCTGTGACCGAAGCCGGCACGGCATTAAATTTCTTTTGCCATTGAGCAGGCGAAGCCATAAACAGGTTTGTCAGGTTATAGGGCAGGAATGCGTCGGGCTCTGTCGTAGTTATTTCAACCGTCATAGCATCAATTGCTTTGGCTGCCTTGAGCGTGGGCATTCTTGATACCGTAGCCCCAACTTGTGCCGGATCATACTGGGGAGCAGACTTATCCAGTACTTTGCCGACGTTCCAGACCACCGCCTCAGCGTTAAATGGTGATCCATCATGAAACCGGACATCAGGACGCAGCTTGAAAACCCATTTTGTCTTGTCCGCCTCGTCTACGGTCCAGCTTGTAGCCAACCCCGGCGTCAGGGGCGTTGCGCCTTTATCTGAGGACAAATCCCAGCCAACGAGTGCATCGTACATGGGAATGCCGGTAAAACGATTGCCCTCGAATCCCTGATCAGCTGGCCCGAAGTCCGGGGAATATCGGCAGCGGTCATGGCAATACTCAGCACCGATTCTGCGTTAGAGATCAAAGGCATGGCGCTTGCACTAAAAAATACAGCCAATGTCATGGCCGTGGATAACGTGTTCTTGGGAAAAGTTGGGATCATGACGTGTCCTTGAAAGTTACCAGAACTCTTAAGCAAAAGACGTGCCAGCCACTAATCTGCACAGCCTGCACTGTGAGGCATGCTTGTCGCGGCCTGCAAAAGAAGGGGCGCGCACCAAAACAAGGCAGGCATGGGCATTGGTTGATGTGCACACGAGAAAGCGCGCCTGGAAGCAACGCCAGTTGTTCAACTTAATCAATACAGAAACGCCTGCTCCTGGATTCGCATTCCCATATCGTGAAGGAAGACTCGGCGGGCGTGCTCACCTTGTCTTTTGACGACAGTCGAATCAAAACCTGACACTGCACTTTTGCAGCGTACTGCTCTGGAAAACCCGCATTGCAGATATCATCAGTACATTTACAATATGATCATAATGTAAATGAAAAACAATCTATGTCCCCCTCTTCTACTTCTTCGCGCCGCCGGCAGGCGGACCGCAGTAAAGCCACGCAGCAGGATGTGATCCTGGCGGCGATCCGCATTATTTCTGACAAAGGACCAGAGGCCGCGTCCATGCAGGAAATTGCCCGAGAGGCAGGCGTCACACCTGGGGCGATTCAACATCATTTCCAATCCAAGGCAACGCTCATGATGCATGTGCTGAGCACTCTGGTTGACGAGAACATCGAAGCCGGACAATTCTGGCCACCGGTTGACATGCCAATCGACACGCGTGCACAAACCTTCGTTTCCAATCTGTGGACTCGATTTTATAAACAGCCGCGTTTTATCTCGGCCTGGGCAACGTATCTTAGTTGCCGTAACCAGCCTGTACTGCTGGCACATATATCAGAGCTACGCAAAGTCCTGCAAATGCGCCTGCACGCTACTTTCCCGACAATATTTCCTGAACTGGCCAACGATCCCGCACTAGGCGCTTTCATCAACTTGGTGTTCTCTACGTTGCGTGGTCTGGGGTTCTTGGAAATGTTCGCTGCTGCACATGAGGGAACCCAGGAACAACTCGATTGTCTGGCAGATCTGATTGCGCAGCGATGTTACAGCCAAAGCGCACTATAACCATACAACCAAAAATCGGCAGTCCCCCAAAACCATAGAAAAGCAATATTCCGTCAGGAGACATTCATGCAGTGCAAACCGGCCGCCTCGTATTTGAGTACCATACTTACCGCCTTTACAATCGGCTTTTCCGGCTCGGCCTTTGCCGCTTATCCCGAATCGCCGATAACGATCGTGGCACAGCAGCCACCGGGTAGCGGTTCAGACGCGATGACACGTGTTCTGGCCGATTGTCTGGCAAAACAGCTTAAGCAGCCTGTCGTTGTGCAAAACAAAGCAGGTGCAAATGGCATTCTGGCCATCAATTATCTGAAAGGACAACCGGCCAATGGCTACACCCTCATGACAATCGGCATGTCGCAGATGACCATTACTCCTTATGTGTACAAAAAGATGCCCTATGATCCGCAAGCCGACTTTACGGGTGTAACTGTCTTCGGCACGTCACCGCTGGTGCTAACGGCGTCTCTGAATTCGGGTGTGAAGGAACTTGGCGATTTGGCCGTGAAATTTGCAGACAAAGATGGCGGCGCCAATTTCGGTTCGCCAGGCAAGGGGAGCCCGGCCCACTTGCTCACCACCGCACTGTTGGAACGACTGAACGTGCCAGGCACACATGTCCCATTTACGGGTGAATCTGCAGGGGCCACGGCACTGATTGGCAATCAGATCGATATCATGACATTGGTTTCAGGCACTGCATTGCCTCAGGTTAAAGCGGGTAAGCTTGTGCCCTTGGCCGTTTTTGATGACGTGCGTTCGCCTGCGTTCCCTGAAGTGCCTACCATTGCCGAACTGCTGGGCGACCAGGAACTGGCTCGTGGAGCATGGATCGGCCTGGTTGCCGTCAAAAACACACCAGCAGCTATCGTTCAAACACTGAATAAAGCCACCAGCCAATGCAGCCAGGACCCGGCCTATATACAGCGTTTTGCGCAAATGAATGCCAAGGCGATCGCCACTTCAGCAACCGACGTCATCAGCCGCGCCAAGGCGGATTCCGATGTCTGGCGCCCCCTGATCAAAAGCCTGAATCTGACCGTAGACTAAATATGATCGATCACACTCATTTGGCGACCCAGGATATTAGTACAAAAGTAGGTACTGTACGCGGCGTTGTCCATAACGGGCTATGCGTTTTTCGGGGTGTGCGTTATGCCCGTGCATGCACCACCGCCACACGCTTTGCCCCGCCCAAGCCTTTAGAAGAAACGTCTTCGCTCATGGACGCGCGCAAGTTCGCGGCGCTCCCGGTACAACCGGCGCGCAGTCCGAATCCGGAGAACGTCTATGGCAACATTGATTGCCTGAACCTGAATATCTGGACCCCGGAATCATCTTTGAAAATGGGCGGACTGCCTGTAATGGTGTGGATACCGGGCGGCGGATTTATGCGTTGCGATGCCAACGATCCGCTGTACGACGGTTCTCACTTTGCGCACAAAGATATTATTTTTGTCACGGTGAACTATCGCGTGGGCGTGGAAGGTTTTCTGCAATTGCCAGGCATGGCCGCTAACCGGGGGCTGCAGGATCTGTTACTGGCGCTCAATTGGGTGCAGCAGCATATTGGCAACTTCGGCGGAGACCCGGCCCGGGTAACCGTGGTCGGGCAATCGGCCGGGTCCGGGGCAATCGCGTGCCTGATGGGCATGCCACAAGCCAACGGCTTATTTAAACAGGTCATTTTGCAAAGCCCGAGTACACTGGTGCAGACAATGGCAGAAGCGCAAACAGCAGCAAATGCGATCGCCGACTTGGCCAACTGCCCCGCCACGCTTGAAGGACTGGCATCCATCACTGCGCAAAAGGCAGCAACGGCACTGGCCAAACTGTCGCTGGATGGCAAACTGCGACAACGATACGGCCTGGGTGCACATCACCGCTTCGCTCTACGCCCGGTAATTGATGGCGAAATTGTTGCCAGCTCTCCATTACAAGCGATCAAGCAGAACACCATCATGCCAAAAGCGATACTGGCCGGAGCAACCAGGGAAGAAGCCCGTTTGTATCTGGTTCCTGATGGCAGTATTTCGAAAATATCCGCAGAGGATGTGAACAGCTTCATCACAGATGCAAAGCTGCCACCGAATACAGCTGAGCGCTATCGACAACAGCTTTCCGCCGATAGACAAAGCAACGGCGAAATCCTTTGCGCTATTCAATCTGATTACTACTACCGCGAACCAGCTCGACGCATTGCCGAGCATGCGACAGATCGTGGCTCAAAAGCCTACTCCTACGAATTCTGCTGGCAATCGAACTTATACGAAGGTCAGCTTGGTGCTGCCCACGGCGTTGAGCTTCCATTTATGTTTAAAAACCTGCATAACGACACAGCACGTCTTTTTATCGATGTTGATAAACCTGTTTCAAACGCACTGGTCTCAAGCATGCATCAAGCCTGGGTGAGCTTTGCCAAGACGGGAGAACCAGGCTGGCCTGCACAGGAAAAAGGTCAGCGCAGCATGATGCTCTTCGGAGACGGTGATAGTATAGAGCGCCTGGTCACTTATTGATCAGGCGCAACCGGTGCCCCTGCCGCTGGAACATACGTCCACCCTTTCGCCGCCTGATCTGAAATCGCCATAAATACTGGCCTGCCAATTCATTCGGCCTCTCCAAACATGGGGAAATCTGCGCCTCGCAACAGGCGGCGACTGTAGGTGCGGCCCTCTGCCGCCAAGGCAAGCAAATTGCGATCCTGTTCCCGGCTATCCAGAAACAGCAACGCAATGTGTTGGGAATAGGCATGACCGGGACTTAATGGAATCAATTTGATACGTGGTGTAAACGATGCAATTCGCCCAGGCAACAAACTGATTCCCATGCCGTTGCTCACCAGATTGATTAGCGAAAAAATATCGCCCACATGCATTCCTATCACAGGTGAAATTCCCGCATTCTCCATCATCTGGTTAAAACTGAATGATGTGATGAACCCATCGGCCAGAGTCACAAAGTTCTCGCTGGCCAGCTCCTGCAAATCAACCTCGGCACGATTCGCATACGGAGAATCCAGAGGGACAGCCAAAAACATTTCGTCCGAGAATAATGGCACCGTAATCAGGCGCTTGCTGGCAATACCGTCATGCACCCCGATGACAATGGCATCCAGTCTGCCATCTTGCAGCTTTTGCAGCAGTTCATCATTGGAACCAGTGTCAGCTCTATATTGAGCCCGTCCTTGCGCAACTTTGTTCCGACAATCAGGTGCGGAATGCAATGCAAGGTAAGCGAATAGATGGCGCCCAGCCGCAACCGCGACGCATTAATGCCCGCCATGTCTCGCACTGCCTGGATGCCCTCTTCGCACTCGGCTACGACCCGACGGGCAGATTCAGCCAGTCGGTGCGCCGTATCCTGCGGGACCAGATTTCTTCCTTCCAGCTTGAACAGCGGGCAGCCAATGGCCTGCTCAAGTGAATGCAAGGCGCGGTGTACGCTGACAACGCTCTGACCCAGATCCTCTGCGACCCGGGCCAGATTGTTGCGCTCCATGAAAGCCAGAAAGACTTCCAGTTTTTTCAGGGTAATGGATTCATCAATGGCCATGGGTTTAACTCATTGGATGTCTAGGGTAAACGATAGGCCGGGCCAAACAACCTGCTCGTTGACTATAGAAACGCAGGACGGGACAACGAAATATTTAACCTCAGGCTAAACGATTGTACATGCAGGTTGATTGAAAAGCCCATCATCCCTGTCTATTGTCTGTCTTACGAAAAGGAGTTTGTGTGAGGTTGGCATCGCCTTATGCAGCACGAGTCCCTTTCGGCACAAAAAACGCTTAACTACACAGCAAAAACATCCGGAGACAAAACCATGATTATTTACGGTACAGCCATACTGGCTGCATGTCATTTACTTGGAGTCTACATTGGCGACCTGCTGGGCATGCTCATCGGCGTGAAGGCCAACGTGGTGGAGTCGGCATCTCTATGATGCTGCTCATTGCAGCCCGTAGCTACCTTCACAAAAAAGGACTCATGCCCGCCACCACATTGGCCGGCGTGGGGTTCTGGTCTGCCATGTATATTCCCATCGTGATTGCCATGGCCTCACAGCAAAATGTCGTAGCCGCACTCAAGGGCGGCCCGGTCGCCATCCTGGGTGCAATCCTGACGGTGGCGCTAACAGTATGCGTTATCGCGATCATCAATCGCTCCGGCCCTGAGGATGCCGGCGCTACCTGGCAAGCCAGCCTCGCTGCTGATCAGGCCTGACGGGGAGACATGACCATGGATATGTTGAAACAGGCAATTATGCAGAACAATCTGATCGCTGCCTTCGCTTTCGTTGGCCTGATCATATGGATATCAGGCCATCTGTCAAGACGACTGACCAATGGACGCGTACATGGCTCAGCCATTGCCATTGTGATTGGCCTGATACTTGCCTATTGGGGTGGAATGGAAACGGGTGGCACAAAAGGCTTGGCCGACGTCAAGCTGTTTGCCGGGATAGGGCTGATGGGCGGCGCCATGTTGCGCGATTTTGCCATCGTTGCGACGGCATTTGACGTGCAGGTAGAAGAAGTTAAAAAGGCAGGCCTCATCGGCATGGTTTCCCTGATGCTGGGTATCGTACTCCCATTCGTTGTGGGGGCCAGCGTTGCCTATGCATTCGGCTATCGGGACGCGGTATCCATGGCGACCATCGGCGCCGGGGCCATGACCTACATTGTCGGTCCTGTTACGGGTGCAGCAATCGGTGCCAGTTCTGACGTCATTGCCCTGTCCATCGGCGTGGGCCTGATCAAGGCCATTCTTGTCATGGTCTTTACGCCCGCAACCGCTAGATTCATGCGCCTGGATAATCCACGCTCAGCGATGGTCTTTGGCGGCATGGCAGGAACGACTAGCGGTGTCGCGGCAGGTCTGGCAGCGACAGACCCGCGTCTGGTCCCTTATGGCGCACTGACGGCAACCTTTTATACCGGCCTGGGCTGTCTGATGGGGCCTTCTGTGCTGTTTCTCGCGACAAGAGCGTTATTCGGTTAATTTATGCAACAGGAATATTTTATGAATCACACCGGCACCCCACAAGTCTGGGATAAACGAAAGCGCGGACGACAGCGACGTCTGGAACGCGCAGCCAACCTGGGACTGGGCCCTCAAATCAGCCAAGAGCAGATCACTCAGTTGCTGCAGGCGGTAATTGAACCTGATGACCGCGTGTGCCTGGAAGGCAATAACCAGAAGCAGGCCGATTTTCTGGCCGACTCGCTAGCTGCTTGTGATCCGCAACGATTGCATCATCTGCATATGGTGCAGTCTGTGCTCGCCCTGCCCAGTCATCTGGATCTGTTTGAGAACGGCATTGCCAGCCGACTGGATTTTTCTTTTTCAGGCCCGCAAGGGGGCCGGCTGGCGCGACTGGTACAGGACAAACAGATCGAGATCGGCGCTATCCATACTTATCTGGAACTGTTCGGTCGCTACTTTACCGATCTGACCCCCAATGTCTGCCTGATTGCGGCGCAGGCCGCCGATGCTGCCGGTAACCTGTACACCGGCCCGAATACCGAAGATACACCCGCCATCGTAGAGGCCACGGCGTTTCGCAGCGGAATCGTGATCGCTCAGGTCAATGAACGATTGGACAAACTTCCACGGGTCGATATTCCGGCGGATTGGGTCGACTTTACCGTAGTCGCACCGCGCCCCAACTATATTGAACCCCTGTTCACCCGGGATCCGGCTCAGATTACAGAAGTGCAAATCCTGATGGCCATGATGGCTATCAAAGGTATCTACGCCGAGTACGGGGTACAACGGCTCAATCATGGAATTGGCTTTGATACCGCTGCGATCGAGCTGCTATTGCCCACGTATGCAACCGAACTTGGCCTGAAAGGAAAAATCTGCAGCCACTGGCCCTGAACCCCCACCCCACCCTCATTCCCGCGATTGAGTCCGGTTGTGTGCAATCCATCCATAGCTTTGGCTCCGAAGTGGGCATGGAAAATTACATTGCCGCCCGCCCCGATGTCTTTTTCACCGGTAGGGACGGCAGTATGCGTTCGAATCGTGCATTTAGCCAGACAGCCGGCCTGTATGCCTGCGATATGTTCATCGGCTCAACACTGCAAATCGATCTGGCCGGCAATAGCTCAACGGCAACCACTGGGCGCATTACGGGTTTCGGCGGCGCGCCCAATATGGGCTCAGACCCGCATGGCAGGCGGCATGCCTCTGCCGCCTGGCTCAAGGCGGGCAGAGAGGCAGGCGGGCCCGACGCCATACGCGGGCGCAAGCTGGTTGTGCAAACCGTAGAAACCTTTCGCGAACATATGACCCCGGTATTTGTGGAGGAGCTGGACGCCTGGCAACTGAAAGCAGCCATGGACGCCGAGTTGCCACCCATCATGATTTATGGCGACGATGTCACGCATATCGTGACCGAAGAAGGCATTGCCAATCTGCTTCTTTGTCGCAGCGCCGAAGAACGCGCCCAGGCCATTCGCGGCGTCGCCGGCTTTACACCGGTGGGCATGGCACGCGATCGACGCATGGTCGAAAATTTGCGCGATCGCGGCGTGGTGCGCCGCCCCGAAGATCTGGGCATTGATCCTCGCATGGCAACGCGGGATCTGCTGGCGGCCCGCTCGGTCAAAGATCTGGTCAGATGGTCTGGCGATCTTTACGCCCCCCTTCCCGATTCCGCAATTGGTGATTCTCCATGGAAAAACTTGAATATCTTTTTTCAACACCCACCATCAAACCCGCTAGTGGCGCCGTGCTGTGCGGCGTGGTTGGCTCGGGCAATCTTGAAGTGCTGATCCGGCCCGCAGACACTGCGACGTCCTGCACAATACAGATACAAACATCTGCCCGCGGATTCGGGGATATCTGGCAAGCCGTTCTGACAGAGTTTATATCTCACCATGCTGCAGGCGGCACGCACATCGCCATTAATGATATGGGTGCGACACCCGCGGTGGTCACGCTCAGGCTTGCCCAGGCAATCAGTCAATATGCAGGAGGTCTGAGATGATCACAGAAAACCGACCAGTGCTGTCGTTACGCCATAGTTACTTCGAAGCCACTGCCCGACAGCGTCTTTCCTGGATACTGGACAACGGCAGCTTTCGGGAACTGCTGCCGCCGACAGAGAGCGCACCCAGCACGCATCTGGCGGCACTGGATATCCCCGGTGCCTTCGACGACGGGGTTGTCATTGGCGAAGGCGCACTGAATAAAAGCCCGGTATTCATTATCGCGCAGGAAGGCCAGTTCATGGGCGGAGCAGTTGGCGAAATCCATGGCGCCAAAATTGTTGGCCTGCTGCGCCGTGCCATACGCGACAAACCCGCTGCCGTCCTGTTTCTGGTCGACTCGGGCGGCGTCAGGTTACATGAAGCCAATGCCGGATTGATCGCCATTTCCGAAATCATGCGCGCCATACTGGACACGCGCGCCGCTGGTGTACCGGTAGTGGCATTGGTAGGCGGCAGTTGCGGCGCGTTCGGCGGCATGGGCATTGTAACCAGCCTTTGTTCGGCAATTGTCATGTCTGAAGAAGGCCGGCTGGCGCTGTCCGGTCCTGAAGTTATCGAAACCGTGGCTGGTGTCGAGGAGTTCGACTCCCGTGATCGGGCGCTGGTGTGGCGCGTAACGGGCGGTAAGCACCGGTATCTGATGAACGATTGCGCTGCTCTGGTCGAAGACGATCCATTTGCATTCCGGGATACGGCAAAACAGCTTATTGCGGAGAATAAATTTGCACCACCTGATCTGGATGCGCAGAAACAGAACCAGGCGCGCCTGCTGGCTCGATTGGAGCGTTTCAAAGGTATGCGCGATGGCTTGCAAGTGTGGCAGGCCCTGGGCATTCCAACTCCCGTCAACATCCCCATGATGAACTGTACGGACCTGGCCCGACTGCATAAGGAGCTTTACACATGAACCTGAGTACCATTCTGGATGCCCTGTTCCCGGCAGGACATCAAGTTCGAGTCGATGGGCATCAACTGGCGGGAACCGCAAGCACCACCGCTGGCGACGTTACCGTACTGGGAACCACGGATGCTGCCGCTATCGACCACGAGATCGCGCTGTACCTGGCCCAGCAGATATTAGTCACGATCCAGGCGCATCCGCGTCGACCACTGATATTTCTGGTCGACACCCAGGGCCAGGCGTTATCGCGAGCTCAGGAGCTACTTTGCCTGAATGGAAGCCTGGCGCATCTGGCAGCCTGCGTCGATCTGGCCCGACGCCTTGGTCACGTCAGCCTGAGCCTGGTCACCGGAGAGGCGGTCAGCGGCGGCTACTTGTCTTTTGGTCTCATGGCAGACCGCGCCTACGCGCTGGCCAGCTCGCAAGTTCGGGTCATGGATTTGAAAGCCATGGCGCGTGTGACCAAGATAGATCATGCAAAATTGGTGGAGCTGTCAGCCAGTGCCCCTACCTTTGCACCTGGCGCGGAAAACTACCAGCGCATGGGTGCAATCGAGGCTATATGGCAGGCACCCTCTGCCACGCTGCTTGATGCTGCACTTGCTCAATTGTTAAAGACTCGCGCTGGCACAGACCTTCGCATGCTGGCGGCTCAGGATAGAACCGGACGGGTACAGGCGGCCAGCATTGTCGATCAGATCCTGGCAGCCTAGGAGATAATCATGCGTCGCCATGACCTTGCCTATCTGTACTCAAACGCAGAGTACCAGTTGCTCAGCCCTGTGCAGAGTCCAACCGCGCAAGCCGCACTGCAGCGTTGGCTGCACGCCCGGCACCCGCTGGTGGTAGCCCGGCAACCCGCAGCGGCTGATGCCCAGATCCTCTTGGGCCTGACATTGCCACCAGAGGCAGTGCACAGACGAATCAGCGTCTCAATCTGTCCCGATGCTATCCGGGCAATCACACCCCCGCTAGCCCTCGCTGATGGCGTAAATACATGCACTGCAGCGATTGCAGCGCCATTGAAACATCTGCTGCAGAAATGTGAGTCACACGATATTACTGTTAGTGTGTACGGATCGCTCGCATGGGAAATGCTCAGCGGAACGACATATCGACACGACAGGTCGGACATTGACGTTGTCTGCGATATTGCACATGTGGCTCAGCTTGATCCCTGCATTAAAGCCCTGCAACAGGCCCAACAAGCACTGCCCTGCTCACTGGATGGTGAAATACGCTTTGCCAGTGGTCCGGCCGTCAATTGGAAGGAGCTTTCCCGAACGTTATTGCAGCCGGCACTGCGCGTTGTCGCCAAGGATAATGCCAGCGTAGCATTACTGTGCCTGACAGACCTGCTGTCGCGGTTAAAGGAACACGATCATGTTTGCTGAGTCCCTCAGACCTGAACACGTGACTGATCAGGCCGCCCGCCAAATGTCGCCGGCATTGACGCCTGAAGCAATTGGCCGGCTGGCAATCGGCGCGCTGTATCGGGAGGTCGCCCTGGCGCCTAAACCGGGCCTGGTCAGCCCTGTTGACAGCGGCAGCCATACTGACATGGATTTCAGTACCTTTGTGCGAAGCCTTCAGGCACTGCGAGGGTATTTTCCAGCGATCGCTCGCTTGGGCATGCAAACACCAACTTATGCACAGTTGCAATATTGCGGCATGGACGCAGAACAGCGCATGCTGCAGGCCACCAATGGCGTCAATACTCACCGCGGAGCAATTTTCAACCTGGGGTTGCTATGTGCAGCAGCGGGCATTGATATTGCCCTTGCCGGTTCGTGCTCGGCCGAATCGGTGAGCCAGCGCGTTGCAGATCTGTGGGGGCCAGCCATCATGGTTACGGCAAAAACCACACAGGATAGTCACGGCGCAGTCGTTCAACGCCGTTACGGTAGTGGAGGTGCGCGGGCCGAGGCTGCCGCGGGCTTTCCCTCGGCCATCAGGATCGGCTTACCGGCCTATCGTGCGGCGCTTGCACAAACCCAGTGCACGCAACTGGCCGCCGTTCAGTGTTTTTTTACACTGATGGCTGAACTTGAAGACACCAATCTGCTTTGGCGAGGCGGCCGTCAAGGACTGGCGTTTGCCCGCGAAGCTGCAACGACGTTTCTTGACCGTGGTGGCGTATACGTCCAGGACTGGCAAAGTCAGGCCCAGACATTGCATACGCAATTCGTGGCCCGTCGACTGAGCCTGGCGGATCGGCCGATTTGCTAGGGATTGTGCTGTTTCTGGAGTCCCTCTGACATGCGACTTGCCATTCTCTTCAGTGGCCAGGGACAGCAATCTGCTGAGCATTTTCAAGCGCTACAGGCGATGGTGTCACCAGAAACGGCGGCACAATTGTCAAAACAGCTGCCTGATGTCTGGCATAACGCTGCAGTCCATTGCGAGACACTTGGACAAAACAGGATTGCTCAGCCGTTTATCTTTGCGTTTCAATTGCAATGGTGGCACACACTGCGACCATTGCTGCCGCGACCGATTTGCGCCGCGGGATATTCTCTGGGGGAGTTGGCCGCTTGCAGCGCAGCCGGCGCTTTCGATATGCAGCAGGGAATCGTTCTGGCAGCACAACGGGCTGCTTGCATGGACGATTGCATACAAACACAGGCCGGTTTAACGAGCATCATGGGCTTGCCTCTGGAAAATATCGAGGCGATTACCGCCAACAGCAATACGCATCTGGCCATCATCAACCCTGAGCAACACTATGTCATTGGCGGTTTCGAACAAGACTTGCAACATGCCGGTCAACAGGCCTACGATCAAGGCGCCATGCGCGTGGTCAGGCTGTCTGTTCAGACGCCATCGCATACGGCGCTGCTGCAATCTGCGACACCGGCTTTCGCTCGTCACCTTGCGCCCTATTGCAATAAGGCGCCCCTGGCATTCAAAGTGCATAGCGCCATGGACGGTCGCGCAGCCATGCTTGTAGCGCAGGCGCTGGACGCCCTGGCTGAGCAGATAAGCCATGCCATGAATTGGGTAGCCTGCCTGCAAGCCGTTCGTGAATTGCAACCGGATGCCGTACTTGAGATCGGTCCGGGTCGCGCTATGCTCGTATGTGGAACGCCATCTATCCAGATGTACCTGCCAGATCAATCGATGACTTCCGCAGCCCGAGTGGGATACAAACGTGGGTTGACAATGTGCGGGCGCGCTGTTGATGCCAATGCGTCATCACCAGGGTGAAGGTACCCGAGCCATATATTCCGGAATGATCATATTGGTTGTGAACAATTGAATCTCCGGTACCGCAACCAGTACCATTTGCAACAAGGGGATGTGCCTGCCGGGCGTTATCCCGGCATATGCGTGATACATGATCACGCCCCTGTGCTGCAGGTTTGCGCAAGACAGGGGCGCAATTCAAATCACCCGGACGTATATCGCAAGCGGCTTCGGGTCTGACACATCACTTATTTTTCCACCGTCACCTCGACACGGCGATTGGGCACCAGACAACGGATCAGCGCTGCCTCGTCACCGTTATTGCATTGCGCCACCGGCTGAGATTCTCCCATGCCCCGACTATGGATCAGATCGGCAGCAACGCCGTTCTGGATCAAATAGCCGCGTACCGTATCGGCCCGGGCTTTAGACAAGCGCTGATTATACGCATTCGAGCCCAGCCTATCGGTATGGCCTGTAACAGAAATGGCACGGATGCCTTGCGTGCCACGCAGGCTTTCGGCCAGCTTGCTCAGCGCCTGCCGGCCTGATGTCACATCGCTAAGCGTAGAGCGATCAAATTCAAATAACGCATCGGCGCTCAGGGTATAGGTTTGCGGTGCAGCGCCAGGAGGACAGCCTGCGCCCGAGTCACCAACCGGCTTCCAGTACATATTGCGGGCCAGATGCTCAGCGTCGAACAGAATCTTGAACTGACAACGGGTCACGTCATTTGCACCCTGACCGGCGCCGGGAAAGTGCATGAGATAATCCCATTCGTCGCTGCCAAAACCCTCATCAAAGTGCGGGCGACCAAGCAGATGATAGAGCTGGTCCCTGGTCATTCCGGGGCGAATCAGTGAAATGCTTTGCTGTGTTGGATAAATGCCCTGCTTGTTATCGAATGTAATACGGTTTACGTCGGGCCACACCACATTGTCACTGGTGCCGTCGGGTTTAACGTCGCTTAGCGTCGAGCAGCCGGCCAGGAGTACAGTCATGATTGCTGTCACGGCGAAGGCAGCCCGATTGGATTTGAAAATTTTATATCGCATCTTAAGTATCCCTTTAAACCATGGTGATTCTTCTCCGGTGCATGCGTGCACGCACCGGCGTGTTCTATTGCATTATTACCATTGGTATCCGACACCAACCGTGCCACCCACCTGGCCGCGACTGGAGCTGGTGATCGAGCCTTTCAGAACCCATTTTCCGTTACCCGATACGGTGGACAGGCCCATGGCGACACCGGACTCTCCCTGAAACACACTGCCGGCCACCGCAAACATGCTTTTTCCGGGCAGATATGCCTGAGGTAAGCCAGCGACCGCCATTGCTGCAGCAGTGCCGGCCTCGGCCCGTTTTTCAGCGCGATTGATCCGCGAATTCAGGTTACTCTCGACGCTACTCAATTGACGTACGTTCACCGCATCCATCGGGGCTGAACCATTTGCGACCTGATGAATCTGATTGCCGCCCATGCTCACGTTTGTCTCCGGCCTGATCTCAACTGATTGTGAATTGGCCACGAAGGCGCCCCCCCCTATGTTCACACTATTGAAGGTCGGATTATCATCAACGGCGATGGTCACGTTCCTGCCGTCGCGCGTGATATTGACGTTACTGCCGTCGTTGAGTTGAACCGTATCGTTGTTCAGGACCTTGGACGGTGTGTCGCCGTTGGTTTGCAGGTTCCAGCCCACTGTTTTGACTTCGCCGATAATGTTGTACAACTGGCTGCCATTGACTGCGTCCTGACTGGTCGCACTAATGTCTCCTGCTCCCACATTAGTAATTTTGTTGCCCGACATATTCAGTGATCCACCTATGGTGGTATTGCCGGCAACCGTCAACTCCTGAAATACCGGGGCTTGCGCCATCTGGACTTTGACTTCATTGCCCTCCACCACCGTGCGGATATTGGCCCCGCTATATGTACCTGCCGTTGTCGCTTCGCCGGTGATCTTCAATTGCTGCCCAAGCTTGCGATCAACCGATCCACTATTGCCGGTAAACGTAATGGGCAGGTTGCTCAGTTCGCCAATCTCCTGTTGCACGCCGAACAATTGCCCGCCATTGACTGCGTCTTTACTGCCGCTGGCAACCAACCCGTCTGAAACACCGGTAATTTTCCCGGTGCCCCCGGCATTCACAGTCACTGCCCCAAACACTGGAGATTCGGACAACATGATATTCATGGCGCCGGTGTCTGGGTCAACTTCCGTACGAATATTCTTGTTGGAGGCTGCGGCCAGTGGATCAAGTCCGCCCTGGATCACCATCGTAGAACCAAGATCACGATGAACAGTGCCCACATTACCCGCAAAATTTAAGCCCTTGGCTGTCAACTCGTCGTCCTGGTCCTTCAACTGGCTGACATTGATCGCGTCCATGGGATCTACACCGGCTGCTACATTATTGATCCGGTTTCCGCCCATATTTACGATCGTGCCCGGGTTGATGGTCAGGCTGTTGCCGATCACCGCACCGCCATTGAACGTGCTTAGTCCCATCACTGACAACGTGCCTGCCAGGTCTACATTGTCATTCAGGTTGACCTTGATCTGATTGCCTGTCTGCACTACGTTCGTGTTAGTGCCGCCGATAAAGTCTGCACTGCCCCCCGGAGCGATGTTCTGTGTCGTCGCGCCGTTGTTGGCTGTCAGGTTCCAGCCTTTGTTTGCTGTGGTCTGTACTTCAAACAACTGACTGCCGTTGACTGCATCGGTACTGAACTCGGTGACTGCGCCGTCCATCACACCCGTGATTTTGCCGGACCCTCCGTCGTTAATAACGACATCACCAAATCGGGGAGAATCTGCCATCTGAATACGGATTACGCCCGCATCATTGAACGTTTGTACATTCTGGCTTGAGTAGGTTCCTGCTACCGGCGCTGCACCCCCTACAATAGAAAGTGTCTGGCCCAGATCCTTGTGTACCGACAACCCATCATTACCTACAAAGTTCAAGCCCTTGGCCGTCAGATCATCGCCCTGATCGGTCAGCTGGCTGACATTGACGGCGTCTGTGCCCACAACCCCCGCGGCTACGTTATTGATCCGATTGCCACCCATATCCACGGTCGTACCGGGGTTAACCGTCAGACTGTTACCGATCACCGCACCGCCATTGAACGTACTCAGGCCCGTTACCGACAGGGCGCCGGCCAGATTCACATTGTCATTCAGATTCACCTTGATCTGATTGCCTGTTTGCACCACGTTCGTGTTGGTGCCACCGATAAAGTCTGCACTGCCCCCCGGAGCGATGTTCTGTGTGGTCGCACCGTTATTGGCTGTCAGGTTCCAGCCTTTGTTTGCGGTTGTCTGCACACCAAACAGCTGGCTACCATTAACCGCATCGGTACTCAGTTCGGTGACATCCCCATCGGTGACGCCGGTAATTTTGCCGCTGCCGCCATCGTTGATAACCACATTACCGAACTTCGGCGAATCAGCCATCTGAATGCGGATGGCTCCCCCATCGTTGAATGTTTGCACATTCTGGCTTGAGTATGTACCTGCTACCGGCGCTGTGCCCCCGACAATAGAAAGCGTCTGACCCAGATCCTTGTGTATTGGCAATGCATCATTACCCACAAAATTCAAACCCTTGGCTGTCAGATCCTCACCCTGATCGGTCAACTGGCTGACATTAACTGCATCGGTATCTGCAACCCCTGCGGCTACATTATTAATCCGGTTGCCGCCCATATCCACGGTCGTACCCGGATTTACCGTCAGACTGTTGCCAATGACCGCACCGCCATTGAACGTGCTCAGGCCCGTTACCGATAAGGTGCCAGCCAAATTCACATTATCATTCAGATTGACCTTGATCTGGTTACCCGTCTGCACCACGTTCGTATTGGTACCGCCAATAAAGTCTGCACTGCCCCCCGGGGCGATATTTTGTGTCGTCGCGCCGTTGTTGGCGGTCAGATTCCAACCAGCACCCGCAGTGTTCTGTACGGCAAAGAGTTGACTGCCATTGACTGCATCCTTGCTAAACTCGGTCACTGCGCCGTCCATGACACCCGTGATCTTGCCGCTGCCAGCATCATTGATCACAACTCCTCCGAATTTCGGAGAATCGGCCATCTGAATGCGGATGCTCCGCCATCGTTGAACGTTTGCACATTCTGGCTTGAGTAGGTTCCCGTTACCGGCGCTGCGCCCCCGACAATAGAAAGCGTCTGACCCAGGTCCTTGTGTATTGACAATGCATCATTACCCACAAAGTTCAGGCCCTTGGCGGTCAGATCCTCACCCTGATTGGTCAACTGGCTGACATTGACCGCATCGGTATCTGCAACCCCTGCGGCCACGTTAGTGATCCGGTTACCGCCCATATTCACCGTTGTAACTGGATTCACTGTCAGGCTATTACCGATCACCGCACCGCCATTGAATGTGCTCAGACCCGTTACCGACAGGGTGCCAGCCAAATTCACATTGTCATTCAGATTAACTTTGATCTGGTTACCGGTCTGTACCACGTTCGTGTTGGTACCACCGATAAAGTCTGCACTGCCCCCGGGAGCGATGTTCTGTATGGTAGCGCCATTATTGGCGGTCAGATCCCAGCCTTTGTTGGCTGTTGTCTCTACCTCAAACAGCTGGCTGCCATTCACTGCGTCGGAACTTAGGGCAGTAACATCACCATCGGTGACGCCTGTAATCTTGCCTGAACCGGCACTGTTAATGACCACATTGCCAAACTTCGGCGAGTCAGCCATCTGGATGCGAATGGCTCCGGCGTCGTTGAACGTTTGTATATTCTGACTTGTGAAGGTACCTGCTACCGGCACCGCGCCACCCACAATAGACAGGGTTTGACCCAGATCCTTATGTACAGATAACCCGGCATTGCCCACAAAGTTCAGGCCCTTCGCTGTCAGATCCTCGCCCTGGTCGGTCAACTGGCTGACATTGACTGCATCGGTATCAGCAACCCCTGCGGCCACGTTATTGATCCGGTTACCGCCCATATTCACCGTTGTAGCCGGATTCACTGTCAGGCTATCGCCGATCACCGCGCCACCATTGAACGTGCTCAAGCCGGTCACCGACAGTGTGCCTGCCAGGTTCACGCTGTCATTTAGGTTGACCTTGATCTGGTTACCCGTCTGTACCACATTCGTATTAGTGCCGCCGATAAAGTCCGCACTGCCTCCCGGAGCGATGTTCTGTGTGGTCGCACCGTTATTGGCCGTCAGGTTCCAGCCGGCCCCGGCGCCGGTGGCCAGGCTTTCAACTGCCTTCAACTGGCTAACATTGACCGCATCCGTATTCTGCGTACCACCCGCAACGCCGGTAATCTGACGCAGTTTCCCTGTGGCTGGATCGCCGACACTCAAGGCGCCTAATGAACTCGTTGTTGCATTAACGGCAGCAATTGAAGGCACGGAGGCTCCTACGGGCGCGTACGGTGCGATACCTCCTGCCGTATTGGCGACCGAACCTGCTCCCAGCGCAATACCATTAGCGACAGTCGTTGTCGCACCCAACCCCAATGCAACGCCGCTGGTGGCCCCGATGGAGACCACAGCGTCTTTGCCAATTGCAATACCGTCCGCAGCGGCTGCGCCATCATTGTCAACGTTTCCTCCTCCAGTAGAATTTACGCTGAAATATTCCAATGGGTTGTCGACCAGGCCTTGCAACGCTTCAGCACAGACTAACGTATCGGAGCTCCCGGTACCCTCGCCCTTGATCGTTATCGTGCCGCCAGTATCATTCCCCCAGGAAAATGTACATTCTGACGTAGTGAGATCCCCTGCGGCCAATGCCATTGGCGGAAACAGGGCAATGGCGCCCGTGAATAAGACCGGAAGTAGCGCCTTGATCGCAACATCATGAAAAGGCAGGCTACCAAACTCTGTTTTTTCGGTTCCGGTGCTGGCTTTGCGTCCTCTCTTTGTATTTTCGGACACAGCAACAAAAGTGCCTGTTTTTTCACACCAAATAGATCTGTATATTCGATTCATTTTCCAACTCCCCATTGAAATCCATAACATTTCATATTTTTACTAAATGTTATTAAACGAAAAATTTAGTACTTATTTCGTAAGCATCATAGAAGAGTGGAAAGCCGGCATTTTATCTATAAGTACAGAAGTTTCATCAAATACAAACATTGGAAAGCAGAATAAAATTTTTATGAATTATTTAATATTTACTAACATTTATTTACTTTCTGTGTTGTTTAAATGCTTCGTTTTTTGAAATATCTTTCAAAAATGACCAAAAATCGCAGTAGCGATAACCGCAGGTACCTGCGGCCAGACGGCCCGAACGTCCAGCCGCATTCGCCCGCAAAGACATTTCTTGCGAGTGGAGTGTCTGATCTGCCGAAGTTGTCAGCTCATCGTTTTTCTGTAAGCAGTAGGCGGCATGCCATACTGTTTACTAAAAGAAGAAGTAAATGCCGAAAGAGAAGTAAAGCCGATTTCTTCGGCAATATCTGTGATACTGAGCTGCGTTTCCCTAAGCAGCACCTGAGAATAGTCCAGGCGCAGTCGGCTCAGGTACTCGTATATCGTTTCATGCATATGCGCCTGGAATACACGCGCCAGTTTTTTCTTATGCACCCCCAACTCGCTTGCCAGCTGATCCAAAGTCGGTGGATCGTTAAGGTGCTCGGATAAATAGAGCTTGATGCGATTTATGGTGGCTTCCCTGTTTTCCTTCTGCAGGGGCAAGGTTTGATGCACCTTCTGCCTGGCGTAGGACAAATGAATATTCATCCTGGCCACGACCTCCTCTATCGTGTATTGCCCATAGATAAAATCCGAAGCACCATGTTGCAAGGCATGAAGACGGGTCTGCAAATCCGACGATTTGCACAGGATGATAATTGGAATATATTTGGTCAATAACGAACTGCGCAGGATGTCAAACAACTCAAAACGGTTGCGGCTCTCGGTCATGTTAAAGTCAAGCACAATCAGATTGGGACACTGTGTCGCGGCGCATTCATATCCCTTGACATTATTTTGCGCGGTGCTTAAATGAAAACCCTGGGCTTCCAGACTGTCGCATAACGCTGATAACGAGCTCTGACAAACACTGACGATGAGGATGTGCTGGCTGTTGGAGTTAATATAATTACCCGTTCTTTCACACCATATTGATTTATATGTCTGGTTCATTTTTTTGCCTCACCACAGCTTATAAGTTATTCTAATAAATACTGAATGTTACTAAACAAAACTTTTTTCTGTTACAAAGCAGATCATATCTGCCCAAAAGAAGACTGTTTTATCTAAAGAGACATAAATTTCATCTTATGTTTAATTTTCCCTATTTAGTTGTAATTTTTTAAAAAAAGAATTATTTAGTTACATATGTTATTGTGTTTTTCGTCAAAGTCGGCAAAAAGCACGTCATCTGGCAAACTTGAGCTGCGTCTTTGCCTCCCTAACAATAAATCATCCGACCGGACGACACTAAGCCCACAAAGCATCCTCTGTATCAGCGACACGCTCCTGGCATTGGGGCGATTTTTTCGCCTGGAAAAAAACGCTTTGTGAAAAATATATAATGAAATCACATACATGATAAAAACAAATCGCGCCAAAGGTACGCCTGAATACAGGCATCTGATAGACAGGTAGCCGCGTCAATTTACTTCTTGCTATTACCTCATATCCAGCATTAACAGGAGACCGAGATGGCCAGAGAAATACAGTCCCTCAGAAAAGCAGTTATTTATCGCATGGTCATGCCCGAGCACACATGCCCGTATGGCCTGAAAGCCAGAGCGCTGTTGCAGCGCTCCGGTTACGACGTGGAGGATCATTGGCTGACCTCGCACGAAGACACAGAAGCCTTCAAGGAACAACACGCCGTACCCACCACACCGCAGATTTTCATTGACGGCACAAGAATCGGCGGGTACGACGATCTGCGGCGTTATTTAGGCAAGAAAGTCTTTGAGCCCGGTCAGACAAGCTACCGGCCCGTGATCGCTCTATTTGCCATGACGTTTTTGATGTCGCTTGCCGTAAGCTACCTGGTATACGGCCAACCCTTGACGGCGCAGGCAATCAAGTGGTTTATTGCTTTTAGCATGGTGATCCTGGCGCTGCTTAAACTACAAGACGTGGAAAGCTTTTCCACCATGTTTTTGAATTACGATCTACTGGCCAGGCGCTGGGTGCCGTACGCCTATATTTACCCGTTCGCAGAAGGCCTGGCCGGCATTTTAATGATCGGCAATATACTGACATGGTTATCTGTGCCGGTTGCGCTTTTTATTGGAACAATAGGTGCAGCGTCAGTCATCAAGGCTGTTTACATCGACCAACGACAATTGAAATGCGCCTGCGTTGGCGGGTCAAGCAATGTACCGCTGGGATTTATCTCGCTAACTGAAAACCTGATGATGATTGCAATGGCGGCCTGGATGGCTTTTGCTGCATGGGGAAACGGTGGTCATTAGGTATTTTTCTGCAGCGGTCTTCAGTAGTTATTTTTATTCGCAGCGGTCGTTAGCCCCACGCTGTGGTAATTACGCTCATCGTGACGATATGTGATTCGGCACAGTTGCCCGATCGATAGCTGCGCAAATATTCATGCGACATCACTAATATATAAATTCGTGCGCTCATAATAATGTCATGCCGCGTCCCATCTGTGCGACCGTGCCAGCATCCGTTCCAATGGACGGATAACGCACTGCGCTCCCAAATAGATGTAATATGCCGTCTCATATTTTTTTACAACAAGGACTATTTCTCATGCAACTTATGAACCCGGCCAGCATTATCGGCATTGCTATTGGCGCGTCATTATTTACGCTGATCTCAAAGAAAAACAAAGATAAGACAAAGTTGCGCAAGTTCGGTCTTTTCGTTGCCAGTTTTTTTGGTGTTCTTGTTGCGCTATTGGCTATTAACTTCGGTATTTATTATTTTCAGCGGTATTGAGCATCAGAAGGATAAGTGCATTAGTCTGCTGGCCCGCCAGCCCATATCAATATAAAGCACACACCGGTCTCGCGTCACAGACCGGCAGCGCAATCGCTTGCTGAGCCGCCGACCACACTTCGCAACGGCAGCAAGGCTGCCGCAATGATGCCCCTTCATTAGTCGGCCAACGCCAGAAAAGCATGGATCAGCTTTTCCCTCACGTTGGAGCGCAACCACATGATGCCCAAATTGCGAGTGGGTACCGGGCCCGGCAATCGATGGCGAATCAGGCCGGGATCATATTGGTTGCCATAGCTCCAGTCGGGTACGACTGATACCCCCAGATCGGCCTTGACCAAATCGGAAATATAGTCCAGCCCGTCCAGTTCCAGCCATGGTTCAGGATAGACCCCGTGCAATTTCAGATAGTCATCGGCCATTTTTCCGGCGACAACACGTCTGTCATAGCGAATAAATGGATATTTTCTCAAAATTGAAAACGGATCCTCGCCCTGCAACCGGGCCGGCGCAAGCAGGATCAGCGGCTCTTTCCTGAGCTGCTTCCACAAAACTGTTTTTGGCACTTCGAATAAGGGGTGCACCAGGATGGCCGCATCCAGCTCGCCTTGCAACAAGCGCTGGTAAAGCACGGTCGAGGCTGCCGGTTCTATGAGGATCTTGGTGCCTTCATATTTGCCAAGCCATTTTCTCAGCATGCCTGGGAGCATGCCCTTGACAACCGATGGCGTGGCGCCCAGCGTCAGCGGACCGGCCGGCAACTCGGTATTGCTCGCCAGTGAATTGAAATTTTTGACTTCAGCCAGCACCAGCTTGGCCTGCCGCAGCGCCTTGCTGCCCGCCTCGGTCGGCATCATCGTGCGCCCCACGCGCTTGATCAGTGCAGTGCCAACGTCCGCTTCCAGCGCCCGAAGCCTGAGCGATACGGCTGTGGGCGTCAAATCCAGCTGTCTGGCCGCCGCAGCGACAGATCCCAGCTCGACGACCTGCACGAAGCTTTCCAGAAATCTGGTATCCACATCTGTCCTTTCACTTGTAATAAAAGCAAGTCCGATCCAGAGAAGCCGGACCTGAAAAACCAGTTTTTGTTATTTCTGAACCCAGCAAAACAATATTGTTCTCGTGTTACGAACTTCCAATAATAGCATTATGTGTTCACTTCATTTCACTCGTCATCAACAGTAAAAAGGATCCTATGCCAATTATCGAATCGATACAGGTGTGCGCGCCGGTCGTGCCGCTTGATAAAGTTACTTCGTTTTCCAACCGCACCGTGAGCGCGCGCCATTATGGTCTGGTCAAAGTAACCTCGACAGATGGGGTAACAGGCATTGGATTTTGCTACGTCGGTAGCGCGGGTGGTCCGATTTTTTCCCAGGCGGTCAGCCAGCTGCTGGCACCAGTGTTAGTCGGACAGGACTCCTATGCAGTAGAAGGGTTGTGGCAGTCAATGTACCAGGAGTCGTTGCTACAAGGCAGGTCCGGCACTGTGATGCGCGCGCTCAGCGCACTCGATATCGCCCTGTGGGATCTGAATGCGAAGACCCACCAGCTGCCCTGCATAAATACCTTGGCGCTGTCTCCCTGGAGCAGGTGCCGGCCTACGCCAGCGGAGGCTATTACCTGGACGGCAAAACACCCGGGCACCTGGGGGAAGAAATGGCCAGTTACGTTGCCAAGGGATTCAAGGCAGTAAAAATGAAATCCGGTCGCCTGTCGCCCAGAGAAGAAGAACAGCGCCTGAAGGCAGCACGCGAGGCGGTAGGACCGGACGTAGAACTGATGATGGATATGAATAATGCCTGGTATGACACCACCCAGGCCATGCAGTATGTCAGGCGCTTCGAACAATACGACCCCTACTTTATAGAAGAGCCCTTCTTGCCGGACGACATAGATAATCATGCCCGTCTGGCCAGCATGACGCATATACCGATAGCCACTGCCGAGATCGGCTATGGACGTTGGTACCACAAGGCGCTGATGGACCAGGGCGCGCCGCCATCTTGCAGACCGATGCGGCGGTTTGCGGTGGCATCACGGAATGGCGCAGAATTGCCCAGACTGCAGCCAGCTTCGGCCTGGTCATGTGCCCGCACTGGTTTCATGACCTGCATGCGCCACTGGTTGCCAGCACGCCCAACGCCCGCTACGTGGAGTACTTCTGGGACGACCAGGTGCTTAACTTCCGGCGCCTGGTAGACCGACAGTTATCTCACAAGGATGGCCACGTGATCCTGCACCAGGAACCCGGTCTGGGCTTCGGATTCGATGAAAAATACCTGGCCAGCCTGGCCAAATGGGATTTAATAAAAAAGTAACAAGCCATGGGAAGGCAACACACACGTAATCGGGCAGAAACGAGCCGGGAGATCACCAGATAACGAGTCAGAGCAGACAGCAGCATTTTCGCAAAATGGCCGTACACGTTCCAAGGAGACAAACGTGAACAAAATTCAATATGCAGTTGCAGCAACGACGTTAGTGATGGCCTCTATTCCCGGTTTTGCCTGCGCCCAGGATACATGGCCGAGCAAGGCGATTACCTATGTTGTACCGTTCCCGGCAGGCAGCAATACCGACGTTCTTGGCCGCATTATTGCCGACGAACTGGGCAAGCGACTCAAGGTGCCCGTGGTGATTGAAAACAGGCCTGGCGCCACCGGCATGATCGGCTCGACGTACGTGGCCAGGGTCAAAGCCGACGGCTATACAATCATGGGCGGCAGCATCGCCTCGCACGCGATCAATGCCGGTCTGTTTCCCAATATGCAATATGATCCGGCCGGCGACTTCAAGCCGATTACGATTATCGGTTTCAATGCCAATACGCTGGTGGTATCCAACACAAGCCAGTTCACTGACCTCAAGACGATTATCGCTGCGGCCCGTGACAAACCGGACACCATTACCTATGCGTCATCGGGCATTGGCACGACACAACATTTGTCCGGCGTTCTTTTCGGCCAGCAAGCCAATGTCAAAGTCGTGCATGTCCCCTATGGCGGCAAAGCAGCGCTACCGGACGTGATGGGGGGACAGGTCAGCATGATGTTCGAAGGTCCGACCGTCATCCCTCATGTGCAGCAAAAAACAGTTAGAGCCCTGGCGGTCACGTCCACAACCCGGCTGGCCGGCCTGCCCGATGTGCCGACCATGAAAGAGCTGGGATTGCCCGACTACGAAATGCGTTCATGGCAGGCCATTTTCGCACCAAAAGGCACGCCCGACCCCATCGTAGAAAAACTGTACTCGCACATCAAGGCCATTCTGGATACGCCGCAGATCAGCAAGAAACTTGCCACCATGGGTGTTGAGCCTTCGGGCATGCCACCCACCGAATTTGCTGATTTTCAAAAGCAGGAAATAGAAAAATGGCGCGCCGTTATCAAGCGCGCAAATATCAAGATTCAATGATCGCAAGCCCCCGTGTCCTGCCAGACCAGGGCTTACAACCACACCCCCAACAGGAGACATGATGTCCGATCGAATTAAAGGTGTACTCTCCCCCGTCGTGACCCCATTCCGGGAAGACTCGACTGTAGATCTCCCGCGCTTTACTGAACAATGCAAATGGCTGCAAGCCAATCAGATTGGCCTGGCCTTTCTGGGCACCAACTCTGAAGCAAATTCAATTTCACCCGATGAACGCATCGCCATGATTGACGCTGTGATTGATGCGGGGCTGGATCCCAAAGGGATGATGCCGGGCACCGGCAGTTGCAATCTGCCCACAACCGTGCGCCTGACCCGACATGCGGTCGAGCATGGCTGCGCCGGCGTACTGATGCTACCGCCCTTTTATTACAAAGGGGTCTCCGATGAGGGCCTGTATCGTTATTTCTCTGAGGTGATCCAGCGCGTTGGCAATGATGGGCTAAGGGTCTACCTCTATCATATCCCGCCAGTCGCGCAAGTGGGCATCAGCCTGCCGCTGATTGAGCGGTTACTGAAATCGTATCCATCCGTTGTCGCCGGCGTCAAAGACTCCTCCGGCGACTGGAACAATACCCAGGCCATGCTGACACATTTCGCGCCAGACGGTTTCGATGTCTTTGCCGGCAGCGAAACCTTTCTGCTGCAGACGCTGCGCGGCGGTGGCGCCGGATGCATTAGCGCCACCGCCAACGTGAATGCGCCAGCCATTCATGCCTTGTACAACAGCTGGCAAGGCCCCGACGCCGACAGCCAGCAAAGGGATCTTGATAAGATTCGCCAGATCTTCCAAAGCTATCCGATGATACCGGCGCTCAAAGCGGCCATCGCGCATTGGAGCGACAATCCGTCCTGGACCCGTGTGCGGCCTCCGTTGGTTCAATTGGAACCACAGCAGCACCGTAATCTGATTGAACAACTGCAAGCCGCTGGCTTCAGTATTTCGGGCCTGGCCACCTGATAAGCGCCTGATGCAATACTCATTCAAGCTGCGTCTGAGACACACACATTCAGACAGGCTTGTCGGCGAGCATCAACCTCTTGTTGATTCGTCAGAACAAACCTGATGGCGTGCAGCACGGCGTCTGCCCTGCGCTCGTTGAAGGCAACGGGCCTGCCCCCTGGTCACGCTGTCACTAAACAGACGCGAACCAGGTGACGATCATCAACTCACTTCAGCGGCCGGGGTACGAGGCGGGGTCTGTTCATGGAACCCTTTGGTCAATTCCAGCGCCTGTCGCTCGAACAACCGCCGATACAACCCGCCTTCAAGTCGGATCAGGGCTTCATGCCGGCCTTCTTCAATGACTTTGCCTTTTTCCAGCACCAGCAATCGATCCAGCGTGCGCACCGTGGATAAACGGTGGGCAATCACAAGTGTGGTACGGCCAACCATCAGGCGTTCCATGGCCTGCTGAATGAGCACTTCGCTTTCGCTATCCAGGCTGGCCGTTGCTCATCAAGGATGAGGATAGGACAATCGGCAAGGAAGGCGCGTGCAATGGCGATACGCTGACGTTCGCCGCCAGACAGCTTGACCCCTCTTTCTCCCACCAGCGTTGCGTACCCCTTGGGCAAGGCAGTGATAAAGTCATGGGCACTGGCCAGCCTTGCTGCCATCTCAATCTCGGCCTGGCTGGCGTCGGGCCGCGCGTAGGCAATATTTTCCGCCAATGATCGATGAAACAGGATGGGCTCCTGCTGCACGATGGCAATCTGATTGCGTAACGATGCCTGCGTCGCATGCGCAATGTCCTGCCCGTCGATGCAAATACGCCCTTGGTTCAGGTCATACAGTCGCTGAATCAATTTTACAAAGGTGGATTTACCCGAACCCGATTGGCCTACCAGGCCGATCCGTTCACCTGCCGCGATCGTCATCGAGAAGTTGGCAAACAGCGGTGTTACATGATCGCCATAGCGAAACGACACGTTCTCGAAACGAATCTGGCCATCCCGGATGACGATTGGCACCGACTGTGCACGGTCGTCCACGCCAATGGCCTGCGCCTCAAGCCCAACCAACTCTTCCATGTCGTTGACAGCGCGTTGCAAATTGCGAATATGCATGCCCACGTCACGCAAGTACCCCTGCAACATGAAAAACATCGTAAGTGCAAATGCAATATCGCCGACACTGGCTTCATTCCTGCCCCACAGGATCAATGCCACCCCGAGAATCGCCGTCTGCAGGACAACCAGCAAGAAACCTTGCACACCACCATTGATGGTGCCGCGTATCCAGGTTCGACGCGTGCGATGGCGCCATTTATCGATGACACGAACAAGCCGCGCCTCCTCCCGGTGCTCGGCACCGAATGCTTTGACGACTGAATTGCAACTGATCGCATCGGCCAGCGCCCCACCCATCCTGGTGTCCCAGGTATTGGCCAGGCTGGCGGCCGGTGCCACATAAGCCAGCGACAGGAAAACGGTCACGCCGATATAGATGACCGAACCGAGCCCGACCACCAGGCCCATAATAGGCCATTGAATGCTCAGCAGAAAGGTCGAACCCACCAGCATCACAATTGAAGGCAGTAGCGCTACCAGCAAGGTGTCGTTCAGCATATCAATCGCCCACATGCCACGGGTGATTTTTCTGACGGTAGAACCGGCAAAGCTATTGGCATGCCAATCCGTGGAAAACCGCTGTACACGGTGAAATGCGTCAGACGCAATTTCACTCATCATTTTTAATGTGAGCGCGATGATATTCAGGAACGTTAGTTCCCGACATAAAGTCCCGCTCAAGCCCAGCGCCGTCAGCACCCAGAATGCCAAAATGGCGGCATCCCAGGCAATAGTAGCGCTTTGCGCATTCGAGGCCACCGCGTCGACCAACCGCCCCGCATATAATGGAGTAAGCACGTCGGCTACGGCTGATAGCAGCACCAGGCCAGCTATCAGCAAGATACGCAAGGGCTGCTTACGCCAATGAGAAAGAGTAAAAGACAACACGCTTCGAAAAGCGTGACCACGAAAATCAAGTTTTTTCTGAATCATTGATGACACCCCGGACGCCTTGTGGGCCTCCGGCATTCCATAAGTGAGAATATTGACGACGACAGACAATCGCTCCGAAAGCATCGGAGTGCAGAATGCTGCGCTTTAAATATGAGGCTGCGTCTTGGAGATGAGCGCCGACCTAAATGAGAGGCAACTTAATGCTGCTGATCCCGGGGCGGGAAAAAGTTATGTGCTGCTGCCATCGACTGACTCCCTTTAGGTGGTATTTGACAAATAGAATTGGCCGATTGTGTATATCGGTCCGCAAATATTAGCTGACTAATTATTGCCTGACAAGCACCCCGCCGGGGTTAGCGTTGTCTGCGCGCAACGAATAGGGCTGGTCCGATCAGGAGTTGTATTGCGGAAAATTTTATCCATGCGCGCTGCTACTACCGGGTTATCAGCGGCGATGTAGTCCCAAATATCAGCGCGATATTGTTTTGCATCTGGTGTCCAGACAACTTTCAAACTTAGCCCGCCACAACTTTTTTTCGCCTCGCTGCAAACTCGGCTTCAACCTCATCATTTGAACGACCAAGGCCAGAACGCATTGACGCGCGTCCAGCCTCGACCTTGTGCCGCAAGAACTCGTCATATTCGCGCGCATGACGCCGTTGCTCGATGTAGCCACGCATCAGCTCGCGCATGACCTGGGACGCCGGCCGATCTTCGCTGGCCGCTTCAGCCATAAACTTGTCGCGCAGTTCTGGCTCTAACTTCATTGTGAAAACAGCCTGTTTCGACATGGTGTTCTCCATCTATTTATGTACCTTTTTAGCAACCATGAACATAGTGTATACGGGATATATGATTAGTGTATACGGCGTGTAAACGTGGTATACACAAGATGTATGTGCGGTGTGTTTGTGGTGTATAGATGGTGTAGTACCGAAAAACGGGATTGTCTACGGCATATTTGTTCTACAGTTGTAGACCAAGTATTTCTACATGACACGTATCCTGCTTAGCTTAGTGCAGCGCTGCATTTGCCACATATCCGACATTGGGCGTATCCATGGAATCCGCTTATATCAACGGTTTTGAACCCGGAGACGGGTGCGTCATGTGTGTAGCCTTTAAGGCCACAAAGGAGCGATGAGCGCATTTGGGGAATTCCATATCCGATCCTAACCAATGAACCCGCTCCCTGGTTTTTGTAAGACAGGTGTTTCAGGATGATGATTGGGTTGGCTCAAAACCTTTTTACACCAGTCATAAAAAACGCGCACCGAAGGGGGAAGATATCTGTTTTGCGGATATACCAGTGACAAAGGTAAATCAAAAGAGAGGCCGTCCATGCAGGGAACAAGCGCTCCGCACTGCACATAGGGCTTAACCAGATAGCTGGCAACGCGAATTAATCCAAGACCCTGTATTCCGGCCTGAATATATGCATCCGTATCGTCGACTATCAGAGTTTCATTCATTCGGAGCGCGTAATCTTCCTCATCAAGCGTAAAAAACCAGTCGGTAGTTCGCCCTGTGCGGTGGTTCAGATAGCCAACAGCGCGATGCTTCTCCAGATCATTCAAACTCTTCGGCTTGCCATAGATATCAATATACGTCGGAGATGCAAAAACCGCCCACTTAAAATTCGCGAGAGGTCGTGCAACCAGCGTTGTTGAATCTTCGATCCTGCCGGCACGAATGACGCAGTCATATCCATCCTGGATGATATCTTCCACGTCATCGCTTGAACAAAGTATTAACTCCAGTTCAGGATACTGATGCAGAAATTCCGTGAGGCTGGGGATAACGCAATGTCTGGCCAGAGACTGCGGCACCCCCACTTTAAAACGGCCTTTGGGCTTTGCGGATCTACCGGGAAATGAAGACTCCATTGTCGAGATATCAGCTAGTAATCGTTTGCAGTCCACGTAATATCGTCGACCATCTGCGGTCACACTGAGTTTGCGAGTGGTACGCTGGAGAAGTTGGATCCCCAGCCACGACTCCAGCTCCTTTATCACCCGGGATACTGTTGAACGCGGCAGCCCAAGCACTTCAGCTGCCCTGGCAAAGCTATGGGCATCCACCACACAAACGTAAACCTGCATTGATTCCAGTTTATCCATACTCTTTCCATGCCTGAAGGCGCTGATTATCCCATTTTTGCGAACAGTTTAACCTGTATTCGTCATCTTATCGAATGAAGAGCACTGTTATAGACTTGCCTTAATCTCAGCAAATATGCTGCTTATCAACATGAGAGCTAAAAATGAAAGAACATGATTTCAATACTACTAAAAAGGTATTAGTACTAGGAGCGGGACAATTGGGAATCGCTGTACTGGAGCATCTGGTCCCGGCAGTAACGCAACTAAATGGCATTGTCTCCGTCATCGTGTCGCCCGCTTCCCGGGATAAACAAGGCAAACTGCTGTCCGATATGCATCAAAAACTGGCCGATGCCGGGGCGGCATTTATCTCTGTCGACGTCGCGGCCAGTACGATTGAATCGCTAAAAACCCACTTTGCAAATTTCGATACCGTTATCAATTGCATGGGTTTTGTCGCTGGAGCGGGCACACAGATAAAAATTACGCGCGCAGTACTGGAGGCTGGCGTAAGCCGATACTTCCCCTGGCAGTTTGGCGTTAATTACGATGTAGTCGGCAAAGGAAGCGGTCAACCGGTCTGGGACGAGCAGTATGACGTTAGGACGCTACTGCGGGAACAAAACACGACAGAATGGGTGATTGTTTCAACCGGCATGTTTACCAGTTTTCTCTTTGAGCCGGCATTCGATGTGGTGAATTTATCCGAGAAAACCATCAACGCACTCGGAGGATGGGACACGCAGGTCACCGTTACGTCACCTGCGGATATTGGTCGACTGACCACTGACATTTATTTGCATGAGCCTCGAATTGCCAATGAAGTGGTATTTGTCGCGGGTGAAACAACCTCCTATGGGAGACTGGCAGAAACGGTCGAGCACGTGACAAAACAAACCTTTACTAAAGGCATACTTACCTTGCCCGCGCTACAGGATGCACTGCGTTCGAATCCGGATGACCAAATGCTTCGCTATCGAACAGCATTTGCCCGGGGAGATGGGATGTGGTGGCCGATGAGTGACACCTACAATGCGAGAAATAAGATTCAAACCCAGAATATTGAATCCTGGCTTAGGGCATTGATTTAATTAATTGACCCTTTCAGGGCGCTATTTGGGATCTGCATACTGAGGGCTGGATACGAAACGGAGACGATCTTTACCGGCAAAGCATTATTGCGATGCTCTCGCGTCGACGTATGGGTTTAGAAATTTTGAGAATTACCGGCTGAGGTCTGGGCCCAATGCGGTTTGAATGGCGTGATTAATCGAGTTTGGTGAATACCTGCCGCCGATTATGGGGCAGAGCCATAACTAATAGCCACGACTAACAGTACTAAATTCTGGCGCCTCCGACAGGAATCGAACCTGTATCAAGAGCTTCGGAAACTCTTATTCTATCCATTGAACTACGGAGACATTCAACCAAGTCCGCTATTTTACCCTATTGTGCAGATTCCTGTAAGGCCCAGACGATATACTTGCACAGTTAATTTCTGTTTAAAATAAGACACTTTCACCTGTTGCAGGGCGTATTCACGTACAAAACAGGGTGACAATCGTTATAATCCAACATTACTTATTATTTCACTTTCGGGGGAAAGGGCATGGTCCGGCAGTATGCCAGTCATTTGGCTTCTTTTTTTCCATTATTTAACATTGCAATGACCTGTAGGATGTATCTATGAGCGATCAAACAGAACACCACGAAGAACACGATGAACATGTTAGCCCGATTAAAACGCCCAAACAGCTGATTGTCGTCGTCGTACTCGCGTTCATACTCCCCGTACTTATCATTATCCTGCTGGTCAATGTAGTCAGCTCTTCCAGTAGTTCTGGCGCAGGCAGCGATACATTGACTGAAGAGTCCATTGCCGCCCGTATCGCGCCCGTCGCCAAATACAACACCGCTCCCGTGATTGTTGCCGCTGCCGACGCAGGTCCGAAAAAAATCAAGACTGGCGAAGAAGTATACAAAAGCCTCTGTATGGGCTGTCATGACACCGGCGTTGCCGGTGCACCTAAATTCGGCGATAAGGCTGCCTGGGCACCACGCCTGCAAGCCGGTCAGGCTGAAGTCGTCAAACTGGCCATCAATGGCCTGAACGGCATGCCTCCGAAAGGCGGCGATCCAAGCCTGAGCGATCTTGAAGTGGAACGTGCTGTTGTATACCTGGCCAACCACTCTGGCGGCTCATTCAAGGAACCTGCTTCGCCTGAAGGCGCTGCTTCTGCTGAGGGTGCTGCTCCTGCTGAGGGTGCTGCTCCTGCCGAAGGCGCTGCTCCTGCCGAAGGCGCTGCTCCTGCCGAAGGCGCTGCTCCTGCTGAAGGCGCTGCTCCTGCCGAAGGCGCTGCTCCTGCTGAAGGCGCTGCTCCTGCAGCTGCTGCGGCGGGCGCTGCAGCCGGTGCCGCAGCGGCGGCCCCGGCAAATGACAAGCTGGCTGAAGGAGAAGCGCTGTACAAACAGATTTGTTTCGCCTGTCATGACGCCGGCGTAGCCGGTGCGCCAAAACTGGGCGATAAAGCTGCCTGGGATGCACGTATTGCAACCGGTATGGACAAGCTGTATGACGCAGCCATCAACGGCTTGAATGCCATGCCTCCTAAAGGCGGGTCTTCTGCATCAGATGAGGTTGTCAAGGCTGCTGTTGATTACATGGTCAAGTCTGTCAAGTAATCCACAACGTATTCGCTTGAAGTTAAAAAGCCCACTTTGTATAAGTGGGCTTTTTGTTTTGGATAAAGTGAACTGGCAGGGACAGGCTGGATACAAAAAATCCAACTGATATAAACCAGTGCACATTGCAACTCAAAATATTTCCGGTTGCCTGTGATCCTACTATCCTGCCCAAATGAGGCAGGCTATCGGCACGACGCTGTTGCAGCAGGATGACTGCCTTTTTTCGACAGCAACCACACAAGACCACCCGGCTGGACGTGCAACGCCACCTTCCTTGTTGTTTACTTGCCCAGCAATGCAGCGATCTGCTCGTCGCCCCAGCCCAGCTCCTCTCTGAGGATATCTTCGGAATGCTGGCCCAGCATGGGCGGTGCATTCCGATACTGAATGGGGGTGTCGGAAAACCGCATGGGACTGGCCGTCATCGGCGTGGTTCCCGCTGCCGGGTGAGGCAGCTCCAACTTCATCTGGCGTGCGATCACCTGGGGATCCGCATAAACCTGGTCAATCGTGTTGATCGGTCCTGCCGGAATATTGCTCGCTTCCAGATCGGCCAGCCAGGTATCACGCCTGCGGGTCTTCATGACGGACGCCAGCAATGGAATGAGTGAATCGCGATTGACAACCCTGCCGGCATTTTTCCGGTAGCGCTCATCTTCAACCAGCTCCGGCATATTGATCAGGCGGCAGAACGAGGCAAACTGTGTGTCGTTACCTACCGCCAGGATAAGGTGACCATCTTCGACCTCGAACACCTGGTAGGGCACCAGATTCTGATGTGCATTACCGGCGCGCTTGGGCACCTGCCCCGATGTCATGTAATTGAGATTCTGGTTGGCCAGCATTGCCACCTGGCAATCGAGCAGCGCCATGTCAATATATTGTCCCAGGCCACTGCTGTGGCGCTCGTTCAATGCAGCCAGAATGGCAACGCTTGCATACATGCCTGTCATCAGGTCCGACACCGCTACGCCGGCCTTCTGGGGACCACCACCGGGCAGATCGTCGTGTTCTCCGGTAATGCTCATCAGACCACCCATACCCTGAATAATATAGTCATAGCCCGGGCGAGTGGCGTACGGTCCCGTTTGTCCGAATCCGGTAATGGAGCAATAAATAAGTCGCGGATTGATCTGCTTGAGGCTGGCGTAGTCCAGGCCGTATTTTTTCAGACCACCCACTTTGTAGTTTTCCACGACAATATCGGCTTTGGCCGCCAGCGCCAGAACAACCTCGCGCCCCGCGTCCGTAGTGAAATCGAGCGCCAGTGAGCGTTTATTACGGTTTGCGGAAAGGTAGTAGGCCGCCTCGCTGGTGTCTGCCCCTTGCTGATCCTTCAGGTATGGAGGCCCCCAACCACGCGTGTCGTCACCGGTACCCGGACGTTCCACCTTGATAACATCAGCGCCCAGATCGGCCAGGTTCTGAGTACACCAAGGACCCGCCAGAACGCGCGTCAAATCAAGTACCCTGATGTTCGCCAATGGCGCCATACGCTGTGTCATTTTCCTGCTTCTCCGTATTCAAATTTCAGATTATGTGGTCGCCAACGGCCAACATGTCAAACGTGATTAATTACCAGAATCGGCCACCCTCCCTGCACGGCGCAGGTCATTTGGTGACCCAGCAGACAGGCCAGCGGCCCGGCTGCCTGGGGCTTACATTCTACCCTTTTTTCTGCAGCATCTCTTTGAGCCGCACCAGCCGTTCCTTGGGCGTCATGCCACTGAACGGATCGACCACTGTTTTGACGCCGTTCTCCAGGCCCATTTCATTGATAAACCGCGAGGGCTCACGAATCAGATCCTCGCGGGCCTTGCGGCGCTTTTTGCACCAGGTCAATGTCAGATGAAACTGCGCTCGGGTAATACCCACATACATGAGGCGACGCTCTTCCTGTATGCGCACTTCCAGCGCCTCGGCGTCCTTGTTCGCATCGCCATATTCGTCGTCCTTGCCAAAATGAGGCAATAGCCTTCCTCCACGCCGACCATGTGCACATAGGGATACTCCAGTCCCTTGGAAGCATGGATGGTCGTCAGCCGAACAGCATCCGGGTCTTCGTCGTCTTCGCTACGCTCCAGCATGGTAATCAGGGCAATATGCTGAACCAATTGCGCAAGTGTCAAACCGTCTTCCTGTGCCTTGCGCTTGAGCCAGTTAGTCAATTCAAGTACATTCTGCCAGCGCGATTGTGCAGCACGCTCTTCCTGCGTGTCATATAAATAGCGCTCGTAATCGATGTATTTCATCAATTCGTCCAGCAGCTCGGTTGCGCCTTCGGCCGGTGTTGCCGCTCCACCGTCGGTCCTGCCGCGTCCGGCACGCCACTGTATATTTCGAATGAAATCAACGAAAACCTTCAGAGGCTCAAGCTGGCGCGGCGCAATCCGTGTCGCAGCCAGTTCATCATGAACGGCATCGAATAGTGAACAATTAAGCTGCGTGGCCGTGTCTCCCAGTGCTGTCAGGCTGGCCTGTCCCACGCCACGCTTGGGCGTGGTCACCGCGCGAATGAATGCGGGATCATCTTCTTCGTTGGCGACAATGCGCAGGTAAGCAATGATATCGCGGACCTCGGCCTTGTCGAAAAAACTCTGCCCGCCGGCGATCACGTAGGGAATCCGCAACTCCCGGAATGTCTGCTCAAATAGTCGACCCTGGTGGTTGCCACGATACAGTACGGCGTAGTCCTTCCAGCGGGCGTTGCGTTCGAAACGGGACGCCGAGATACGCATGCCCACCGATTCGGCCTCGGCCTCTTCATTGTCCATGACCACCACCTGAATGGGTTCGCCCTGCCCCAGCGTAGACCAGAGTTTTTTACCGAACAGATTGGGATTGCGGCTGATTACCTGATTGGCTGCATCCAGCACGGTCGCGACCGAACGATAATTTTGCTCCAGCTTGATAATGCGCAGTGCCGGATAATCCTGGGGCAGTTTGGCCAGATTTTCGATGGTGGCGCCACGCCAGGCGTAAATGGCCTGGTCGTCGTCTCCCACCGCCGTAAACATGTCGCGTAGTCCGGTCAGCGATCGCACCCACTGGTATTGGCAGACGTTGGTGTCCTGGTATTCATCCAGAAGCATGTAGCGACAGCGCCGCTGCCAGCGCTCGCGCACCTCAGCATTGGTGCTCATCAGCGTGGCCGGCATGACAATCAGATCGTCAAAATCCACCGATTGATACGCGCGCAAGGTTGCATCGTAGCTCCGGTATACGCGGGCAGCGTCCATTTCGTCAGGAGTCTGGGCGATTTTCTCGGAATCGTCAGGTGTAATTAGCGCGTTTTTCCATAGTGATATCTGCTGCTGTACGCTGCGCAACCGGCCCTTGTCCGTCGTGGCCAGCAGCTCCTGGATCACGCCCAGCGCATCGGTCGAATCCAGGATGGAAAAACCAGGTTTCAATCCCGCCAGCACTGCCTCTTCACGCAAAAAACGCACGCCCAGCGCATGAAAAGTGCTGATCGTCAGCCCTTTGAGGCGTTTTTTTTCCACGCTTTGCTGAATGCGTTCAGCCATTTCGCGCGCCGCCTTGTTGGTGAACGTCAGGGCTATGATACCGCGGGCATCATAGCCGCATTCATTGATCAGATAGGCAATTTTCTGGGTAATAACGCGGGTCTTGCCACTGCCGGCGCCAGCCAGCACCAGGCACGGCCCGTTCAGGTACAGCACCGCCTCACGCTGCGCGGGGTTCATCGATTGCAGTGCATTGCTCATTATCTAGATTTCCAGTGGGTCTACTTCGATGAAATAACGCATGCGCTGCTTTTGTCCGATTGTTTGGACCTGTGGCAGCCACTGCTGCAGAAAACGCTGCAACGCTGGCCTTGATGCCGATTCGACCAGCAACTGTGCCCGCTCCACGTGAGCAACGCGCAGAATCCGCAAGGGGACAGGATCATAAAGACGAACAACCTCGGATTCGCCCTCGCCAGATAAGAACGAAGCTGCGAGCGCCCGGATCTCATCAAGAAAGGCCAGCGCCAGTTGCACGCTTTTGGCCTCGGCGGTAATGAGGGCCTGAAAGGTAAAGGGCGGCAAGCCGGTATCCTGGCGTTCAGCCAGCAGATCGTCGGCAAACGCTGGGAAGTCGTTGTTAAGCAACGTCTGATAGACCGTATGGTCGGGATAGCCGGTTTGAATCAGCACCTGACCTCCTTCCGCATGACGCCCTGCCCGGCCGGCCACCTGCAAGAGCTGGGCAAACAAGCGCTCGGGGGCACGAAAATCGGCGGAAAACAGCATGGAGTCGGCATTGAGCACAGCAACCAGGCCCAGACGCTTGAAGTCATGCCCCTTTGCCACCATTTGCGTGCCGACCAGAATATCAATATTGCCGGTATGCACCTCATCAAATAGCCGCAGGGCACTGCCCTTGAGGCGTGTGCTGTCTGCATCAATGCGCTGGATGCGCGCTGCGGGAAACGCTTCCTGCAGAAACTCTTCAACCCGTTGGGTCCCGCGCCCCAGAGGCTGCAAATCCTGGTTGCCGCAATCGGGGCAGATGGACGGAACACGACTGTGGAAACCGCAGTGGTGACATTGCAATTGATAGCCGCTGCCAGGGGTGCGATGCAATACCGTATGCACCGAACAGCGCGGGCACTGGCTGACCCAGCCGCAAGCGGCGCAATGCATGACAGGGGCATAGCCCCGACGGTTCAGGAACACCATGGACTGTTCACCGCGCTCAAGCCTGCTGCGGATGGCCTCCAGCACGCTGGGCTCGAACCCCTGATTAAGTTTAGCCTTCCGGGTATCGACAAGACGGATATCGGGCAGAAAACGGGTTCTGGCGCGCTGCTCCAGGGTTAATCGGGTATAGCGGCCACTGAGTGCGTGATGCCAGGTCTCCAGCGAGGGCGTAGCCGATCCCAGCACCAGCGGAATACCGGCGTGATGTGCGCGCCACACCGCCAGATCGCGCGCCGAATATCGCAAGCCCTCTTGCTGCTTGTATGAAGCATCATGTTCCTCATCGACAATAATCAGGCCGGGATTGTCCAGCGGCGCAAAAATGGCCATGCGGGTGCCCAGCAGCACCTTGAGTTTGCCGCGCTGGGCGTCTGCCCAGGCCTTGATGCGCTCGCCATCGGCCAGCCCGCTGTGAAATACGGCAATTTCATCGGGTGCCACGATATCTGCAAAACGCGCCCGTACAGCCGTCTCCAGCTGTGGCGTCAGGTTAATTTCCGGGACCAGCATCAATATCTGCTGCCCTCGCTGCAAGAAAGTGAGCGCCGCGTGCAGATACACTTCTGTTTTGCCGCTTCCAGTCACCCCATGCAGCAAATAGGCAGCATAGCCGTCTGACTGGGATATTTTCTGCACGGCATGTTGCTGCTGGGCATTCAATACGATTGGAGAGGCCAGCGCCGGAGCGACCGTGCCGCGTTTTTTACGATCGGCTCGGGCTACCGGGCCGCCGGCGGATCGTTTACCCAGATAGGCAGTCGGTTTTCTCAATCCGTTGGGCAATACCGGCAGAATGACCTCACCCAAGGAGCGTTGATAATAACGCGACGCAAATTGGGCCAGGGCCAGCCAGGAAGCAGAGAGCGCGGGGAGATCATCCAGCACCTGCTCCACATCGCGGATTTGCTCCGGATCGAACGCGGGTGCTGGCAATAATTCGATGACCACGCCGATAAGCTGTCGCGAGCCAAAGGGCACAATGACGCGTTGCCCTTTTTGCACCGGATGCTCGCATCGATAGTCGAATGCCTCCTGTCGGGGAATATCCAACACGACACGGACCCAGCTGACTTGCACGCTTAATTCCTGAAAAATGTGAAGACAGATGGCACCAAAGCCATCTGTTTGAGTATTACCTTTAAGTTACATATCCATGTCAACACTTAAAGTAGTTTCGCAAGTTTCAGCGTTAAAGCATGTGCCCGAAACCACTTATTAAATATATGACTCTGCCTGTGGATAACTTTGGGGAAAACTATATTACAAAAAAACTATTGAAATGAATTGAAGGATCAAATATTTTTCATACCGGAAACTTCATAAACTAATTTCTTAAAATTCAATAACTTAAAACACAAGTTCATTGTGCTACACACCATTTGCCTAAAAACAACAGCTGCTTGACATCTGTGTACAACTTGACATCAACCATGTTTACTTGCGCTATAGCTGTGCACTTCATCAACCAGAATTGATACATTCTGGGGCGGCGTAAATTGTGATATTCCGTGACCAAGATTGAATACATGGCCCCCATTTGTAACTGGCCCGAAGTCATCTATGACGCGGCGCACTTCCTGTCGAATGGCGTCTTCTGTTCCGAACAATGCCATGGGGTCTATATTTCCTTGCAATGCAACACGATCCCCTACCCGCTCGCGGGCCTGTTTCAGGTTGACGGTCCAGTCAAGTCCTATCGCATCGCAGCCACTGTTGATGATGTCTTCCAGCCACAATCCGCCACCCTTGGTAAACGAAATGACCGGCACCGCAACGCCATTATGATTGCGCTCCAGCTGGCTGATTACCTTGGTGATGTATGCAAGCGAAAATTGCTGATACAGGCCGTCGGCCAGCACACCGCCCCAACTGTCAAAAATCATGACGGCCTGGGCACCCGCGCGGATTTGCTCGTTCAAATACTGTGCAGTGGCCTGTGCGGTGACTTCCAGAATACGATGCAGCATCGCTGGCTGCGCATACATCATGGTTTTAATTTGACGATAATCTGACGAGCCCCGCCCTTCTACCATATAACAGGTCACAGTCCATGGGCTGCCGGCAAAGCCGATGAGGGCACGCGCCCATTGAGCGACTGGCGGATCTGGCTGACGGCATCAAACACGTAACGCAACTGATTCATATCGGGAACGGCAAGCTGCTCGACATCCTGCTGCGTGCGCACGGGACGGGCAAATTGCGGGCCTTCACCGGCCACAAAATTCAGCCCGAGACCCATGGCGTCGGGCAACATGAGAATATCGGAAAATAGTATGGCCGCATCCAGGGGAAAACGGTCCAAAGGCTGCAAAGTAACTTCTGTGGCAAAATCGGGATTTTTGGCCAACCCCAGAAAGGACCCCGCCCGGGCGCGGGTCTCGTTATATTCGGTCAGATATCGCCCAGCCTGACGCATCAACCATACAGGCGTATAGGGGACATGCTGGCGCTGCAGTGCGCGCAGGAAAACATCGTTCTGCAAAACCGGGAAAGCCATCGGGTACCTTTAATATCTATAAATCTATGATTTTCTTACCGGACAGATTGTATCGTACCTGGTGTAAGAATGGCCGCAGACCGTCACCCGGCCATGAAGCGGGTTGCCGCCAGACGCCACAGGAGTTCAAAAACCATTGTCGCGAAACGGTTCTGCACTGATCTGGTGCTTGCGCATGAGCGCCCAGAACGCCCGACGGTGTTTATGGGAATTGCGGGCGGCCAGAGCGATATTACCCTTGCTGCGCGCCAGTGCGTGCGTAAGATAGGTGCGTTCAAATTGCGCCACCACGACCGACTTCAGTTGCTGGAAGCCTTCTGGAAATTGCGCTATTTCCTGACAGCAGACCCTGGGCACGCTCGGGTGTACCGGATGGGCGCCAGCCTGCTTGCTCCCCTGCGGCGCGGTGCCAATTCCCCGAAAAAGCGACACAGGTGACATAGCATGATGGGCACCTGACCTGATGCCCATCATGGCAACAGCAGGCGTACGCCCCGTAGACCGCCGGAACGCGGGCAACAACGGTAAATCCGTTGTTTCAGTGCTCAGCTGCAGCGAGCCCGATGAAGCGCTAGCCGACGCCAGAGAGCAGGCATATTCGGTCTGGTGCGAAATTGCCGCATCGTGAACAGCATATTGCTTCGTATTAACGCTGTCGCCCAGCAGCGAAGGAAGCCGAGCCGGGACATTCCGCAGTTCATGCAAGGCACGCAGGAGCCTGACGCGGATTTCTTCTGGCTCGCATGGCCATAAGGCAAAATCAACAACGCCGAGTTCGAGCAAATCAATCAATCCAATGGGGCGCAGCGACAGCCCCAGTACAAAAATAGGACGATGCTGTTCGATACGGGTTTGCTGCAACAATAAACGCGTCCAGACCAGCGAGGCCGACGAGACAGGCAGACAGATGGCATCAAAATGACGTAGTGAGTAAGTCATGTCCTGCAACAACGAGACTGAGGGAAGCGTGCCGTGCTCCGCCCCGGGAGTGGGTTCTATCAGAGTGAAATGCAAACGACCTGCTTGCAAACGGTCGTGTTTGAGCAGCGTTTTTGCCAGCGGTTCACTGCCAGGAATACTGATAAGGGCGCAGTCCAGTCGTTCTTTCACCTTGAGACCTTTTTCATGTAACAAAACGTACAGAATAAATGGGCTCTTTGTGAGCGACAATTCGCATTTGCCACACTAGGGCAAATACTGTTAAGTGACTGTTTTTGCTGAAAAAACAACGGAATTGTTGCACTGCATGACATAAAGGTCTCCTGTCCTTGCTTATTCCTAGGGTTAACCCTATAATGGTTTATACCTAGTTTTTACAGTCAATTAAGGAACCCAATACCATGAACATTTCTATGAAAAACGCCCTTGCAATGAGCGACACCCCGGAACTTGCTTTCAGTGATTCCATGGAACGTGAATTGATCCACAACGCAATCAACGAAGAGCGCGCATTGAGCCTGACCGCGCTGGTCAAAGCCATCGCCACCTCTGTGGCCGCAGCTTGCGTCATGATGTATGACATGATCAAGGAAACAGAAAAAGCGATTGACGACACCGATTCCGAAGGCGGTTTCAGCTGGTAATCAGCTTGACCGTTCCTGCGACAACAGACGCGGGTACAAGAAATCGAAGTGCAGTAATAAATGTGGCGGACATAATCGTACGCCAAACGGGTGATTGACTGACGGCGCATCTGCCTGCAATTGAACCTGCAGCAACAAGACAGTTGTTGTCATGCAGGCGGATGACATGCCGGTTTGGCAACCAGGCCCGTACAGATGAGGATAAGGGGCATACACGCCACCATATTCGATTCATTTACCCATCTGAATATATTCCCGTGGCATATGCCTGCAGCAGGCAAGCGCCGATGCAGTCGCTACAACGCTCCCCGCCTTTTACCGTCACTGCTTGCATAAAAAGCGGACGTCGCATGGCTGTTTTGTGTCAAATGTCACATTACTGGCGGCAACACCAACCTTCCAATAACAATAAATAAAAATACCGATTTACGCGCGCACTATCCCTCCGAAAGGGCATTTGCAATCAGGCGCAACACAATAACCTGCTCAATCCAATCGGCTTGCGTCTATTGCGCTTGCGTTACTGGCGATTCGCTTTGGCACTCCAGGCAGTAACGCTTCTTTCCTTGCCGCGATCTGGCGTTAAGAGATTCCCGATGAGCATAATGAGCGCTGTAATGCGCGCAACATAATGAAAAACGGCAACAGGAGCCTGCGCCCTGCTGCCGTTTCTGTTAAGTGCCGGAACGAAAAGCCTGGGCTTCGCGTGCCAGCTGCTGCTCAGTTATTCAATTGAAATATTACCCTTGCGAATAACCTCACCCCAAGTTTTGGTTTCGTCAGAGACGAATTTTGCGAACTCTGCGGGTGTATTTTTTTCTGCTGTCGCGCCCAGCCCTTCGAGCTGCTTGATCACTTCAGGCTTGGCCAGAATTTTTTCCACGGTTGCGTTGATTTTATCGATAATCGGCTTGGGCGTACCTTTGGGCGCCACCAGGCCAAACCATGAAGATACGTTAAACTGCGGATAGCCAGACTCCTTCAGGGTAGGAACGTCGGGGAATGCTTCTGAGCGCTTGTCTGTTGTTACGGCAAAGGCTTTAATCTTGCCTGCCTTGATTTGCGGTACGGCAGCGGGCATATTCTCGAACACGACGTCAGTCTGGCCACCGACCAGTGCTGTCATGGACGGGCCGCTACCGCTGAACGGAATGTGCAGCATGTCGATACCGGCCTGCTGTTTGAACAACTCGCCGGCCAGGTGAATGGAAGTACCGGCGCCGGACGATCCGTAGTTTACCTTGCCAGGGTTGGCCTTGGCGTATTCAACGAATTCTTTCAGGTTGTTATAGGGCGTATTTTTGCTGGCGACCAGGATATTAGGCACTTTGGCAACCAAAACGATGGGTTCGATATCCTTTTCAATATTGAAGCGCGCGTTTTTGTACAGCGTCTGGTTGATTGTGGTCGTTACCGCCATCATCATCAGGCTATAGCCGTCTGGTTTCCTGCGCAGCAGCTGGTCCGTCGCAATATTGCTGCCGGCGCCCAGTTTGTTCTCGACCACGAAGCTCTCGCCAAGCTCTTCGCCCAGGCCCTTGGCCACAATGCGGGCCAGCACGTCAGTGGTGCCGCCGGCCGCAAAGCCGACCAGTACCGTCACCGGTTTTGATGGATATGCTTCTTCCTGTGCAAACGCGGTATTTACTGCAGCCAGCAATCCCAAGCCAGCCGCGATCGAAAAAGCGCGCGGGAAAAAACCTTTCGGAGTCAAATTCATATTCTATATCGCCTATACTTTACAATGATGATGTTGTCTGTGATTGTGCGTGCGACACAAGCGACACGCGGATTTGGAATCATGGACAGCATTCCTTTCACAACTGAAATTATAGAACACTCATGCAAAACAATAGCCAGAGTCGTCCCGGTGGAGAAATTATCGTAGATCAACTCGTCCGTCAGGGCGTTGATCATGTCTTTTGTGTTCCAGGTGAAAGCTACCTGGCCGTTTTGGATGCGTTGCACGACGCCAGCATCAATGTCACGGTGTGCCGCCAGGAAGGCGGCGCAGCCATGATGGCAGAAGCTCACGGCAAGCTCACGGGCCGGCCTGGCATCTGCATGGTGACCCGTGGTCCGGGCGCCTCTAACGCGCTGGCAGGTATCCACATCGCCAAACAGGATTCCACGCCGCTTATCGTCTTTGTCGGGCAAATTGAAACCGGCATGCGCGAGCGCGAAGCCTTCCAGGAAGTGGATTACCGCGCCGTTTTTAGCACGCAGACCAAATGGACCACTGAAATCGATGATGCGGCGCGCATTCCCGAACTTGTCGCCCGCGCGTTTCACGTGGCCATGTCCGGTCGCCCGGGGCCGGTCGTCATCGCCCTGCCCGAAGATATGCTGGTGCAGTTGGCCACCGTAGCGGACGCGCCACGCGTAGAGCCGGTAGAGTCAGCGCCTGCTCCTGAACAAATCAAACAAATGGCCACCCTGCTGGCGGATGCGAAAAAGCCGCTGGCCATTCTTGGCGGCTCACGCTGGACGCAAGAAGCCGTCAATGATTTCGTACGCTTTGCCGAAAAACAGCAACTTCCTGTAGCGGTCCAATTCCGCCGCCAGCATCTGTTCCCGTCCTCGCATCCCAATTTCGTTGGTGATATTGGCCTGGGCATCAATCCGAAACTGCTCAAGATGGCGCAGGAAGCTGACGTGATTTTGCTGGTGGGCGGGCGCATGTCGGAAATCGCTTCGCAAAGTTACACACTGCTGGATATCCCTGTACCAACACAGACACTGATTCACGTCCACCCGGACAGCCAGGAACTGAACCGTGTGTATCAGGCCGCACTGGCCGTCAATGCCACCCCATCCCAGTTTGTCAATGCCTGCGCCGGACTCGCTGCCAGCGAACAGAACGCGCGCAAGGACTATGTTGACACCGCCCATGCAGCCTACCTGGCATGGAGCGATCCGCAGTCTGTGAGTACGCCCGGCGCCCTGCAAATGAGTCAAGTCATGGCGTATCTTGAAACCCATCTGGAACCGGACGCCATTATGACCAATGGCGCCGGCAACTATGCCACCTGGCTGCACCGTTTTCACCGCTACAATCATTTCAATACCCAATTGGCCCCTACCTCCGGGTCGATGGGCTACGGGGCGCCAGCTGCCGTAGGCGCCAAACGTGTCATGCCACAGCGGCAGGTAGTCTGCTTTGCCGGTGACGGCTGCTTCCTGATGCACGGTCAGGAGTTTGCCACCGCCGTACAGTACGGTTTGAATATTATTGTGCTTGTGTTCGATAACGGCATGTACGGCACGATACGCATGCACCAGGAAAAGCACTATCCGGGGCGTGTCAGCGCCACCAATCTGCAGAATCCGGACTTTGCCGCTTACGCGGTGGCGTTTGGCGGTCATGGAGAGCGGGTGGAAAAAAACGAAGATTTCGGGCCCGCATTTGAGCGAGCAGTGGCCAGCGGCAAACCGGCCATTTTGCACTGCCTGATTGATCCGCAAGCCATTACCCCCACGGCGACGCTGGATCAACTGCGCGCTGCTGCAGAAAAATCACAAGCGAAGTAATCGCGCAAAAGCACTGACGGTTTGGAGCCAGCGTTTCAAACCGTCAGCATGCATTCGCTAGATCAGCACATGCACAATCATTGAACATAGTATGCGCCGGACAGCATCGACAATGAACATGAAGACAAAACAAAAGACGCCACCAGGGCGTCTTTTGTTTTTACTGACAGTACCGCAGTAACAATGAAGAATCAGTGACGATTTTTCATGTTGGCCAATCGACGAGCTGCAGCAACCTGCGCTGCCAGCATGGCCAGTTCGGCTTCGACAGCGGCAATATCCTGCTTGTCGTGTGCGTTCTCGAGTGCTTCCAGCGCCTGCTGGCGAGCCTTCTCGGCCTTGGCTTCGTCCAGATCTGCCGCACGGATTGCCGTGTCGGACAGAACTGTAACGCCAAATGGTTGCACTTCAAGAATACCACCGGCTACAAACACCAGCTCTTCTGTTCCGTCTTCACGTACGATTTTCAACGTACCTGGACGGACCTTGGAGATCAGCGGCGTGTGGCCGGGCAGAACGCCCAGCTCACCGCTTTCACCCGGCAAAGACACAAACTTGGCTTCGCCCGAGAAGATGGATGCTTCAGCACTGACAACATCTACTTTGAGTAAAGTAGCCATAGCTATTCCTTATTTTAAGCTTTTCGCTTTTTCGAAGGCTTCATCGATGGTACCGACCATGTAGAAAGCCTGCTCAGGCAGCGCATCGCATTCACCGTCAACAATCATCTTGAAGCCGCGAATGGTTTCAGCCAGTGGTACGTATTTACCTGGAGAACCTGTAAAGACCTCGGCAACGTGGAACGGCTGAGACAGGAAACGCTGGATTTTACGTGCACGGGCAACAGCCTGTTTGTCTTCAGGAGACAACTCGTCCATACCCAGAATCGCGATAATGTCGCGCAATTCCTTATAGCGTTGCAGCGTCTGCTGAACGCCGCGGGCCACTGCGTAGTGCTCTTCACCAACCACTTGAGGATCCAGCTGACGGCTGGTGGAATCCAGCGGGTCAACCGCTGGGTAAATACCCAGAGAAGCGATGTCACGCGACAGCACGACCGTAGAGTCCAAATGCTGGAAGGTTGTGGCAGGAGACGGGTCGGTCAAGTCATCGGCAGGAACGTAAACGGCCTGGATCGATGTAATGGAACCGGTTTTGGTAGAAGTAATACGCTCTTGCAGTACACCCATTTCCTCAGCCAGTGTTGGCTGATAGCCCACCGCTGAAGGCATACGACCCAGCAGCGCAGATACTTCAGTTCCGGCCAGGGTGTAACGATAGATGTTATCTACGAAGAACAGAATGTCACGACCTTCGTCACGGAATTTTTCGGCCATTGTCAGACCGGTCAAAGCCACGCGCAGACGGTTGCCCGGAGGTTCGTTCATCTGACCGAACACCATGGCTACTTTATCCAGAACGTTGGACTCTTCCATTTCGTGGTAGAAGTCGTTACCTTCACGAGTACGCTCACCCACGCCGGCAAACACGGACAGACCGGAGTGCTGTTTGGCGATGTTATTGATGAGTTCCATCATGTTAACGGTTTTGCCCACACCGGCACCACCGAACAGACCCACTTTACCGCCTTTGGCAAACGGGCAGACCAGGTCAATCACCTTAATGCCGGTTTCCAGCAGCTCGACCGAAGGAGACAGTTCGTCAAACTTCGGTGCAGACTGGTGAATTGCACGTCGTTCCTCGGTAGCAATAGGACCGGCTTCGTCGATAGGACGACCCAGTACATCCATGATGCGGCCCAGAGTGGCTTCACCGACAGGAACGGAAATAGCAGCGTTGGTACGGCCAACGGCCATGCCGCGACGCAGACCGTCACTGGAGCCCATTGCAATCGTACGCACAACACCGTCGCCCAGCTGCTGCTGAACTTCCAGTGTCAAACCTTTCTCGGCGAATTTTGATTCATTGTCCGCCAGGACAAGGGCTTCATAAACTTTTGGCATGTTGTCGCGTGGGAACTGAATATCCACGACGGCGCCGATGCACTGAACGATGGTACCGTTACTCATGTCGATTCCTTACTTAATAACGATTGAAAGATGCCGGTTGGTGTTGACCCGAAGGTTACACGGCCGCGGCGCCCCCCACGATTTCTGAAATTTCTTTAGTGATGGATGCCTGACGGGTTTTGTTGTAAACCAGTTGCAGTTCTCCAATCACTTTCTTTGCATTGTCCGACGCAGCCTTCATCGCCACCATCCGTGCCGACTGCTCTGACGCCATATTTTCCGCAACTGCCTGATACACCAGACCCTCAACGTAACGGGCCAGCAGATCGTCGATGACCGATTTGGCATCGGGCTCGAAGATGTAGTCCCACTGGTAGCTCGATTCGATCGCAGCTTCTTCGTCTTCGGCTTTTGCAGCACCGGCGACAAACGGATCCTTCAGGCCATCCGGCAACGGCAACAGACGCATGATCGTTGGCTCCTGTCGCATGGTGTTCACGAAATGCGTGGACGCCACATAGAGGGCATCGATCTTGCCGTCCAGATAATCATCAAGCTGCACCTTGAGGGCGCCGATCAGGCGTTCAAGGTGTGGCTGATCGCCAAGCTGCACTTCGTTGGACACCAAATTGCTGCCAATACGTGTCAGCAGGCTCAAACCTTTATTACCCAGGGCAGTCGTCTGGACCTTGATACCCTTGGCTTCAAATTCCTTGAGACGCGCCAGCACCAGCCGGGAGATATTTGTATTCAGGCCGCCGCACAGACCTTTGTCTGTGGTGACCAGCACTACACCCACCGCCTTGATATCTGTACGCTCTTCCATGTACGGATGACGGTAGTCAGGATGCGTTTGCATCATGTGTGCAGCGATTTCGCGTACTTTCTTGGCATAGGGACGGCCGGCGCGCATTCTTTCCTGCGCCTTGCGCATTTTGGATGCTGCCACCATTTCCATGGCCTTGGTGATCTTGCGCGTGTTTTGCACGCTCTTGATCTTCGTACGAATTTCCTTGATTCCAGGCATTTCGCTTTCCTGTTAAACCAATTTCAGGAAGGTGCATGGCAACAGGCCCTGCACCTCACGGACTTACTTAGTATGAACCACCAGATTTGAAGCTGGCAACAATATCTTTCAATGCAGCTTCGTCTTCTTTGGACAGTTCTTTTGTATCTTCGATACGGCCGATCAGATCAGCGTGCTTGTTCTTAAGCTCGTCTTTCAGACCTTTCTCGAATGACAGGACCTTTTCAACTTCAACTTCGTCCAGGTAGCCATTGTTCACCGCATACAGTGAGACGGCCAGTTCCCAAACCTGCAAAGGCTGGTACTGAGACTGCTAGAGCAGTTCTACCACGCGTTTACCACGCTCGAGCTGACGGCGTGTTGCGTCGTCAAGGTCGGAGGCAAACTGGGCAAAGGCTGCCAATTCACGATACTGGGCCAGGTCGGTACGAATACCACCGGACAGTTTTTTGATGACTTTGGTCTGTGCTGCACCGCCAACCCGTGAAACGGAGATACCGGCGTTGATCGCTGGACGCACACCGGCGTTGAACAGATCGGTCTCAAGGAAGATCTGGCCGTCGGTAATGGAGATCACGTTGGTAGGAACGAACGCAGAAACGTCGCCTGCCTGGGTTTCAATGATAGGCAGCGCGGTCAGAGAACCGGTTTTACCTTTCACTTCGCCGTTAGTGAATTTTTCTACGTAATTTTCGTTAACGCGAGCTGCGCGCTCAAGCAGACGGGAGTGCAGATAGAACACGTCCCCGGGATAGGCTTCACGGCCTGGCGGACGACGCAGCAGCAGGGAAACCTGACGGTATGCCCAGGCTTGTTTGGTCAGATCGTCATAAACGATCAGCGCGTCTTCACCGCGGTCACGGAAATATTCACCCATGGTGCAACCAGCATACGCTGACAGATACTGCATGGCAGCAGAGTCAGATGCCGTTGCTGCAACAACAATCGTGTATTCCAGTGCGCCCAGTTCTTCGAGCTTGCGCACCACGTTGTTCACGGTAGAGGCTTTCTGACCGATAGCAACGTAAACGCAGGTAACATTCTTGCCTTTCTGGCTGATGATCGCGTCGATGGCAACAGCAGTTTTACCTGTCTGGCGGTCACCAATAATCAGTTCGCGCTGACCACGGCCGATAGGCACCATGGAGTCGATTGATTTAATACCGGTTTGCAGAGGCTGGGAAACAGACTGGCGCTCAATAACGCCGGGTGCCACTTTCTCGATAATGTCGGTTGCTTTCGCATTGACCGGACCTTTACCGTCGATGGGCTGACCCAGTGCGTTGACCACGCGGCCGCGCAATTCGGGGCCAACGGGTACTTCGAGAATACGACCGGTAGTTTTGACTTGATCACCTTCGGATACGCCGGTGTAATCACCCAGAATAACGGCACCCACGGAGTCACGCTCGAGGTTCAGAGCAAGACCGTAGACGTTATTGGGAAACTCCAGCATTTCGCCTTGCATCACATCGGAAAGACCGTGGACGCGGGTAATACCGTCGGTTACGGAAACAACCGTACCTTGCGTACGAACATCGGCAGAAGCGCCCAGGCCTTCAATACGGCTTTTGAGCAGTTCGCTGATTTCTGACGGATTGAGTTGCATGTTCAGACTCCTGAAATCCTGTTATGTATGGCGCTTAGTGAGCCGCCAGTGTGTCGCGCAGGCGGCTCAACTGAGCCTGCACGGAAGTATCTAATACCTGATCACCTACTGTTACGCGAACGCCACCGATAAGCGATGGATCAACGGTAACAACCGGCTTCAGTTTAACGCCGAATTTTTTCTCCAGCCCGGCAATCAGTTCCTGCACCTGGGCTTCGGACATCTCAAAAGCACTGGTGATTTCTGCCTGCGCAGTTCCATCATTGCGGTTTCTGAGCGCCTCGAACTGCTCGGCGATTTGTGGCAGGAGCAAAAGACGATCGTTTTCAATGAGCAGGTCAACGAAATTGCGCATTGGCTGCGACAAGGACGTTTTGAGCAGGCCCAGAAAAACGTCTTCTTTTGTTTTTCTTTCCAGTTGCGGATCTGACATCGCTTCACGCACATCTTTCATGTTTGAAAGCTGCGCGAGCTCATTGACGGCATCCGACCATGCAGCAAGACCTGCCGGATCATTTTTCGCTGAGGCAAAAAGCGCCTCGGCGTACGGACGGGCAACGGTTGATAGTTCTGCCATGGTATTTCCGAATTAAAGCTGTGCCTTGAGTTGGTTCAGCAACTCGGCATGCGTCTGAGGATTGACTTCGCGCTTGAGAATCTGCTCTGCGCCTTTGACGGCAAGGGCAGCTACTTCATCACGCAGGCTGTCCCGTACACGCTGCACTTCACGCTCGGCATCCTGTTGGGCCTGAGCGATGATGCGTGAACGTTCAGTTTCGGCTTCTCCGCGGGCAGCATCAACAATCGATGCAGCATGTTTTTCAGCGTCCTGCAAGCGAGCATGTGTTTGCTGCTTGGCATCGGCTTCGATCAGACTGATACGAGCCTGGGACTGAGCGAGATCCGCTTTGCCTTTGTCGGCTGCAGCCAGACCATCGGCAATCTTCTGACGACGTTCTTCAATGGCCTTGATCAGCGGAGGCCACACGAATTTCATCGTGAACCACGCCAGCACAAAAAAACGAGCGTCTGGAAAAAGAGCGTCGCGTTTAAATTCACGGTCGTTTCCCTTCAATAATGGGCGGTTTCGCCTGGGCGAAATCCTGAAATTTACTTGAACTTTTGTCATTGGCGAACCCTGAATGTCAGGGTTCGCTATTCCATCTTGTTCACCACCATCCGAAGATGGCCTTACGTCTTGTTATCAGGCACCAAACGGGCTTGCGAACGCGAACAGCATGGCGATACCAACACCGATCAGGAACGCAGCGTCGATAAGACCAGCCAACAAGAACATTTTAGTTTGCAAAACGTTCATCAGTTCTGGCTGACGAGCGGATGCTTCGAGGTATTTACCGCCCATGATACCGATACCGATACACGCGCCGATAGCGCCCAGGCCGATGATGAAAGCGCAAGCAAGAGCAACGAAAGCTGCTGTGGTCATGACAACTCCTTGTGGTTATGAACCTAAAACAATTTAAAGATGGAAAATTACTGCTTAAAATTTGGCAGACCGGTTGTTAATTTCCGATCTGCCGACTACGGCATAACAGAATCTGCTATGACGAAACCTTAGTGGCTCTCATGCGCCTGACCAAGATATACCAGGGTCAGCATCATGAAAATAAAGGCCTGGAGCAGGATGATCAGAATATGGAAAATAGCCCATATTGATCCGGCCAGTACCTGGCCGATGCCAAGCCCGATATTCATTGCGGAAAAACCGGTCCATGCGCCACCCAGCAGGGCAATGAGCATGAACAACAATTCACCGGCGAACATATTACCGAACAGCCGCATACCGAGAGAAACGGTTTTGGCAGCGTACTCGATGATATTGAGCAACAGATTGAAAGGCGACAACAGGACAGCGGCAAAGCCATGCGCATGAAACGGCGCAGTGAACAGCTCTTTAACAAAACCGCCGGCGCTCTTGATTTTGATACCGTAGTAAAAAGACAGCAGCAGCACAGCCAGAGACATTCCCATAGGAACGTTCAGGTCGGCAGTAGGAAGAATACGATGATAATACAGAGGACCGGGGGCGTGATGATCGCCAGCCAGACCCAACCAGCCAAGAATGGCACCCGGCAGATCAACCGGGATGAGGTCAAGCGTATTCATCAGCGTGACCCACAAGAACACAGTAAGTGCCAGGGGCGCGATGAACTTGCGCGAGACTTCGTTATGAACAATGCTTTTTGCCTGGTCGTTGACCATATCAACAACCATTTCGACGGCGGCCTGAAAACGACCAGGTACGCCATTGGTCGCACGGCGGGCAGCCAGCCATAGCAGGAATACGACAACCAGACCCATGGCCAGAGACCAGAACACGGAGTCGTAATTGATAACACTCATATCCAGAATACTGGTTTGAGGATGACCCGTATTATTCAGGTGCGCCAGGTGATGCTGGACATAAGCTGACTGAGGCGATACTTCGGCAGATGCAGCCATTTAGTACGTACTCCAAATGCGCAGCCGGTTCAGGCTGCATTTTGATTTATCCCATTTATGTCTGACTACCTGAGTTTATTCAACACAAGCAGCAGGACATACCCCTTCAATACAACAACAAGCCCAATCAGCAGCGCAGGCCAGACAAGGTAGGCTCCCGCGAACCTGACCACCAGAGCCAGCAATGCCAGCGTTCCGCCAATCTTCAGCGCTTGCGTCCAGAAGAACGTAAGCGCACCGGCATTAGCCTGACTGTAAATCTTTACAAGCATATGAAGAGCAGCGAACGAGGATGGGATCAGATAAATCAACCCCCCGGCCAGCGCCGATAGCGCTGCATAGCCCCCCGCGACAAGCCAGCTTACCAGTGCTGTTACCAGCAGCAACGCCGCTTGTGCCAGCACCAAATTAACCAGGCCCCTTGCCGCCCTTGCGTTCATTCTGGCCCGCTCTTGTGGAGTCAGACTCAGTGGACGCGCTTCCTGTGGCGTTGTTTGTGCTTTTTCTGACATTACCGGCGCAGCCTTTCCTACTGCGGTGTGTTGGTTATTGGCAACGGGCGCATCTGTGGACACCCCGGACTGCAAAACCGACCTTTCCGGCAAATGCTTCGTACGATCTGGTTCGGTTGCTCCCGTTTGATGACTCATGCCGATGGATGATTCATAAGTAAAGTAAAGCCCCCGCGCCGTTCATAACGGTTTTAGCATTCAGTTAAGCCATAGAAGTATATCGTATATTTCAAGTCATAGGCAAGACGCGGGGACGTTTTCTTACATATTATTGAAGGCAGGCGCACGCTTGCCAACAAAGGCGTCCATTCCCTCTTTCTGGTCCTTTGTGGCAAACGTTGCGTGAAATACACGGCGTTCAAACAACAGGCCCTGCTCAAGTGTTGTTTCCAGTGCCACATTGACGCATTCCTTGGCCATCATAAGCGTGGTCTGCGACATGCCGGCCATGCCCTGTGCGATCTCGATCACCTCATCGAGAAAATTGTCGACCGGCAGGACCCGGGCAACCAGCCCGGCGCTTTCCGCTTCCTTGGCGTCCATCATGCGACCGGTGAGCACCAGATCCATGGCCTTGGCCTTGCCTACTGCGCGGGTCAGCCGTTGCGTGCCGCCCAGGCCAGGGATGGTCCCCAGCTTGATTTCGGGTTGACCGAAGCGAGCGCTTTCGGCCGCATAGATGGTGTCGCACATCATGGCCAGCTCGCAACCCCCACCCAGCGCATAACCCGAGACTGCCGCAATAACTGGCTTGCGAATGACATTTTTCATGGTTTCCCAATCGCCGCCGATGTAATTGCTTTTATAGACATCCATATAGTCCCAGTCTTTCATGGCCGAGATATCGGCGCCGGCGGCAAAAGCCTTGTCGGAACCGGTCAACACAATGACATTGACATTGCTGTCTGCCTGCATGGCCAGCAACGCCTGGCTGAGCACGTGCATCAACTCATTGCTAAGCGCATTCAGGACCTTGGGGCGATTGATGGTAATGACGCCGACAGCGCCTTCGATACGCGATAAGACAAATTCTTCTGACATGCTTTGGTCTCCCTGTGAGTATTCGGATATTCACTGAAATTGTGTCGAATATTGTAGCCACTGAATGGTCAAAAAATGACAAACCTTCGGTTTTTGCTATAGTTACTTACTTCACCTCCAAATTTTACCGAGTCAGTATGCCTTCCGTTTCCTATCAGATCACACCCGCCGACCCCGCCGCTCATTATTTTGATGTCCAGATCACCATCAGCAACCCCGATCGTCGCGGCCAGGTTGTGTCGCTGCCGGCATGGATTCCAGGCAGCTATCTGATACGGGATTTTTCCCGGCATATTCACAGCCTGACGGCAAAGGCAGGCAGATCTGTGCTGGCCGTCAAAAAACTGGATAATCACACTTGGCAGGTAGCGCCCTGCACCAGCCGCCTCACGCTCAATTATCGGGTATACGCCTGGGATTTGTCGGTGCGCTGCGCCCATCTGGATCAGACCCACGGTTTTTTCAATGGCACCAGCGTTTTTCTGAAAGTGCACGGTCGCGAAAAGCAACCATGCCTGGTGACCATCGACCCAGGCAATAACGGTACCCGTCACTGGCGCGTTTACACCAGCCTGCGGCCGGCACGCCGGGGCCGACAAACGACCCTGCCCCACCGGTTCGGGGTCTATGAGGCGCCCGATTACGATGCCTGGTGGATCATCCGGTCGAGATGGGCACGCCTCATGTGGAAACATTCACCGTATGCGGCGCCAAACACGAAATGGTATTTACCGGCGTGTTACCCAACGTCGACTTCAAGCGTATTGCACGCGATACCGCGAAAATCTGTGAAACACAGATTCGTTTCTTTGAGCCGGGCACCCATCGCGCGCCGTTTCTGGACAGCGCCGATCGCTATGTGTTCATGACCTACGTGACCGGCAAGGACTATGGCGGCCTGGAGCATCGCGCCTCTACGGCGCTGGTGGCTTCCCGTCAGGATCTGCCCGTGATGGGCAATGATGAACGCAGCGAGGGCTATACCGGTTTCCTGGGACTGGTCAGCCACGAATATTTTCATACCTGGAATGTCAAGCGCATCAAACCGCAAGCCTTCGTTCCCTATGACCTGTCCCGGCCCAATCTGACCAGCCTGCTGTGGATTTTCGAAGGGTTCACGTCGTACTACGATGACCTGATGCTGCTGCGCGCCGGCGTTATCGATGAGAACGACTATCTGAGACTGCTGGCCAAGACCATTACCGGCGTGCATCGGGCGCCAGGCCGTTTCAGACAAAGCGTGGCCGACAGCTCTTTTGATGCCTGGAATCGCTATTATCGCCAGGACGAGAGTTCAATCAACAATATCGTCAGCTACTATACAAAAGGATCCCTGGTCGCACTGGCGCTGGATCTGAGCATTCGCAATGCCACCGGCAACCGCAAGTCGCTGGACAACGTCATGCGCCTGCTGTGGGACCGCTATGGCCGCCGCTTTTACCAATCACGTCAGCGCGGCTTGCAGGAGGATGAATTTGCAGGCTTGCTCAGGCAGGCAACGGGGGTGGATTTACAGTCATTTATTAACGCGGCCACCGAACAAACAGCCGATTTGCCCCTTGCATCTTTACTGGAAAAGCAAGGCATCAGCCTGTCCTGGGAGACCGAGCGCCGCGCACCAGGCATTGGCGCCACCATGCGAGCCACAGCGACCGGCGAACCGGGCCTGGCGCAGGTAATTGAAGGCGGCGCAGCGCATGCGGCAGGTTTGTCGGCCGGCGATATTTTGCTGGCTATGGACGGCCTGCGTATTGACGCGACAAACTGGGACAAACAGCTGGATCGTTACCAGGCCGGGCAGCAAGTACTTATTCATTATTTCAGACGTGATGAACTGCGCAGCACGCAACTCACACTGCAGGCGCCAGCTCATGACAAGTGCAATTTGGCCAGGCAATCTGCCAGCCAGGACAGCAATTAATAATCGCGCGCTGCACACACCGGGCAGGTAGGATTGCGCTCCAGCAGCAGCGTTTGCCATTGCATGGATAGCGCATCGAGCATCATCAGCCGGCCGCGCAAGTTGTCGCCGGCATCCAGCAGCGTTTTGATGGCTTCGGCGGCCTCTACGCTGCCGATGATGCCAACCAGCGGCGCAAAAACGCCCATGGTGGCGCAGTTGTCTGTTTGCAAATTATCTGAAGGAGGAAAGGCGCAGGCGTAACAGGGCGAGTCTGGATGGCGCGTATCAAATACCGTCACCTGGCCGGCGAACCGGATGGCCGCACCCGACACAAAAGGCTTGGCTTGCGCAACGCATACTTCATTGATGGCCTGGCGTGTACGAAAATTATCGGTGCAATCCACAATAATATCCACCCCGGCAAGCAACTGCCCCAGACGATCAGTATCTACCCGCTCGACGACTGTTTCCACTACGCAATCGGGATTGATCTCCGCAATGGCAGCGAGGGCCGATTCAGCCTTGCTCTGGCCGATACGCGCGGTGGTATGGATAATCTGACGCTGCAAATTCGACAGCTCAACCTGATCGTCATCCACCAGCACCAGCCTACCCACGCCGGCCGAGGCAAGATACGCGGCCACCGGCGAGCCCAGGCCACCGAGCCCGAGGATCAGCACGGAACTGGCAAGCAGTTTTTCCTGCCCCTCGATGCCGATAGCATCAAGCATCAGATGTCGCGCATAGCGCAGCAGCTGGTTATCATCCATTGGCTATTTTCCTGAGGGTTGCGCGGGTGCCGCCGGCTTGACCGCATCGGCCGGCGCCTTGCGCTCGGCTGGTGACGGCGCAGACGGCTCGGCCTTGTCAGGCTGATCTGCGTCAGCGGGCTCCCGCTTAACGGGCTCCTGCTTAACAGGTTCATCCTTAGCCGGCTTGTCGTCCTGGTCTTGCCCCGGTTTAGCGCTGCCCGAAGCTGCATCAATGGATTTTTTCTCCGCCTGTTTTTCCTTCTCGCTCAGTTGCTTCGGGGCAACCGGCGCACCGCCTTTGACGGGTTTGCCCAGCAGTTTATTGACCGCCTGCGTCAGCTGAAAATCACCCGCCGAGCCGAATTCAAAGACCTGCTCGTTCTCCGATGCTTCATTGGGTTTGATAGCAGTGGTGCCCTTGACTTCGCCGTTTTCACCCGCCTGTTCATTGCGCAGATGCTCAGCAAGGTCAGCCTCGCGCGGGAAGCTGAACAGATCACCTTTTTCGGTGTCGGTCACCACGATATCCGGGACAATGCCGGTGGCCTGGATGGAACGCCGGAGGGAGTAAAGTACCGCGCGGTGGTCAGCTTGAGCGCGGTGTTATCGTCCAGCGGCATGACGACCTGGACCGAACCCTTGCCGAAGCTGCGGTTACCCATGACCGTAGCGCGCTTATGGTCCTGCAGCGCGCCAGCGACAATTTCCGCGGCTGATGCCGAACCAACATTGATCAATACCACCATGGGAACGGTTCTGGTCCAGGCAGGCAGGTCTTTCAGATAATCACTCGAATTGTGAACGTAGTCCCGGGCATCTGCCTTGAACACATGGGAATCCTGATCGTCGCGGGATTTGGTGGACACAACGTTGATGCCAGGCTTGAGAAATGCTGCCGACACCCCGATGGCGCCGGTCAATAGCCGCCCGGATCATTGCGCAAATCCAGGACCAGCCTTTGGGCTTGCCCTTGGCGTCCAGTTGTTTTAAGTGCGTCGCCAGATCGGGGCCGGTACGCTCCTGGAACTGCGATACACGCACATAGGCTATGGCATCAGGCAGCATTTTGCTACGCACGCTTTGTACCTTGATCACCGCGCGCACCAGATCAAAGTCCAGCTGTTTGCCGGTAGACGGACGGCTGACCGACAGCTTGATCGACGTACCCACATCTCCGCGGAGATTTTTCACCACATCGTTCAGTGGCTTTCCTTCCATGCTTTCGCCATTGATGCCGGTAATGATGTCGCCGGGCATGATGCCGGCCTTGGCTGCAGGTGTATCTTCAATGGGCGAAATAATTTTTACAAAACCTTTTTCGGGCCCGATTTCAATACCCAGGCCGCCGAATTCGCCATCGGTGGACACCCGCATCTCTTCATACTCGAGCTCATCCAGATAGGCCGAATGCGGATCCAGGTCCTGAACCATGCCCTTGATCGCGGACTCGATCAGTTTCTGATCCTCTATGGGCTCTACATAGCTGTTTTTGATCGCGGCATAAACACGCGCAAAGCGCTGCAATTCGGCAAATGGCAACGACTCTTCAGCAGGCAGCGGCGCATGCGTCTCGGGCGCGGGAATCTGCCGCGCCGGATTGGCCGGCTTCTGCTGAGACAACGCCAGCCGGCGAATAGGCGATGCTCGCCTGAATCAGCCCGGTGATAATTACATATGACAACTGGCGCACTGCAAACAATTTCATTTAGAGTCTTCCGGATAAATGCGCGGCACCGTTACCGGGCCAGCCAGCTCATGGGATCTACCGGGGTAGACCCTTGTCTGATTTCAAAATAAAGGCCAGGGTCAACCTGCCCCCCGTCGCCCCAACACGGGCAATGGTCTCGCCAATGCGTACACGGTCGCCCACCCTCTTGCTCAGGCTCTGATTGTAACCATACACACTCAGATATCCATTCTGGTGATCCACAATAATGAGGTTACCAAATCCCTGAATCCACGACGCATACACCACGCTGCCGCTGCCAATGGCCTTGACCGGCGTGCCGTTGCCCGCCCGAATCAGAATGCCGCGCCACACATCGCCTGTATCGGGACGCGGCGTGCCGAAGCGACCCTGCACACTACCTCGTACAGGCCAGGGTGCGCCGCGCTGCAGGCCGGCAGTGCCGGATGAGGCTTCTGCTGCGGCCTTGCGCTCGTCTTCACGTGCCTTCTGTGCCAGCCGCGCTTGCTCTTCAGCTCTCAGGCGCGCCAGACGAGCCTTCTCGCGATCAATTTCCAGGTTTTCCCGCTGTATCCGTGCCAGCGCCAATTGCTCCTGCGCCGCTGCCGCAGACCGAGTGGCTGTATTCAGCTCGGGCGACGGCGAAACGCCAGCGCCGGCAGCGGGCGCATTTTCACGGGCGCGACGCAGCGCCTCTGCCTGTTCTTCGGCCGTCATATAAGCGCGCTGCTCTGCTTCCCGTGCCGCCTGAGCCTGACGCGCCGCCTGTTCGGCACGCTTTGCCGCAAGTGCCGCCTGCTGGGCAGCGCGACGAGCGGCCTGCTCACGGGCCTGCTGCAGCGCCTTGCGTCTGGCCGCCTCGCGTGCCTCGCGCTCAATCGCCGCACGACGAATGGCCTCGCGCTGTTTAACAATGCTGCCCTGAATATCATCGATAAGCGCGTTCAGGCGTTTGTCGTCCCGCGCCAGCTTGCCGGCCTGGGACCGCCGCGTTTTCAGATCTTCTTCGATCCTGGCCAGCACGGCGGCATGCTTTTGTTTTTCCTGCTCCAGATCAGCCTTGCCTTTTTCTGCATCATCGGCCAGTTTCTGCAATGTCTTCTGGTGGTCTGCCACCTTCTTTTTGACCGCATCCAGACGGGCGATTTCGGTATTAAGCGCTTGAACGGCCTGAGTTCTTGCCTTGGCCACATAACTGAGATAGGTCAGGTCACGGCCGATTTTCTGCGCATCATCACCCGAGAGCAGCGCGGCCCAGGGTGACACACCGTGGGTATACTGAGACTTGAAGCTGCTCTGCCAGTTCCTGGCGGCGCTGCTCCATGAGCGCCTGCTGCCCTGCCTGCTCCTGACGCAACTGATCCAGTTCCCTCTCGGTCTTGTCGCGCTGGCTATCCAGGTCATCAAGCCTGGCATTGAGCCGGGAAATTTCGGTCTCGGACTGGCGCAGTGATTCGGTGACATCCTTGCGGTCACTTTCGGATTCATCGATCCGCTTCTGCACCTGGGCGATTTTTTCCTGAAGGTCTCGACGCAATTGCTCGGCATTCTGCTGCTGCTTGGTAAGCGAAGAAATGGACTGCGCCCCCGCCGGGCCGCCGGCAAGCAGCGCCAGACAGGCAAGCGTTGCGCTGCCGAGCAAACGTAATGACGGCAAGGAACCGGGCCCACTCATGATGCCTTCCCTATGACCGGCATGCAGACAGAAGACGCAACGCGCGCGAGACCCGGATCACGTCAGTCCTTTTTAGCCTTTCCCTGGGCCGCAACAGCAGCCATGGCCGCAGCGATGGCTTCCTGATCGCCCAGATAGTAGTGCTTGATAGGCTTGAGGTTCTCATCGAGCTCATAGACCAGCGGCTGGCCGGTAGGGATATTCAGATTGACGATATCGTCTTCGGAGACCTGATCCAGATGCTTGATCAACGCACGCAGGCTATTGCCGTGAGCTGAAATAAGCACATTGCGACCGGCCTTGATCGCCGGCGCAATAGAGTCATTCCATAAAGGCAGGACCCGCTCCACGGTATCTTTCAGGCATTCGGTTGCGGGCAGATCGGCTGGGGCAATGCGGCTATAGCGCGCATCAAAGCGCGGATGACGTTCGTCATCACCGTCCAGCGGCTCGGGCGCAATGGCATAAGCCCGGCGCCATACCAGCACCTGCTCATCGCCATATTTCTGCGCCGTTTCCGCCTTGTTCAGGCCCTGCAACGCGCCATAGTGCCGTTCATTCAGGCGCCAGCTCGGATGCACAGGCGTGTACATGGCATCCATGGCATCCAGCGCAATCCAGAGGGTGCGGATGGCGCGTTTTAACACAGATGTGAATGCCAGATCGAAGGTGTAGCCTTCTTTTTTGAGCAGCTCGCCGGCTTCCCAGGCCTGCTGACGGCCGGTTTCAGTCAGATCGACGTCTTTCCAGCCGGTAAACCGGTTTTCAAGATTCCACTGGCTTTCGCCATGGCGCATTAACACTAGCTTATACATTGTTGATTCCCGCAAGACAAACTGAAAAACTGTACCGGGTTGAAAATCGGCCCGCCGCGTGCCTGCGGCCCGGGTCAACCATTAATTTTCCTCTATTTTACAGAAGTCTTATCGCGAATAGGCGAGCTATTTTATAATCAGTAAATTCAGCGTTTGAAAAACGCATTTTCAGGATTCATTGTGGATTTTCTTTTTTATCAGAACTCGATTTACTTTCTCATTTTTCTGCTGGTCTCTGGCGCACTGCTGGCTTTCCCCCTGCTGCGCAAACAGGGCAAGGGTAATACCGGGCTGAGCGTCAAAGATGCGGTCAACCTGGTCAACCGTGAAAACGCGGTGTTTGTCGATGTGCGCCCCGTCGATAGCTATCGCAGCGGCTCCATTCCTTCTGCGCGCAATCTGCCGGCTGCGACTTTGAACAGAAAGCCAGTACCCTGCCGCGTAACAAACCACTGATCCTGGTATGCGACAATGGGCGAGAATCAGCCAAAATGGCAGATGTGCTGCGCAGCAAAAACACCGAAAACGTGTATACGCTGGCCGGCGGCATGGGCGCCTGGAAGGCTGACGGCATGCCTGTCAAGCAACACAGCTGAGGCCATTGCCGGCGCCGCCACGGCGGCAGCCCACCGTATTCCATTGCTACACAGTGAACAGATAAGGCTCATGATGAAAAAAGTGACCATGTATTACAAGCAGACCTGCCCCTACTGCGTACGCGCAGAAAAATTATTGCGTGAGCGCGGGGTGAGCGATCTGGAGAAAATCAGTATTGACACAAACCGGGAGCAGCGGGCTGCTATGATTGAACGATCCGGCGGGCGCACAACCGTGCCGCAAATCTTCATCGATCAGGCGCATATCGGCGGCTGTGACGATCTGATAGCCCTTGACCGTGAGGGAAAACTGGTTACCATGCTGGGTGCATGACCCGCTTATTTTTGAAATTTACATCATTTAGGAAGTTATATGGCTGACGAAAACAACGCTGCATCGAACAACGACGCGACAGGAACAGATCCGGTATTCGCGATGCAACGCGTCTATCTTAAAGACCTTTCCCTGGAAATGCCCAACGCGCCGCAAATCTTCCTGGAGCAGGAAACACCGAACGTTGAAGTCTCCCTGAACGTCGGCGGCGAGCGCCTGGCCGATACCGTTTTTGAAGCAACCGTGACAGTGACGATCACCACCAAGATTGGCGACAAAACGCTGTATCTGGTCGAAGGCACGCAAGCAGGTATTTTTGAAATTGCCAATGTACCTGAAGAACAGTTCGAGCCACTCATCGGTATTGTCTGCCCGACCATGCTGTTCCCTTACCTGCGCGCCAACGTAGCCGATGCCATCAACCGCACCTCACTGCCACCACTGCATCTGGCCGAAGTGAACTTCCAGGCACTGTATGAGCAACGCGTTCAGGAAGCACAAAGCCAGGCTGGCGGCAATGGCGCACCAGACAGTGTTCAGGCATCTATGTGCCTCCCGGTACAACACGTCAATAAACGCTCATGACGCCTGCGCCCTCGCCGTTGTCATTGCGCGTGCTCGTTCTTGGAGCAGGCAGTTGGGGCACAGCGCTGGCGCATACCGCCTGCAATAATGCCCAGACCATGGTCTGGGCGCGGGACCCGGAAACGGCACGACACATCAACCAGCAGCATCGCAATCCGCGATATCTACAAGATATTCCCCTGCCTCCCAGCCTGCTTGCCAGCGACAATCTGGACCAGGCGTTTGCGTTTCTGCAAGAGGCGTCAACCTCCCTGATTATCCTGGGCACCCCTGTTGCCGCCATCGCCCACACCTGTACTATTTTGCGCGAGCGCCTGCCTGCTGCCGGCCTGCACACAACGCCTGTGCTGTGGACCTGCAAGGGATTCGAACAGCAAACGGCGCGCCTGCCTCACGAAGTGGTGCAGGCCATTCTTGACGATATCGTCCCCTATACCGGTGTGCTGTCCGGCCCCTCGTTTGCGCGTGAAGTAGCGCAGGGTCTGCCGGTTGCACTCACTGTGGCCAGCCGCCATGAGTGCGTGAGGGCACGTGCCACAGAGGCCCTGCATGCGGGCAATACGCGCATCTATCGAAGCCAGGACGTGGTCGGCGTAGAAGTGGGCGGCGCCATGAAAAACGTTATTGCGATTGCCTGTGGCATTGCCGATGGCCTGGCACTGGGCATGAATGCACGCGCGGCGCTTATTACCCGTGGACTGGCTGAAATGAGCCGCCTGGGCCTTGCGCTAGGCGGAGAGGCCGCCACCTTCAGCGGGCTGACCGGACTGGGAGACCTTGTCCTGACGGCAACCGGAGACCTGTCGCGCAACCGCCAGGTGGGCGTCGCGCTGGGCCGGGGTCAGGACCTGGAAACGATCCTATCTTCGGGCATGACCGCCGAAGGCGTTCGCTGCGCCCGGGCCGCCCTGACTCGCGCACGCGGCTGAATATTGATATGCCGATTACCGAAGCCGTTTGCGCTGTGCTGTTCGACAAAGTATCCCCGCTGCAAGCCGTATCCCGGCTGTTATCGCGCGAATCGCGCAGCGAATAACGCAGCGAATAAGGCAACCAATAGCGCGACAACGCCAATGCACGGGTAGTTCCAGTGCTGCCGGTCGACGACATTATGATTACACTTGCCATCGGGCTGCGCTACCGCGCACGCACACTCTTAACGTACCGCCCGCTTGATGGCGCTGACCGGCACCAGGTTTCGCCGGCCGCATTTTGCCTGACCGGCCTGCACCAGGCGTGCCCATACGCCACCTCTAATGACAAACGCAATAAACCATCTTCTCCGCGACCCGCTTCCAGGGCCTCGCGCAGGCGCCGGTACCACGCCCGCCCCTTGAGCCCGTCGCCGCGCGCTTCGCTGGGATTACCACCCAGTCCGCGTACATCCTTGAGCAAGGCATCCACTGTGCGATAAGTCAGTGTGATCACTTCCTGATCCATGACCGGATCCATAAAACCATTTTCCAGCAGGATATCGCCGAAATCATGCATATCGACAAATTGCATGGTCTGAGTATGGATACCCGCCGCCGCGACTGCATTACGCACTTCGCGCAAAGTACCAGGGCCAAGACAGGAAAACATGGCCAGACCGCTATTGCTCAGGACCCGGCGCCACTCACGAATGACGTCATGCGGTTGCTGATGCCAATGCAGCGCCAGATTGGACCACACCATATCGACCGACTCAGCAGCCATGGGCATGGCTGCCATATCAGCAAGCTCGAAGGAAAAACCTTGCCGCCCCTTGAGTTTTTGCATGATGGATTTGAGGCCTTTGGGCACGTACTGGTTCCGGCAATGCTCAATAAAGGACGTGCAGTGGTCCACACCGATAATGGATGCCTGCGGATAGCGCGCCGCCAGCAGGTAAAGCGAATTGCCGGGCCCGCAACCGGCATCAACAACCCGCTCGGGCGCCACTTTGATATAGCCCAGGCGGTCTATCATGCGCGTAGCGATTTCATCATAGAAAAAGCGCGCGTCTTCCAGCGTGCCACGGCGGGCAAACTGCTGACGAACATGTGTCATGTTGATGGGTAGCCGGGAAGCCGAATGGATTAGCTGGGACATTGGTATCACAAACCCGATTGATGCCAGAACTGCATTCTGGCAGATTATGCAATCTGCCATTGTAATGAAGGTGACCTGCCATGACTGCAGTCAGGCCGTTTTCCCTACGATTTTCCCGCCTGCGCGCACGCCTGCCTGCAATCACTGGGGCCGCTTGCGCACTGTGTAATGGCCCAGCCCCAATTGGTCGCCTCTGCTCCGGGTGCACTCGCGACGTGCAGCATTCCATGCGGCATCATCCGTGGCGCTGCCCCCGCTGCGCACTGGCTCTGCCAGCGCCGGGCCCAGTGCCCGGACTGCGCCGACCAGACGCCATTGCTGGAAAAAACCATCGCCGCCTTTGACTATGTTTGCCCCGCGGACAGCCTGATCCTGCGCTATAAAAACGCCCGTCAGTTTCAGCTGGCCGCCGCTTTTGCTGCGCTGGCTGTTGAGGCCATACAACGGGCAGACCCGCGCGGCGGCTGCCCACCGTGGCCGGCCTTAACGCCGCTGATTCCAATTCCCGGCAGCCACCGCTCGTTGCGAAGACGTGGCTTTAATCCGGCGGGCGAGTTCGCCTGCAGACTTGGCCGGCTACTGAACATGCCGGTGCTGCATTCACTGCTCTTTAGGGAGCCCGACCATCTGAAGCAAAGCACGCTGAACCGCCGACAGCGGCGCGCCAACACCGCACATCTATATTATTGCGCTCGCAATATCCAGTTGCAGTACGCGGTGCTGGTGGACGATGTGCTGACCACGGGCAGCACACTCAATACCGCCGCCAGCGCGCTCATCGCAGCTGGCGCAGAACGGGTCTTTGCCGTAGTCATCGCCAGAACACCCTGCGTCGCCCGCGACGAGTCCGAAGGTGTCGGTTTGCCGGATACCCTGTCGAACCCGGACTGATCAGAGCACGAGTGCCGGCGCGGCGTAGCGGCACGGTGCACGCATCCGTCGCCCCCCTGGTGGAGCCTGATCAGTTGCCGAAAAGCCAGCCGATACCTCGACAAGGTCGGGCAACGCGGCTGGCCTTCTATCGGATGCTCCCTTATACCGTACCGAGCGCCGCCGCTACCTTGTCTGTTGAATTGGGGTTTTCCATTATTTTCTCAATTATCAGGAATACATTATTTAATTATTGAGAAATTGACGTTATTCTGCGTTTCTCTTCTTTTTTCTCAGCAGGCACATGCTTTCTCAATCGGACAAAGGCGGCGCCGATCGCGCGCTTTATATTCTGTCGGTTTTCGCCAAAATCGAACGACCCGTCACCGTGGCTGAGTTGATCACGTTAACCGGTTTGCCACAGAGCACGCTTTACCGGCAACTGACGCTACTGAAAAAGTGGGGGTTTGTTTTCGAATCACAGGGGCAATATATGCCCGGCCCGGGTTGTCTGCCTCTGGCATGGGGATTCAGCCAATCGTCTTTTCTTTTGCAACATGCACGCAGGGATATGCTGACCCTGTCTACCCAGACCGGTGAATCGGTCGGCATACTGGTTGCGCTGGACGCAATGGCGGTGTGCCTGGATATGGTCGAAAGCACAAATTCCCTGCGCTGTTCGTTCGTCAAGGGGCGCTCGCTGCCCTTGATCCGCGGAGCGTCCGCCAAATCCCTGCTGGCGTTTCTGCCTGCAGCCAAACAGCAGGTGATTGTGCAGGAAGCCGTACAGCAGAATTTGCTGACTGGCACGCAGGCGGCGCAATTGGCGGCAGATTTGCGCCAGATTCAGCAGCAAGGTTTTGCAGTATCCGAAGGCGAAGTAGACGATGGAGTCTGGGGTGTCAGTGCGCCGCTTTTTCAGCACAAACGGATCGCACTTGGATCCATTACGCTGATGGCACCCACTGCCCGGGCTCTGCCAAGAAGTCAGCAACTGATTGATGCAACCGTGAAGGCTGCAGCCAATATTTCAACCACGCTTAAAGCGCTCCTGGTTTAACTCACGTGAAGGAATTTTCATGAAAACATTTTTTCTTACCGGTCTGCTGGCTCTTGGCCTGGCAGCCCCCGCCCTCTCTGTCGCTGCCGACGCGCCGTTGCGCGTGGTCACAGACGCCACCTTTCCACCCATGGAGTTTTTTCAGGACGGCAAGCCTACCGGTTTTGATATCGAGCTGATTCATGCGCTGGGCAAGGAAATGAACCGCCCGATAGAATTGACCAACATTGACTTCAAGGGCCTGATTCCTGCCATTGTGTCCGGTCGCGCCGATGCGGCCATTTCGGGCATCTACATTACGCCCGAACGTAAAAATGTGGTGGACTTTACCGATTCGTACTACGCGGGTGGCCTCGTCGTCCTGACCAAGAAAGACAACAACATCAAAAACATCAAAGATCTGGATGGCAAGAAAGTCTCGGTTCAGGTCGGAACCAAATCGGTCAACTATCTGACCGAGCATTTCCCCGACATCAAGCGCGTGGAAGTGGAAAAGAATGAGGAAATGTTCAACCTGGTCAAGATCGGTCGTGCTGATGCGGCAGTGACAGGCAGACCGGCGGCCAAACTCTACGCCCAGCACAATCCGGACTTCATCGTTCTGGACGAACAGATTACTACCGAAGAATACGGCATTGCCGTGAGCAAATCACAATCGCAAGTGCGTGATGCGCTGAACGCAGCGCTAAAGAAAATCCGTGACAACGGCACCTATCAGAAGATCGTAGACAAGTGGTTTGAGGCCAAATCATGAATCTGGATTTCTCTCCTGTCCTGGCCGGCTGGGAACCGCTGCTGCGCGGAACCCTGGTGACCATCGAGGTCACTGCCGGCGCATTGCTGCTTTCGTGCATCGTCGGTCTGCTCATCGGTATCGGGCGTCTGAATCCCGAGCGCAAATTTATCTATATGCTGTGCAGCACATACCTGACGATTTTCCGCGGCACACCCCTGCTGGTGCAGCTGTTTATCTGGTTCTTCGGACTGCCGCAATTTGGCATTCTGTTGCCGGCCTACCTGTGCGGCGTACTGGGGCTGGGCATGTATTCGGCCTCGTATGTTTCCGAAGTAGTGCGCGGTTCCATTCAATCGGTGGACAAGGGACAGGGCGAAGCGGCCCGGTCACTGGGCATGTCCGCGCGTCAGGCCATGCGCAAAATCATTCTGCCCCAGGCGCTGGTACGCATGATCCCGCCCCTGGGCAACGAGTTTATCGCGCTGATCAAAAACTCCGCCCTGGTGTCTTTGCTGACGATTCACGATGTGATGCATGAAGGCCAGAAAATTATCAGCGTGTCATATCGTTCGCTTGAAACGTATCTGGTCATTGCCCTCATTTATCTGGTGCTGACCGCCACCGCCATGTTCATATTGCGCAAAGTAGAAAACTCACTCAAAGCCGGAGGAATGGTTCAATGACGCCATCCATGATTCATCTTGATCGCGTTGAAAAATTCTACGGCGATCATCAAGTGCTCAAGGGCGTCAGCCTGGACATTGCCCGATCCTCTGTCGTGGTCCTGATTGGCCCCAGCGGCTCCGGGAAAAGCACTCTGTTGCGCTGCTGCAATGGCCTGGAGACAGCGCAAAAAGGCAATATCACAATCAACGGACAAGCGTTGCTGAAGGACGGCAAACTGATTGCCGAAAAAGACCTGAATGCATTGCGCATGAACGTTGGCATGGTGTTCCAGTCGTTTAATCTGTTTCCCCATCTATCTGTTTTGGACAATGTCACGATTGCGCCCAGGACACTGAAAAACACCACCGATGCCGATGCAAAAAAACTCGCATTGTCATTACTGGAAAAAGTGGGCTTAAAGGAAAAAGCCCACGCAATGCCGGCCAGCCTGTCTGGCGGCCAGAAGCAGCGCGTGGCGATCGCCCGGGCGCTGGCCATGGAACCGGAGGTCATGCTGTTTGACGAACCCACTTCGGCGCTGGATCCCGAACTGGTGGGCGAAGTGCTGCAGGTCATGAAAATGCTGGCCAGCGAGGGCATGACCATGCTGGTCGTTACCCACGAGATGGGTTTTGCCCGCGATGTAGCCGACAAGGTGGTGGTCATGGATCACGGCGTGATCCTTGAAGAAGATATCCCCTCTGTCATATTTACACAGCCGGCGCATGAACGCACTCGTTCATTTTTGCAGGCAGTCCTGAACGCTTGAATTTCACTTATCATAATGACAAAAGCAATATTTTCCTGGGTCGCAGAGTTGACTCGTCCGAACGAGGCGACACCTGCCGGCTTCACCAGATTGCCCAGCCATTGGGCGATCCCCTTCCTGACTCCCTGAACGGGCAAGCCGTTGTTCTGGGGTTTTGCTGCGACGAAGGCGTCAATCGCAACCATGGGCGCATGGGCGCACGCCAGGCGCCGGATCATGTGCGTCGGGCGCTTGCGGGCCTGCCTGCCCATAAACTGCAACGTCTTTACGATGCAGGCGATATTGGCTGCGACGATAATAATCTGGAACTGGCGCAAAGCCGGCTGGCAAACAGGATCGGCACGCTGTTGAACACATCCTCACGCCTGGCCGTCATCGGCGGAGGCCATGAAATTGCCTATGGCAGTTACCTGGGGCTGGATCAGCATTTGCAGGCAACGGCGCAGCCAGGGACCGTGCTGGTGCTTAATCTGGATGCGCATTTTGATTTACGCACCAGCCGGCCCGGCAGCTCGGGCACCCCGTTCGATCAGGTATTGGAACATGCAACGCAACACGGCCGGTCTGTTCGTTATTGCTGCCTGGGCGTCTCGCTTCTGTCCAATACGCCGGCTCTGTTCGAGCGGGCCCGCGAGCTGGGTGTGACCTATCTGGAAGACACCCAGATGCAGGAAAGCCAGTTGCCCCAGATACGGCAATTTGTGGCGGCGCAATTGCAAGAGGTATCTCATCTTTATCTGACCATTGATATGGACGTGCTGCCCGCCTGGCAGGCGCCCGGCGTATCGGCGCCAGCCGCTTACGGCGTGAGTCTGTCGGTCATCGAAGCGATTCTGGGCATGGCCCAGGAATCGGGCAAACTGCGACTGCTGGATATCGCAGAGGTCAACCCTGAGTATGACCATGACGGGCTTACCGCAAAAACCGCTGCACGGCTGATCTGGCGTTATCTGCAACCTGCATGAGGCCAAGTGCTAAAGCGCTGTGGGCCGCAACGGGCCTGCCGCGCCTTAACGCCCCGCGTCGCCGGTGCGGTCCCGACACGGTGAATTTGCAAAATAATCTATCGGGATTCGCTTGAATGCCGGCGATCTTGCATTCTCCGGCTGGCATTCACACGGCAGCAGCGCTAGCTGCCCGACGCAAACCCCAGTTGTCGCCATGCTTCATAACTGACAATAGCCACGGCATTGGACAGATTCAGGCTCCGATTATTGGGCAACATCGGGATTCTCAGGCGCTCACTGTCGGCAAAGGTGGCCATGACCTCGGGAGCCAGCCCCGTGGTTTCTGCGCCAAAAAGCAGCACATCCCCATCCTGGTACACCACATCGGTATAGGCGCGCGTGCCTTTGGTAGTAATGGCAAAAATCCGCTGGCCAGATATGCTGGCCACAAACGCGGCGTAGTCGGGGTGAATCGTTACCTTGGCCAGATCGTGATAGTCCAGCCCGGCGCGGCGCATTTTTGCATCATCAATGCGAAATCCCATGGGCTCAATCAAATGCAGCCAGCAACCGTTATTGGCAATCAGGCGAATAATATTGCCGGTATTGGGCGCAATTTTAGGTTCGAACAGGGCAATATGAAGCATGGGTAACGTCAGCTGAGGGTAAGTGTGTGGGCCAAACAGGCGCCCTATTTCTTCCAGAATCCAGGAGTAAAGAGCACCAGGACGGTAAAAAACTCCAGCCGGCCGATCAGCATGGCAAAGGTGCACACCCAGATCTGAAAATCGCTCAGTCCGGAGTAATTGCTCATGGGACCAACGGTACCCAGCCCGGGCCGATATTGGACAGGCTGGCAAACACCGCCGATGACGCTGTGGTGAAGTCCAGGCCGGACATCACCATCACGCCGGTGAGCACCAGATTCATGATAACAAACACCAGCACGAACGCCATGATGGATGAAATAATCGCTGGCGGCACGATCCGTCGGTGCAACTTCACAGGACAAACGGCATGCGGATGCAACACCTTGCGCAGCTCGGCGCTAATTTGCTTGAGAATCACAATGACCCGAATCAGCTTAATCCCGCCGCCGGTGGAGCCAGCGGAAGAAGAAAAGCTGCCCAACATCAGCATCATCACGGGCAACAACACCGGCCAATGCAGATAGTCGGTATTGGCAAAACCAGTGGTTGTGGCCAGCGATATAGTGTTGAACATCCCAAAACGCAGCGCTTGAACGATGCTTGGATATACGCCGTCAAAATACAGCCAGGCACTGACGGCCAACCCGCCAAGCAACATAATGCCGACAAATACTTTTGTTTGCGGGCAGGTAATGTAATAGCGCAGATTACGATATCTCAAGACGTTGTAATGCGTGGCAAAGCTGATTCCGGCCAGGATCATGAAGACACAGGCTACCGCATCGACCATGGGCGAGTCATAGTGCAGGAAGCCCTCATCGTAAATCGAGAAACCGCCCAATGCCATGGTGGATGCAGCATGACACCAGGCATCAAACCACGACAGGCCTGCCAAACGATAGCTGATGACGCACAGCGTTGATAACGAAATATAAATGGCATACAGTGCTTGGCGGTCCCGGCGATGCGAGGCGTGAGCTTCTCTTCCTTCATGGGACCGGGAATTTCGCCACGCATGATCTGATAACCACCCACGCCCAGTAGCGGCATGATCGCCACGGCCATCACCAGAATACCCATCCCACCGACCCAAATGAGGGTAACACGCCAGATATTGACTGATGGCGGCAGCGCCGAGATATTGTTCAACACCGACGCACCGGTGGTGGTAATGCCCGACATGGCTTCATAATAGGCATGGGTAAAGCTGAGTGAAAATCCTTCTATACTGGCATCGATCACAAATGGCAGCGAGGCGATCAGGGGAAACACCAGCCAGACCAGTGAGACCAGCAGCAGCCCGTTGCGGGCGTTGATTTCATCCTTGGAACTGCTGGTGAGCTTCCAAAGCACGGCCGAAATTCCCAGGGAAATACCCAGGCTGATCAGAAAGGCATTGTGCGCGCCGTCTTCAAAATACAGAGAGACGGCCAGCGGAAACAGCAGGATGGTGGAAAAGCCGATCATGGTCAGGCTAAGCGCATGCAGGACATTCAGAATATTGCGCATGTAGGCTGCCTAGAAGAAAAACACGGAAACCTGGAAGAGTTTTTCGACCCGCCGCATATCGTGCCGATTGCCGGCAAAAACCACCACATGATCGCCCGGCTGAATAACGGTTGCCGGTTCGGGCAGAATGACTTCGTCTGCGCGCAAAATAGCCGCCACGATGGCGGTTCTTGGCAGTTTTAGTTCAGCAATGGACTTGCCCACCACCTGGGAACTCTTGTTATCGCCATTGACTTCAAACTCAATGGCTTCGGCATTGCCCCAGCGCAGCCGATGTCCGGCCACCACAGCGCCCTGGCGCACATCGCGCAGCAAGGCGCCAATGGTCGCCTGGGAAGGCGAGACGGCAATATCGATCAGGCTGCCTTCCATCAATTCGCCATAAGCCTTGCGATTGATCAGGGCCACCACCTTGCGTGCGCCCAGCCGCTTGGCCAGCAGGGACGACATGATATTGTCTTCATCATCATTGGTAACGGCCAGGAAGGTGTCCATCTCTTCGATATTTTCGTTATCGAGCAGGGCCTCATCAGTCGCATCGCCGTGCAGGACCAGCACTTTGCTGGGCAGCAGGGTTGCCAGGGTTTCACAACGCTCCCGGTTGCTTTCCAGGAGGCGCACGTTATAGCTGCCTTCGGACAGCTTGCGGGCCAGCCGGTAACCGATATTCCCGCCGCCGGCGATCATGACTGTACGCACCTTGCGCGAAGCGTACTGCAGCTTGGCTACCGCGTCCTTGCCTTCCTGGGTATCGACAGCGACCACCAGCTCGTCACCTTGTTGAATTGCAGACTGATGATCCAGCGCAACCGAGGCGCCGTTGCGGAAAATTTCCAGCACGCGGGCATTGATGTTCGGTAAATTATGACCGGTCTGATTGACACGTACATTGATCAGCGGGCTGACCCGGCCGATACGGATGATCAGCAGGCTTAAGCGGCCTGCGCCGAATTCCACCACTTGCAGCGCTTCCGGAAATTCGATCAGGCTGTGCAGATAGGTGGTAACACTGTTTTCAGGACTGATCACGGAGTCAACGCCGAAGCTCTCCTTGATCAGTTCCGGATTGCTGGAAAAATCGTAGCTGCGGACACGGGAAATGCGACGCGGGATATTGAAGACATCCTTGGCAATCCGACAGGCAACCAGATTGACCGGATCGGTCGCCGCACAGGCGACCAGCAAGTCGGTATCGTCGGCCCCGGCTGCGCGCAGCACTTCGGGCATGGAAGCATCGCCCTGTACGCCGCGAAGGTCAATGCGGTCCTGCAGGTAGCGCAGGCGCTCGCCATCGGTATCGACAATCGTGATATCGTTTTGTTCGGAGACAAGATTCTCGGCGACGCTCGCACCAACACGCCCCGCGCCAAGGATCAGGATCTTCATGAATTGCGTTTGCGTGAGGAATCAATACCCAGTTGACGCAGCTTGCGATACAGGTGCGTGCGTTCCAGGCCGGTTTTTTCCGATACCCGAGTCATGCTGTGATTTTCGCGACCCAGGTGATATTCAAAATAGACGCGCTCAAACTCGTCCCGGGCATCACGCAGTGGCTGGTCAAGCGAAATGCTGCCCAATTGAGATCCTTGTACAGGCGTCTCCGGCTCAGCCGCAATCGGCGAACCCTGGACTGTTGCAGCTGCAGGCGCCGCCGCGGTGCCTGGCCTGACAGCAGGCGCTGCGGCCGGCGCGCGATTGGCGCCGTTGGTTGCCGATGCCAGGACCTGTTTGGCGTGCGGCCGCATCAGGCCGGCCTGCACGGTCTTGAGCAGTTTTTGCAGCGTGATGGGTTTTTCAAGAAAATCCATGGCGCCAATGCGGGTGGCTTCCACCGCAGTGTCTACCGTTGCGTGTCCGCTCATCATGATAACTGGCATATCCAGCAAACCCTGCGAGCCCCATTCCTTGAGCAGGCTGACACCATCGGTATCGGGCATCCAGATATCAAGAAGCACCAGATCGGGCCGGTAGCGCAGGCGAGCAGCACGTGCCTGCGAAGCATTCTCTGCAAGCTCTACAGTGTGACCTTCGTCGTATAAAATTTCCGACAGAAGTTCGCGTATACCAATTTCATCGTCAACCACCAGAATTCTGGCCATATCTTGTCACCTATTACTTTCTGACTGCATTTTGGTACTGATCAAAGTTCCGGGTTCAATTATAACCACGGGAATGCGCTAATTGCCTGTTTTCGGAGCAAGCCGCGTGAGTAATATTGAGACACGGGCTCCCCCGTCCTTACGATTGGCAATATCAATTCGGCCACCATGCTCCTCAATTATTTTACGCACGATGGGCAGTCCGAGCCCCGTGCCATGCGCCTTGGTGGTGACGTAGGGTTCAAAGGCTGTCTGCAATACCTTGGCAGAAAATCCACCGCCTCTGTCCTCAAGTGTAATACGAATTGCCTGTCCGTCCGTGCTCTGGTCCTTCTCGGGGCGCGTAAGGGTCGTACGAATGGTGATCCCGGGTTCGTCGCCTTCGAGTACCAGATCGGCCATGGCGTCCCGCGAATTGGACAGCAGGTTGTTCAGCACCTGGCGCAACTGGGTCGGGTCAGCTTCAGCCAGGGGCAGGTCTGGCGCAAGATCCAGGCGAATATGACGGTACAAGGGCTCGTCATGATGCCCGTTGCCTTCAGGGTCCCAGCCATACAATATGGCCAGATCGGCTATCAACGCATTGATATCCACACGCTGCATTTGCGCCGGCGGCGTTCGTGCATACTCGCGAAAGTCATCCACCATTTTTTTCAGCGACGATACCTGATTGATAATGGTATTGGTCGAGCGCGCCAGGATTCCGGCATTGCGTTCGTCCAGATGCCCTTCCAGCTTCATGGCCAGGCGTTCGGCCGACAGCTGAATCGGTGTCAGCGGATTTTTGATTTCATGCGCCAGTCGTCGCGCCACTTCGCCCCAGGCGCGGGCCCGGTTGGCCGAAATCACTTCTGAAATATCGTCGAACACCACGACATAGCCTGTAGGACGCCCGTCAATGCGCAGCCTGGTGCCGCGCATCAACAGGGTAACATCGTCGGTTTCATCGCTTTCGCTACTGGTCGACAGGGTGATCTGCTCCTGCCAGTAATGACGTTCGGACCCCACGGCGGCATGATCGGCAAATGCCTTGCGGATCTGCCGGGTAAATTCAATCAGCGAATCGATCACTTCCAGAGGCCGACCCGGCACGGAGCGCAAATCCACGTCCAGAATTGATTGGGCGCCTTTATTGACTGTAGTCACATTGAAGCGCTCATCAAATACGATCACCCCCGAGGACAAGCCGGCCATCACGCTTTCCAGGTACGCATTGGAGCGCTCCAGCTGGATGCGATTGCTTTCAACCTGGCGGCGCGCTTCATCAAGCTGGCGCGTCATGGCGTTGAATGAACGGGTCAGCAGGCCAATTTCGTCCATGGCCGTAGGTTCGGGCAACGGCCGGTAATCACCAACCGCCACAGCCTGGGTTCCGGAAGCCAGCGTCAGCAGCGGCTTGACCAGGCGCCGCGCAATGGCCAGCGCCACGGCAATGGAAGTAAACAGCGTAACCAGCAGCGCCAGCGTCAGGGTAATGCCATACAGTTTCTGGATGCCCTGGCGCGACAAGGCCAGTTCCTGATAATCGCGGAATCCCTTTTGCACCTCATTCAGATTGCTGCCGATATTTTCCGGCACCAGCCGGGTCAGCTGCAACAGATACGGTTCGGGCGAAGCGCCCAGGGGCGCGTCCAGCTTGAAGGAATTGGAAAACACCGGCACGATGACGCGAATGCGCAACTGCGGGTTTTCGAAATCAGTACCTTCGACGGCTTCGGTACGGGCATAGGAGCGCGACAGGCGCAACTGGTTCAGCACCGACACAGGCGGCATCTGCGGCAGCAGGCTGCCAAAGGAAGAGCTGGAGAATCCGACCACCCTGCTGCCGGAAACGGTAAATACCAGGCATCGCCCACCGTGGTGTTTTCACGCAAGCGGGTCAGCGCCACCGACAGTTCCTGATCGGGAACGGTGGACAGATCGTCGGCCATTAGCCTGGCGCGCGACAGCAAATCGCCCACCTGGCTGTCCAGCGACGCCTGCCCCAGGGTCAGACCCGATTGCAGGGCGCTGTCGACCCTGACGTTGAACCACGACTCGACCGATCGCGACATAAACTGCACGGAAAGCAGATAAATGACGACGCCTGGAATGATTGCCATCACGGCAAACGCCAGCGCAAATCGAAAAGTCAGTCGGGCGCCGAATTGTCTGGACCGCAATTGCCGGATCAGCCGAATGGTCAGCATCGACACCCAAAGGAACAACGCCAGCGCCAGCACTCCGTTGAGCAGCAGCAGCAGATCGTACTGCTGCGCCAGCCTTGACGAGTTGCCTGTAGAGCGCACCAGCAGGCCCATCAGAACCAGGGCCGCGAGCACGGCGGCAATAAATACCAGTCGCACCACCCACTTGATCAGGGCGTGGGCACGGTTGCCGAAAATTGAAATGCGAAATTTTTCCATGGTGTCGATAAGGCCCAGGCGCGTCCGCCCAGAGCGTCCATCCGAAAGGGCCGCGGTAAAAGAGAGGTATCCAGTTTCATGCGAAACTGCGCTTCATAATGCTGGTCGGGATCCAGATCAGGGAATGGTCCCACCGGCCAGTTATAGATTCGTGTAATGGTTTGCAGGGCATCGTCCAGAGACATTTCCGGCACCGAGTAGTCGCCCGAAGTGACGCGCCATTGACGCACCAGCGCATTGTAGGCCACGCGCCAGGTCTGCGACTGATCATACACTTGCCGGTCAAACCACCACCAGCGTGGCTGCACCAGCCGAAACTCGACCGTGAAGTAAAGCGGCACGCCATGCTGGGCGGCCACTTGCAACTCATGCGACAGCGGCAGGTCAACGTCGGCATTCAGAACATAGCCATCAGCCTGCCGCAGAATTTCAACGCTGTTGATGGTCGCCACAGCAGCAGTGCCAGTACCTGCGGCGCCGGCATCTGCGGCGGTGGTCTGCGCATGCAAGGCGGTGCCTCCATTGACGGCCAGGCCCAGCAGCACGATCAGCGCAAACCTGAGAATAAATGCGATTGACATGAAAACGGGCTGGTTTTTCATCCGGAATGGGTCATGGGGGTTGGCAGCACCGGCGCTTGCAGTGCTCCTATGATACCCTAACCCAACCGGCACCGGCAGCTTAACTGCCCACGTCGCGCCTTCAGCCCTGCTTGCGCAGCAACGAATAGAAAAAGCCATCATGTTCCTGTCCCTGCCCTGGCAAAAGCTGGCCGGGTGACGGCAGCGCAACGGCACCTTCCAGCGTCTGCTGCATCCATTGATCCTGCTCAATGCCTTCCTGCGGAAAGACCGAACACGTCACGTACAGCAATGTCCCGCCAGGCTTGAGCGTCTGCCACAGGGCCGACACAATGCGTCGTTGCAATGCGACGGTGTCGACAATATCCTGCTCCTGGCGCAACCATCTGATATCAGGATGCCGACGTACAATGCCGGATGCAGTACAAGGCACATCAGCAAGAATGGCATCAAAAGGCTGACCGTCCCACCACGATTTCAAATCAATCGCATTGCCGGCACGCAGCACCACGCCTGCGTCATTCAATTGGAGCCGCTGCAGGTTCGCGGCGACCCGCTCCAGACGGCCCTCGTCGATATCCAGCGCCGTCAGCTGCAATCGGGCCTGCATCAACAAGCCCGCCGTTTTGCCGCCCGGCGCCGCGCAGGCGTCCAGCACCCGCATGCCATCGGTGACCGGCAATAGCTGGGCGGCCAGCTGTGCACCCGCATCCTGCACCAGCCACCAGCCTTCTTCGAACCCCGGAATTTTCGCCACCGGCAGCGGCTGATCCAGAATCACGCCATGATCGCCGATAGCCGTGGCAGCAATATCCTGCTCCTGCAGCGCTGCAAGAAGGGCTTCCCGGCTGGTTTTGCGTGTGTTGACGCGAAGGGTGAGCGGTCCCGGCTGAAAACTGCTGGCCAGGATGGTTTCCCATTGCGCCGGGTATGCCTGGCGAACCCGGCCTATCCACCATTTCGGAAAGCCCCAGCGCACATTGCTGCGGAGGTATGCCTGCTCCAGCAGCGCTTCGCGCTCTCGCTCGAAGCGTCGCAGACAGGCATTGATCAGCCCTTTGAAGCCGGCGGTTTTCCGATCCAGGCCGGCGGCAGTGACTGCCTGACTAACCAGGGTGTGGGTCTCATAGACCGGCACCCGCGGGTTATCGCGTACTTCCCTCTCGTCCACTGACAACAGGCTCAAAGCCGTAATCAAAAGACTGTCAGCCAGCGAATTGGGCAGACCGCGATCCAGCAACAGGTCTGCCAGCGCGTGCCCGCGCGCCAGCTGGCGCATGACATAAAATGACAGAGACTGCACTGCCGCGCGCCGGTTCGCCGGCTCGGCATTGAGGATATCGGTCAGGGAACGGCCTTCGCCGACTCCCTCAACTGCGTATGCCGTTGCCAGCAAAAGCTCGCTTAAGGGCGGTGTAACCGACGCCGCTTGCGGCGACAAAGTGGGTTGAGCGGGACGGGTCATTGACTGAAATCCCCAAGCATAAATAATTGACTGTGCATATACACCGTTAGTGAGCGAAAATGGTAAAATTGCCTGATTATTCATTGCGATAGCAAATAACCGGCGGCGGGTAGCAGGCTGGCAGACCAAAAACAAGCCTTGGCAGTTCGCGATGTCCTGTCAGAAATACGGTCTCTTTTGCAAGCCTCTTTTGTAAGCGTTACCGGCCAGCAACCGGTTCCCTATGCGCGCATCAGCCCTGCCCTGCAACTTGGTACTGTACTTACCGTATTTATACTGTAAGTTAAGAATACGGGGTTACAGGCAATACCGCCAGCGGCCTTGCTACTGCGCCTGGGGCAAATGGCACAAGCGCCCGTCAACCTGGCAGGCTGCCGGATAAATCTGGCACAAACGCATTGACAGGCGTGATGCCGTTATCGAAACTGGGCTGGCAACAGGGCCCGTTTCGATCTGCCGCAAGAATAAACCGGACGCCTCAGGGTAAGGTATTTTACTGCCCATACCCCATCCGGGCGCATTGCTTCCCATTGTTTCGTATTTATTTCTCTATATATTAAAGGTTTTCTATGTCCGCTCCCCGCGTTGGCTTTGTCAGTCTGGGCTGCCCGAAGGCACTCGTTGACTCTGAACGCATCCTGACCCAGTTGCGTACTGAAGGTTATGATATTTCTCCCTCCTATGAAGGCGCCGACGTGGTCGTGGTCAACACCTGTGGCTTCATCGACAGCGCCAAGGCCGAATCGCTTGACGCGATCGGCGAGGCCATCTCCGCCAACGGCAAGGTAATCGTGACAGGCTGCATGGGTGTAGAGGAACAGGTCATTCGCCAGGTTCATCCTCGCGTGCTGTCCGTGACCGGCCCGCAGCAATACGAAGAAGTGGTCCGTGCCGTCCATGAAGCGGCCCCCCCTTCGATCGAGCATGATCCCTATGTAGACCTGGTGCCGCCACAAGGCATTAAGCTGACGCCCAGGCATTATGCTTATTTGAAAATTTCCGAAGGCTGCAACCATCGCTGCAGCTTCTGTATTATCCCGTCCATGCGCGGCGACCTGGTCAGCCGCCCGGTGGGCGATGTGCTGCAAGAAGCGCAACGCCTGGCCAATGCAGGGGTCAAGGAACTGCTGGTCATTTCTCAGGATACCAGCGCCTACGGGGTAGATATCAAATACCGTAGCGGATTCTGGAACGGACGCCCCGTACGCACACGCATGACCGAACTGTGCGAGGCACTGTCCGAACTGGGTATTTGGGTACGTTTGCATTACGTTTATCCATACCCCAGCGTTGATGAAGTGATCCCGCTGATGGCCCAAGGCAAAATCCTGCCGTATCTTGATATCCCGTTTCAGCACGCCAGCCCCAGGGTTCTCAAGGCTATGAAACGCCCAGCCTTTGAAGACCGCACGTTGGCGCGCATTCACAAATGGCGCGAAACCTGTCCGGACCTGACCATCCGCTCCACCTTTATAGTGGGGTTCCCAGGCGAAACCGAGGAAGACTTCCAATATCTGCTGAACTGGATGACAGAGGCACAGCTGGATCGCGTTGGCTGTTTCCAGTATTCGCCGGTAGAGGGCGCACCCGCCAATGCATTGGGCGATCATGTGCCCGATGACGTCAAGCAGGACCGCTGGGAGCGCTTCATGGCTCATCAGCAGGGTATTTCTACTGCCCGGCTGGCACGCAAGGTGGGACGCGAAATTGACGTTCTGATCGACGAGATCGATGAAGACGGCGATGCCGTAGGCCGCTCTCACGCAGATGCGCCGGAGATCGACGGTTGTGTGTTTATCAGCAGCGCTGAAAAACTGCAGCCCGGCCAGATTGTGCGCTGTACCGTGACCGACAGCAATGAATACGATCTGTGGGCAGATCATAAACCACTATCATGATTGTGATTGACTGATGAAGCCTCTGCCTTACCAGTTGCTGGCCTTTGACTTTGATGGCACGCTGGCCGATACTCTGCCGTGGTTTGATACGGTACTGGCCAGCGTGGCGCAAAAATACGGGTTTCGCAACCCGGCCGAAGACGAGAAGGAACAGCTGCGCCAGCGCGATGTACGCCATATCCTGAGCACACTGGATATCCCCTTCTGGAAAGCGCCCGCCATTCTGATGGAATTTCGCCAGCGCATGCAGGAAGCGTCGCCGGATGTGCATCTGTTTGAAGGCATTGAGCAGGTCCTGGCTGCGCTCAGGCACGCCGGCTACCAGATCGCTGTCCTGAGCTCGAACAGTGAAGTCAATGTGCGCCGCACGTTGGGCCGGGCAACCGAATTCATCGACCAGTATCGCTGCGGCAGCGACCTGTTTGGCAAAGCATCCAGGCTCAAGACCCTGTACCGCCAGACCGGCTGCACGCCCGAAACCTGCTTGCTGATCGGCGATGAAATCCGCGACATCGACGCCGCGCGCGAATCGGGCTGTCATGCCGCCAGCGTGGCCTGGGGCTATAACCATCCCGATGTGCTGTCTGCAAAAGGACCGCAATTTCTGTTTTCCACCCCGGATGATATCCGGGCCCAGTTGCTGCCCGGCTGACGGACCGACTCAAAACGGATCATCGTGGTCCCACAACGAGCTCAAAGCGAACCCTCAGCGGCCCCACAACACGGCGCATGCTCCAAGCGTGCATCGCTTGCCGGCCAAACCGCTCAAGGTCCGGGGGTCAGCCCTGTGGCGGCTTCCACCCTGTGACAAAAACCGCTACAGGTTGACGCTTGCCGCCCGCTTTCTGCAATTGCAATAGCCGCAATGTGCCATTACCCGTAGCCAGATCAATGCCCTCGGGGGTAACCGCCAGCACCTGCCCAGGCGTTGCCGAAGCAGCGCCCCCCGCAGCACCTTCGATCGCGCAGGCATCCCACACCTTGACCGGGCTGTCCAGTCCCGGCAGCATTACGCTTGCCCCGGTGCCGGGTTAAAGGCGCGGACTCGGCGCGCCAGGGTCACGGCATCCTCCGACAAATCCAGCGCGGCTTCGCGCTTATCCAGTTTGGCGGCATACGTGACGCCGTCCTGTGGCTGCGGGCTTGAGTGCAGCACACCTTCTTTATCCAATGCCTGCAGCACTGCGACAATTTGCCGTGCGCCCATAACGGCCAGTTCATCGTGCAGTTGTGCGGCATTCTGGCCCACAATGGACAGGGTCTCGCTGGCGATGACATTGCCTGTGTCCAGGCCAGCATCCATTTGCATGATGGCAATGCCGGTCTGACTGTCACCGGCTTCGATCGCCCGTTGAATGGGCGCCGCACCGCGCCAGCGCGGCAACAGGCTGGCATGGATATTCAGGCAACCATAGCGGGGCAGATCCAGCACCCACTGCGGCAGGATCAGACCGTAGGCAGCCACCACCATGACATCGGGTTGCAGTGCTTGCAGCGTCTGGCGGGCACTGGCGGCTTCGTCGGGATACTTGCCATCCAGGCGCAGACTGACAGGCTGGATCACAGGGATGTTATGTGCGACCGCCTGCTGCTTGACCGGGCTGGGCGTCAGCTTCATTCCCCGACCCGCAGGACGATCGGGCTGCGTCATAACCAGGGGAACCGAAAACCCTGCCTGAACAATGGCTGCCAGCGCCTGGCGCGCAAATTCGGGCGTTCCCGCAAAAACAACATTCAGCATAATCGTGATACTTGGAAAGTGATGGACAATTGAGTAGCATACCTCAAAGACACTTTTATTTTCAGCCCTAATGGACATGACCCATCGACATGACCCATCGACATGACCCATCAACATGATCATTCTGCGGTACCTGCGCGCCGACTTGCCTCCTATCAGGCATCAGAGCTTGTCGCAGAAAGCGAGCGCTCGCAGGTAGCCCGGCGCAGCACCTGGATCAGCGTCGTCGTCAATATCACCCTTGTGATATTCCAGATCATTGTGGGCGTGTTTGCCCACTCTCAGGCATTGATTGCAGATGCCATTCATTCACTGTCCGACATTCTTTCCGATTTCGTGGTGCTGTTTGCCAATCGCCATGCCGCCAGGGCGGCTGATGCCAGCCACCCTTTTGGACATCGCCGATTTGAGACGATCGCATCGCTGGCCATTGGCTTGATCATGCTCGGAGTGGGACTGGCTATGGTTTGGAGCGCGGGGCTGCGCCTGACCGATCCGTCAACGATTGCCACCGTACATCTGAGCGCGCTGTTTGTCGCCATCAGTGTGCTCATTGCCAAGGAACTGTTGTTTCGTTATATGTTGAATCAAGCGCAGCGCGTGCGCTCGGCTCTGCTGGTGGCCAATGCCTGGCATGCACGCTCGGACGCGGCTTCATCACTGGTTGTCGCTATCGGTATTCTGGCAAACATCGCCGGGTTTCCCATGGCCGATCCGCTTGCCGCGCTGCTGGTGGGCGCCATGATTGCACGCATGGGCGGCAAATTCTCCCTTGCCGCCCTGAGCGATCTTGCCGATCATGCCGTTGGTGAAGAAATAGAACAGCAGATTCGCCAGGCCTTGCATGACACTCCTGGTCTGCAGGGATTTCATGATCTGAAGACGCGCAAGAGCGGCGACATGATTCTGGTCGAAGTCCACCTTGAATTTCCTTCGGACATGACCATCCTGGCGGCGCATGAAATCTCCGAGCTGGCCTGCGCGCGTATTATGCAGATCGATGATATTTTGCAGGTGACGACGCATTTTGATCCGGTGACCGTCGCCTCCGCGGATACGGATCGCCAAGTCAATAAATAAGAGACACTGAGCGCCGCACACCGGCGCGTAGTGCGATGGCGTTGACCCAGGCAGTGCAGCGGCCAGACTGGCGCACTGCCCGCAAGCATTGTCTACCGGCCCTGTTGTGCGTTACACCTTACGATTTTTGAACGCCAGCGAAATTTTTGCAAACGCCACCTGCAGATCCTGTGTGCCTCCCTGGAACACGACAGGTTTGCCTTTTTTTGTGAAGACCACCAGCCGCTTGGACGCGAGCATCGGCACAAACTTGGCGAAGGTCACGTCCTGCCAGGCCACTTCACGGCGGGTCAGCCAGCTTTGCCGCAAACCCTGTGAATCGATGGTGGTGACAGAAGTCTGCATATAGCGCGTCGTGACGGCAAGCGCCAGGAAAACCACCAGCAGGATCAGGCCCGTCATGGAAAACAGCACCTGCACCCCGGCCTTGTTGAATGCCACAAGGGACTGCAAGACGATAAGCCCCAGAATAACCCAGGCGACTGTTTTCACCCAGGCGGGCCATGCCTGCCCGCGAATGGGCAAGGGCTCAATGGAAGCGAGCAGCTGGTCGCGTTCAGATTCGGAAAGCGGCAGGAAATTGATGACCATAAGTGCGCTTACGCCGCCTGCCGTTTGGTAATAATGGCCTTGCCGGCACGACTGGAATTGGCGCGCTGCAGGTAATCAGAGATCCACTGGCCGGTGCTGATGACCTGATCCAGGTCAATGCCAGTTTCAATGTCCATGCCATGCAGCATATACAGCACATCTTCGGTGGCGACGTTGCCAGTCGCGCCCTTGGCATAGGGACAGCCGCCCAGACCTGCTGCAGACGAATGCACAATGGCAATCCCCGCTTCGAGCGCGGCCAGGATATTGGCCAGCGCCATCCCATAGGTATCGTGAAAATGCGCAGACAACATGGCAGGATCGGCCACCGCTGATACGGCGTTCATCACCGCCGTCACCTTGCGCGGCGTGCCCACCCCAATCGTGTCTGCAATATCAATTTCATTACAACCCAGTGCCAGCATGCGCTTGACCACATCGGCCACCGCAGCCGGCGCGATCTCGCCCTCGTACGGACAGCCCAGCGCGCAGCTGATGCTCGCACGCACGCGCAGGCCGGCCTCTTTGGCCGCATTAGCCACCGGCTCGAAACGCGCAATGGATTCGGCAATGGAGCAATTGATATTGCGCTGAGAAAAAGATTCACTGGCTGCGCCAAAAATCACTACCTCGTCGGCGCCGGCGGCAAGCGCCCCTTCGAACCCTTTCAGATTCGGCGTAAGAACGGAGTAAATGGTGCCGGGTCGGCGCTCGATGGCAGCCATGACCTCTGCGCCATCGGCCATTTGCGGCACCCACTTGGGCGACACGAACGAGGCCGCTTCCACATTCTGAAAACCGGCAGCCGACAGGCGATTGATCAGCTCCACTTTAATGTCGGTTGGAACAAATTGCTTTTCATTCTGCAGGCCATCGCGAGGCCCCACTTCCACCACTTTTACGCGTTGCGCAATTGCCATGACTATCTCCGATCAGGCTTGATTCTGTTTTTGATGATGCAGCTCGAGCATGCGAGCCAGTTCTTTGAGGTGATTGCCGATGAAGGTGAGCGTGGTTTCGTCGGTAATGTTGCCGCCTTCGCCGTCGGTCTTGTTTTGTACTGTGCCGACCATGATCTCGGGCCGATTGACCAGATGTATATTCATCGCAACCAGGATCTGGCGCAGGTGATACTGCATTCTGGCCCCGCCAATGGCACCGCCCGAAGCCGAAATGATTGAGCCCACCTTGTTGTCGAACGGCAATGGACGCAGGCGTGATACCCAGTCGATCGCGTTTTTGAGCACACCGGGCACCGAATAGTTATATTCGGGCGTCACAAAGATCAGGCCATCGGCCGCCACAATGGCGTCGGCAAACGCCTGGACTTCCTTGGGAAAGCCGGCATCCTGCACATCCTGGTTATAGTGAGGCAGCGTGCCAATGGAAGGAGCGTACACCAGTTCCAGATTATCCGGTGCCAGGTCAGCCAGCTGCCGGGCGATCGCGGCGTTATAGGATTTTTCACGAAGACTGCCGATGATAATCAGAACTTTGAACTTGGTGCTCATTAAATGCTCCTTTGGGCTTGGACAAGAATAGCGTAGATTATTGTAAGTGATTCACCCGCTGCAAATAGCGTCCGTCGGGCAGCCGCAAGATTTTACCGGCCATTTCCAGTTCGGTCAGCAAGCCCGCCAGCGCACCCACTGTCGTGTCAAGCCTGACCAGCAGCAAATCCATGGAAACCGGGTCAAACCCCATCTTCTCCAGTAGCTCCTGCTGCGCTGCATTGCTGGCGCCTGTGGCCACGGCCGGCGTGCTGCGCGCACCACGCGATGGCGCCTCCCGGTGCGCTACAGACATGACAGGCGTGACGGATGTGTCCGGCCTCGGGGGGTTGCCCGCTAGCTTTGATTCCGATTGCCGCTGCCGCCCCGTCTCACGGCCCAGGCTGGCGCCCGCCTTGGGTGCCGAACCGCTGCGCGCAAGCTCTTCCAGAATGTCTTCGGCCGTTTCCACCAATTTGGCGCCCTGCCGGATCAGCGCATGGCAGCCACGTGACAGTGGGGAATGAATAGAACCCGGGATGGCAAATACCTCGCGTCCGTTTTCCCCGGCCAGACGCGCGGTAATCAGCGAGCCGCTGCGTTGCGCGGCTTCAACCACCAGTACGCCAAGCGAGAGCCCGGCGACAATCCGGTTGCGCCGGGGAAACTGGTGCACCACCGCCGCGGTATCCAGCGGCAACTCGCTGACCAGCGCCCCCTGCTCCCGGATCCGCATGGCCAGCCCCTTGTTGGCTGCGGGATAGACGCGATTGATACCCGTTCCCATGACAGCAATGGTGGCTGGTGTCGCCCCGCTGGCCAATGCCCCCTCGTGAGCGGCCGCGTCAATGCCCTGCGCCAGGCCGCTGGCGATGGTCCAGCCGGCATCGGCCAGATGTCGTGCGAAAGCGAAGGCATTGTCCGTACCGCCGACCGTCGCCGAACGCGCGCCCACCATGGCAAGTACGGGCCAGGACAGCGCCTGCGGGTCGCCGTCCACATAAAGCAGGGACGGCGGATCGGCCGTATCCAGCAACCGGGCAGGATACAGTTCATCGGCCAGCGTCACGATGTGATGGCCGGGGCGGGCCAGCCAGTCGAAAGTGCGTTCAATCAGGGTATGGGTGACAGGATCGACCGGTGCGGCCAGTTGCAGGGCCTGTTTCTGGGGCACCACCTTCATCAGCGCCGCAACCGAGGCGCCGAAAATATCCTGGGGCAGCCCGAAAGCAACCAGCAGATGGCGGGCAGTGACCGGGCCTATCCCGGGTTCCAGCGTGAGACGAATCCACGCGTACTGCTCTTCATCTGACATTGCCATATCCATCCGCTTGAATTTGTAAGAAAACACCCTATTATAGGAATATAGCCGCAAGAGAATGATGATTTTTCTGCGGCATTCCCAGGAATCCGATTCATCATGCAATTTGACCCGCTGCGCCAGAGGCGCCCGACGGGCTGAGAACCCCAAGCAGCATCGATTTCAATTATAATATTGGCCATGGCACTCTTACCTATTCTTCAATTTCCCGATCCCCGGCTGCATACGGTAGCAAAACCGGTAGCCCAGGTGGATGACCGCATTCGCCAGCTTGTCCGCGACATGGCTGAAACCATGTATGCTGCGCCCGGCGTTGGGCTGGCTGCGACCCAGGTCAACGTGCATGAGCGCGTGGTGGTCATTGATGTCTCCGAAGAAGGCGACGACCTGCTGACGCTCATCAACCCTGAAATTATCTGGAAAAGCGACGATAAACAGGTGTATGAAGAAGGCTGCCTGTCGGTGCCCGGTGTTTACGACAAGGTGGAGCGCTCAGCCAGCATTCGCGTGCGTGCGCTCAACGAGCAGGGTGAAACCTATGAATTTGACGCAGAGGGCCTGTTGGCCGTATGCGTGCAGCACGAATTGGATCACCTGCTGGGCAAAGTATTTGTTGAATATCTGTCGCCCTTAAAGCAAAATCGCATCAAGACCAAGCTGAAAAAGCAAGCCAAGGAACAGGCCGAGGCCTGATTGAGCAGGAACGGCCGGATGCACACCAGCAAAGGCCGCCGCAGCCCCCAATCGCAGGCCTGCCTGGACCTGCCTGAATCACATACGCGCCAATCGCCCTCGCCTAGTGGCAATCACCCGGCGCGAATCACCAAATTTAATCGCCCCAATTTTTCCATTTCCCCGGCAAACCGTCGCCACCGGCCGGTGTTTGCCCATGGCCCGTTGGCCCATCCCGCCCTTAGCATGGGCCAACCTCCCCCGCGACAGGACTGACAGCTAACATGAATATGCCCTTTTTTGTCCTGCCGCCCGGTGCCATTTTTGAAGTCGGGCAAAGTCGTCGCAACAGCGAAATGCAGTTGCTGGACCGGGTCGATCAGCAGGGACAGCGCCTTGCGGTCATTCACCAGGCCAGCCCGGGGATCAGCGTACCGCGCAGTTATCAACGTAACCCGCTGTTTGACGCGGCTGGCAGACAGTTGGCCGCAGCGGGCCTGCCCGTCGATGTGCGCCTCTCAGGCGGCGGTGTGGTGCCCCAGGCGGCCGGCGTGATCAATTTACATCTGGCCTACCCGGTCCAGGCCAATTATCCGTTGCAACAGGTCGAAGCGCATTATCTTGGCTTATGTGAGCTCGTTGCCCGCACGCTGGCTGCATACGGCATTCATGCCGCGCCCCAGCCGGTGCAAGGCTCGTTCTGTGACGGCCGGTTCAATCTGGCTGTTGGCGGTAAAAAAATCGCCGGTACGGCCCAATACTGGCGTCGCAATAAAACGGCAACCACCCCTACTTTTTCGCTGCTGTCGCACGCAGTGATTCTGGTCAATGCCAACAGCACCGAGCTGACCGACATGGCGAACCGTTTTGAAGCGGCGCTGCACAGCCCGGTACGCTATCTGCCCGAAAAAACCACCTCGGTGATAGAGTTACTGGGCAGTCCTGCAAGCGACTTTGAACAGACCCTGTTGCAGGGGCTGCAGAACCCGCCCTTCTGAAAACCGCAGCCACTTGCTTTTTTATTCGTAAGAGCGGCTATCTTCAATGACCTTGCCGTCATTGGCCAGCTCGCCAACCCCGACAAAGACGATGGCGGCGCGCAGCTTGGTTTCCTCCCGGACCACATTGCCCAGTTTTTCCTGCAGGCCCGCGGCGGGCGTGCCGTCCACTTCCACAAACAGGGTCATGTCATCGCGCCCGGTTTCACCGGAAACAACCAGCCTGGCCTTGTTGACCTGGTCAAAGCGGGCCACGACCCTGGCCACTTGCTCTGGGTGCACAAACATGCCCCGCACCTTGGTCGTCTGGTCGGCACGCCCCATCCAGCCGCGAATCCGCTTGTTGGTACGACCGCAGGCAGAATGCCTGGCATGATTGCCGACAGGTCTCCGGTGCCAAAGCGCAGTAGCGGATAATCGGGATTGAGGGTGGTCACCACAATCTCCCCTACCTCGCCCTCGGGCACAGGCTCATTGGTGCCGGGTCGTACAATTTCCAGCACAATATCCTCGCCAATGATCAGCCCGTCCCGCGCTTCGGACTCATAGGCGATCAGGCCCAAATCGGCGGTGCCATAGGCCTGGTAGCCATGGATCCCGCGTGCTGCGAACCAGGTCTGCAACGATGGCGGAAAGGCCTCACCGGAAAACAGTGCGCGCTTTAACGATGGCAATGCGACCTGCATTTCGTCGGCCTTCTCCAGAATCAGTTTTAGAAAACTGGGTGTGCCTGCATAGCCCTCGGGCTGCAAATCGTGGATGGTTGCGACCTGCATCTCAGTCTGACCCACCCCGCCCGGAAAGACCGTGCAGCCGATAGCCAGCCCGGCGGTTTCAAACATGGAACCGGCAGGGGTGAAATGATACGAGAAGCAGTTGTACAACAGCGTGTTGGCACGAAAGCCTGCCGCATAGAGTGCGCGGCCAAAACGCCAGTAATCGGCCCGTTTGCTCTCGGGTTCATAAATGGGACCCGGCGAGGCAAAAACGCGCGCCGCATCGCCCCAGCCAATTGTTGAAAAGCCGCCAAAGACGCGCTGCACGACAGTGCCGGCCCCAGCGCCTGCCTGGACGTGGTTTTCACCGACCTGCGTGCGTTGTGCATGCTGCCGCTTGAGTAGCTCGGATTTACGTAATACTGGAATAGCGGCCAGCGCCTGGCGACTGGTGATGCGATCCACCTGCACGTCCTGCAACTGCGTGGCAATTGCAGGTGCACGCTCGCGTGCTGCAGCCAGCGCTGCAGGCAAGGCAGCAAACAGCTCGGCCTCACGCTGCGCCTGATCACGCACTTCCAGAGCATCGAAATACTCAGTCATTCTTTGCTCCTAAGCCAGCCAGCGCTTGCGGCGGCGATAAAATTTGGTGTCACGAAAGTTTTTCCGATCACCGCTTTCAATACCCAGATAAAATTCTTTCACATCATCGTTGCTGGCCAGTTCCTGCGCCGTGCCATCCATCATCACACGTCCGCTTTCCAGGATATAGCCATAGTCGGCATAACGCAGCGCGATGTTGGTGTTTTGCTCGGCCAGCAAAAAGCTCACCCGTTCACGGGTATTGAGGTCACGTACGATTTCGAAAATTTCCTCGACAATCTGTGGCGCCAGCCCCATGGAGGGTTCATCCAGCAGAATCATTTTAGGGTCGGCCATCAGGCCCGCCCGATAGCGGCCATCTGCTGTTCGCCGCCCGAGGTATAGCCGGCCTGGCTGGTGCGGCGCTGCTTGAGCCTGGGAAAATACTGATACACCCGATCCAGCGATGCCTCAATGTCCCCCTTGCTCACCTTGCGCGTATAGGCGCCGGTCAGCAGGTTTTCCTCGATGGTCAGGTGGCCGAAACAATGGCGGCCTTCCATGACCTGGATTACTCCGCGTTTGACCAAATCTGCCGGTGTCATGCTGTCAACACGTTCGTCCTGGTAATGAATCGTCCCTTTGGTCACGTCGCCGCGCTCGCTTTTAAGCAGGTTCGATACGGCACGCAGCGTCGTCGTCTTGCCGGCGCCGTTAGCGCCAAGCAGCGCGACAATCTTGCCTTCCGGCACCACCAGCGAAACGCCGCGCAGTACAAGAATAACGTGGTTATAGATCACTTCAATGCCGTTGACGTTCAGCAGAAGCCGTTCAGGTTCCGGCTTGGCGGCAGTGTCTGTTGCAGTTGGCGTGGTTTGCATATTGGTATCCTGCTATGTGCTGTCTGATGGGTTGCCCATCCCCCGGCACCGTACCGCGCCGGGGGTGGACGTGCCTCATCCCTCAGGAAGAAGCCTTACTGCAGTCACGAGGAGTGACTTTCTTAGACTGAGCATATTTTTCGGCTTCAGCCTTGACCAGCGGTCCCACATATTTCTGGTCAGCCTGATACAGATCGGAAGCCGGAACAAACTTGCTGCCATCCCATTGAACGATCCGCGCCCAGTCTTCACCAACGTGATTGGCGCAAGAGGTCTTGAACGGTTTGATAATCTGGTCAAAGCCGATTTCCTTCAAGCGCGCTTCGGTCAGGTTCAGGTTTTCGAAACCCCAGCGCACCTGTTCGGACGTCATATGCTTGCCCTTGCCGTATTTTTCCTGGGCAGTGCGAATGGCTTCAACCTGCAACATGGAAATAACCAGGCCACGCGTGTAAGCGATGGTGCCCAGGGTATTCTTGCTGGAGCCTTCACCCTTGTCGAACACATGCGTTTTCAGATCGTCGTATACCTTGCCCTTGGCTTCACCGGTATTGTGAATCGTAATGGCGTTGTATCCCTTGGCCACCTGGCCCAGATCTTTCACGTCACCTTCGGAGCCGGCCCACCAGATGGCATACATCTTGTCGCGCGCATAGCCCGTAGACTGCGCCTCACGAATGGCCGTCGGGGTCATGATGCCCGCGCTCCACAGCAATACGTAATCGGGCCGTTTCTGGCGGATTTGCAGCCAGGTGGATTTCTGTTCAACGCCTGGCGCGGTTACCGGATAAAGCTGCAGTTCAAAGCCGTTGGCTTCGGCGCGCGCCTTGAGCAGCGGAATCGGCTCTTTGCCATAGGGCGAGTCATGATAGACAAGCGCGATTTTCTTGCCTTTGAGCTTGTCTTCTCCTCCCTCTTTTTTGGCAATGTCCTGAATCATCACATCTGCTGCGGTCCAGTAGGTGCCCAGCAAGGGGAAATTCCACTCAAAAACAGAGCCATCTGCAGATTGCGACAAACCATAGCCCACCGTTTCGATAGACACCTTATCTCTTGGCGCCTTGTCGGAAACCGCAAATGTGATACCGGTAGACTGCGAATCAAAACCAGAGGCACCACCATGGGCAGCCTTCAAGCGCTCATAACACTCTACGCCGCGGTCTGTCGCGTAGGCCGTTTCACATTCTTCATAGGCAATTTTGACACCGTTGATGCCGCCGTCGCGGGCATTGACCAGCTTGAGGTAATCAATTTTGCCATCGGCCCAGGGAATACCCAGCGGGGCGAACGAACCCGTACGATAGGTCAGCAACGGGATAAATTGTTCATCAGCAGCCTGCACCTGTAGCGGCAGCGTACCCAGCACACCGGCAACGCCCAGTGCGGCTATCCATTGTTTCATTTGCAATTTCATGTCTCTCTCCTCTGGATTTTCATCCAGATAGGTTTTATTTGTTGAATACATCCAGCACAGCAAACCGAACACCACTAGTGCGGAAACGGCCATATCCGCAATTTTTCTTTCGCAATACTCCACAAGCGCGCCAACCCGTGCGGCTCGACGATCAGGAAAAACACGATCAGGCGCCAAATACCATATGCTCGATATGCGCCGCCGTATCCACACCCAGCGACAGCCCCAGCATTTCAGGAATCCGATTCAGCGCGATAGGCACCAGGACAATGAAGGCCGCCCCGAAAAAACTGCCCACGATGGACCCGAGCCCGCCAATAATCACCATGAACAGCAATTGAAATGAACGATTCAGATCGAAGGCAGACGGCTCCCAGGAACCCAGATGGATATAGCCCCACAACGCGCCGGCGATTCCCACAATGAACGAGCTGACGGCAAAGGCGCTGAGCTTGGCATACATGGGACGGATCCCGATCACAGAGGCGGCCACATCCATATCGCGAATGGCCATCCATTCGCGACCGATGGCGCCGCGCACCAGGTTTTTCGCAAGCACGGCGATGACAATCACAAGCGCAAGAACGAACAAATACTTTTGCAATGGCGTTTGTATCGGCAGACCGAAAAAGTCCAGTCGTGGCACCGACACGCTGCCCGATGATGAGTTATTGGTAAAGAACGGAATACGAAGGAAGGTCCAGTCTACAAAGAACTGCGCTGCCAGCGTGGCCACCGCCAGATACAGGCCGCGGATACGCAAGCTGGGAATCCCGAACAGAATGCCGACCAGGGTGGCAAAGACACCGCCCATCAACAATTGAAAGATCAGCGGCAACTCCGGAAAGCGTACCCCAAAGTTCCATGCCGCATAGGCGCCCACTGCCATGAAGGCGCCGGTACCCATCGAGATCTGACCGCAATAGCCCACCAGAATATTCAAGCCGATAGCCGCCATGGCCAGGATCAGGAACGGAATCATGATTCCGCCCAGGAAATAATTGGAGGACAGCAGTGGCACGACCACAATTGCCGCTACCAGCAGCAGCCCGATAAAAATACGATCCTGCCTGATCGGAAAAATCTGCTGATCCTGCCGGTAACTAACTTTAAACTGACCGTTTTCACGATAAAACATATGGATTCCCTTGCCTTTTACACGCGGTCAATGATTTTTTCGCCGAACAATCCCTGCGGACGGAACAGCAGGAACACCAGCGCCAGGACATAGGCAAACCAGATCTCGATCCCCCCGCCTATGAACGGACCGATATAGGCTTCAGACAGCTTTTCGCCGACACCGATAATCAGGCCGCCGATAATGGCGCCAGGCACGGATGTGAGCCCACCCAATATCACAACAGGCAATGCGCGCAGCGCGGCAGTGGACAGGGTAAACTGCACGCCGAATTTCGAGCCCCAGATAATCCCGGCAACCAGTGCCACAATACCGGCAACAACCCACACAATGACCCAGATACGATTCAATGGAATGCCGATAGATTGCGCGGCCTGGTGGTCATCGGCCACGGCACGCAAGGCACGCCCGGTCGCCGTGTACTGGAAAAAGAACGCCAGTAGCGCCACCAGCACTGCCGAGATCACTGCAGCCGTCAGGTCTTCCAGGCTGATCAGGATGCCGCCTTCGAATACCGAGTCCAGAATGAAAGCCGGATCTTTGGGCATGCCGACATTGATGGAGTAAACCGAGCTGCCGAAAACAATCTGTCCCAGTCCGTCCAGAAAATAACTGATGCCCAGCGTGGCCATCAAGAGCGTCGTGCCTTCCTGGTTGACCAGGTGACGCAGCACCAGCCGTTCCACCAGAATGGCGATCAGCACCATCACGCCGGCACTGACAATGAACGCCAGAATATTTGCCAGCAGCAGATTTTCAAATCCCAGCCATTGCGGAATCCAGACGGAAAACCGTGCCATGGACAACGCGGCAACCAGCACCATGGCGCCCTGGGCGAAGTTAAACACCCCCGATGCCTTGAAGATAAGCACAAACCCGAGTCCGACCAGCGCGTACAGCATGCCGCCCATCAGACCACCAAAAAGCGTTTCAAGAAAGTAAGCCATGATGATCAGTGCTCCACACCCAAATAAGCCCGAATCACATCTTCGTTCGAGCGCACTTCCGACGGCGTACCATCGCCGATTTTTTTACCGTAGTCGAGCACCACTACCCGATCGGAAATATCCATCACCACGCCCATATCATGTTCGATCAACACAATCGTCGTACCGAATTCATCATTGACATCCAGAATGAAGCGGCTCATATCCTGCTTTTCTTCGATATTCATGCCGGCCATTGGCTCGTCCAGCAATAGCATGCGCGGCTCCATGGCAAGTGCCCGACCCAGGTCCACGCGTTTTTGCAAACCATAAGGCAGCCGTCCGACCGGGGTTTTGCGATAGGCCTGGATTTCCAGGAAGTCAATAATGTTTTCGACGAATTCGCGATGGGCGATTTCCTCTTTTTCCGCACCGAATATGCGGAAGGCTTGCGAAAGCAGCCCGCTTTTCATGCGCAGATTGCGTCCGGTCATGATGTTGTCCAGCACACTCATTCCCTTGAACAGCGCCAGGTTCTGAAAGGTGCGCGCCACACCCATCTCTGCTGCACGACGTGACGTCATCCGGCCGAACTGTTTGCCATCGAACTCTATGCCGCCGTCCTGCGGCACATACACCCCGTTGATTACATTGAGCATGGAGCTTTTACCGGCCCCATTGGGCCCGATAATCGCACGAATCTCGTGTTCCTTTACATTGAACGAAATGTCGGTCAGTGCCTTGACGCCGCCAAACCGCAGCGAAATATTCTGCATATCAAGGATCACTTTGCCAATTCTGGCGTCACGTTCGTCACTCATGCTCATGCGGCCTTTTTCAGAGTATCGGATACAACGACAGCGGGGTGAATTTTCAGCTCTGCGGCAATTTTCCCGGTTCGTCCATCTTCATATTTCACTTCGGTTTCGATGTACTGGCTCGGCTTACCGGCAAACAGCGCATCAATCAGCACGCCATAGCGTTCAGCGATGAAAGCGCGGCGCACCTTGCGGGTACGCGTCAGCTCACCATCATCGGGATCCAGCTCCTTGTGCAGAATCAAAAAGCGGTGGATCTGCAGGCCCGACAACTGCGGGTCCTGTGCCACATCTGCATTAACCTTGCCGATACAATCGGCGATCAATTCATATACTTCCGGACGTGAGGCCAGGTCGGTGTAGCCGGCATAAGCCAGGCTGCGTCGCTCGGCCCAGTTAGCCACGGCTTCCAGATCGATATTGACAAAGGCAGTGACAAAATCACGATTGGCACCAAACGCCACCGCTTCCTTGATAAATGGAAAGAATTTCAGCTTGTTTTCCACATATTTTGGCGCGAACATACGTCCGTCGCTTAACCGCCCCACGTCCTTGGCGCGATCAATTATCCGCAGTTGCCCCTGGGCATCCACAATGCCGGCATCACCAGTGTGATACCACCCATCTTCGGTAAACGATTCACGCGTAGACTCCGGATTGCGATAGTACTCGCGGAACAAGCCAGGGCTTTTGACCTGCACTTCACCACTGTCCGCAATGCGCAGCTCGACGCCGGCCACGGGGGGTCCGACCGTATCGGCCGATACCTGTCCGTCGCTCTGAACACAAACGAATACCGAGGTTTCGGTGGACCCGTAGAGCTGCTTCAGATTGATGCCGATCGAACGGTAAAAGCGGAACAGATCAGGACCAATGGCTTCGCCGGCGGTATAGGCCACGCGCACCCGGTTCATACCCAGCGCATTGCGCAATGGTCCGTAAATCAGAATATTACCTATTGAATACTTGATACGATCCAGCGTACCGACCGCCTCCCCATCCAGGATACGCCCGCCCACACGATGAGCCAGCTTCATGCATACATCGAACAGCCATTTTTTGAACCGGCCTGCGTCTTCCATGCGAATGGTCACGTGCGTCAGCAGGTCTTCAAGAATGCGTGGCGGCGAAAAATAATAGGTCGGTCCGATATCGTGCATATCAATCGCCACGGTCGCCGGCGATTCCGGATGGTTCACGGTAAAGCCGGTGACCAGCAATTGCGTATAGGAGAACATATTCTGGCCGATCCAGGCCGGCGGCAGATAGGCCAGCACCTCTTCCCTGTCGGTCAGATTTTCCAGTTCCTGAATCACTCGCGCCCGGTCGATCAGGGCAGCATGCGTGAGCACCACGCCCTTGGGTTTGCCAGTGGTACCCGAGGTATAAAACATCGCGGCAGTGTCATCTGGTTGTACGCGGTTTACCGCAGCTGCGTAGGCAGTGGGTGCACCGGTTGCGTATTGGTCGCCCAGTTGCTGCAGTGCTTCCCAGGACATCAGTTGCGGATCGCTGTAATGGCGCAGGCCGCGCGGGTCATCATAAATAACATGCGCCAGCGTGGGCACCTGTTCACGTACTTCGAACATTTTGTCGACCTGTTCCTGGTTTTCCGCAACGACAATCCGTACGCTCGCATCCTGGAGCACATAAACCATCTCCTGCGCAACGGCGTCCTGATACATGGGAACGGGAATCGCGCCAACCGCCTGCGCAGCCATCATCGCCATATACAGCCTTGGCCGGTTCTCACCGACAACGGCAATATGTTCGCCCGGCTGCACCCCGAACTGCAGATAGCCGTTGGCAACGCGCTGTACTTGCGCGGCAACCTGCCCCCAGGTATAGGTCTGCCAGATCCCCAGGTCTTTTTCCCTGAGCGCCGGTCGGGCTCCGCGGACTGCTGCGTGATGCTGCAACAGCGCAGGAAAGGTCTGCGGCATGGCGGCATTCGTGCTATTTACTTGTTGCGGCATGTTGTCTCCTTGCCTGTGTCTTCGGGCCCTGATTTATTTGTTTTGCCCGTCCCGGTCCGGATATCTCGTCTTGGCGAAACACCCCGGAAACTTAATGTGTTGCTAAGTTAACGGTTTGATTGTAAGCTAACTGTCGCCATCACGACATTCTATGATTTTCTAGGGTAAGTCCTATGTCATCTTTTTCTCCAGAGGCCGCGCAGTGGTTCAATCTGCTGGCACCCGAGCACCAGCGACGGGTGCTGCAGGATGTAACTGTTGCCCATTACGGAAACGGTGCCCTTATTGCGCGCAAGGGCGAGACGGCCGATCACTGGATCGGCGTCATGGATGGCCTGATTAGAATTTCGGTAGGTAATGCTGACGGCAAGGTAGCCTCCCTTACAGGCATTCCGGTCGGCGGCTGGCTGGGTGAAGGCAGCATCCTGAAAAAAGAATGCCGCAAGTACGATGTCGTGGCGCTGCGCGACTCCTATGTGGCCAGACTGCCATCCCGCACCTTCGAGTGGCTGCTGGACAATAGCATTCCGTTTAACCGCTATCTGCTGGATATGCTGAACGAACGCGTAGGACAGTTCATCGGTCGCGCCGAACATGACCGGCTGCTCAACGCCGATGCCCGCGTTGCCCGCTGCCTGGCCGAACTGTTCAATCCCCTGTTGTATCCTGGCCTGAAACAGCGGCTGGCCATTACGCAGGAGGAAATGGGTTATCTGGCCCGGGTATCACGCCAGCGCGCCAATCAGGCACTCAAGAAACTGGAAAGCGAAAAGTTATTACAAGTGGAATACGGCGCCGTATCCATTCTTGATCTGGACGGCCTGCGTCGCTACGGCGCATGATCGTTGTACTGTAGTTGTTGTATTGTGGGTACTGTGCAATGTATACCCTGATCACTGGATCGTGTATTTACGCCGTGATATTCATATCGTGGTATCTGCATCGCGATATCCGTCCCCTGATATCTCTTCTTTGATATTGCTGCCGAGATCTTCAACACGAGTCTTCGCAGCACAGTATTATCCCGGAAGCCTGATACCGAGCGTTCTAGCTCGGGTTGCCCACGGTTGGGTCAGCGCAAGGGGGGACGTTCACCAAAAAGTGCAGATCCTATGCGCAGCTGCGTCGACCCTTCCTGTATCGCCAGCTCAAAATCTGCACTCATGCCCATGGAGAGCACCGGCAATGCGTCGCCCAGTTCATTCTGGCATTGGTCACGCAACTGGCGCACACGTGCGAAACAGTGCCTGATGCGTTCCTGCACATCGGTATTTTCCGCGACCGTCATGAAGCCCTTCACATTCAGGGTGTCATAGTCGCGAATGGATTTGAGAAATTGCGGCACCTGTTCGGGTGCCATGCCGGTTTTACTTTCTTCGTCGCTCGACTTGACCTGCACCAGCACATCCAGTCGGCGACCAGCCTGTTGCAATCGCTTGTCCAGCGCCTGCGCCAGATCCAGCCGGTCCAGCGATTGCAATTGGCTGGCATAGCGCACCACTTCCTTGACCTTGTTGGTCTGCAGATAGCCAATCACGACCCATTCGATGGACGAGTCGTTCAATGCCAGCGCCTTTTCCTTCATTTCCTGGACCCGGTTCTCGGCAAACTGGCGCTGACCCAGCGCCATGGCCTGACGTACCACCTCATGCCCAAAAGTTTTGGAGACTGGCAAGATGCCGACCTGCTGCGGATCCCGGCCGGCGCGTTCACATGCCAGACGTACCTGTTCATTGACGGCGGCAAACTGTTCGGCCAGACTCATTGTGTACCCCTTTGTTGCTGTGCTGCCTGAATCAGGCCGCTTCCTTGGCTGTTATGTTGGTGTCGCTATCGGCGGCGGCTGCGTCTGAACGCAATTTGCCAAACGCCCACATCACGTGCCGCGGCGTAAGCAAAATACGCCAGTATCGGTCGCGCAACCGCCCCCCTGGAATATACCATGGCGCAACAATGCGCGAGATACCCCAGGCCGGCCGCCACGCCCGGGTACGGGTCATGCGACCGGTCAGCGTTAACACCGGAATACCGGTAGCCGATGCCAGATGGCCAATACCCGACTCATTACCAATAAACCAGCCCGACTCCCGGATGTAACCGGCAACGCCTGCGAGTCCCGGATTATCCGGCAAGGCGGCTCCCACGCCGGTAACCCATTGCCAGTCTGCACGCTCGGCTGGCGACACAATAAAGGCAGGTTCAAAACCCGCCTTTATCAAATCTGTGGACAGTCGGCCAAAGTGCTTTGGCGCCCAGCAGCGCAATGCGCCGGTGGAAGTCGGATGGATGACCACCCGTCTTGGGTAGCGGTTTTTTTCAACACCGCCTGGCGCGACCATGCCATTGGTGTGCGTGCAGCCGGTATGCCCAAAGTAATCGCGGCAAAAATCACGCATTTGATAGGCCTTGACAAAGCCCTTGCCGGTAATGATCACATGCTCATCGTAGATGACCGCATTCGGGTGGGCTTGAGTCAGATCAAACGGCCAGCCCGGATGCATTTGTATGGCCCGATCAAAACCACTGAGCGCCGTATGCGCCTGCTGCTGCGTCAACGACCGACGGATGTCAAACCCTGGAAACCAATCGCGCAATTGCCAGATGTAGTCGCCAAAAACGGACACCTGAGCGCCATTGTTTCGAAAATTATTGGCAATCACCATCATAAGCAAGGAATCGCCCAGACGCGGCGCCATCAGGATAGCTACCTTCTCTTGTTCGCCCATATATGTCTTTCAATCCCCATCATCAGACAACATGGTTATTGTACTGTTGTCTGATTTGCCACATGACGCCACAATACTGGAGCGCCAATAGAAATATATACCTGCCATAACCCGATCTGCTGTCCGCAACATAACGTATTTGGCGGCCTCGCATGAAAATGTACCTTGATTAATGTTCAACCCCCCGGATTCTAGTGGACAGGGCCAGATACACGGCGACAATGACGGTATAGAACCCCATTGTGCGCAAGCCGCGGAACATCAGCTCCGAAAGGCCGAAGACAGCAAAACCGACGCAGACCGCAGCCCCCATTGCCGCGTAGGTTCTTAACTCCTCGTTCGTAGTGCGCAACATTCGCTTGACGAATACGGCAGCCGGCGCAAAGTAAACCAAAAACAGGCCCAGTACCCCAAACAATCCATAACTGCTTAGCGCCTGCAGCCAGTCATTATGCGGCTCTCCCCATTGGTTGGCCACCACTTCGGAAACCAGCCCGCGCTGCACGCCTTCCGTCTTCATGAATTCGGAAAAATACTTGTTGGCGCCGGACCCAAACAACGGATTCTCTTCCCAGATCGCAACGGTTGAACGCCACAACTGCAAGCGTATGCAGATGGAAGACAGCTTGGTACTATCGGTAGTGATGCATTCCGTGAACTCTTTCTCGCCCAACTGCACCCGATCCTTGATACCCGGTACGGTCAGGGTGACAGCTGCGGCTAGTACCAAGCCAAGCAGAAACACGCCTGCCAGCCTCATGCGATTATTTTCCCGCATATGAATCATGATGCCAAACAGCAGGAAAAAAGGCACTGCCACCCAGCCGCTGCGCGTCTGAGTAAGTACAAAGGCTGCGATACCCAGCAGTCCCAGCAGGATCTTGAGGATTTTTTCGGCTCTGGCAAAGCGTGTGAACGTCACATTACAGGAATACAGCGTGATCACGCTGAGCAGAAATGTGAGATCGCCATAGCCCACGGCATTGTATACTGCACTGGTTTCGGGTCGGATGAAATCGGGCAGGGCCAGAACAACGATGAAAGCAATGGCAAACACCAGTGCAGCATAAACACCGAATACAGAATAGGACAGCCAGCGACGGGGAACATAGCAACAGGCAGCCACCAGCAGCGGCAGGCCGGCGGAAAAGCGCAGCGCTTTTTCAAACCCGGCGCCGTCGCTACGGCCATTGACCAGTTCGGATACCACCACGGCTACAACAAAGACGGCACACAGGGCAAACAACCACGAAAATGTCTTGAGCCTGAACGTGTTTTGCGCCGGACGCAATGCGATCACAATAAACAGCGACAAAACAAGCAGAAAATAAAAAAGCGGACTGGGAACGCTTTGGGTGCTCATAATGGCAAGTGGCATTGCCACCAGCGCCAATATGAATGTCAGAAAAACAGGGCTTGCCAATTTATTCTGGATGAAATGTGGCATTCGGTGTTCCTTTTCCGTAAAGCATATAACAAGGCGGGGACTTAGCGTCACCGGAATTATAAAGCGGGTTATTAAGGCCTGTCCAAAATTGTATCGAGCTGCAAAAACTATTGGCTGCAGTAGCGCAGCACGGCCATAATTATCGCCAATCTGCACGCTATCGTCCGAACTCTTCTGCTAGAATCGGACTTTCCTCTCATTTGTCAAAATGAACATCTATGGATAATCAGAACGTACTGCCAGACCTTATTGAACAACTTCAGGTCGAGTCACTGGGTAATGACGTTTTCAATGGTATAAGCACCGACATCTTTGGTACAGGCCGTATTTTTGGCGGACAAGTGCTGGGACAATCCCTGATGGCTGCGTCGCTGACGGTCAGCCCGGGTCGCGCCGTGCATTCGTTGCATTCCTACTTCCTGCGCCCGGGCGATACCAGCAAACCGATACGCTTCGAAGTGGAACGCACCCGTGACGGGGGCAGTTTTTCAGCCAGGCGCGTGATTGCCTCGCAACTGGACCAGCCCATTTTCATTATGAGCAGCAGTTTCCAGGGCGAAGAACCGGGTTTTCAGCACCAAACCCCGGCACCCGTGGTGGCGCCGCCCGATTCTTTGAAAAATGAAAAACAGCTCATTGCAGATTTTGAGCATAAGTTGCCCAAACGCCTGGCCAGCCTGGTCGGACGGGATTTTGCCATAGAAATGCGGCCGGTCGAGCCCACCCATATGCTCAAGCCAGGCAATTACGATCCGCAGGCCCACATCTGGTTTCGCGCCGCAGACAAGCTGCCCAACAATCCGCTGCTACACCGTGCCATGCTAGCCTATACATCAGATTTCTATCTGCTGTTTACCTCGTTGCTGCCGCATAACCAGACACCGTTTTCCAAAAGCATGCAAATGGCCACCATTGACCATGCCATCTGGTTCCACCGCGCGTTTCGCATGGACGAATGGCTGCTCTACTCCCTGGAGTCGCCCAGCGCCAGCAATGCCCGTGGATTTTGCCGGGCACATATATACAACAGCAAGGGCGACATGATCGCTTCCACCACTCAGGAAGGGTTGATCCGCAAAATACAGGAACACTAAGTGCAGTAACAGCAAACCTGTCAGCCCAACGTCTGGTATCCATGGGAACCGGTTGCCGGGCAGGATGTACCCGAAAGCGGCGCACCGGCCGCTTGTGTTGGGCCACAGAGCAAGCCAGCCGCCCGTGGTCTGTCCAGGGCCAGGCGATGACCCATTACACCGGCACAGATTCATTCAATTGCCTGCCTGACGCGGTCCATATATGCAATGGGCCGAACATTATCAGGCATTACTTTTCGAAAATAGCCTTGAGTCTGGGCCACAAGCCCTGTATGACAAATGCCGACCCCTGTTTGGATAAATGCGTCCCATCGGAATACAGAAACTGTTTGCGCTCGATCATGGTCACACAGCGTCCCTCCTCGCACAATACCGAATAGGGATTGATGAATTCGACGTTCTTATGGCTTTGCGCATATTTTTCCAGACTGCGGTTCAGCGCATACGCATTGCCCTTTTTCTCATTGAGTTCCAGATACTTGGCACACACCAGCGGCAGGTAGCCCGGCCGGTCAACGCAGGAGGCAAGCCCTACCTGCGAGCCGGCGCCCGGTGGCGTACCGATTATGACTAGGGTATTGGCCAGGCCGATCCGCTCATGAATGGCATCGAAGTTTTTTTCCAGAAAGCGGATATAGGTCTCGGTATCAGGGAAATCCACGCGCTTGCCATCTGGCGTACCCATGGTTTTCTGGTAATTCTGATAGCTTACTGCGTATAGCAAAGGTACCTTGGACAGCTTGGCCTCTTCCAGGGCATACTCCAGCCGTTCCACGCAATCCTTGCGAGGCACGCCATCGAGCAGGCGCGTGTAACCGGGTCCAAAAAAGCAGCCGTCTTCAAATGAGGTATCCACCCACTTTTTATTGGCCGCCAGGATCTGATTCAAGCCGAAGGCGTACTGCCTGGCATAACTGTCCCCCAGCAGAACGGCCGATTTGCGTCGGCCATTGGCGTCTCCCAATACCTGGCTGCCCATGGCAAACCCCGCTCCACCATATTGTTCTTCATGGAACCGGGGGGAATTGGCCATATGCTCGGCGAAATAATCATTCATCCGAAAACTCATACCGTTGCTGGTCATGATCATGAGCGCGGGAACGAGGATCAGTGCAAGCGCAAACACGCGCTGGATGGTCTGTTTGAAATACCAACTGTACAGATCAACACGGCGATACCGGTTTTCCACCAGCACATACATCAAATAGCCCAGAATAAACGGCGCAATCACCAGTGCCCATCTTTCGGACAACAGCAGCGGCCGGTAAATATAATATTTGTAGAAAACAATCAGCGGCCAGTGGATCAGGTACATTGAGTAGGAGATCAGCCCCACCGTGACCATGGCGCGATTTCTGAAAATATTACCCAGGTACTTTGCCGGGCTCGCATAGATGCACAGGGCCGCGCCAATTGCGGGCACCAATGCATGCAGTCCCGGGAAAGTTGTGGTTTTGTCATAGACAAAGATACTGTACAGCAGCAGTGCGATGCCAACCGCCATGATGATTTCGTACAGGATCACGCCTGGCGTATGCCGCTTGCGATAATCCACTGCAAATACCATCAGGCCGCCGATGGCAAATTCAAACACCCGAAAGGGAGTCAGATAATAATTGGCCGATGTGTCTACTGACAAATACCATTGCGACAGCGCAAGTGACACCGCCCCCAGCGCCAATAGCACCCATGGCAACAAGGCAGGTTTGAGCCGATAGACCAGAAAAATAACAAACGGCCAGATCAGGTAAAACTGCTGCTCCACACCGAGTGACCAGGTGTGCAGCAGCGGATTGGTTTCTGATGAGGTATCGAAATACCCCGACACCAGCCAGAATCGGAAATTGGAGACAGAAAACAGGGCGAATACGCTGGAGTCGGCCAGGGCAACATAGTCGTCTGGCGAGAACAGCAGGAATCCGGCAATCAGGCACAACACCAGCGTCAACAGCAGGGCTGGATACAGGCGGGCAACACGCCGGGCCATAAAGCGCAAAAACGAGAATTTGCCTTCAATACAACTGTTGAGCAAAATTCCGGTGATCAGGTAACCCGAAATGACAAAGAAGACATCAACCCCGACATAACCGCCACTGAACGCCTGAAAGCCTGCATGAAAAAACAGGACGGCAATGACCGCAAGGGCGCGAAGACCATCAACACCAGGTTCGTAGGATGCGGACTGCGTTTTGGAGGTCGTTGAAAACAGGGACATCAGGGCCTTTCTTTATTGAATAACCGGGACTATGTTAATACAAATCGATGACGGCACATCCCCGGTACCATATATGCATCTGTAAATATTGTGTGGAATCCTTATCAATTGTTCCGGCTCGTGCCTAACCGGCAACCGGCTTGTATCCAATTGCAGCAAATACATTGCCGCAGGGCGTATAAGACTCGTGCATGACTGGCGTCTCGCCTGGCTGATTTCCCCACGCTGCCCCAGGCGGTGGGTCTGCTTCAACAGCACGCGTATTGTGTCCGTATGAAGAGCGCTGGCAACAACACTGACATCCCCCCGGGAGAACATCGCTCAGTGCCTGGCGACAGCGCCCGTGTCAGTCACCGTCACATCAGCCGGGGCGGATATGGGGGCCACTTGTCGTTCCTGCTCAAGCGTCAGGTAAAATCCGTCCATCAGATCGGACCATTGCGCATTGTACTTAGGCACAAAATCTTGCAACAGGGACTGGATATGCGCCTTGTTGGCCAGCACACGCTTCATCCTGACATAAATGGCGTAGGCATTATCTACGCAGGGCTCAACCAGATATCCGGCCAGCTCATCGGAAATGCCCGAGAAAATATCGCCAGCGGGGCCGACAATGCATGGCACGCCCAGCGCGCTGCATTCGAGCACTACCATCGGAGAACATTCTGTATTAGTCACATACAGATTCAAATCCAGCGACGCCAGCAGGGCGATAAACTGCGGGCGCGGCAATTGCTCGTAAGATTCCATTCGACCCAGTTGTCGAAAATCCAGATCCTTGAAAGTAATGCGCGGCACATTGGTATGCAGAGTCCAGTTTTCTTGCCCAAGTGTGGCCAGCAGCTGCACAAACGGATTTTTGTACCAGGAACTGACAGCTGAAAAAACGCCAATATGGGCCACCCCATCGTCGGCACGCTGGGTAACCGGCAGCGTGAACTGGCGACGCAAATCCGGAATCGGATTGATCAGCCCGAAGCTTTTAATGCCAATCACAGTGAGAATTTTTTCCAGATCAGGCTTGACTGATATCACGCCATCAATAACACGACTGTTATATAGTTTGTGCCACAAGTTGAAGTGTTCCAACTGGCTGGGCTCAACCCATTGCGCCGGCGAACCATGCCACAGAAAATACTGCTGAATCTGCGGCGCGCGTTCGCGAACTTTTTCCGCCATGGTGATGTGAATGACAGAGCCGCCGCTATAGATGATTTGTTTGGGAGAATAATCAAGAAGTGTCTCGATCGCCATCTCCAATTGAGGATGATTGACCACCTCCGGATATTCATCGTCAAAGTAAGGAAAACGGAATCGCCCATCGGCAAACAGGCTTTCAGTGGAAGCAGCCACACCCTTCCACATAGGTGCATAGATCACCACCGGTCGATCTGAACTGTGCTGTTCAAGCGTAGCTCTGTAGGCCTTCTCTACAGTTTCATATTGGGCTGCACGATGAGCGCCGCTAGCGCCAAATATCGATGCGCTATTGCCGTGCAAGAGGCGGTTATACCATATGGCGGCTTTGGGAAATACGCGATCAATGGTCCGCACCAGACCAGCGCGCTTAAGAAAAAACACAAATGTTCTGGCGCCATTAATGGCATATTGTCGCAGCATACTGCGGTTGATACTGTAGCTTTTCTGGCGTGTGGCCAGAGGTACCGTCCTGGCAGCCGCCGTCTTCAGAAACTGCGACCATTGTGCCTTAAGCGGCCCTGCAGGGGCAAACTGTTGCTGGAATGCGTGCAGATTGGCCTGTTTCATCGCAGAAATGCGATGTCGTGACTGCACCAGCGACTTGAGCGTCATATAAAACTGCTCGGCGCTGCGCTCGATGACTGCCTCTTTCAGATACTGGGCGGGCAGTACTTCCCGGGCGATGCCAACGGGCGTGGAGACAACGGCGACGCCAAGACTCATCGCTTCGATCAGCGTCAGCGGCGTTCCTTCAGCCAACGAGGCAACCAGAAGAATATCCTGTTGCGCCAGCGTCGACAATACTTCATCACGTGAACGTTTCTGCTGTGCCGAATCGATTACTGTCAGTGCAACCGGAAATCCTTCCTGTTGCAACCGGTCGATTGCTGGCTTAATAATGGACTCCAGCCCCTTGTAGTCGCGATAGCCCGCGTACTCACCCCATTTGGAATTACCAGTCCACATGATTTTAATGGGACCGTTGGCACCAACCGGCGTAGCTTGTCCGCCAGATACCTCCGCCTGGCTGATCGGCCAGTCAATGACAATACCGTCAGGTCTAGCGAAGAAATCCTGGCTGTCATAAAGCTGTTTGAGATCGGCATTGGTTACGAAGTAACCATTCACGAAATCAAACACCAATTTTCGCTCGATCAGCTCATCTGTCGAGTGGTAAAGATAGTCCGGGATATGCGTCGTAACGACAAGGCTATTCAGGTGCGCCGCTGCTTTGGACTTTGCCCCTACCGTTTCAAAAATGACTTTCAGGTGCTCCCGGAAAAAAAAGTGCGCATGCGCAATACCATCGCCTGCCATTTTCTGCAGAAGATGGGAGGCAATCGGGTAGTCGGCCCAGTAATACAGAGTGACCTCGTAATCATCCGACAGCTGCTGCTTGACATGACTGGCAATAATATCAAATGCCCAGCCACGTATATCAACGACAAACGCCAGCTTCTTTTTCATATCTATCCCGGGCCGCACATTCAAAACGACTGCTCGTAGGCAGAGATCACCTCTTCTACCGGTCCCACCATCATTTGCTTGCCGGCATCAAGCCAGATCGCCTTGTTGCACATATCGCGGATGACCTGGTTCGAATGCGAGGCGACAAAAACGATCTTGGCACGCTGCTGAAATTCCTTGAGTCGCTTATTAGCTTTGTCCAGAAAGGCCGCGTCGCCTACCCCAATCACTTCATCAAGCAGCAGGATTTCCGGATCGAGGGCCGTTGAAATGGCAAACGCCAGACGGATACGCATACCCGATGAATAGGTTCGGATAGGCAGATACAGATAATCGTTCAGATCGGTAAAATCGGCGATTTCTTCGGTTTTTTCCTTGATCTCAGCGGTGGACATACCCAACAGCGTACCACGCAGGCGAATATTGTCATAACCGCTGAGCGTCTCGTCCATACCCAGCCCCATATCGAGCAGCGCCACTGCGCGTCCCTTGGTGATGAGGGTACCGTTGGTTGGTTCGTAAATGCCTGCCAGGACCCTGAGCAGCGTCGATTTGCCGGCGCCGTTGCGGCCGACCAGCCCGACCCGGTCGCCATTGCCAAATTCGAAATGAAGGTCCTGCAGCGCCTTGACAACTGTAATACCGTGATCCGAGCGCAAACGATCGTTTTTGAGCGAACCCAGTACGCGCAACTTCATGGAACGACCGCTAAGGTCGTACACCGGCATCTCGACGTTAAGATTTTCTGCTTTTATGTATGCGGTCATGATTACACCCAGAAAGGAACGCGGGCACGGTAACGGCCGTGCATGAAAATAGCCAATACGGTTCCGGCCACCGCCATCACCAGGCACACTATCCAGTTTTCGATACTGGGATATTCACCCAGCAGCGGGGAGCGAATGATTTCGATCAGATGGGCGAACGGGTTGAAATCAATAATCCATGGGTATTTGTCCAGCATATCTTTTTTGAACAGAATAGGCGTGACATAAAAGATGACCTGCAAAATACTGATGACAATCTGCGGGACATCTCGAAAACGGGCGCAGACCAGAGAAGCCACTGTGCAGATCCACCACAGGTTCCATAGCAGCAACAGCATGCCCAGGACAAACAAATGCAAGGTGTGCCAGAACGAAATCTGAAAACCGATCAGCACCAGCACGACGATCACAAAGTTGTGCGCCAGTACGATCAGATTACGCCAGATTGTCTGCAAAATGAAAATGGACCGCGGCAACGATATCTGCTTCAGATAATTGGTCGAGGCAATATAGGTGTTGCAACCATCGGTAATGGTTAGCGATATAAAAGACCAGATTACCAGTCCGATAGCCAGCATCGGCAGGTAATCACGCAAATTCATCTTGAACAGCGCACCGTAGATGACGCCCAATGCGGCAACCATCACACCCATACTGATAGTGAGCCAGAATGGCCCGATTTTTGAGCGGTTATAGCGCTGCTTGATTTCAAGCCAGGCCAATAGCATCCAAATGTGATGATGCTGAAGACCCGCGCGGATATCGCTCATACCCCGATTGATATTGAACAAAAACATGTAATGTAAACTCATCCAAAAAAAGCCAGATTCGCCATATATCTGCCGAATTGCCTGACGATGGCGCTGCAGGCCGGTTGCCCGCCAGCGGAATTATTTATCTGTTCGCGTCCAGCCATAGATAAAGCGCAGGCAGAAATGCGCCGCAAATCGCGATAGCCCCGCGCGAACATTGCGATTTGCAATGCCGGACGCGCAAAGCGCTTGCCGAGCGCTGACAGGGATGGATTTTACAATATGTCCCCTGGATAACGTAAAACCCTTGGGCAGCGCAGCAAATATTGGGGCCGTACTGATTACAGCAGGTTTCAGCCCCCAGCGCCACCCCACTCAGGTAGCCCAATTCTTACAATTGGCTGACAGCATTCCCAGCCAATTGCCTGCGTTGCTGGGCAAATCCGATCAAAAGCAGAAGGACGGCGAGCGAACCTGCGACGATACTCCAGTAGTAATACCGAAAAAAAGGCGCGTTTGCCACCAGCACATAGGACATCAGGTTGATACCTGCTGACAATGACAGGGAAAGGGTCACTGTGCGGTACGGCAGCCTGGAAGCAACGCTCAGGCAGAACGTGAACGCCGCCACCGCCAGCCACAATGCCCCGGTAAAGAAAACCGGGACCAACTGTGCCAGCGAATTGACATACAAGCCCAGCATATGGCGTATCTCATTGGTCTGATTGCTCTGGTAGGAGTGATCGAGCCAGTAACCATAGCTGGGCTCGTGCAGCTGGAATGGGGGGGCCAGCGAGAACCCCAGAAAGCGCAGAAAGACTTTGCCACGAAACTGCAGGTACATCCACGGATGCTCGCGGACTACCGCTTTCCAGCTGGCCTTGACGGCCTCATAATCGAGCCCCTGGCCGTAGCGGAAGATATTGTCGCTCACCGCCACCTGTGAACTGCGGGTCACCGTCTCCAGGTCTACCCCCGGTACCAGCGAATGCCCCATCTGTGTTGACATATAAGTCAGATCGTCCACCATAATGACAATTTGCGGCGTGCCTTTGGTGGTATTTAGAAAATGATAATTGAACAGATTCAGGCACGTTAGCTGCGCTATAAAAAATGCGCAAGACAGGGCGAGTACGCGCGCCCATTTATAAGAAACCTGGCACCTTGCGAACGATTGCCAGAAATAGCCTACGATCAGCGGCAGGCACGAAAAAAGCGAATTATAGCGAACGCCGATGGCAACGAAAATGAACACGGAAAACAGCGCCAAACGGCTGCGCGATGGTGGTTGAAGCATCATAATGGTCGCCCACAGCAGCGCATAGGCGGTTGCCACATCCTTCCAGATTACACCGGATAGATTGATCACGAACGGCAAAAAACCGAGCAGGTAGACAAATGGCGCATAGCGATGTTCTACACTGCGTCTGACGCAGACCAATCCGAACCACAGCAAAAACAGATCAAAAAAGAGGAAGCCTGACGCTGCCGGAAACACCAAATTCAGACCCGACCACAACCAAGCCATCATGGGTGGATGCCAGTCATTGAAGGATTGGGTATTGGCCTGGGCAAGCTGATCCAGCGAATCCGGAGTCATGATGCCCGGATAAAAAGCCAGTGCGCACACGATGAAACCCAGAACAGGGATCAGATCCCACCAACACAGCGGTTTACCGGGAAATGGCGTTTTTAGCATATTTATACATTCCCAGCCGCAATTGCAGATAATTGACAAACATACCGGCCACACTGCCCGCCGCGACCCCGAAAACGGGAAACTGTCGCACGGTGGGCGACCAGGTTACCAGAGCGGCATAGGTCAGATAATTGACTGCGCCGCCGGCAATCATCATGGCAAAATAATGTACAAACTCATGCCAGGGCGCCTTGTTGGACGACTTGCTGCGAAAGGTCAGGTTGCGGTTCAGTATCCAGGTGACGAACACGGCGCAGGGAAAGGAAATAGTCCTGGCCCAGTAATTGCCCACACTGTCTCTGAACAGATACAACACAGCAGTGTCGGCAACAAAGCCAGCTACGCCCACCATACCGAACAACAGGAACTCCCGCAACAACGGCCTCATTTTGGCGTTCTGGATAAAATTGGGATGGCCAGATAGGCAAACCGGCGCATTTCCCGCCGGCTTTTACCAATGGAGTCCAGAATAATCCCCGCAACAAACAGCTGCATGGCGAAAATAGACAGGCCGGTAGCTGCAACCGCCGTGGGCAGTCGCGGCACCAGCCCCGTTTCCAGCCAGGTCAGAAATAGCGGAATGGTCAGGCCAAGTGCGCTCAACGCAAAAGCGGCCGCCAGAATGGACAGACACGCCAGTGGCCGCTCGAACATATATAAACGCACAATGGTTCGGGCTATGCGAATGCCGTCCTTATAGGTACACAACTTGCTGTCAGAACCCTCGGGTCGCGCACCGTAAGGCGTGTCCATCTCGCCATACGGCATGGCATTTTCCAGCGCATGAACGGTCAGTTCAGTCTCAATTTCAAAACCAGAGGACAGGCTGGGGAACGATTTTGCAAATCGCCGGGAAAAAACCCGGTAGCCCGAAAGCATATCGGTGAACTGGCCACCGAATATCTGCATCACCGAGCCGGTCAGCATGCGGTTGCCGAATCGGTGCCCCTTGCGGTAGTTGGCTTTGGCGCCTTCATCAACGCGACACCCCACCAGCATATCCAGGTGCTCGTCCAGCAATTTTTCCACCATAGCCGGCGCCGAGGCCGCGTGATAAGTTGCATCACCATCGACCATGATGTAGATATCGGCCTGTACATCGGCGAACATACGTCGAACCACATTGCCCTTGCCTTTTTCCCTGACATGGAAGACATGCGCCCCGGCTGCCCGGGCCACCCCTGCCGTATTGTCCTGGGAGTTATTATCAAAAACATAAATCTCCGCCTGAGGGAGCGCCGCCGCGAAATCGCGGATGACGGTGCCAATGGCCGCCGCTTCGTTATAGCACGGTACAATGACGGCGATAGTCGGGGCTGTATGTTCTTTCATAGTCTTTGCTGACTCATGTCCCTCTTTGGTTTGATTTTGCGAACTGCACACCGGTGGCCGTGTCGGAACAACAGCCCGCAATTGCATACAAGGCCCCGACGACGGCTGGTCCGAATCGCATCGTTGCGCTGCCCGATTTACAATCAAGGACGCAGCACAAAACTTACACCCGGATACACTTGTTCAGTTTATAGCACACTGGCTGGGAATCCGGTCTGAAAAATTTCGCTACTGTTGTACGCTTACGATTTTGACGCCGATACCAACAATGACCCGCCCCATTTCCTTTTCGCTGCTAATGGCTGTATATAAAAAAGACAGCCCCGAATTTCTGGCGCAGGCGCTGGACAGTGTTGTGGGCAGCAGTTGTCGGCCAACCCAGGTGGTGGTGGTCAGGGATGGTCCGGTCACTCCGGAACTGGATCGCGTACTTGAGCAATATTCAGAGCATCTTGCGCTGGATCTGGTCTCTTTGCCGGTTAACCAGGGCCTGGGGCCAGCGCTCAATGCCGGCGTCCTCGCGTGCCGGGAAGAATGGATCGCCCGTTTCGACAGCGACGATATATGCAGCGCAACACGTTTTGAGCAACAACTGGCCTACATTGCGGCGCATCCGGAAACCTCGCTGCTGGGCGGCCAGATCCAGGAATTCGAATCCGGGCGCGAACACGCATACGCCTCGCGCATTGTACCTCTGGAGCAGAACGCGATTTACCGCTACGCCAAAACGCGCAACCCATTCAATCACATGACCGTCATGTTCAGGAAATCTGCCGTCCTTGCCGCCGGCAATTATCAGAATGATCCGCTTTATGAGGACTATGCATTATGGATTCGCATGATAATGCAAGCGCAGACGATGGCCAATCTGCCTATGATATTGGTTTATGCGCGAGCCGGCGATAATATGTTTCGCCGGCGTGGGGGCTGGAAATATGCATGGAACGAAATACGATTCCAGTATGGATTCTACCGAAAGGGATTTCTCTCCCTGCCCCGTTTGGCGGTCAATATTGCCAGCCGGGTACCCGTCCGGCTGGTGCCAAATCAAGTCCGGGCTTTCATCTACCGGCGCGTATTGCGCCGATCGACGCAATAGCGCTACTTCAAGATCCCGAGCCCGCGCAGAATGCGCCCGCCAGCGGACCGCAATTTTCGCAGGACCGGCCCGCTACGCTCGTTCTCATATAGTCGGTTATAACGTACCCATAAGCGATAGCCACGGGAATCCAAAAAGGCCTGCTGCTGTGGGCTGGGTCGCGCTTCGATCAGCGCCTGGGCACTTTCATCCAATTGCCTTGAAAGCATGTCGAGTCGATAAGCGTAATTGAGATTGCGCTCCCGGGTATCCTGCAATTGTTCATTCAGCAGACGGTACTTGCCTGTCAGGTCGGCCAGCGACGCATTGAGCGCTGCATTATCAGCCGCAGCATGCTCGACAGCCTGCAGATCCTGCGGGTCATGGGCCCTCGATACACTGCCCGTGCCCCCGTTCTCGTCCGGCTTGCGGCCGGTGAAGGTCACATTTGGGAACCGCGACAAGGAGTAATCATAGACCGCCCTGTTCTTGAAATACCCGCTGGGATGCATGGTCACGTCACAACCCATCAAAGTGCCCAGAATGGACATATGCAGTCTGTCGGAGTGAATTTGCTCAAATTGTGACATCAGTTCAAGCAGCGGCGAGAGGCGCCTCTGGCACATGTCCTTATCGAACCAGGACTGGCTGTTCCACAAAAGGGAAAGATCATAGTTATGCGTGTAATGAGCCGCACTTCTGGCCTCCTCATCTTCACGAAACATATTTAATCGCCCGCTCCGATGTTCGACTCCATGAATCTTGAATGCCGACCAATCAGTGGCGAATGCCAGATCATGACAAAGAAACACCCGATCCTGCATGCCGCTGATCGCCTTAAGATGAGCGTAGGACACACGCTCCCGGGCAAAGATGGTGATCTGGCTGGCGTATTTTTCAAAAAAAGACTCAAAGCCTTTGACCGTGCTAGGCAGAATCAGTACCTGCCCACCTTGCGCTAAATAACCATCGAGGATTTTTGCATAATGGTTCCAGAGACCATCAAGCCAGCCGCCGCCACCGCCCACAATGATATGTCCGGCCTGGGGTGGGACCGAATCGGCCAGGAAATCGTGTATTTTCGGATTAATGCCGATTGTTTCAAAGAGGCATAAGGTCCCCAGTCCGATCAGGCCATCGCCAAAATTGCCCGCACTGGGCAAATAGACCGCGTTGTTTTCCGCAAACTTTTTCAGAGCGCTAATCAGCGGTTCACACCCTGTGATCTCGCTTTGAAGCTCAAGTCGTTTTTCAATGATACTGCGCTGTTGTATGCTGCCTGATTGGTTATTCATGTGATCCGTCCGCCAAATCAAATATTTCTTTTACACGTGTCATATATGCCTGTTCGCTGTGGCGCTCCAGAACAAGAGACAGCGCGTCTTTTCTTAACTGATCGATATCAATGGAATCGTCATAAAGCTTTCGGATCGCATCCAGATAACGATCGGCCATTGTCGCGTCGTCAAAATCATTATCGATCAGTATTCCGGTTTCATTGCTATATACAATCTCGGAGATTCCTCCCACATTCGGTGCAATCACCAGCAATCCCTCTGCCATGGCTTCCAGCAGAATATTGGGCAAACCGTCAAATCGGCTGGTGTAGATAAGCGCGTCATATCCGGCCGCATGCAAATCGGCGAACCGTGTGAACCCGCCCTTATAGACAACATTGGGAAGAGAGGCCAGCTGATTTCTATTTTCCACAAATACACTTTGACCGTAGACGTCCAGCACGATGGCTGGGTCATATTCAAATAGCCGGGCAGCGATTGAAGGGATCAATTCAGGACGTTTTTCATAATCCAGACGCGATGCCCAGAGCAGCCTCTTGACTGGCGAAAATGCTTTCAGGTCGTCAGGTCGCAAATGACTGGCGCATTTGGCAAATAACGTTTCACGCTTGAGCTCGTCAATGTCAAGCCGTTGCTCCGCGTAGCGAATGGACGCAGGCTGATCTGAAACGATGTGCGACAGATGGGGAGCAAATTCCGAAATGAAATACAAACTGCTGCCATCAACAAAATTGACACCGCGGTCCGGATATACAGCGTTGCTGAAATAATAAAATACTGCTTGATTGGTCAATTCTGCAGAAAACCGCTCAAAGAATGTAAATGCATAAGGACACGATTTGATATGTAGCATACTGGCGCCGGCCACCGCCTGGATGAGTCGAAGTGTAATGATGTAGATATCACTTAACTGCCAGCGTGAACATATGTCATATAAATCGATAAAGGTACACTGCTCTGGGAGCAGATGGAGTGCATGCTCCTGGTATTTTTCGCCGCAAAGAATCAGGATGCGCTTGGACGGCTCCAGCTTGACCATCGCTTTTACCACATCAAGTATATATTTTTCCCCTCCTCCTCTGGAAACAAACGGAAACAGTACCACGTCGGTAAACTGAGTATCGTCCAGGTCCTTGACCGCTTCATAATAGGCACATCCAGGCGAAAGCGGTCCGCCTTTTGAAGTGCCAACATTGAGTCTCCGTACAAGCTCCAGATCGATCTTCGGCTCGATGTGGTTGGCAGCAGCAAATGACTCGAGTATGACTTCCGATGCCAGCAACTGTTCTCGCCTGCGTTCGCTATCGAACCCGTCGAACCATTTTCTGCCGTCAACACGCCGGTAGTCATCAGCACACCGCTGCACAAAAACACTCGGCATGAAGAGCCTGGAAAATGGAATAATTCGACCGTGGGATGTGGTCATGATGCTATTGCGACGCTGTCTGTAAAACAAGATGGTATCGCTGGCAACGTCAAACCGGTACCCCGCGGCCACAGCTTCACAATTGAAATGCCAATCTTCAAACGCTTTCATACCGCCACGTGCATCTATAAACTGCAAATTATCAAATACCGAGCGGTGGCAACCAATGCGGGATACATATGAGTTGGCGCCGAACAACATAATATTGGTCACATCCTCGCTGGAGGTGTATTGTCCCCAATAGATACGGTCGCCAAACGAGCAGACGTGTTCCGGACAAATAATCGTATTCTTTCCATGCTCCAGCAAGGCCTGGTGCATCTGGACAAAGAAATTATAAGACACAAGATCGTCGGCATCTGCCGTCGTAATATACTCGCCGCCGGCAGCTGCAATGCCATCATTGCGCGATAGTCCCAGAGAGCGATTCGTAACATGCAGGATTTTATGCGAGTCGAACTCTGAATAGTCGGCTTTCTCAACCCAATTGCGCGTGGCCTCATCGGCGCTATCGAGCACCAGAATAAGCTCGGACGTGAGTCCTTTATGGCGGGCGAATTCAGCGGCCTGGGCGAGCGAGCGCAGCGTCCGTTTGAGATACGGTGCCTCGTTGTGTAAATTGAGAACAATTGAATAATCAATAGTCATGTACTTCCCGTTATGACTGAGTAGAAAAACAATGGATAGAATTTGTCATTGCCATTGCCTGCTGGCCATCGGCAAACCGGTACATGTCGATGGCCTTGAAGCCCGTTCAGCGAGCCCCATACCCTGTCAGCATTGTCTTGACCGTCAGGAAAATTATATAAATATCCAGTGCAAAGGAGGCGTTCTTGATGTAATAAAAATCATGTTCTATCTTGATCTGCGTTTCATCAACGTCGGCCGCGTAACCGGAACGCACTTGTGCCCAGCCCGTGATGCCGGGCTTGAGCACGTGCCGATAGCTATAGAACGGAATCAGCTCGTCAAACTGTTCGACAAAGCTGGGTTGCTCCGGGCGCGGACCGATCAGGCTCATTTCACCACGGATCACATTGATGTACTGCGGCAATTCGTCAATGCGCAGCATCCTGATAACACGACCCACCCGGGTAATGCGACCATCATCTGCCTGTGCAAAGGCCTCGGTTTCTTCGCCAGTACAGATCATGCTGCGAAACTTGTATACGGTAAAGGGCCGGTTGCCGCGACCAATGCGGGTCTGGGTATACAGGATCGGACCAGGCTGTCCAGCCGGATACACACCGCCGTGACCGCGCATACAATCAGCACCAGCGGCAAGGTAAGCAGAACAATAACCATATCGAACAGAAATTTCAGTCGCTCATAATTGCGACTAGGCAACAAGGACCCGATATCGTTTTCAGACATTTTACGAATCGATACCCGGCCCGTGAGCGATTCCAGCAAATGCTTGGCATTGTAGACGGCCGTGCCTTTGAGCACGCAACGTGTCAGGAAACGCTCCCAGGTGCCGTCAATGGCATCGAAATCGGCCACCACGCCGTCATAACGGACTTCCTGGAGGTCCGGTGCCTTCAGAATGCGCGTATCGATAAACGGAATCTTGGTCAGCTCGGCAGCACGCCCCATGTCGATCACCGCAAGTTTGACCTTTTTTAGGTGCTGCAGCGCCATAAATTCGATATGCAGCCAGAACAAGGCCACAATACCGCTGGCAAACAGCAGATATCGAGATACTTCCAGGCGAAACACCAATACGATCAGCGACAGGATCAGATAGATTACCATGACCTGGGGCGCGACCAACGCGGCGTTTCGCCCCCCCGGGTAACGGGTCAGCAGGCGAAAGACAGCCACATTGGACAGGACCAGCGCGAGCGTAGTGACCAGTGCCGCAGTGACCTGGCCGTTATCGGGCGACCAGACCGCGCGCGGCCCCCACATCAGCACATACGGCAGTGCAACGCACAGGCTCCACCCGATCACGATTGAAAACACCCTGGAAAACAGGAGTTGCTCAAAAAAACGGTCAAACCGGCGGGCTGGAATTAGTTCATTCACGTTTCAGTACTGATCCATGTAATATACGACATGCATTACACTACGGATCGGGAAATAAAGCAGCTAGTTTACCGCTTAAAAGCCACACTTCGCCGCACAGCAATCAAAGAATTGAAAAGGCATCGTATTGTTGGCAACACCCTATTTCAGGGGGTTTCCCCAAAGTAAGAAGAATCATTCGCATTAATACCTTACGGTATACTTGGCGCTGGCACGAAAAGCTTTAACCCTGAACTGTTTTTGGCAGGAACAACTTGAATACTGAACTGGATTCTCACAAACCATTGACTCAACTGCCGCAGTGGCACGCATACGTCAAGGCAATCAACGCTGCCCCCCGCGTAGCCCCTGCGCCGCGGATTATCGAGGCCGGCGGCATGCAAATCGACCTGACTGCCCAAACCTATAGCGTAGATGTTCTTAACACTACCACCGCCCTGCTCCAGGCACGGGATTTTGCCGCTGCCCGGCAAGCGCTGTTTGACGGTGAACCAGTCAATACCACAGAAAACCGGGCCGCCTGGCATACTCAGCTGCGCACCCCCCGCCCCGTCGAAGAAGTTGCCGAGGAGCGCAAGCGCGCCCTGGAATTCGTGCGGCGCAGCGACAGCGAGCGCCGCTGGCGCAATATTGTCCACATCGGTATCGGCGGCAGCGACTGGGGCGTGCGGCTGGTCGTGGGCGCCTTCGGCTATGCCGGCATGTGGCGCAACATCCGGTTCGTGGCCAATATCGACGGCCATGCGGTCGAGGGCGGGCTGGCCGGCCTGGACCCGCGCGAAACGCTTGTGGTCGTGGCGACAAAATCGTTCAAAACGGCCGAAACCCTGGAAAATGCCAAGCGAGCCATCGAATGGATGCAGGCGGCAGGCATAGCCAAGCCGCTGAACCAGGTCATTGCCGTGACGGCAACCCGCAGGCGGCCCAGGCATGGGGTCTGCAGCAAAGCCAGATATTCCGGTTCTGGGACTGGGTGGGAGGCCGTTTTTCCATCTGGTCGGCCGTAGGTGTCGCTGCGGGCCTGGCGGTGGGACCCGATGTGGTTGCGGGGCTGCAAAGCGGCGCCAAGGCCATGGATGACCATTTCCTGACCGCGCCCATCGAAGAGAATGCGCCGGTACAACTGGCCATGGCCGGCATTGCCAACCGCAGTATCCTGGATTACGGCTCGCTCAATATCTCGGCTTATGATTCCCGGCTGGCCAACCTGATTCCCTATATCCAGCAACTGGAAATGGAGTCGCTGGGCAAATCGGTCGATATCAAAGGACAACCCATCACTGTACCCACCGGGCCTGCTGTTTGGGGGATGCCGGGCACCGATGCGCAGCATACGTTTTTCCAGTGGCTGCACCAGGGCAGTGATGGCGCGCCGGTCGATTTTATCGCCTGCCAGCACGAGGATCATGCCTGGAAAGAACACCACATCCAATTGCTTGCCCATTGTCTGGCCCAGCGCGAAGCGTTGATGAACGGCAAGACGTATGAACAGGCCGTGCAGGAAAGCATGGCAGCCGGGATGTCAGAGGCCGACGCCCGCGAGCTGGCAAAACACAAAGTCCACCCCGGTGGGCGCCCGTCCAATCTGATTATGATGCCCAGCCTGACGCCTTTTTCGCTGGGTGCGCTGCTGGCCCTATATGAACACAAGGTATTCGTCCAGGGCCTGGTGTGGGGCCTGAACCCGTTCGATCAATGGGGCGTGGAATACGGCAAGGTGCTGGCAACCGACATTACCGCTGAATTGAAAGGTGCTCCGCCTCAGACGTCGCACGACGCTTCCACCCGTTACTGGATTGAACGCATTCGCTCGCAAATGGAATGAAAATCCTCTTTACCAATTTCCACAAGCGCAACGGCGGCGGGCACGTAACCTATATTCTGAACCTGCTGCGGCAGTTTGCCGACCATGACTGCTGGCTGGCCACGCCCGACACCAGCAGGCTGTTTCGCTATGCCAGCGCACTGGAGGGCGTCACGGTCCGAGAGCAGGCCTTCAATTCCCGTATCGGCAAGTTGATTCCGGAAGTACGCCAGTTGCGACAATTGATCCGGCAGGAGCAATTTGACATTATCCACGTCAACGCCTCTGCAGATCACCGGCACGTGATGCTGGCCTGCCTGGCGTTACCGCGGCACCAACGTCCGCGCATTGTCTTTACCAAGCACAACGACCATTCGGTGCATACGCTCGGACATCGGCTGCGCGCCTGGCTGGCCACCGATGCTGTCATTGCCGTCAGCCATTACGTGGCAGGATTGTTCGCCGACAGCGCCTACGCATGCTTTCCGATACACGTGATTCATCATGGCATAGACGTACAGCATTTTGCACCAGCCACCCGCGCCGAACGACACGCGGCGCGCCAAAGCCTGCTGGGCACAGATGATCCGCAACTCATTGTCTTTGGCAGCACCGGCGGCACCGATTTTGAAAAAGGCTGGCTCGAACTGGTGTATGCAGTGGCCGGGTTGCCCGACGCATTACGCAGGCGTTGCCGTATTGTGGTGGCCGGCGACCCGCCGCCGGACGATATTATCCAGAGTATCAACGGGCTGCAAATGCAGGACCAGGTGATCTTTCCGGGGTTGCTGGATGATACGCGCCCCGTGCTGGCGGCCAGTGACTTGGGATTTGTCCTGTCGCACCGTGAAGCCCTGTCTTACGCTGCGCGTGAAAGCATGGCTTGCGGGCTGCCCACCATCGTGAGCGATGCGGGCGGTCTGCCCGAAAATCTGGAGCACGGGGTGTCCGGCTGGGTAACGCCAACCCAGGATGTCACCGCATTACGCGCCCTGCTTGCACAGATTCTACCCGATGCCGCAGCCTTGGCAACTGTCGCCCAGCATACGAGGCAGCGCGCCGAAGCCTTGTTCAATCTGTCGGTGTTTGCCGACAGCACGATGAAAGTATACAAAGACGTACGCTAGATATTAGCCCTGACTGAGGCGCGCGGCAATGCGACCTGCCGCTATTGCTTATCGCTGTCGTCGCCCCGATAGCCCTCTGGGTTGTTTTTTTGCCAGCGCCAGCTATCGGACATCATCAACGACAGTCCGCGTCTGGCCGTCCAGCCCAGTTCCCGGCTTGCCTTCTCGGGATTGGACCAGCACTCGGCAATATCGCCTTCGCGCCGGGGCGACAACGTGTACGGAATGGACACCGCCGTCGCCTCTTCAAATGCCTTGACGATATCCAGCACGGAGTACCCTTTGCCCGTACCCAGATTCCAGATATGGGCGCCGGTTTTATCCTGAATGAAATTCAAGGCAGCCAGGTGACCCTGAGCCAGGTCCACCACATGGATATAGTCACGCACACCGGTGCCATCGGGAGTTGGGTAGTCACTGCCGAATATGGCCAGTTTTTCCAGTTTCCCGACCGCCACCTGGGTAATGTAAGGCAACAAATTATTGGGGATGCCGTTAGGATCTTCGCCGATATACCCGGATTCGTGCGCACCGGCGGGATTGAAGTAGCGCAGAATGGCCACCGACCACTGCGGATCGGACTTTGCCAGATCCTGCAGGATACGCTCGACCATCAATTTGGAGCTGCCATAGGGATTGGTGGGATTCCCCACCGGGCAGGTCTCGGCAATCGGCATGGTCTCGGGCTCGCCATAGACGGTTGCTGATGAGCTGAAAACGATGCGACGGACCCCGGCATCGGCCATGGCTTCGGTCAGCGTGATCGTCCCCCCTACATTATTGTCGTAATACCGCAAGGGCTGCCGGACGCTTTCACCCACGGCTTTCAGGCCGGCAAAATGCACCACCGCATCAATATCGTGCGCACCGAACAGCGCGTCCAGCACAGGCCGGTCACGAATATCACCTTCGATAAAAATAACAGACTTTCCGGTGATTTTCTCTACCCGGTTTAGCGAGGCGACCGAGCTATTGGACAGATTGTCCAGCACGACAATCTCATGTCCTGCATTCAGTAATTCGACAACGGTGTGTGAGCCAATAAACCCGGCTCCGCCGGTAATCAGAAGTTTCATGCCGGGATTCCCACTATGCAGATTCAGATCGGAGTGATATAGACGGGATTATAGTGCAACGGCTGGCGCAAAACCGGCCGGGCAACTGACTGAAAAAGCAGGATGGCGGAATAATTGACAGGAAAACGACAAACCGGACACGCTTACCTGCGCCGCCCGTCTCCGGTGGCGCATCCGCCATGCTTGTACCCACGGCGCCAGCCAATGCCTGACGCTTTGGACTCCTCATTAATGAAGCGACAAAACACCAACCTGATTCCTTGCGGCATCTCTGGCCATGTTGCTCAGGGCAAAAAAAAGCGCAGCCTTCAAAGAAAGACCGCGCTCCATTGCAAACTACCTGGAAATGATCTAGCTACGATCAAAAGCCGGCTGCGTGCGCCTGTTCGTCTGCATGGTAGGAAGAACGGACCATGGCACCGACGGCTGCGTGCGTAAAGCCCATTTTGTAGGCCTCTTCCTCGAACATTTTGAAGGTATCGGGATGAACGTAACGCAGCACGGGCAGATGGTGTTCTGAGGGTTGCAGATACTGGCCAATGGTCAGCATATCAATATCATGTTCGCGCATGTCGCGCATGACCTGCAGGATTTCCTCGTCAGTTTCGCCCAGACCGACCATCAGGCCGGACTTGGTCGGCACATTCGGATAACGCTGCTTACAGTCGCGCAACAGTTTGAGCGAATGCATGTAGTCAGCACCGGGACGGGACTGTTTATATAGGCGAGGAACGGTTTCCAGGTTGTGGTTCATGACATCGGGCAGGCCGTTGCCGAAAATATCCAGCGCCTTGTCCAGGCGGCCACGAAAATCGGGTACCAACACTTCAATCTGGGTTTTGGGAGAGCGGCTACGTGTCTCGTTGATGCATTCCACAAAGTGCGCCGCCCCGCCATCACGCAGATCATCACGATCAACCGACGTAATGACCACGTAGTTCAGACGCATCGCGGCGATGGATTTGGCCAGATTGGACGGCTCGTTAACATCCAGCGGATCGGGCCTGCCGTGGCCCACATCACAGAACGGACAGCGGCGCGTACATTTGTCGCCCATGATCATGAAGGTCGCCGTACCCTTGCCGAAACACTCGCCGATATTGGGGCAGGACGCTTCCTCACAGACGGTGAACAGATTGTGTTCGCGCAGAATTTTCTTAATGTCGTTAAAGCGCGAATTGGGCGCCGCCGCCTTGACGCGAATCCATTCGGGCTTTTTCAGGCGTTCGACTGGAATGATCTTGATGGGAATCCGCGACGTTTTATCGAAGGATTTCTGTTTCTTGGTGGCGTCGTACTGTTCGTCTTTGACAGTCGGAGTTACTGCTGTGTTTGTAGTCATAGTGGTGTCACGGCCCTTATGGGAATGGACGTTACGGCAATAAGTCAGGTTGTATTTACTGACGGCGGTTTATGAAAGCCGCGTGAAATTTCAGCTCATTTTAACGCTTAAAACGGGCTTATCCGCAAAAACCCTAAGAGCGCCATAAGTTTAGGCAGCGTCAGCGCCCCTGGATAGGGCGGGCAATCGCCAATTTACTCTGGAAGATGGCCCCAGGCGCTGCCCAGTCAGACCACGACCCGACTACGGTCCAGCCTTGTGGCAACCGCATTACAGCCATAACCCATTCCATTTTCAGGAAAACCGCGGCAACAGCCGTTCAAGCACACGCCTGCCGGCTTCCTGCACTGTGGTACTGACGCCCATGGTTTTCAAGTCTACGGTTTGTAAACCCGCGTAGCCACAGGGGTTAATGCCGGCAAAGGGTTGCAGATCCATATCCACATTCAGGGCCAGGCCATGATAGGCGCAACCCTGGCTGATTTTCACCCCCAGTGCAGCGATTTTGGCCAGGCTGCCGTCCTGCAAGGGCACATAGACGCCTGGCGCCCCGGCCTTGCGGCAGGCTTGTTGCAGGCCGAAACTAGCCAGGGTGTCAAGCACGACGTCCTCAATCAACGCGACATATTCCTTGACGTAAATGCCCTGGCGGCGCAGATCGATCAGGGGATAGACAACCAGTTGCCCGGGACCATGGTAGGTGACCTGCCCACCACGATTGCATTGGACCACCTCGATCGCACCGGTATTGAGCAAATGCTCCGGCTTGCCGGCCTGCCCCAATGTATAGACCGGAGCGTGCTCTACCAGCAGATTTCATCTGGCGTCGCTTTATCGCGACCTTCGGTGAACGACTTCATGGCCTGCCATACCGGCTCGTAGGGCGCAGGCCCGTCCAGATGGCGTACCTGTACTTGCATCACAAAACGATTTTGACCAGCGCGTGTCCATGCAGCGCACGATACAGATTATCAAGCTGCTCTCGGGAGGTGACGCGCACAGTGAATGTCAGGCCAATGTAGTTGCCCTTGCTGCTTGGACGCATTTCCACCGTAGCCGGATCAAATTGCGGATCGTACTGCAACACCACCTCTGTCAGCAGTTGTGCCAGTTCGGGATGCTGAACGCCCATGACCTTGATCGGAAAATCACTGGGGTATTCAATCAGCGACTGCTCTGGCGGAATGTCTTTCATCATAGTCGGGAGATTTCCTTATCATATTCAGCCCTTAACTTCCTGTATATGGGGCCGGGCTGACCATTTCCAACCGGCGCACCGTCCAGCTCCAGCACCGGCAACACTTCCTTGGTGGCCGATGTGACCAGAATCTCGTCAGCGGCAAAAACCTCTGCGCGGGTAATGTTGCGGGCTTCAAACGGCACCCCGGCCCGTTCGGCCAGTGTCGCCAGCAGACCGTAGCGAATACCTTCGAGAATCAGGTGGTTTTTGACGGGCGCCAGCAAGGTCCCGTCTTTGACCACCCACATGTTGCTCAGAGAGCCCTCAGTCAACAAATCATCGCGAAACTGGATAACTTCATCAACACCGCGCTCGGCGGCCATCTGGCGTGCCAGAACGTTGCCCAGCAACGACACCGATTTGATATCGCAGTGCAGCCAGCGCTCATCCGGACCCGAGATCACGCGAATGCCGCGCTCACGCTGCTCTGCGGTTGGCCGGATAAACGGACCGCTGGAGCAGAAAATAGTGGGCGTCACCGGCGGTACGGGAAATACATGCTCGCGCTTGGCCACGCCGCGCGTGACCTGCAGGTAGATGAAGGAGTCATCGGTTTTGGCGCGATCAATCATGTCCTGCATCAGGCCGGCCCAGAACTGCGCCGTTTTGCCGGTTGCCAGGCTGATGGCGTTCAGGCTGCGCTCCAGGCGCTGCACATGTTCGTTCAGCCGGAACGGCTTGCGGTTATAGGCCGGTACCACTTCATAGACACCGTCCCCAAAAATGAATCCCCGATCGAATACCGAAATTTTAGCCTCGTCGGCCCGTACATACTCACCGTTAAGATAAACGATGCTGTCGCTGTCTATACCCTGTATCACCACATTCTGCCCGAAAGATTAGCTATTGAAACTGCTCAGTACCTTGTCCCACATGCGTCCGAAGAAGCCGGCTTGTGGTACGTCTTCAAGAACGGTGAGTTGCTCCTGCTTGAGTACTTTGCCATTGAGCACGAACTGCACATTGCCCACTGTCTGGCCTTTGGTCAGCGGCGCAACCAGCTTGCCATTAATTTGCGTAATGGTCTGGACCTTGTCTTCCATGCCACGCGGTACGGTCACGCTGACGCCATCGGCAGCGCCCAGCTTGGCCTGCTTGATTGTTCCTTCCCACACGCGCGGACTAATAAGCGACGCACCCGCCGCAGCCACTTGTTTGGCGGTAAAGTTCTGGTAGCCCCAGTCCAGCAGGTTCTGGCTGATCTGTTCGCGCTCACGCACAGTGGCAGCGCCAACAACAACTGAAATAAGGCGACGATCATCGCGCTTGGCCGCCGCGATCAGGCAATAGCCGGCATCTTCCGTATGTCCGGTTTTAAGGCCATCCACGCCGATATTGCGCGATAACAAGCCGTTGCGGTTCTGCTGACGAATTTTGTTGTAGGTAAACTCGGGCTGGCTGAAATAGTGATAATACTTGGGATGGTCCTTGATCACGTGCTGCGCCAGTACCGAGAGGTCGCGCACCGTCGTGTAGTGCTCCGGTGCCGGCAGGCCGGTCGGATCCGTAAAGTGCGTGTTGGTCATACCGAACAGCGCCGCTTCCTTGTTCATCTGGTTCACGAATACATCTTCGCTGCCCGCCACGGTTTCAGCCAGTTGAATGGTGGCATCGTTGCCGGACTGTACGATCATGCCCTTGATCAGATCGTCTATCGTCACTTGCGTATTGACCTGGATGAACATGCGCGAACCGCCGGTGCGCCAGGCTTTTTCCGACACAGTTACTTCTTGTTCCGGACGAATACGATTTTCGTCAAGCGCCGAAAATACCAGACTGGCGGTCATCAGCTTGGTCAGTGAAGCAGGCGAGACTTTCAGGTCCGGCTCCTGGTTGCCGATAATCTGGCCTGAGGTCGCATCAATCAGGAACCAGGCCTTGACATTGGTTTGCGGCGGCGTCATACCGGCCACCTCTGAAAGCACCGGCGTGCTGGCATTGGTTACCGGCACGCTTGAGCGTGAGTCAGGCTTGGGTGGCGTTGTAGGAGCGCCTGTGTAGAAGATCCTGTCTGAGCACCGGTTTGCGTCGAGTTCGACCCTGTGGTTGTCTGCGTGCTGCCCGAGGGCGCACTATTGTTGGTTTTATTGAAGAAGACATAAGCACCGCCTGCGACCAGGACGATGATCAGGATAAGAACAATACGACGTAGGAACATGGAAACGGATCCGGATAGAAGAAAGGATTTGAAAAGAGAGGGGCCTGCCAGTTGGGAATTATAAGCGCTTGCAGAACAAAAAGCGTTACACGGCGGTTTCGGCGGACATCTGCTGCAACGCGTCAAGCGCCAGTTTTTTCAATTCGATCAGATAGCCATGAAAAAAATGGGTAGCGCCCGGAATAACCGTCACGGCAATGCGGTAGCTGGCAATCCAGTCAAACACTTCCTGCAGCGGCACCACTTCATCGCGTTCCCCGTGGATCACCACTGTGTTGGCAGGCAGCACTACCTCGCGCCAGGCGAATCGCTTTACTGCCGTGCCCACCAAAGTAAGCAATTGCGGCAAGGGCTGGGTTTGCTCTTCGCGCAACACCGAGTACAGTTGCGCGGCCACCGACGTGCCAAACGAAAAACCGGCCAGCAGCCATGGCTTGCCGTCCAGTTGCGGATGGGCAGCCAAAAACGCCTGAATCAGCTGCTGCATGTCTGCGGTTTCGCCGCGCGCCTGGTCAAAACTGCCTTCAGATTTGCCGATACCGCGAAAATCAGGGCGCAGCACGGCGTAACCAGCCTGCGCGTATGCGCGCGCCAGGGTCGTGACCACTTTGTTGTTGCGCGTGCCGCCATGTAGCGGGTGTGGATGCAGAACCAGCGCCCAACCCAGTAGCGGCTGGCCCGGATCGGGCCAGTCAACCAGACAGTCGATGCGGCCTGCCGGACCCACGGTATCAAACGGTTCAGTCTGGATGGCCATTAGCGTATCGGCCCTACTTCAATGGCGCCGGGTCGAAATTCGGTGGGGGTCTTGACGGTCGCCCCCAGGCGCGATTCACCCGGCTTGAGGCCAAACCAGCCTGCGCCCAGCCCGTAAGTAAGGACATTGGCCAGGAGGACAATAAAGAAAAGCGTGCGCATATCAGGCGTCCGTTGAGTGCTGTGCAAGCGCGCGCAGGCCGTCAAGGACTGGCGATTCGCTCTCGATGAGCGGTATTGTACCAAATCCCATATCAACGCTGAATGAATCGATACGCGCCTGCAGTTCCGGCAAGATCGCTGCGCGCGCGCCCCCTGTCACAAAGACCAGCGGGGCGCGGCCCAGATGTTCGGTTACCTGCTGCCACTGTCTGATCACGCCTCCGGTTTGCGCAGCCACAATGCCGGCGGCAATGGCCGCCTGGGTGTTTTGCGGAAACGATGGCCACACCTGTGCCGGCATCGGGGCAACGGGCAGGCGGGCCGTTCCCGCGCCCAGCGATGATTGCATCATGCTCACGCCAGGGAAAATGACCCCGCCCAGAAAGGTTTCATGATCATCAATCGTATCAACCGTGGTCGCTGTCCCGAAACTGACCAGCATCATCGGGCCATCAACCGGTCGCGCAGCCAGAATGCCCAGCAGGCCGAGCCAGCGGTCGGGCCCAAGCTCGGCCGGGTTGTGATAACGGTTTTTCAGCCGCAGCAGGCGCGCTCCCGGCGTCTGCCACTGGATGGGGCACGGCGCGAGGATCGTGTCCAGTTCCTGCCGGATCGCCTCGGTGGTAACACTAACGCCCAGCGCACTGGCTGGCGCCTGCGGCAGTTGCCTGATCAGGTCGGCCAGCGCATTCAGATCCGCCGCAGCAAAGGCATGAACGCCCTTGTCGACAGACCGGTCTGTCGAATCGAAAAAGGAAACTTTGATGCGCGAATTGCCCGCGTCAATCAGAACGGTCAGCATAGAGTCAGCCCTGGCCTTCAGGTCGGATGGAAATATCACCGATCGTAATGGGGTGGTGTTGCCCTGCATGCTCAACCACCAGGCAGCCATCCTGATTCACGCCCCGGGCGGCGCCGGACAGGACGATTCGTTCATCCTGGATCACATTCACTTGCTGCTCGCGCAGCGCATCAATTTGCGCATGACGCGCCATGAACGCGGCAAACCCCTGTTGCTCGTACTGCGCAAAGGCATCGCGCCACGCCCGGGCAATGCGGGCAACCAGTAAGGCGATGTCTTCCGAGCGACCGGGATCGTCGCTCATATCGCCCAGCACCGAGGTCCAGTCAGCAACCTTGCGTCCCAGATGCTGAGTCAGTTCCACTGCGCTGGACAAATTCATCCCCATGCCAACGATAACCACATGATGGTGCTGCGATTCGCGTTGCAGCGGCCGGTCGATTCGACCAGCAGCCCAGACAGCTTGGCCTGATCGTACAGAATGTCATTGGGCCATTTCATGAGCAGGCGGTCCTGCACTGCCGGACCGGCGACTTTTCGCAACTGCTCGCAGGCGACAATTCCTACCACCGGCGCCAGCATGGGCAGGCGCGCAGGCGGCACGAATACATCGTAGGCGCAGGAAAACATCAGCGTGGAACCCGGCGTATCCTGCCAGCGCCGTCCTGCCCTGCCGCGTCCGCTGGTCTGGGTATGAGCGCCCAGCAGCGCCGGCCGGCCCATGGCCGACTGCGTACTTCTGACTTCCTGCATCAAATTGACGTTGGTCGAACCGACCTGTTCAACCCAAGCAATGCTGGCAAAGTCCGGCAATGCGGAATAAAGGGTTTTTTGCAGAACGGAGGCGCTGGGTAACAGGGACATGGTTTACTTCAAATAAGGCTGCAACGCAGACATGATTCTATCGGTGGCGCCCTCGTGCAGGGACAGCCATTCTTTGGCAGCGCGACTCATGCCCAGGCGCAATTCGGGATTCTCCAAAATTCGCAACGCCAGGGCAATGGCCTCGGAGGGCGTCTGGGCGCGGCGGGCTGCGCCTTCGGCCAGCGCATCTTCCACCGATTGCTGAAAATTGCGGGTATGCGGACCCACAATGACAGGCAGGCCAAGCGCACTGGCTTCGATATGGTTCTGACCACCCAGCTCGGCAAAACTGCCGGCCACGATGGCCACGTCAGCCAGCCCATAAAAGAAAAACATTTCCCCAACCGAATCACCCAGCAATACATCGGCCGTGCGCAATTGGTTATCGGTCGGAAAGGCACTGCGGCGACAGAAACTCAGGCCGTCATCGGCCAGATAGTCGGCAACCAGATCAAAGCGTTGCGGGTGTCGCGGCACCAGGACAAATAGCGGCATCCGATTGGGGGCGATGCCCGATGCGCCTTGCCGGTCTGCTTCGCCCTGTCCGCCCGACTCTGACTGATAGGTCTTTTTTACCTCGGCTATAGCGCGGGTAAACAGCTCGTCTTCGCCTTCCCGGGTGCTGGCAATCACAATGACAGGCCGCCCGATATGGCGCCGCGCCACCTGTCCCATATGCGACTGCTCGGGCGAGATGCGCAGGTCAAACTTCAGGTTACCGACCACCCTGGTGCGCTTGACGCCGATTTCCGCAAGACGCGCTGCGTCAATGTGGGTCTGGGTGAGAATCAGATCAATACTGGTGAGCGCCTTGCGCAGCACACTGCCCAACAGTTGGCCACGCCGCAGCGACGTCGGCGAAAAACGCGCACTGGCCACGATAACGGGAATATTCTGTTTCTTGGCCTGGGCCACCATATTGGGCCAGATTTCGCGTTCGATCAGGATACAGCAGCGCGGCTTCCAGTAATCCAGAAACCCTTGCACTGCTTCGGGAAAATCGTAAGGCATCCACGCCTGGCACAATCTGCCGGTATTGATGGCTGGCGCGAACAGTTTGCCACCGATGGATCTGCCGGTTTCCGTAAAATGCGTTAGCAGAACAGGCAAGCCCTGATCCAGCAACGCCTGCACCAGCGGCTGGGCGGCCCGGGTCTCGCCCAGGCTGACGGCATGCACCCACACCGGCCGAACAAAATCGAAGACCGATTCGGCATAACCCTCGTCATCGTCATGCGGGCCGGGCTGCTGTTGCTGTCTTTCAGTATATCGACCGTATCGCTCGGGACCGCGAATATCCCAAACACCTCCTGCCTTGCGCGCGCGCCGCTGCAGCCACCACAGCAGCAAGGGTGAGGCCATTCTTAGGGTTGCAGTATAAAAAAAGCGATTCATGTTCTGATTCTAGGTACCGGGACGGCCACAAGGGAGAGCACTGTCAGGCCTGCAAAGCCTGCTTCAGTTTTGATACCACCATATCCCGTGTTGGCGGCAAACCCCGGTCGCCCAGGCTGGCAGTAAAGCCGCTGCCCTCCAGGGGCGTGCGGACCGGCGTCGAGGCACTGTAAATCCCAATAGTGGGACGACCAAGCGCCGCTGCCAGATGCGTCAGACCGCTATCAAGACCGATCATCATTTTGCAGGCTGCCAACAGTTTAGCAACTTCGGTCAGGTTCATTCTGGGTAAAACTTCGGCATTATCGAAATCCCGTATAAGCGCCTGCGCCCTTGCCGTTTCTTTTTCGTTCCCGGCGAGCAACTTCAAGCCCAGTCCCGCCTCTCTCAGCAGGCCAAATACAACCTGCCAGTCCTGTTCGGGCCACAATTTGTCTTCCCGGCTGGCCGATGGCATGATGACTGCATAATCCTGTATCGGCGTGTTGTCGGTAAAGGACTGCAGCCCGAAATCGGGATCCCCGGAGAAGGCATAGCCCAGCGCGGCCGAGGCCAGCAGGCGCTGACGCCGTACAGCCGGTTGCCAGAACTCGACCTTATGACGCTTGTGATAAAAAAGCGAGGCCAGCGACTCGCGTGCCGAACGCCAGTCCAGCCCATGGCGTCGGCCTTTTGCCTGGCGCACGACCCAGGCTGATTTCATCAGCCCTGCATGTCCAGCACAATATCGTAATCCCGCTTGCGCAGGTTCTGGGCGAAAACCCGCCGTTCGCTGCAGGCCTGACGCGAGAGCCATTGCTTGCGCCAGCGGCGGTGGGAAATGACAATCACTTCATGTACAGCAGGATGCCAGGCAGGAATTTCAGCAAAATGTTCTTCCACGACCCAGTCAATTTGCGCGCCAGGCACATGCCGATGAATATCGGAGATGGCCGGTAGCATATGCACCAGATCTCCCAGGGAAGACGAGCGAACAATCAGGATTTTTTTTGTCATCGTAGCGATTTTCGTACTGTGGCATTCCCGAAGGTCTGCCACGAGGTAACTGAGTGCAATTTCAATGGGCAAGTAACGATAGCCGCAACGTGCTGTTGCCCACGCCCGGCAATTGCTGCATATTGGCCGCTATTGTAGCGAAGAATGAAGCGTTGCTGCGTTCGCGTCTCGCAAAGCAGATTGCGTCTGAACGCAAAACCGGCGAGTCGGGTGTAACCCGTGGCGAGTGAATGCATTTCAGGCCAATTCCAGTTCGGCCAGAATCGGCGCATGGTCGGAAATGCGCGTCCAGGGCCGCCCCTTGAGCACCTGCGCCGACAGGATGGTAAAGCCACGTTGATACATGCGGTCCAGCCGCAACCAGGGGAACATGGCCGGAAATGTACGCGGTGGTGCCAGTTGATCTACAGCCATCAGACCGCGACCGGCCATCATGCTGCGCAATGACGTTTTCAGGCGCGGCAACTCGTTATCGATCCGCAGCGGGCTGTTGGCGAACACCTCGTGCAGGCCCAGCTCATGATCGAAATAAGGCGCCAGTTTTTCATTCCAGTCGTTGAAATCACCGGCCAGAATAAGCGGTTCATGATCCGGCACCAGCCGCTTGATGCGTTCGATAATGGCAACGACCTGGCGGCCGCGACTGGCGGCAAAGAGTCCCAGGTGGGCAACAAAACAGTGAACCATTCTGCCGTCGATTTCCACTCGCGCGTGCAGCACACCGCGCTGCTCCAGCCGATGGTCGGAAATATCCTCGTTCTCATGCTCCACAATGCGAAACCGGGAAAGCAGCGCATTGCCATGATCGGTGTCTGTACGCACGGCATTGCAGCCATAACAGACATCCATTGACAAATGATTTGCTAGCATATCCTGCTGGGCGTGCAGCGATTCGAACCGGCTGTTGCGGCCCTGCACTTCCTGCAGGAACACAAGATCTGCACTCAGCTGCGTCAACCCGCACTGCAGATCAGCGAGCGATACCCGCTTGCCAAATGCTGACTTGCCTTTGTGAATGTTATAGCTGACGACCTTAAGTGTAGTCATGAGTTATTCTTATCCGAACAGAAACAGACGCCCAAGCAGGTCAAGCACGACACTGATGACCGGCAGCAGCACGACCTGCAACAAACCAAAGGCGATCAGACCAAGCACAATGAAAAACCCGTAGGGCTCCAGCCGCTGATAGGCGATGGCCCATTTTGCAGGCAAAAAGCCGGCGATAATGCGGCTGCCGTCCATGGGAGGAATAGGCAGCAGGTTAAAGACCATCAGGAAGATATTGAGCGTAAAGCCGGCGATAGCCACCTTCCACCAGTAACTGTCCAGCAGGCCAAAGCCCAGCAGCACACGCGCCGTAATCACCCACAAAATGCCCATCAGCAGATTGGCCACGGGCCTGGCCAGCGCCAGCAGGATACTGTCGCGCTTCGGGTTGGCAAAGTGCGCCTCGTTCACCGGAATTGGCTTGGGCCAGCCCACCACAAAACCCGGGTTGGCGGCGATCAGCAGCAATGGCACAAGAATGGTGCCGATGGGATCGATATGCCTGGCCGGATTAAGGGTAAGGCGACCCAGCATCAAGGCCGTGCGATCTCCCAGCTTGTGGGCGACAAAGCCGCGTGCCGCTTCGGCCAGCGTAATGGCAAAAATCAGCGGAATGGCGTAAATGGTAATGGCACGGATAATATCATCCATGATGACGGCGCCCCTCACGGCAACGGATTGGCCGTTCCGCAACAATGGTCCGTCCGTATCCACCATTCACATAACAATCGCCGGAATAGCCCGGCGCGCCGAAAACAACACAATTGAACATATTTTTCATGATCCTATTTTAATCGTGAAAACCCACAAAAGAATGACAACCGGGTACCCCTTGTGATTTGAGCTGGACTGCAGATCTTGCATTCGGTTACGTGATTTGCCCCAATTTGCCCGGCGTTCCCGTATAAAATCGGGGCGCAGTCACACAATTTCAAATAAAAAAACCACCTGCCTGTTTCATTTGCGGTGGGCTTGCAACAGAGGGATCAAGATGCGATTAGACGATCAGGAACAAAGCAGCAATGTGGAAGACCGCCGCGGATCCGGCGGCTTTGGCCGTGGCGGCATGCGGCTGGGTGGGGGCAAGATCGGCATTGGCACGATCGTTGTTGCACTGGCCGCCTGGTACTTTCTGGGCATCAATCCGATGACCATTCTGGGCGGCGGCGATATCATGCAGGAACCCGCCGGCCAGTCACAGCAAGCCGGCCAGCCGGTTGCCAATGACAAGGACAAAGTATTTATTTCCAAGGTGCTCAAAACCACCGAAAACGTCTGGACTGGCATTTTCAAGCAGAATGGCGGCACCTATCAGAATCCGGCTCTGGTACTCTACTCCGGCGCTACCCGCTCCGCCTGCGGTGTGGGTCAGGCAGCGATGGGGCCGTTTTATTGCCCTGAGGATCGCAAGGTGTACCTGGACATGAGCTTCTTTCATCAAATGGGGGCGCAAATGGGCGTGCAGGGCGACTTTGCACAGGGCTATGTACTGGCTCACGAAGTTGGGCATCATGTGCAGAATCTTCTGGGCGTCATGGATAAAATGGCCCAGGCGCGCAGTTCCATGAACGAGCGCCAGGCCAACGATCTGTCGGTGCGCGTCGAACTGCAGGCAGACTGCTTTGCAGGAATCTGGGCACATGAACTGCAGAAAGAAGGCACGATTATTGAAGACGGCGACATTGAGGAAGCCATGAACGCTGCCGCAGCGGTTGGCGATGATCATATCCAGAAGCAGGCCCAGGGTTATGTGGTGCCTGACTCCTTTACGCATGGCTCTTCAGAGCAGCGCATGAGCTGGTTCAAGCGCGGCCTGGCCGGCGGCGATATGAAACAGTGCAATACGTTTGCGCAGCAGTGACGCAGGGAGATACCCAGCCAACGCCGAATCAAGCACAAAACAGGCAAAAAATAATTCATTTTTTCAAACAAAACTGCCTGATGTTTACCTTGATTCGGCGTTAAAACCAACTGATTCTACTTGATCCACCTATATTAAAGATTCAGGCCACTTGCACCGCGTAGCGGCACACAGTACAATAAAACAATGAATTGATAGCCCAAAGGAAAACGGGGGAATGATAAAAAGTTTTCGCCACAAAGGACTTGAAATTTTTTTCCGCACAGCTTCAACACGCGGCATTCAAGCAGCCCATGCCGCTAAACTAGGGCGAATATTGCGCTCATTGAACGTTGCCCAAGCGCCTTCTGACATGAACTTACCTGGATATGATCTACATCCATTGAAGGGGGATTTGAAGGGTTCCTGGTCCGTTAGCGTCAATGGAAATTGGCGTGTGATTTTTGTTTTTGTGGGAACAGATGTTGAGCTTGTCGACTATCTGGACTATCACTAAGGAGTAGCATATGAACATACTGAACCACCCACATCCTGGCGTCATTTTGCGTGAAGATGTCATTGTTCCGTTGGGTCTGACGGTAAGCGATGCTGCTGAAAAATTAGGCATGTCTCGAACCGCATTTTCACGCGTAATTAATGGAAAGGCGGGAATTAGCCCGATTTGGCAATCAGACTGGAAACAGCGGGCATTAGCTCCGCCCGCTTCTGGATCGCCTTACAAGCTGAATACGATCTTGAAAAAGCCAAGCAGCATAAGCAACCAAAAGTTGCCCGTTTAATGGTTAACCCGGCGCTGACCTGACAAAAAAAACGGCTAATGAACGCCCATGCACATGACTCGGCAATACATCACTTTCTCATGAAAAACTGACGGGTTCGTTTGTCAAGTGGCGTCTCCCCCTATAAAACCCAAACCGGCGTCTGCATCGGCGGATTATGATTCCGCCGCGCCTGCCCGCCTGCACGGAGTCGATCGCGATTGCTTGCCCAAACACTTCGCCCTGCTCAGAACTTTCTCTTGCGGGCTGCTTCGCTTTGATTGCGATGAATGTCATGCGTCACAAATGAAATATCATTATCGGGCATGGCAAGATAGTCGGGGTGCGATAGCGTACTGCGGATATCCTTAAGCCCGGATTTCCAGTGATCGCGCATGGCACTCACGCCGAACTGATAATCCTTGTTGTACGATTCGTACTCGCGATCGCGGTAAATAAGCTGAATCACATTGCAGTGCTTGCTGTCGGCAATCGCCCGCGCCATTTCCAGGGTTTCCGCATCCAGCCCGTGCTTGTCCGGCAACTGCTCCAGCACTTTGGCCATGACCGAGCGCATACGCTGCGTGCGCGCCCATTGATTGGTGACAAGCCGGGTACGGCTGGAGTACTGGATTTCCTTGACCCGGTCATAGACCTGCAGCATATTGTCGGGCAAATGCCCGCGGGCGCTCCATAAATCCACCTGGAAGACCAGAGTATCGGCATTCACTTGCGCATCCAGTACATAGCCCAGCGGCGTGTTGGACATGATGCCGCCATCCCAGTAATACTCGCCATCGATCAGAACCGGCGCGAAGGCCGGCGGCAATGCGCCAGAGGCCATAAAATGCGCCGCTGTCAGGCGGTGCTTGTCGTTGCAGAAATAGGTGAAATTGCCGGTGCGCACGTTGACGGCGCCGACCGACACGTTCAGATGCCCCTGGTTGATCAGATCAAAATCGCACAGCCGTTCAAGCGTCTCGCGCAATGGCGCCATATCATAAAAACCGGTATGCTCCACGCTGCCTTTCGTATACAACGAGGGCGGCGGAAAGCGCGGCGTGAAAAAGCCTTTTTGCCCGTCCATCATGGCAGACATGCCATACATGGCTGACAAACTGCTACGGGTCAGGTCATTGAAGCGGAACAGGCTCTGCTCCAGCCACGGCATCAGCCCAAACCCATTATTGGGCTGGCAGATGGTATCCCAGAACTCACGAAGCCGTTGCGCCCGTTTGCCCGGCGGATTTCCGGCAATGATGGCGGTGTTAAGCGCACCAATGGAGATACCGGAAATCCAGTTGGGCTCTATCCCGGCCTGCTCCAGACCTTCGAATACGCCAGCCTGATAGGCGCCAAGCGCGCCCCCACCCTGCAAAACCAGCGCAATCCGCTCGTACTCGGGCAACTGAACCATAATATGCCTTACTGCATGAACCAGCCGTGGCTGACCACGACCGATTGACCGGTAAGCGCGTTATTGGGAAACGCAGCCAGGAACAGGGCCGTCTGCGCAATATCCTGCGGCGTCGTAAATTCACCGTCCACGGTACCGGCCAGCATGACGTTTTTGACCACTTCTTCTTCCGAAATACCCAATTCCTTGGCCTGCTCCGGAATCTGTTTTTCCACGATCGGCGTGCGCACAAAACCGGGACAAATCACATGCGAGCGCACATTGTGGGCTGCGCCCTCTTTGGCCAGCACCCGGGCCAGCCCGAGCAGGCCGTGCTTGGCAGTCACATAAGGCGCTTTCAGTTTCGAGGCCTCATGCGAATGCACCGATCCCATATAAATGACCACGCCTTTCTTTGCCTTGTACATATGCTGCAAGGCCGCTTTGGTGGTCAGAAATGCACCATCCAGATGAATGGCAAGCATTTTCTTCCACTTTGCAAACTCGAACTTGTCGATAGACTCAATAGTCTGGATGCCTGCATTTGACACCAGGATATCGAGCGCGCCAAAGTGCGCGACAAGATCATCCACGCCCTTATTCACCTGCGCCTCGTCGGTCACGTCCATGGCAATGCCAAAGGCTTTGCCGCCGGCGGCGTTAATTTGCTCTGCCACTTTATTGGCGCCGTCCAGATTCAGGTCTGCAATGCCCACTGCGGCACCTGCCTTGGCATAGGTTTCGGCAATTTCCTTGCCCAGGCCGCTGGCCGCGCCGGTAACCAATGCCACTTTGCCGGCGAGTGAGGTTTGTACTTCGGTTGTCATTACATCTCTCCTGAAATTTCAATGAACGGATGGCGGGTACACGCCCGCAGGCAGGTCCTTGCCACTGGCGTATAAACAAATAGGAACTGAACAGCAGAATAACAAAATTATAGGCCCACTGATCCGGTTACGCAGCGGCACAACAGATACACGCCGCAAATGGGCGAAAAAAAAGCCAGAATCAGATTCTGGCTTTTCTCCGGCTTATTCGACGACTGTTTTATTACGCAAACGAATATGCAGTTCACGCAATTGTTTTTCATCGACGGGCGAAGGCGCCTGCGTAAGCAGACACTGCGCGCGTTGTGTTTTCGGGAAGGCAATCACATCACGGATGGATTCGGCACCGGCCATCATGGTGACCAGGCGATCCAGCCCCAGGGCCAGGCCGCCATGCGGAGGCGCACCGTACTGCAGCGCATCCAGCAGGAAGCCGAATTTGGCGCGGGCTTCTTCGTCGCTAATGTTCAGGGCACGGAATACCTTGCTTTGCACTTCTTCACGATGGATACGGACCGAACCGCCGCCGATTTCCCAGCCGTTGAGCACCAGATCATATGCCTTGGCATAAGCCTTGGACGGATCTGTGGTAAGAAAATCTTCGTGACCATCTTTCGGGCTGGTGAAGGGGTGATGCGCGGCGAAATAACGACCCTCTTGCTCGTCATACTCGAACATCGGGAAATCAACCACCCACAACGGCTTCCAGCTGTTTTCGAACAGGCCGGCAGACTTGGCAAAGTCACTGTGGCCCAGCTTGACACGCAAGGCGCCCATGGCGTCGTTCACGACTTTGGCCTTGTCCGCGCCAAAGAAAATGATATCGCCGGCGGCAGCGCCCGAACGTTGCAGAATTTCATTGATCGCGGCGTCATGCAGGTTTTTCACGATGGGCGACTGCAGGCCTTCGCGGCCCTTGGCCGGGTCGTTGACCTTGATCCATGCCAGGCCCCTGGCACCGTAAATGCTTACAAACTGGGTGTAGTCGTCAATTTCCTTGCGTGACAACTCGGCGCCACCGGGTACGCGCAATGCGACGACACGTCCACCCGGCTGAACCGCGGCGGCAGAGAACACCTTGAACTCCACGTCTTTCATCACGTCGGTCAGCTCGGTGAACTCCAGCTTGACACGCATGTCCGGCTTGTCGGAACCGAAACGGCGCATGGCTTCGTCCCAGCTCATGATCGGGAAGGTTGCGTCCAGATCCACATTCTGCACCTGTTTGAATACATGGCGCACCATGCCTTCAAAAATCTCACGAATCTCTTCTTCGTTCAAAAATGAAGTTTCGCAATCGATCTGGGTGAATTCAGGCTGGCGATCGGCACGCAGGTCTTCATCGCGGAAGCATTTGACGATCTGATAGTAACGGTCAAAGCCGGCCACCATCAGCATTTGCTTGAACAGCTGGGGCGACTGCGGCAGGGCAAAGAACTGGCCGTCATGTACACGTGACGGCACCAGATAATCGCGCGCGCCTTCCGGTGTGCTTTTGGTCAGCATGGGTGTTTCAATATCGATAAACCCGAGTCCATCCAGGAATTTGCGCACTTCGATGGAAACCCGATAGCGCAGCATCAGGTTACGCTGCATTTGCGGACGGCGCAGGTCCAGTACGCGATGCGTCAGGCGCGTGGTTTCAGACAGGTTTTCGTCGTCAAGCTGGAACGGTGGTGTGACGGACGCATTAAGCACTTCAACTTCGCGGCACAGCACTTCGATTTCACCCGAGACCAGCTCCTTGTTGGAGGTGCCTTCAGGCGGCGGCGCACCAGGCCAGTAATGCGAATGCAGTATTCGTTACGGATTTCTTCGGCGATAGCAAAGGCCTGCGCATTATCGGGATCGAATACGATCTGGGCAATGCCTTCGCGGTCACGCAGATCAATAAAAATCACGCCTCCATGATCACGGCGGCGGTGCACCCAACCGAAAAGGGTGACAGTTTGATCCAGCTGATCAAGGCTGACTTGACCGGTGTAGCAGGTACGCATGAAAAATGCTCCGAAATTCTTTGATTTTGTGTAAATGCTTGAAGCGGCACGGGCCCAAGGCACTGTGCCGCCGCTGGCAGACGGCAAATTATGCAGCGCTGCCTTCAGATGAAGATGAGGCCGGCGCAGCTGCCGGAGGGGCCGCGCTCTGACCGGCACCGCCGGCGTCGGACTTGGCCGGCGCAGTGGCGGCGCCATTGCCGCCGCCGCGGAAATCAGTTACGTACCAGCCAGAGCCTTTGAGCTGAAAGCCGGCAGCAGTAACCTGCTTGGAAAACGTGCTTTGGCCACACTCGGGACAGGTGGTCAGCGGCGCATCGGACATCTTTTGCAGCACATCCTTGGCATGGCCGCAGGCGCTGCATTTATATGCATAAATAGGCACAACGAACTCGCAAAAAAACAGGGTGAAAAGGGATACAAGCCCGAAACCGGACGATCCAAAAAATGGGACGTCCACGGAAAAGAATATGGGGCTCATCCCAAAGTTAGGGACTCGATTAGGGACTTATCCCCAAATTAACCCCTTATTTTATCGCAATTTACAGGCCTGTATTTCCCAGAAGTTGCACCGGCAGCAAAAACATGGCCGCTGCTACCAGCGTGGGAACCAGCGCTGCCAGCAACAGATATTTGGGTGAAATCGCCTCGTCAGGAAAGCATCCCTTGAGGATAGAGAACCCCGCCGGATTGGGCGCATTGGCGATCACCGTCAGGCCACCGCCGGTCACCGCACCCGCGACCAGCATATAGCGCCAGAGCTCATTGGTGCCTTCCACCAGTGAGCCGAGATACGTTAATGCAGCGTTATCGGTAATCGCAGTCAATGCCGTTGCACCCCAGTACAGCATCGCAGGCGACAATCCTGCCAGCAGATCCTGCAGCCACCATTGCTGCAGCCCGCCCAACACAATCAGGCCGGCCAGAAAGAACGCTACCATCAGCGCCTCTTTGATCATCAGCTTATCCTGATAATGTTCGTAGGCCGAGCAATAGCCGACAAACAGCATCATCAATCCCATGAACATGGCCGGATGATGCGCGAAAATCACAATGCTGGCCAGAAATGCCAGATGAATCAGAATGACAAACCACGGTATTGGCGCGCGTTCGTCACTATTGCTCCGGGTCTGCTCATTCGCATGCTCACCGGCCACCACCAGCTCCTTGCGCATCAAAAAGGTCAGCACGCTGGCATTGATCACGACCGCAAGCGCCGCTTTCCAGCCGAAATGGGTCGCCATGTACACTGTGTCCCAGCCAAATGAGCTGGCCACCATCAGCACCGGCGGCGCCGCATAGGAAGTAAGCACCCCGCCGATGGAAATATTGACGAACAGCACGCCCACGGCCATGTATTTGAACCGGGTGTGGCTGCTGTGATCAAAGAACGCACGCTTGAGCAGCAAGGCGGCCAGTGTCATCGCGGCCGGTTCGGTAATAAACGATCCGGCCAGCGGCACCAGCGTGAGCGTCAGAAAAAAGGTGGCAATCGAAGTCTGCAGGGGCAGCACGCGGGCCAGATAGCGCACCGTTGTGCCCACCATGACAAGAATAGGCCGGCTGGCGGCAACAACCATGATGGCAAATACGAACAGCGGCTCGGTAAAGTTTCGGCTGTCCATATATTTGACGGCGCTCTCGAGCCCGCCGGTCACGCCCATGAAAATGATCAGAATGGCCGCCCATAAGCCGAACACGGCTTCCACTTCGGAAAAGGCATGCCACAAGCCTGAGTGCGGTCCGCCCCGATGTGCTCTTCTGGCAAAAAACGGCACCGAAAAGGTGTGCACAATGGCAATCGCAAACAGCACCGTTGCGATCAACTCGATCTTGTCCGGCATTATTATCCTTTATTTGTTACTAACGAAATGGGGCGATTTTACGGACATCTCCATAAAGATTTCAATCGAAACACAGGCAAATAAGGGTTTATCTGTGCACGATCGGGCAGGCTACGCCCCGGCGTTGTCGCCGGCATCCAGCCATACCTGGCAGAGCGCCTGCATTCCTGCTTTGTCCTCTTGGGTAAAGCGGTCAGGCTTGGGGCTGTCCACATCCCAGACGCCAATCAGCTTATCATCCCGGAACAAGGGAATAACAATTTCCGAACGGGATGCCGCATCGCAGGCAATATGACCAGCAAAGGCGAATACATCCGGCACCAACTGGCTTGTCCGGTCGCCGCAGCCGTTCCGCATACGCCTTTACCCATCGCGATGCGCACGCAGGCGATCTTCCCCTGAAAAGGCCCCAGCACCAACTCATTGCCATCGTAAAAATAAAAACCAGCCCAGTTCAGATCGGGCACGGTGTGATACACCAGCGCTGCCAGATTGGCTGCGTTGGCTATATGGCTGGGTTCACCGTCAAATAGCGCGCGCGCCTGGGAAACCAGTGTGTCGTACATGGCCGGCACCGACTCAAAGCCGGAAGAATGATCGAAACTGAACATAATCTGTTTTGGATAGAGTGAGCGCCGCAGTTGCGAAAAGACGGGCTCAAAGCGAGGCGCCCACGCACAACAAACAGCGACATTGACTGGCAGGCATTATCGACAACACCATACCGCGGGACTTCGATTGTATCCACAAAGCAGGCCTTGCCAGCAAAAACCACTGCCAGCGTCGCAGGAAATTACCTCACGCCAGCCGCACAGCCCTCTTGCCCGGCAAAACCTTTAAAATCATCTTTTCAGCATCAAATACGCCGTGAACCCGGCGACACTCAGCACACACCATGTCCAGCACTCACTCTGATCTTAACGACATTCGCCACAACGACTGGGTGGAGCATTATCTGCCCGCTGCCTGGCGCCGTATGCGCGGCTGTGCCGACTGGACCGCCCGGTTGGCACGTGGCTTACGCTGCTGCCGTGCATCGCAGCGCTGATCCAGGCCCAGCACGGCGTGCCTACACTGCTACGCTTTGTGGTCTTCTGTCTGGGCGCCTTGCTCATGCGCAGCGTAGGCTGCACCATCAATGACATTTGTGATCGCAACTTCGACAAACATGTAGAACGCACCCGTTTCCGCCCGTTAACCAGCGGTCAGGTGTCGCTCAAACAGGCCCTTATCTTTCTGCTTGCGCAACTGGTGGCAGCCGCTCTGCTGCTGTTTTTCATCAATAGCTACAGTCGCTGGCTGGCGGTAGCCTGGTGCCGCTGGTGTTTATCTACCCGCTGTGCAAGCGCTTTACCTACTGGCCGCAACTGGTGCTGGGCATCGCTTTCAATTGGGGAATGCTGATGGCCTGGTCCGACACCACCAACACGGTACCGCTGGCTGCTGTTCTCATGTGGATGGGCGCGGTCACATGGCAGATCGGCTACGACACCATCTACGCCTACACCGATATGAAGGACGATGAACAACTGGGGCTGCGATCTACCGCGTTGCGCTTCAGGGACCAGGGGCTGGTCTGGCTTATCGGGTTTTACGCCGTCACCGTTGTCTTGTGGACCGTGCCTGGCATCATGCTGGGGTTCGGTTGGCTTTATTACGTATTTATGCTGGCTATTGCCGTGCATTTTTATTGGCAATTGTCTACCTTTGATATACACAATCCGGGCCGCAGCTTTGCGCTGTTTCGCGCCAATATCTGGACTGGCAGCCTGCTGGTCGCCGGCTCGCTGGGCGGCACACTACTGTAAACAGCAACCGGGTAGGCCGCCGAGCAGCTACAATCGGCGAGCATTAGCTGGCCAGCGGACAGACGGGGCACCCTATCGCTTTGCCCCTGCTGACCATACCATTCGTTGGTGCGATGCGGATTCGCGGGCGCCGGGCTGCACCCGGTTTCAGTCACTCCGAGCGCCGCTCGCAACGCGACAGTCTAGCCAACACCGCCCCTTGCCCCAGCAACATCTCCGCTGTGGTTAACCCGAACCGCGTCAGATCAAATACAAACAAATAATTCAATAAATCCAAAGGTTAACCTAAAAATTAAGGGTTAACCCTAATATTATTTTAGCCTCAGATTCGGTACGCTCAGCGTCATCACCCGAACCAGACTTGAGTTGCATATGGCTACGACTACTACACTAGGCATCAAGGTCGATACCGACCTGAAAAATCGCCTTCAATATCACGCAGACAAACTGAACTGTACGCCGCACTGGCTGCATAAACAGGCGTTAATTACGTATCTGGAACAGATCGAACGCGGTCTGACGCCCGACGAACTGCGGCATTTGGCGCCAGCCGCCACAGACAGCGACGGCGCCGTGACCTACCCACAGGACAACCGCAAGCCGCCCTTTTACGAGTTTGGCCAGGACGTACAGCCGCAATCGGTGCTGCGCGCCGCCATTACCTCGGCCTATCGCCGGCCCGAGCCTGAATGCGTGCCATTGCTGCTGGAACAGGCCTCATTGGTCAAGCCAGAACAGACACGGGAACTGGCGATCAAGCTGGTCAAATCGCTTAAAGAAAAAAGCCCCGGCGGCGGTGTCGAAGGACTGATTCAGGAATTTGCCCTGTCCAGCCAGGAAGGCGTCGCGCTCATGTGTCTGGCCGAAGCGCTGCTGCGCATCCCGGACCGCGCAACGCGCGATGCGCTCATCCGCGACAAAATCAGCCATGGCGACTGGAAATCGCATATGGGCAGCTCTCCCTCCCTGTTCGTGAACGCCGCTACCTGGGGGCTTATGCTCACGGGCAGACTGGTGGCCGTCAACAGCGAGCAGAATTTGTCCAAAGCCCTCACACGCATGATCGCCAAAGGCGGCGAACCGCTTATCAGGCAGGGCGTGAACATGGCCATGCGCATGATGGGCGAACAATTTGTATCGGGCCAGACCATTTCGTCTGCCCTGGCCAACAGCCGCAAATTCGAGGCCGAGGGCTTTCGCTACAGTTACGATATGCTGGGCGAAGCCGCCACCACGGCGGCCGATGCGCAACGTTACTATGAATCATACGAACAGGCGATTCATGCCATCGGCAAAGCCTCTGGCGGACGTGGCATTTATGAGGGGCCGGGCATTTCCATCAAACTGTCCGCCCTGCACCCCCGCTACTCCCGCTCCCAGCGCGATCGCGTCATGAGCGAGCTGCTGCCGCGCCTGGTTGCCCTAACGCGCCTGGCCCGCTCCTACGATGTGGGTCTGAACATCGACGCCGAAGAAGCCGACCGGCTTGAGCTCTCACTGGATCTGCTGGAAGCGCTTTGCGCGACCCGTGAATTCGAAGGCTGGAACGGCATCGGCTTTGTGATCCAGGCCTATCAGAAACGCGCGCCGCATGTCATTGATTACGTCATTGATCTTGGCCGCCGCACCCGCCATCGCCTGATGATCCGCCTGGTCAAAGGCGCCTACTGGGATACCGAAATCAAACGCGCGCAACTGGACGGCCTGGAAGGCTATCCAGTGTATACGCGCAAGGTCTACACCGATGTTTCCTACCTGGCGTGCGCCCGCAAACTGCTGTCTGCGCCCGACGCCGTATACCCGCAATTTGCCACGCACAATGCGCAAACGCTGGCTGCCATTTATCACTTGGCAGGAAACAATTACTACCCGGGCCAATACGAATTCCAATGTCTGCATGGCATGGGCGAACCGCTGTATTCCGAAGTGGTCGGCAGCAAAAAGCTGAATCGCCCCTGCCGCATTTATGCGCCTGTTGGCACACACGAAACATTGCTGGCCTATCTGGTGCGACGCCTGCTGGAAAACGGCGCCAATACGTCATTTGTCAATCAGATCGGCGACGACAGCATAGATATCAATACGCTGGTTGCCAATCCAATTGAGGTGGCCACCACCATTACGCCGCTGGGGGCACCGCACGAGAAAATTCCGCTGCCGCGCGATTTGTACAGCATCGATGGCAAACCCGGCAGACGCAATTCCAGCGGCCTGGACCTGAGCAATGAACATCGCCTGGGCTCGCTTGCCGCAGCGCTGCTCAATGGCGCGACCCAACCCTGGTTGGCTGCACCCACGCTGTATAACGCTGACAGCGGCGAGGCCGACACGGCAAACCGCAAGCCGCTGCTCAACCCCGCCGACCATCGCGATGTGGTCGGGCAAGTGATTGAAGCGAGTGTGCAGGATGTGGACCAGGCCATGGCCGCAGCCACCACAATGGCGCCCATCTGGCAAGCCACGCCCATCGAAGACCGGGCCCGTGCCTTGCGCCGCGCTGCGCAGTTGCTCGAGTCACGCATGCAGCCCTTGCTTGGGCTGATCGTGCGCGAAGCCGGCAAATCGCTGCCCAACGCCATTGCAGAAGTGCGCGAAGCCGTAGACTTCCTGCGCTATTATGCAGACCAGATCGAAGACAGCTTCAATGAAGACCATCATCGTCCACTGGGACCGGTACTGTGCATCAGCCCCTGGAACTTTCCGCTGGCGATCTTTACCGGACAGGTCAGCGCCGCGCTGGCTGCCGGAAACACCGTACTGGCCAAGCCGGCCGAACAAACGCCATTGATTGCCGCGCAGGCCGTGGCCATCCTGCATGAAGCCGGCATCCCCAAAGAAGCGGTACAACTGCTGCCTGGCGCAGGTGAAACCGTGGGCGACCAGTTGGTGTCGCACCCGGACATTCGTGGCGTGATGTTTACCGGTTCCACCGAAGTGGCCCGCATTATTGCCGGTAAACTGGCCGGCCGCCTGGACAATCACGGCCATCCGATCCCGCTGATTGCCGAAACCGGCGGCCAGAACGCCTGATCGTAGACTCCTCTGCCCTGGCAGAGCAAGTTGTCTACGATGTCCTGAACTCCGCGTTTGATTCTGCGGGTCAGCGCTGCTCTGCCCTGCGCGTGTTGTGTATTCAGGAAGACGCAGCCGATCACGTACTGACCATGATCAAGGGCGCCATGAAGGAATTATCCGTTGGCTGCCCCGACCTGCTGTCGACCGATGTCGGCCCGGTCATCGATGCGCAGGCGCGCCAGATTATCGAACGCCATATCCTTAAAATGCGCCAGTCCGGACATGTGGTGGAGCAATTACCCATGGACGCGGCCACCGAAAAAGGCACTTTTGTCTCACCGGCAATCATCGAACTCAATGACATCAGCGAGCTTGAGCGCGAAGTATTCGGCCCCGTGCTGCACGTTGTACGCTACAAACGCCAGGAGCTGGATGCTCTGGTCGACAAAATCAATGCGACCGGCTACGGTCTGACTTTCGGCATCCATTCGCGCATCGATGAAACCATCGCCCGTGTCAGCAACCGTATCCATGCGGGTAATATTTATGTCAACCGTAATATCGTGGGCGCTGTGGTAGGCGTTCAGCCTTTCGGCGGCCAGGGCCTGTCGGGAACCGGCCCCAAAGCGGGCGGCCTCTGTACTTGTATCGCCTGCTTTCCCAGGGCAACGACGCTATGCCAAGAGGCATCGACCTGCCCGGTATCAATCCTGCCGGCACGCTCTTGCCGGGCCCCACCGGGGAAACCAATGTCTATCGCCTGGTGCCCCGGGGTACCGTGCTGGCCTGGCCGGCATCAATCGAAGGCGCACGCCTGCAGCTGGAGCAAATTCTAGAAACCGGCAACCAGGCCTTGTTTGTGGATGCACCTTCAGTACGGGAATGGATTGGCACGGTCACCAATGCTGAAAACCGTCAGCGCATTGAATTTATTGCCGAAGAACGGATCGACGAGGCGGCCCTGGATGCGGCATTGTTCGAAGGCGATGGCGATACCCTGCGCCGGTTGAACTTGCAACTGGCCGCAAAAAAAGGGCCTATCGTTATTGCCCAGGGCCTGCAAACCGATGAAATCGCCCAGGGGCGTCGCTATGCCGTCAGCGGCCTGGTGCACGAACAAAGCATCAGCACTAATACCGCAGCGGCAGGCGGCAATGCAAGCCTGATGACAATCGCTTAAGGGTTGCCGGGCAAGTGCGCTGGCGTTAGCCACCAGTACCGGTAGCGGCAGGTGTACTCTGCCCTGCCTTATCCGGTTCGGCGCCCGTTGCCGCAGGGGCGGCCCCATCAACGGGCGGCGGCTCCGGATTCGGCGAAGCCGGTACGGCAGAGTCCGGCACAATAGCCGGATCACTGCCTGGCGGCAATGTCGGCCCGCGCTTGATATCGGCATTGGCGATGGTAATCAAATCCTGGCCGATTCTTTCGGACCAATTCTGCAGCACCCCGGCCGCGGCATTTTTGAATGCCGCTTTCTGCTGATCAGTCAGGCGCGTCACTTGCACACCGGCCTGCTCCAGTTGGCCAACCGTTACGTCCACGGCCTGGGCTGCTGCCTGCGATGTCAGAATTGGCGCGGTTTCGCTCATGGCCTGCTCGGCTGCTTCGCGCACCCGTTGCTGGTCTTCACGCGACCAGTTATTCCAGACATTTTTATTGACTGCGATAAAAATCGGCTCTGCCGGATAATTCCACACCGTCAGGTATTTCTGGCCCATTTCATTGAACTTGAAACCGGTAAACACCGACAGCGGATTATCCTGGCCATCGATGGCCTTTTTCTGCAGCGCATCGGGCACCCCGGTCAGATTCAATTGCACCGGCGCAGCGCCCAGGGCTTTGAAAAAGTCCATGAACAGCGGCAAGCCAATGACACGGATGCGCATGCCTTTCAAGTCGGCAGGCGCCTGCACCGGGCGCAGCGCATTACTTAGCTGACGATAGCCCGAGGAACCCCAGGCCAGGGTCACAATGCCCGCCTTGTCCATATTGTCACGCACCAGGCTGCCCAGGTTGCCACGAATCAATGCCGCTGTCCCATCAATATCGGGAACAAAAAAAGGAAGGGAAAATATAGACAGCGCACGAAACTGGCTGGACCAATTGCTGGCCGAAGCGACAGCCATATCTGCCACCCCCTGGCGCACCGCCGTCGCTTCACGGGTCTGCTCGCCTTTGACCAGCGAAGCGTTGGGATACATGCGGATGTTGACGCGCCCTTCGGTTTTTTCTGCCACCAGCTCGCGCCAGCGTTTGGCCGTGCGCCCGATGGCAATCCGTTCATCGGATACAAAGGAAAGCGAATACTCGGGCTTATAGCCACCCGCACTTTGTGCCGAGGCCGGAAAAGCATGCAGCAGCAAGAATCCGACACAGGCTCCTGGAAGCAAAAACCTGCGCAATACTACCCTTTTCATTCCGTGAACATCCGTATTAGTGATTGATCGTACCTCGCATGTTACTGGAATTGGTGTACAACGGTGATATTTTCACCCGCCTTGACGGTAATCACCCGGACATAACGCGGCAAATCCCCGTTTGTGATCATGACATTATAGGTGCCTGGCGCCAACCGCACACTGCGAAATGGCGGGCTCGCGCCGCGAGAACGCCCGTTGATGAACACATTGCCCCAGGGTCGTATTACAAAGGAAACCGTTCCTCTTGAAGTACTGCGTGTAGTATCTGCACTTCGCTCGGCACGTGCCTGGGCCGCAAGCCGGCGTTCACGCTCTTTTTTCAGGCGCGCATCCTGCTCGCGCGCTTTCTGCAGCGCTGCCAGCTCTTTGGCCTGGTTCGCCTCCTCTTCGCGCGCGGCATCAGCCGCTTTCATTTCAACGGACTCGCTTGTGCCTGAAGCCGGCGCTGCGTTTTGCGCTGTGGATGGTTGGTCCGCAGCAGCCGCGCTTGCAGCACCGGCGGCACTCGCAGCCGTGGCTGCAGTAGTAGTACCGCCTGCGTTATTGGTTGCAGTTTCAGACCCGGTAGCGGCTGGCGCGCCATTTTCTGTCGGCGTCGCTGCGCCGGCAGTCGAACTGGTGCTGCCCGCGCCAGCGGAGGGCGTCTCCTGAACAAACGTACTGGTGCGCCTGATGCTGCGGTCTGGGGGGCTGTATCAGACGTTGTCGATGAGGCTGCTGTATCAGATGCAGTTGAGGTGCTGGTAGTTGTACCAGCGGCCGTCTCTGCTGCAGGTGCTGTCGCTGATGGCGATTGTTGGCTTGCCGCAGCCAGACGCGCTTCTTCTGCCTTGGTTGCTTCTTCAATGCGTCGCGCCTCCTGCTCACGACGCGCCTGTTCTGCAGCGGCCTGATCGCTGGCAGCGGTGCTGCCCGCAGCGCCTGGCGTCTGTGTTGCGGTCTCACCCATGGCGCTCAATGCATTGCCTTGCTCGGTTGGCATGGGGCTGGCGCCCGTTGCCGACGGCGTCGTGCCCGCTGTTGCTGCAGCCGACTGCGCATTGTCCATACCCGAAGCCGATTCGGCAGGGGCCGGCGTCGTGGTCGCCGCTGCTGGTGCCGAATTGGTCACAGGCGCTGGATTGCTGGCGGCCTGGTTCTGACCTGATGCTTCATCCGTTGGCGCAGCAGCCGGCGAAGGCTGTCCGGTCGCACCCGATGCGGCCAGGCTCTCGGTATTGCCGGCGTCTGTAGATGCAGCATTATCGGCCGTTGAAGCCGTATCAGTTGCTGGCGCAGCCTCGGAAGGCGTCTGCGCCGTGGCAGACGAAGTCTCGCCAGCCTGATCGGTCGTCGCCGCTGATGGCGTTGCGGTAGTAGCGGGCGCCTGCGGCGTTGCCGGTTCATTGGTCGTCGCCACGGGGGGTGTATCGGTCTCTTTTTGACCACCAAAACCGAAATAGGCGCCTGCTGCGATGGCCGCCAGCACAAGCGCAATCAACAATACCGGCGCATTCTTTTTATCCTCGCGCGGCGGTGGGGCAGATGCAGAGCTACCGCCCTCGGAGGCATCGGGTGGAGAACCGGATCCGCCGCTGCTGCCTGTCTCATTTGGCGCAGCGCCACGATGATCAGCCGCGGCTTTTTGGTCGCCAGCGCCTGCATTTGTCGGCGTGTCCGATGATGCAGTCTCGTTGCTTTTCCCAGCATGGTCAGCCGCAGCCTGATCATCAGCACGGCTCTGGGCATTTGCCACATGAGCAGCGCCCATCGCACCGGCTACGCCCATGGTGGCCAGTCTGGCGCGTTCATTGTCATCGTGATCTGGTTGCGATTCGTGCGCTCGCTCGCTCGGGGATGCCGTGGCCGCAATGCCGCCCGACTGGCTTCGCACCTGTTCTGCCCGCGCCCTGTTCTGCCCGAGCCTGTTCTATCCTGGCCTGTTCTGCTCTTGCCTGTTCCGCTCTTGTCTGTTCCGCCCGGATCTGTTCCTGCCTGGCCGCTTGCTTACTGGCTTGGGCTTGCCGAGCCTGTTCAATCTTCGCGGCTTCTGCCTCCTGGCTTGACGCCGAGCCTCTTCCTGAGCGATTTGCGCCTGTCGCGCCTGCTCTGCCTGATGCGTCGATTCCTGCTGCGCAACAGGTCGCTGCCCGCTTCCTTCAATTTCTCCCGCGCCCTCGCCCTCACCTCTGCCGCTGCCCGCTGCCGGGCTCAGTATTCCCTGGGCGGCCAGGCCACCTGCAACTGCACCGGGCACCGTAATGCCGCCCGATGTCGAAGGCGCCGCCGGCATACTCTGGCTGGAGGCCGACAAGCCCATCATGCTGATAGTTCATCAACCGATTGCAAACGCAAGGCAGACTGCAGCACCGTGCTCAGATCCACCGTACGCAGAAACTGACGCGAATAGCCTGCGGGTGCTGCTGCCGCCAGCGGCTCCTGCGTGTCCTTGACAAAACGACGCACCGGACTTTGCGGCGTCTGTTCGCAAATCATGGCCCGCAGCAGGGCGCCCAGGCCGTAAACATCGGTCCAGGGGCCAATACGCCAGGCCGCATCATCGGTCTGTAGTTCGATGGCGGAAAAGGGCTCCGTTCCCGGTACAACGTGAGTTCCCTGCTTGACAAAAGGCTGACCGACACCGGGTAGCAGCTTGGCACGGCCTACCGGATCCAGAAACACCGTTTGCAGGGACCACAGGCCATAGACATACTGCTGTGCATGCAGTGCCTTCAGTTGCGGTAGTAAATCCAGCACCAAATCTTCCAGCTGTCCCTGTGATGCAGATCCTGTCCCCAGCCCGGTCTTTTCCAGAGGCTGCCATGCGGGGTCGACGTTGCGTATAAGGTCCTGTAACGAGGTCGCCATAATGTTGTTTCCTATGCCAGGCTTGTCAAATGCATTAATCGGTAAATAGCTACAATCTGAAATTGGTGTGTGTGATAAACAGCGAATTGAACAGCGGGATATTCAACGCACCGCCATGCACCATGGACTTTTGCGCAGCTCCATTGGCCTGGTTGGTCCACCAGTAACTATTGTGTGCGTCACTGTTAAAGCATAGCGCCAGCTCCGGCCAGCGCGAGTCGTTCTGGTCCAGTTTTTCAATTGGTGCCGTCTCATGGCCGCCGTTCAGAATGTCCAGAATATCACTGCTGCCATCGTCTTCTACCATTTGCGTAGAGGCGCGTGTCAGCATTTGCGTCAAGGTGCCGCGAGCCCCCTGGATATTCTGCTCGAACTGGGTGGCCGAGCAACCATGTCCGACGGCAGCCAGCAGGCTGCGTCCCAGATGTTCGTAAAACCGCCCCGAGCCCGATACCTGCTGCGCTTCATATTGCGTTGTCGGCACATATAAAACAGCCAGCAACGGATAGGCGCGCCCCACCCGGTCGCGGCTTGGCGCCAGACAGCCCATTTGCACCATATCGCAGCCCAGCGAGGCGGGAATCAGGAAATTCCAGATAGGTGCACTCAGGTATTCCTGCTCTGCCGACAGCAATACCGACTCATGCATGGCAACCAGACCGGAGCTGAGCCAGCGGTGCCACCAGCCGATCAGGCTCTGATCGAGTCGTCGATGCACAAAATCGCCACTGGAAGGCATTTTTCCATACCAACCCAGCGATTCGGAAAGTTGGTCAATACTGATTTGGCCCATATCTAACCCTTCCCCGGACATCGGAAACTGCGCATATCACTCAGGCGAAACGGACTCTTGGCCGAATAGGCGGCAAACTCCAGGGTCACCCGACGACCACCGATATTGAAGGTGGCGATCGTCACTTCCGGCGAGCGCCCCTGACGCTGGCTGGCACGGTCCAGCAAACGGTTCAGCGCCCAGGGCCCTGACGCAGAAATGCCCGAGGTGCCGATTTGCGGTTGCAGACTGATCGTAACCTGGTTGCTGCCCTGCTTACCGGGCCACTCCATGGTCGTACCCACCTGGGGACCATGGGCGTATGTCAGCGTCTGTCCGTCCACTTCCATTACCATCTGCGTAATCTCCGGATCCATATCGATCGGACGAACCGCAACCTTGAATGAAGGCTCTAATTTTCCGGCCGCAAAATAGACATCACGAATGACCGCTGCCTTTTCAAAGGAGTCCAGAAAGCCTGCAACGCCCCCTTTGCTGCCATCAATACCGGGCTTGAAGCGCCATTTCCCACCGCTCATATCGACCAGGCTAGACAGATTTTCGCGGAAAAACTGGTCCATCATCTGCTGGGGACCGAAGAAACGCGCAAAGTCATTAGGCGCCACATCCTTGGATGAATTGCCAAACGGATAGCGGCCTGCAATCGAACGGCGACAGAAATTGCCGAGCACTGCATTCACATCTTCGCCCACCTTTTCCTGACGAACCCCAGCCACTTGTCGTGAAGCGGTAACCGACAGGTCTGTCAGCACGCCGCCGACCGCAGGTGGCACCCGCCCTGCTTCGGCCTGCAGCTTGGTCAGGACATCTGCCGGTGGCAGCGGACTCTGGCTACGCAAGGCGGTATCGGCCGCAGTCAGATAGGTATAGAGCTCATTGAGCAGCCCGGTCGTACCCTCAATTGGCGGAGGCACGCCCTGTCCGGCACTGCGGGCCAGTTCACGATACTGCACAAAATGGTTATCGACAATTTTTTCCAGCTTCTCCTGGGTCGCATCTCTGCGTATCGGATTGTCTATCCCTGTTGCGCCGAACATGGACTCGAGCGATTGGGTCGAGCCGGTCACCCGTTCCCGCGCCCGATCGATCAGCGAGCGCTGATTCTCTTCATCCTCGCGCAGCAGCGTGGTCTCCAGGGCAACCCCTTTGACAAACTTGACCAGCGGTGAATTGGACGAGGACAGGCTGCGGGCTATCTCTATGCTCTGCAGCATGGTTTGGGGTTTGCGTACCGACACATCGGCCAGATAGTTGTCCCAGTACTGCACGTAGTCGTCAAAGTATCTTTTTTTTACATCCTCGAACAGCTTGCGATTGCTGCCGTCGGCAAAGCTGCCTGCCTTGACCTCCAGCACCCAGGTATCGTCCTCGCGCAATTGCGTGGCGACATTTTCCACGCTCTTGCTAAAGACGTTCCAATAACCGTTATAGGTATACAGCCCGGGGATCCCCTCATTAAGGGGTTTGCCGCTTTTGCGAAAAAAAACCGCAGAGGCTTCGGCACCACCCAGTGTAATAAATGTGCTTTGCGTCAGGCTCTGGCCCGACAACAGGCGCAGCATGCGGCTGTACACCCGTTCGGACAGCGCATGGCGATCAAGATTGCCGCGCACCCGTTCGATCAGCGCATCATTCTTGGGAAACGGCGAAGACATCACGCCGTTGTTGAACAACCGGTTGATATGCAGCTTGAGCTGATCATAATCCTGTGTGGTGTAGCCGGCAGGCAGAATTTTCTGCATATCGGACAGCACCCATGATTGCAGAAACGACGGATCATAATGCTCGGTATCGTACATCATCAGATAGGCGCGCAAGGCCTCGTATGAGTATTCCAGATCGTCCGGCGGTGCGTTTTCCAGCGCATTTTCAATCCGTCGCGACACTTGCGGCAACAGGACTTGCTTGATTGTCTCATCGTAAATACTATTGGCCGCCGCAGCAATTTTGCTGCCTTGATACAAACCAAAAGTATTCCAGACTGGCGGACTCTCAACCGGGAAGTCTTTGCCATTGGGCAGTTCGGTCGTCGCATTCATGAACGGCACCAGACCCAGCACATCGCCCGATTCGGTAATCTTGATGTCCCGGCTCAGTTGATTAAAGCCCGGCAGCTTGTCACCTACGTGCGTAAGATAATTACGATTGTTCCGATAGCTGTTGAGCCATGCCAGCAGGCAAATGGCCAGAACAGCAGTCAGCAGCACATAGCCACCCCACTGGATCGTGCGATAGCGGCGTTCCCATTTCAGGTTCAGGCCGGCCAGCATGGACTCGGGAAAGACCACGTCCTTGAGCAGATTATGCAGAAAGTAGCTTTTACCCGTTTCCAGCGGAATGCTGATCCCTGTTCCCGGATGCCTTCGATTTTCAGGTATTTCTTAAGCTGACCCGTGACCTGATCAAATGTCTGGCCACCCTGCGTACCACTGGTGAAATAAATGCCGCGGGGAATCACTACCGATTCAAACTTGGAACTGGAAAAGACATCGCTCAGGAAATGCCCCAGCACCTGGCGCAGGCCGGCAAACTGTTGCGGCAGCAGATAGGCCAGAGCCGTCGGGTTTCGTCCGGCTCGGCAGCCAGCACATCCGGCAGCGCTTCGTACAGCCGTTTCTGCAGCAGTTCGTACTCGGCGTCATAGGCAGTCATCAGCTTGAAGTCCGGCTTTTGCGCCTGTTCATACGGAATCGTAAAACCCCAGATCTGATCCAGTTCCTGCCGACTGAAAGTTGCAAAATATTCTTCGAACCCGGAAAGCAAATCCGTTTTGGTGACCAGTACATACACCGGAAAATGAATGCCCAATTCTTCACGCAGCTCCTGCAACCGACGGCGCAGCACAGCGGCGTGCGCCACCCGTTCCGTGTCGGTCGCACTCAGCAGGTCGGCCACGCTCACCGTCAGCATCACACCGTTGATCGGCTGGCGACCGCGATACTTGGTCAGCAGGTTCAGAAACCCTTTCCACTCCTGCTCATCGCCAGTCGGATCGCTTTCATGTGTGGTATAGCGGCCTGCCGTATCCAGCAACACGGCCTCATCGGTAAACCACCAATCACAATTGCGGGTGCCGCCAATGCCCTTGAGGGCCACTTTGCCGAAACGGTCCGCCAGGGGGAAATTCAAACCTGAATTGACCAGTGCAGTGGTTTTTCCCGAGCCCGGCGCACCAATAAACACATACCAGGGCAATTGATACAAATACTGCTTGGAAAAGCGCGCCAGCGGCGACTTGTTCTCGCCGGCTTCGAAACGCGAATTGCGCAACAGTGTAATGGCCTCGTCGAACCGTTCGGACAGGACCTTGATCTCGGCGCGCTCGGCTTCGGGCATTGCCTTGAGTTCGGCTTCGGGCCTGGGCTTGCGCAATTGACCCAGCAGTTGCGCGTTCAGCCGCCCTTCACGCCACTTGCGCCAGATAATGCGCAGCAGCCAGATGCCCCAGATCGTGCCGATCACCCAAAGACGCACTTCCTGGGAATCGAGCAAATACCAGTTATTGACCGACAGGCTCGGGCCCACCGTCCAGATCAGGAACGAGATGACCAGCAGTCCGAGAAAAACCCACAGACCACGACTGAAAAGAAAACTGAAGAAGCGGCTGATCATCGGTTCGCTCCCCGCTCGGGCATGGCAGACGGATCAGCCGGGGCAGACGAGCCCGGCGCAACAGGCGAAACAAGCAAAGTGATCTCCACGCGCCGATTGCGCGCCCGGTTTTCCGGCGTATCGTTCGGCGCCACCGGATCAGCCTCTCCACGGCCCTCGGCACGTACTCGCAATTTATTGTTCAGGCGTTCATCCAGCAGCTTTTTAACGGCATCGGCACGGGCCTGGGACAGCTCCCAATTGGACGGGTATTTAATGGTTTTGATCGGTACATTATCACTATATCCGGTGACCAGGATATTGCCCTGTACCGCATTGAGCGCATCGGCCACGCGTGAGAGCACAGGCAGATATTGGGAGCGAATGGCATCGGCGCCGGATTCGAACAAACCGTCGCCGCGCAGCACAATCACGCTGCGATCGGCCTCATCACGCACAGTCAGCAAATTCTCGCGTATTTCAGGTGCAAGAAACGGCGCAATCCTGTCGGTTTTGACCGGCTCGCGCTTGATCTGCGGCGCGCTGATCTGTACCGTTGGCGGTTTGATTTTAATGACATCTGCAAACAGTTTGTCCGAACGGTCGCCCAGGCTCCACTGCAGGCCAAGGAACGACAGAAAACCCAGCGCAGCGGCCAGCACGGCAAATACCCACAAGGGAATCGGCAGGCGCCGCACCTTGTTTAAAATGGGCGCGTCCTGCCAGTGTGGAGACAGTGCAGCGGCATATTGGCCACGCGCGTTGCGCAAGATAAGCAACAGGCGCTGGCGCAATGTTTCCAGTTGCGAGCGACCGTTGTCCACCACCCGATAGCGGCCTTCGAAGCCCAGCACCAGGCAATAGTAAAGCAGTTCCAGCAGGTCAATGTGCTGCGCCGGATTCTGCGACAGCTTGGCCAGCAGCTGGAAGAATTTTTCTCCACCCCAGGTCTCGTTATGAAAGGTGACCAGCAGGCTATTGGCAGACCACATCCCGCCACCACCCCAGGGCGTGAGCGCCGCCGCTTCATCCAGCGCCGTGCACAGGCAATAACGCGCGCCAAGAATCGTCTCGTTGCGTATGCCTGCGTGCTGCGCACGCAATTCGAACTGACGCACTTCATCGACCAGGTGTTCACGCAATTGGGTGGGCGACGGATGCGAGCGGGTATTGCGAATTTGCGGAATCAGCACCAGCAGCGGATTGGCCGCGGCAACCAGCGTATTTGAACCGCTAATGACATAGTCATCGGGCCGCAATTTGCCAGCATCGGGCATTGCGGTGGAGTTTGCCCAGGGACCGATCGGCGTCCCCGCGAAGTTTTCTGCCATGTTTATCTGTCCCGATCCTCTCTGACCGCCCAGAACTCAAGTGTCAGCCCCGGAAAGTCCCCAGCCAGATGCAACGCCAGCGCGCCGGTGCGTTCCAGTTGTGTCCACATATCTCCGGTTTTTTCCAGAGAAAAATAAATATGCCCCGCGCTGTACGGCAACTGACGCGGTACATTGGTGACCGGCTTGAGCGACACGCCCGGCAACTGCAGATGCACCAGATCGCGGATACGCTCGACCGGTCCCAATTTGACCTGTGCCGGAAAACGGGTCCGCGTAAGCTCAGCCGGCATATCGGCATGAACGGCAATAATAAATTCGGCAGACTGCAACAGGTGCGGGTCGGTGATCTGCCCACCCGCAGCCCCTGACCTTTGTCGTGCAGCGGTATGCGAATGGCCTGCTCTTCCAGAATGGTGGTCAGCGCCCGGCGCAGCACTTGCATCAGCGGTTCAAAGCTAAGCCGCAAATTATCGTGTACGTAAGCGGGGAACGTTTCCATTCGTTTTCCCGTGCCGGTAAAGGTGGCCAGGTCGCTGGCCAGCATCAGAAAGTCATGAAAAATGCGCTCCGGATGCACATTGCCAAGCGTGATCATATGCCATAAGGCGCCACGATAGCGATTGATGGTTTCCAGTATAAGGAACTCCGAGACTTCGGCAACACCGCCACGCCCCGGCTGATTCAGACGTGTCGCCAGCAGTTCACTGCGGGCATTGAGCAGTCCGAAGAGTTCCCGGATAAAGCTGGTCAGGGCAAAACTCACATTGCTCGACAGGACCGGCGCGATATAAGTGAAGTCAAGAACGACCTTATTGTCGGCGCTGCGTTCGGTAATCCAGGCCAGCGGCATGCCGATCCACTCATCACCGAAATCGGATTCCAGCATCAGCCGAAAACGCAATCGTCCGACCTGCACCACCGCTGTTCCAAGAGACACTTCACAGGTGTCGACAACTTCATCTTCAATGACGCTATAGCGCGCCAGAGAGTCGGGCGTCTCTTCGAACACAACGTCTTCGGCGCCTTCGCGTACTCGCGGGATCGCCAGGTATACCCGTTTGTCCAGCGTGCCGGCCGGCACTTCCAGGGCAAAGGGCGCAGACTCGGCGTCAAAGCTGAACGGCGTGCCATCGGGAAACAGGCCCGTGGCCTTTTTCAGCGCCACCTTGCCCAGCGCCAGGGCATCAACATCAATATCCAGGTCCTGAAACCCCCAGAACACGCTTGTGATACTTTCGATGCGTACTCGCAGGTTGTGTTCCAGATATCGTTCGAACTGCTGAAAATGATGGGGGCGAAGAAACATCCCCTCTGACCAGACTACTTTATCTTTTATGCTCATAAAACAATCTGCAATTTATTTTGGTTCTGTTTTGTTGACGTTGACAGCGGCTCTCTGCACATCGATGCGAATACGCTTTTCGTCAGGAGAGAACTGCCAGAATTTGTAGAAATTGGTCGTCTCGGCTTCGGGCAGATCTACTACCAGGCGCCATTGACTGTTGTTCAGATCGCGGTACGAGGCAACAATGCCCAGCGCCTTGGCCTGGGTGCTTCCCGATGCCTTGATTTCTTCAGTACTGCCCGGCTTGATGATACGGGAATTGACTTCAAGCATCTGATCGCCAAGTACTGCGCGCGGGTCCTTCATAAGGGCAAAATAGTCTGCCGTATCAAAAGCATTGGTGGACTTCAGTTCATAGACAGTAACCTTAACCGGCGAAGGTTTGCCCGAGGCATTAGGGTTTACCTGACTATCAGCATTTAACTCTACGATATAGGGGACAGCCATTTTGGATTCGGTAGATGCGCATCCGGCCAGCACACCGGCGGCAATCAGGCCGACCGTCCCCAGCTTCATGATCTTGTTATAAATAAATGTCATTTGCCATGTCCTCATTCAAATAGCGTGCAAGTGCCTGATCATGAACCGCATATTAGCCACTATAAGCCGCAATAGCCGCCTTAAAGGCGCAGTTTACAAGAGCATTTGCGCCCGCCAGTCCTGTCTGTCAGCGCCTGCACGCCCGACAAATCCGTCAATTTGCATTGTGTTTGTGACAGACCAAAACATCAAGCACAAAAACCTATACTCTTACTGAAATTGACTAATATGTAGTTAAATTAAACAGTATTTTTCCAAAGTTACTTATACGTTACATAATTTACGTTTCTTAAGCACGACGCTGTCGATTTAACATGTTATTGTCATCTACAGGTATTAATATATTTGGTACACAGTCCTGTTGCCTTAAACACTCCAATGAGGGACATTTCCTTCGCAGAAATGGCAGCACAGTGACTGATCTGCAGTTGCAATTGCATTTGTCATCCGCCGTAATAAAACGGTATATTTCATTTGCATTAACAGGCTATGTCAAACAGCATTATTAAATATTTCTATTACATCAACATGTCTCAATTCAAAAAAATGAACGCTTCACGTGTATTTCTGCTGTCCGGTGTACTTGCTGCTGGTGTCCTGACGTCGGCGTGCTCCCTGTGGAGCAGCTCCGATTCCACTGCACTGTCCTCATCTGAAGAAGTACAGATTCGGCCGATACGTGAAAGTTTTATGGCAGGACAATACGACGCGGTCATTACGCAAGTAACGAACACGCCGGCACTGAGCACCGGCTCGGTTCCGCTGCACACGACGGCACTCAAGTACAAGGCATTCAGCGAGTGCCTGACAGAAGCCAAGCGTAGTTGCGCCAGCACTTTTGAACAAATTCTGACATTGAATCCCAATTTCACATTGCTTCCCGCCGAGAAATCACACCCGTCATGGGGACCGGTTTTTGAGGGAGTCCAGGCAGAGCATCAGCCTAGCAAAACAACAAATCCGGGCACCACACCGGCTGGCGGCAGCATTACGCCCATCCGTCCTCTGACAAAGTAGGCCGGCGCGGCACGACGGGGACGCCACAACCGTCTCCAGTCAAGGAGCAGAACCCATCATGAAACTGACCGTACAACATCTGCACAATGCCACCACGTTTACCTGTCAGTTGCAGCCGCCCGGCGGCACGATTGGCCGTGGCCAGCAGAATGATCTGAACCTGCCCGACCCGTCGGGCGAGCTAAGCACCCTGCAAGCGATTGTTCGCATGCAGGAAGCAGGCGGTGCTGGCACAGTACTCAATATGAGCAGCATGAGCCGCGTTGCAGTCAACGACACGCCACTCGGACTGTCCCAGGAAGCCAGTGTTCACAAAGGCGACCGGATTACCGTGGGTGATTATCTGATTGTCGTTGACGGACCGCCTGCCTCTGAACCGGCCGCCATAGACGACACTGCCCTGAGCGCAACCCCTTACGATACGGCGGCATTTGCCGGCACGGCTGCAGCTGCAGGGGCGACGACAGCGGCCCGTGCCTTTCCGGGGGCAACGCCCGCTACTGCCGACATTGACGAGCAACTGCCCACCTGGCATCCGGCCTATCAGGCTCCCGTCGAGCAGGCCGCCGGCGCAGCACAACCTGATCTCTATCCTGAAGAACACCCGCTGGGCACGCCCATTAACAGGATGCCGCCCCCGGCGCCCGTACCCAACACCACGGTCGCACCCCTGGGAGACAACACGACGATATCGCATGCGGCGCCGGAAAAGGCAAATGCGGCCCAGCCCCCCGATGCGGGCAACACTCCGCCAGCAGCGCCTGTGCCGGAAGAAAACCCCGACGACATTTTCAAGGATCTGCTCAGCGGTCCTGGTGTACTGCCGGTGGGCGGCAGCGCTGCCGATGAACGACATCCATTTGACATGGAATCGGCCACCAATCGCAATCATCATAATCCCGTAGAACTGCTCAGGCCGGAAGGCATGCATCATCCATCCATCGATGGAGACCCACTGGATGCGCTGCCTAACGACGGCGCAGACAAAGATCGCTACACCATATTCAGCGACGACAGTCCGACTACCCTGAACAAAGATACCGCCCTGGACAGTCACAAGCAGGATAATATTCTTGATACACTGCAGCGCGCAGTGCATTCCGGATACAAAGACAAAGACCCGGACAAAAAATAACACGCCCGGCAACGATAAGATGCCTGGCAAGACATCCCGTCGACAGATGCGCCACCGTCCGGATCGAATCCTCAAAAAAATGCCCGCTGCAATTTAATGAGCGGGCATTTCTTCAATCTTCATTGCAACTGAATTGATTTTCAGCTGTATTGATAGACAAACTCGCCGTCCTGCGCATCCAGGGACAACCGGGCCAAACTGCGGCCTTCGATGGTGCTCATCAGAATTTCCTGGCTCACTTTAGGCAATACCGTATTGGTTAGAATCGCATCCACCATCCGCCCGCCGGATTCCACTTCAGTACAGCGTCCAACGATCTGCGAGACTGCAGCGTCAGTAACCTCAAAATCAATATTGTGATTTTGCTGCAGACGTACCTTGATACGATCCAGTTGCAGACGCACGATGCGACCCAGCATCTCATCCGATAGCGGCAGATATGGCACCACCACCAGTCGACCCAGCAGCGCCGCAGGAAATACGCCCAGCAGGGGCTCACGCAAGGCGCCGGTCAGCCCTTCGGCATCGGGCATCAAATCAGGATCCTTGCACAGATCCACAATACGATCCGTCCCGACATTGGAGGTCAGAATAATCACGGTGTTTTTGAAGTCGATATAGCGCCCTTCCCCGTCTTCCATCCAGCCCTTGTCGAATACCTGAAAGAAAATTTCATGCACATCGGCGTGCGCCTTCTCAACCTCATCGAGCAGGACCACGCTATAGGGGCGGCGCCGCACCGCTTCGGTCAGCACACCGCCTTCGCCATAACCAACATAGCCGGGTGGTGCTCCCTTAAGCGTGGAAACGGTATGTGCTTCCTGGAACTCGCTCATATTAATGGAGATCAGATTCTGCTCGCCGCCATAAAGCGTTTCAGCCAGCGCCAGCGCCGTCTCGGTCTTGCCCACGCCACTGGGGCCGCAAAGCAGGAACACCCCTACCGGCTTATTTGGATCGGTAAGACGGGCACGGGACGTCTGGATACGGCGCGTGATGGCATCCAGCCCATCACGCTGGCCAATAACGCGTTTTTCCAGCGAGTCGGACAACTGTAATACCGAACTGGCCTCGTCCTTGACCATTCGGCCCACAGGAATGCCCGTCCAGTCTGCCACGACAGCGGCAACGGCATTGGCGTCCACCGACGGAAAAATCAGGGCGTTTCGCCCTGCTGGGTTTCCAGTTGCTGCTGCACCTGCCGCAGCGCGGTCAGGGTGTCGTTGCGCAGTTGCTCGCTGGTATCCTCATCACGTAATATCTGGCGCAACTCAAACAGCCGGGCGGCCAGCTCCTGCTCGGTCCGCCAGTTATCTTCCAGATGGCCCAGCTTGTCACGCGCGACCTCCAGGTCGCTGTCGATGTTAGCGATGCGTGCCTCGCTGCCGACACCGACCTGCAATTCCCGCTGCGCAATATCGCGCTCGATCTGCAGATGCTCTATGCGCCGCCGACAATCCTCTACGGCTGGCGGCTGGGCGTGCTGGCTGACCGCCACACGGGCGCACGCCGTATCCAGCAGCGCCACTGCCTTGTCGGGAAGCTGGCGCGCCGGAATATAGCGGTGCGACAGTCGCACGGCGGCATCAATCGCTTCATCCAGAAGCAGCACCTGATGGTGCGACTCCAGCCTGCCGGCCAGGCCACGCAACATAATCAGCGCGCGGGCTTCGGCCGGTTCGTGCACCTGCACCACCTGAAAGCGGCGCGTCAGGGCGGGGTCTTTTTCTATGTACTTCTTATACTCGGCCCAGGTCGTAGCGCCGATGGTACGCAATTGACCGCGCGCCAGCGCGGGTTTGAGCAGATTGGCCGCATCGCCCGTGCCAGCAGCACCGCCTGCGCCAATCAAGGTATGGATTTCGTCTATAAACAGTACAATCGGCTTTTCACTGGCCTGCACTTCGTCTATGACCTGACGCAGTCGCGATTCAAATTCACCCTTCATGCTCGCGCCGGCAGACAACAGCCCGATATCCAGTAAATACAGCGACACCTCGCGCAGCGAAGGCGGAACGTCGCCGCTGGCCAGCCGCAGCGCCAATCCTTCAACCACAGCGGTTTTGCCGACACCGGCTTCGCCGGTGAGCAATGGATTGTTCTGACGACGGCGCATCAGGATATCGACAATCTGCCGGATTTCTTCATCACGACCGGATACCGGATCAATTTCATTGTTACGCGCCCGGGCGGTCATGTCTACCGCGTACTGTGCCAACGCAGACCTGCCGCTGGCCCCGGTAGCAGGCGCTGCTGCGCCACCATCTGACAAGGCAGCGCTATCCTGCTGCTCGACAGAGTCCTTGACGATAGCCGGCAGATGGTCGGCCAGTACATCCGGCGTGATTTTCTTGAACTCTGATGAAATACCATAGAGCACATTGCGCAGAGAATGGGTCTTGAGAATGCCCAGAATCAGATGCGCGCTGCGGATCCGCGCTTCGCCATACTTGAGCGAACCATATACCCAGGCACGTTCGGCCGCGTTATCCAGGTGCTCCGACAAATCGGAAACCGAGGAAGCGCCACGCGGCAGTTCGTCCAGGGTGGCGACAATGCCGCGCTCCAGCTGATCGGGATTGAGTTCGAAATAACGAATTATTTTCTGCAGATCACTGTCATGCTCATGCATGATCTGATGAAGCCAGTGCACCAGTTCCACATGAGGGTTACCGCGAAGTTTACAAAATGCTGTGGCGCCTTCCAGTGCGCGGTACAGCAGGGTGTCAAGTTTTCCAAAAAGATCGCTGCGATTAATTTCAGACATAGTTGTTTATTTTGCTTGCTGTCATTTGTGAATGGGAAAGCGTAGCCGAAAGATATGACCTGCCTGTGAAAATGATGTCCTGTATGTTACGTGTATCCGTGAAGGTTTTCGAACTCTAAAGTTTTGCCAAATGTAAACGCGCCGATCCGGCCTGCGTATTGAGCACCCTAAGACAAGAAATGGCTTTGTCCGCAGCAACCGTTACGCTGTCGCCGACACAATCAGCATCATAGGACGTTCCAGCTCCTCTGCCAGTTGCGGTAGTTGCTCAATCTGTTGGGCAGTGGGTGCGAACTCCTGCACGACCTGAATGCGAAAACCCGCAGCAATCAGGCATTCAACGTTGTGCCGATTGTCCGGTGGTACTTCAATACGCCGGTGGCGAACCAGTCTGTGCGGCGCTCGCCCTCCCGGGCGTATCCGTTGACCGGCCAGGTTTTACGGCCCTGCTCATCACTAATCCAATGAGCGGCGGCGGCGGCCATGAAGATCGGATGCTCAATCGAGAAGACCAGATGCCCGCCAGGTTGCAGGCACTTGTGATCTGGCGCGCAAGGCGATCAAAATCCTGCACATAGTGAAAGGTCAATGCACTGTAGGCAATATCGAAGCTAGCCCGAGCAAGCGTCAGGGTGTCCAGATCGGCGATTCGATATTCAATAGCGGCATCTGCAGTCTCTGCCCGCGCGCGCTGGATCATGTTCCGCGATAGGTCCAGCCCCAATACCGAGGCCGCCCCCTGCTGGCGAAACCAGCGTGCGGTCCAGCCAAAGCCGCAACCGAGATCGACAACCTGTTTGCCGGTCGGATCAGGCAAGAGCGCCCGGATCGCTGGCCATTCCGGCGCCCCTTCCAGGCCAAGGACCTGCCTGGGCAATTGAACGTAGCCAGCGAAAAAACCAGGATTATCGTAAATATTCTGTGCCATTTATCCCTCAAACGCATTGGGGCGAGACGCTGATGCGCTTGCCGCCCGCGCCCGGGCAGTAGCATACATCTGCCAAACCTGCAGATAGCGCCTTGTTCTCCGTATCTGATATCCTCAGGGCGGTCACCTTACACAATATTAAGCTTTCGGGTACACTGGCTGCAACCGCCATGTCATTTCATCACGCTATCTTATACACCTTTTGACGGGTACCACAACCGCATGGATACACCTTCGGATCCTGTAACCCCGGCCAATACGCTGCCGCCGGACTTCTGGCAGAAGCTTGAAGCAGACCCGTATCGCTTCGGCCTGTATCATGTATTGCGCTGGCTGGACGCCCGCAGCGGCACACGCAAGCCGCTGGGCCGCGATTCGCTGCCCTCGCGCGAACCGGTGCGGCTGCGCCAGGAACCGTCCATGGCGTTCGCGCCATCCACCATTTGTGATGTCGACCGTGATAAAGACGGTCCGCCCGTTGTTTCCATTCTGAGCTACGGGCTGTTTGGTCCTAACGGCCCATTACCCTTGCATCTGACCGAATACGTGCGCGAGCGGATCGTACATCATCGGGACCACACACTCTCGGCCTTTGCCGATATTTTCCATCATCGCCTGATTGCACTTTTTTACCGGGCCTGGGCAGATGCGCAAAGCACAGTCAGCCTGGATCGTCCCGAAGAAAATTTCAGTCGTCATGTTGCCAGCCTGATCAATCAGGGGCAGGATTCGTTGAAACAGCGTGACTCCATCATGGATCACGCCAAGTATTTTTTTGCCGGCCACCTGGTGCGCCAGACACGCAATCCGGAAGGCATTATCCAAATACTGAGAACCTTCTTCAACATCAACGTCAGCCTAAAGGAATTTGTGCCGCAATGGATCCAATTGCACCCATCGCAGCAGCTGGGTCTCAATGGCAGCATGGGACTGGGCCAGGATACGATTCTGGGCAGCTCCGTGCGCGATGCACAGCATAAATTTCGCCTTTCGCTGGGCCCGCTTACGCGCTCTGAATTTGATCAATTCATGCCCGGCACACGCCAGGCAAAGCAACTGACCCACTGGCTGCGCCATTATGTGGGGATCGAGTTGAACTGGGATGCGGAGATCGTACTCAGAAAAGAAGACATCAAGGGCATTCGTCTGGGGCAAGCCTCGCCGCTGGGACTGGGTACGTGGATGGGGTTGCGGCCAGACAGCGCCGGCGACGCGCGCGATGTCGTTATTGATTACGAATTGCGCGAAAAGCTATAAATTTCTTTTAGCGGGCCGGCCAGAACAGCTCACCGGCATGGTTGCCAGGGCCAGCTCTTTGAAGAGCCAGGTTATGGCGCAGCGCACAGCCCAAATCGGAGAACCGGGTTGATTTTAAGGTTAACCCCGCTTAAAAATAGAAAAATGAAAAACAATATGCACATCAAATCAAAACGTTAACCTTCATTTATAAGAGTTAACCCTTATATTCATCTGTTTTACTTTTCCGTAAAATCCAACACTTTCAACAGACAGACACAGGGAACGAGGAATGAGTGGCATAAATCCAATGATCATCACGTTCGCCATATATCTGATTGTCGTACTGGCAGTCGGGTTTATCGCCTACTTTTCAACACGTAATTTTGACGACTATATTCTGGGCGGACGCAGTCTGGGCAGTTTTGTAACAGCACTCTCGGCGGGCGCCTCCGATATGTCGGGCTGGCTGCTTATGGGTCTGCCTGGTGCAATTTATCTGGCCGGCTTGTCTGAAGCCTGGATCGCCATCGGCCTGACCGTCGGCGCCTACTTCAACTGGCTGCTGGTGTCCGGCCGTTTGCGCATGCACACCGAATACAACAACAACGCACTAACGCTTCCCGAATATTTTCATCACCGCTTTGGTGCCGGCAACGTCATCATCAAGATTGCAGCGGCTGCCATCATTCTGTTTTTCTTTACCATCTATTGTGCGTCCGGCATTGTGGCTGGTGCCCGTCTGTTCGAAAGCCTTTTTCACGTTGATTACGTCACCGCGATGTGGCTGGGCGCTGGTGCTACCATCATCTATACCTTTATCGGCGGTTTTCTGGCTGTCAGCTGGACTGATACGATTCAGGCGTCACTGATGTTTTTCGCACTCATCCTCACGCCGATCATGGTTCTGCTCGGACTGGGCGACCTGTCTGCGGTCACGGCAACCATCGACCAGGCAGCGGCCGCAGCCGGCAAGAATTACTCCAGCCTGATTTCAGGTACGAGCTTTATTGCGATCGTGAGTGCGGCAGCATGGGGCCTGGGTTACTTTGGCCAGCCGCATATCCTGGCGCGCTTCATGGCAGCCGATTCGGTCAAAAGCCTTAAATCTGCACGTCGCATTGGCATGACATGGATGATTCTGTGCCTGGCTGGCGCCGTCGCCGTGGGTTATTTTGGCATTGCCTGGTTCCAGTTGCATCCGGAACAAGCCGGCGAAATCAACAAAAATAGCGAACGCATCTTTATCGAACTAGCCCAGATTCTGTTCAATCCCTGGATTGCAGGTGTGATTCTGTCCGCGATCCTGGCTGCGGTCATGAGTACGCTCAGCTGCCAGTTGCTGGTATGCTCCAGCGCTATTACCGAAGACTTTTACAAAGGCTTTATACGGCCGCACGCGAGCCAGACCGAGCTGGTCTGGACTGGCCGAGTGATGGTACTGTTAATTGCATTGGTCGCCATCTGGATTGCATCTGATCCTGAAAGCCGGGTACTTGGCCTGGTTTCGTATGCCTGGGCCGGCTTTGGCGCAGCCTTTGGTCCGGTCATTATCCTGTCGGTGTTCTGGCGTCGCATGAATGCCGCCGGCGCACTGTCCGGCATGGTCGCCGGCGCACTGGTCGTCGTGTTATGGAAACAGTATAGCGGCAGCGCCCTGTATGAAATCGTACCTGGTTTCATTGCCGGTATGATTGTGATCGTAGCAGTTTCACTGTTGACCAAAGCCCCCTCACAGGCCGTGGTCGACAACTTCGACCGCGCAGACCGAGACTTCAAGAACGCGGTATAGCCGCAGCAGGCAACTCTGTAAACCGGCCAGGCAGGCCGATTTACAGGCAGCAGCAGCCAAACGCTCCCGTCCAAACCAGGACCGGAGCGTTTTTCTTTATATTCACTGTTTCTGTAATGGTGGATGCTATAGCCGGCTGATTACCGCGCTCTATAAAGAGCCGAGCGCCAACGCGCGTCATTTTTTTGAAACGGACGTCCAACACGTACGCTTTACACAACATAGTCAGCGATTTGCACGAATCCTGTCGGCAGAATACGGGTTAAGCCCTACAATCAACAATACCTGAACACCTGCACCTATAAGAGCCCTTCTTGAAAATCCGCCAGCCGCTTCCTCCGCTGAACAGCCTAAAGGCATTCGAAGCCACTGCTCGCCTCAAATCCATGGCGCTGGCGGCCAAGGAACTGCATGTCACGCCGTCTGCTGTCAGCCAGCAAATCAAGCAGTTGGAACATCATCTGGGCCAGCGCGTCATCACTCAATCGCGCAGCGGAATCGTGCTGACCGCTTATGGGCGCGACGCGCTGCCCAAACTGTCCCAGGCGTTCGATCTGCTGGCAGGGTCCTTTCATCACCCGCGCGATCCCTTGCTGGTGCGCATCAGCGTACTGCCTTCGTTCGCACGCTTCTGGCTTAACCCTCGCCTGCCCGCATTTTTTCGCCAGCACCCCACTATCCGGCTGGACATAGACAGTTCGCCCAAGTTGATTGATTTCACCTTTGACGATCTGGACCTGGCGATCCGCTATGGCAAGGGTAATTATGAAACGCCACTGTGCGACAGCCTGATGAAAGAAGCCCATCAGGCTGTGTGTACACCGCGCCAATATCCCGCGTGGGCGCCGCTGGTAGAGTCCGCGGATTTCTCCCGCCTGCCATTGATTGGCGACCGGGGCATGCTGGGCGGTGATGACCAGGATGTGACCTGGCGCGAATGGCTGCATGCAAAGGCGCCCGAGTCCACCTTGCCCGACTATCGCATTACTTATACCGATTCAGGCCTGTCGATAGACGCCGCGCTTGCCCACCAGGGCATGCTGCTGGGACGGCTGGTGCTGCTGGACACGTTGCTCAAGGAACAGAAACTGGTTGCGATAGACCCGCTGACATTGCGCTCGGAACTGGGATACTTTCTGCTGGGGCCGTCACTGGCCGGCTTATCCAAAGGGGCGCAAAAATTTCGGCAGTGGCTGATACAGGAAGCCGCCGCCTACCAGACGCAGCACCATACTCAGTCGCCCGGCTTTTCCGATCGATAACCACCTACAACAGGCCCGACACAAACGGAACAAGACCCGTTAATATCGTTAAAACCGTTAATACCGGGAGCCTGGTGCCTTGGTGCAGCCATCTAAAAACACAGCTTATTGCGATTGTGTTCGCACCGGACTATTTATAACCGCATCGCCGGCAAGCTCGCCATGCCCGGCTTGCAGATTCTTCTGCAACATGTCCGGCGATTGCACCCGTCTTCCCGAATTGCGCGCATTGGCTAAGCCCGCAGCAATAATCATGACAATGCCCAGCCATTGCCAGCCCCCCACTTCATGGCCAAACGCAAAATAATCTGCAATCACCGCGACGACCGGATAAACATAAGACAGAATCGCAATTTTTCCCACCGGCAATGATTGATATGCAGAGTAGATCAGGATATACATCAGGAAGGTATGAAACACCCCCATGACAACGACATACAGCCATTGCATTGATGTCTGTGGCATCTGGTCAAATGCCATGATCGGCGCCAGGAAAACAAGCCCCACGCCCAGCTGACACATCGCTACAACATGAGGTTTGATACCGGCCAGCTTTTTGGTAACAATGGTCACGCCCGAATAAAGCATGGCGGCAAGCAAGGCAAAGCCGGCGCCCTGTAGAAACAGCAGATCCACTTCTACTCCAAGCAGAGCGGGCAGCACAATCAGTATCACGCCGCCAAAGGCCAGCATCGCCAGCAGCACCTGTTTAAGCGTGATGCGCTCTCCGAATATCAGCGGGCCGGCCAGCAACAGAAAAAACGGCTGCGTATTGTAGATCACCGTGCCAACGCCGATACCCGCGTGCAGATAGGAAGCGAACAGCGCTGCCCAGTTCAGCACCAGCACCACGCCGCTGACGGCAAGCAATACCCATTGCAATCTTGATACGTGCGACAGCTTCAGATATCCCTTGGCAAAACAAAACAGCAACAAGCACAACCCGCCAATCAGGCAGCGCCAGAACCCGACATTAAAGGGATTCTGCCCCGACCAGACTACGAACAGCCCAATGGTGCCCGACATAGCCATGCCCGCAATCAGCTGAAGCTGGCCTACGTTTTCGTTTTTTGTACTCTCTGTCATTGTCTTTTCCTGAACTGCCGTGATTATGCCAAAACTGATGGCGTTGCGACAGGTGCCTGTTGAAACCGAGGAACTGTAGTCATTGTGAACAAGCGACTACTGGCTGGCAAGCCACTTTTTCTTAATGGTCTTTACTTTTTCTGGTGAAACGTTCTGTCGCTCTAGTGCTGGCAGGCCCCACCATGCATGCCATCCGAACTGGTTGCACGCCCCTGCCGATCAACATATCATCGCTAGTCGCGCCTTGCGCCAGCAGCCTGATCGGCTGCCATCGGCCACGCTGCACATGCGCCAGCGCAGGGGTAAGACCACGATATCCGGTAATAATTAAGATACAATCGCCGAATTATTACCCGTTGCACCCCAACCTTTTACCACAATTGAATTAGGACAACTGAAATGTACCTGGTCGCCATTCTTGCCATATTGATCGCGCTGATCGTACTGGCAACAACCAAACTCAAACTTCATCCGTTTCTGGCTTTGCTCGCAGCGGCTTTTATCGGCGGCTTCATGTATCAGGTGCCGCTGCTGGATATTGTCAAACACATCACCACCGGCTTCGGTGGCATCATGGGCAGTATCGGGATTGTGATTGTATTGGGCACCATCATTGGTGTCATTCTGGAGAAAACAGGCGCCGCCATTACCATGGCAGACAGCATTATCAAGCTGCTGGGAAATCGCTTCCCTACGCTTACCATGTCTGTTATTGGCTATCTGGTATCCATCCCCGTGTTTTGTGATTCTGGCTATGTGATTCTCAATTCGCTGAAGGAAGCCATTGCAAAACGCATGAATGTCTCGCTGATCGCCATGAGCGTCGCGCTGGCAACCGGCCTGTATGCAACCCATACTTTTGTGCCGCCAACCCCGGGACCGATTGCCGCCGCCGGCAATCTGGGGCTGGGCGACAACCTGGGCCTGGTCATTCTGGTTGGTCTGGTCGTATCTGCGGTGACGGCGCTCGCTGGTTTGCTCTGGGCCAATATTTTCCTGAAAAAGGACATTGAACTGGAAGAGCCTGTGGTGCCTGTCGGCCCGAATCAGGGCTTGATGAAGACCCGTGAAGAATATGGCGTGCTGCCCAGCGCAGCCCAGGCCTTTACGCCCATTTTCCTGCCTATCATCCTGATCTGCATTGGCTCGATCGTCGCCTTCCCCAGCAAGCCGTTTGGTGAAGGTACCTTTGCCAGCATCCTGCTGTTCCTGGGGCATCCTGTCGTTGCGCTACTCGCGGGCATGATCGCTGCCATGTTCCTGCTCAAGGGTACGGGCAAACGCCAGCAGTTTCATGACTATGTGGCCGAAGGACTCACTTCTGCGGCACCGATTCTGCTGATCACCGGTGCGGGCGGTGCTTTTGGCGCAATTCTGAAAGTAACGCCGCTGGGTGATTACATTGGCACGACCCTGTCGGCCATGGGAATCGGGTTGTTTATGCCCTTCATCGTATCGGCAGCGCTCAAAACCGCCCAGGGCTCGACCACTGTCGCGCTGGTCACGACCTCTGCGCTGGTCGCGCCGATGCTCGGTCAATTAGGTCTGGATAGCGAAATGGGACGTGTCCTGACAGTAATGGCCATTGGTGCGGGCGGGATGACCGTCTCTCATGCCAACGACAGTTTCTTCTGGGTGGTTACCCAGTTTAGCCGCATGCGCGTCTCAACCGCCTATTATGCACAGACCATGGCCACGCTGATTCAGGGCGTGGTCGGGATGCTCACGGTATGGTTGCTCAGCCTGGTGTTGTTGTAAAAACTGCTGCAGGGCTGCGTCTGTAACGCAGCCCTGCAGCAGTACAGCAAGATCAATTGGCTTAACGTGCTGCCAGCATTCACGGTGAATAGCAGCAGGCTATTTAGCCCACCATTGCTGAACGCTGATTGCAACAAGCATGAGAGCCATGGCGGCATCATAAACGTCATAAAAATTACAATCATGATGCCGCACTGATACTTCACTGAAGCTCTGCGTGGACTAACACAGCGTGAATCGGCTGTCAGGCGCCCACGCAGCCAGCTGTTTACTTCCCTTTTTTAGGTACAGGAAGACCCAACCAGTCTTTATAGAAAGCCTCAATATCCGGCGAAAAATCGTGAATCACGGGATACCATGGCGTGGGCGCTTCTACATCCAGCATTACGCCACAATCAGGACAATAGTACTCCCGATACACCTGCCACTGCGTGTCGGGCGCCATGAGCAATGGATAGACTTCCTCCATTGCTTCAGGCGTATCGCGCACAAAAATGCTCGCCTCCAGTTTCCAGTTTTTGTCATAGGCACAAAACTCATGTCCGCACTCACATTTGGTGATCCACTCGCCGGTTTTCGCCGAGCGCACGATATGAAGATGTGGCCCCAGCGGCAAAATGATTTCGTCCTTCCATGACATTTTAGCCTGCAGGACATCACGATACATTTCAAAACGCTCCTTGTCCTTAGGCATTTGCAACATGCGCAAGGTCGTATCCCAATCGAGTTTGCCGTCAACCAGATTTCTGACCTGTTCCTTTGTATAAACTGACATAAATTATCTCCAATATTGTTGTAGCGGGACCGGCTGCCTTGGCGCCGATCCCTGCGAATTACTCTTCCACCAGCACAACCGTACGAACGTCGGGCATTTCGGAAATGTCATTACGATACGTGGAGCCAAAGGATGGAACACCCAGCTCGGATTCGGGCAACGACCAATCGGCAGGCAAATCCCAGAAGGACTTGAATTCGTTGGTGAATTTTTCGCTCAGACCGAAGCTGGTTGAGTACATATGACGTACCGGCAATGACGCATCCTTGGCGATAATCCGTTCGCGCTCCTGTTTCATCCAGTCGCGTACCGGAACAGCGCGTTTCAGGCGTTCCTTGCGGATCTGCTTGCGTCGTTCTTCGGTTTTGCGATCGTCAACCGTCCATACGTCATGGGCATCTTTTGCAATAACGGCGCCATAAACACGTTCGGCATATTCAGGCAGAACGAAACGGCAGTTGAGGTCGCGGGCAATCGCCTGAGGATCCCGATCCAGCGGATCACCAAAACCCGGGCCTCCACGAATGTAATTGAGGTACAAATCGTGGTCATCAAATACGGTTTCGGTTGTCATGCATTGCTTGTCGCGCTTGACCACCGCGCCCTCTCCCAGATGTTTCTCGTAGTCCGGTTGGTTCGGATTGGCATCGGCTCCCAGCGGTAGTGAATCGCGATTGGCAATGCGATCTTTCAGCCCAGTGTGGTGGGCTTCAAAGCGATAGCCGGTGGCAGCAGGATAACCGCCCATCATCCCCCAGTCACTATTCATATAGCCGTTGCCTGAGAAGAACATAGTCCAGTCCTGCGCGTGCCATACCATGCGCAAGGTTTCCAAACCGCAACCGCCCCGGTACTTCCCATAGCCACCTGAGTTGCATTTGACCGTGCGTCCCATGAACAGCAAAGGCTCGGCCATTTCCCAGATTTCGATATCACCCATGTCGCCTTCGGGGTTCCATACGGCCGCAGCATGATTTAGTCCATCCTTGACCGCGCAGGCGCCGGTGCCGGTGGCCGCCGTCTCAAAGCTGTTGACGGCGTGAATTTCACCATCCTGGTTGATGCCGCCACCCTGCAGCCAGTTACTGGTATTCCCGTTACCCGCATTGACCTCTTCCAGATAACCACGACTGAAATAGGATTGGCTCATGGCACGCCACATGCCGGTCCAGGCGGAAACAAGATAGTGCCAGGCATCAGCATGCGCTGTACGACGGTCGTCCGGATTCATCCATGTTCCCTTGGGAATATGGAACTCAGTTGCGTAATAGGCGCCATCATTGATCCGTTGCGTCGGCACCAGCGTCTGGGTCAGCATCACCCAGATACCGCTGGTGAAAGCGACCTGGTTGGCGTTGAAACTGTGCCAGCACCAGCGGCTGCCTCCTTCGAAGTTCATGCGCCAAGAACCATCCGGCCTGATGGTCAGCTCCGTAGGCGCGTGCATGATCGTGTTCATTTTGGCGTAAGAAGACGTCAGGTTGACATCCTCATGGTCGTACGGCACGTCAACAAACGCTACCTTGCGATAGACGCCCGGAATGGTCATATCCCTGAGCCGTTGCCGCAAGCCCCGACGCCCTTCTTCGATGATCTCGTAGGCAAATGTTTCAAATGCCTCGACGCCTTCGCTTTCGATCACTTCTTCCACCAACGCCCGGATCATATGGCAACCGGCGATACGGGTACGCTCATCTAGAATCAGGTACTTCGGCGTACGTACGGAACGCTGGCTTTCATGCAACCAGTCACGCAGCGGCTGGTCATTGACACCTGTCTTGCGGCAGGTCGTCATATAGCCGTCGCCAAAACGCTGTGTCTGCCCCGTGGACATGGACCCGGGGCTGATAGAACCGGTATCGATCACGTGGGTCACGCCACCGACCCAGCCAACCAGCCGGTCTGCCCAGAAAATGGGAACAATGGTCGCAATATCGCAAGGGTGAACATTACCGATGGTGCAATCGTTGTTGGTGAACATATCACCCGGGTTAATGCCTGGGTTGGCTTCCCAGTCATTCTCGATCATGTACTTGATCGCCGCGCCCATGGTTCCCACGTGGATAATGATCCCGGTTGAGGTCAGGATACAATCGCCTGCGGCGTTATACAGCGTAAAGCACAGCTCACCTTCCTGCTCCACGATCGGTGAGGCCGCGATTTTCTTCGCAGTTTCGCGAGCATGAACCAGACCACCGCGTAACCGGGAGAACATTTTCTCATAGCGGATCGGATCCTTTTCCTTGAAGGTCAGCGTGCTCAGGCCGTTGTAGTGCCCGGTCTCGCGGGTTTTCGACAGAACCTCGTTACGATGTTCGCGCAGCGTCTTGCCATTGCCCAGCAACTCTCCCGGACCGAACACGTTCTTTGTCATCATATTATTCATATATGTCTCCTGCTTTCTATTTGACTTCTTTCAGATGGAACAAGCGGTGTGTATCGAGTCTGGTTTCGAACCCCTTGGGCACCACGAAAGTCGTGGAGTCAGATTCGATCACGGCAGGACCGACGATACGGTTTCCGGCCTGCAGTTTTTCCATGGACCAAACATCAGCCTGCTGCCATTGCTTGCGACGGTAGAATGGGCGCTTGCCAAGCAATGCCTCTTTTGGTGGCGTCTCTCCGACCAGTTTTTCTTCTGGCAGTTCGGGCTTTTTGGAGACCACACTGCCTCGCATGATAGCGCTGGTGACACCGAACCCGAGTTCAGGGGAACTGGCAGACGTGGCGTACACACGAGCATAGGTTTCATCGAAAGCGGCAACCAGTTTTTCCCAATCGGCCACCGTGGCAGCGGCGCTGATGGGAGAGTCGATTTCCAGGTCATTCAACTGGCCAAGATACTGCATGCTGTAGCCTGGGCGCAGCATGACATCTTCACGCTTGAAGCCATTGATGATGAATTCCTCGACCACCTTCTCTGCGAGCTCGGCCCACGCTTCGGTAAGGGTTTTGCCTGCTGCAATCTTGACATCGTCTCCGGCCGTAGGCGGCACCGCAATGTCGACACTCTTGTCATACCGATATTCATACTCGGCGCAAGCGCAACCGAAGGCCGAGAAGCCGGCTGCCCATGCAGGCACGATGACATCTTCAAAGCCCAGGCCCTCGGTATAGCCGTAGGTGTGGACCGGGCCAGCGCCGCCATACGAGAAGCAGACGAAATCGGCTGGGTTATAGCCCTTGGCACTGATGATGGAACGCGTATATTCACGTAGTTGCAGATCAAGCAATTCAATCACGCCGGATGCTGCATCCTCGACCGACAGGCCCAGCGGATCGGCAATCTGCTCCTTCAGGCAGCGGCGTGCGCGATCAACGTCCAGCTTGATCGCTCCGCCAAGAAAGTTATCGGTGTTCAAATAGCCCAGGATCACGTGACAGTCTGTTATCGAGACGGTTTCAAGACCGCTTTCAGGCCAACACATGCCAACACGATAGCCGGCGCTGTCGGGTCCGAGCTTGATCGCGCCGCTGTAAGGATCTATACGTACAAAACTGCCAGCGCCTGCGCCCACCGAATCCATGGCGACCAGGGCAACGACAGCACCAGTCGGGCCATGTCGGGATCGGATTTGATGGCAAAATTGCCCTTTGTGATGAGCGCCATATCAAAGCTGGTGCCACCGATGTCACTGCAGGCAATATTTTCATAGCCAAGCAATTCACCCAGATACTTCGAGCCGATCACGCCCCCGATAGGGCCGGAGACGATGGTGCGGGCCAGCTCCTTGGCTCGCCAGCCGATGGTTCCTCCATGCGTGGCCATCACGCGCAGATCGAACTTGCCACCGTGTTTCTTGAATCGGTCACTGACGCGTTTGAGCGTGGCGCGCGACGGCTCTGCCGCATAGGCTTCAAGCACGGTTGTGTTGGTTCGATGACTTTCCTTTCGGGAAGGATAGTAGTCGATCGTTGCGAAGACTGGAATATCGCTGCCGATCTTTTTGAGTTCTTCCAGGCATATATCGCGGGCACGCTGCTCGTTCTGTCCATTTTTGTGGGACTGCAGCAGGCTGATGACGATGGCCTTGGCGCCACTATTGACCAGTTCGTGCGTGACCGAGCGCACTTCGTCTTCATTCAATGGAATAACGATTTTTCCCTGTACATCAGTTCTTTCCGTCACCCCGCGAGTGCGCGATAGCGGCACCAGCGGCTCGTCGTAGCGGTGGGTATTCAGATGGATGCGGTCTTCCAGCGCGTAGCCAAGGTAACTCTGCAGTGCGCGGCCCATTGAATGAATATCCTCGAATCCCTTGTTGCACATCAGGCCCACATCCAGCCCCTTGCGCATGACGACACGATTGAGCATGGCCGTTCCCGAATATACGCAAGTGAGCAGTTCAGGATAGACGTCCTCTACGCTGCGCCCCCACGGCGCCAGCGCATCTTGGGATGATTCATAAATCGCCTGGGACTCGTCGCCAGGGTTGCTCTGGGCCTTGCCGACAACGAACCTGCCATCGCTGCTGACGAAAAAAGTATCGGTCATCGTGCCGCCGGCATCGATACCCATTACCTGAACGGGCATTGATTCAGTTTGCATATTTTTGTCTCCGAATAATTGCTAACCTCGCAACCAGATAGGCGCATTACCCTTGCGTCTACCGGGCTGCCTGAACAACAGAATTGACTGTCGTGCGCAGAGATCTAGCAATTTTCGGGCCAACTTTTTTATCAATCTTCAACCGGCTGATTTTTCTGGAAAATTTATTTTTCTTTTTAGTTTTCCTATTATTGAGTCTAAAAAAACGCTGTCCTGAACGTTCGAATCCCATACGTATTTGTTGACAACGTATGAAATTTGACCGGCGTGACGAACGCGACTCATACCAAAGGCACGGCAGGAAAACGAATTCACCTTACGGCAAAAGCATGCTCCATCGGTTTTTCATATATTGCAAAATCAAGACCTGCGACGTTATAGTTATCAACACGATCAACCCCACAAATGCAACAGGTGGCCTTCGCCAGACTTAAGCGATCCAGACTTAAGCGATCCAGACTTAAGCAATCCAATCATGCGCAAGCCAGCCACTCAGTGCTACCGGGGAAAAGGCACACTACCGGAAAGGTTGAAGGTAGTGATAAGTATCAGCACAAAGGGAGAGACAATATGATCAGGAGCAAAAGATCACAAAGGCTATCCGACCCCGAAAAAAATGGCCTAGTCATGTCAGTCTGGGAGCGCATCGTTCACGGCGGCACATGCAATTCAGACGAATTGCGCCCTCTGGTGACTGACTCGTGGCAACGCTGCCTGCACGCGCAAGTTGACCCCTTTCATCCGACAACCTCCCCTGCGCTGCAAGGCGCCTCGTTGCGTCACCTGCAGGAACGGCATGCCGATCTGCTGACCTGCAGTCAGCCAGTCATGCAGATGGCAAAAGACCTACTCGAGGAAACCGGCTCGATCATGATTCTGACTGACCCGCAGGGCGTTATTCTGTCCGTTGAGGGCGACAGCCGAACCCAGAGTGCGGCCGAGAACGTATCGCTGGTTTCCGGCCAGAGCTGGGACGAACTGCTGTCAGGCACGAATGCGATTGGTACCGCGCTGGCAACCGGTCTGCCGGTACAAATTCATTCGGCCGAACACTTCTGCGCTCAGGTCAAAGCGTGGACCTGCGCAGCAGCCGTCATTCAGGATCCGCTGGACGGGCGCACAATGGGTGCGATTGATATTTCGGGCTTGCATAACACCTACACGCCAAACAGCCTGGCACTGGTCGCATACACCGCCAGCCGTATTGAAAACTTACTGTCCAAAAATGAGTTGCATTTTCGAAACCAACTGCTTGAGCGCAGCATGGATCGGTTTTTGGGAACTGAGGACGGCATCATTATTGTTGACAGACACGGACGTCCATTCAAGCTGAACCCTTACGCCAGGCAGATTCTGCGTGACATGGACATCTGCGCAGACCCTGAACAGCTAGATACCATTGCTGCTCTGAATGTCAGGCAAGCCGACCTCGTCGGTGACAGATCAATGCCGGAGTGGCTCGACCCCGACTGGGTGGAAGCGGTCATTGTGGAAGGAAAAAGAGTCGGGTCCATTTTGACCCTTCCTCGCAGAAAGCCACCCTGTGCCCCTGCCGGCGGCGCGTCCCTGGCGCGCGCACGACAATACGTACACCGGCCCGAGCCCGACGCGTTCGATCGCATTATCGGAACTGCCCGCCCCTTGCGCGAGGCTATCGCCAAGGCCCGGCGCCTGGCAACAGTAAACGTACCAGTGCTGGTACTCGGCGAGACAGGAGCGGGTAAGGAAAATATGGTTCGCGCCATGCATCAGTTTGCGGAAAGCTCAAGTGTAGCTGCGTGCGAAGTGAATGTTGCCAAGCCGGCGCGCCGGCCATTTGTCGCCATCAATTGTGGAGGCATGTCGGCAGACTTGCTGGCAAGCGAGCTGTTCGGTTACGCCGATGGCGCCTTTACCGGGGCACGTCGGGGTGGCATGACAGGTAAAGTTGAAGCTGCTCATGGCGGCACGCTGTTTCTTGATGAAATCGGTGAAATGCCACTGGCACTGCAACCACATTTGTTGCGTGTGCTGGAAGAAGGGGAAATCTACCGTATTGGAGAAACAACGCCCCGGAAAATTCAATTCAAACTCATTGCGGCAACGCATCGCAATCTGCAGCGTGAAGTTGCCGAAGGTCGCTTTCGTGAAGACCTGTATTATCGCATCTCAGTTACCAGCATACAACTGCCACCGTTGCGCGAAATGGCCGAAGATATTCCTTTGTTGGCTCGGCATCTGCTGCAGCGCCTTTGCTCCCGGTATGATGCAGGCCCGAAAACCATCGCTGACGATGCGATGGCGCTATTATGTCAATATCACTGGTCCGGCAATATCCGCGAACTGCGCAATACCATTGAAAGCATGTACCTCACATCCCCGTCATCCGTGCTGCAAGTTAAAGACCTGCCGCCGCATTTGCAACCGGGCGCCCCGGGCAATGGCACCCTGGCGACGCCAACCATTGCTGTCAACCAGGGAAAGCTTAAGGAAAGTGAAAGTCAGGTGATTCAACAGATGCTTGAGTCCTGTTGCGGAAACCTTACGCTCATGGCGCGAGAACTAGGCATAGCAAAAAGCACCCTGTATGCAAAACTCAATAAACTTGGACTGGCTGATCAATTGCGCAAGATACGACAGGACCGCCGCACACATTAATGCGAATTGCAACCCAATATATGTCCACTGCCATGTACACTACAAGACCAAGGGCAAGGAGGCGCCCCGCTGTTACGGCTCTCTCCGACACACCAACCGTCACGAGTGGCTCGTCTGCCGACAGCTAAGGGCGTCACTGTGGCTTACGACTTTTCCTGTTGTGGTGTCGCCTGCACAAACAACGTGAAATCTCCGGGACCTTCACTTTCAGGATAGGGCACGCGCCCTCGTACCGGATGGCCTGGATCGCTATAGCCCGGCGTGGAAGCATGCCCTGGTGTAACCAGGGCATCCACCAGCGCCTCGTCTTCTTCAGTCAACGTGTATTGCAGCGCGTTCAGATAAGACTGCCATTGTTCAAAGGTACGCGGTCCCACGATAGCCGAAGTTACGTATTGATTGTTCAACACCCATGCCAGCGCAAAATCAGCAGCAGATATGCCCCGCTCCTGAGCATGTTCCTTGATTTTCTGTGCCACCAGCAGCGACTCCGGACGAAACTCCGTTTGCTGAATGCGCTTATCGCCGCGACCTGCCCGGGAATCGGGCGGTGGCGGCGCATCTGCTGCATATTTTCCCGTCAACACGCCCCGCGCCAGTGGGCTGTAAGAAATGACACCGATTCCGTAGTTTGCGGCAGCGGGCAACTGCTCCACTTCTGCATTGCGTGATACCAGGTTATATAAGGGCTGACTGGCCACAGGACGGTCAATACCCAGCTCATCGGCCAGGCGGATGGTGTCGGCAATTTTCCAGCCGCGAAAATTGGACACACCGAAGTAGCGCAGCTTGCCCTGGCGGATCAGATCGGCAATGGCGCGCATCGCTTCGCCCAGCGGCTGGTCGGGAATTTCGCGATGCATATACAGGATATCGATATAGTCAGTCCCCAGGCGTTTCAGGCTTGCTTCCACAGACTGAATAATCCATTTGCGCGAGATGCCACGCTCATTGGGGCCCTCGCCTGCCGGATTGCCCAGCTTGGTGGCCAGCACCCAGAAATCACGACTGTCTTTGAGGGCCCGGCCCACCACACGTTCGGACTCGCCGCCATTATAAACATCCGCGGTATCAATGGAGTTGATCCCCCGCTCTCTGGCGTCCTGGATAATACGATGCGCTTGCGCTTCATCCGTTTGTCCGCCAAACATCATTGTCCCTAACGTAAGGGGAGAGATGCTCAATCCGCTTTTGCCCAGATACCGATATGACATGACATTTCCTTGTGCAAATACATTTGAAATAAACTGGTTGTTACTTTGACCAGGCGGTCAACAGCTTGTTGATCGCGTCGCGATTGAGTCCGTTCCAGATGGCAGCAGCGAGCAGCAGCCTGGCCTTGCGCGGACACAGCCAGCCGCCCATCAAGACGCCGTGCTGCTGCAAATCGATTTCCGCCCCCTTGTAACCGTACACCGCCGTGGTGGTGCTGCCTGCACCCGTACGGCTGCACACGATGACAGGCACCTGTGCTAGCGCCGCGACCAGTGCATCGCGCAGCGGCTCCGACACGTGCCCGGAACCAAACCCGGCGACCACGATGCCGGCGTATCCCGCGCTCAGTGCACAAGAGACGATATCTGGATCATCATCAAGACTGTGTTCGAGCAGCAGCACTTTGTCGTCGTGCGCTGTTGGTGTTGGTAAGCGTGGCGTTTCGGGGGTATCGCGCAAATAGCGCACTTGCCCTTCCTGTACGACTCCGACGGGTCCGAACACCGGTGAGACAAATGCATCAACATGGGTGGTATGCATTTTTCGCACGCGCCGCGCCTCGTGAATGTCATCATTCATAACCACCAGCACCCCGCGCTCGCAACTGTGCTTGTCGGCAGCCACTTGTACCGCAGCCAGCAGATTGGCACTGCCATCGGCGCCAGGCATTTGCGGGTTGCGCATGGCTCCCATCAGCACCAGTGGCTGGCGTCGGTTCCAGAATAGATCCAGCAGAAATGCTGACTCTTCCAGTGTGTCGGTGCCCTGGGTGATGACCACACCCTGCGCGCCCTGATCAACCTGTTGCCCGGCCCACGCCAGGGTGTCAAATAGATGCTGGAAACGGATGGAGCCACTGGCGATTCTGGCCAGCGTATGCAAATTAAGCGTGGCTGCCTGGGCCAGCCCTGGCACGGACTGGGCCAGCTCCTCTGCGCCCAGGTTCGAGCTTACTCCCTGGCTACCCGGCGTGCCGGTCATGCTGATTGTGCCGCCCAGGCGCCAATGGAAATCAAGGGTTTGCTGTTGATGTTGTTCATGCTCGTTCTTTTGCGGATAGGTCTGCCGGTAAACGTGTACGGATCAATCTGGTGGTAAATCCGGCATCTGCGCGTCATGTGTGGCAATACACGTTGCCAGTTGCGTTCTGTCTCGGATAGCGATATCTGAAAAGTGCCATGTCGATTTCAGGCACTCACCACTTCATGCGTTCAATTATCACACGATACCAGATAAAAAAATCGCCAGCACCGGCCCGGGCCGATCTGACGATGGTGCTTTGCATAGTGCTTGGCCAGAACGGGAACGATCTGGCTCATTGCGCGTATTGTATCGGTCTGCTGTTTGACAATGCCCAGGTCAGGCAAGCGCACCGTCACCTGGCACGTATGCCCTACTGCTGACTGGCGACCAATTTCGCGATGGCCTCACCCATCTCTGCGGTCTTTGCCTGCCCCCCAAGATCGGCGTTTTTGGCCCATTGAGCAATGTTGCCTCAACCGCCTGCATAATACAATCTGCCGCTTTTTGCGCATCCGGGTTATCCGCCGCAAAAAATTCCAGCATCATCGCGCCGGACCAGATCATGGCCACCGGATTGGCAATGTTTTTGCCAAAGATATCCGGTGCAGAACCGTGCACCGGCTCAAACAGCGACGGAAAATCACGTTCCGGATTCAGGTTTGCCGATGGCGCGATGCCGATCGTGCCCGTGCATGCCGGCCCCAAATCAGACAAAATATCGCCAAACAGATTGGATGCGACCACCACATTAAAGCGGTCCGGTTGTAAAACAAAGCGCGCACACAGGATATCAATGTGCTGCTTATCCCATTTGACGTCCGGGTACTGACTGGCCATCTCCAGCACTCGTTCATCCCAGTACGGCATGCTGATTGAAATACCGTTGGACTTGGTCGCTGCCGTCAGCGTTTTACGTTCGCTCCGATTGGCCAGTTCGAATCCGTATTTCAGAATACGGTCCACACCCTTGCGGGTAAAGACCGACTCCTGCAGCACCACTTCCCTGTCGGTGCCTTCAAAAATCTTGCCGCCCACTGAAGAGTATTCACCTTCGGTGTTCTCGCGCACCACCAGAAAATCAATATCGCCCGGCTTGCGATTGGCCAGCGGACATGGCACGCCGGGCATCAGGCGCACAGGACGCAAATTCACATACTGATCAAATTCGCGACGGAATTTAAGCAAGGAACCCCACAGGGAAATATGATCGGGCACTTTGTCGGGCCAGCCGACGGCACCGAAATAAATCGCATCGTAGGATTTGAGCGTTTCAAACCAGTCATCGGGCATCATCTGCCCATGCTTTTCATAGTAGTCGCAACTGGCCCACTCAAACTCGGTCACTGCCAGATTCAGACCGAATTTTTCGTTCACGGTCTGCAGTACCCGCAGCCCCTCTGGCATGACTTCCTTGCCGATACCGTCTCCGGGTATCGCGGCGATTTTGATCTGTTTTTTCATGACTGCAAATTCCTGGCGATGCAACGCCTTGATGTGTTTTGGATAATGAAGCGATTGCCCGGGCGCGCCCGGGCACAATTGCTACAGCTTTTCGGTTTCACCTGCTGCCGGACGCCAGGTGAGCGCATACTTTTCGGTAATGCTGACAATACCGTCCAGAATAAGGGCAAACACCGTGAGCACAATGATACCGGCCACCACCGTATTGATATCGAAAGTACCCTCGGCCTGCAGGATCAGATAACCGACACCGCTGGCGGAACCCAGGTATTCCCCGACGACCGCACCGACAAAGGCCAGGCCAACCGAGGCATGCAGACTGGAGAAAACCCAGCTGGTTGCCGAGGGAATATAAACGTGACGCAGTAACTGTCGACGATTGGCGCCCAGCATGCGCGCGTTATCCAGCAGCGTGGGACTGACTTCGCGGATGCCCTGGAATACGTTGAAGAACACGATAAAAAATACCAGCGTAAAGGCCAGTGCGACCTTGGATCCGATACCCAGCCCGAACCACATCGCAAAAATAGGCGCAAGAATGACCCGCGGCATGGAATTGAGCGCGGTCAGAAAAGGGTCAAGCACCAGACTGGCGGTACGGGACAGCCCCAGCCACAAGCCAAAGCCCATGCCGAATACGGTACCAAGGAAAAAAGCCAGCAAGGTTTCGATCAGCGTGATCCCCAGATGCTTGTAGATATCGGCATTGACGATGAACCAGTTCCAGATGACCTCGGCCACGCCCAGAGGCTGACCAAAAAAGAACGCTGCCGTATCGTTCAGGGTAATGAAGTACCAGGACCCCAGCAGCACGACAACGATCAGTAGCTGCCAGGCGCGGTAATTTCTGGGTGAAGGTTTAAGCGAGTTCCACATATTACTTCCGTTTTTGTTGATCGTAGCCTTTGAGAACTTCGTCACGCAGGACGCTCCAGATAGCCTGGTGAAGTTCAACAAAGCGCGGGTGAGCACGAACCTCGGCCACATCGCGCGGACGCGGCAGATCGATGTGAAACTCGCCCATGATGTGGGTTCCGGGTCCGGCCGAGAGCACAACCACGCGGTCGCTCATGGCAATGGCTTCGTCAAGGTCATGCGTAATGAAGAGCACGGCCTTGCGCTGTTTCATCCAGATATCGAGCACTTCATTTTCCATCAGTTGACGGGTCTGAATATCCAGAGCCGAAAACGGCTCGTCCATGAGGATGATATCGGGATCGCGAATCAGCGTTTGCGCCAGCATAACGCGCTTGCGCATGCCGCCGGACATTTGATGCGGGTATTTATACTCGGCCTGGGACAGGCCCACGCGGCGCAGCCAGTCCAGTCCCAGGCGCTTGGCCTCTTCCTTGGCCGTACCCGCAAACTCCAGGCCGGCGGTGACATTGTCCAGCGCGTTGCGCCACGGCAGCAACGCTTCGCCCTGGAACATATAACCAGCCCGCTTGTTGATTCCGGACAAGGGCTGGCCAAACACCCGCACCTGGCCGGATGAGGGAGCAAGCAGGCCTGCCCCCACATTGAGCAGCGTGGATTTGCCACAGCCTGTAGGCCCGACTACAGAAACAAATTCCCCGGGAGCGATATGCAGCGTCGCATCCCGGACTGCGGTGTATTTCTGATCACGGTCGTCTTTGGAGACGAACGTGCAGGTGATATTGTCCAGGCTTAAGGCAGCATCATTCATAGCATCAGGCATTGTTAGCTTTGTCGGAGAAATCATTGGTCCAGCATTTGGACAGGTCTATCTCGTCGGCCTTGAAGCCGGCGATATAGACAGACAGTGCTTTCAATGACGTTTCAGCGCCTTTGGGATCAATCCGGCCGTCTGGTGACAATCCCTCAAAACTCTTGGTCAGCGCAAGCTTGTAGACATCGGGGTTGCCCAGCAGATAGTTTTTGGGGACCGTTTTCATGATCTCTTCTGCGCCTGCAGTCTGAATCCATTTATCAGCCTTGACCATGGCATTGGTCAGCGCCTGCACCGTGCCCGGATTTTCATCAATATACTTTTGCGCGGTATATAGGCAGCCGGCAGGCATGGGGCCGCCGAAAATCGTTTGCGTATCTTTCAGGGTACGGGTATCTGCAATCGTAAAGATATCACCTGTGCCGTCGAGCAAGCTGATTACCGGATCCAGGTTGCTCAGGGCATCAATCTGACCGGCCCGCAGGGCGCTGACCGCCCCGGCGCCACCGCCAACGCCGATAATGGACACATCGGAATCTTTCAACCCGTGCTGGGCCAGGAAAAAACTGACCAGCATATTAGTTGAGGAACCAGGGGCCGTAACGCCGATTTTCTTGCCTTTGAGGTCGGCAGGCGATTTGTAGCCGGCCAGCGTTTTCTTGTTGCCCGCCAGAACGATCATTGGGGCGCGCCCTTGCAGTACAAACGCACGGAAATATTGTTTCTTGGATTGCAGGTTGATGGTATGCTCAAACGCCCCGGAGCAGACATCGGCGCTGCCCCCGACCACCGCCTGCAAGGCTTTGGAGCCGCCTGCAAAATCGGCTACCTTGACATTGAGTCCTTCTTCCTTGAAGAAGCCCTTTTGTTCTGCAATGGTCAGCGGCAGGTAGTACACCAGACCCTTGCCCCCCACGGCAATAGAGACATCGGTTTTTTCCAGCTTGGGTGCATTCTGTGCCAGGCCGATACCTGGCCAGACGGTTGCCAGGCCGGACAAGCCGGCGGCCTTCAGTAAATGGCGACGTGACAAACTCATGTGATGCTCCTTGGTTTTTTTTTCTTGAAGAAGGTTGAAATAGGACAACAGGAAATTGCGTTGTGCCGGTTCAGACAGTGCGGCCTGACCATCGCACAGCCCTGGCTGGCCCAACCGGCAAGGCGTGAAAACTCAGGCCGATGGCTGGCAAACAAGCTGCAGATGAGCGGCGCAACCGGTACAGCGTCGAACCGGGCTATTGTATCAGAACCCTATAGGGTGAAGACAATCGTGATTATCACCAAGGCGCACCTGGCGGGTCGCCCTCACCAGGCAGCGCTAACCAAACCCTGCCAGCCAGGCTACCTCAGCAAAAACCGAAACCGCTGCCTGCCGATACGGGCAATATCGTCTGTCGCAATATCAGCTCGGGCGCTGCGCAAAAAACTGTTGCCATTGCTGCAGCTTGGCAGCGAAAGCCAGTGTGTAGGCGGGACTGCTTGATGCTAGGGTCTGCGTCTGGATATGTGCGGGAATATGCCGCTGTCCCGCCTTGGCTGACGCCTTGCCATTGAACCCCACATACTGCAATGCGGGCGACGCAGCAAACAGGGTATGTAGCGGATTGAGCCGACCCTGACGAATGGCGCTATCCAGACTGCCAACACGCTCGCAGCCGGCGTATACATCCCAGAGCCCGATACGGTGCGCCAGCAAGACGGCGGTACGCGCCTCATAGTCCAGGGTCGCCATGGGTTCATCCAGGATTGCGCCCATCAGCCGCCAGAACTGGTTTTGCGGATGTCCGTAGTAACCCTGACGCGCAAGCGATGCTTCCGACGGGAAACTGCCAAGAATAAGATGAGTAATGTGCGGCGAATGAAGGGGCGCAAAGCCGGTTAGCCAGGGCGAAATATTCATTGTGTCTGTGTTGTAGATTGGGTATGCACCAGCCAGTGTACCCGTATATTGGGATAAGCCTGATTGTATTGCATCTGAAATTGCGCCAGACTTGCTGTTTTTATCCATCCTTGTCTTCGGAGAATAACCATGAAAAAGACGCTGTTGTCCGCCCTGCTTTGCACTTTGCCACTTTCGGTTCTGGCGCAAACGGCTCCCGATACGCTCAAACAGGTCACGGACAGCAAGACCCTGCGCGTCTGTACACCAGGCGACTATAAACCCTTCAGCTTCGATCAGGGCGGGCATTTTGAAGGCCTGGACATCGACCTGATGAATGCCCTGGCCGATACCCTGGGCGCCAAGATGCAGGTTGTCAAAACGTCCTGGGCCAATCTGATGGCCGATTTTACGTCCGGCAAATGCGATATCGGGGCCGGCGGCATTTCAGTGTCCGTGGAACGCCAGAAAAAAGCTTTTTCAGCGCACCCTATATGGTAAATGGTAAAACGCCGATTGTCCGCTGCGAGGATAAGGACAAATATCAAAGTATCGATGCCCTGAACCGCCCGGAAGTAAGGATCGTCGCCAACCCCGGCGGCAGCAATGAAAAATTTGCGCGCACCATGTTGCCAAAAGCGTCGCTCACCATGCACAAGGATAATCTGACTATTTTTGATGAGGTTGCCAACGGCAAGGCCGATGCCTTTGTGACCGAAGCGGCCGAAGCCCGGGTCCAGAGCAAACTGAATCCCAAGCTATGCGCAGTCAATCCGGACCAGCCATTGCAATATGCCGAAATGGGATACCTCATCCCTGACAATGACATACGGTTCAAGCTCTATGTCGACCAGTGGATGCACTTGCTCAAGGCCAGTGCCAATACGATCAAATGGCCGAAAAATGGATTCCCGCCGACCCCGCGAAGTAATCGCGCAGCAAGCAACTGCACTGAACGAGGCAGCCGTGCTGAAGGCAACCCGAGCCATCAGCACGGCCCACAGCATTTAACATCATGCCTGGCCAGAGTTGCCCATTGGGTGCCCGGTCCGCCAGATCATGATTAAGGCTCTACCCCATTATCAAGGCATATCAGCCAGCCACTCCACCCCCACACAAGAAAATTGCTGGACATACGGCCGCAGCAAGCCGATCAGTTCACCCTGAAGTGCACTGACCGTATGCGGGTTGCGATTAATTACCGGACTGCCGATGATCACGGTCCGGCGAAGTTGAGGACTGACGATGGGTGCGCCGACGATGCGCCCGGCCTTTAACATTGGGGTAATCGGCATGACCGGCAGGATGGTATAGCCCACGCCGCGCTCCACCAGATCGAGGATGACGGCAGTACTATCGGACTCAGCCACCAGATTCAGGTTAACCCCAATAATGGTGCACGCACGATCGATGGCGTTGCGAAGACTTTGCGCTTCCGGAACCACCATGGGTCTCTTTGCGACCTCAGCAAGCGTGACGGGTTGAGACTGTGATAACCCACAAGCAGGCAGGCCCACAACGTAAATGGGCTCGCGAAAAACCGGCGACGTCAGGAGCATCTCGGATTGCAGATAGTCGCCCATAAGGCAAATATCCAGCTTGCCATCTTCAAGGCCGTCTTGCAGGAAATCCGTGAAACCAGTGGCAATGCGTACTTTCAAATCCGGGTATTGCCGACGCAGAGACGTGACCAGTGGTCCGGCCAGTGCAGCAGCCAGACCTGGCAGCATACCGACGGCGACAGACCCCATCAGGTTCGCGGCCGCCGCACCGATGTCAGCCTTGGCTTGATTAAGCCCCTTTAATGAAACGCGCACCTGGTCAACGAAGCGGCGACCAGGCACTGTGAGCACCATGCCAAGTCGATGTCGTTCGAACAATGGGCTACCCAGTTCATCTTCCAGCTGCTTCAGTTGTCGGGACAATGCCGGCTGAACGACGTGAAGCAGCTCTGCAGCCTTGGTTAGACTACCCGTTTCCGCAATAGCCAGGATGGTCCGAAGTTGTCTTAAATCCATCGTTGGTTCACCCCGATTGTGATCTATGCCGAACCGCTATAGCTGTCAGAGAAAGATGTGAATTGTGTCACAGACTCGCCGAAATTACTATTAAACCACTCAATTGCACGTCCATGACCAAGGCAAAGCAGCTTCGCTGACAAAGGGTTTCGGCAGCGGTCCATCCACAAGCCCGTCATGTCATCCAGCGGTTTCAAAAGTGACAACACTGGCGCTTTGTTGATTTGACTGCAGGGGCAAACGAGCTCAGCAGGAAGTTAAGCATTCATTAAAAAGCGCGCTGGCATCGTTATTCATAAACGTAACGATGAACAAAGGGCAATATTTTCGGAGACAAAATGCTGCTACGTTACAAATTGAATCGCCGGGTGTTCTCGGTATTTTCGATACTTATCACCGCATCAACGCTGGGATTGTCAAATAGCGCCTGCGCAGTGCACATCACTGCTCAATGATCTTCAGTTTATTTTTATACCTACATTAGAGGATTCAAGTTTGGACAGTATAAAAAACCAGCCATTAACAATAGAAACAGACGGGATTCAATTGGGGCACTTTGGAATTGATGTTCCATTCATGCACCATATTGGCCTCCAGAGTATCGGCCTGGAAGGCAATTGTTGCCGTACACGCCTGAAATTGACACGCGAGCTGGTCAACAGTCGGGGCGATATTCACGGCGGCGCGTTGATGAGCGCGCTGGACTTCACATTGAGCGTTGTAGCGCGGGCGCATGACCCACTGAATATGGGGGCGGCAACGATTGATATGTCGACCCATTTTTATGAGCCTGCCAAATCGAACGTAGAGATTATTGCCGCCTGCAAACGACGCGGCAAAAGTATTGCATTTTGCGAGGGCGAGGTCCGGGACGGCCATGGGACGGTTTTGGCTGTTGCGCGTGCCGTATTCAAATTGGTGCCCCGAAACCGGTAAGCGTTTCACTTGACCTCGAACGTGCACCTTCGGGTGATGAGCAAGAGAACGATTAAGACAAAAATCAGGAAAACAGGAAATCATGAAGAAAATTTTGGTTGCCAATCGTGGCGAAATCGCCGTTCGCATTCTTCGCGCCATACGTGATCTGGGAATGCCCGGCGTGGCGGTTTATTCGAGCGATGATGCCAATTCCCGGCATCGGACACTGGCGGACGCTGCAGTGGCATTGAATGCTGCGGGTCCTGCAGCCTATATCGATATCGACGCCATTATCGCTGTCGCACAAAGGCAAGACTGCGATGCCATTCACCCCGGCTATGGTTTTCTAAGTGAGCGGCCGGATTTTGCTGCCGCATGCGCTAATGCAGGCATTACCTTTATTGGCCCCGAAGTGGAGCACTTGGCCTTGTTTGGAGACAAGGGCAGCGCACTGAAGCTTGCCAGGGAGTGCGGCGTGCCCGTGATGCCCGCCACGCATGGAGGCGCCACGCTGGAGCAAATCATGCAATTTTTCGACGAGCAGGACGGCGCAGGCATCGTCATCAAGGCGGTGGGCGGTGGCGGCGGTCGCGGCATGCGTGTCGTAAAGACCAGGGATCAGATCCCTGAACTCTATGCACGCTGCCGATCCGAGGCAATGTCCGCATTTGGCGTGGATACCCTCTATGCAGAACGCCTGGTAAACCGCGCGCGTCACATCGAGGTGCAAATCGTGGGGGACGGCGCACATGTTGTCGCGCTGGGTGAGCGCGATTGCACGTTGCAACGTCGTTTCCAGAAAGTGGTTGAAATCGCGCCAAGCCCGGTTCTGAATGCGCAATTGCGAACAGAGATCCTGGCTGCGGCAATCAAGCTTGCGTCGAAAGTGAACTATCGCAGCCTTGGTACATTTGAATTTCTCGTTGAGGAAGACGAAAACGGCGCGCAAACGGATTTTGTTTTCATCGAGGCCAATCCTCGACTCCAAGTGGAGCATACGATTACCGAGCAAGTTACCGGAGTCGATCTGGTGGCGTTGCAAATCGGCATTGCGCAAGGAAAGCGGCTTGAAGCATTGGGCGTGAACCCTGCGAATCCGCCACAGATCAAAGGCTATGCCATTCAAGTACGCGTGACGGCAGAATCCACCGACGCCAATGGTTTGGCGCGACCGGCACACGGTCGGCTGGAGCGCTTCGATCCACCCACGGGACCGGATGTGCGAGTGGATACGCATGCCTTTAGCGGCTATTGCCCCGCCCCGGCTTTCGATACGCTTTTGGCCAAGCTGATTGTATCGAGCGCCAGTGATGAATTTTCAAATGTCGTCAGGCGCTTGCGACGCAGCTTGGCTGAGTTCACGATCGCCGGCATTTCGACCAACATTCATTTACTGAAAGCGCTTGTCGATCGTGATGATTTCCTCCAGCAAAAGAACCACACCCGCTATATCGAATCGATTCTTGGGCAACTGGTCGCTACTGCATCTGTGCTCGAAAGTGAGCAGGAAGCAAAGAATAAGCTCACTAGCGAAGCGTTGCCTGCTGCCGCAGCATCGTCAACCGCCAAAAGCGTCGTACAGGAAGTGCTCGAGGACGGGCTTGCAGCCTTGTGCGCGCCACTGAGCGGACGGATTGTCGAAGTCTCGGTGAATGCAGGCGATACGGTTCTGAAAGGCCAGCCCATTGCGGTCATCGAAGCGATGAAAATGGAGCATTCCGTTGTTGCCGAGTTCAATGGAAGCGTCGTTGAAGTACGGGTGAATAACGGTAGTCAGACAGCGGAAGGCGATATCCTGGTGGTGCTGGAACAGGCGTTGGACGGTACAGACGCAGAGCTCGCCGTTGAAACGGTCGATTTGACGGCCATCCGCCCCGATTTGCAGGCAGTACTTGATCGCCATGCCATCCTGTATGACGAGGCTCGCCCGGACGCGGTGGCAAAGCGCCGTGCACGCGGGCAACGCACTGCCCGCGAGAACCTTGCTGATCTGTGTGATGATGGTTCCTTTGTCGAATACGGCGCATTGGTCGTTGCCGCACAGGCAAGCCGTCGCACCAAAGAGGATCTGATGCTAAACACGCCCGCTGACGGTATTGTCACGGGTATTGGCAACATCAATAGCGCGCAGTTCGGTTATGAGCAATCGTTAAGTGCCGTGATGGCCTATGACGCAACGGTGCTGGCCGGTACGCAAGGCAAGCGCAATCATATCAAGACCGATCGTCTGGTGGAGCGTGCCCGCCGCGACCAAATGCCGTTCGTGCTGTTTGCAGAAGGCGGCGGTGGGCGTCCGGGAGATGTGGATTTCCCGTTTGTTTCCGGCTTGTACCAGCCTTCCTTTGCTGCGCTGGCAGAACTCAGTGGAGAAGTGCCGCTGCTGGGCATCGTGTCGGGCCGATGCTTTGCCGGCAACGCTGCCTTTCTGGGTGTATGTGACGTCATCATCGCGGACAAAAATTCCAATATCGGCATGGCCGGCCCCGCAATGATTGAGGGCGGCGGCCTGGGTGTATTCAAGCCTGAAGACGTTGGCCCGGCTAGCGTGCAATTTGCCAATGGCGTCATCGACATTCTGGTGGAAAATGAAGCACAGGCCGTTAAGCTCGCCAAGCATTATCTTGCAATGTTTCAGGGTAGAACGAAAGACTGGTCGGCGCCCAATCCACTGGCGCTGCGACACGTGGTCCCAGAGAATCGCTTGCGCGTCTACGACAGTCGCAAAGCCATTGAAGGCATCGCCGACGTAGACAGTGTATTGATGCTTCGCTCCGGATTCGGGCACGGCATGCACACCGCGCTTGCACGCGTTGAAGGGCAGCCGGTAGGCATCATCGCCAATAACCCACAACATCTGGGCGGCGCCATTGATGCTGATGCTGCGGACAAGGCGGCCCGGTTCATGAATCTTTGTGATGTTCATGGCCTGCCGATCATTTCGCTGATCGATACGCCCGGATTCATGGTGGGTCCCGACGAAGAAGCCAAGGCCCAGGTGCGCCACGTGTCCCGTATGTTTGTGACCGCAGCCAAATTGCGCGTCGCGATCCTGGCCATTGCCCTGCGCAAGGGCTACGGTCTGGGCGCAATGGCAATGGCAGGCGGCGGTTTTCGCTCGGCAAGTTGCTCGGTGTCCTGGCCCACAGGAGAGTTCGGTCCGATGGGACTGGAAGGCTCAATCCGGCTGGGGTTCAAAAAGGAACTCGACAGCGTTCCGGATGGGCCGGAACGGCAAGCGCTTTACGACCAGTTGGTGGCGCGTGCATACGAACGTGGTCATGCCATCAACGTTGCGTCCACCACAGAAATCGATGCAGTCATCGATCCGGCCCAAACGCGGACATGGATTCGTCAGGGCATCGCTTCCGCATCGTTACGTGCGGCTCGCCCCCGTCGCTCGTTTGTCGATACCTGGTAAGCACGGCACTCTCATAAAGGAAACACACTGTGGTTAAGCACGAACCCACCAGTCAGCTTGCTCTTGCCGGACTGCGCGTCCTGGAAATCGGTAGCGGAGCGGCATTGGCCTATGCAGGGAAACTCTTCGCAGACTTTGGTGCAGAGGTCATCAAGGTGGAGGATCCGGACGGAGACGCGCTTCGGACGGTACCACCGTTGCTGACCAGTTCTGATACCGAATCGCAAAGCGCGCTGAACGCCTGGCTCAGCACAAATAAACGCAGCGTCACATTGGGTAGTCAACGTTTTGAGCAATACGCATGGCTGGCGCGCCTGGCCAGAACCTGCGACGTGGTACTCGATGCCAGGGCGCTCAGTGAGGGCATCGAAGTTCTGAGTCGCCCGGTGTATGGCGCAAGTGACGCGGCCAGCGGCGAAAACATGCCCATCGAGGTGTGTTTAACCTGGTTTGGCGAAAGTGGTCCGTATAGCACATTCTTAGGAACTACCGCTGTGTGCCGCGCCCTGGCCGGCGCTGTATACAGTAGCGGCGCGGTAGAAGGGCCGCCACATCTGCCGCACGACGTGCAAACAGGCATTGTTGCCGGTATCGGCGCTTTCTCCAGCGCGATTTCAGCCTTGTTGGGAGAGTCTGACGGAAGCCGCCGCTATGTACTGAGCATTCATGAGCTTGCCTTCTCTGTTGTGGAGATGGAAGCAGGCATGGTGCAAGACGGACGCCACCCCAAAGCCCGCTTGGGCGTCAACCGGTTTTGTACGACACACCCCGGCGGCATCTACAAGACCCGTGAAGGCTGGATCGGCATTTTCGCCCACACCGGTCCGCAATGGGCTGCGCTGTGTGCGGCTGTGGGGCATCCGGAACATGCCCAGGATCCCAGATTCATAAACGGCCCGACACGCATCAAACATGCCGACGAGATTGACGCATTCCTGATTCCAGCCCTGCTTACCAAGACGGCCAAGGACTGGTTTGAGGAGCTTGGCAAGGCTAAATTTCCGGCCGTTATCGTGCCGACTATGGACGAGTTGCTTGCGCAGCAGGTACATCGTGAACGCGGTGCGTTTGTTCCTGTGATATCCGGAGACCGGCAGTTTGAAGGGGTGGTCGTGCCGTTTCCGCTCGGAGATGCAGGACCGTTGCCGGGTGGCGCTGCACCAATGAAGGGGGCGGATAACCAGTATTATCGCAGCGACGAAGCACTGGCTTTGCGAGTACGCCGCACCCGCGCGAAAGTAGCGGTGCCGCCGCTTCGGAAGACGCGTGTGATCGATTTGACCATGGGGTGGGCAGGCCCGCTGGCAGCGCGCACCCTGGCAGACTTTGGCGCCGAGGTCATTAAGGTCGAAGGGACGCAGTATCCGGATTGGTGGCGGGGAACGCATTATACCGAGGAGTTCTACAGCGAGCGGCTTTACGAAAAAAACGCGAACTTCGCTCTAATGAATCGAAACAAGCTCGGCATTACCCTGGATTTGACGCGTCAGGAAGGACGCGCCGTTTTACTCGATTTGGTAAAAACCGCCGACATCGTCATCGAAAACTATTCAACAGAGGTGCTGCCCAAGCTGGGCCTGGATTATGCGGCTTTGTCCAAGGTGAATGATCGGCTGGTGATGGTCTCCATGCCCGCGTTTGGTGCGGGCAATGAGTGGAGCACCACCCGGGCTTACGGCGGCACGCTTGAGCAGGCTAGCGGTTTGCCGCATCACACCGGATTCCCACAGAATCCGCCATCACTGACATCCTACGCGTATGGCGATCCTGTCGGCGGATGGAATGGTGGCGCCGCTGCTCTCCTGGCGCTCCTGGTACAGGCGCGGACAGGAAAAGGCCGGCACGTCAATCTCTCGCAGGTCGAATGCATGCTCCCCATGGCTGCCCCATTCATCCTGGAGCAGTCTGCCTGCGGGAAAACGACACCGAGAAACGGTAACGAGCATCCCCTCTTCGCGCCTCACGGTGTGTATCAATGTGCAGACGATGACGAGTGGGTGGTTCTGAGCATCACCAACGACACACAATGGCAGGCCCTGGTCCACGTCATTGATGCTCACGCGCTGGGCACCAATTCGTCATTGAACCACGCTGAGGGCCGTCGTGCGCGACGGCAGCAGATAGATGCTCACATCAGCACGTGGTGCCGACAGCGAACCGCAGACAGCGCCATGCGCGAACTGCAAAAGGCCGGCGTTGCTGCGGGCGTGGTGCAGCCAATCTGGCGTGTGATGGAAGACTCACATTTGAACGACAGGGGCTTCTTTTCCAGGATACCTCGTGCATATCTTGGCGAGTATATGGCCACCACTGCCTGGTTCAGAGAGACGGCCTCGGCAACTCAGCTGGTCCGTCCGGCGCCCACACTGGGTGAGCACAACCGCGAGGTCTTCTCCCGGGTGCTTGGCATGACGCAGGAACAGCAACAAGTACTTGAGGATAGTGGAATCACCGGAACATCGGCCACCAGGAAAGCGGCCCGGGAGCCTTGAAACACGTTGTTTGATTTGTCTCAAGCCGCGATTCTCAACGACACAGAATGGCCGGCTTGCGAGCGTTGTACAAAGCGATCCATAGATATCGCAATTTGAATCTTTCATTTTTTGTTCATAAAATTTTAGGAGACTTAACATGGCAATATTGAAATCACGTAGAGATTTTCTAGTCGTAACTGCTAGCGTCGCGGGCGCATCAGCGTTCGGACTCGGTTGCACAGTGGCGTTTGCACAGGATAAAAAATGGCCTGCAAAGCTGATTCGAATCGTCGTTCCCTTTCCGGCGGGATCCATTACCGATGCAATGGCGCGGCTGCTTGCCGACAATCTCTCTAAATCACTGGGACAGTCGGTCATTGTGGAAAACAAAGGCGGAGCCAACGGCTCCATTGGTGCGACCGATGTTGCCCGATCGGCACCGGATGGCTATACCTTGTTGGCTACCAACAGCAGCAGCATTACCGGCAATCCGTTGATTTACAAGAACTCGCCATACAAGTCGACAGACTTTACCCCGATCTCGCTGGTGCTGGATGCACCGTTCGTCCTGAATGTAAACGCTGAATGGGCAAACAAGCACGCCATCAACTCCGTAAAAGACTTGGTCGCGTTTGCCAAGAGCCATCCCGCTGAGCTCAGTTACGGGTCTGGCGGTGTTGGGAATCTCGCTCACCTGGCGTATGCCATGTTGAGCAATGACGGAGGGTTCAAGGCCACGCACGTCCCGTACAAGTCTGCATCGCAGGCGAGCATGGCGGTGATGGCTGGCGAGGTAAACACTTCATTCGACACCCTGGCCAGCGTTCCGCAAATTCGCGCTGGAAAACTCAAGGCTCTCGCGGTAACGCCCAAGCAACGCATTTCCCAGCTACCCGATATTCCCACAATGGCTGAGGCGGTTTTCCGAATATCGATTTGACGTTCTGGCTGGGTCTGCTGGCGCCTGCCGGCACCCCTAGCGACATCATAGAGAAGTTGTACGAGCACGCCAGACAAGCCATGTCTGTGCCGACAGCGAAAACGTTATTGAGTGCACAGGGAACCATTGCCATGACCAATCCTAAGGATTTCGCAATGCGCATTGCGAACGAGACCAAGCAGTTGGCGCAAGTCATCGAGCGAGAGAATATCACGCTGGATTAATTCACTGAACGGTATCCCGACGGCACGCCCGCCAGAACCGATAGTTCGGAGCAACAGGCGTGCACGACTGAATAGAGACACCGTTATGGCTTGCGCGAAGATGGTTCGCTTCGAAACTGGCCAAGCAAGGGCCGAAAAATCGCTTCGGCCCTGCGTCCGCAGGGTAACTGCAACTAACGTCGCTGAATGTCCCGGCGTTGACGGTAACCCGTGCTGCAGTCGGCGACACTTGCACTTAGGATGATGCCTGGGATTCATCCCTGCCGCGTGCAATATCGCGCATTTTCCCGGGCGTGATCGAGTAGTATTTTTTGAAAACCTTGCCGAAATGCGCAGGGTCGGAAAATCCGCAAAGCCAGCCGATATCGCCAATCTTAAGATATCCGAGCAACGAATCGCGCAGCAGGTTTCTGGCGTTCAACATACGGATATCGTTCAGAAACATTGCAAAAGTCGCCGAGTCATTGAACTGGCGAAACAGCTTGTGCAACGTACGCACTGAAATGCGAAATTCCCTTGCCACTTTTTCGCCTGTCAGACTGATTTGGCTGGAATTCAAGTAGAGCCACAACGTGATCTCGGTGTACAGATTATGGCGGGCCTGATAGTTTTTTTCGGGAGAGCGACTTGCCAGACGATGATGTATGTTCTGCCCGATCGTCATGCCCGCCAGCAAGCGCACCGTGTCCAGACAAACGGCCTGATCCGATGGCACCGAGGCGATCCGCTCCATGAACGGCTCATTCAAATCGCGCAGGCATATCGCCAGCACTTTCGCCCAGCCACTGTCTGGGCGAAAGCGCTGATTGCAAGCCTGCCGAAACAGCGATTGCCGGTGTCCGACGCAAGACTCCTGCAGGGCAACGATTGTACAGTCAAGATTCAGATGCGGTCGCAGGCTGGCCGAACCAGAGCTGTGAATCAGCAGCAGATCGCCCGCCTGCAGTGTGCAGCTGTTGGTATTATCGGTGAACTCTGCAGCCTCCCTTGTGTGTAAAAGCAACCACTGTGGGCTGTTGCTGGCGGCAGGCGCCCATATAAGATCAGCATGATTTGCCTGCAGCATGACCACGCTGGCGCTGGCGGTCAAGGCAAATGCAGACAGATTGACTCTGAACCCATGAGCCGGTTGCGTTGCGGGATGCAACTTGGCATTGGACAGAATTTGCGGCAGGATTTGATTGAAACGCGGCAGGCTGATATCTGCATCCGCCATGACTGAATTCAGTCTGAATGGCTCCGATAGCCCATTGACAAAATCTTTGAAATGCATCGACAAGCCTGTACGACAAAACAAAAACCCGCAGCCATTTTGAAACAAATCAATCGAACTGGCTAGTCAATGCGCGCTAAAAAAGCATAATATTCGTGCGTTAAATCAAATTGTCCATGACTACCACAACGCCCATATCCGACGATGGCATGTCATCCACCACCGTTTCGTCAAGCCGCAACATGCTCGCTTCGCGGCACTGGCTGCTGCCTGCGCCGGGATTGCTGCGCTACGCTAGCGTCTCAGAATAACGCAGCAGCTTGATGACACTATGGTTCACAACGGAATGAAACAGATCCCAACCCGCCGAGTGCAAACGCAAACTGATCGCCGGCGCTGGGAAATCTCACCGTCATGAGATTACCGGTAATAAGTACTGCACCCGCAGGGATGCTGCGCTGCTTTCTGGCCATGGCCTTGGCCAGCCAGTATACGGACTCCAGTGGGTTGACAATATCTGCCACGTTACCCTCTTCGATCACTGCTCCATGCGAACTAATGGTGATATCCCGGTCAAAATCGGACACCGCGGGCTGCCACTGGCCCAGAATAACAGACGTATTATTGACGTTGCATGCCACCAGCGTCTGAGCATCGGGCGACGTCTTTTCCGGACAGCGGTCGTCAAGCACCTCAACGGCCGGTGCGACCGCATCGATCCAGTCAGCAGCCGCTTGCACGCTGTTTAATTCATCTCCTGAGAGCTCCCTGCCTATGCGCACGGCCACTTCAAATTCGAATTTCATGTGAGTGTAGTCACTCATGGACAACACTGCACCGGAAGATAATAACGCCGTGTCCAGCAATTCACCATAGACGGGCTCGGTCAGGCCATGCTTGCTCCAGGCGGCAGGCGCATTCAGGGCGATTTTCAATCCGGCCCGCCGGGCATGGTGACGCGCCATGCGAATCTGTACCAGTTGCTCCTGCACCGCATAAGCCTGCTCCAGGCTCAATGGCCTGCCGTCTGCCAGCAATGGGGAAAAATGCACACGATTATCAAATTGCTGCTGCAACTGCAGTGCCAGCTCACGAGGGGTGGGGCCCATGACGTCTCCTTTACGAATTGGGTGGTGCAGCACCAGCGCTGCCGCTTGTGTTGCCGTTGTTATCGATATTGGTATTCACATTGTCGGCAATGGCCGTTTTGAGTGCTGCCATATCATACCCGCTGGGCGCCTGGAATACGCGCAAATCGAACTCACCGACCACGGCAAAGATATGATCGAACAGATCGGACTGGATGCGTTCGTACTCAGCCCAGACCACGGTCGTCGTAAAGGCGTAGATTTCAATGGGCACGCCTGTTGCCTGCGGAGCCAGCTGGCGCACCAGCAGGGTCATATTACGATGGATATGCGGGTGATTGCGCAGGTAGACTTCCAGATACGCCCGAAAGGTGCCGATATTGGTGAGCCGTCGACCATTCAGCGCGGACGACAGGTCTTCGCTGCGCGACTGATTGTAGTCCTCTACTTCCCTGGATTTGTCCAGAATATATTGGGACAGCAGCCGGCTTTTGGTCAGCCGCTTCATTTGGCTTTCGGTAATGAACTTGATGCTGTTGACATCGACATGGATGGCACGCTTGATACGACGACCACCGGATTCGGACATGGCGCGCCAGTTCTTGAATGAATCTGAAATCAGTGAATAGGTGGGAATGGTGGTTACCGTATTGTCCCAGTTGCGCACCTTGACCGTGGTCAGCCCGATATCAATAACGGCCCATCAGCATTGTATTTGGGCATTTCCAGCCAGTCGCCGATACTGAGCATATTATTGGCAGACAACTGGATGCCGGCCACCAGACCCAGGATCGGATCCTTGAAAATAAGCATGAGCACGGCGGTCATGGCACCCAGACCGCTGATCAGGATAACCGGCGACTGGCCGATCAGGACCGAGACAATGAAAATGACGCCGGCAATGGAGGCAATGATTTTCAGGCTTTGCACGATGCCCTTGAGCGGAAACTGGACAGCAACCTGTTTGCGAAAACACCAGTCCAGCACGATATCCAGGAATGCAAAAAACGCCAGGATGGTATAGACCAGCATCCAGATGCGCGAGAACCCCAGCAGGCCTTCATGAACCGAGCCGGGCGGCACCCACAGGCGTGTAAGCAAGCCAAGGGCTAACCCCTGCACCAGCATGGCAGCATAGCGAAACAGGGACGAATGACCGACAAGCTTGATGAAGAGAAAACGATCGTTGCGCATTCTGCCCCGCAACATGCGCAGCACACCATAATGCAAAACACCATGCAGCAATGCCAGCAAAAGCAGCATGATCCCGAGGGTAACAATTAACGTTGCATAGGGAGAAAGCTGCAAACCGGCCAGGGCCAGCCAGTCAGAAGGAGTGTCTTTCATGGATTACCATCAGAATAAGCAAGAGCATGACATAGTAGCAAACTGGTCCGGTCTCGTCATCTGTGCAAAGTACGAAGAAGCACGATCAGATGCTGTTGGTCCGCGATCGCGGCAAGACCACGACCATACGCACGACGTGACGTCGTACGCAGACATCCCATCGCGCATACCCTGAACTTGTAAATGCTGATCGTTTATATCCCCCTTACCAGATCACAAAGAACAATAGCCATGCGTAGATGAACGGCGCCAGTCCTGCGATCAATAACAGCATACAGGTAACCCGCTGCCCGAACGATACCTGATGCCGTTGCAGAATTTTCCAGGCCAGACGCAGTGACCACAGCAGGGAAAGAAACAACAATGTCAGGCGAACCGGGCCCGCCCAGCCAGTGGCAATGCCATCATTGCGCAACAGGGTAATGGTGGTTGCCGACAGTCCCAGAAAGACGCCGACGCCAGCCGCCGGTATCAGCGCCTGCGCGACGGTATCGACAGCGTCGAATAATTTTCCACCCACACTTTCTGTATGCAATGCAGGCTCAGCCACAACGCCCCCCCGGTAACCAGTGCAGTGCCAAAAATGAACAGCACAATGGTAAAGCCGTCGAGCCAGCTGAAAACATCATTGACTTCCGGATAGTTCGTCAGAATGAACCAGGGCGCGTTCTGTTCCAGAGGCCAGAAGACATCACGGTTGACCAGCCACTCGGCCATGGCCTGTTTCAGGCTGACAAACCAGGGGCTGGCGCTCCACAGAAAGGCGCCCACGGCAATACCCATCAGCCCCCATATGATCAGGGCCGTCTGCCAACCACCGGTTTGCGCCACAGCAACGATTTCTTCCTCCGGCGAGCGGGTGGTGAGCGCAATCGCACCACGATAATCGGCGCAGCGTCCGCACATATGACAGTCGGCAGCACCCTTCATATGGCGCAGCGGTACCAGCGGCGCGCAATTGATTCGCTCGATACGTCGAACCGGATGGCGCCAGGCATCTTCACTAACCTTGTAATGCCAGGGGCCAGTTTGGCCAGGAGCTGGAACACGCCATTGACCGGACACAAATACTTGCACCAGACGCGTTTATTGCGACCATACAGGTACCCGACCACCATGGCCCCCGCTGTCGAGCCGCCCAGCACAGCAAGCACCGCCCAGGGATATTGATATACGCTGACCAGCTGGCCGTAAATTGTTGTCAGGGCAAAGGCAACAAAGGGCCAGCCACCCCAGCGCATCCATTTTGGAATGGCTCGACCGCGACCATGTTCGCTGGCCCACTCGCTAAGCATGCCTTCCGGACAGAACCATCCGCACCATGCCCGTCCCATCAGGGGCATGGACACCAGGACAAAGGGCCACCAGATGCCCCAGAAGGCGAACTGGGCAAAAATGGTCAGATTGGAAAAAATATGCGCGGAATTGCCCGGCAGGGGCAGCGCAGCAGGAACAAGAATGAGAAAAAAGTAAACGCCAACCACACACCACTGCATATTGCGAAGCAGTTTCTTGTGGTCCCGCAGAAATGACGATAGCCGATAGGCAAGCGATTGAAATATGGCGCTCATGGAGCAAACCTTTGAAGAGCGAATCCACTATGGTGGACAAAACAGATGCGGCCAGACGCCTGGTTCACCGACACAGGGCATCTGAATTTTAGCAGTACGTGCCACCTCTTGAGGCGGCACGTGTCAGCCATGCGTGGAAACCATCTGTCGCGCAATGGCAGGTCGCGACCAACGAAACAACAACCCAATGGCAAGCCAGTACAAGGCAAAAACAATGACATGCGTAAGTGACGGCATTGCCCGGTAGCCGGCGAAATCGGCCAGGACCTTGCCCATGCCGCTGCTGTCATCAAACACTGCACTGGTGTCCCACACAGGATCAACCAGGGTCGCAATGGCCTCAAGTGAGATCAGGTGATCGATCCCGTTCATGAGCAGTGAGCCTGCCAGCAGCAGCAATAAAATTTCGGTAATTTGAAAGAAGCGGCGCCATGTAATGACTTTGCCCCCCAACTGCAAAATATAGAACGTCAGCAGTGCCAGCAGAAAGCCACCCACACCGGCGGCTGCCAGCATCCACGCCTGACTCTGTTGCGCGCCGGCCAGTACCGTGCCCCAAAGAAAAACCACGGTCTCGCTGCCTTCTCGCGCCACGGCAATCATGACCAGAACCAGCAGCCCCCACCAGCTGTTACGCTGGAGATTGGCCGATGCACCACTGACCAATTCGCTTTTGAGCTTGCGGCCATTTTTTTCATCCACAGGACCATTTGCACCACCAGTCCGCAGGCAACCAGCGCCATGATGGCCTGGAACCATTCCTGCCCGGTATCGGACAACCAGGTGGACACGCCCATGAAAACCAGCGCCAGCGCGATGGCCAGCAACAGCCCCGCAGCCACCCCACCCCAGAGCCACGGCATACCACGCCGTCCTTCCGGAGAAGCGCGCAACCAGGTGTACAAAATACCCACCACAAGCAGGGCTTCAACGCTTTCACGCCAGACAATAAAGGCCACTTGATCCAATGGGTTACCTTTTAAGAGAATGTTGAACTATTGGGCAGGCTTGACCACCAAGGTGCCTTTAACGGATTGATGAAAGTCGTCAAAAAACGGATATTCGCCGGGTTTTGAAATTTTGAAAACCAGAAATGAGGACAGACCTGGTCCCAGCACTTTTTCCTTGCGCAGCGGCAGGCTCTCGAATTCAACGGGCACCTTGCTTTCATTGATGAGATTGATCTTGAAGCGACCGGCAGGCACTTCAAGCCGCTGCGGCTCGAACGTGCCATCTTCCTTGAACGTGAGGGTAAAGGTGGGCGTCTCGGCCCAGGCGCTTGCCGCCAGCAAGGCCTGGGTCATGGTGAGGGAAAGCGCCAGACCGGCAATAGCCAAAGCGCGTTTAACCATGATCAATATCCGCCTTTTTTACCTGTACCGGCATACGTGAATTCGTACTCGACTTCAAATGGCTTCCAGAACGCCTCAACTCCGGTTTCCTTGTCGGTATGATGGCCAAAATGATTCATTTTATTGGCCTCGGGCGAATCAATGATGTACGTGAGTTTATATTTGCCAGGCCCTTGCAGCTTCACATTGTCACCATAGTGGGGACCGTCATTGGCCACCATGGGCATGAACATCCCTTCCTGAACTTTGCCGCCTACTTTTTCCAGCTTGTATTTGATGGTCAGATACGGCATCCACGCGCCTTCCTCGAACCCGTTCTTGTTGTCAGCCGTTGCATGAATATCTGCTTCAAGGTGAATATCGGAATCCTTGGCTTCACGCATCATGCCTGCCGGTTCCATGGTAATGGGCTGCAGGTACACGGCAGCGATTTCCATGCCGTTTTTCATATGAGGTTTGCCGATAGGATACTCGGCAGCCTGTGCAGACAGAGACAGAGACAGTGCCATGCCGGCACCGATCAGGCGATTTTCTTGACCATACGTAAATGTCCACCAATAAGGAAATAGGTAAATGAGAATATTTCTCGTTTATATTAGTATATATTGGCTGACAGTCGCCTTAATAAATATCAAAAGCGACGCAGACAGGTGCTCATCTATGCATAACCTGTCTCAGAAAAATCGCCCGGCGCCCGGAACGGTCGGACTGGTAGAGTAGAGGAATCAGGAAAGTCGCCATTAGCGTCATGATCCATGTCATGCCCGGAGTCAACTCACAACTGAATCTGGTCACCATCAAATGCCTGGCGGACATCCGCGGGCAGTGCCTGGGGATGGGCCATCAGGTAGCGATCCAGTTCGTGACCGGCATGGGTCAGCCAGGTGGTCCCGGCGCCGATGGCGGCATGGATCGCCAGCGCCTGGTTCAGATCGTTGTGATTGCGCCCGGGTTCTGGCCGGGGCGGATAAGAACAATCGAGCACACAATGAGCCGGACGCTGGTCGCGCAAAAAACGTTCTACCGCTTCGGGCAGGCCTTGCGTATCGGTCAGGTAGGCCAGACTGTCGCCCTGATCGGGCCGGATCAAATAGCCGTAGGTCGGGCGCGAATGCTGCAGTGGCAAGGCAGTGATGCTGAAACCGGCAAACCGCCGTTCTTCAAATGCTTCAAACGGTTCGGAAAAGTCCAGAATGCCCGGATGCTTATACAGGTCTGCAAACCCGGCTTCATCCTCAGGTCCGTATACCGCAATCCGCAAGTTGACGCCCCAGCGCAAATGCAGCAGGCCCTGGGCATGATCGGCATGATAATGCGTCTGGAAAATACCCTGCAGCGTGCCGGGCGCAAAGCGAGTGGTCAGGTCCGTCAGGCCGCTGTCAATCAGCACTGGCCGTCATTGCCTTGCAGCAACGCGCTACAGGGCAGGCGCGCGTGGCGAACATCACTGCGCGCCCGGGCACAGGCCACGCAATCGCAGTTATAAACAGGCATCTGCGCCGAATTGCCGGTGCCCAGGAAAGTCAGTTTCATTGCCGCTCCAGTGTCGTGGCCTGTTCAATTGTATGCAAAAACTGCGTCACGGCGCTGTCCAGGTCGCCGGAGTTATCCAGCACCACCAGCCGCGCGCCCTGCTCCCGCAGCCTGTCCATAAATGCGATATCAAGCGCGCAGTTGCGTGCCAGCCGCTGAGTAATCTCCTGACGGCTTTCACGGCCACGCTGCAGCAGGCGTTGCAGCAGCAAGGGCGGATCGACCTGCACCAGCACCACCAGCGCCGATTTGTAACGTTGTACCGCAGACTCGCAATACGCGCGGGAACCGTTGACCAATACGGTATGCCCCTGCGCCAGCAAGTTATCTAGCTCTATCGGGATGCCATAGGCCAGGCCGTTGGCGCGCCAGCTCATGGCAAACTCGCCACGTGCCTGCATCGCATCGAAAGCATCGGGCGACAGGGAGAAGGCATCTTCTCCCTCGGACTCAGCCGACCGGGTTATGTAGCGTTTCATCAATCGCAACTGTGATCCCGCACGGCTGGCCGCCAGTTGCAGCAGACTGTCTTTGCCCGACCCGGAAGGTCCCATCACGTAAACCAGCTGACCCGGCATCAAAATACCCGTTGACCTTCGCGCAGCACCTGCTGCACTACAAACTGCCTGCCCGTATCCTTGACCTGTACCAGATCGGCACGCAGTCCCGGACTGATCTGGCCACGGTCCGGCAAATTGGCGGATCTGGCCGGCGCCAGGCTCACCATATTCACCGCCTGCGGCAGGCTGATCCCCAGATCTGACTGGCTCAGAATACGCACCGACTGCAACATGCTTGCCGGGTAATAATCGCTGGACAGAATATCCAGTACGCCTTTGCGAGCCAGGTCGGTGGCGGCGATATTGCCGGAATGTGAACCGCCGCGCACCACGTTGGGCGCGCCCATCAGCACTTTCAGGCCCAGTTGGTGGCTGAGCGCCGCCGCTTCATGGGTAGTGGGAAATTCGGCAATGGTCATGCCAAAACCGGCTGATTCGTGCACGTGCTCGCTGGTGGCATCATCATGGCTGGCAAGCGATAGCCCGCGCTCGTGGCAGATATCCACGATACGACGGCGGTATTGCTCACTGTAGCGATCGGCATTCTGTTTTTGCAGAACGATAAAGGCGTCCATGTCAGCATCATTCAGGTGATACTTGCCCTGATAGTATTCGCGGTATTTTTCGTACTTGACAAACTGGCGCTGCCCCGGTGTATGGTCCATGACCGACACCAGATGCACCAGGTCATTGCCTACCAGATCTTCGAAGATACCCAGCGTTTTTTCATGACTGACTTCACAACGCAGGTGCAGCCGGTGTTCGGCCCGCGTATGTCCCTGGTCTGCAGCATGGGAAATGGCTTCCACCATTTTTGGCAATTGCAGAAGGCGTTGCCCTTTGGGGTTCACATCGCCAATCGAGAGCGCATCAAATACCGTTGTGATGCCTGCGCCGACGATTTGCGCGTCATGCGCCAATACCGCATTTTCCGATGGCCAGTCTACACCGGGACGCGGGTTCATGTATTTTTCAAGGTTGTCGGTATGCAGCTCGATCAGACCTGGGATAACAAAATCGCCCTGCCAGTCTTCGGCGGCAGGCAGACTGCTTCTGCCTTCGCTGACATCATGAATCTGTCCATCACGCAGCGCCACGGTGCCACTGATGACCTCGCTGGCAGTGACGATCTTTGCATTGGTAATCACTCTTTCACGCAACATGTTTCATCTCCCTCGTCGCGATATCCAGGCTGCGATCTCGCCACGGCTCGCGCGCCGCCTTGTCATGAAAAATCCCGATCAGGCAGCGCCGGCTGCCCGGGCCTCGCCAATCATCTGCAGCACCACCTGGCGATTTGCTTCATCCAGCGATGCTGTCGGTTCATCCAGCAGCATCAATGGCCAATTGACCATGAAACCACGGGCGATGTTCACGCGCTGCTGTTCGCCGCCAGAAAAGGTATTGGGCGCCAGCGACCAGAGCCTTTGCGGAATGTTAAGCCGCGTTAACAGGTCGGCGGCACGCGCTCGGGCCTGCTCGGCGCTCCAGCCGCGCAACAGCGCCGGCTCACTGACCACATCCAGGCAGTTGACGCGTGGAATGACGCGCAGGAACTGGCTCACATAGCCCATTGTCTCGCGGCGTACCTGCATGATCTGGCGCGGCGCCGTGCCGACCAGCTCGGTCATGCTGTCACGGTGCAACACGCGGATGGAGCCTGCACCTGGCAGATAGTTCCCATATAGCGTGCGCAGCAGCGTTGACTTGCCGGCACCCGACTGCCCATGCAGCACTACGCACTCGCCGGCGTTGACAGAAAAGCTGATGTCGTCGAGTACATGCAGTTGCACCCCCTGCTGTTGATGCAGAGTGAAGGTCTTGGACAGATTGTTTACTTCCAGAACGGTATTCATTGTTTCTCCGAATGCGTTGATTGCAACTGTACTATCACGGTTGCAATACCGATGAGACCAGCAGTTGCGTGTACGGATGTTGTGGATCATCCAGTATCTGATCGGTCAGGCCGCTTTCGACCACGCGCGAACGGCGCATCACCATCAGGCGGTCTGCAAGCAGCCGGGCCACGGCCAGGTCATGGGTCACAATAATGACCGCAAGACCCAGATCGCGCACCAGTGCGCGCAGCATATCGAGCAAGCGTGCCTGCACCGAGACATCCAGCCCTCCGGTGGGCTCGTCCATGAACACCAGCCGTGGATGGGACACCAGATTGCGGGCGATCTGCAGCCGTTGCTGCATGCCGCCGGAAAAAGTGCGCGGCAGATCGTCAATGCGCGACTCGTCAATTTCCACCTGACGCAGCCAGCGCTCCGATTCGCTGCGCAGCACGCCATAATTGCGTACGCCTTGCGCCATCAGCGCTCGCCGATGTTGGCGCCCGCCGACACCGTCATGCGCAGGCCATCGCGCGGGTTCTGCTCTACAAACCCCCACTCGGTGCGCAGCAAGGTGCGTCGTTGCGCCTCGGAGGACGCATACAAATCCGTCACCGCCCCATCAGTCTGGCGATAGTGAATGGTTCCGGCGTCGGGCTGGCTGCGGCCGGAGAGCACATTGAGCAACGTAGACTTGCCCGAGCCCGACTCACCGACAATGCCCAGCACTTCGCCGGGATACAAATCGAAACTGACCGCCTGGCATCCCTTGTCCGGGCCAAACAAAAGGCCGATATCCGATACCTGAAAAAGCGGCTCGCCGGCCAGCTCGTCCGCCACCGGGCGATCTGCCTGATTGTTGATAGACTGCAATGCACTCATTGTGTTACCTCTGCTTGTGCCACGCGCTGCGCGCAGTAGTCAGTATCGGAGCAGACAAATTCCCGGCTGCCCTTGTCATCTGTAATAATTTCGTCCAGGAACGACTCCGTGGATCCGCAAATGGCGCAACTGTGCTCCCATTTCTGCACCTCGAACGGATGGTCTTCAAAGTCAAGGCTGGCCACATCGGTATAGGGCGGCACGGCATACAGGCGCTTTTCACGGCCGGCGCCAAACAGCATGAGCGCGGCGCTGCGGTTCAGTTTCGGGTTATCGAACTTCGGTATGGGTGACGGGTCCATCACATAGCGACCGGCCACCAGCACCGGATAGGCGTAGGCGGTGGCGATATGGCCGTAGCGGGCAATGTCTTCGTACAGCTTCACATGCATGACGCCGTAATCGTTCAGCGCATGCATGGTTTTGGTCTCGGTTTCCGACGGTTCAATAAAACGCAGCGGTTCGGGGATGGGCACCTGGAAGACCATGATCTGATCATTGCTCAATGCCGTCTCGGGTATGCGGTGACGGGTTTGTATTACGGTCGCTTCGGTTGTATCCACAGTGGTGCGAACGCCTGCAGTACGCGAAAAAAAGCGCCGGATGGACACGGCATTGGTGGTGTCGTCCGCGCCCTGGTCGATTACTTTCAATACATCATCACGTCCCAGGATCGCGGCGGTCAGTTGCATGCCGCCGGTGCCCCAGCCGTAGGGCAGCGGCATCTCGCGTCCGCCAAAAGGCACCTGATAGCCGGGAATGGCTACTGCCTTGAGCAGCGCGCGGCGAATCATGCGCTTGGTCTGCTCGTCCAGATAGGCAAAGTTGTAGGGTTCTGCTATGGCGTTCATGCCCGTTTCTCCTTCTGCGGCGGGACCTGCCCCGCGTCTGTTTCCTGCTGTTCCTGGTCGAGCCCGGCCTGCGCGTCGCGTTTTCTCATTTTGCGAATCAACTCAAGTTCTGCCTGGAAGTCCACATAGTGCGGCAATTTCAGATGTGATACAAAGCCGGCCGCCTCGACGTTATCGCAATGCATCAGCACAAACTCTTCCTGTTGCGCCGGCGAGGTGATCTCCTCGTCGTATTCGGCCGCGCGCAACGCGCGATCGACCAGGGCCATGCCCATGACCTTGCGCTCGTTGTAACCAAAGGCCAGACCGTAACCGCGCGTAAATTGCGCTGGCTGATCCTTGGAGCCGACAAACTGATTAACCATTTCACATTCGGTCACTTCGATATCGCCGGCAGGCACGGCGAAATCCAGCTCCTCGGGCTCCAGCCAGACCTCGGTGAAGCCGATGCGGATCTCGCCGGCAAATGGGTGGTTGCGACCATAGCCGCGCTGCGTCGAATAGCCCAGCGCAAGCAAAAACCCCTCATCGCCACGGGCCAGCGCCTGCAAACGCTGCATCCGGTTGCTCGGAAAATCGAGTGGCTCACGGGTAATGTCGGGAACTGCCTGGGCACTGTCCGTTTCTTCGCGCATCAACCCTTCCTGGGCCAGCAGGCCCAATACACGTGGAAAGTCCTGCCCTGCTTCTTCGATCGCGGCATCTGCCTGCGCATTTGTATCCAGGCGCGTCGCGCCCGACAATGATGCCGTTTGCTGCGCGACTGCGGCCCCGTCAATGTCGGCCGGGGTCTGCTGCGCATTGTCCTGCTTAAGCGCCTGGGGCTGTTCGCCTTCGGCCTGCAGGGTAAAGTCCAGCAAACGGTGTGTGTAGTCAAAGGTCGGTCCCAGCAACTGCCCGCCCGGCAAATCCTTGTAAGTGGCGGAAATGCGTCGTTCCACCTGCATGCTCTCGGTGCGAAGGGGGCGGCTGACGCAGTAGCGACTCAGTGTCGTGCGATAGGCGCGCAACAGAAAAATCGCTTCCAGCAAATCGCCCGCAGACTGTTTGATAGCCAGCGCGGCCAGATCACGATCGTACAGCGAGCCTTCGCTCATTACCCGGGCTACGGCCAGCGGCATCTGTTGCGCGATCTGGGCCAGCGACAAGGGTGGCACCTCAGTCGCACCACGCCGTTTCTGATCAAGCAAGCGATGCGCATTTTCGATAGCGGTTTCACCGCCTTTTACAGCAACATACATCGTATTCTCCTTATAGGACGCTGGCCACGGTACTGCGCGGCAAAGCCATCAACTGGCGCTGGCTGGTCATGAAAAAGTCCAGCCCCTTGGGAAAATCGGTTACCCGATTGCGTTCCGACCAGAACCGCTCGCACAGCGGCAGTGTGACAGCGCGCTGTGATTCGATGCCCGGCCCTTCGAGCACAACCGGCGCCCGCCTTCCAGGCTATCCAGCTGGACAATCACCGTGCATGACAGCTCCGGGTCACGATCGGTGCCGCAACGAAATTGCTCAAGATAGTCGACTTCGACAGCTGTAATAATGGCCAGGTCGGCCTGCTGCGGATCATCGACTACCGGGCAGGCACAGTGAAACGCCAGGTTGGCGCGAACCATGGGCGTATCGAGCGCCGGACTCAGCCAAATTTGCGTATCGTCATCAAACAGTGTCAGTGCCAGGGAAAAGGTAGCCGGATGCATAATGTCCAGCGCATCGGCAAAATCGGCCTGGGCGATCACGCCGGGCTCGGACATGGCCTTGAGCGCGGCACGAAAACTCATTTGTGCATTGAGCACAGGATCTGCAAAGGCAGGAACCAGAACGGGAGCGGTCATTCATTTTCTCCTCGAAGAAGGGTAAAGAAGTCAACTTTGGAAGCGGCGACCTCGGCCTGTCTGGCCAGACGCGCCTGCTGCTGACTGCGCGCAAGCGGTTCGATCACCGCTTGCATGAGTTTTGCCTTCTCCTGACCAAGCAGCAAGGCATCGGCCAGCGCAGCCAGCTCCGCATGACGCTTATTGCGTCCGGCAATATAGCTGTACCCGGCACGACCATCCTGCAGTTGCACAACGCAACGGGTCACTGTCATCTCGCCCAGGTTGAATGCCTGTCCGGTGCCGCCAGTGCGTCCCCGCACCATGGCCATACCGGTTTCCGGCTTGCGTATGCATTGATAAGGTACACCGGCGAGCTCGGATTCGTACCCGGCCAGCGCATCCCCTGCGCGTGCAAGCACCTGCATCCAGCGTTGCCGCTCGGTCGGAGCAAAGTCCGCTTTCATATGTGTTCTCCGTTTAAAACTACCTGATATTGAAAACGGTCGGCGCGGCTGACGGAAAACGTCAACTCTACGGGATGACCGTGCTGGTTTTTGGATAGGGTGGTCACAGTGAGCACCGGCGCCGATTGTGGAATCAGCAGGCGCGCCGCTTCGTCAATGGTGGGCAGCCTGGCGCCAATCACGCTGGAGGCGCGCTGCAACTCACAGCCGCGCTCTTTCAGATACTGGCGCATGGAATCACGTTTGTAATCTTGCAGCAACGCTTCGTACCCGGAAGAAAAAAAGTGCGTCATGACGCTGATCGGCTCGTTATCGATAAATCGCAGCGTGCGATACTCAAGCACGGTGCTGCCCGGAGCCAGGGCCAGTTGCGTCAGTTCGTCGTGGTTGGCCGGACGCCGATATACCTTGAGCAATTGCGCCCTGGCGGTGTGACCCATGGCCGAAAACTGGTCGGTGTAGGCGGATGTGGCCTGCACCGGATACAGCAGCGGCCGGGTCAGCACCTTGGTGCCCTTGCCCTTGATCCGGATAATATTGCCCTCTTGCACCAGCAAATCCAGCGCCCGCCGCACAGTATGACGATTGACATCAAAGCGTTCAGCCAGCCGCAACTCGCCCGGCAGCAGATCACCCGGTTTGTACATAGACAACTCAGCCCGGATAGTGGAAGCCAGTGTCTGGTAGAGCGGTTCATCTTGTCTAGACAAGTTCATCATTTTAAAAAGGCAGTTGCCTGCCTTGTTCCATCATACGAAGAATTTTCTGAGTCGCTGCGAGACCACGTCGATCACACTCACGCACACAATGATGATGAGCAAAATGGCCGCAGTCTGTCCGAAAGCGAAGCCCCGGATCGCTTCCCACAATAGCACGCCAATACCGCCGGCGCCAACCATCCCCACCACAGTGGCCGAGCGCACATTCGACTCAAATCGATACAGCGCGTACGACACCCACAAGGGCATGACTTGGGGAATCACCCCGAATATCACCTCTTGCAAAGCGCTTGCGCCAGTGGCACGCACTCCTTCGACGGGACCCGGATCAATCGCTTCAACAGCTTCTGCAAACAGCTTGGCCAATACTCCCGTGGTACCAAGAAATAGTGCCAGGTGCCGGCAAACGGCCCCAGCCCCACGGCCACCACGAACAACATGGCAAAGACCATTTCATTGATGGAGCGCAGGGCATCCATCAGGCGACGCACCGGCTGGCAAACCCACCAGGGCACCAGATTGGATGAAGACAATATGCCAAGTGGAATACCAAAAATAATCGCCAGAACGGTACCCCAGACGGCGATCTGGATGGTAACCAGCATCTCTCGCGCATACATGCGCCATTCAGAAAAATCGGGCGGAAAAAAATCCGCGGCAAACGTAGCCATGTTGCCTGAATCGGTCCACAGCAGGACCGGATTCATTTCGGCGCCTTTCCAGGCCCAGGCCAAAAACAGCAGGAACAGCCCCCATCCCAGCATTTTTGCCCATGTCATGCGCGGCGGCTGCGCTGGCAGTGCGCCGGACATCGGGCTGGGGCTTGTCGTCATTACAGACATATTCATTTCCAGTTTATGGCAACCTGCAAATACAATGCAGGCCGCCATCATGATCAACTCAAATTACGAGTTTTTACCTTCGATTTCTTTCATGCGCACAGAGATCTTGCTCAGTTGTTCATCCAGGCCAGCGATCTGTTTCTTGCGATCCTGCTCGTCCAGTTTGCTGTCACCAGCAATCTGCGAACGTTTTTTGAACAGTTCCAATTGGCGGATCGGCAGCAACTGATCATTGCTTGAAGGCTTGAACTTGCCCCAGGCCATTGCGTTAAGCACTTTGAGTTCTTCCGGCTTGTCGCCATAACTGTCAAAGAATGTCTTGAGTTTGGCCTTCACGTCCTCAGGCAGGTTTTTGCGCCATACGATAGGATCGGCCGGAATCAGCGGGGATTTCCAGATAACCTTGAGCATGGCTGCTTTATCCGGGCTGGTCCGGTTCAAACGCTCCATGCCTTCCGTGTTGAAAGTGGCGACATCAACCTGTTTGTTGGCCACAGACAGTGCGTTCACTTCATGGCTGCCGTTGACCGAGCGTTTGAAAATCTTGTTGGCATCAACATTGTTTTCAGCAAACACATAATAGCCGGGCACCAGGTAACCGGATGTGGAGTTCGGATCGCCGTTGCTGAAGTTCAGCGTTTTGGCGTTTTCCAGCATGTCCTTGACTGAATTGATTTTGCTGTCTTTATGGGCGATCAGCAGGCTCCAGTACCCTGGCTTGCCGTCTTTATCTACTGTCTGGTAGATCACTTCGCCGTTGGCGCGATCCACCGCTTCCATGGCAGATTTGTTGCCGTACCAGGCGATGTCGACTTTATCGAAGCGCATGCCCTGGATAATGCCGGCATAGTCAGGTGCAAAGAACGCCTTTACTTTGTAGCCGGTTTGCTTGGACAGATCGGCCAGAAACGGTTCCCAAACCGTTTTCAGGTTCTGGGAAGATTCCGTAGAGATAATGCCGAAATTGAGTTCCTTGGATTCCTGGGCCTGAACCGCGGCAGCACTCATACCCAGCGCGAACAGGGAAATGCCAAGGCGGCGAATGGTCGATTTGAACATGAAAATTCCTAATGAAATAATGTTTAAGCTGCTGCCAGAACCAGGCGTGCCGGGTCTCTGGCGGGTGTTTTTTGTGCCTCCTGCTCTCCGAACAGAAGCGCCGTACCTATTTCCGAGCCGTACAGGTCGCTCAGAAATTCGTTGCTCAGCCCGGTGATCGGGCCGTCGAAATATTTTTTGCCGCCTTTGAGCGCTACCGCGTGGCGGCAATATTTCACTGCGTAGTCCACCTGATGCAGCGTGACAATGACTGTTTTGCCGTCGCGCTTATTGATGTCCGCCAGTGTCTCCATGACACGGCGAGCCGATTCCGGATCCAGTGACGCGATGGGTTCGTCTGCCAGAATAATTTCCGCCTTCTGGCACAGGGCGCGGGCAATGGCCACGCGCTGCTGCTGACCACCAGACAGGGTTGAAGCACGACGATAGGCATACTCAAGCAGACCGACCCGCTCCAATGCCCGCAACGCGTTATTCACTTCTTCCTTGTTGAACAGGCCGAGCGCGCCGCGTACCCGCGACATGCGCCCCAGGCTGCCCAGCAGGACGTTCTTCAGGACCGACAACCGTCCCACCAGATTGAACTGCTGAAAGATATAACCGATGTCAGAACGCAGGCGGCGAACATTGCGGTTCAGGATGCCATCTTTTTGCATTTGCTGGCCCAGCATCTGGATGTCGCCGCCAACCTGGCGATCACCGGTGGCCAGGCCGGCCAGATGGCGCAGCAACGTGGATTTTCCGGAACCGGATGCGCCGATCAGCGCCACCATCGCGCCAGGTGCCACGTCCAGTTCCAGATCGTGCAGCACTTGTCTGGTGCCGAATGTCTTGTTCAGATTCTGAACCCGAATTGCCTGAGTCATCGTATTCCTTTATATATTTTGCAACTGCCGGGCTGATACACCGGAAAACGGTCGAGCGCAAGCAGCAGATGTCAGCAGTCGGCCAGCCATAGCGGGCCACTACTGTTCAAGTGCTGTCATATTAAGGAAGATGTGTGACAGTCCGGTTAATGCTGTCTTACACGGCAGTGACAGTTTTGCCATTTTTGGGGCGATTTACTAGACAAGCCGGATGCAGCAAGAAGGAATAATTCTTATAATTAATCAATGATTTGGCATTTTTCCAACACTATTTTGTGCGGATAACATAGACAAGTTAAAACGAACTAAAAAATGTAACAGCAACGGCGGTCAAGCGTGCATGATTGCACCTGTGGTCAACGACGGGCACGCCGCGACAGTACAATGCTGACGGCAGCGCCCTTGCCGGCCTGACGTCGCTTTCCTCTTGCACCGGTAAAGAACCAAGCAAGGCAATGCGTAGCCAAAGCGCCGGCTCATGGGTCGGGTACGCAATCTCGCTGGCCCGGGCCAAAAAATTGCCTTTAGCGTTGCGCCTTAGGCCCGGGCGATAGCATGAGCATCACAAATGCAATAGCCAGCGCCACCGCGGCCAGCATAAAGAGCAGCAGATACTGGCCATTGGAATGCGCAAACACAAATGACATTGCATAGGCAGCGGCTGCCTGCATCAGCGCAAAAGCGGTTGTCGCCCTGCTCCAGGCGATTTTCTGCTGCGTCGGGGAATGCGGCAGCATCTCGCGCAAACGCCCCAGAACCAGCGGCACAATGCCCGGCGTGAACGCTCCTACCGCGAAGCTGGAAATACCAAGCAGGATGGGCGCCGTGCTCAGAATCGGTAGAATAACCATAAGCAATTGCAGCAGCAACGCCGCACGCAGGTCAATCCATAGCCAATACGGTCTGCCACCGCTCCGGTACACAGAGGCCCTGCCACTGCCCCCAAACCGTAAATGACCCAGAATAACGACCCGGTACTGACGCCCCAGCCAAGCCCCCGCGCCACATAATCCACGAGGAAAACCATGTGCGCTACCAGCCCGACTGCATTGAGGCCGTAAACAAGATACAACACATACAGGGCACGACTATCGGTTTCTGCGCACTCCCGGTGTGGCGACGTGGTCTGCATACCCACAGGGTCATCACGAATCGATGCCTCTGCATCGCCCGCGCGGTGTTGCGCGTTTAGAGCAGCATCAGTCGAAACCGCTGCAGGTACTGACGTAGATGTTGTTACTGTTGTTGCCGGCGGCGCCGATGGCCAGCTGGACCAGGCCAAAAGCGTCAACAATAAAGACAACACCGCCAGACCCAGCCATGTTTGCGTCAAACCCAGTTGCAGCAGCATCGGCACCAGCGTGCCCGATGCGACCACGCCCAGTCCCACCCCGGTAAATATTACACCACTGGCCAGCCCGCGACGCGAGGGCAGCACGAACGGCAGGATGGATGTGGCGGCAAGCACCATCAAGGCGCCACCGGAGACGCCTGACACAAAACGCCACAAAAAGAACCAGATAAACGATACCGGCAGCGCGCAGGCAAAAAAAGCAAGTGTCGCCAGGACCATCATTAGTCGCAAGGCAGCTCGTGTCCCGGTCTGCCGGGCGATACCAACACCCAGCAGGGCGCCGGCCAGATACCCCGCAAGATTGGCCGCACCCAGATAGGCTGCTGTGGACGCAGAAAACCATTGTGCATTGATAATGGCCGGCAGCAATGGTGTATAGGCAAACCGGGCCAGCCCGATGCCTACCAGACTGGCACACAGCCCAGCCATCAACATCCGCCATTCCGGCAACGGTGCCGGGGTATTAGCGATCGACTGTTCTGTGCGCATTTTCACGAGTTCGTTCCGTTAATCAGTGGCACTGCCGAGCAAGGCGCAGAAATTGGCCAGGTCCACATTGCCACCGCTAATAATAATGCCCACGCGCTTGCCACGCACCAAGTCTTTTGCACTGGCAGCACCGGCCAGCGACAGGCACCCGGTAGGCTCGACCAGCATTTTCATGCGCTCGGCATAAAAGCGCATCGTACGAATCAGCTCCTGATCCGTAACAGTCAGGATATCTGCCACTTCGCGCTGAATGATGGGAAAAGTGTAGTCGCCCAGAAACTGCGTTTGCGCACCATCGGCAATGGTTTTGGGCATGTCGATGCGCACGATATGGCCGGCGCGCAGGGACAGTTGCCCATCATTGCCCGCTTGTGGTTCCACGCCATAGATCTGGCAATCGGGGGCAAGCGCCCGCGCCGCCAGAGCCGAACCCGACAGCAATCCGCCGCCACCCAGACAGACAAAAAGCAGATCTAGCGGCCCGGTGTCTTCCATCAGTTCCAGGGCGGCCGTCCCCTGGCCGGCGATCACGTCAGGGTGGTCATAGGGTGGGATAAGTGTATAGCCATGTTGCTGTGCCAGCCTTGTGGCAATGGCCGCCCGGTCTTCGGTATAACGATCATATTGCACCACCTGCGCGCCATAGCCGCGTGTTGCTGCCAGCTTGGCAGCCGGTGCATCCAGCGGCATCACGATGGTGGCTTTGACCTGGAGCAAGGAAGCGGCCAGCGCTACGCCCTGGGCATGGTTGCCCGAGGAAAAGGCAATCACCCCTGCACGCTGTTGTGCTTCGCTCAATGTCGCGATCGCATTGAATGCGCCACGGAACTTGAATGCGCCAATGCGTTGCAGGTTTTCACATTTGAAATACAGGCTGGCGTCCAGTTGCGCGTCAATGGTCCTGGAACGAAGCACCGGCGTGCGGTGCGCATAACCTTTGATGCGTTCGGCGGCGGCGACAACATCAGTGTAAGTGGGCAGTGTCTGCATAATGCTCCTGTGTCAGAAATGGCCCTGCCGCGCAAAACGTCATGACCTTGCCGGTTTATCTCAATCCGCCTATTCTACCCGCGTTTGAGCCGTTACAATGGACGCCACCATCAGGCCAGATCGAGAAGCATCCATGTCCATGCAAAACAACTCAGTTGCCATTATCGGCGCCGGCATTGTCGGTTTGTGTACAGCGCACGCCCTCCGAAAGGCGGGCTGGCAGGTGACTGTTTTTGACGCGCAGGACCCGGGCTCTCAATGCTCTTTCGGCAATGCCGGTGCGCTGTCCGAAGGCTCGGTCGCCCCCTTGGCCATGCCCGGTGTCATCAGGCAGGCGGCCTCCATGCTGCTGGACAGCACCAGCGCGCTACATGTCCCGCTGGGATACCTGTTGCCGGCCATGCCTGGTTTGCTCGCTTTATCGCTGCATCACGACCAGAACGCGTGCGGCAGATCGCGGCGGCCCTTCATGATCTGCTGACCGGATCGGTGCGTCATCACACGGAACTGGCTCGCGATATCGCTGCGCCCATTTGATAAAAACCACAGGCCAGCTACACCTGTACCCGAACGCCGACAGCCGTGACAAGGACAAGGCGTCCTGGCAGCTCAAGGGCGACTTCGGGCTGGCCATGCAGTCGGTGGACCGCGCCGCCATTGCCGAACTGGAGCCGGCAGTGAGTGACACTTATCGCTGCGGCTGGTTTCTACCGGATGAAGGCTGGGTTAGCGATCCGTTCCAGTATTCACAGGCCCTGGCCAAAGCAAATACAGACCAGGGCGTTGTATTTATCAACGCCGGCATCAGCAGCCTGCGCCGCAGCAACGACAAGTGGCATTTGCACAGCGGTGAACAATCATGGCCAGCCGATCATGTTGTCGTGTGTGCAGGCATGGGCTCGCGCGGTCTGCTGGCGACACTGAATCTGTCGGTGCCGCTGGAAAGCCAGCGCGGCTACCATTTGCAGGCGCCACATCCAGGTGTAACGCTATCGCGCATTGTGGTGCTGGCCGATCGCAAGATCTTCATGAACCCGATGCAGGGTCAATTGCGCATCGCCGGTACGGTTGAATTTGGCGGCACCGGCAAGCCGATGAACCAGCAGCGCGCACTGCTGCTCAAGGATCACGCGCTGGCCGGTCTGGACAACCTTGATACCAGCGGCTTTACCACCTGGCTGGGACATCGGCCCTGCCTGCCCGATTCTTTGCCGGTCATCGGACCTGTCGCGAATTTGCCGGGCCTGTGGACCGGATTCGGACATGGCCATCTTGGGTTGACCGGCTCGGTCAATACCGGCAGGCTGCTGGCGCGTGCCATGGCTGGCCAGACAAGCGCCAACGAATTGGCGCCGTTCTCCCTGAGTCGTTTTCGCTAAGGCTTTTTTTGCAGGCCGCTTTTGGGAATGCAGCTGTCGGTACGCTATTTTCAGCAAGCAATATCGCCATTTGCCAAGCAATCACGTTTATCAGCTGCATTGATGCAACCGTCATGTCATCGCACATTGCGTGGCAGGCAAATCAGATTACAAACGCTTGCGGGCCAACAGATCGAAGTAGGATCCTTCGATAAGTTGCGAACTGCGGATTCCCAATTGCTGCATCAATAATTCGGCTTGCTGCATGCCACTGGCGGTGGACTCGCCGTCTTCAAGCACAACCTCGAGCTCCATGAACTGGCCCAGCCTTCTACGTGATCAAGGTGAACGCGCGTTCTGCCTACCATGTACAGCGTACGTCGCTTGATTACCCGACCGATCACGCCCTAGGCCAGTGATAACACTTCTCTGAGCGATTCAGGCGTCGCAGTTTCTGACAACACATAGAATGATTCTTTCGGCCCGACCTCATCCGGGCGCCGATAAAAAATAAGCTGTCCTGTCCCGTCTGCAAATTGCCTGAGCTTGAGCCGACCTTCATCACACTTGAAAAACGTATCATCCTGGAATATGTCGCAAGGTGATTCAGTTGCCAACGTGGCCGCCTGTTGCGCCAGATCACTGACACTTGCAATACGCGCCTTGATTTCGATATTTCTCGCCATTTTGCCATCTCGTACATACATGTTTGCTGCGCCAGTACAACCCTGCTTCCATACTGGCACATGAATCGGCCATTATAGCCCCGCCCATGATGGTTCAAGATGGATCCCTGTCGGTCACTGTCGCGCGCATTGATCATTGAAATCGTCATTGCGACAGTCATCTGCACTGGCAGTGAACGTGATTGGACGTCACCTGTGTTAGTGATCCCCTTATTGATTCATCTTGATATTTTCCGCCTTGATCAGATCAGCCCATTTTTTGCTGTCCTGATCGATCAATGACGCAAACTGTGCCGGTTCCAGATCATCGGTATCCAGTCCGGAGGTTTGCACATATTGTGCGACTGCCGGTGTTTTCATGACCGCTAGATAAGCCAGGTTCAGTTCCTTTATTTTCTCGTCAGGCGTGCCGGCCGGTGCAAAAACACCGTACCAGTTGGTCGCATGGACATTTTTGATGCCCAGTTCGTCAAAAGTGGGAACCTGCGGCAGCGCCGCAGATCGCTTGTCCGATGCCACGCCGATAGGCACCAGGCTGCCTTGCTTGATATGCTGCACCAGGCCCGACACATCGCCAAAGAAGCCATCAACCTGTCCACCGATGGTCGCGGTAATTGCCGGTGCGGCGCCGCCAAAGGGCACAATCAGCGTATTGGCTTTGGTCGCAATGCGAAACTGGGCAATCGCCATATGAGGCATGCTGCCTACCCCGGAAGTGGACAGCGAGATACCATCGGGATTGCTTTTGGCCTTTTCAAGCAACTCCTTCACACTTGTGATACCGCTTTTTTTGGACACAACCAGCACTTCGGGTGTTGAAACCAGCAACGCTACCGGCCGCAGATCCTTTGCCGGATCATAGATCAGCTTTTTGTACAGCGCCGGATTGATGGCAATTGCACCGGTAGAGCTTAGAAACAGCGTATTGCCATCCGGTTTTGCGCGGGTCACTGTACTGGCGGCAATGGCGCCGTTGCCGCCCGGTTTATTTTCCACCACCACTGTTTTCTTAAGCTGGCCCTCCAGCTCTTTTCCGGTCACCCGGGCCAGCGTATCGCCAGGACCGCCAGCAGGAAAGGCCACTACGACACTGACGGGAGATGCAGCCAGGGCATGCTGGCTGAGCGCAAGACCCAGAACAGCGGCAACTGGCATCACGTATTTAATATATTTTTTTCCGAATCCGGACATGTCTTCCTCCTTATGTCGTCAGGTACCCGCAATCCCTTGCGTATTGACGAACAGTGAATAAATGGACGTACACGACGCCATGAACAGGCGATTCCGATGCAAACCGCCAAAACATAGATTGGCGCACCGCTCGGGCAATGCAATGCGCCCCAACAATTCGCCTTGCGGGCTAAATACCCTGACTCCGTCAAGTTGCGCCGTGCCCATTCCCCAGCCGCACCACAAATTGCCATGGACATCCACCCGAAAGCCGTCGGGCGTGCCTTCACCTGCATCAAAAAGCACACGCTGCGCAAGCAAACCTGTGCCGTCGGCATTCAGATCAAAGGCCAGCAGGTTACGCGGTTGGGCACGCGATTCAACTATGTACAATTGTGATTCGTCGGGAGAGAATGCCAGACCGTTAGGGCCGTTGACGGCATCGGTCACCAGTGCGACGTGTCCGTCAATCGGATCAATGCGATAGACCGCAGCAGGCAGTTGCTGCTCTGCCTGTTCACCCTGATAGTAGCCAACGATGCCAAACGGCGGATCGGTAAACCACACTGAACCGTCTGACTTGACCACGACATCATTGGGTGAATTAAGTGGCTTACCCTGATAGCTGTCGGCCAGGACGGTAATGCGGCCATCTGGTTCGGTGCGCGTTACCCTGCGCGACAGATGCTCGCAGGTGATCAGGCGTCCTTGCCGATCGCGTGTATTGCCATTGGCATGGTTGGACGGACTGCGAAACACCTGGCTCTGGCCGGTGGCAGCATCCCACCGCATCATGCGGTTATTCGGTACGTCACTCCATAGCAAACAGTTCCAGTCGCCAAACCACACCGGCCCTTCGGCCCACCGACTGCCGCCGGCCAGCCGCTCAAGCGCGGCCAGGGGCAGCGTCAGTGCATGAAAGCGCGGGTCCAAAGCAATCACAGCAGGATCCGGATAGCGAACGGGGGTCTCAGTCGCAGCGTGCACTCATGCCTCCGTCCACAATGATTTCGGTGCCGGTGATAAAGCGCGCCTCATCGGAAGCCAGAAAAAGCGCGGCATTGGCCGTATCAATGCCATCACCCATGAATGGCAGGGGAATACGTGCCTGGCGCTGTGCAAGCAGCGTACTTACATCGCCGCCTGCACGTTGTCCTGCAAGACGTGTTTCCACCATTGGTGTGTGCATCTGGCCCGGCACCACGGTATTGCACCGTATATTGCGCTTGGCATATTCCACCGCCACGACGCGAGACAACTGGATAATGCCTGCTTTGGCGCTGGCATATCCGACCTGCGCCGAGCCGGTCCAGCGGATGCCGGATGTGGAGGAAATGTTGACAATCGCCCCTGCACCCTGCTGTTCCATAATCGGCAACACATATTTGCAGCCCAGAAAAACACTTTTCAGATTGAAATCAAGCTGGCTGTCCCATGTCTGCTCATCCAGGGCGACCGGGCCACCCTTTTTTGAACCACCGACATTGTTGACAAGAATATCGACCCGTCCGAAAGCCTCCTGGCAGGCCTGCACCATCTGCTCAACAGCCTCAGCCGAGGTAACATCTGCAGTCCAGGTTCGGATCGTGCCGTTGACTTCATTAACCTTGGTCACAGTCTCATTTAACGCATCGGGGTTCATATCCACGGCAAAAACATGCGCGCCCTCGCTGGCAAACCGCCAGGCAATCGCCCGACCGTTGCCCCAGCCGGGCCCCACACTGCCGGCTCCCGTCACGATTGCTACTTTGTTTTCCAGACGTCTCATCGCTCGCTGTCCCTGTTATCGTCTAATCACAGTCATGATGCGCGAGGGCCTGCGAATCATCAAGGCCCGCCTTGCGACTTCTGATATCGAAAAAACGTATATCATTGCCACATGGATCTCAAACAGCTTCAGTATTTCATCGTGATTGCCGAACAGCGCAGCTTTTCCCGCGCTGCGGACATGCTTGATGTGTCACAGCCCTCGCTAAGCCGGCAGATCCAATTGCTGGAGGCCGAACTTGGACAGCATTTGCTGGTTCGCACGGGCCGTGGGGTAGAACTGACTGAAGCCGGCACCCGTCTGCTGGGCCATGCCCGCACCCTGCACCATCTGGCCACGCAGCAAAACAGGATCTGATCAACTTTCGTTCTTCGGCTCCGGGCCGGGTGCGGCTGGGCATTCCGCCGCGCGTTGCGCGACGACTGGCGCCCAATATCATGCAGCAGTTCCGGGCGCAGTTTCCCGCCTCATCCATTACGCTGGCCGAAGGCCTGAGCGCCCAGTTACGTGATTGGCTGCTTAAGGATAAGGTTGATCTGGCGCTGCTCTACGAGCCCGCGCCCTCTTCACTGATGCAGGTAGAGTCGCTGTATCGGGAAGAGCTGGTACTGGCCCACGCACATGCCGGCGGGCCGGTCCTGCCGGCAACGATTGCCGTTGCCGATCTGGATAAATATCCATTGGTGCTGCCCAGCGCGCCCAATACCATTCGCGCGCTGGTTGAACAGACGTGCAGAGAATGCAATGTGCAATTGAATGTCGTAGCCGAAGTGGACGTTGTGCAGACGATTGTGGAAACCCTGAGTTATTCGCACGAGCCGGTTTTCACGATCATCCCGCGCTCTGCACTGGGCGATATCCCCGGCCCCACGCGCCTGAGCTGCGCGCCGATTGTGGAGCCGGTCATCCGCAATAATCTTACCCTGGCCATCGCGACCGCCGCGGCGCAATCACAGCTGGTGCTTGCGGTTGCGCAAATTATTCGCGCCATTGATATGAACAGCCATATGGGTTGAAATGGTTTGGCGCAATGGTTTGGCGCAAATGTGGCGGGAAGGCCGACAGCCATGCCATAAAACCATACAGGCAATATCAGCCCTGTACGCCCTCGCCCATCCACGCCAAATAAGCATGACCGCCGCACTGCCCCAACACATCGCGCCGGGGGCAGTTGTATTATCCGCGCATGGTCACAAACTCTTCCGCTGCGGTCGGATGAATGCCAATGGTCGCGTCAAAGTCCGCCTTGGTTGCGCCCATGCGCACGGCCACGGCAAATCCCTGCACGATTTCTCCTGCGTCGTCACCGGCCATATGCAAACCCACTACACGATCGGATTTCTTGTCGACAATCAGTTTCATCATCATTCTGGCAGTGCTGCCACTAAGCGTATGCTTAAGGGGGCGAAATTCCGAACGATAGATGGTGACCTCGCCATACTTCTCGCGCGCTTCGTGCTCACTATAGCCCACCGTTCCCACGTTTGGATGGGTGAAAATGGCAGTCGGAATAAATTCATAACTCATGCGACGCACACCCTTGCCAAACAGATGATCCACCAGCACCATGGCTTCGCCCAGTGCAACCGGCGTCAGTTGAATCCTGTCGGTCACATCGCCCAAAGCATAAATGGAAGGGGCCGATGTCCGGTAGTTTTCGTCAATCTGAATGGCGCCATTGTGATTGACCTGCACGCCCGCAGACTCAAGATTGAGTTTTTGCACATTGGGCGCGCGTCCTGTCGCATACAGCACCTGGTCGGCCTGCAGCGTCGTGCCGTCATTCAATTTCACTGACAGAACGTCACCCTCTTTGTCGATGCCGTCCACTTTGGTCTCAAAGTGAAAATGCACGCCGGCTTTTTCCATTTCCTTTGCAGTGAACGCGCAGATTTCTTCATCAAAGCCGCGCAGGATACGATCGCGGCGGATCACGATATGCACCTGGGCGCCCAGTCCATTGAAGATCGATGCAAATTCACATGCAATATAGCCAGCACCCACCACGACCAGCCGTTTCGGAAACTGCGGGACATCGAAAATTTCATTTGAGGTAATCACATGTTCGCGCCCGGGAAAATCGGGCACGACAGGCCAGCCGCCAGTCGCAATCAAAATGTGCTTTGCTGTATAGGTCTTGCCGTCATCCATGCGAACGGTATTGGGCCCGGCCAGCTCGGCCCAGCCAGTCAAGAGGGTCGCGCCGGCGTTGGTAATCAGCGAGTGATAAATGCCGTTAAGACGGGAGATCTCCGTGGCCCGGTTGGTTTTCAGGACCGACCAGTCCAGTGTCGCCTCGCCGACATTCCAGCCAAAACCGCGTGCCTCTTCAAAAGCTTCATGATAATGCGCAGCATAACTATAAAGTTTCTTGGGAATGCAGCCGACATTGACACATGTTCCGCCCAGATCGGATCCTTCTGCCACCGCCACCCGGACACCGGCCTGTGCTGCCATGCGCGAGGCGCGTACCCCGCCGCTGCCGCCGCCGATTACAAAAAAATCATAGTCGAAACTTTCCATGCTGACTCCAAATTCAAAATGCGCAATATTGTCGGGCCGCCATGCCAACTGCTGCCGGAAACCGGGCCAGGCCCTTTTTGCGGCGTCACTGCGGCTGCCCGGCACAAATGCCAGCGGCAGCCGCATCGCTTTGGCCCCGCCTGATTGTAACCCTAGCGTCCCGGCAAGAGATGCAAAACCCCTGCGCGCAAGTGCGTTCTCGCCAGCCTGGTCGTATAATCATTCCTTACGGAGAGTTATATTCATGTCATTGCCTCACACATCCTCGTTTTCGTCTTCCCTGACTGCTGCCCCACCGGTCTGGCCCGTGCTCGGTGTCCTGGGGGGCATGGGACCGCTTGCCGGTGCCACGTTTGCAGCCAGGCTTGTGCAACTGACCCCGGTAACGGCAGACCAGGCGCATATCCCGGTACTGCTGCGCAATGATCCGCGGATTCCTGACCGCAGCGCGGCGCAGCTGGCCGGCGGGCCAAGCCCGCTGCCGGCCATGCGCCAGGGAATGCAGGACTTGCAGCGCTGGGGCGCGCAATGCATTGCCATTCCGTGCAATACGGCGCATTTGTGGTTTGAGCAGTTGCGCGACAGCGTCCAGGTGCCGGTTCTGCACATTGTCGAATCAGTCATTCAGGATCTGCAACGCAATGGCATCTGTGATGGCCCGGTGGGCGTGATGGGCACCCCGGCGACGATGCAATTGGAACTGTATCAGAAGGCCCTGCGTGCGGCCGGATATGAGCCTTTTACCGGCAACGACAATAGCATTCGTGACTGGTCCGTGCAGGCCATTGCCGCCGTCAAATCCAACCAGAACGAGCTGGCCTTTGCCCCCGCTGCTGCGGCCGTCAATCGCCTTGCCCAAATGGGCGCGCGGGCCGTTATTCTGGGTTGTACGGAATTGCCGCTAGCCATCCCGCCATCGCGCCGTGATGCGTTTGATGTCGTGATATCGGACTCGATCGACGCCCTGGCGCATGCCGTGCTGGCGCGCTTTTCGTATCATGAGCACACCAGCGACAGTGCTGACCATGCCGTAGCAGCGGTCGCAAAACCGGAGTAATCATGTCTGTGCCCCACACTGTCATTGATCATATTGTCGTGACCGCCAGCGACCTTGAGACAGGTGCGGCCTATGTACGCGACTGCCTGGGTGTAGCCCCGCTGCCGGGCGGCGAACACGCAAAAATGGGTACCCACAACCGCCTGCTGCGCTGTGGCACAAACTGCTATCTGGAAGTAATTGCCATCAATCCGGTCGCGCCAGCCCCCGCGCAGCCACGCTGGTTCGGGCTTGATGCATTGGCACCGGAGAGCGCCGCAGCGCTGTCGGCCTGGGTCGTGCGTACAACAAATATTCATACACATGCGGCGGCAAGCACCCAGCCTTTGGGCCCGGTCACCGCCATGCAGCGCGCAGACCTGAACTGGCTGATCACGATTGCTGAAAGTGGCCTGTCGCCCCTTGACGGGATGGCCCCGGCGCTGATTGAATGGCAGACCGCCGAACTACCGGTATTATCCATGCCGGATATGGGCCTTTCGCTGGAAGCACTGCATATCTATCATCCTGAACCAAAGGCGATGCAGGCGCTACTGGCCAGTCTGCAACTGAACGCCCCGGTCTCGGTATTTCCAGCCGCGCCGGACAGCAAACCGGCCTTGCGGGCGATTATCCGCACACCGGCCGGCATCCGCGCACTGGCTGATCAGACCAGGCAGCGTACCACCCTGGGTTCTAGCGCAAGGCCGCAGACATGGTGGAAAACACATTCAATGTGCGAATCACATGCTCGATACTTTCTGCCTTGAATGATAGGGTAACCCCATCTACACGGTCGGTGCCGGGCAGCACGCAAAATGTATCGGCCAGTGCAGGCGAATTGGTTTGCAACCTGCATTCATATGGCGCACCGATCACAAACGGTGTCAACGCTTGTGCCATGGCACTCTGAACCGCCCTGCGCATGCCCTCGCGTATGCGCTCGCAGGCCGCTTGCGGCGTCAGCGTAGCAGCACTGGCATGACCCATGGCCTGTTTGGTTTCCACCCATACGGCACCGTCGAAAAACGCTTTGTTTTCCTCGATGAAATACTGGTCGCCGCTGCCGAAGATCACAGGTACACCGGCCTGACCGGCCAGCGCGCCATACAGGCCCGGTTCGCCCAGTTCCATGCCGTTGACCGTCACCCGGGCAAAGGCAAAACTGTTGATGGTATGGGCCAGCACGCCACGACCCTGAGCCCGTGAGTGATGCCCGACCAGGGCGACAGCGCCAACACCGAATTCCAGACCGGTCATCATGCTGTAAGCCCGTGGCTTGCCGCTGATCAATGTAGCACGCGCATCAATCTCGGATGCAATCATATTGCGAAAGCCGCCATGCGAATCGTTCACATAAACAGCCGTGGCGCCACCATCGAACGCGCCGGCAACTGCAGCGTTGGCTTCGGCCGCCATCCACTGTCGTGCCCTTTCATACTCCACGTTGCCGGCCCGCACCTGCTGCGCATCCACCACACCGGCGACGCCTTCAATGTCTGTTGATATTAGTACTTTCATTGATCACACCTTGTTATTCTTTGCCAACTGTTATTGCAACTGTAATATTCACGTATTCATCACTTACTTTGCATGACCGCGATGGTCGCGCTTAGTCATGCAGCCAGTCGGTGACTGGCAGGCGTGTATTGCCATCACGCCCGGTCACTGCCGTGGCACGCCACAGCGAATTGACAATGGCCTGTTCGATAGCCTCGGCGGCCGCGTCAAACAGCGACTCCAGCTGCTGCTCATGCAAGGGCGCCACCGGCATCGGTGCTCCCTGCACCTGCTGGCCGATGCGCATGCCCGTTGAAAAAGCAACGGCAATATCACCACTGCCATGGCCAAAGTTCGAACCGGTGCGCGCCAGCCCGGCAGCTGCGCGCATGCTCAGCCGACGCAGTTGCCGGCGTCCAGCGGCGCGTCGGTTGCCAGCACCATGATGATGGACCCTTGTCAGGCGCATTTTCCGCGATATCCGGGGGCACTGGTGCTGCCGTGTGCCTACCGGCCATGCGTCTTTTGATGTCCTGGCCCAGCATCCGGCCGTTGACTCGCAAGTGACGCAGCTTGCCAAAATTGGACAGCACCAGCGCGCCCACCGTATAGTCCGGCGCGCTACCTGCCAGTTCCGTTTCCTGCCGGGCGATCCGCGATGCCGAACCAATGCCGCCTTTCAAGCCAAAGCAGCTCATCCCGCGGCCGGCGCCTACCGCACCCTGCTCCGGTTGGGCAGTTACATTGGCGCAAGCGTTGAAGTAATCCGCTTCGGTCACGGCCATAGCCTGAATATCGTTCAGGTAGCCGTCGTTGCACTCGAGCACCAGCGGGTTGACGGTCGGCCAATCGCGGCCGATCTGCGGGTTGGCGGCAATTGCCTGCCTGATTTGCGCCTGCGCCACTATCGGTACGGAAAAAGTATTGGTCAGCGCCAGGGCGTTTCTATGACACCGAGCTCCTGCAACTGTACCAGCCCCATGCTTTTGCCAAAACCGTTGAGCACCGACACGCCGGCCGCGACCTTGTTCAGAAACAGATCGTCCGCATGCGGATAAACAACCGTGACGCCGGTCTGGATCGCACCCCGCACCAGGGTGACATGACCCACTTTGACGCCGGAGACATCGGTAATACAGTTATGCGGTCCTGCAGGCAGGATGCCCACTGGCGGCGCAGACCACAGCGCCGCATCTGTTGAAGAATCACTCATATACACTCATCTGTCCGGGCCATCAATCGATAACACCACGGGATTATTGCCGGTCAATCTTCGGATCCAGCGCATCCCGCAACCCATCGCCCAGCAGATTGAACGCCAGCACGGTCAGGAAGATAGCCAGTGAGGGGAAAATCGCCACGTGCGGGGCCAACACCATATCCGAGCGCGCCTCGTTGAGCATCGCGCCCCATTCGGGCGTCGGCGGCTGCGCGCCAAGTCCGATAAACGACAGCGAAGCGGCCGTGATAATTGAGGTGCCGATACGCATGGTGCCATAGACCAGAATAGGTGAAATCGTACCGGGCAGAATGTGCTTGAAAATAATGGTGAAATCAGAAGCGCCGATACTGCGTACGGCTTCAATGTACGTCATGTTTTTCAGGGACAGGGTATTGCCGCGCACCAGCCGTGCAAACGCCGGAATGCTGAATACCGCCACAGCGATCACCACGTTCACCATACTGGGGCCCAGCACCGCGATCACGCCGATGGCCAGCAAAATACCGGGAAACGCCAGCAATACGTCTGAAATACGCATCACAATGCGCTCCCACCAGCCTTCGTAATACCCGGCAAGCAGGCCCAGCACCGAGCCCACAATGGCGCCCAGTGCAACCGAGATGAAACCGGCGGCCAGGGAAATGCGCGTTCCCATCACGATGCGGCTGAAAATATCCCGACCCAGCGAATCCACACCCAGCCAGTGCAGCACTGACGGCGGCTGGTTGATGCGATCATAATCGAAATAATTCTCCGGATCGAAGGGGACGATCCAGGGCGCCAGAATGGCAATAAATACAAGTGCAATAATAAAAAGCGCCGCGACGACAGCCAGATGCTGCTTGCGGAACTTGCGGATAAATTCCGTCATCGGGGTGCGGATGCGTTCCCGTTGTGGCGGCAGCGATTCGATCGGAGAAGAAGTTACTTGCGTCATATCTGTCCCGTTATTTGTAACGGATAGTCGGATTGATCACGCCATACAGCACGTCAACAATCAGATTGATCAAAATGAATTCAAAGGAAAACAGCAGAACCAGTCCCTGAATAATCGGATAGTCCCGTGCCGCGACGGCATCTACCAGCAGCGTACCCATCCCGGGCCAGCCAAAGACAGTTTCCACCACAATCGAGCCACCCAGCAGAAAGCCAAATTGCAGGCCCATCATCGTAATCACGGGAATCAAGGCATTGCGCAAGGTATGTTTGACGATGACTACTTTTTCAGACAAGCCTTTGGCGCGGGCGGTGCGCACGAAATCTTCCTGAATGACCTCCACGAACGAGGCGCGCGTAAAACGCGCCATGATGGCGGCGACCGCGGCGCCCAGCGTAATGGACGGCAAAATATAGTGTTGCCAGCTGGTCGCGCCTACGGAAGGCAACCACCCCAGGTTGACGGCGAAGATCTGGATCAGGACCATGCCCAGCGCAAAGGGCGGAAAGGAAATACCCGACACCGCCAGCGTCATGAACAGGCGATCCGGCCAGCGGTTGCGCCACACAGCCGAGACCACGCCGATCACCAGGCCGAAAATCACCGACCAGATCATGCTGGTAATGGTCAGCAGCAGGGTTGGCGTAAAGCGGGCCGCGATCTCGGTCAGCACCGGCCGTTTGGTGCGCAGCGAGGTGCCCAGATCGCCCTGGCTCAGGTTGATCAGGTAATGGCCGAACTGCTGCGGCAGCGGCAAATCCAGGCCCAGTTGCTTGCGTATGTTCTGAACCGTTTCGGCATCCGCCTCGGGCCCTGCAGCAAGCCTGGCCGGATCCCCGGGCAGCATATGTACAAACAGGAACACCACCACGCAGACCAGAATCAGCGTGGGTATCATCCCGAAAATCCGTTTAACCAGATAGGAAAGCATTTTTGAATCCATTGGGCCGCGGCACCCGAGGGCGCCGCGGATATTTCAATTGCAATAAAACTGCTAAGCAGGATCGAATCAATCCTTCAGGCTGACATCCCTGAAGTAATAGGAAGCATCAGGCATCACATGAAAGCCATCAAGCTTTTTGCTGCGCGCTGCCACGGTATCGGCCGTATTCAGGAAAATCCAGGGCGCGTCCTTGTAGATCTGTTCCTGGGCATCTTTGTAGAACTTGGTCTTCGCGGCTTTATCAGTGGTTTTCAAAGCATCGGCAAGATCTTTGTCGACCTGGGCGTTTTTATAATAGGAGAAATTGCCGAAGGTAGGTGGCCATGAATCGCCCGCCAGCAAGGGGCTCAATGCCCAGTTGGCCTCACCCGTAGAGGCAGACCATCCGATGTAATACATCCGCACCTTGGCGTCCTCTGGTTTTTGCACTGTTTCAACCCGTTGGACCCGCTGGCCGGCTTCCAGGGCCTCGACCGATACTTTTACGCCAACCTGGCGCAATTGCTGCTGAATGAACTGGATAGCCTTGACCGATGTGCCATCGTTGTACGCGCTCCACAGCGTGGTTTCGAATCCCTGCGGGTAACCGGCCTCTGCCAGCAGTTCACGGGCTTTTTTCGGGTCATAGGGCCAGGGTTTCATTTTTTGCGAAAACTCGACCTTACCGGGAACCACGCCCTCGGCAACGCGCGCATAGCCATTGAATACAACCTTGTTCAGGGCTTCTTTATTGATTGCGTAATTCATGGCTTCGCGCACTTTCGGATTATCGAAAGGCTTGACCAGATTATTCATGGCAATATAACGCGCAATAATGGACGGCTCTGCAAGCAAATCAAGCTTGTCATTTTTCTTCAGGATGGCCGCCTGCTCATAGGGAATCGGGTAGGTAAACTGGGCCTCTCCGGTCTGCATCACTGCTGCACGCGTATTGTTATCGGTCACCACACGGAAATTGATGGAGTCGACTTTGGCCAGATGTTCCTTATCCCAATAGCCGTCGAATTTTTTCATTTTCACATTCTGACCAGGGTTCCATTCCACGAACTCGTACTGTCCGGTGCCGGTAGGATGCAGGTTGATATCCTTGCCATATTTTTTCAGGGCGGTCGGAGAGATCATCATGGCCGAGGGGTGCGTCAGATTGTTGATGAATGCAGAGAACGGCTCTTTGAGCGTGATCTTCACAGTGGCCGGGTCAATCACGTCGATTTTTGCAATACCCTTGAACTGGTTGTAGCGACCCAGTGCATTGTCGCGGTTCAGTACACGCTCGAAATTGACCTTGACCGCTTCTGCATTGAAGTCGGTGCCGTCATGAAACTTTACGCCCTGGCGCAGCTTGAATGTATACGTGAGACCGTCTTCGCTGACCTCATAACCGGTAGCCAGCAACGGATGGATTTTGAAATCCAGATCAAACATGAACAGGCCTTCGTACCAGCCCTTGCCTACGGCCTGCGACTGTGTCGAATTGGTGTTATAGGGATCGAGCGAATCAAAACCATAAGGAACCGCGACGGTGACGTCTTTGGCCGCCAGTGCGGTATGAGAAAAGGCCAGGCACGCCATTATGGCCGGGCCAGCAATGCTCTGCGAAGATAAATAGGCTTCATGAAAATCTCCCTGCGAAGGATAAATGGTTAAACGCCGTTTGACTAAACGAAATAAAAATCAGTAAATACCTACCGAGTGGCGGGCAACAAAATGATCCGCGCCCACCTGCTCCAGCGGCAATACCACCGGCTCATCGCCGACAGCACGCACCGGGCTGGGGATCTCACCTGCCATCAGGGTGGCAAGTTTGTGGCGCCTTGCGGGATCAGCAATGGGCACGGCAGCCATGAGTTTTTGTGTATAAGGATGCTGGGGGTTTTCGAAAATTTCACGACGCGACCCCAATTCAACCACCTGCCCCAGGTACATCACCGCCACGCGATGGCTGATACGTTCCACCACCGCCATGTCATGTGAAATAAACAGATATGAAATACCAAATTCTTTTTGCAAATCCATCAGCAGGTTGACGATCTGCGCCTGGATCGAGACATCCAGTGCCGATACCGATTCGTCTGCAATCACCACTTTGGGATTGAGCGCCAATGCACGTGCAATACAAATACGCTGGCGCTGGCCTCCGGAAAATTCATGCGGATAGCGCTGCGCCATGGCTGGCGGCAGGCCGACTTTCTCAAGCAGCCATTCGACACGAGCCAATGCCTCGCGACCACTGGCCACGCGATGAATCAGCAGCGGCTCCATAATGGAATAGCCCACGGTCTGGCGCGGGTCAAGCGACGCATAGGGATCCTGGAAGATAAACTGGATATCGCGCCGAACTGCCTGCATATCCTGTGTATTGAGCTTGCTGATATCGCGTCCCTGGAACAGGATCTGCCCGAGTGTGCCTGGATCAGACGCAGCAGGGAACGACCGGTCGTGGATTTGCCACAACCGGATTCTCCGACCAGGGCCAGCGTTTCTGCCGGGTACAAATCAAAGCTGACTTTTTCGACCGCATGCACACGCCTGGCAACACGATTGAATATGCCGCTGGTCACATCGAACCGCGTCACCAGATCCTTGACCTGCAGTATCGGACCGGCCTGGCGATCAGGCGCCAGCACCACCGGCTCATGCGGGGTAGCGGCTTCATCGGCGCCCGCCTGTTGCAGCGACAGCAAATCAAAATGGGCCGGCAATGAGGTGCCATTCATGGATCCCAGCCGCGGCACGGCCGACAGCAAGGCCTTGGTATAGGCATGTTGCGGATCGTGGAAAATAGCCTGGGCGCTGTTCTGTTCAACCTTGTTGCCCTTGAACATGACAAGCACGCGATCGGCCACTTCAGCCACCACGCCCATATCGTGCGTAATGAAGATCACGCCCATGTTCATTTCTTTCTGCAGTTCGCGGATCAACTGCAGAATCTGCGCCTGAATGGTCACGTCCAGGGCCGTCGTGGGTTCATCGGCAATCAGCAGAGCCGGCTTACAGGCCAGCGCCATGGCAATCATGACACGTTGGCGCATACCGCCGGATAACTGATGCGGAAACCGTGTCAGTACAGCACGCGCTTCGGGGATACGCACCTGGTCAAGCATGCGCAAGGCTTCTGCCATGGCCTGCTGCTGGCTGAGCCCCTGATGCAGGCGGATGGATTCGGCAATCTGGTCGCCGACCGAAAACACCGGGTTCAGCGACGTCATGGGCTCCTGAAAAATCATGGCCATATCGGCCCCGCGAATACTGCGCAGTTGCGCACCAGGCAGCCGGGCAAGATCCACGACCTGTCCCTGACGCCGGCGAAACAGCATTTGCCCGCTGACGATGCGGCCGCCGCCATGTTCGACCAGACGCATAAGCGAGAGCGAGGTGACCGATTTACCCGAGCCCGATTCGCCCACGATGGCCAGTGTTTCACCCTGGCCCACCGTAAAGGACAAATCCTGAACTGCCTGCACGGTTCTTTCTGATCCGACAAAATTGACGCTCAGATTGCGCACGTCCAGGACGTTGCCCGTTGCGAGTTCTCCGGTGCCATTCGCGGGCGCCTTCTCGGCGTTTGCATTAATCACATTTGTATTCACTTACTGTTTTCTCCATACCGCTCACGGTGCCATTCAGGCATCGGACTCACGATAAATACTGACAACCGGATCCTGACCGACCCGCAGATAACCCCGATACATGCCTTCGGAATTGAATGGCAGCGCCACATTGCCTTGCGCGTCAACGGCAATCAGGCCACCCACGCCACCAATAGCCGGCAGCTTATCGAACACCACGTTATCGGTCGCCTGCGCCAGCGTGCGGCCTGCATATTGCATTTGTGCAGCCACGTCATACGCGGCAACACTGCGAATGAACATTTCACCGGTGCCGGTGCTGGACACCGCGCAACTGTGATTACTGGCATAGCACCCGGCGCCGATAATAGGCGAGTCGCCAACCCTGCCAGGCTGCTTGTTGGTCATGCCGCCGGTAGATGTGGCCGCCGCCAGATTGCCGGCCTGATCCAGCGCCACCGCGCCAACGGTACCCAGTTTCCGGTCTTCATCCAGCGGCGCCACCGAGTGAGCCGGTTGTGCGTTTGCCACGGCATCGTGGTCAAGAACGAAGCTGGCAGCCCCGGTTGCGCGGACCCGCTCAAGCTGCTCGCGCCGCAGCGCGGTGCTGAAATAATCGGGGTCGACCATATCGAGTCCGGCGGCAGCCGCCAGCGCTTCTGCAGGTTTACCGCAAAAGAACACGTGTTCGCTGGTTTCCATGACAGCCCTTGCCGCCAGTACCGGATTGCGTACAGTTGAGACTGATGCGACCGAACCGCAGCCCAGCGTTGCGCCATCCATAATGGCAGCATCCATTTCATGGGTCGCGGCACTGGTAAAGACCGAGCCATGGCCGGCATTGAATAAAGGACAATCCTCAAGCAGGCGCACGGCCAGCGTCACGGCGTCCAGCGCCGAGCCGCCCTTGTCCAGCAAGGCGCCGCTTTGCACCAGAATGTCGTTCAATGCCGTCTCGTAGGCCGCTTGCTGTTGCGGCGTAATGGTTTCGCGAGACAGGGCGCCAGCCCCGCCATGAATGGCGATAATGGCAGTTGTCATGCCGAGGTTTCTCCGTGAATGAGCCAGGGGGTGATGGTTTCTGCCACTTCCGTGGCAATTTCAACTGAAAAAGGTGAGCGATAGTCCAGGGCCGCCATGAGGGCGTCGATCAGGGCCAGCGCTACCGGGTCGCTATTGGTGCCGTAGACGCTGTCGCTGGAGGTGTACAGAACGCAGTCGCATGCAGGAACGATCGGCGAGGTGGCCTTGTCGGTAAGCCCCAACACCTTGGCGCCGCGGCCATGTGCTTTTTGCACGATTCTGACGGTGTCGGCCAGATACCGGGGGAAAGTGAGGGCGATGACCAGGTCGTTCTTATCGACCAGCGCCAGCCTGCGGGCAGCATAGGTCACCCCACCAGGGCCGGCAAGACTAACCACCATATCGTTGTGCGAAAACAGGCGCCGCTCCAGCAGTCCCGCCAGATAACCGCTAGTGCCCAGACCCAGTACGAAAATTCGGCGGGCGGCCAGGATCATATCCACCGCCTTGTCACAGGTCTCGGCGCTTAAATTCAGGCGGGTCTTCTCCAGATTGCGCTGCCCTTCCACCAGGACATTGGCCATGATTTCCTGATTGGTGGCCGGATACGACTGTTCTTTTTTCAGGCGATTGACCGACTCCAGCACGCCTTCGAAGCCCTTGATAATGTTTTGCCGAAACTGGGCATATCCCGGATAGCCCAGCGCCCGCGCAAAACGGTTGGCGCTGGCGCTGGACACACCCGCAGCCTGGGCAAACTCGTCAATCGACATGATGGCGACCTTAAACGGATGTTCGAGCACATAGGCGCCAAGCAGCCGCTGGGGTTTGGTCAGCTCTGGCAACCGTTTGGCCAGCGCCCGTGTAAAATCGGTTTCAATCATGATGACAGAAGGTAAGGAGAGTCCGGATGGGGAAAACAGCAGCTATAACGATGTAAGTAAACTTACTATTTTCATCTTTTATGAAAATATAATTACATTTTATGCTGCTTTATACCATTTTTTTCGGCTATGTTGCAGCAACAAGCCACTTGCACCGCAGCGTCCCCCCGGACGTCCCGGTTCGTAAACCGGTTTTGCGCAGACAAATATCCGTGATCATGTCGTCATCAGGGTCATATACCGGTCACCGTTGAACGGTATGGTAAAAACAGGACGTGGCGCTGACAGCGTATTGCCGGCGCCCGTGCCACTCCCTGACAATTTCTAAAGTGTGAAGACGCCATGACCGATTCGATCCTGTTCAGTCCCTTCAACCTGGGCAGCCTGCAGCTTAAAAACCGCATTATTGTTCCTCCCATGTGTCAATATTCAGCCATAGACGGCTGCATGCAACCCTGGCATCTGATGCATCTGGCTCGCTGGCCGTATCGGGCGCGGCACTGGTGTTTATCGAAGCCACCGGCGTCGAACAAGCGGGCCGCATCTCGCCGACAGACGTCGGGCTGTGGGACGACGCCACCCAGGAGGCGATCGCGCGCACCCTGCGCGATATCCGCAGCTTTTCCGATACTCCTTTTGCCATCCAGCTGGCGCACGCCGGGCGCAAGGCATCATGTCGCCAGCCCTGGTTTGGCGGTGGCCAGCTATCGCTGGAAGATGGCGGCTGGCAAACCTATGCTCCGTCGCCTGTGCCTTTTGATCCCAAGGATCGTGCGCCCCAGGAACTGGACCAGGCAGGATTGACGCGCATTATCGAAGCCTTCGTGCAGGCGGCCCGTCGCAGCGTAGACCTGGGTATCGACGCCATTGAGTTGCATGGTGCCCATGGCTATCTGCTGCATGAATTTTTGTCGCCCCTGTCGAACCAGCGCCAGGACAGCTATGGCGGCTCCCTGGAGAACCGCATGCGCTTTGCGCTGGAGGTATTCCAGGCGGTCTATGAAGAAGTGGCCGGCAAGGTGCCGGTGGGTGTGCGAATTTCAGCCAGTGACTGGGTCGACGGCGGATGGGACGTGCAGCAGAGCATTCGTCTGAGCCAGGCGCTCAAAGAGCGTGGCGCGGCATTCATTCATGTCTCTTCAGGCGGCCTGTCACAGGCACAGCAAATCAAAAACGAGCCAGGCTATCAGTTGCCCTTTGCGCAGGCAATCAAACATGCGGTGGATGTGCCAGTCATTGGCGTTGGCCTGATTACCGACCCGCAAATGGCCGAGTCGGTAGTCGCTTCGGGTCAGGCCGATCTGGTTGGTGTTGCCCGCGGTATGCTGTACGACGCGCGCTGGCCATGGCATGCTGCAGCCGAGCTGGGCGCACAGATTGACGCTTCGCCCCAATTCTGGCGCAGCCAACCCTCAAGATTAAAAACACTCTTCACAAACAACATAAGCTAATTCTATTAACCTGTTGTTTTTATGATTTATTTTCTATTTTTTTATTGAAAATACCAGCAAAGTGCTTTGCCCGGCGCTGTGAAATTGCGATACTGGAATCCAGAGGATTTTTTCGCGTCGGGTAAGCTATGCTACGTTTCCAGATTTCTATCGCAGTGGTAATAACAGCCTGTCTGCTGGCAGGCTGCGCCAGCCGCGGTCCGGTGGCCGAGGTGCCCGCTTCCTTCTCAACGCCTGCACTTGACCCTTCCTATCGCGATCCCGTGCTCGAACGGGCGCTGACCCTGACCGGCACACCCTACCGCTACGGTGGCATGACCCCCGACGGGATGGATTGCAGCGGGTTTGTGCGCTACGTATTCCAGGAATCGGCGGATTTCCGCTTTCCGCATAACACCGCGATGATCGCCAAATTGACCAAGCCAATTTCCCGATCAGAGCTCAAGAAAGGCGACTTCGTCTTCTTCAATACCTACAAGCCCTATTCGCATATGGGTATCTATATCGGCAACAACGAATTTGTCCACGCCCCATCCAGCCGCAACAATGGCAAGGTCCGCGTCGATTCACTGGACAGCCGCTATTTCGCCGAACGTTTCCTGGACGCACGAACAGCATTTCAATAATCGGCATTTCAATGACCGGCAGGACAATGACGCAGGCGTCGGCAGGCGCCCCCCCATCACACGGGACCGTTTGACAGCGCATACACACAATAACAAAGATGCAGACCGCCACCGTTGGCGACCTGCATCTGTTGGACCAGCCTGATTAATTCGCCCCATTCTGCAGGGCACGCAACCATTGTTACGCCTGGAACTCTTCTTCATGCAGCCATGCTGCGTGTTTGGGCGCACGCCGGGTCTTGCTCCACTCTTCCAGCATCTCCCACTTGACCTCATCCAGTTTCCGGTTCATTTCCGGCGTGGCCGTGGGCGCGGCCAGTTCGACACGATGGCCGTTGGGATCCCGGAAATAAATGGACTTGAACAGCACATGATTAGTGATACCTACAACATCAATGCCCTTTGCCTGCAATTTTTCCTTGGTTTGCTCCAGCACCTGCACACTGGGTACTTCGAACGCGATATGCTGGACCCAGTCTGGCGTATTGGCGTCAAAGCCCATTTCCGGTGAGTTGGGCAACTCGAAGAACGCCAGTATATTGCCATGGCCGGCGTCAATGAAAACATGCATGTAGGGATCATTGGCCTTGGTTGACGGCACGCGATCCTCGGCGATGGCCAGCACGAAGTCCATGCCCAGATTTTCCTTGTACCAGAGAACAGTTTCCTTCGCGTCTTTGCAGCGATAGGCTACGTGATGTATTTTCTGAATGTCCATGTCTACCCTCTTTGTCTGATATGCTGAATGAAATAATTGCGCATAAGCGCCCGATCGCAAAACCACGATCATCGCAAAGGCGTGCCAGGCATGGGTTGTGTGCGCGATATGCATAGGCTCGACGCACAAGTGCCTGTACTGAAGGGCCAATAGCTAAATAGCTAACGAGCTAATGGGAGATTAGGCTATTAGGCCGATACTGACGCCGATGATCTGGCTCTTATTAATAGTAACCAACGTTACTATTAAACAGCATTTGTTTTCTGTAGTCAACAGATAAATTCAGCAAACCTTTATTTTTTATGAATTTTTATACTACTCTAGATTTTTATATCATCATAAAAATTAATAAAAATAAAGTATCATAAGTTACCAATTAATATTGAACGAGTTTTTAATGATTGATTTGAATGCTTTTTTGCCGTATCAGTTTTCGCAGTTGGCCGACGTGGTCAGCCATTCTGTCGCCACGGTCTACGAAAGCCGGCTGGGAATCTCACGCGACGACTGGCGCGTGCTGGTTGCCGTCAATCAGGCACGGGATATGCGTGCGACCGATATCTCGCAACACACCACGCTGGACAAAATGCAGGTAAGCCGGGCGATTGCCCGGCTGGAGAAAAAGGGTTTCTTGTCCCGCAAGGCCGATACTGACGATAAACGACAGCAGATCCTGGCGGCGACGCCTGCTGGCCAGGCGGCCTATAGGGAGGTGTCACCATTGATGATGGCGCGCAATGATTACCTGTTGCAGGACCTGACACCGGCCGAGCGCGAGACGCTGCAGCGCTATCTGGACCAGGTGCTGAACCGAGCCCAGCAATTGGTGGCGCGCGGATAGCTTCAATAGATATGCATGCGCCATACACCGATAACCGGCGCATGGCCGCAACAACGACACGCCGGGCAAACCGCTATTAGCGTGTATCCTGCTTAACTCCTGATGGGCTGTGCAAGGCATGTTCACCCTGTTCGTAGACCACGTTGGAGCGACCCACAATTAGCGGGTCGATCTTGCCGATGTGCTTGGAGTCCTTGTTGGTGTAATTGAACTGCTGCAGGACATAGCGCATGGCGTTTAGCCGTGCGCGTTTCTTGCAGTTGGACTTGACCACAATCCAGGGGGCGTCACTGGTATCAGTATGAAAAAACATCGCCTCTTTGGCGCGGGTATAGTCATCCCATTTGTCCAGAGAGGCCATATCGATAGGAGACAGCTTCCACTGTTTGAGCGGGTGGTGACGGCGTTCCTTGAACCGGCGCTTCTGCTCATCCTGGCTGACCGAGAACCAGAATTTGATGACACTGATGCCGCTGCGAACCAGGTTGCGCTCGAACTCCGGCGCCTGGCGCATAAACTCCATGTATTGGGCATCGGTACAGAATCCCATGACCCGCTCAACCCCCGCCCGGTTATACCAGGAACGATCAAACATGACAATTTCACCGCTGGTGGGCAGATGCTCCACATAGCGCTGAAAGTACCATTGGCCCAGCTCGCGTTCCGTTGGCTTCTGCAACGCAACCACACGGGCGTTCCGCGGATTCAGATGCTCCATGAAGCGCTTGATGGTGCCGCCCTTGCCCGCCGCATCGCGACCTTCAAAAACAATCACAACACGCTGGCCTGTTTCCTTGACCCAGGACTGCAGCTTGAGCAGCTCAACCTGCAAGTCGTATTTCTGAAACTCGTAATTGCGGCGCGACATGAGATATTTATAGGGATACCCGCCATCCTGCCAATTATCCTGGAGCTTGTAGTCCGGATCAGTTTCCGGGTGCCTGAGATTGTCGGCGCGCAGCTTTTCCTCACGCAGCAGCTGGAGCAATTCACGACGATCATCAGCAGCCATGCCCTCGAGCAGGAGCTTAGCCCGCTGATTACGCGCGGCCTTGTCGGTACCGACAAGGTCGGCCGTAAAGGCAGCGGCTTCGGCATTGATGTGTGCCCGCTGGCTATCCGTGACCGTATTGTCGCGGGTTTGCTCCGGCGTCTCGCCCGACTGAACATCGCCCGCCTTCACTTCTCGTGCGATACGATCATTCCCGGTACGCTGACCATTGGATTTATTGCCCTGACGGCTCGTTTGATCTGTAGATTTACGGGTAGCCATTTCACATCCTTGTACTGACAAAAGCGCATTGTAAGATTGCGCTTTCAATCAATCATTAACATTAATTCAGAGGAAAGACATTATCATATGCGTATGACAACAATACTGTCGACAGAGAGGCTGTATGATTTTTAATACTTTGACCATTGCCGGTGTAGACCCTTCCGGTGGTGCCGGCATTCTTGCCGACGTCAAGACCATGAGTGCCCTGGGTACTTATGCCTGCGCCGTGGTGGCGGCCCTGACCGCCCAGAATACCAAGGGTGTGAGCGGTGTGCAGCCTGTTGCGCCCGAGTTTGTCCGCCAGCAGATTGATACGCTGTTTGACGATGTCCATATCGATTCGGTAAAAATCGGCATGCTGGGCCAGGAGCCGGTAACCCGCATGGTGGCCGAGCGCCTGGCATACTGGATGCCTGATCATATTGTACTGGATCCGGTCATGGTGGCCAAAAGCGGCGATGTACTGCTGGACAAGCCGGCCATTGCCACACTGCGTGAAGCACTGATACCGCTGTCAACTGTCATTACACCAAACCTGCCCGAAGCAGGGGTGCTGCTGGGCGAACGCGAGGCCGATTCCTTAAAGCAAATGTATCGGGTGGCCGAGCGCCTGCGCAAACTCATGGATCATCACCGAACCGTTTGGGTCATGCTCAAGGGCGGCCATTTGCCGGGCAACGACACCGTCGATCTGCTGACCGACGGAGACCGCATGATCGAATTGCCCGGTAAGCGTGTTGATACTGCCAATACTCATGGCACGGGATGCACGCTGTCTGCCGCCCTGTGCGCGCTGATCCCCGGCACCGGCGATGTGCCACAGGCTGCCCGGCTTGCCAAGGCCTACATCGAGACCGCCATTGCCCGCTCGGGCGAGCTCAATGTTGGCCACGGGCACGGGCCCGTTCATCATTTTCATGCCTTATGGTCATGAAACCGGAAGCACCGCGCCAGTTGCGGGTAAAATGAACAAGAAATTCCAATCTCAGGACCACGTTTGATACTCTTCCTATGAATGCTCTGACTTCCCTCGCCGAACAAAGCCGTTTCAACATGATCGAACAGCAGATCCGTCCGTGGCATGTACTGGACCAGGATGTACTGGACGCGCTGTCTGCGATTCCGCGCGAAAGGTTTGTGCCTATCCGCTATCAGAATATGGCGTATTCCGATATTGAAATCCCGCTGGAAGTTGAAGGTATCAACAGCTGTGAAACCATGCTGGCGCCAAAAATAGAGGCCCGGCTGGCCCAGGAATTGCGCCTGACTCCAACCGATGGCGTGCTGGAAATCGGCACCGGCTCGGGTTACCAGGCAGCCATTGTCAGTCGCCTGTGCAGCACGGTTGTAAGCGTCGAGATCGATCGCCATATTGCGGCATTCGGCAAGGCTAACCTGGAGCGCGAACAAATCGGCAACGTCAAAGTGGAAATTGGTGACGGACGTGCAGGCTGGGGGACCGGCGAGTACAGCGCCATCCTGCTGACCGGCTCCATCCCCAACATTCCCGATTCACTGAAATACCAACTGACCATTGGTGGCCGGCTGGTCGCCATTGTAGGACAGGCGCCGGTCATGACGGCATTGCGCATTACCCGGGTCAGCGCTGCTGCCTTCGAAACCGAATCGCTGTTTGACACATACGCCAAGCCATTGCGCGGCACTACCGTGTCTCATTTCAAATTCTGATTCACCTGAACCCGCATCGGCCCATGCCGGTCGGGATTCAAAAGAAAAGGCCGTTGCCGCAGACTGACCAATGCAGTTGCGGCAACCGCCTTTGTGCATGCTGCCAGCGCTTTGACGCGCAACGCGCCGCATGATTCATCGCAAATCCTTGCGATAAAAGTAAATCGCCAATGCAAGCCTTTATTGGCGCGCCGCAACCAATCAATTACCGGGCGGTGGTACCGCGAATGGTATTGACCAGGGCTGTGGTAGAGCGCTGAAAACGAAAAGGAATGGCAACCGCAAGCCCGCCCCAGCTTTGCACCAGCCCGGTTTCCCTGAGCGTAGCCATATCGTAATCCCCTCCTTTGACGATCACATCCGGCCGCAATTGTGCGATCAGCTCGTAAGGAGTGTCTTCTTCGAATACGGTCGCTGCGGAAACGCTGGCCAGCGCGGCCAACATCGCCTGGCGATCCTGCTGCCCATTGAGGGGGCGATCGGCGCCTTACCGAGCCGCCGCACCGAATCATCAGTGTTGACGGCAACCACAAGGCTGGCGCCAAGCTGCGCAGCTTCATCCAGATAGCTGACATGGCCACGATGCAGGATATCGAATACGCCATTGGTAAACACCAGCGGGCGCGGCAATGTGCCATTGCGAACCGCATCAATACACTGCTGGCGGGTTAGTATCTTGTTTTCGAAACGTATGCTCATTACTGCCACTCCAGCAATGTGGCCACCAGCCAGAGTATCAGCCCGGCCTGCAGCGTGAGAATCAGCGTCATGACGATAAAGATGCGTTCGCTGCGACGATGGCTTTTCCCCAATTGAGACAATTCCTTGCGAATGGCCGGCAAACTATCCTGCGCGCCAGTTGGGTATGCACCAGCCTTGGAATTTCCGGCAACAGATGTGACCACTGCGAAGCTTCCTTGCGCACCTGAGCAATAAAAGCGCGCGGGCCGATGCGATCCCACATCCAGCGTTCCAGAAACGGCTTGGCCGTTTGCCACAAGTCCAGATCGGGATCAAGCTGGCGCCCCATCCCTTCCACGTTCAACAGGGTTTTCTGCAGAAGAACCAGTTGCGGCTGGATTTCCACGTTAAAGCGACGCGAGGTCTGAAACAGGCGCAGCAGCACCTGGCCCAGGGAAATTTCGGATAGTTTACGATCAAAGTACGGCTCGCACACCGAACGCACCGCTGCTTCCAGCTCTTCTTCGCGGGTCGTGGCCGGCACCCAGCCGGATTCGATATGCAGTTGCGCGACACGGCGATAGTCCCGGCGAAAGAACGCCAGAAAATTCTGCGACAGATAATTCTTGTCGAATTCGGAAAGCGACCCGACAATGCCAAAATCAAGCGCGATGTAGCGCCCCAGTGTTTCGGGCTGCAGCGAGACAAAAATATTGCCCGGATGCATATCGGCATGAAAAAAACCGTCTTCAAACACCTGGGTAAAGAAAATTTCCACCCCGTTGCGGGCCAGCTTCTTGATGTCCACGCCCGCCGCCTCCAGCTTGTCAATCTGGCTGACCGGCACGCCGTGCATGCGCTCCATCGTCATGACCGTCTTGCTGGTAAATTCCCAGATTACTTCGGGCACGATCAGCAAATCGGCGCGCTTCGGATTGGATTCGAAGTTACGGCGCAACTGGCTGCAATTGGCCGCCTCAACCTGCAAATCGAGTTCATCATGCAGATATTTGTCGAACTCGCTGACCACTTCCCGGGGCCGCAAGCGGCGCCCATCCGGCAACAGGCGTTCAACAAAACCGGCAAACAGATTCATGAGCGAGAGGTCGCGCTCGATGACAGCCAGCATGCCGGGACGCAGTACCTTGACCGCCACTTCACGACCATCATGCAGTACGGCAAAATGCACCTGCGCAACCGAGGCCGACGCCACCGGCTCGGTTTCAAATAGCGCGAACAGCTCGGACGGATGCTTGCCAAACGCTTTCTGGATGCTCTCCATGGCCTGTTCGGACGGAAATGGCGGTACACGATCCTGCAACGCCGACAGTTCATCGGCAATGTCCAGCGGAATAAGATCACGCCGGGTGGACAGGACCTGGCCGAACTTGATGAAGATCGGCCCCAGCGATTCGAGTGCAAGTCGCAGGCGCTCTCCGCGCGGCTGCTCGAAACTGCGGCCCAGCCGCACTACTTTGAGAAGAGAACTGGCAATGGGATGCTTAAGCCCGCTGAGCACCAGTTCATCCAGACCATACCGCAGGCAGATCAGCAATATGCGCAACAGGCGCAGGGTAGACATAATCATCGTCCGCTCCTGCGTTGCCGCGCATCAAGTGCCCTGAGCCGGGCGTCAAGCTGGTCCAGTTGTACGGTAGCAGCGCGCAGGCTCTGCTCCCAGGATTGCAGTGCCGGCTTGCTCAGCACCATGCCGGCCTCCTCAGACACATATTCACTCACGTTTTCCGACAGGCGGCCGGCCACGGTCGTGGTTGTCGCAATGGCACGATGCAGCAGCAAATGAATTTGTTTTGACAGCAGGCCGCCGGTAAACCGGGCCAGTTCGTGCTCGGAATCCCAGCGCAGGTCACGCGCCAGGTCAGAGACCAACTGCGCCAGGCCTGCATCCCCTTCCAGATGCAACAGCGCGGCCAACTGCGCAGGATCGTGCCGATTGCGCAATGCCCCGGGCACATCGCCCAGCCGGCTCTCGGGAATGGACAGCGTGACATCGGCCACCACTGCAGGATCAGCGCGCGCCACGCTGCCATCGTGCCCAAGGGTAAACCGAAGCACAAGTCGGCTGATGCGGATGCATACGGTTTTGCCGGCATGCGCAGCAATACGCGTCTTGGCCCAGGGCTCGCGATCCAGCAGCAGGTTCAGGGCGCGCACAATAGGAATGTTTGGATCAGGTAAGTCGGAGAGCAACATAAAAATCCGGTAGGCCACGGCAAGATTCTGAATCCGATAGTGTACTCTTTTCATGCAGAACCAGACCCGTTTTACGCTTGCGGGCGCTGTCGCGCCGGGATCACAGCGGCACCGTTGGTCAAATCCAGGAGCCGCCGCCGCGTGCGTTCAGCTATGGCAATCGGGTACTTCCTGGTCCAGATAGACATCAAAGGCCACATCGGTCGCCCACTTTTTACTGAACACCGTCCATTGCCCGGTCCTGTCCCACTGTTGCATCCGGGCCCGCAGCCATTGCGCTGCATGCGTGTTTTTGGCAGAAACCAGCCAGGTGAGTGTACGGGGTGTGTCGGCCAGTTCAAGCGTGGCGGAAAATTTCTTCCATTCCGGATACTGCATCAAGGGTTGCCAGACCGTCTGATCTATCAGCCCAGATCACATTTGCCTTCGCGTACCGCGACCAGCGCATCCGAAGGCACGGCAAAGGGCAGCAACGTTGCTCCCGCCCGTGTTGCTTGCTCCGCCGCATGCTCTGCGGTACGGGCGATGCACACGGTGCGCCCCGCCAAATCGGCCCGCGAGCGAATTTGCGTATCGCTGCGGATAACCGCCTTGGGATACGTACGATAACTGGTAGGAACAGATGTCACACCGGGCCAGTTGGCTGCATCTGTCGGCAGGCTATAAAGCGCCAGATCGACGCTGCCTTCTGCCAACGCCTTTGCCGCCTGGGCAGGCGCTAGCGGCACCCGCTGCGCCGGCACATTCAGGGCGGCGGCAAGCGCCTTGACGGCGGGCGTATCCAGCCTGTCTTCAGTCCGAACCTTGGCGCCCGGCGCTGCAGCAGGTGTAATGTGGATCACCGCCACACGCAGCGCACCCCGGGCGATCGCCTGCGGAAACAGATCTGTGGCTGTAGTGGCTGCGGCGGCAGTCGTGGCAGCAACGGGCATCAGTGTCCCGGCACAGGCCCAGATTAGCAGTACGCGCAGGACAGCTCGGATGGACAGCAGGGTCATAATGCATATTCCCGCCCCGCCGCACGGCGGGACTTGCAGGATTGGGTCTGGTAACTCAGACGTACTGGTAACGCAGCAGTCTGTGCTTGATACGCTCCAGGATCAACTGATCGATAAGCGCCGCCAAAATGGCGATGACCAGGATATTGGCCATGACACCTGTCATATCGCCGGTATCGCCGGAAAAACTCAGCGAGCGGCCAAGGCCCTTGCCGAAGTCAACCAGCATTTCCACGGAGATCAGCGCGCGCCATGCGTTGCCAAACGCCAATTGCGCGCCGGTAATCAGCTCGGGCATGACCGCAGGCAGATAGACACGCCTTACCAGGCCCCAGCGACTGGCGCCCATAACGCGAGCCGCAGAAATATGCACCTTGTGCACCGATTCGGTGGCGTTCATGACGCTGAGCGCGGCCGGGAAAAAGGCAGCCAGTGCCACGACAACGATCATGGGCTTGTTGCCAAAGCCCCAGACGATCAGAAACAGCGGCACCCAGGCAATGCTGGGCAGCGACTGCAAAATCACAATCACATTGCGCAGTACTTCGCGAAAGAAATTCAGACTGGCCGCCAGCAGACCGAAGGCGATGCCGCAGATCAGCGCGATGCCGTAGCCCGTGCCAAGACGCGCCAGGGAGCCGGCCAGGCCGCTATAGAACTCACCGCTACGAATGCTTTCGGACAGCCGCTCGAGCACCGGCAAAATACCGGGCATGAGAAAGTCTGGCAGTGTCAGTGCGACCAGTTGCCAGACCAGAAGAATGAAAGCGATGGCCAGCACCACCGCCAGCGGCTTTTTATAGCCGCCGATCCGGGTGTCGTTGCTCACAGTTTACGTGCCTTCTGCCATTCAAGATCCAGCACCGTATTAACATCAAATGGTTTGCCATCCTTGGTCTTCAGGGAACCGTTACTCTCCATGATGCGAGCCAGTTCTGTCATCCGCTCAATATCCTTGTCTGTCACGGTAGGCGTAAATTCCTGGGTCTTGATCGCGTCTTCAATTACGGTCTCGCGCGCCAGCTCACCCTGCTTTAGGGTCTTGAGGGTAGGTTCGGCGATAAAGTAACTGGCGATCAGCTTCGATGCCTGGGCCGGTTGATTTTCAAGCAATTCGATTGCCTGCTGCTGGGCATCCAGCGCCTTCCAGATATCGTCCTTGCGGGCTTGCAGCACTTTGCCGGAAGTAATCACAACCATGCACGGGAAGGGCCAGCTTTGGCCAACCTCATAGATCTGTTTAACCGGCGCAACCAATTGCGCAATCCGGTCATACGGCTCGAAAAGAAACGCAGCATTTACACGATTGCCCACCAGCGACTGTACGGCCACTGCGGGACTGACGCCCATGACACTGACATCACCCTCGGCCAGACCCGCCTGCTTGAACACCACGCCGCGCAAGACGGTATCGGCGGTGCTGCCCTGGCTTTGTGAAGCCAGCGTTTTACCTTTCAGGTCGGCCACAGTATTAATGCCGGCATCATCACGCACGACCAGTGAGTGGTAGCCGCGCTGCGCACCGGCCACCACCTTCAGGTCTGCGCCACGGGAAGCCCAGGAGATGGCGTTAGTAAAGCCAAGCACGCCAACATCGACCTGGCCGCCAACAATAGCCTTGATCAGATCGGTACCAGACTTGAATTCCATCAGATCGGTGTCCAGGCCCTGTTTTTTGTAGAACTCACCTTCATGAGCAACAATGGCCTGCGCATCATCCATCACTCGCAGATAGCCCACTTTGAGCTTGTCGGCCGCCATGGCCGCACCAGACAGCAACAGCGAAGCCACCAGGGGCAACGCGGTCCATTTCCGAATATTCATCTCTGACTCTCTCTAAAAATTTGAATGGTTTTTGTTATTGACTCATATACTGTCTGCAAGCAGACGTTTGCCGCTTATCTGAATCGGCTTGCCGGATTATTTACCGATACCGGATGCCCTCATACAGACGCCGACTGAGCGCGGCAGGAAGATCGCATCAGCGCGCCGTCAGCGTCGCGTTCAGGCAGCCATTTCAATCGGCTTTGCAGCCGGCTTGGCCTCATGTGTGACCGCAATACCCAGCAGGCTGAGAATTTCTCGTTTTTCCGCCGCCAGATCCGACAAATCGTGCGAGCGCTCCCGATGGGTCAGATTAAATTCCTTAAGGACCGTGGCAGGCCTGGCGCTAAATACCATGACGCGGTCGGCCAGAAACAGGGCCTCATCCACATCATGAGTGACCAGCAGCACGGTTGGCCTGGCCTGTTCAACCAGGTCAAGCAACACATCCTGAAGGCTGAGCCGGGTCAGTGCATCCAGTGCGCCAAAGGCTCATCAAGCAACAGCACTTCCGGTTCTGCAATGAAAGCACGGGCCAGCGCGGCGCGCTGACGCATGCCGCCTGAAACCTGATGCGGATAATAATGTTCAAAACCGTCCAGGCCCACGCGTTGCAGCCACGTGGTGGCACGCTCGTAAGCCTGCTTGCGGGCCACCTGCTGAAACTCCAATGCCATGGCAACGTTCTGCTTGAGCGTGAGCCACGGATACAGCGCATGCTCCTGGAATACCAGGGTGCGGCTGGGGTCCGGCTTGGTCACAGGCTGCGAATCGGTATCAATATGGCCTGACGTGGTGCTCTCCAGGCCGGCAGCCATGTGCAACAGCGTGGATTTGCCTGAACCCGAAGGCCCTACCAGGGCAACGATCTCACCCGAGCGAAAGTCGGCGCTGAAATTCTCAACAACCGAAAGCGAACCGAACTGCTTATAAACATTGTTGAAGCTAAGATTCACGGTATTTTCCCTATACGATCTGACACTATAACCAAATCTTCTTAAGAGAAAAAATAATTAGTATTTATTTTTATATAGCTATTAGTTATTAATAATAAGCAGCAGTCATAAAGGCCAGCCAGGCCACAAAACAACAAGGCGTGATCACGAAACATGATCACGCCTTGTGTGCCGGCTAACTTTGCCGACGTCGTTCTACTCTACAGTCAGGAAGCGTTTTCCACCGGAATCTGCTGAATACCCGCCAGCAGCCAGCCGGAATTGTTTTCCTTGTACAGGTTCCACACTTCCTCGAATCGGAAAGCGGCTTCCTGAGCGTCTTCACGCAACATGCCGGAGAAACGTACCGAGGCAAGATGGCCGTCCTGAACCTGCTCGATACCAAGCAGTTCTGCATTGAGCAGCACGACTTCAGTCTGGCTTTGGCCGGCGCGACTGGTAATTTGCGGAGACAATTCTGCCACCAGATCTTCGGTCAGATAGTTCTTGAGATCTTCAATATCACCCTTGTCCCACAAGCCCTGAATGGTCACAAACTGCTTCTTGGCGGTTTGCAGAAAGGTCGGTGTATCAAAATCGCCCGGGATAAACCAGCTTTTGTCTGCCGGCTCGGCCGCTGCCTGCGCATTACCGGAAAAGTCTGTTGCAGACAGGCCGCTTTGTTGCTGCATGCCGCCACCGGTGCTGTCCTGCCCGGTGTACTGATGCCGTGAACCCGGCGCGGGGCTGCCCGCCTGGCGCTGCATGGGCGAGGCGCCCTGGAAGGCCGGGCGAGCCTGGCCACCGCGCAGGCGACGCACAATAAACATAACGCCAAAAATAACGATCGCTATAAGAAGCGCGCTGGACAGGAACTCAAGCATGGCGCCACCCAGGCCCAGGCTGGACAGCAACGCGGCAATACCCAGACCAGCAGCTATACCGGCGATCGGGCCCAGAAAACGGGAAAAACCACTACGCTGTGCCGCAGCGCCGGCATTGGCAGCAGTGCCGGCTGGCGCCGCTGAAGTGCGATTGACGGCATTGGGAGCCTGTGCCGCTGGAGTCCGGTTCGTTGTAATGTTGGAAGACTGGCGTCCGAAACTGCTGCCCCCTCCCATACGGCGGGCTTCAGCGTCATGGGTCACGGCCAGCATGCTTACAGATGACACGACAATCATCGCAGCGGCGAGAAATTTAGACCACTTTTTGAACATTGATTATTGCTCCGGTGGGATTGACCCACAATGAATAAATTAGCAAACAATTCAATCTTACAAAAACCTGAATATTAATGCAAGCTACTTTGTAATGACCTGAAAATGAAGGATCGATCTGCCTGATCGCTGCGCCCGCCGAGACAGCTGCCCCGGACAATCCCGAGCAGACTTCAGATCAGAACAGCTTTACGCCTTCGTGCAACGCCACCACACCGGCGGTCAGATTGAAATAGCTAACCCGCGGCAAGCCGGCGTCGCGCATCATTTGCGCCAGCGTTTCCTGATCGGGGTGCATGCGGATGGACTCGGCCAGATAGCGGTAACTGTCTTCGTCATCTGCCACTTTTTTGCCAAGCCAGGGAAGAATATTGAACGAATACCAGTCATAGGCAGGCGCCAGCGGCGCCGCGATCCGCGAAAACTCCAGCACCAGCAATTTGCCGCCAGGCTTGAGCACCCGTTGCATTTGTTGCAGGGCCAGGTCCTTATGCGTCATATTGCGCAGACCGAAGGCAACAGTGACGACATCAAAAAATTCGTCGGGAAAAGGCAGGTGCTCGGCATCGCACACCACAGTAGGCAGTAACACCCCCTTATCGGTCAGGCGATCCCGTCCAACCTGCAACATGGAGGAATTAATATCGGTATGCCAGACCTGGCCGGTGGGGCCGACCTTGCCTGCAAAAGCCAGGGCCAGGTCACCGGTGCCCCCGGCAATATCGAGCACCCGCATGCCAGGCCGCACGCCCGCCCGTCCGATTGTGAAGCTTTTCCACAGACGATGCATGCCGCCGGACATCAGGTCATTCATGACATCGTAACGTTGCGCCACCGAATGAAAAACTTGCGCCACTTTTCCGGCCTTTTCCTGTTCATCGACAGTGCGAAAGCCGAAATGCGTGGTACCGGATTGCCCGGCGGACGTTGGACGTTCTGAATTCATATGCAATCTTTATGAAAAGTAGGCAGGGTTGTCACAAACATGACACAATCAGGCAATACCATTGGAGACTAGTATTTCCGGTTAATGTCAATCGTGTGACTTTTTAATTTTACTTCATTATGGCCAGCACAATTCTCGTCGTCGAAGACGAACCCGCAATTCAAGAGCTCATCTCCGTCAACCTGTCCTTTGCCGGCCACAAAGTGCTGCGCGCGCTGGATGCTGAACAGGCAAAGGTATTGATCAATGCAGAGTTGCCCGATCTGATTCTGCTGGACTGGATGCTGCCTGGCTCCACCGGCCTGAATCTGGCACGCAATCTGCGCAGCAGTGAGCGCACCCGCGACATCCCCATTATCATGCTCACTGCCAAGAGCTCCGAAGCTGATAAAGTAGAAGGCTGGAAAGCGGCGCCGACGACTACATTACCAAGCCCTTTTCCCCCAAAGAGCTGATGGCGCGCATCAAGGCAGTGCTGCGTCGCCGCGCCCCGCAACTGACCGACGATGAAATCGAGATTTCCGGACTCAAGCTGGATCCGGTCTCGCATCGCATCACAGGCAACGGCTCAAACCTGCCGCTGGGCCCGACCGAGTTTCGTCTGCTGCACTTTTTCATGACACATCCCGAGCGGGTATTCACCCGTGGTCAGTTGCTCGACCAGGTCTGGGGCGACCATGTATTTCTGGAAGAACGCACCGTCGACGTACATATTCGTCGCCTGCGCAAGGCGCTTGAGCCGAGCAACCATCATAATCTGGTTGAAACTGTACGCGGAAGCGGGTATCGTTTTACCTCTAAACTGCCGGCCTGATTGCCCGCCAGGCCCGTCCATAGCGGGCCCGGTTTTTATTATTGATGCTGGCTACTGCTGGCGCGCCGTGTTTTTCTTCAAGGTTGGGCGGCCAGCGCACGCCACTGTTCAGGATATAATCAATCATGCCCCGCCCCTCACTCCTGTTCGCCTATCTTGCTGCCGTTGCCCTCGCACTGGGCATCCAGTGGCTCGTCGGTGGATTCAGCGGCGTTCTGTTGCTGGCTGCGTGCGGCGTCATTTATCTTGTCGGACACCAGCGCCACCACAGGCTCACGCTCAAGTGGGTCAGCCACCCCACCAGCGCCCCACCGCCCGACCTGGGCAGCTATGACGAAATCGTCACGCCGATTTATAAATACGTACGCACCCGCCAAAATGAATACACCGCGCTGCGCGAACTGACCAATAACGTTCTGTCGGCGGCACAGGCGCTACCGGCTGCAGCAGTCACGCTGGACAAGTCCTTCCAGATAGAATGGTGCAACGCTCAATCCCAGCGACTGCTGGACCTGGTCTACGAAAAAGACAAGGGCTACAACATCTTCAATATCATTCGCCTGCCTGAGTTTTTCGATTATGCTCAAAGCCGTCAATGGACTCGTCCTTTACGCAGTCGCAGGGAAATTGGCGGACAGGTGTGCTCCCTGCAATTTCAGCTGACCCAGCATGCCAATGAAGGATATCTGCTGCTGTGCCAGGACATTACCCAGCTGGAAAAGCTGCAAACCACACAAAGGGATTTCGTCGCCAACGTTTCGCATGAGATCCGCACCCCGCTGACAGTACTGATCGGTTTTCTTGAAACCATGCGTGACCTGCCACATGAGGCGCTCACCAAAGAACAGCGCAAGCAATATGAAGAATTGATGCACGAACAGGCACAACGGATGCTGGCCATCGTAGCCGATCTGCTGACGCTGTCCACCCTGGAATCGACCGAAATCGTCGAGGGCTCCAACGTGCAATTGGCCCCCATTATCGACAAGGCAGCCGTACAGGCCCAGTCAATCTCGCGCGAATCACACGCCTTCGAATTCGACGTGGACCCCACGCTGGCGGTTGTCGGGCAGATGAACGAGCTCGCGTCTGCCGTCACCAACCTGCTGACCAACGCCGTACGCTACACCCCGGAAGGTGGAAAAATTACCATACGCTGGGCCCGCAACGAACATGGTGAGGCCATCTTCAGCGTGACCGATACGGGCCTGGGCATTGAAAAGAAAGACATTCCGCGCATTACCGAACGCTTTTACCGGGTAGACAAAAGCCGTTCGCGCGCATCGGGCGGAACCGGCCTGGGCCTGGCCATTACCAAGCACATTGTCATCCGACACAATGCCAAGCTGGTTGTGGACAGCGAAATCAACAAGGGCAGCACCTTCAAGATTGTTTTTCCGGAAAATCTCGTGGCCCACGCCCCCGAGAGCACGGAGACCAAGGTCGTTGAAGATGCCGGCGCGTAATTTGCCCGCGCCACGGCCAGATGCCTCGCGGGAACGCGCAGCGGCACGTCCAAATAACCGAAGCTGAACTCTGAACAGACAATCAGGCTCTACTTATCGTAAAGACTGATAGCGCATAAAAAAATGACGAGCCACCATGCGCTACGCAAACATCCGTCTTAATTTGCGAATGACAAAGTCGATGAACCGTCTTTGCAATTGAGTCATATGAAAAGTCTGTGTGGATATCACATACAGACGATCACCAAACCCTTTTATTTGGCAATCTGGCAGCAGCCTGACCAAAGAGCCCTCATCCAGTTCTTTTTGTATTGAATACGCCGGCAGCAGGCCAATGCCCTGGCCGCCGAGCACGTTATCCCTGAGAAACGGCAACGATTCGGACTGCACCCGTAAACTGAGTGGAATATGGACCGTGCTGTTTTCACTTGTGATAACAGTAAGTTTGGGGCTGGCTACGGTGTAGGTGGGTGTAATAAAGGGTAATGCGGCCAGTTGCCGGGGCAGCGTAATCGGCCCGACCGTTTCAAGAAAATCAGGTGCAGCACATATGCACCAGGGAACGACACCTATTTCACGGGCAACATAGTCTGGGGGGATAGTGTCAATTGTCGTTATCTGCAAGGCAACGTCAATTTCGGAAGAAAGGAAATTTTTGATCCTGTTGCTGAAAATGATTGTGAATGAAATATTCGGATTCTCTTTGATGAAATCGATCAGGACGGTGTTGAAGTAGTCCTGGCCCAGGCTGGTGGGCACGCACAGTCGTATATGCCCCTGCATTTCATTTTTCAGGCCCGATAACTGGCGCTCTGCGGTATCCAGTTGTTCAAAGATTCCCACGCAATGGTCATACAGACATTGGCCCGATCCTGTCAGGTCAATATCGCGTGTAGAGCGCCGTATCAGTTGGGTGCCAATGCTGCTTTCCAACGCCTTGAGTTTCTGGCTGACCCCCGAGCGGCTGATGCGCAATTTTCTACCGGCAGCAGATAGCGAACCTGTGCGCACAATTTCATGAAAAACGTATAAAAGATTCAAATCGTATTCATAAGGTTTCATATGAAATACGCCCCTGCCTTGTGTGTGCCATCATTGATCATCTATTTGTATTGTAGGTGTTTTCCTTTATATTGTTCATAATTAATAAACAATCTGTTAAGAGCAAGCGCGTTGTATCTGCCGGGCAGATTCGGTAAGCTTTTTTCTGATAACGAGAGGATACGAGACAATGATCAAGGCAAATCTGATTTTCAATGATGCCGTGGTAAGCAATGAAGCATTAAATCGGCAAACGGATTTGCTGATCAGCGCATTCGAACAAGCGCACATCACAGACATGGATGTGATTGCCATCTACCTGCCCAATTGCCCTTCGCTCATTGAAGCCATTGCCGCTTCGATGTTATATGGCAATAATTATTGTCCGATTAATTACCGGCTGACGTCGGCCGAAGTCAGCTATCTGTTGCGCGACAGTGAAGCCAAAGTGATTGTGACGTGCAGTGAAGGTTACGACAAAATCAAGGCAATTGTGCCCAGTGAAACGAGCATCATTCTTGCTGATCAGGAACGTGGAGAAATTGCCCGCGCGCATACCTACTACAAACTGGATCATTCCTTAGCGATTCCTCGCAGGGCGGTAGCATCACCTCGCTCCCGATTTCTTGGCACCCATATGCCTTATACATCGGGCACGACAGGCAAACCAAAAGGCATCGTAAGGACAAAAAAACTGCGGACCGACATTTCTGCAGCACCCGGCTCATCGCCGGCGCATTGGGCATTAAAGGCAATGGCGTAGCGTTAATGCCTGCACCACTGCATCACAGTGCAACCAACAGTTATGTCCAGCAGGCGCTGCTATACGCCGGCACGCTTATCCTGATGGACAGGTTCGATGCAGAAAAAGTCCTGCAACTGATCGAAAAACACAGCGTAACGACTGCCTATCTTGTACCCACGATGTACAAGAGAATGCTCGATTTGCCAAAAGCGACCAAAGAAAAATACGATTTGTCCAGCCTGCAATTTGTTGCCTCTACCGGTTCGGCCTGCCCTGCCCTGCTCAAACGCCAGATGATCGAATGGGTAGGGCCGGTCATCCATGAGAGCTACGCCTCCAGCGAAATGGGCCTGGTCACGTTGATGACTGCTAACGAATCAATGACAAAACCCGGCAGTGCCGGCAAGCCGCTGGGCAATGCTCAAATCAGAATCCGATCAAACGGCACGTGGGCGCAAGCGGGCCAAAGCGGGCTGATATACGTGCGACAACCGGCCTATGCCGACTTCACCTACAAAAACAATCATGACGCGCGTCAATCCATGGAATGCGATGGCTTGCTGACTGTCGGCGACATTGGCTATCTGGACGATGAAGGCTATTTGTATGTGACCGACAGACAATCGGATATGGTTATTTCTGGCGGCGCCAATATCTATCCTGCCGAAATAGAACAGCTCATCCACCAGCGACAGGACATTGAAGACACCGCCGTGTTCGGCATACCGGACGACGAGTTTGGAGAAAGCCTGGTCTGCCTGCTGCAAATGAAGGCCGGGCGCACATTGGATAAAGATGAATTTATCCGGTTTCTCAGGACGCATCTGGCGGGCTACAAAATTCCCAAGAAAATCGGCTTGATTGACAAGCTGCCTCGCGAAGAGACCGGCAAGCTGTTCAAAAAGAAATTGCAACAGTCGCTGGGCGATACAACGATCACCTACCTATAAACCATTTTTATAACAATCAACTAAACAGAGAGACAATACAATGAAACGAATAACGGGATGCCTGGTGCTTGCGGCACTAACCCTGAATACGGCCGCATGGGCAGCCGACTACCCGACCAAGCCTATTACGCTGGTTGTTCCTTATACCGCCGGCGGCCCGACAGATCAGATGGCCAGATCGCTGGCCCAGGGCTTGCCGAGCAACTGAAGACGCCGGTGGTGGTCGATAACAAACCGGGCGCGCATACATCGATTGGTACCGGCTACGTTGCCAATGCAAGTGCCGACGGTTATACGCTGTTGATGGCAAGCAACGGCAGCATGATACTGAATCCGTTACTGTACAAAAAAACGCCGTACAAACTGACAGACTTCAAGGTCTTTGCCATTGCAACCGAAGCGCCCCTGGTCGTTGTCGTCAATCCAAAGCTCAAGGTACACAATATCCAGGAGCTGATCAGCTATTCCAAAACGGTGCCCAAGGGACTGAACTATTCGTCCGTGGGCCAGGGCAGCCCGCTACATCTGGCGACCGAGATCTTGAATGAAGAAGCCAAAATGAATATGACCCACGTGCCCTACAACGGTACGGCGCAGGCGCTCACGGCCGTGGCCGCCGGGGATGTGGATTTGATGAGTGATGTTGTGAGCACGTCGCTGCCACTGATATCGGCAAATAAAGTGCGGCCCATCGCTGTCACGACATCGGAGCGGCTAAAGGTACTTGCAGATGTGCCGACCGTTGCTGAATCAGGTTTTCCGGGATTTCATGTTGCCACCTGGTTCGGGCTGGCCGTGCACAAGAACGTACCGGTAGCGGTCACCGAAAAGCTGCATAAGGCTGCGTACCAGGTGATTACTTCCGAGGGCTTTCGCAAGCGCTTCGAAGCCCTGGGCCTGATCGTACAAAACAACCAGAATCAACAGCAGGTTGATCAATTCGTCCAGACTGACTTGGCCAGTTGGAAACGGATTGTGGACCTGAAACAGCTTTCGCTGGATTGATGGCCCCGCTGCAACATCATCGCAGTGCCCGAGACCGGGATCTGACGGGCGCCGTTCTCATGAGCCGCCATGCTGAAGCGGTATGCACAGGCGTGCGCATGGCGACAATGACGGCTATTGGACTCAGGTTTTACCCCTACGGGCACCTGAAACCAGATGAATACTGATACACTATTTTGCACATCGGCCTGCAGTGGGTCCCGTTTTTCCGACAGCATTTGCACAACGCATGAGTTCACATCCGGTCAATTCCACCGCCCCCTGGACCTTTACCTCTGAAGGCGATCATTGCCTGATCATCCGCTTTGGCGACAGCATTGATCCGGCCATCAACGCCCGGGCGCGCCAGGCGGCAGAGCTCATTCATAATGCCGGTCTGCCTTATATCAGCGACCTGGTTCCCACCTTCACCACCCTGGGGGTGTATCTGCATCCCTTTTATGCCGAGCCGCCTGCACACAAAGCGCTGATCGATACCCTGACTGCGGTGCTGGCACCGCTGACCCAGCCTCAAGACACCGCCGGCGCTGTGACCGAAGCGACCCGACAGATCCGTATCCCGGTTTGCTACGACCCCGAACTGGGCATCGATCTGGCACAGATTGCCCGGCACTGCAAGCTCACGGTAGATGAGGTGATTCAATTGCACACGGCAGCGCCGGTTCGCGTTTTCATGCTTGGTTTTGCCCCTGGCATGGGTTATATGGGGTTGTCCGACAGCCGTCTTGCCATCGGCCGACGCGGCACGCCGCGCAACCGCCTGCCTGCCGGCTCGGTCGCGATCGCCAATCGCCAGACGGTCATCTATCCCAATGAATCGCCTGGCGGCTGGAATATTGTTGGTGCGACACCATTGCGCCTGTTTGACCCGAGCACGCCGCCCTATGCGCTTTATGCGCCGGGCGACCAAGTGCAGTTCGAAGCCATTGACCGCGAACAGTATGAACAGATCAAGGCGCAACAATATGCCGCGCGTTAAGGTGAGAACATGAGTCTGCAGGTGCTCAAACCCGGCCCTCTATCCCTGTTTCAGGACGCCGGACGGCATGGCTATCAGGCCTACGCGCACCAGTCTGCGGTGTCATGGACCAGGTTGCATACAGGCTGGCCAATGCCCTGGTAGGCAATCGCGAGCCCCTGCCGGTGCTGGAAATGACGCTTTCCGGACCGCAAATCCGATTCCAGCAGGATGCCTGTATCGCCGTGTGTGGCGCCCCTTTTTCCCTGCGATGCGACCAAAGACCGCTGGCGATTAACCGCCCGCACCTGATTCGCGCCGGACAGGTGCTGGACATCGGCGCGGTTCCCATGACCGATGGTAGGCCACAGGGACATGCGCGCGCCAGCCTGGCCATTGCCGGTGGTGTACAGCTGACCACCAGCATGGAGAGCGCCAGCACGGACATCAAAAGCCGCATGGGCGGCATCCAGGGACGCGCACTGGTCAAAGCAGACACGCTTGTTCTTAACTGCAAGATCAATGCCACGACAGTTGACGCACTTGACCACTTTCTGGATGATTTCCGGATCTATCTGCCGGCAGGGCTGGGACTGGCAGCGCGGCAACATATTCGGATTACCCGGGGTGCGCACTGGACCTTGTTTGACACCCGGCAGCAAGACCTGTTTCTGAATTCGCCCTACACCATTACCGCGAACTCGGATCGCATGGGCTACCGCCTTGACGGTCCATCCCTGGAGCCCGAACCCGGCTTGCAGATTCTCTCAGAACCCACTGCTTTTGGCACTATTCAGGTTCCGCCCGACGGCCTGCCGATTATTCTGATGGCCGATCGGCAGACAACAGGCGGGTATCCCAAGATTGCCAACGTCGCCAGCGTAGACCTGCCCGTGCTGGCGCGCTGTTTACCTGGCGAGCGCCTTGAGCTGACACTGATCAGCCTGGACCAGGCGCACCAGATCTTCCGGCAGCGTGAAGCGTTGTTTGCCCACCTGCTGCACGCCCTGGAGCCGCTTACCACACGCATTGCCGCTGCGTTCTCGGATTGAGACGGCGGGACCGGTGGCGGCATTATTGGGTGGGCTCCGTTTAGCGCCAGCCCTTTACGGTATAGAATGCCAGTATGACTGTCGCGATTTCACGTGCCTGCGGCAGAGGGAAGAATCCTATGAAGAAAATTGATCTCAATTGTGATATGGGTGAAAGCTTCGGCGCCTGGACCATGGGTGACGATGGCGCCATCATGCCTTATGTCACCTCGGCCAATATCGCCTGCGGCTTTCATGCGGGCGATGCGCATACCATGCGACGCACCATGCAACTGGCGCTGCAACAGGGCGTCAAGCCAGGCGCCCACCCTGGCCTGGACGACATCCGCGGCTTTGGTCGCCGTCCCTTTGCACTCACGCCCATTGAAGCCTATGACCTGGTTGTCGTGCAGATCGGCGCGCTTGCCGCGGTCGCCCGCGCTCAGGGCGGCAGGCTTTATCATGTGAAAGCGCACGGCGCCCTGTATAACATGTCGGCCAATCATGCCGAACTGGCGGCAGCCATTGCCCAGGCGGTATTGGACGTCGATCCGCAACTGACGCTGTTTGCACTGGCCGGCAGCAGACAGGTAGACATCGCTCGCGGCCTGGGTCTGAACGTCATGCAGGAAGTCTTTGCCGATCGCTCCTATCAGGACGATGGCACCCTGACGCCGCGCAGTCAGCCCGGCGCCCTGATCGAAGACGTTGAGACTTCGGTAGCGCAGGCGCTGACGATGGTGCGTGAGGGTTATGTGATCGCCCAATCAGGCAAAAAAGTGGAGATACAAGCCGATACACTGTGCCTGCATGGCGATGGCGCGCATGCGCTGGAGTTTGCACGCCAGATTCACGCTGTTTTTGCAAAGGAAGGGCTGCTGATGGCCCATTGAGGCAATAGCTGTGGTGCGCAATAACATAGTCACCACAGCGTCATTCTCGCCGGTCACGCGATGGCCCATTCTGTCACCGGTCGATAAATGATTGTGATTTACCCGGTCACCAAGAGATCAACGCTCGGCATCGCCCTCCAGCCCGAGACCACACCGCAGCCCGGGCTTCGCCGCTTTTTACCAGAGCCACAATACGGCGGAGGTCATCAGCAGATAGCGCAGGAACTTGCCGATGGTCATAAAAATAATACACGGCAACAAGGGCAGGCGCATCCATCCGGCGACACCGCAAAGGGGATCGCCCACTACGGGCAGCCAGGAGAACAACAACGCGGCGGGACCAAAGCGGTCAAAATAATAGGTCATCTTGCCGTGCCAGCGTCCGCCTTCTTTACCCGGCGCAGCAGGCGACGGCGCAGCCTCGTCGCCTTCGGACAGGTATTTTTCTTCGGCCGCTACCGCCAGACCGGTCTCGTCAACAATTTCACCGGCAGCCAGCGCCTGCTTGTGCTGGAACTTTTCATAGGCGACCTTTGCCGCCTTACCCATATAGTAGGTGATCACCCCGCCAATGGTATTGCCCACGGTGGCGACCACCATGGCAGGCCAGAACATGTCGGGCGCTATTTTCAGATAGGCAATGACCACCGGTTCCGAACCCAGTGGCAACAGGGTAGCCGAGACCAGCGCAACCACGAAAATGCCGGGCAAACCGACAGTAGGAAGGGACAACACAGTCAGCATTTCCCTGACCCACAACATTACTTCATGTTCCATAACTTCCCTATTGGACCGACTTTTTGAAAACGACGGTTCCGGCTTTAATCCCAAAATCAGATCCGCTATGTTAACCTTAAGCGCTTGTCTGTATCCTCTTTTCTTTCAAAAATAACATGTCAACCGACTACCTCAAACGCATACTCACATCTCGTGTTTACGATGTCGCAATCGAAACAGCCCTGGAACCGGCCACACTGCTTTCCCAGCGGATTCAGAATACAGTACTGCTCAAGCGTGAGGACACCCAGCCGGTATTCAGCTTCAAAATACGCGGGGCCTACAACAAAATGGCCAACCTGCCCCCGGAAGCGCTCAAACGCGGGGTGATTGCCGCCTCTGCCGGCAACCATGCCCAGGGCGTGGCCATGTCGGCCAAGCGGCTGGGCTGCCGCGCCGTAATTGTCATGCCTACTTCTACACCCGCTGTAAAAGTAGATGCGGTCAAGCGCCTGGGCGGCGAAGCGGTGCTGCATGGCGACTCATACAGCGACGCTTATGAATTTGCCTGCACCCTTGAGAAGAAGGAAAAACTCACGTTCGTGCACCCGTTTGACGATCCCGATGTGATTGCCGGACAAGGCACCGTTGCCATGGAAATCCTGCATCAGCATCCCGGCAAACTGGACGCGGTTTTTGTGCCTATCGGCGGCGGCGGGCTGCTCGCGGGCATTGCCGCCTACATCAAGCAACTGCGTCCGGATATCGCTGTCATTGGCGTACAGACAGAAGACTCCGATGCGATGGCACGCAGTTTTCGCGCCGGACGCCGCGTCAATCTGAGCGACGTGGGTTTGTTTTCCGATGGCACCGCCGTCAAGCAGGTCGGCAGCGAAACCTTCCGCCTGATTCATAAATATGTAGACGATATCATCACCGTCAATACCGACGAGTTATGCGCGGCCATCAAGGATGTGTTTCAGGATACCCGCAACGTGGTAGAACCGGCTGGCGCGCTTGGCCTGGCGGGCGCCAAACGCTACGCCGCTGAACACGGCTGGAAAAACAAGACCGTCATTGCCATTGCCTCGGGCGCCAACATGAACTTTGACCGGCTGCGTTTTGTCGCAGAACGGGCCGATATGGGCGAAGCGCGCGAAGCCATCTTTGCGGTTACCATGCCCGAAGAGCGTGGCAGCTTTCGCCAATTATGCACGCTGCTGGGTAACCGCAGCGTGACCGAATTCAACTATCGCATTTCAGACGCGCAAAAGGCGCATGTCTTTGTCGGGATCCAGATCAGCTCACATGCTGAAGCCGAAAAACTGGCCAACACCCTGCGCCGCAAGAAATTCGAAGCCCTGGACCTGACCCACGATGATCTGGCCAAATCACATTTGCGATACATGGTCGGTGGCCATTCGCCGCTGGCAGACAATGAAGAATTGTACCGCTTTGAGTTCCCGGAACGCCCCGGGGCGTTGATGCGCTTTCTGGATACCATGAATCCCGAATGGAATATCAGCCTGTTTCATTACCGCAACCAGGGCTCTGATTATGGTCGGGTGCTGATCGGTATACAGGTTCCGCCTGCCGACAAAAAGGCGTTCAAGCAATTTCTCTCGCAAATTGGCTATCCGTACGAGAACGAAAGCAAGAATCCGGCATACAAGCTGTTTCTGTAGAAACAACCACCGTAGCAGTCAGTATATAAGAAGCACATTGAAGGCGCACATTGGGCATCAGGAGAAACCGGCAACTTCCCCTGATGGCCTGCGCCAGGGCCCAGCTTGTATCACGCCATAACGGATCCTGCCGTTATCACTAGAATGCCAGTTGCATCACACAACACCGGCCTTCCTGCGTGCCGACAAAAGGCGCAGCAGATCGCTGCGCCAGGTTTGCAGCAAACACCCAAGACACCCTCTAATCAGACCGAAAGGCCTCAGAACTCACAGACCGTAAAAACGGATGCGCCATTTTCCCGCAACAATTTCGACCCACCCAGCTCGGGCAAATCAATAATGGCAGCCGCTTCCACAACATTGGCACCCAGGCGCTGCAACAGTTTGGCTGCCGCCAGCATGGTACCGCCAGTCGCAATCAGATCGTCCACCAGCAGCACGCGCTGGCCGGGACGCACGGCATCGGTGTGCATTTCGACGCTGGCATTGCCGTATTCCAGAGAGTATTCTTCGGCCAGTGTCTGAAAAGGCAGCTTGCCTTTCTTGCGTACCGGCACAAACCCCAGCTTGAGTTCATAGGCCAGTACGCTGCCCACGATAAAGCCGCGCGCATCAATGCCGGCAATCAGATCCAGCCGTTCACGCATGTACCGATAAACAAAAATATCCAGCAGAACCCGAAAGGTGCGCGGGTCTTGTAACACAGGTGTGATATCACGAAATGTAATGCCCGGCTTCGGCCAGTCAGGCACGCTGCGGATGGCGTTGAACACCATTTGATGCGGGTCAATCATGGTCATGATGTCAGAAACTCCTGTGACGGTGAAAATCAAACAACGACACTATAGCCGATTCACGAACCCCAATACCGGCGATTCGCTTTGCGTCCTTAATCGACGGACGACACTTTGATAGCCGATGACACGCGCAGTGCTTTTTCACGGGCCAGGTCGGTCGTCTCCGCTGCAGCCAGCGCCACTCCCATGCGTCGACGCACGAAAGACTGCGGCTTGCCAAAAAGACGAACGTCAGTATCAGGTTCTGCCAGTGCCTCGGCCACCTGACTGAAGCTGACGGCATCTGCATCCACGCCGCCATAGATCACACTGCTGGCTCCGGTGGCGCGCAACGCCGTATTGACTGGCAGCCCGAGCAGTGCCCGCGCATGCAGTTCGAATTCATTCTGCGTTTGAGTGATCATGGTAACCATTCCGGTATCGTGCGGCCGCGGGCTGACCTCGGAAAACCAGACCTGATCGCCCGCCACAAACAGTTCTACACCAAAGACGCCCAGCCCCTGCAAGGCGCCGGTGACCGCCAGTGAAATCTCTTTGGCCCGCTGCAGCGCCGCAGGCGACATGGCCTGCGGCTGCCAGCTTTCCACATAGTCCCCGGCTTCCTGGCGGTGGCCAATAGGTTCACAAAAATGCGTGACGATCTCTCCGCTTTTGGGGTCTCGAGCCCGCACGGTCAGTAAGGTGATTTCATAATCGAAACGGACAAATCCCTCGACAATGATTCTGCCTTGCCTACGCGCCCGCCTTCCTGGGAATACTGCCAGGCATGCTGCACATCATCTGCGTTGCGAATAAGTGATTGGCCTTTGCCCGAAGAGGACATGACCGGCTTGACCACGCAGGGATAGCCGATCTGCTCATCGATGGCCTGCTGCAGCGCTTGCTGCGTATCGACAAAGCGATAGGGCGATGTGGGCAAGCCCAGCGTTTCGGCAGCCAGCCGGCGTATGCCTTCACGATCCATGGTCAGCCTTGCGGCCAGTGCCGTCGGCGTGACCCGCAGCTGCCCCTGCGCTTCCAGTTCCACCAACAGGTCGGTGGCAATGGCCTCGATTTCAGGCACGATCACATGGGGTTGCTCTGCCTCGATGATGCGACGCAGGGCCTCCCTGTCTGTCATGTTCACCACGTGGGCGCGATGGGCCACCTGGTGCGCCGGCGCATTTTCGTAGCGATCCACGGCGATCACCTCTACGCCCAGGCGCTGCAGGGCGATCACGACCTCTTTGCCCAACTCGCCCGAGCCGAGCAACATCACGCGGGTAGCCGCGCGGGAAAAAGGGGTACTCAACACGGGAGAAGCAAAATTGACGGTCATGATGGCATTGGTGATCAAAAAGATTGTACGGTTGCCAAACAGACCGGCAACGGCAAGGGATACCCTGGTATTTCCTACATCGCTTTACATTCTGCATCACGTTAAAGCGTGCTGATGAGACACCCATCGGACAAAAAATGCACACCAGGCGGACACGACAGGCACGCGGCAAATGCGATGGCCGGGGCAAAACACGCTTGCGCCGGTCCGGCTATGCAGCAACACCATCACGAAGTCGATAGCAGCAATAACAGGCAAACAGGGTACGAACAGCGTCGATTATAAAACGCCTGCATGACAAAAACAGCGCCACGCCTGTGACCGCCAATTTCCCCTGCCGCCTCATCCGTAACGGCAACCGGCGTCGGGCGGTGGCCACTGGCTGCGGCTGCACCGCTGGCAGGGCGCCGCTTCCGGTTGCAACCCGCTGCAATGTGCATTTTGACAGAAGCCTGAAATTTATCCATCTTGCACTCGCGTTGCGATTAAAATTGCCGGATGGCCAATGAAATTGCATTTACTTCTGCCGATGCCCTTGCCTCTGCGCATCGTACGCTGCAAACCGAGATTGCCGAGTTGCAGCACCTTGACGCACGCCTGGATGAGCGCTTTGCCCAGGCGGTAGCCCTGCTGCTTGGCAACAAGGGGCGTGTCGCCGTTACCGGCATCGGCAAATCGGGACATATCGCCCGGAAAATATCAGCCACCTTCGCCTCTACCGGCTCGCCCAGCTATTTTGTACACGCCGCCGAAGCCGCGCACGGCGATCTGGGCATGATTACCGGCGAGGACATTATTATTGCCGTATCCTATTCCGGGTCATCGCCCGAGCTGGCAACCATTTTGCCGATCGCGCGGCGGCTGGGCTCGAAAATCATCGGTATTTGCGGCAACCGCTATTCCGAACTGGCCAGCCTGTCTGATGTTTTCCTGGACGTTGGGGTCACGCGCGAAGCCTGCCCCCTCAATCTGGCCCCCACCTCCAGCACCACCGTCACGCTTGCATTGGGCGATGCGCTGGCGATTGCGTGCCTGGAAGCGCGCGGCTTTGGCACATCCGATTTTGCCCGCTCGCATCCTGGTGGCGCGCTGGGCCGTCGCCTGCTCACGCACGTGCGCGATGTCATGCGCCAGGGCGAGGAGCTGCCCATTGTCGGTCCGGATACCCCCATGCAAAAAGTACTCGAAGAAATGACTGGCAAACGCATGGGCATGACAGTGATTGCCGACCAGACCCGCAAGCCCCTGGGTATTTTCACCGATGGCGACCTGCGCCGCCTGATCATGCAAAAAGGGGACATCCGGCCGACCACGGCAGGACAGGTCATGACCCCCCATCCACGTACAATCGGCCCCGATGCGCTGGCTGCAGAAGCGGCTGCCGTCATGGAGCAACAAAAACTCTCGACCATGCTGGTCGTCAATCAGGAACAAACGCTGGTCGGTGCCCTGCACATGCACGACCTGATGGATGCAAAAGTAATCTGACGTATGAAACCAATCACCCCTCCCCATCCGGCCGAAGCGCTGGTCCTTTCCAAAATCAGCCAGCCCGTACGCGAGCTGGCGGCACAAGTCAGGCTTATCGCCTTTGATGTAGATGGCATCCTGACCGATGGCAGCCTGTGGTACGGCGAGCACGGCGAACTCATGAAGCGCTTTTGCGCGCTGGACGGACACGGCATGAAAATGCTGCATCAGGCTGGCGTGCGCGTGGTCCTGATTACCGGTAGGGAAGGAGAAATTCTGACGCGCCGCGCCGCCGACCTGGGCCTGTCGGATGTTTTTCAGAATGTACGCGACAAAGTTTCCGTGCTCAGCCAGCTGGCCGGCGACATGGGACTGGGCTTTGAAAACGTAGCGTTCATGGGCGACGATGTTATCGATCTGCCGGCCATGCAAAAGTGTGGCTTTGCCATCAGTGTGCCCAATGCACCGCTGTATGTGCAGCAAACGGCCCATTGGACCACCACATTGCCTGGCGGCAGCGGCGCGGTACGCGAGTGTACCGATTTGATCCTGGCCGCGCAGGGCACCCTTTCAGGCTTTTTCACGCCAGGCCGCATTACCGGCAATGTCATCCAGTAATGCGATGAAAGAACGCTTCCCCGCTCTTATCGCGCTATTCATGCTCATTACACTGGTTATTTCAACCTGGTGGGCAGCCGATTATGCGCAGCGGGCCATTGATGTAGACCCGCCGGCACGCAAAACGCAGGAACCCGATTCATGGTCGGAAAAATTCGTGATGCTCAGCTCCGATGCCAGCGGTGTGCCCGTCAACCGGCTGGAAGGCTCGCAGATGCAGCACTTCCCTTATAACGACAGTTACCTGATTACCAACGCCACCGCCACCGGCCAGCGCCCGGACTCGCCCCGTACCGTAGGCACTGCAGATACGGCCACGGTACTGGATGACGGCAACAAGATTATCATGCAGGGCAACGCCCATCTGCACCGCTTTCCGCACGGCGAAGACAAGGCGCTGGACGTCACCAGCGAGCAATTGATCATCTATCCCAATGAAGATATCATAACGACTGACAAACCGGCGCTCGTCATCAACGGCAATTCCCGTATGAACGGCAACGGAATGATGTATAACAACAAAACCAGAAAACTCGATGTGTATTCCTCTTCCGACGTCTCCATCTCAGGGCAGGATAGTCAACGGCGTCGTACCATCATCCCCAACAAGCAAGGAAACTCCCCGCAATGAATGCGTCATCTTTCAGAATCACGACACACGCGCTGTGCCTTGGCCTTTGTGCCCTGCTGGCCGGCACCGCGGCGCTGGCCCAGACGCCTGCCGGATCCCAAAGCCCGGCAAACAAAGAAGAGCCCGACACCCAGGTCTTGTCTGATACCCTGAGCTATGATGACGCAAACAAAACCAGCGTTTTTACCGGCAATGTCATTCTCACGCGCGGTCTGATGAAGCTGACCGCCGACAAACTCAGCCTGCGCGAAGATGCGCAGGGCTTCCAGCATGGCGTAGCCACGGTCAACAAATCTCGCTTTGTCTTCATTCGCCAGGAACGGCCCGAAAACTATGAAGTGGTAGAAGCGCGTGGGGATCGCGGCGAGTACGATGGCAAGCTGAACACCGTCAAGATGATTGGCCACGCCACGGTAACCCGGTTCATTTGCGGTAAGCCGTTCGATACGGTTAACGGTGAAGTCGTCACGTTCAACAACCAGAACAATACCTACTCGGCAACCGGGGGCCCGACATCGGCAGCCCAGCCTGGCCGGGTGCGCTCTATTGCCCAGCCGCGGGCCAAAACAGACCAGGCCGTGGCCGAATGCCGCAAGCTGTATAACAACAAGCCAATGCCCAGCACCATCCAGGCACCCGCCCAGGACACCGGATCGGCTGCCACCGGCGGCGCCGGCAAAGCAACCCAGAATTAATGCATGAATACCTCATCCAGCTCTAGCCTGCAGACCAACACCATTGACAGTCTTGGGCAGCTCAAAGCCATCGGCCTGCAAAAAATATACAATGGCCGCAGCGTTGTCCAGGACGTCTCCATTTCCGTATCCAGCGGCGAAGTCGTCGGCCTGCTCGGCCCCAATGGGGCCGGCAAAACCACCAGTTTTTACATGATCGTAGGGTTGGTGCCGGCCGATTTCGGACGAATTGAAATTGACGGGCGCGACATTACCGCGCTGCCCATCCACAAGCGCGCCCATCTGGGCCTGTCCTATCTGCCCCAGGATGCCTCGGTATTCCGGCGCCTGAGCGTCGAACACAACATCCAGGCCGTGCTGGAACTGCAGGATGACCCCGAAACCGGCAAGACACTGACACGCAAACGGGTCCAGGAGCAGCTGGAACTGCTGCTCGAAGAGCTGCAAATCACCCACATTCGCAAGAACGCCGCCATTTCCCTTTCCGGCGGAGAACGGCGCCGCGTCGAAATTGCCCGGGCGCTGGCAACCAACCCCCGCTTCATTCTGCTGGACGAACCCTTTGCAGGAGTTGACCCCATCGCAGTGATTGAAATCCAGCGCATCGTGCGGTTTCTCAAAAGCCGCAATATCGGCGTGCTGATTACCGACCACAACGTACGTGAAACCCTGGGCATTTGCGATCGCGCCTACATTATCAGTGCCGGCAAGGTGCTCACTGACGGCGAACCCGACGCCATTATTACCAACCGGAAGTGCGCAAAGTCTACCTGGGCGAACACTTTAAAATGTAACTGTCTGCGCGCCCCTGCCGCGCTGCCACAGGGGCGCTGGCAAGCAGACTGCCTTGCAGGGGGGGCTTGTATAAGTCCAAATAAGGTTTAAACTATCCCCAAGGACTGAAAAAAAATAGCTTTTCATCAACCTGTCAAAAAAAGGAGTTACGCCTCTCTCATCTTTTTGTACTGACGCCCTGCCCTGTTGCGGCGTCTGCCTATTCAACTTTCAAAAGGAGCACACTATGAATCTTAATATCAGTGGCCATCATGTGGAAATTACCCCTGCCATTAAAGAATACGTAGTGACCAAGTTCGCCAAAGTCCTCAGGCACTTCGATCATGTCATTGACACCCAGGTTATCCTGTCCAGGGAACCCCTGAAGCACAGCGCAGAAGTTACACTACGCGTGCCGGGCAAAGACATCCATTGCGAAGTTACGGACGAAAATCTGTATGCGGCCATTGATTTGCTTTCGGACAAAACCGACAGACAAGTCATCAAATACAAAACGAAAGCGTCAAATCACTCCAATGAATCGGCAAAAAGAATGAGTATCGGCTAGATACGTTGTACTTTTTTCCCGTTTTTTGCCCAAACCCGGCCGGATGGCCGGGTTTTAGCTTACCCTTCTATTTCTTATTGTAAGAACATCCTATAATTGCGGCATGAATCAACTATCCCGTATCCTTCCGCAGGAAAATATCCTGCTGGATGTCAATGTCACCAGCAAAAAGCGCGCTTTCGAACAAGCTGCGCTGCTGTTCGAAAACAATCAGGGCATTGCCCGCTCCACGGTTTTCGACAGCCTGTTCTCGCGCGAGCGACTGGGCTCCACTGCGCTGGGGCATGGCGTAGCAGTGCCTCATGGCCGCATCGCCAACCTGAAGCAGGCGGTTGCAGCCGTCATGCGGCTGAGCACGCCCATCCCCTTTGATGCGCCTGACGGACAGCATGTACAACTGCTGGTCATCCTGCTGGTGCCCGAAAGCGCAACCCAGCAGCATCTGGAAATACTGGCCGAATTGGCGCAAATGCTCTCCAGCGCAGAAACACGCAAGCAATTGCTGGGCAGCCCCAATGCAGAAGGCATTCATCAACTGCTGGCCCACTCTGCCGGCAATTAATCGGGGCACGCTCATGCTCAGTATTCAGGATCTGGCGGCTGACAATGACGAAACCCTGCGTTTCACCTGGATCGCCGGCAAAGAAGGCCGCACCCGCCATATCCAGGATTCAGCAGCCAATACGTCCGCAGCAGACCTGCTCGGACACCTGAATGTGGTCCACCCGTCGCGGATCCAGGTATTCGGCAAGGAAGAGCTGATTTTCTATAACCGCATTTCTGCCGTTCAACGTGAAAAAATCCTGATCGAACTGGCCGAAGGCGGCGTTCCGGCCATGATCCTGGCCGAAGGCCTGGATTCTCCCCCCGACCTGGTTGGCTTTTGCGCCCGCAGCAGAATACCCCTGCTATCGACTCCGGTAGATGCTGCGCATCTTATTGATGTACTGCGCATCTATCTGAACAAGCGTTTTGCCCCAAAAACCACGGTGCATGGCGTTTTCATGGACGTGCTGGGACTTGGCGTGCTGATCACGGGCGAATCCGGCCTGGGCAAAAGCGAGCTCGCGCTTGAATTGATTTCCCGCGGGCACGGCCTGGTGGCAGACGACGCTGTCGATTTTTCCCGCACTTCACCCACGCTGATCGAAGGCCAGTGTCCCGACCTGCTGCGCAATATGCTCGAAGTGCGCGGACTGGGCCTGCTGGATATCCGTACCATTTTCGGGGAAACCTCGGTACGCAGGAAAATGCGCCTGAAACTGATTGTGCATCTGGTACGCGCCAATAGTGAAAAGTTCGAGCGTCTGCCGATTCAGGACCAGACTCAGGACTTGCTGGGCATCCCGATCCGCCGTGTCATGCTGCAGGTCGCAGCCGGACGCAATCTTGCTGTGCTGGTCGAGGCGGCCGTGCGCAATACCATCCTCAAATTGCGTGGCATTGATACCCTTGGCGAGTTCATGGAACGGCAGGCGGCCGCCATCATGGAAAACAGCAACCTCTGACATGCAACCGTTACGCAGGGCCGAACCAGCCCTTGCCCCCCTCTGCTGCCAAGGCATCCGCTTCCAGTACGATAAGAACAAGAGACCACACACAGGCTTCACAGAACCAAATCCCGGCCAGAGACCGATCTGTTATATTTTGTCACGTGTCTATGGTTAAATAGGGACTAGAGACATAGATTTCGGCCACCACCACTGTACAAGAACGAACGAAAGGCCTTTTTTCCGACCATCCATACGTTTTGTCCAGGATTGATACCCATTATGCTTCATGTTGTACTTATAACCGGCATTTCAGGATCAGGAAAATCCGTTGCGCTGCGCCAGCTCGAAGACCTCGGATATGCCTGTATCGATAACCTGCCCGTCAGCCTGCTGCACGACCTGGTTGCCAACGCCAGGGAAAACCGCCTCAAGTCGGTAGCTGTTGCAATTGATGTCAGAACGCCAGGCGAACTGGCCGGTCTGCCGGGGGTTATTACCGCCCTTCGCAGCATGGGTCTGCCCATGCAAGTGATCTTTCTGGACTCCGATGACGAGACCCTGATTCATCGTTATTCCGAGTCGCGGCGCAAGCACCCGCTTAGCAACCGCATGCGTGAAACCACAGGAATTACGCCGTCTCTGGAGGATTGCATCACACACGAACGCAATCTTCTGGCGCCGTTGCGCGAGCAGGAACACGTGATCGATACCTCAGGTTTGACGCCCGGACAATTGCGCGCATGGGTCAAAGATATTGTCGATCATGAAGAGCCGGAGGTCCTTTTGACCTTCGAATCCTTCGCCTACAAAAAAGGCGTCCCTAATGACGCAGACCTCGTTTTTGATGTAAGATGCTTGCCTAATCCTCATTACGACAGCAACTTACGCCCGCTTACGGGCCGTGATGAACCCGTGGCGGCATGGCTGGCTCAATTTGACAGCGTCCCCGCCTTAATCAACGATATTGCCGCATATATTGAAAAATGGCTTCCATTGTATATGCAGGATACGCGTAGTTATCTCACCGTTGCCATTGGTTGCACCGGTGGTCAGCATCGATCGGTCTACGTGGCCGAAGAACTGGCCAAGCGCTTCAGTTCGTACAAACCCTTACGCGTTAGGCATCGTGCCCAGTTGACACTATGACATGATGAAACGAACAACTTTAATACGCAGCACCTTAACAACCCTTGTGACCGGCCTCTTTCTTGCGCCGGCCGTCCATGCCGCCGGTATTGAAATCCGCGAAAACCAGGATTTTTCCGAGCACATGGTTGCACCCGCCGACGCCGTCGCGCCAGGGCAAAAGCCCAAAAACCGGCGGCGCCTGCGCAAAAAATGCGCATCACCGCCAACGGAATTGTCCCTGAAGCGACCGATGATGCTGCAGTAGCCGCCAAACCGACGGCAGCAGGCAAAAAACCGGCGAAAGCTGAAGTGGCAGCGGTACCATCGCCAGCCAAACCTGAATCGACCTCACAGGCGATTAAGGGCGACGATACAGCCAAGCCCGCCAAAACGGGCAATACGCTGGCCAGCCGCACAGAGACTTCTGTAAAACAGGCTGTAACCACAGGTGAACGCGCTAAAGCTCAAGCCAAAGCGGGATCCCGCCTGACACAAAAAGACAGCAGCCGCAACGTCGCAAAGCCATTGGTCGCCAAAGCTGATAAAGAAAAAACCACAGCAGCGGTCAAACAGGCTAATGTTACTGCTGCACCGGTAACGATAACGCCCGCCACCCCCGACGAGAGCAGCAAGCCGCAACTGGTGGACGGCCTGACCATGCGCATCACGGAAAACGGCATTATTCCTGAAAGCGAGTACGAAATTCAGGTACCCAAAGAAGACGTCAGTCTGGCCGAACGGGATGATACGCAACCTGCGGACGAGGATATTGCCACCAAGGCACGCAAGGCGCTGTCCGGCACCAGCAAGGCCTATACAGTCAAAGGAATCCGTTACAAGCCCATGGGCATCGACGAGATCAGCAACTTTACGCAGGAAGGCATCGCTTCCTGGTACGGCCCCGGTTTCCATGGCCGCAAGACCGCCAATGGCGAGACGTTCAATCAGAATGCCATGACCGCCGCCCACAAACGCCTGCCCATTTCTTCCTACGTCCGGGTAACGCGTGTGTCCACCGGCAAAAGCATCGTGGTGCGTATCAATGATCGCGGACCGTTCGTGGGCAATCGGGTGATTGACTTGTCTTATGGCGCCGCAAAACGACTGGGTATCGTCAATCGTGGCAGCGACAAAGTGAAGATCGAACCCATTTCCAAGGCAGCGGCAGCGGGCGAGCGCAGCACCGAAACGCAGGTCAAAGCCAAGAAAATGCTGTAGTCACCCTGTCGCCGACTTAATGTCGGTGTAAGCAGCAAGAATAAGGCCGTTTCCCTACCGGGAGCGGCCTTTGTGTTTTTGGCGCCTCACCCTGGGGCTTTTGTTGCCTGTTTGTTACCTGCTTATGAGGCGTCGCCATGCGAGGGCCAGTCGCGGCAGGCCACCAACAGGATTTCACATTTGCGCGTCACTGTCCTGCTGCTTTAACTGCAGCGCTTTGGCGTAAAGCACGTCACGGGGCAAACCACTAAAGGCGGCAAGCAGCCTGGCCGTATCTTTCACCGAATAAGACCGAAGCATGGCGGCCACAATCTGCTCTGCCTCCTGGCCCAGCGCCGCCGCCTCTTGTGTTGCGGCCTCATGCACGATCAGGACAAATTCGCCCATCGTTCGCTGGCTATCCTGAGCGAACCAGTCGGCAAGCTGCCCTGCCGGTACGGTGGCAATTTGTTCGAATCGCTTGGTCAATTCCCGCGCAACGGTCACCGGGCGCTCATCGCCTGCGATTGCGGCAATGTCGGTCGCCGTACTGCGCACCCGATGCGGCGATTCAAAAAGAATAATGGCTGCTGGTAGCGCGCACCAGGTTTTCAGCCAGGTCTGGCGCGCCACAGCTTTTTGCGGCGCAAAGCCGGCAAAGACAAAGGCCGGATTTTCATCGCTGGTAGCGCCGCTGCCCATCAGGGCGGCAATGACCGCAGAAGGGCCCGGGATAACCCGGACAGCGTGCCCGGCAGCACGTACTTCTCTCACAATGCGCCCCCCCGGATCGCTGACCGCCGGCGCACCCGCGTCAGAAATCAATGCAACCCGCTGGCCCTGCTCCAGATGGCGTAACAGGGTTGCCGCTGCCTGGGCCTCGTTATGCCGGTGCGCGGCCATCATCGGCGTCTCTATGCCCCAGGCATTGAGCAGGACGCGGGAAGAACGCGTGTCTTCGGCCGCAATCAGATCGGCCTTCTGCAGCGCATATAAGGCGCGCGGCGACAGGTCGGCCAGGTTGCCGATCGGCGTAGCCACCACATACAGGCACCCGGCCGGCCAGTCCTGGCTGGCCAGGTCATGCAGCACGCGCTGCCATCGGGCGTCAAATTGTCCGCTTTCGGTAGTCATGGACTTCTCTGTGTGAAAAAATTATATCCGGACATTATCCCCGATAGCCGTCGCCCCCCTGAAGATCCATGCCGTGACTGAAAAAAAACCTGCAGAACACGCTTGCGGCAAGCCGCAGACATCCGTGCCGGTGCAAAGCCACCGGGACCTCGCATTCACGCTGGCGGCTGCCGCACAGGACAAGCTGCGGGCACGGCAGCGCCACCGGGCAGCCACAGGCACCGTCGCCCCGCGTAAAACGCATGAACATCGATTATCGCCGTCTCAGCAACGAGGCTTGCAGGCAGAAAGCCGTGCCATCGCCTGGCTTTGCGCGCATGGCCTGCAATTGCTGGGTACCAATTTGCGCTGTCGGCACGGGGAGCTGGATGCCGTTTTTCGCGCCGACGCCCAAACCCTGGTCATCGTTGAAATCCGCTATCGTCGCAACGCGCGTCATGGGGCGCGGCTGCCAGTATTACCCACGCCAAGCAGCAGCGCCTGCGCAAAACAGCTGCCTGGTTCCTGCCCCAGCTGGCTGCTAGCGGTTTTGGCGGCAGAACACCACGCTGCCGCTTCGACGCGGTCTGCATCGAAGGCGATACCCTGAACTGGCTGCCTGCCGTCTTCTGACGATCACAAAACCGTTACAATCGGTTTTGCTGGCGCCTCAAACGCGTCTTTTGCCGCCCGTTGCCTGCTTCAATGACAACAGCTGCCCATGCGGTTTTTTTTAACACGTGCGATAATAGCGATATGGACATCTCTTCCCGCATTTCTTTTCATTTCGATGATTCGGCCCGCGTGCTCGCCCAAAGCCACCAGGTATTGGCCGAACCGCTGGCTGTCGCCATCGACATGCTGGTCAACGCCATCAGCAATAATGGCAAGGTGCTTGCCTGCGGCAATGGCGGCTCGGCCGCCGATGCCCAGCATTTCATCGCCGAACTGGTCGGCCGGTTCGAACGCGACCGCATTCCGTTTGCCGGCATTACGCTGAACGCCGACACCTCTATCCTTACTGCGGTTGGCAACGACTACGGTTTTGACAATATTTTTGAACGCCAGGTGCAGGCGCTGGGTCAGCCGGGCGACGTACTGGTCGCCTTCACCACCAGCGGTAATTCTGCCAATGTGATCAAGGCGATCCGCGCCGCCCATGAACGCGAGATGCATGTCATCGCCCTGACCGGCAAGAAAGGTGGCAGTGTGACCGGCCTGCTGACCGATCAGGATGTCCATCTTTGCGTGCCGCATGACCGCACCATGCGTATCCAGGAAGTCCACTCGCTGGCACTTCACGTTCTGTGTGATGGCATTGACGCCATGTTACTTGGAGATTCCGAATGAGTGTATCGCGCCCATTTACCCTGTCCCGCCCTGCCACTGCCCTGGTTGCCATTTCACTGTCGTGCTCGCTGCTGGCCGGCTGCGTGCCCCTGATCGTCGGGGCTGCCGCCGGCGGCACCGCCATCGTGGCCGTGGACCGCCGCTCGGCCGGCATGCAACTGGTGGACAAGAACATTGAACGGCGCACCCAGAACACCATCAACGAGAGCATCGGCGAAGCCGGCCGTGTCATTGTTTCATCCTATAACCAACGCGTCCTGCTGACCGGTGAAGTGCCCACAGAGGCTGCCAAGCAGTCGGCCGAAACCATGGCGCGCACCGCCACCGACGTCAAGCGCGTCGACAACCAGCTGACCGTAGGCCCTCGCGCCTCTTTCAGTACCCGCAGCAATGAAACCTGGATTACTTCGCGCGTCAAGGCGGAACTTCTGGCCACCAAGCAGGTCCCATCAGGGTCCATCAATGTGATCACCACCCGTGGTGTTGTCTATCTGATGGGTCAGGTCACCGACCTTGAAGGACAGCGTGCAGCCTCGGCAGCAGCCGGCGTCAGTGGCGTGAGCCGGGTTGTCAAAGTATTTGATATTGTTTCGGGCAGCAGCCTGAATGCGACAACCGGCGGCACGGGTGCACCCACAACGGTGCCTGGCACCGAGAACAATCCTTCTGCGGGCGGCGTGCAAACTTTCCCTCTGGAATAAAACCGAATATCCATGAAAAAAATCGTTCTTCCTGCTGTACTAGCCGTGGCCGCCATAGTGGGTGGTTCATGATGACCTCATCCAAGGCGGCGCCCGATGTCACATTCACCACGCTCGACGGGCGTCAGTTCCAGACCGCCGATCTCAAGGGCAAGGTAGTCCTGGTCAAATTCTGGGCCACCAGCTGCGTAACCTGCATTGCGCAAATGCCCGACACCATCGAGTACTATAATACCTATCACGACAAGGGTTATGAGACCGTTGCCGTGGCCATGGCCTATGATCCGCCTAATTTCGTAAAAAACTACACAGCAGACAAAAAACTGCCGTTTACCGTTACGCTTGACAGCGATGGCAGTGCCGCCAAAGCCTTCGACGATATCAAGTTCACACCGGTGGCGTTTTTGCTGGATCGTCAGGGCAATATAGTCAAACGCTATATTGGCAATTACGATAAAAAAGATTTCATCAAAACGCTGGAAAATACTCTGGCACAAAACTAACTTTCAGCAACCGCGAGCTAGCATGTCTGACACATCCCTGGATATCAACGCTGTTTCACCGGCAGTCAAGGCCGACATTATTTCCGAGTCTTTGCCGTATATCCGGAAGTTCCACGGCAAGACTGTCGTGATCAAATACGGTGGCAACGCCATGGTTGAAGAGCGACTGCAGCGCAGTTTCGCCCGGGATGTCGTCTTGCTCAAACTGATCGGCCTGAATCCGGTCGTGATCCACGGCGGCGGCCCGCAAATTGACAGCGCACTCAAGCGTCTTGGCAAGGAAGGCAACTTCATCCAGGGCATGCGCGTAACCGATGCCGACACCATGGAAGTGGTCGAATGGGTGTTGGGCGGTCAGGTCCAGCAGGATATCGTCATGATGATCAACGAGGCCGGCGGCAAGGCCGTGGGCCTCACCGGCAAGGATGGCGGCCTGATTCAGGCTCGCAAAAAGCTGATGCCCAACAAGGAAAACCCCGACGCGCCGCTGGATATTGGCTTTGTAGGGGATATTTCCAGCATTGACCCCTCTGTGGTCAAGGCCCTGCAGGATGACCAGTTCATTCCCGTTATTTCCCCCATCGGCTATGACCCGGAAGAAGGTGATGTTTACAACATCAACGCCGACGTGGTCGCCGGCAAAATGGCTGAAGTGCTTCAGGCAGAAAAGCTGCTGATGATGACCAACACCCCGGGTGTACTGGACAAATCAGGCCAGTTGTTGCGCAAGCTGTCGGCCAAGACCATTGATGAATTGTTTGCTGACGGCACCATCTCCGGCGGCATGCTGCCCAAGATTTCATCGGCACTGGAAGCCGCCCGCAACGGCGTGAACTCCGTACATGTCGTCGATGGCCGGGTCGCTCACTGTCTGTTGCTGGAAATCCTGACGGACAAGGGTGTCGGCACCATGATCACCTCATGATCACGTTTGCGGCGTTGTTACGCGTCGCAGGCGTTGCTGTTCCGGCATGATCTGTACCCCGCTCATCAAACCCCTGCAGCCGCTGGTGCGTCACAGTCGCACCCCGCGAGTATGGCTGTTTGACCTGGACAACACACTGCACGATGCCTCGCACGCTATCTTCGGGCACATAAACCAGAGCATGACGCGGGCCGTCATGCAATCGCTGGATATTGAAGAAGACGAGGCAACCGTTTTACGCAAGACCTATTGGGCACGCTATGGTGCCACGCTGATCGGGATGGTGCGACATCACAATGTGAAAGCCGCCGATTTCCTGCATTTGAGCCATGACTTTGATATCGCAGGCAACACCAAAATCGAAAAAAACCTGTCGGCCATGCTCAATGCCGTGCCGGGCATCAAGTATGTGGTCACGAATGCGCCCATGCATTACGCCAGAATCGTTTTGGACCGCCTGAATGTACGTCACTGTTTTGCGGGCATCTGTTCCATCAACGAAATGTGCCTGCAGGGCCGGTTCCGGCCCAAACCCTCACCGGCGCTAATGCAGCAGTTGCTGGTGCAGCTGCAATGCGAGCCGACTCGCACCATTCTGGTCGAGGACACGCTGAAAAACCTGAAAACGGCCAAGCAGCTGCATATGAAAACCGTGCACATCTTTCATCGCGGCACGCCGTTCAGTTCCATGCAGCGCATGCGACCGGCCTATGTGGACCTGCGCGTCAACTCGGTCCAGCAACTGCTGACCCATCCTTTTGCCCTGTCAGCCTGACAAGCGCATTGGCCGGCGCGCAGCCGGCCTGTCAGGGCCGAGGGCGCTGACTCACTTGCGATCCAGTTCCTGATTGAGCCGGGCGGCCGGTACATAGCCGTTGATGCGAGTACCACTTTCAAAGAAGATGGCAGGCGTACCCTGGACAGCCAGTTTCTGGCCCAAGGCGAGATTTTTCTCGATGGGTGTCTCGCAGGTAGCCTCAGGCGGTTCAACACCCTTGTTCATCCAGTCTGTCCATACAGTGGCCTGGTCTTTGGCGCACCATACGTTGTTGGCTTTGGTCACAGAATCGGGTGCCAGGATGGGAAACAGAAAGGTATACACGGTGACGTTATCCATCGTCGCCAGTTCCTTATGCAGTTTTTTGCAATAGCCGCAGTTGGGATCCTCGAACACGGCCATCTTGCGCGCACCGCTCCCCTTGACCAGCTTGACTGCCTGAGCCAGTGGCAAGGTGGAAAAATCCACTTTGGAAATTTCCTCGATCCGCTCGGTGGTTACATCGCGTTTTGTTTTGGCGTCGACCAGATTGCCGGCCAGCACAAACTCGGCCTTTTCGTTGGTATACACGATATTGCCACCCAGTTGCACTTCATACAGATTGGCATAATCGGTCGGCTGAACGCGGGTCACTTCAACATCGAAGGCCTTTTTGACTGCTTCCCGAACGCTTTCCAGCTTTGCATTATCAGCCGTTTGTGCCTGTACCGCCGGCACGGCAAAAGCACCTGCGGCCAGCGTCAGCAAGCCTGCCAGCGCCGCCCGTTGGTACCGCTGCACGGTGCGTGCGTTTATCCAATTCAATCCCATTACCTTACATCCCTTACAACAGAAAATCTATTGAGTGGCGTTGCCGCCAACGAAGCCTTGCATGAGCCTTGCAAGGCGCTTGTGTCCGGTGGCAGCCACCGACACGGTATTACTGGCCACCCATTTGTGCAGGTGCCGGCACGGTACTCGCGCTGCGATGTCTTTCTCCCAGGACAATCACAACCCTGATGCCCCGGCAATCAGTTGCCGCTTGACCCAGGGAAGCTGCTGCACCAGATTCATGCCTGCATTGCGCAGAAATGGCAGTGCCGGCAGATCGCGAGAAAATAGCTGGTACAGGCCATCGGTCGCCACACGCATGGCCATGACATCGGCGGCACGCGTACGGGCGTAACGTTCGAGCACACGCAGATCTCCATAGGACCTGAATGCCTCTTTTTCGTTCAATACCTGCGTGAGCGCCTTAACGTCGCCCAGCCCAAGATTGAGCCCCTGTCCGGCCAGCGGATGTACCCGATGCGCCGCATCGCCCACCAGCGCCACGCCCGGCGCCGCCATTTGCGCCTTTTCCAGCGTCAAGGGAAAGCCATGCAGGCGTGCACGCACCTTAAGTGTACCCAGGCACCCCTGCGCCACCTGATTGAGGGCTTCCGGCAGCGCCTGGCTCAGCGTCGTCTCGTCCATTTGCAGGTACCGGTCGGCGGTAGCATTGTCAACCGACCAGACCAGCGACACCTGATGCCCTTCACTGGTATCGGGCATGGGCAGAAAGGCCAGCACATGATGATTGCTGAACCACTGGTATGCTGTATTCATATGGGGCTTTTCGCAAGTCAGATGCGTCACCAGCCCCTGGTCGCTGTAGTCCTTTTTCTGGTGCGCCATGGCAGCGGCGCTACGCAGCGGCGAGCGGCCCCGTCGGCACCGATAAACAACTGCGCCTGCAGCGTTACGCCACTGGCAGTTGTCACCTGTCCTGGCTGCCAGGCCTGCATCGTGTCGTCAATCCACGACACACCGTAAATTGTCAGCGCCTGGAACAGCGCTCGTTCAATTTCACCCGATTCGACAATCCATGCCAGATGAGATTTGGCTGCCTGCCAGGCATCCAGCACTACCTGTCCGTCGCGATCGCCATTGACCTGCATGGCATCGACCGGGGTAATCCGTTCCTGCGGCATGGCATCCCAAATGCCCAGCGATGCAAGCAATGCCTGGCTGGCTTCGGAGATGGCATACACGCGGGGGTGATACTGCTCGCCCGGCATGCGTGCCGGGGCCCGCCTGGGCGCCAACAGCGCCACATTCACGCCGGCCCGGGTCAGCGCCAGCGCGCTGGCCATTCCCGCAATACCGGCACCACAGACAATCACATCGTGTTTCATCGCGCCTCCGGAACTCCTGCGCTGCGCGGCCAGAGAATCCATACCCGGCCAGTCTGTTTCATGCGGCCGGCCAGCTCGCCTGCCGCATCACCCGATCCCCAGAAAAAGTCAGTTCGTGCCACCCCTTTGATGGCAGCACCCGTGTCCTGCGCAAAGACAACGCGTTGCATCGGCTGAGTCGAATGCGGACGGGTAGTTGCCAGGAACAGCGGACTGCCCAATGGCACATAATTGGGATCGACGGCCACCGAGCGTTCTGCTACCAATGGTATGCCATAGGCGCCCTTGGGGCCTGCCGCATCATCAGACAGCGCCTCTTCGCGGAAGAACACCATCGCCTGATTGGCGTTGAGCATTTCATCGACCCGATCCGGGTGGGCTTTGGCCCAGGCCTTGATATTTTGCATATTGGCCTGCGCCAGCGGCAATTCGCCCTTGTCGGCCAGCCACTTGCCGATTGAGCTGTAAGGACGGCCATTATGGTTGGCGTAAGCCAGGCGGATCATGGAGCCATCTTCCAGCTGCACCCGGCCAGACCCCTGCACCTGCAGGAAAAACGCCTCAACCGGATCATTCAGCCACACAATGACCGGCGGCTTGGTATCGCGCTGGCCGATTTGCTCCCTGGTGTCGTAGGGGACGATCGTCTTGCCCGAGAGCTTGCCGCGAATCCGCTTGCCGGCCAGTTCAGGATATTGCTGACCAAGATCGATGGTGAGCAGGTCGTCGGGCGCAGCATACATAGGCCACTGATACTCACCGCCCTGAGAACGCGAGCCATGCACCACCGGTTCATAGTAGCCCGTCACGGTGTTGGTCGATTTGCCGCTTTCGCTTACCTGCCAGGGCTGCAGATGTTGCTCCAGGAAAGCCTTGACCGTGGCCGCATCATTGCTGCGCGGATCAATACCCGACTGCGCAGCGGCCTGGCATACCGGTTGCCATACGGCAGGCGCAGCGCGCGCCGGCATGGCCTTGGAACCACTGACAGGGCGCATCAGCCGCGACAATTATTATAGAAAGTCAGCCATAAATGGCGGGCATCATCCGCATTCCATCCGGGCAGCGACGACCAGGCAACCTGGCTGTACTGGCCTGCCAGCGGTCGCGGTGGCGTAGGCGCAAAGGCCGACTGGTCCGGCACTGACAGGGGCGCGGTCATGGAGAACGACGACTCCGAGGGCTGCTTGCCCGCCTCTTGCGTCGAACAACTTGCCAACAGGACAAGCGCAGCAACGGCTGCAGGCAGTAACCTATTTGGTGCTTGCGGATTTTTCATATTTATTGATCCAGACAAATAATGGAAGACAAGCCCGATGACACAGTAAGGTGATGGGGCAATCAGTGCAGCGTTCGCGGGAGCGTCAAAATGAATTCTGGAATGTCCACGTCGAACGGGACACCGTTTTCACCCACACAGTGGTAGCTGCCCTTCATGGTGCCAAAAGGGGTATTTAGCGGACACCCGCTGGTGTATTCGTACATGTCGCCAGCGGCAATCAGCGGCTGTTCGCCGACAATGCCCAGCCCGCGCACCTCCTGTATTTTCTCATCGCCATCGGTAATGACCCAGTGACGGCTGATAACCTGCGCGGCCGCTGTACCGGTATTGCGAATTCTCACGGTATAGGCAAAAACATACTGCGAGCGAGACGGGTCGGACTGTTCTTCGAGATAGCGCGGTGTGACTTCCACCGTCATTGTATTTACCATTCGTGCCGGATCCTCGGAAAGCTAAACGTGTTTGTATGGAATAATATGACTTCATTGTACTTCGTGCGCCCCCTTACAGGAGAAAAACGCTGTCATGGAATTACAACCCGTTACCCGCATCGCCCCCAGTATTCTGTCAGCAGATTTTTCCCGACTCGGCGAAGAAGTCAGAAATGTGATCAGCGCCGGTGCGACTGGATTCATTTTGACGTGATGGACAACCATTACGTACCCAATCTGACCATCGGGCCCATGGTGTGCAAGGCCATTCGCCCCTGTACAGACGCCCCCATCGACGTACATCTGATGTGCGAGCCGGTAGATGACCTGATCCCGCAATTTGCCCAGGCCGGCGCCAACATCATCTCCTTTCATCCGGAAGCATCGCGCCATGTGGACCGGTCGCTTTCCCTGATCCGCGACAATGGCTGCAAGGCCGGGCTGGTGCTCAATCCCGCAACACCGCTGTCGGTGCTCGATCATGTCATGGACCGCCTGGATCTGATTCTGCTTATGTCGGTTAATCCCGGTTTCGGCGGACAGTCATTCATCCCGTCTACGCTGGATAAACTGCGCGCCACCCGCCAGCGCATTGATGCCTGGCAGGAAAAAACCGGCAACACCATTCTGCTTGAAGTCGATGGTGGCGTGAAAACAGACAACATCGCGCAAATCCATGAGGCTGGCGCCGATACCTTTGTCGCCGGCTCGGCCATCTTCGGCCAGCAGGACTACGCCGCGGTCATCGCCGGCATGCGCGAACAAATTGCCGGAGTACACCGCTCATGAGTATCCACGCCGCACTGTTCGACCTTGACGGCACCCTGGTCGACTCTATCCCCGATCTGGCCCAGGCAGCCAATGCCATGCGTATCAAGCTGGGGCTGTCACCACTGCACCAGGAGCTGATTGCCCAGTTTGTCGGCAAAGGCATCGATAACCTGGTGCGTCGCGCCATGACCGGTGGCGACGAGCAAGCCGTGATGACCGCAGAGGCATTCATTGTTGCCCGCGAACATTTCATTGATGCGTACCATCAGGTCAATGGCGATCATTCCACAGTATTCGAAGGCGTGCTCGAGGGGCTCAAGTCAATGAAGGCTGCCGGTATACGCCTGGCTGTTGTCACCAACAAACCCACCGTATTTACCGAGCAATTGCTGATTCAGACCGGATTGCGATCGTTTTTTGACGCAATCGTCTCCGGTGACACCTGCCCGACCCGCAAGCCGGATGCCGGCCCCGTGCTGCATGCCTGCTTTCTGCTGGAAGTTGCACCAACAGACTGCGTTTTTATCGGTGACTCCATCAATGACGCCCAGGCAGCGCAAGCCGCAGGCATGCCGGTACTCATTGTTCCTTATGGTTATAACGAAGGAAACAGTGTACAAAACCTGAAAGTCAATGATATAGTAGAGACTATCGTCGAGGCGGCCCAGTGGATTGAACGCCACAACGCATCGGCAGACCAACCTGATTTATTAACGTAATGACTGCACACTCCCTTTATGCTCGCTCTGCCCTGGTTGCCATGTATTGGCGCTGGTGGCGTTCGTTTGCCGGGAGTGTCACTCATTAGACTGTTCCGGATGCCGCTTTTTTTCTGCATCCGAAAATTGTAGTCAGTACGCACCATACCCGGTAATCCCTTAAAACAGGACCGGGTATTTTTGTATCTGCCCGGTCATTCAGGAAAACACAAACAGAGACCGTCATGATGACTGAAATTGAATTTAATGCACTCGCAGCACAAGGCTTCAACCGCATCCCGATCATCAAGGAAACCTACGCCGATCTTGACACCACGCTTGGCATCTACCTGAAACTGGCTCACACCGGCAAAGAAGCTGGTCGCATGACCTGCCTGCTTGAGTCGGTAGTTGGGGGCGAGCAGTTCGGTCGCTATTCCTTTATCGGCCTGCCGGCCAAAACAGTCATCCGCGCGACAGGCGATCTGACCGAAGTACTGACCAATGGCGAAGTCACCGAAACCCATCGCGGCGATCCGCTGAGCTTCATCCAGGAATTCAAAAAACGCATCAAGGTGGCCCTGCGCCCGGGCATCCCCCGCTTTGCCGGCGGCCTGGCGGGCTATTTCGGCTACGACACCATTCGTCATATCGAACCGTCCCTGGGCCCCAACGTCAAACCGTATCCTCATGGCCAGAAGGAAGGCGTACCCGATATCATGCTGATGCAGGTCGATGAACTGGTCATTGTCGACAATGTGATCGGCCGCACCTACCTGATGATATACGCCGATCCGAATGAGCCCGAAAGCTACAGCAAGGCCCAGAAACGACTGCTTGAACTGCGTGCCCGCCTGCGCCATCCGGTGGAAATTCCCTACAGCCTGCCCAGCCTGCAAACGACCGAAATCCGCGACTTCAAGAAAGAAGACTACCTGAAGGCAGTGCTCAAGGCCAAGGAGTATATTGCTGCAGGTGACCTGATGCAGGTCCAGGTCGGCCAGGTCATTGCCAAGCCCTTCCGGGATTCACCACTGTCGCTCTACCGCGCCCTGCGCTCCCTGAATCCTTCTCCCTACATGTATTTCTGGAACTTCGGCGACTTTCACGTCGTGGGCTCGTCACCGGAAATTCTGGTGCGCCAGGAAACGTTCACCGAAAACGCCGAAGAGAAAACCGCCATCACTATTCGTCCGCTGGCCGGCACGCGCAAGCGCGGTGAAACACCGGAAGAAGATGCGGCACTGGCCGACGAGCTGCGCGCCGATCCCAAGGAGATCGCCGAGCACGTCATGCTGATTGATCTGGCCCGCAATGATGTGGGGCGTGTGGCAGAAACCGGCACTGTGGAAGTAACCGACCAGATGGCCATTGAACGCTATTCACACGTGATGCATCTGGTATCGAACGTCAAGGGTATCCTCAAGCCGGGCATGGACGCCATCGACGTGCTGCGCGCCAGCTTTCCGGCAGGCACCCTGACCGGTGCGCCCAAAGTGCGCGCCATGGAACTGATCGATGAACTGGAACCCGTGCGACGCGGCATCTATGGCGGCGCTGCCGGCTATCTGAGCTACAACGGCACAATGGATGTGGCCATCGCGATCCGCACCGGCGTCATCAAAAACGGCATGCTCTATGTACAGGCCGCCGCCGGCATCGTCGCCGACTCCGACCCTGAAAAAGAATGGCAGGAGACCGAAGCCAAGGCCCGCGCCGTGCTGCGCGCCGCCGAACAGGTGCAATACGGTCTGGATCAACCCATCTGAGGAACTGTCATGCTGCTCATGCTCGATAATTACGATTCGTTTACCTACAATCTGGTGCAATATTTTGGCGAACTGGGCCAGGACGTTCATGTGGTGCGTAACGACCAGATGACCGTTGCGCAAATTGCCGAACTCAATCCCGAACGCCTTTGTGTCTCGCCCGGCCCCTGCTCGCCTGCCCAGGCCGGTGTCTCGGTCGAACTCATCAAACACTTCGCAGGTAAAATACCGGTGCTGGGCGTGTGCCTGGGACACCAGTCCATCGGCGCCGCTTTCGGCGGTAAAATCATCCGTGCCAAGCAGATCATGCACGGCAAGACTTCAGAAATTACCCATGATGGATCCGTACTGTTTCGCAACATTCCTTCGCCCCATACCGTGATTCGCTACCATTCACTGGCAATCGAACGCGAGTCATTGCCCAGTTGCCTGCGTATTACGGCAGAAACAGCCGACGGGGAAATCATGGCGATAGAGCATACCAGCCTGCCGGTTTATGGCGTACAGTACCATCCTGAATCCATTCTCAGCGAACATGGCCATGCCCTGTTGCAAAACTTTCTGGATATTCACCCATGAGCATTTCCTACACAGACGCCCTGACGCGCTGCATTGAACACCGCGAAATTTTTCATGACGAAATGCTGTACCTGATGCGCCAGCTGATGCGCGGCGAAGTGCCACCAGCCATTGCCAGCGCCCTGCTCATGGGATTGCGCGTCAAAAAAGAAACCATCGGCGAAATTACTGCAGCGGCCACGGTCATGCGAGAATTTGCCACGCCGGTGAGCATCAGCGATCCGGACAATCTGCTGGATATGTGCGGCACCGGCGGAGATGCCAGCCATACCTTCAATATTTCCACCACCGCCATGTTCGTGGCGGCTGCGGGCGTGTGCGTATTGCCAAGCATGGCAATCGCAGCTCCTCCTCCTCTTCGGGCAGCGCCGATGTTCTGGAAGCGCTGGGCATCAATGTGATGCTGTCACCAGAACATGTTGCCGAGTGCGTGGAACAGACCGGTATCGGCTTCATGTTCGCGCCAGCACACCACGGCAGCATGAAAAACGTCGCCGAGATTCGCAAAATGCTGGCCGTGCGCACCATATTCAACATTCTGGGCCCCCTGACCAACCCGGCCAAAGCCGGCAACCAGCTTATGGGTGTTTTCCACCCGGATCTGGTCGGCATCCAGGTGCGCGTGCTGCAGCAATTGGGTTCCAAGCATGTGCTGATCGTGCACGGCAAGGACAATCTGGACGAAGCCTCGCTGGGCGCCGCAACCCTGGTGGGCGAGCTCAAGGACGGCAAAGTCAGCGAATACGAGATCCATCCCGAAGACTTCGGCATGCAGATGGTCTCCATTCGCAATATTACGGTCAGCAACAAGGAAGAGTCACGCGATCTGGTCATGAGCGCACTAAACAATGAGCCGGGCACAGCCCGCGATATTGTCGTGCTCAATGCCGGTCTGGCGCTCTACGCAGGCAATCAGGCCGCCACCATGCAGGATGGGATCAATAAAGCACGCGAACTGATCCAATCCGGGGCTGCACGTGATAAATTAGAGACATTCCGTGCCTATACCAGGAAGCTCACGACATGAACGATATTCTTGAACAGATTCTCAGCGTAAAAAAAGAAGAAGTCGCTATGCAGCGCCAGTTCCGCAGCGAAGCAGATCTGCTGCGCGAAGCCCAGGCGCGCAAGGATGTGCGCGGTTTTGCCAATGCGCTGCGTGAAAAGATCAGACAGAAAAAAACGGCTGTCATCGCTGAAGTAAAAAAAGCGTCGCCATCAAAAGGCGTAATCCGGCCCAATTTCAACCCTGCCGAAATCGCCCACACCTATGCCGCCCATGGCGCGACGTGTCTGTCAGTGCTGACCGATGTGCAGTTTTTCCAGGGCTCCAGCGATTATCTGCGCCAGGCGCGCGCGGCCTGCCCGCTACCGGTGCTGCGCAAAGACTTCATGATTGATCCCTATCAGATCATCAATGCCCGCGCACTGGGCGCCGACTGCATCCTGCTGATCGTCGCCGCTTTGCCGGCCGACCAGCTCAAGGAAATGGAAGCGGTTGCGCAGGAACTGGACATGGATGTCCTGATCGAGGTGCACGACCGGGCCGAACTGGATATCGCCCTGGACATGAAATCGTCGCTGATCGGCATCAATAACCGCAATCTGCGCACCTTCGAGACTACCTTGCAAACCACGCTGGACCTGCTGCCGCATATTCCCGAGGGGCGTTTTGTCATTACCGAAAGCGGCATCCACGCCCCCGAGGACGTGCGCAGCATGCATGAGAACGGAGTCTATGGGTTCCTGATCGGCGAAGCGTTCATGCGGGAAACCGATCCAGGCATCACACTTGAGTCATTTATCGTGAATCATTGATTCACCCAGCAGGTATTTTCCGGGAGAACCACGGCAGTGACCACGCGTACTGATTGCCCGTTGTGCCATGGCGATGGCGGAACCGTGCTGTTTCGCAACGCATTCCTGCGCGTTGTCGATGCGCAGGAGGCCGATTACCCGGCATTTACCCGCGTCATCCTCAATCGCCACGCGCAGGAAATGACCGATCTGAATCAGGCCGAGCGTAGCGGCCTGATGAGCGCCGTATATCTGGTAGAAGCCCTGCAAAGGCGCCATTTCCAGCCCGATAAAATCAATCTGGCGCAATTGGGAAACATGGTGCCTCACGTACATTGGCACATTATTGCCCGCTTTACCGACGACAAACATTTTCCCAATCCCATCTGGGGCGCGCCGCGCGCGGCAGCAGACGGGCCAGACGACGAACCCGAAGCGGCCCGCAGAAACGCGCATATCCGGCAGCTCGTACCCGCCTACCACCAGGACATCACGCAATCGTTTAGCGCCCTTTTTGATGACACGGCAGATACCGTGCCCGAACAGACCCGCTTTGAGCAAACCCTGCAACGCATCACGGATGGATGAAACCGGCAGCACCCGACCCGCGCGCGTCCAGTAGCCTGTGGCGCTCTGCCGCCACCGAATGGCGGCCATGTTGCCGATTTTACCCACCGTACTGCTGTGCCAAGTAAGTGGCTTTTACCCTATACGCAACACGGCTAAATAGATAATGCAATAATAATGCTTGCATTCTAGGGAAAACACTTATATAATCATTTTCTTTGCAGCAAATTCTCTTTATTTTTGCTGCCTGGCTTATTAATCAAAAGCCGTCATCGCTCCTACCTCCAGACCCGCATGCGTATTTCCTCTGTCATGCAACGGTTGATCCGGTCGGCTCGATGCTCCGATCAACGATTCGTCTGGCTATTTCCCATTCGTTTGTTCATCCTGATCAGTAAAGTGCAGATGTGCATTGTGCATATCAGCAAGACTTTGCTGCGTGACAGAATTGTCGTTTTGTCCTGTTTGCCGATGGCCTGTCCATCGTGCGGCCTGGGGTTGCTTATGCAATCGCCCAGCATCACAACCGGAATCAACGGCCATCTGCACTCCTGATGAACAGGCTTGCCTGACACCTACTTAGGATTACAAATGTCATTTGATTCTCTGGGTCTATCACCCATTCTTCTTGCTGCCCTGAACAAGGCCGGCTTCACTCAGCCCACTCCTGTGCAAACCGAAGCGATCCCCAAAGCCCTTGAAGGCAAGGATCTGATCGTCTCTGCACAAACCGGCAGCGGCAAAACTGCAGCATTCATGCTGCCCTCTTTGCACCGCATTGCCGGCATGCCTGGCAACAAAGGCGTCGGCGTACAGGTATTGGTCCTGACCCCAACCCGCGAACTGGCCCTGCAGGTTGCAGAAGCCACCAAATCATACGGTGTTGGCATTGACGATCTGCGTATCGCCACTGTAGTGGGCGGCATGCCTTACGGCGCACAGATCAAAGCGCTGTCGCGTCGTGTTGACGTGCTGGTTGCCACCCCCGGTCGTCTTATTGACCACCTGAACGCACGTCGCGTCAATCTGTCACGCGTTCATACTCTGGTGCTGGACGAAGCCGACCGCATGCTGGACATGGGCTTCATCGAAGACATCGAAAGCATTGTTGCGCAAACGCCTAATGATCGTCAGACACTGATGTTCTCTGCCACGTTCGAAGGCACCGTTGCCCGTCTGGCCGCAGACATGCTGAACAATCCGCTGCGTATCGATATCGCCGGACAGAAACAGAAACACGCCAACATTACCCAGACCCTGCTTTACGCAGATGACAGCGGTCACAAACTGCGTCTGCTGGGTCACCTGCTGCGTGATGCCTCCATGGATCAGGCCATTGTCTTTACCTCCACCAAACGCGGCGCCGATGCACTGGCCGAACGTCTGGAAGATGAAGGTTTTGCCGCCTCTGCTCTGCATGGCGACATGAACCAGCGTCAGCGCACCCGCACACTGGGTATGCTGCAAAAAGGTCGTCTGCGCGTGCTGGTTGCAACCGATGTTGCCGCCCGCGGTATTGACGTGCAAGGCATCAGCCACGCCATCAACTTCGATCTGCCGATGCAGGCTGAAGACTACGTTCACCGTATTGGTCGTACCGGCCGTGCCGGTCGCAATGGTCAGGCATTTACACTGGCAACCCATGGCGAACGTCATAAAATCCGCCGCATCGAACAGTTCACCGGCCAGTCCATGCCTGCCGAAGTGATTGCTGGCCTGGAGCCGGTCAAATCGGCCGAAAGTGGTCGCGGCGCCGGCGGCGGCAAGGGTCGTAGCGGCAAGCCAAATGGCTCACGCCAGGGTCGCCCAGGTGGCGGTTCGCGCGAGAAAGATCAGGCCCGTACCGGCTTTGGTCATCGCAAAGGCGGCAGCGCCCCTTCTTACGGCGCTCGTGAAGACTCACGCTCTGCTGAAGGTCGCTCCGAGCGCGCGCGTCCTGCACGCTCTTATGACGCACCACGTGAATCGCTGATTGACCGTGCCGCCACTTCGCTGTCACGCAATCCGTTCTCATCTGATCGTCCGCGTAGCGAAAAAAGCGGTTTTGTCAAAGCTGATGCGGCACCCGCACCGCGCAAGCCACGCACCGAGTTCGCTCCTGCACCGGCTCGCAAGCCTCGCCCAAGCACCCGTTCCGACGGCGGCTTCGGTGGTGATCGCGCACCGCGTTCAGACAAGCCCGGTTTTGCTCGCAGCAAAAAGAAACCGAGTTCATCACGCACCTGGGCGTAAGCCTTTATAATGATCTTTCCCAAAGTAACGTTGGAAAGATATGCGTGCAGACCCAACCGGCGCTGCGCTGCCCCAAATTCAGGAAGCAGCGCAGCGCTATAGCGAAAACGCCCGGCACAAGCTTGCCGGGCTTATTCATGAAGCCGGCCCCCAGGGGCTGCCCTTCGCGCGCTGGATGCATGCAGCGTTGTACGATCCTCAAGCTGGCTATTACGCCGGCGCCCCCCTCAAATTCGGCGATACCGCAGCCGCAGCAGGCACCGCACTGCAAGGCGACTTTGTCACGGCACCAGAACTGACGCCGTGGTTCGGCCGCAGTCTGGCCAGGCAAATCGGCCCCATCCTTGCCCATATCGGCACCCCTCATATTCTGGAATTCGGCGCCGGCTCCGGCGCGCTGGCCGAGCATATATTGCAAGCCCTGCTGCCCGAGTTTCCCGAACTGCAATATTACATTCTTGATATTTCACCGGATCTGACGCAGCGACAACAACAACGGCTTGCCCCTTTTGGAGACAGCGTGCATTGGCTGCACAGTCTGCCTTCGGGCTTTAGCGGCTGCATCATTGCCAACGAAGTGCTCGACGCCATGCCCGTCTCGCTGTTCGAATGGGGCGAAGATGGCAATGTCCATGAACTGCACGTCATCAACAAACCAGGTGAGGCATCAGCAGCCGCAGACCCGCAAGCGGACCAGGAGGCACAGGCCTCGTCATATTTTGATTTTCTGCGCGTTCCCGCCGGCGCACTGCTGGAGCAGGCCGTAAGGACGCGCATGCCTGCGCTGCCCGGCTATCGATCCGAAATAAACCTGCAAGGCGAATCCTGGGTCGCGGGTCTGGGACAGTGGCTGGATCAGGGTGTCGCTCTGCTGATCGACTACGGTTTTCCACAGCACGAGTACTATCATCCGCAACGCAGCCAGGGCACACTCATGTGCCACCTGCTGCATCATGCGCATAGTCAGGTGCTGCATTTCCCCGGGATTCAGGACATTACCGCACACGTAGACTTTACCGCCATGGCCGATGCGGCACTGGCAGCAGATCTGGAAGTGCTGGGCTACACCTCGCAAGCCCGTTTTCTGCTCAACTGCGGCCTGCTGCAGATGCTCAGCGAGCTGGACCCCGACGACACGGCACGCTATGCGCGCGAAATTGGCCCGGTACAAAAGCTGCTGTCAGAAGCAGAGATGGGAGAACTGTTCAAGGTGCTGGCCATCGGCAAAAATGTAGATATGGATCTGATGGCGTTTGCCACGGGAGATCGCCGCCATCGCCTGTGAACTTAGGTGAAACCCTATCTGAACGCACGGTACCAGCCTGTGGGCGCCTTAGGGCGGGCGCCATTTTGATAGATAGCATGGCAAGGTCGGGGGCCTGGCATCAATGGTATAGCGCTGGTGACAGATCGCCCTGCCATTGCGATAGCGAACCGCAAGCCGCGCAACGAAAAACGCACCATAGACATGGGGACACCCGATGACCCGAAGCACACCGCAAACTGATCACGCATCGAATATGGTCATTTATATTGCCCTGGCGGGCAATATTCTGGTGGCCATCAGCAAATTCGTCGCTGCCGCCATCACCGGCAGTTCGGCCATGCTCAGCGAGGGCGTGCACTCGGTGGTCGACTGTACCAATGAAATCCTGCTGCTGTATGGTGTCCATCGCAGCCGCAACCGGCCTGACAAAGACCACCCTATCGGCTATGGCCGCGAAGTCTACTTCTGGAGTTTTGTTGTCGGCCTGTTAATTCTGACCTTCGGCGCCGGTGTCTCGGTCTATGAGGGCATTGTCCACATCCGCGAACCGCACCCGATCGAATCACCCCATGTCACCTATATCGTGCTGGCGCTGGCTTTCCTGTTCGAAGGCTTCTCCTGGGTCTTTACCGTCAGAAAATTCAGGGGCAATCGCCCTTACTCCGAGCTGTTCCGGATGATCGTCCATAGCAAGGATCCACCTACGTTTATCGTATTGCTGGAGGATTCGGCCGCCATGCTGGGACTGCTCATCGCCTTCGCAGCGTCTACCTGTCCGTGGCGCTGGACAATCCGGCACTCGATGGCGCGGCGTCGATACTGATCGGTCTTACCCTGGCCTTGACTGCACTGCTGGTGGCGCGCGAAACCAAGGGTCTGCTGATTGGCGAAGCGGCCAGCGCCGACATACGCGACTCCATTGTGACGCTGGCCGAAAGCACCGCTGGCGTAACACGCGTCAATGGCTTGATTACGGTGCAGACGGCACCACAGGAAATCACGGTTGCAATGAGCCTGGAGTTTGCCGATGCGCTGCGCGTGCCGGAACTCGAAGCGATCGTCATTGCCCTTGAAAACAAGATTCGCAAGGGACACCCCGAGGTAGCAACGCTGTTTATCAAGCCTCAAGCGCATGAACACTACGAAAAACTCAAGCCGGAAGACGACCCCGGTTATATCGAGCCCTGACCAGCGGAATCCGAAAATAGGGGCTACAGCGTTGCCAAGCCCTCCCGCCCCTGACTATTAATCGCGACGCTCAGGTAGCGGGCCCAATTGCATCAGCCCTTGAGCGCCTGTTCCAGCAATTGTCCGATAATGTCGTTGGTATTCCTGTCCTGCTGCACCGCGCGCTCACGAATCTGGTCAATCACTTCCTGCCTGAGCTTGACCGGAAAAGAGACCAGCCCCTGGGCCTGGTCCAGCTTGCGCTGGGCGCGGCGATCAACTGCGGCATCGGCGGCGCCGAACTGCCCCGGCACGCCTTCTTGTTTCATTTTTCCCACTGTTTTAAGCGCTTTGGCTTTTTCAAGGTCAAATTTTTTCATTGTTATAGTCCATATGGTTGGGAGAATAAGGGCGGGCAATGCCGGAAAGCACACATGCCCTGATACAGCAAGGGTTCCGGCAAGGCATGGCAAAAGCCATTGCCGCCGCGCGAGTCTACCGCATCCCTTATACGGAAGCAAATACTTCATGCGGCAATGTCAATCTGCTACATTTTTACACGAATGCAATATCGGTTTATTAAACTTGCAATCTATATTAAAGTAGTTATTACTTAAAGTTTAAAGTGGACAGACTTAAAGTGACTCACGCCTGAACTCAAGGGGATACTGCAATGAACGAAGAAACCAGCCAGAGCCAGACTCCGGTTCCCGCGCCGGATAACGCCGCTCGCAATTTCACCTGGATTACGTATGCAATGTACGCATTGGGACTGTTTACCGGGCTGTTTTCAGTGGTGGGCGTCATCATGGCCTACGCCAAACGGGGCGAGTTCGCCAATACGGTCTATGCCGATCATATGCAATATCTGATCCGTACTTTCTGGATCGGCCTGATCGGCGCGATTGCAGGCTTTTTGCTAATGATTATCCTGATCGGCTGGATTGTGCTTATCGCCGTTACCGTATGGTACATCTATCGCATCGTCATGGGCGCCATTCGCCTGAATGACGGCCAGGGCGTATCGACCACATCCTGGTTCTGATCCCAACGCTTTGGCCTTGCTGCGGGCCACGAGGGTAGCGGCGGTCCGGTTATGGTGCAGCAGCCATTTTCGCCATCAGGCTGACGCAAACACCGCCGCTGCAGCCAGCACGACCTGATGTGCATGCTGCAAGGCCAGCCATGGGTCCGCAGCGTGCTCATCGCTCACAGATTCCACCGCAACTGCTTCGGCAACCGCAGGCTGCCCATCCGCTGCGTTAGCATATCCATGCTGCGCCTCGTAATGAGCAACCACCCTGACGGCCGTCTGCTCCAGCACAGCCAGTTGCCTGGCGTTTTCCGCCGTATCTGCCAGTTCTGCCTGCGACCGGTCTGGCGCAGAAATACCGTCTTGCGTGACCGGATCGGACCACGCATCGTCCTGGGCCTGCGTTATCTCCATTCTCTGCTGTACCACACCGCCTTGCGCACCTGCGTTTATCGCCTGCGTCTGTTCCTTTACCCACTGCGCCAATACCTCCTGCTGCATGCGCTCGGCCTCCAGTTCAAGTCGCTTGATATCGTTCCTTAACACATCTGTCATTGCATCGGGCGCCGGCGCCGGCCCGCTCTTGAGCCGCGTTCGCAGCTGACGCAAGGGGATAACGATCTCGCACCGCCACGCAGCAATTGTGCTGTCGGCATCGGCAATCTGTTCTGCCGTAGGCGCGGCGCCCCACTGCCTGGCCGCCCACAGCATGAGCAACAAGACGTTGACATCCAGTCTCCAGCCTGTGCTGCAGCGCGAGACAGTGCCCGGCCACGCCCTCACGGGTATACACAGCCAGCGAAAACTGCCAGTGATCCGCTGCGCTTTTAACCTGATCCATCTGTGCCCCCTATTGCTTCTCTCGCCTGGCCAATATAGCCCACCGTCGTTAACCAATACCGACAGGCTTGCGTCATCCGGTTAACCACAAACCCCGGCCCGCGTCGCTTTATGCGCCAGCGGGTATAATAGCCCTTTCAGCCGGTGTATTTTGCCCCGGCCAGGCCGCCAATATCAGCCAGCCCATTTATCCTTACCGAAACAGCCATTTGCCCATGCCAAGCTCCGTTTCCACACCTGCACGTATTATTGTCGGTATCACCGGCGCCTCTGGCGCCATTTACGGTGTCCGTGCTCTTGAGCTGCTTGCCCAGGCCGGCTTCGAAACCCATTTGGTCATGAGCCGCTCGGCCAGCCTGACCTTGTCGCAAGAGCTGCAGATGCATCCCGGTGAACTGGCCGACCGGGCAACGGTAGTGCATGCGATTCAGGATGTAGGGGCGGTCATTTCCAGCGGTTCTTTCAAAACCAGCGGGATGCTCATTGCTCCTTGTTCCATTCGTACGCTCTCGGAAATTGCCAGCGGTGTCACCTCTTCGCTATTGACCCGCGCTGCCGATGTGGTGCTCAAGGAAAGGCGCAAGCTGGTGCTTATGGTCCGGGAAACACCGCTGCATCTGGGTCACTTACGCAGCATGGTGGCGGTAACGGAAATGGGCGCCATCGTCATGCCGCCGGTGCCGGCTTTTTATGCGCGCCCGGAAAGTATCCAGGCTATGGTCGACCACAGTGTCGGTCGGGCACTGGATCTCTTTGACATAGATACCGGTTCGGTCACCCGCTGGAGCGGAATGAGCAGCAACCCCTGATATTGCATTTGAAATAACCGCCCTTATAACCGCTGTTGGCACATGCGCCAATGGTACAACGCCTGACAATCCGGGTCTAGCCCGGTGCAATTTTTTCCAGGCAGGCGGCAATGGCATCCAGTCTTGCCGCACGCACCGCCGCCTTGATCGCGTTGGTGCCCCCCGCGGTTTGCCGCGCGACTGCGCCCGCATCAACCCGCAAATAACAATCCAGTATTTCACTCCAGGACTCAATGCGCGTGATTTCCGCCTGCAGATTTTCCGCCGCAGAATGTCGGGTACACAAAACGACGCCCAGTAAATCACGAAACCGCGTCGGCTTGCGCAAACTGTCCGTCACTTCCAGTGTTTCCAGCACATATTGGGCGCGGCTCAACAAGTGCGCCTGCGCCGTCGGGCTCGGTGGCAATGGCAACATATCCAGGCGCTCCGATAGCACCTGCGCCAGGCGGGCGTAATCAGCACATTCGGCAGGCACTTTAAGATGCACGCTCAACGCTGCATGCTCGCGTGTCTGTGACAGCGCCACCGCGTAGCGCGAAGGCAGCGGCAGGATTCTGGCAGCCGACAAATCGGTGGCCTGTGCCACTTCTGTATTCCAATGTAATTGTGGCATCACGACAGCAAGCGCATTGGTATCCTGCAAAACAGTGAACATGCGCGACGGCTTTTCGTTCATGAGCCCGCGCGAGACCTCTTTCCAGACCCGCTCGGGTACCAGGGCATCGGTCTCTCCGCTAGCGACCATGTCCCGACACAGCTGCAGCGTACCGCCGGCCAGTGTGAACTCGGTGAAGCGCGCTGCAAACCGCGCCACGCGCAATATGCGCACCGGATCTTCGGCAAACGCCTGGCTGGCATGCCGGAACACGCGGCGCTCAAGGTCATCGCGACCACGCAAGGGATCAACCAGCGTACCATCGGTGCGGCGCGCCATGGCATTAATGGTCAGATCGCGACGCTTTAAATCCTCTTCCAGCGTCACTTCCGGACCCGTATGAAAGGTGAAGCCCTTGTAGCCGCGCCCCGCTTTTCTTTCGGTGCGTGCCAGCGCATATTCCTCTTTGGTTTGCGGATGCAGGAAAACCGGAAAATCGCCGCCTACCGGCTGGAAACCACGCCGCACCATCTCCTGCGGACTGGCTCCCACCACGACCCAGTCCCGGTCTCCCTGCGGCAGTCCCAGCAACTCATCGCGCACGGCACCGCCCACCACATATACATCAAGGCCATCGGTTACGGACATCAGGGCCTCACCTGCCCCAGCCGCTGCACAAGCGATTGCGACCGCCCGCTGAACTGGGCATCGTACCAGGTTGCATTGGACATGACATGTTTCACATACAGCCGGGTTTCCGTAAAGGGGATGGTTTCCGCAAAAATTGCGCCTTCCAGTGGCTGACTAAGCGAATCACGCCAGCGCTTGGCGCGGTTGGGCCCCGCGTTGTAGCCGGCAGTAGCCAAAACCTCGGAGCCATTCAGGTCGTCCAGGGTCATTTTCAGGTAAGAAGTGCCCAATAGCGTGTTGGTGTCAAAATCATTGGCATTCGAATAACTCAGACCCAGCTTGCGCGCGACCAATTGCGCCGTTCCCGGCATGACCTGCATCAGCCCAGAGGCGCCCACCGACGAGCGGGCGGCTGTCACAAAGCGCGATTCCTGACGGATCAGACCGTAGACCCAGGCAGGGTCCACACCCACGGCACGCGCCTGCTGACTGACCCGCCCTTCGAATGGGGCCAGATAACGCTGGCGGAAATTGAAATCGTTTTTGGTCAGCATGGAGGTGTTGATGGCCCGATCATAGACCTGCTCGCGCAAGGCCCATTCTGCTGCCGCCATCAGCTCGCGATCGTTCATACCACGAATCGCAAAATTCCATTCGCCTACCGCTTCCGGACGCCAGCCCAGGCGGAACAAGGCAATAGCGCGCTGCAGGCCTTCGTGCGTCATGATTTTGTTGATTTCGGCAGTGCTCGGTTCTGCCGGCTGCGGCGGCACGGAAATCTTGCTTCCCAATGCCTCGGTCGCCAGTTGCCCGTAGAAACCATGGTCATACAAAATAGACCGCCAGGCGCTGGTGGCGCCGCTGGTGTCGCCCTGCCCTGCACGGGCGCGGCCATACCAGTAAACCCAAACCGGTTCTTTCTGCTGTTCGGGGCCCATCATGCCAATGGTCTGCTCTACCCATTTCCAGTCAATGGCGGGCTGGCGCAGCGCCATGCGGGTGCGCCAGGCATGGTTATAGTCGCTCAGACGAAAACCCTGGCCTGCCTTGCGATACCAGCCATCCGCCCGGGCCTCCAGATTCAGCGCAGCGATCAGGCCGAACTGCGTCCAGGCCCATTGACGATTGCGCTCGCTCAGCAATGCACCGCCCTGCGTCTCCAGAAAAACGGCTCCGCCATCTCTGTCCTGTCGCGCCAGACGACTGAAGGCCAGCGCACGTAACTGCTGCAGTTCGCCATTGGCCGAGCCGCTCTGGGTGGCCAGCCAGCCCATCGGGTTGGCCATGAGCGCATCGTAGGAAGACAGCCCGGCGGGCGAGAACGCCAGCGCTGCATAGCGGCGGGCGCTGGCCTTGCTGTCGTATTCAACGGCATCGCGCAACAACGGTTCCAGGTGCTCCTGGGTGATAATTTTGGCCGCCGTCAGTTGCCCCAGCATGTTCCAGCAGGCATCGCCTGGCTTGAACACATCCAGCGCCTGTGCGGCAGAGACCTGCCCGTTGCCAAGAAAGCGTGCCTGCAGGATGGCGCAATCGACTTCCGAAGTCCGGCTGGCCACGGTGCCGATACGTCGCACAGTATCAAAGTCTCCCCGCTTGGCCGACGCCAGGATCCAGTCCGATTTCAGGCGGTTTTCCAGATAGGGATTCTTGTTCTGCTGTAAAAAAGCATAGATCTGCTGCGTGGGAACCGGCTGCGCAGGGTCATTCAACAACTGGCGCAGATACCAGTACATGGGATAGCCGCCAAGTTCATGATCATCCCGGGCCTGTTCTGCATAGCCGGGCAACGCCTCCCATTGGCGACGCTGCATGGCCTCTCTGGCCGACACCACCGCCGCGCGCGCCGCCTGCGGCACCGCACGAGGCGCCTGTCCGTATATGACTGCCGATGAAGTGGTGGCCAGACTACGTGGCGTGAGCGACGGTCTGCTATCCTGGGTGTGCTGTACCGACTCGGCACAGCCTGCCAGCAACACGCCAGAACCGAGCGCCCCCCAGATGACTTGCATTGACCGGCGACGCAGGCTGCCCGCAACACCTTTGTTGAACCTGCTTTTTGCTTGTGCCCGCTGTTGCATATGCTGTCCTGTTATAGTCATGCTTTGTACTACATTCTATATCGTCACAGGTCATGACATCCGCCGATACTCCGACTTTGCGTCAATCCCTACTTGCGGCCAGATCGGCCATCCCCGACTCGCGTCGCCAGATGCTAAGTGTACAAATAAAACAGCATATTTTGGACTGGCTGCAGGGCCGCCACCAAGATTGCCGTTTGCCGGATCATGCATCTATCGGTTCCATCGCCGGTTTCTGGCCCATACGGGATGAACCCGACATGATTTCGCTGCTGCATGATTTGCATACGCTGGGTCACGACATCAGCCTGCCTGTGATTGAACAGCTGGACGCACCGCTGCACTTTTACCGCTGGTCGCCCGATACCCCGTTGCGGCGTGGCGCCTTCAACATTCCCGAACCACAAGTAGATACGCCGGCGATGCAGCCGTCCCTGATACTGGTACCCACACTCGGTTATACCCGTGATGGTCATCGGCTGGGCTATGGCAAAGGGTATTATGACCGCACCCTGCATGCGCTGGCGCAGCAGGGCCACAACCCGGTGAGTGTAGGCATCGGCTGGGATGAAGGCTGATCGACGATTCTTATCTGCCCGCAAGCCATGATATGCCGCTGGATGCGATTGTGACCCCTGGCGGCTGGATCGTACCGGCCAGAAACAGCACGGATTAAGTCGTGCCCCGATACGCAAGGGTGTGACTCACCGCATGAGCGCATGACCGGATATATAGCGCGAGGCATCGCTGGCGCACCCCGCCACGCGACACTATGCCTTGCAGGGCATGACAAATGTCAAACGAAAAAAGTCCGGTAACAACCGGACTTTTTGATTCATGTGCGTGTTAGTACCAGGCACTCAATAGCGCAGATTTTTCCATATCGCCAGCGTGGCTTCGGCATTATTAAGCGTATAAAAATGAATGCCCGGCACACCGCCGTCAATCAGCTTCTGACACAGCTGGGTAACCACATCGGCACCAAAGGCACGAATGGAAGCTTTATCATCGCCATATTGCGCCAGGCGCAGGCGAATCCAGCGCGGCACTTCGGCACCGCACATTTGCGAGAACCGCAGCAACTGCGTATGGTTGGTAATCGGCATGATTCCTGGCACGATCGGAATACTCACGCCACGCTGCACGGCACGATCAACAAAATCGAAATAGGCGTCGGCATTGAAAAAATACTGCGTGATCGCACTATTGGCACCGGCATTGACCTTGGTGACAAAATTATCCAGATCATGCTCGGGACTGTCGGCCTGCGGGTGCATTTCCGGATAGGCAGCCACTTCAACATGAAACCAATCGCCCGAATGTTCGCGAATAAGCCTGACCAGTTCGGACGCATACGGTAACTCTGAATCATTGCCGCCCATGCCCGAGGGCAGATCGCCACGCAACGCCACGATGCGATGAATGCCTTTGGCCTTGTACTGATCCAGCAATTGGATCAGCGACGCTCTGCTGGCGCCAATGCAGGACAGGTGCGGGGCGGCCTCGCAACCGAGTTGCGAGAACATGGAGACGGTCTCGGCCGTTCCATCCCGGGTAGAGCCGCCTGCCCCGAAAGTCACACTTATATAACGAGGATGCATCGCCATCAACTGCTTGGCGGTGCCTACCAGCCGCTCGCGCGATACCTGATCGCGCGGCGGGAAAAACTCCAGGCTGAATGCCTCGTCGGAAAAAGAACTCATAACGTTAATTCAGAATACTCAGCAAAATTGCAGAAATAATGGAATAGAGCACGGCGCCAATGACGGCCCACCAGAAACCATCCACCTTGAAGCCATTGAATACCGATCCGGCCAGCCAGAACATGAGCACGTTAAGCACCAGCAGGAAAAGCCCCAGCGTAACAATGGTAATGGGCAGGGTGAGAATGGCAAGAATGGGATAAATCACCGTATTGACCAGCCCCAGAATGACAGCTGCAATAAGCGCAGATACAAAGCTGGTTACAGTAATGCCTGGCAGTATATAGGCAACAATCATGAGGGCCAGCGCCTGCAGGACCCAGGTTAACAGCAATGTCATATCACTTCTCCTTTAAATTCCCTAATAGAACACCAACACCAAAAGAACACCAACACCAGAACAACGTGCGCCCTACGCTCACGCTGCCATTGCGCCCCCCGTACCGCAACACCTTGCATGACAGTTGAACGGCAGCACAATGATCAAAAGTCGCCGCAGCGCGGCATGCTCCGGCAGCCAATCCGAAAACGAACCGACTGCCGACAGCTCGTCACATTTGCAGCAATCACATCTGTAATGATAACGCGGGCCGACAGCAGCCGCAGCGATTGATCAATAGCGATAATGATCGGGCTTGAATGGCCCCTGCGCAGGCACGCTGATGTAATCAGCCTGTTTCTGCGACAGCGTGGTCAGGTTCACACCCAGTTTTTTCAGATGCAGGCGCGCTACCTTCTCATCAAGATGCTTGGGCAGCACATACACCTGGCCTTTCTTGTACTGTTCGGTACGGGTAAACAATTCGATCTGTGCAATGGTCTGGTTGGTAAACGAGGCAGACATCACAAATGACGGATGACCGGTAGCGCAACCCAGATTGACCAGGCGTCCCTTGGCCAGCAGAATAATACGTTTGCCGTCGGGGAAAATAATATGGTCAACCTGGGGCTTGATTTCTTCCCACTGCAAATCTTCAACAGCAGCCACATCAATCTCATTGTCAAAGTGACCAATATTGCAGACGATGGCTTCGTTTTTCATGCGCTCCATATGATCGCGTGTAATCACATGATAGTTGCCTGTGGCCGTGACAAAGATATCTGCCTTGTCCGCCGCTTCTTCCATGGTGACCACTTTGTAGCCTTCCATGGATGCCTGCAGGGCGCAGATCGGATCGATTTCGGTAACCCATACCTGGGCGCGCAGGGCTGACAGCGCCTGGGCGCAACCCTTGCCCACATCGCCAAAACCGGCCACAACCGCAATCTTGCCGGCGACCATCACGTCGGTCGCGCGCTTGATGCCGTCGACCAGCGATTCACGGCAGCCATACAGATTATCGAATTTGGATTTGGTAACCGAGTCGTTGACGTTGATGGCGGGAATATGCAATTCGCCTTTCTGCGCCATCTGATACAGGCGATGCACGCCGGTCGTGGTTTCTTCGGTAACACCAATGATATTGGCCAGCCTGGTGGAGTACCAGGTGGCATCTTTGGCCAGGCGTTCGCGAATAGCGGCAAACAGCACGGTTTCCTCTTCACTGCCTGGATTGTTCAGCACGGAAATGTCTTTTTCCGCCTTGGCCCCCAGGTGCAGCAGGGTGGTAGCGTCGCCGCCATCATCCAGGATCATATTGGCCTGTTCACCCGGCCAGTCGAAAATGCGGTGGGTATATTCCCAGTAATCGGCCAGCGTCTCGCCCTTGATGGCAAACACCGGTACACCACTGGCAGCAATGGCAGCAGCAGCGTGGTCCTGGGTAGAGAAAATATTGCAGGAGGCCCAGCGCACTTCGGCACCCAGCGCAGTGAGCGTTTCGATCAGCACACCGGTCTGGATGGTCATGTGCAGGCTGCCGGCAATGCGAGCGCCCTTGAGCGGTTGGGATTTGGCGAACTCTTCGCGCGTGGCCATCAGGCCCGGCATTTCGGTTTCGGCAATGGACAGTTCATGGCGGCCCCAGTCGGCCAGCGCAATATCGGCAATTTTGTAATCAGCAGTCATAGTTTTCATCCTGAAACATACTGCGATGCCGACTGTGAGTTACGTCTCACCATAGACCAGCAACGCAGTATATGATGAGCGCGGTTCGTTACCTGATCGTATCCTGAGCCTGGCATGACGGGTAAGTCATGTCGCAACGCCCCTCAGGACACGACGATTATACCTTAAGCGATGGCTTTTTTCAGAACCGCCGCTTTGTCCAGCGCTTCCCAGCTGAACTCGGGCTCGGAACGGCCAAAGTGCCCATAGGCGGCAGATTTGGCATAGATCGGACGCAGCAGATCCAGCATCTGCACGATACCGCGCGGACGCAGGTCAAAATGCTCGCGTACCAGTTTGGCAATGTCGTCGTCAGGAATGACGCCGGTGCCTTCCGTGTACACGGTAATATTAATGGGCTCGGCCACACCGATGGCGTAGCTGACCTGAATCTGGCACTGGCGCGCCAGACCCGCTGCCACAATATTCTTTGCTACATAACGTGCTGCATAGGCAGCAGAACGATCAACCTTGGAAGGATCTTTGCCTGAAAACGCGCCGCCGCCATGCGGGCACGCGCCACCATAGGTATCGACAATGATCTTGCGTCCGGTCAGACCGCAATCGCCCTGAGGGCCGCCAATAATGAACTTGCCCGTCGGGTTGATCAGGAATTTGGTATTGGGGGTGATCAGGCCTTCGGCAAACGTCGGCTTGATAATATCTTCAATGACCGCTTCGCGAATCGCTTCCTGGGAAATGTCCGGGGCGTGCTGGGTAGACAGCACAACGGTATGGACCTCTACCGGCTTGCCATCGACATAGCGGAACGTGACCTGGGATTTGGCATCGGGACGCAGCCAGGGCAGGCGGCCGTCCTTGCGCAGTTCGCTTTGACGCTGCACCAGACGGTGGGCATACCAGATGGGCGCAGGCATGAGATCCGGGGTTTCATCGCATGCAAAACCAAACATCAGGCCCTGATCCCCAGCGCCCTGGTTCAGAATATCTTCTTCGCTGCGGTCTACTCCCTGGGCAATGTCGGGAGACTGCTTGTCATAAGCGACCAGAACCGCGCAGCCCTTGTAGTCAATACCATATTCGGTGTTGTCATAGCCGATGCGCTTGATCGTATCGCGCGCGATCTGAATATAGTCGATGTTGGCTTTGGTGCTGATTTCTCCGGCCAGGACAACCAGGCCGGTATTGCACAGCGTTTCGGCAGCCACGCGGGAGTTGGGGTCCTGCTCAAGCAGCGCATCAAGAATGGCGTCGGAAATCTGGTCAGCAACCTTATCGGGGTGACCTTCGGAAACGGATTCGGAAGTAAAGAGAAAATCGTTGTGGGCCATGTTGCGTCCAATTAATAGTGTCAAAACAAAACCGACATTCTTAAAAAGAACGCGCAGCACCGAATGGGATTAATACTGGCGCGACGCTTTAGCGGAATGTATCTGAATACGACCCCATGCCAAGCCTGGCATGTGCACCGTGTTTTTCAGCTGTCGCCCCGCAAGTTGTCGGTTAACTCAGCGACCGGAAATCATTTTATGACAATTTGACTGCGAAGGCCTGAAAAACCCTGACAGCGGTAGATAAAAGGCAGCCATGCGCAACAGCACGGCGCGCATGGGCAAGGTGATTGCCGTTAAGGGCTGCAAACGGAAACAGGCTGCCTCCGTAGAAAACGAGGCAGATAAATACGACGCAACGGCTGACTGCAAGAGCATGGATTTGCAGAAAATATCGCCGTGGCAGGCGCCAGGCGCTTTTGCCACAGCGCTGATGAGCAGCAGACGGTAAAAGGCCCGACCGAAGCCGGGCCAATCTGATAAGGAGTGTACGATGAAACAGATCGTATTTCTACTTATCCTGATCGTATTGATGCTGGTGTTTATGACGCCAGCCTATTGATCAGGGACCGGTACGGTAGGGGCCGTACCGGTTCAGGTGTTAAATGTACTGAATTGTCCGGGATTGTGTCAATTGTGGAAAACCGATGGCGCGCTGTTCATACCTGTAAACCATCCAGGGCACGCCACCATCCAGAATGGTGCATTGGAACAGGCCGACGCCAAGTGCCGGCGACATGGCGTGCCGACATAACCTGGCGCCTGACACCCTCACCCCTTCCAAGTGGCGCAGCCATAACGATAGCGCCAGGCAAGTTATCCTGCATTGATAAATTTCATGAGCAGCAGCTTTTCACACCCGCATTCTTTGAGTGCCTCATCCAGCGCATTTTCGTAATCGACTCGCGCGCCATCCAGATGCGCCCGCCCTTTATCGGTGATCACGGTATAAACCCCCCGTTTGTCGTCCGGGCACAAATCGCGAATAGTAAACCCCACACGCTCCAGGCGCTCAGCCATCCGCGAAACTGAACTCTGGTTCAAGCGCAGATGCGACGCAAGCTCCTGCATGCGTAGTTCGGCGTTGGGCGACCGCGCCAATACCTCAAGCGCACGATACTCTGAAAGACCAAGTCCATGCTGTGCCTGCAGCACCGCCCCAAGCCGGGTCTCGACATTGGCGATCACCTGAATCAGCTTGAGCCACGTATCACTTTTCTTTGACATTGAAGATCACCACATCCTTAATCGTTCAGCAGAATATCTTATCATATGCATGTCCATGCAAAATCATGCCTAGGCAGACCGGTGCGAAACGCCAGAAACGGCTGCAAACCTTCGCACGCAGGCAGCGTTCTGACCTCGGACAAATGCCAGCCAATGGGATCGCCGGCCAAAACCGTGTAGCCGCCACGATAGTCAAAACCATTTCTTCCTCCTGCATATGCCTGTCAGTTTGTTTGAGCATCGCCGCAACAGTCGGTCAGAATGGCTCGCTGCTTTGCTCTGCCTGCAGTTTGACGCTATCGGCCAGTTTCAGCCAGACCACCCCTGCGATAATGACGACCAGCCAAAATACCTGCACCGCCGTCAGCGGCTGATCGAGCAGAATACTGCCAAAAGCGGCCGCGCCGACCGCGCCAATGCCCGCCCAGACTGCGTAGCCGATCCCCACGTCAATCGTCCTCAGGGCGGCGCTCAGAAAATACAGCGTGAGCAAAAAGAAAACGATGGCAGCAAGCGACCAGCTCCATACGGTAAAGGCTTTGCTTCCACCCACACTGAGCGCGTAACCGATTTCGAACGCGCCGGCCAACAGCAGCATCATCCATGCCTGCCCACTGCCCGGATTTTTTTTGTTTGTTGTCGACATATCTATTTCCTTCAAAATTATATAAATTAAATTAACCAATACCTGTCAATGCGTTATGCCGCAGCACTGAGCTGCAGACCAACAACACCGCCGATAATCAGCACAATTCCCAGGACCTTTTTCCAGTTAAGCCGCTGCTTAAAAAACAGAGCGCCCAGAATGACGATGCCTACGCCGGCTACCGAAGTCCAGATTGCATAGCCAATGCCCACATCGAAGGTCAGCAGCGCAAGGCTGAGAAAATAAGTGGCAATAACGCCGCTGATAAGGGTGGCAATCGTCCAGCCAACCCGGGTGAACCCCTTCGCATTCCCTGCCGATATGGCGACCGCAACCTCAAAGACCACGGCAATTCCAAGATATAACCAGTTCATCATTTTTCCTTTATGGAGTGTTCAACAGCTTGCTTTCATGCATGGCAATTGACATTATTTGATTCCATCTATTATTTGCATGTGCATGCATATTATAAGAAAGAAAAGCGCTCGTCAACATATTTGTATGCGCATGCACATATAATTACTCCCGGTATTACGGCCCCACCCGTCTTGCTGCTTCAGGCAACCACCTGGACAATGTGATCTCTTTCTCCATTACAATCGAAAAAAATCCAGGATCGGACCCGTCTGCCGGCAATGCCACCAGACCGGCAGCCAGCGACGTGCCTGTCACGGCGCACCCTGCCCGTAAGTATTGTCAGGACGCACTTCGCTTATCTTCAAACATGATGAAATCCGCATTACTCGTTTTTCTTTTTCGCACTATCAATCTATTACCGGACAGTCTGCGTCTGGGCCTGGGCAGCATCTGCGCCACCCTGATGCGCGTGCTAATGAAGCGCCGCCGTTTTATTGTCAGCACCAATTTGCAATTGTGTTTCCCCGAGGCGACGCCAGCCCAGCGCGAGCGCTGGTTGCGGGAACACTTTCGTGCCCTGGCCCAGACCATGATTGATCGCGCCGTCTTGTGGTACGGCTCGGAAGATAAAATCCGCCGCATGGTGCACCTGAGTGGTTACGAACACATCCAGAACAGCATCGACGCTTCCCGGCCCACCTTGATGTTCGCTCCGCATTTTGTCGGGCTGGATGCAGCCGCCACTATCTTGTCCATGCATCTGGTCAAATCGGCCACCATGTACACGCCCGCATCCGATCCACAGGTGGATGCCATCATGATCAAGGGACGCGGTCGCTTCAACAAGGTTACCCAGATCTCTCGTAAGGAAGGCATCCGCAGCCTCATCCGGCAGTTGCGCCAGGGCACACCGGTGTATTACCTGCCCGACATGGACTTTGGCCGCGACGGCGCCATTTTCGTGCCGTTCTTTGGCGTGCCCGCTGCAACCCTGCCGGCAACCGCCCAGATCGCCCGAACCTGGAAGGCCGACGTGATTCCTATCGTGACGCGCTGGGACAGCGCCACCGGTCACTATCACACCCGTGTACTGCCTCCCTTTGCCGACTTCCCGGGCCAGATGAGCCTGGAGCAGGCCACACTTTTCTGCAATCAACAGCTTGAACAATGGGTGCGTACCGATCCGCCCCAGTATTATTGGGTGCATCGACGCTTCAAAACCCGCCCTGAAGGGGAAAAGAAATTCTATTGAATGCGCATGGTCGTGGTGCTGCCACGCAGGATCGGCGATAATAATGTGCAATACAGCAGTTCAATCAGGAAAACGTTCAATGATCTGGTCTTTCTCGAAAATGCACGGTGCCGGCAACGACTTTGTTGTGCTCGATGGCGTACGTCAGTCCATCGACATGACGCCCGAGCGTGCACGCGCGCTGGCGCATCGGCAATTTGGCATCGGCGCAGACCAGATCCTGCTGGTCGAAGCTCCAAGCCACCCGGAGGCCGACTTTCGATACCGCATTTTCAATGCCGATGGCTCGGAAGTTGAGCATTGCGGCAATGGCGCGCGCTGTTTTGTGCGCTTTGTGCACGAACAGAAACTGTCTTCGCGCAATCCGCTGAAGGCCGAAATTGCAACCGGCCTGATTACGCTAGAAGAAGCCGACGACGCAACGGTCACGGTCAATATGGGGCAAACCCGCTTTGAACCCGAGGCGGTCGCATTTGACACCACCGATCTGCCAAGCACGCGCGATCATGACGACACATTGTGGTCGTTGCCGCTGGACAATGGCGATTCCGTCACGCTCTCGCTGGTTGCCATTTCCAATCCGCATGCCGTACAGATCGTCAGCGATGTGGCCAGCGCACCGGTTGCCGTGCAAGGCCCCCTGATCGAAGGGCATCCGCGCTTTGCCAATCGCGTCAACGCCGGGTTTATGCAAATCGTCGATACGCACACGATCAACCTGCGGGTTTATGAACGCGGAGCCGGCGAAACGCTGGCCTGCGGCACCGGCGCTGTGCTGCGGTGGTCGCGGGTATCCGGCGCGGTCGTCTGCAATCGCCGGTGACCGTCCATACGCGCGGCGGCGATCTGTACATCGCCTGGGATGGCACGCAAATTACCATGCGCGGCCCGGCTGTGACCGTATTTTCAAGTGAAATAAACATTGATCGTCTGGTTGCGCAGTATCGCAACAGCACTGCTTTATAAAGGAACGTACTCATGTCTGAAGCTGCCACACTGACAGCAGAAACCGTCGCACAATTTCTGCAGGACAACCCTGCTTTTTTTGATGAGCACGCCGATATTTTTTCATCGCTGAAGGTACCCCACCCCCATGCCCGCAACACGCTGTCATTGGGCGAACGTCAGATCCTGACACTGCGCACGCGCAACAAGGAACTGGAGTGGAAGCTGTCTGAACTGCTGCACAATGCCAATTCCAACGAAGCCATCAGCGATCATGTCACGCTTTGGTGTACGCACATGCTGGCAGAGCAGGACCCCCAGCGGCTGCCGCAACGCGTGGTAGACGGATTGCGCCAGGAATTCGATATGCTGGAAGTTGCCCTGCGCCTGTGGAATCTTCCGGCCCTCAAAGACGAGCGCTTCCAGGGCACCGACGACATGCTCCAGGCCTTTGTGGCCGGCCTGCAGAAACCCTATTGCGGCCAGGAAGGGTATCTGCCGGCGCATGGCTGGTTCGATAGCAAGCCCGGCTCGGTTGCCATGGTGCCGTTAACACATGAAGGGCGCACCATTGGCGTGCTGGTCTTCGCTGCAGAAGGCACCGAGCACTTCAAACCGGACATGGGCACGACATTTCTTGAAATTCTCGGCAAGCTGGCCAGCGCCTGCTTAAGCCGCCTGAATTACACCGCCTGACATCTGCCAAAACTGACCTTCGGCCAGGTGCAGCAGTACTTATGGAAAGCGCCATGACACGCATTCTGCCCGATGCAATGGAAAAATGGCTGGCCTACCTGCAAACCAACCAACGGTATGCGAGCCACACGCTGTCTGCCTATCGGCGTGATCTGGTGCTGTTGCTGGGTTTCTATCCGGACATCCTGCCCGAGAATCTGAGCAACGCACAAATACGACACGCCATCGCCCGGCTGCATGCACAGGATTACAGCCCGCGCAGCCTGGCGCGCATTCTGTCGGCCTGGCGCGGCTTTTATCAATGGTGGATTCCCCAGACCACGGTCAAAGTCAATCCAGCCCTGGATGTGAAGACACCCAAGATTGCCCGCTCGCTTCCCAAGGCGCTGTCGGTGGAGCAAACCCAGGCGCTGCTGGATCATCCCACCGTGGCCACTGGCACAGAACCGGCCGATCTGCGCGATCAGGCTATGTTCGAAGTGCTCTATTCCAGCGGCTTGCGTCTGGCCGAGCTGGTCAGCCTGGACATCCGTTACACGCGCAAGGATGGCTATGAATCGATCAGTTGGCTCAACCTGGATGAAGGCGAGGTCACGGTTACCGGCAAAGGCGGCAAAACGCGCAGCGTGCCATTGGGCCGCAGCGCCATTGGTGCCGTAACGCAATGGCTGGCCGTCAGGCACAAACTGCTGCCGCCAGGCAGCACGACCGACGATCAGTCTGCGGTGTTTCTGGGCACCCGCGGTCGCCGCATTGCCCCGCGGGTTGTTCAATTGCAACTGAAAAAACTAAGCCTGCGCAGTGGCATTCCCGCGCAGGTGCACCCACACGTCCTGCGTCACAGCTTTGCCAGCCACGTTCTGCAATCGTCGCAGGATCTGCGGGCAGTGCAGGAAATGCTGGGGCATGCCAATATTGCCACCACGCAAATTTATACGAGGCTCGATTTTCAGCATCTGGCTCAAGTTTACGACAAGGCACACCCCCGCGCCAAGATGGACGAAACAGATAAAGAGAAATAAGGTTTTTTTTGCTAGTAACCGGATCTTTGCTAGCGGCCGGAACGCAGCAAGCCGTGCTGATTGCCAAATAACATTGACAAAATATACAAGGCGCCCGCAGATAGAATGATGGCGCTGGAAGCCGGCAGACCGAAGTGATAGGACAGTACGAGGCCGATATAAGAGCTACAACGCCCAGACACACAGCCAGGACCAGTTGCCACCCCAGCGTACGTCCCCAGAAGCGCGCCGCGGCGGCCGGCAACATCATCATCCCCACCACCAGCAAGGTACCCATGACCTGGTACCCGGCCACCAGATTAACCACCAGCAGGATCAGAAAGCCGCCATGAACCAGCGAGCCGCCGCCGCCTTCCATTTTCAGAAAAGCCGGATCCAGGCATTCGATCACCAGCGGCCGGTACATCAACGTAAGCACAACCAGCGTTACACTGGAGACGCACATGATGAAAACCAGATGACTGTCATCGAGCCCCAGCACAGTACCGAAAAGCACGTGCAACAGATCCAGATTGGAACCTTTGAGCGAAATTAACAACACGCCAAGGCCCAGTGATATCAGGTAGAACGCAGCAAAACTGGCGTCCTCTTTCAAGCCGGTAGATCGGGCCACACTGCCGGCAAGCACGGCGACCAGCAAACCGGTGGCCAGGCCGCCGATCAGCATTGCCGTCATGGATACGCCGGCCAGCAGGAAGGCCACCGCCACGCCAGGCAAAATTGCATGCGACATGGAATCGGCCATCAGGCTCATGCGCCGCAGAATCAAAAACACGCCCAGCGGTCCTGCGGCAAGCGACACAAATATCGAACCGAACAGGGCTCGGCTCATAAACGCAAATTCGGTAAAAGGCGTCAGCAGCGCCGCAACAACCGCCTCCATCAAAAGCCTCCCAGCGCCAGCGAGCGGGCCTGGTCCAGATTGGCGTCGGTCAGCACGCTGGCCGTATCGCCCCAGCCCACCACCTGCCGCGCCAGCAGCAACGTTTGGGGAAAGCACTGGCGCACCAGCGCAGCATCGTGCAGCACCACGAGCACGGTGCGCCCTTCGCGATGCCAGTCAAGAAGAATCTGCAGCAGCAAGTCGCAGGTTCCCTCATCCACGGCAGTGAAAGGTTCATCCAGGATCATGACCGGCGCATCGCACACAATAAGACGGGCAAACAGCGCACGTTGCATTTGTCCGCCGGACAGACTGGAAATCAGGTCGCGGGATTTATCTGTCAACCCGACGGTGGCCAGCGCGTCATGAATACGCTGACGCTCGCCTTTATCGTAGCGACGGAAGGCGCCTACCCGGCGCCAGGCGCCCATGGAAACCAGATCGTAGGTGGTAATCGGAAAGCTGCGATCAATTTCACTGATTTGCGGCAACAGGGAAATACCGCCACGGAAATGGTCGTGGATTGTCACCCTGCCAGTGCGCGCTGTCAGTTGTCCTGTCACCGTTTTGAGCAGCGTCGATTTACCGGCGCCATTGGGCCCCAGGATCGCGGTCAGCGACCCTTCAAGAAAGGTCCCTGTCACGCCGCTGAGGGCAGGCACACCGTTCCAGCCCACAGTCACATCCTCAAGCTGGATAACCGGCCTGGCCGCCGCCGAGACCGCAATTGCGGGACGGTCAACACGGGCGCTGTTTGTCGCAAAGGGCATGGGCATGGGTGTCAGTAAGAATCCGAAAGACAAAGGCGGCGATCAGCCGGCAATCGTACCCAGCCAGCCGGCCGACCAGGCGATCAAACCCCATAGCAGCAGGATAACGCCCAGCACCGGGCCCAGCCTGTCAACGGCAGACGCCAGGAAAATCGTGGGAGTTGACTCGGCCGGCATGTGCAGTGGGTCGTCGGCTGAAGGAACCGAACCGTGTCCGCCAGCAGCGCCGACCGCCGGTGCGACATCAGCAGTTTTGGCACGCGCCTGCTCGACAAAAGGCGTCCCTGTCACTGTGGGATAGACGCGCTGCAAGGCCGGGAACAGGGATTCATTCTGCATAATTGTCTGATTTAACGGATCTGTTAATGGATGGATCAGCGTGGATGGGTGGGGCAATCATTCGCCTGCGAAGCAGGCTGGGTTGCCCGAGCGGACCTGGAACGGCGTCGAATACACGACGCTGCAACAGCCTGGCCCTGTTATGGCCTCGTGTCGACTGTATGCTGCCGGCATCCTAATCCCGCCACAACCACTTTCCAAAATGATATGTTATATCATAATACACAATTTCGGCAGTGAAATGGCCTAAAATAGCTTGAAAGTTTCCTCCTTGCGGACGATGGCAGTATCATTGCCTCCATCTTCGCCCAACGATTGCCTGTCACATGACCCCCAGAATGCCACCTGATACAGATCACCCGGAACAGACGCACCAGCATGGCGCCCATACCCACTCTGTAGCCTATCAGCTGCTGGAAGCCATTCGTCATTGCGAACAACGCGGTACCCGCCTGACGCCGATTCGCCAGCACGTGCTCACCCTGCTGCTGGAAGCCGGTCGCAGCCTGAAAGCCTATGAATTGCTTGAGGCCATGAAGCAGCTCTATCCGCAGGCCAAGCCTCCCACCGTCTACCGCGCCCTGGATTTTCTGGTCGAAGAAGGCCTGATCCACCGCCTGGATGCCGTCAACGCCTGGACGGCCTGCCAGGACGTATCGGGTCACCACCACGATCTGCTGATTGTCTGCACACGTTGCGGCAAGGTCGCCGAACTGAGTGCCCCGCTGATCAGCCACCAGTTGCAGGACATGATCCATACGGCCGGTTTCATTCAGACAACCAGCGAAACCGAATTGCGGGCCATCTGTGAAGATTGCAACAAAAAACAGGATGAAACAGCAGCGGCGCCGTGACTGAAAACGGCAGACCCGCAGCATCAGCCCGCCGCCACGCCCATTGCTCCGGCTGAAACCGTCACCCACTTCCCCTACAGGATCAATCGGTCAATTGTCAGCAGTCGGCAACAGGCGCGCAGGACACAATAATCGCTCCCCTATTGAACGAGAAGCGCCGGTCAATCGCCGTTATCGTGGCCGGGCATACCAGAATGTAAATTTCATTACACAAATCAAGATCTTAGGGTTTATCCCCAGTATTTGGGGTTTATTTTGTTCGAGAAACAATTAACGTTTGCGACTTTCGCAAAGCTATGATGTAATCCTGCGATTGACTTTAGGAACGTCTTTTTGGAATCGGCCGGTTTCTGTTGCCGGTAAGACGTTTAAACGCCATGACAAAAACGCAAGCACAAGCAGATAAAATGATCCCTGTCACCGTTCTTACCGGTTTTCTGGGGGCAGGTAAAACCACACTCCTGAAACGCATCCTGACCGAATATCACGGCAACCGCATCGCCGTCATCGAAAATGAATTCGGGCCGGAAAGCATAGATAACGAACTTCTGGTGCAGGATAGCGACGAACAGATTATCGAGCTGTCCAACGGCTGCGTCTGCTGCACTGTTCGCGGCGATCTGCTGAACACGCTCAATGATCTTAAAGTTCGCCACCAGAAAGGCGAACTGAAATTCGAACGCGTGGTGATCGAAACCACCGGTGTAGCCAACCCCGGTCCGGTTTGCCAGACCTTCTTCATGGATGACAGCGTTGCCGCCTTCTACCGGCTCGATGCCGTAATTACGGTGGTCGATGCCAAGCACGGCATGGAAACGCTGGACACCCAGCCAGAAGCTCAAAAACAGGTCGGATTTGCCGACCGCATCCTGGTCTCCAAGAAAGACCTGGTCACAGACCAGGAATACAGCGCCCTGCGTCATCGGTTGCTGCATATGAACCCGCGCGCCGAAATTATGCCGGTTCATTTTGGCGAGATCGACATCAATAAGGTCCTGGACATCAGCGGCTTTAACCTGAATACCATTCTTGACATTGATCCGGAATTTCTGAAAGAAGAACATCCCGATGCGGCCCATGATCACGACCATGAGCACGATCACGACCATGGGCACGATCACAAGCATGATCACGGCCATGCGCATGGCGAGCATCACGATCACGACCACCATCATCACGATCATCATCACGCTCACCATGACGATGAAATCGGCGCCTTCGTTTTCAAATCTGAAAAACCGTTCATACCGGAACGTCTGGAAGAGTTCCTGAGCGGCGTAGTGCAGGTATTTGGTCCCGACCTGTATCGTTACAAAGGGATCCTTTACATGAAAGGCATGCGCCAGCGCATGATCTTCCAGGGTGTACACATGCTGATGGGTGCAGAACCCGGCAAACCATGGGGGCCTAAGGAGAAGCCCTCCAACACCATGGTGTTTATTGGTCGTAAGTTGCCCAAGGATGTCATCCTTAACGGGCTGAACCAGTGTCTGGTACAAAAATAGCGGGCACTGAAAGCATCATATTGCGCACAAATGTGATCACGCAATTTCAATCCATTGTGCGCTATGTTCAACATTATTGAAGTGATATATGGAGTGTTTTATGGCTAAGGCAGCTAAAAAAACAGATGCAACAACGCAAGCCCCTCTTCTGACTGAAGAGCAACTGCTCGCCATGCCCGAATCTGACTATATGAACGATGAGCAACTGGCGTTTTTCCGCGACCGCTTAAAGCGCCTGGAAGACGAAATCATCAATAATGCAGGCGTTACTACCGAAAATCTGCGTGAAACCCAGTTCGTTCCTGATCCGGCCGACCGCGCCACGATTGAAGAAGAACATGCACTGGAGTTGCGCACCCGGGATCGCGAACGCAAGCTGCTCAAGAAAGTGCAGCAGTCACTGGCCCTGATCGAGTCGCGTGACTACGGCTGGTGCGAAGAAACCGGCGAACCCATCGGCCTGCGCCGCCTGCTGGCCCGTCCAACCGCCACTTTGTCGCTGGAAGCCCAGGAACGGCGCGAAAAACGCCAGAAAATGTACGGTGATTAATTAATTGATCCGGGTTCCTTGAAATCTTTCTGTCCCGTCCCTATCTAACTAGGGAAACAACAGGAAGGCTCTATGGAACAATTTCACGCTACTACCATCGTCTGCGTCCGGCGCGGCAATCAGGTCGCGCTCGGCGGCGATGGTCAGGTCACTCTGGGCAATATTGTCATCAAAGGCACGGCCCGCAAAATCCGCCGTTTATACCACGACAAGATTCTGGCCGGCTTCGCAGGCGCAACCGCCGATGCCTTTACGCTTCAGGAACGCTTTGAGGCCAAGCTCGAAAAACATCAGGGACACCTGATGCGGGCCGCCGTAGAGCTGACCCGCGACTGGCGTACCGATCGCGTGCTGCGCCGTCTCGAAGCCATGCTGATCGTGGCAGACGCCGAACACACCCTTATTCTGACCGGCAACGGTGACGTACTGGAGCCCGAAAACGGTATTGCCGCTATCGGTTCCGGCGGCGCCTACGCGCAGTCAGCCGCCCTGGCGCTATTGCAGAATACGGATCTGCCCCCAGAGGTCGTCGTCAAGAAATCTCTGGAAATAGCGGGCGATTTGTGTATCTACACAAACAGCAATCACACCATTGAAACACTCTAACCGGAAATATCAGAATGTCAGCGAGTGTCATGACCCCCAAAGAAATTGTCTCTGAACTGGACAAAAACATTGTCGGACAGAACAAGGCAAAGAAATCCGTCGCCGTTGCCCTGCGCAACCGCTGGCGTCGTCAGCAGGTGCCCGAGCCCCTGCGCCACGAAATTCATCCCAAGAACATTCTCATGATCGGCCCAACCGGGGTCGGCAAAACCGAGATTGCGCGTCGCCTGGCCAAGCTTGCCAACGCACCGTTCATCAAAATTGAGGCAACCAAGTTCACTGAAGTGGGCTATGTTGGTCGCGATGTCGACACCATTATTCGTGATCTGGTGGAAATTTCCATCAAACAGACCCGTGAGCTGGAAACCCGCCGTGTGCGGACCCAGGCCGAAGATGCCGCAGAAGACCGGATTCTGGACGTTCTGGTCGCGCCGCCGCGCGACAGCAACGGCGAACCGCTGCGCCAGGAAAACACGGCGCGCCAGACTTTTCGCAAGAAACTGCGCGAAGGGCAGCTGGACGACACCGAAATTGAAATCGACGTAACCCAGCCCCTGCCGCACATGGAAATCATGGCGCCACCGGGCATGGAAGACATGACCGAACAGCTCAAGGGCATGTTCGCCGGCTTAAGTCGTGACAAGAAAAAAGCCACGAAGATGACCATCAAGAACGCCTTCAAACTGCTGGTAGACGAAGAGGCCGCCAAACGGGTCAACGAAGAGGAAATCCGGGCCGCTGCAGTTCGCAACGCAGAGCAGCAGGGCATTGTCTTCCTGGATGAGATCGACAAGATCGCCACCCGTCAGGAACATGGCGGTGGCGATGTGTCCCGTCAGGGTGTGCAGCGCGACCTGCTGCCCTTGGTAGAAGGCACGACCGTCAATACCAAATACGGCATGGTGCGTACAGATCACATTCTGTTCATCGCCTCTGGCGCATTTCACCTGTCCCGCCCTTCGGACCTGATCCCCGAGTTGCAGGGCCGGTTCCCGATTCGGGTCGAGCTCGATTCGCTGACCACCGCCGACTTCGTACGCATTCTGTCAGACACCGATGCGTCCCTGACCAAGCAGTACACCGCATTGATGGCCACCGAAGACGTCGCGCTGGAGTTCTCTGATGAAGGCATTCATCGCCTGGCCGAACTGGCCTTTGATGTGAATGAACGGACCGAGAACATCGGTGCGCGTCGTCTTTACACCGTGATGGAAAAGCTACTGGAAGACCTGTCATTTGACGCGACAACCAGCAGCGGCAAAGTCGTCAAAATTGACGCCGACTATGTCAACAGCAAGCTGGAAGAAGCCGCCAACAGCCAGGATCTGGCACGCTACGTGCTGTAAGCAAGCGCAAATAGCGTAGGCAGCTAAATACAAAAGGTGCAGATACTCATGTTGAGTTCTGCACCTTTTTTACATCTACCGCCGGCTCGCATAGTGTTGACGCGATGATCGGCACAGAGGCCTTGGGGCTAGTTGCTGATTTCCTTGATAACGTAATCCTTGCCAACCCGTTCGGCAGTAAAACTGACCGAATCACCGGGCTTGATATCTTTGAGCAACGCGGCATCAATCTTGTAGGACAGCGTCATGGCCGGCAGCTTCAGGTCGCTGATGGCGCCCTGCTTGATGGCAATTTTGCCCTGTTCAGGTTGAATGCGGCGCACTTCTCCGCTGCCTCGTCCCGTTTCCTGGGCGTAAGCAACGCTGGTGACAGCCACGGCTGCGGCCAGCCCCAACATTACAGTTGCAATTGACTTTTTCATGCGCATCTCCGGTGTTTGCATTTCAATCTTCATTTTAGGACAAAAGACAGCGTTCCACGAAACGGGTGCGTTTCAGTCGTTACATAGCGCTTCAGAGCACGGCACACCGAGCATGCATCGCAACACAGATAAATGACGAATCAAAAATCGCCCAATTGCACCACTGCACAAGATACACCAAACTTGTTTATCTCCTGAAGCCTGGATCGCGTTTCCGATCACCATACATTAAAAATCGCCATGCCGTGAATCCTGGTATGGTGTGACGTCTGGCAAATGCCGACACAGGCACAGTGCAACTCTGGATACAATTGCAAATGGGCTACAAACTATCTACATTGTGCGACAGGCACGTGGGCGTTGTATCTTCACTGATCAAAAGGAGCTTCTGAGCAACATGAATGACCGACTCACTTCAATCATTACCAAAACCGGCGACGATGGTACCACCGGTTTGGGTGACGGTTCACGTATTTCTAAAAACAGTATCCGTATTCAGGCTATCGGTGACGTCGACGAACTCAACAGCCAGCTTGGGCTGCTCCTGACCGAACCATCCCTGCAGCAAGACATGATCCAATTGCTGCAACAGGTGCAGCACCGACTGTTTGATCTGGGCGCAGAGCTCAGTGTTCCTGGCTATACTGCGCTGGCTGAAGAGCACATCACGATGCTGGAGCAGGCGGTGCACACTTATCAGACTACCCTGCCCCCGTTGCGCGAATTCATTCTGCCCGGCGGCTGCGTAGCAGCGGCACAGGCTCATGTATGTCGCAGTGTCTGTCGGCGCGCCGAACGCAGCGTGGTCGCCATCAATGCCACCGAGCCGGTCAGCGACGCGGCCCGACATTATCTGAACCGGCTATCCGACTGCCTGTTCGTGGTTGCCCGTGTTCTGAATCAGCGTGCAGAACAAAGCGATATTTTCTGGCAGGCCGCCCCCAACACGACTCCTTAAGCCACAAAACACCCGATTCGCACGGACAAAACAAAAGCCCCGCAATCAACATACCAGGAGTATGTGAAAACGGGGCGTTTGAAATTCTGGTGCCGGTTAAAGGAGTTGAACCCTCGACCTTCTGATTACAAATCAGCTGCTCTACCAACTGAGCTAAACCGGCGAAAGAAAGATTATATGTGAAGCGAGCGGAAAAAGTCCAGTTTTACGGCACTCAGCTCAAAAAAGTCACGTTCGTGTCTTGTTTTCGCTGCAAAAAGCACCATCCGGACCACCACCACCCATTTTGGCGCCTGGCCATGCCATGCCGCCAGCAGCGCCACCGCTCATTCGTCGCCAAATAGCCAGGGTAAGCTGGTTACTTGACCACCTTGAGCCACGGTGCCTTTTCTTTCGGTGTGGGCGACGGAGGCGGATCGTCGTCTGGCGCAGGCGAATCATGCGCGTCGGCGCCTGCGTCAGTCAGATCGTACTCTTCCACTTCAAATTGCATCCCTTCCTGAGTCTCACGTGCGTAAATTGCTTCGACGCGCGCCACGGGAACGGAGATTTGCCGCGAAGCGCCGCCAAATCTTGCCTGAAACTCGATCCAGTCATTGCCCATGACCAGACGATTGGTTGCCATTGCCCCTACATTCAAGGTAATGCGTTCGTCACGGACAAACTCCCTGGGCACCTGGCAGGCCGCATCGACATGGACCACCAGGTGAGGGGTGTAGCCGGCGTCGGTACACCACTCATGCCAGGCACGCAACAGATATGGTTTGGTAGATGGTTTTTCCATTCACTTTCCTTTAGTCTGTGGCTGTGCTAACTGTCCCGAAACGGATCAGCGACGCATGACCTTTTCTGACGGCGTCAATGCCTCGATATACGCCGGGCGCGAGAAAATCCGCTCAGCATACTTCTGGATCGGCGCTGCATTTTTGGGCAACTCGATACCGTAATGGTCCAGACGCCACAGCAGCGGCGCCATGGTCACATCAAGCATGGAGAACTCTTCACCCAGCATGTAACGATTTTTGATCAGCAATGGCGCCAACTGTGACAGGCGGTCGCGGATCATGCGACGGGCATTTTCCAGTTTTTTCTCGTCGGAGCGGGCAGAGCGATCTTCCAGCACGCCAACGTGAACAAACAGCTCTTTTTCAAAATTATGCAGGAACAAACGGGTGCGCGCGCGCATGACCGGATCCGCAGGCATTAGTTGAGGATGCGGAAAACGCTCGTCAATGTACTCATTGATAATATTGGATTCGTACAGAATCAGGTCGCGCTCTACCAGGATGGGCACGCGACCGTAAGGGTTCATGACCGAGATATCCTCGGGCTTGTTGAACAGGTCAATATCACGAACCTCAAAGTCCATGCCTTTTTCGTACAGAACGAAACGGCAGCGTTGAGAAAATGGACACGTGGTTCCAGAATAAAGCACCATCATGGTGTGCAGTCTCCCGCAAAAAATAAAAAAAAGAAAAGGTCAGTGCCATCATACAACAAGCACTGACCCGAATCACAGTGGTTCTGACATCGGCAGCAAAGGGCGGGTTTTGTCTGCCCCCCGGCGACTGCCGACAACGCTTACTTAACGTGTTTCCAGTAAGACGCGTTCAGCCTCCAGACAACGATAAAGAACAGTCCGAGGAACAACAGCACCCATACGCCCAGTTTCTTGCGCAGCAGTTGTTCTGGTTCGGACATCCAGCCCAGGAAGGCGGTCAGGTCGGCAACGTCATTGTCAAATTGCGCCTGTCTGGATGGATCCAGGTACTTCAATGTCGAGTGTGACGATGCGCTGCCATGATACTCGGGCAGAGGTTCGTCGCTCACGACAGACTTGAAGCCTTCGGAGTCCACTTTCGTGGTGATCTTGCGCCATTCCTGCTTGCCATCTTTTTCCACAGGATGGATATCGACGGTTTCCAGTTCACGCGGGCCTTGCAGGTCCCACATTGCATGCGGCATACCTACGTTCGGGAATAGCAGGTTGTTCCAGCCCAGAGGACGGGACGCATCGCGGTAGAACGTACGCAGGTAGGTGTAGATGTAGTCAGTGCCGTCCTGCCCCATATTTGCAGCCTTGGCGCGCGCCATGACTGACAGATCAGGTGGAGCCGCACCAAACCAGGCCTTGGCATCAGACGGGCTCATGGCAACGCGCATCAGGTCGCCAACCTTCTCGCCGGTGAACAGGAGGTTTTCCTTGATCTGCTCTTCGGTCAGGCCAAGTTCCGTGAGCTTGTTGTAGCGCATGGAATTGGCACTGTGACAGTTCAGACAGTAGTTGACGAAAAGCTTCGCGCCATTTTGCAAAGAAGGCAGATGGTTGACACGGTTGGGGGCACGATCCCACTCCATACCGCCTTCGGCGGCCAGGACAGGAGTAGTAAACGTGACGACCAATAACAATGCGCCTATTAACTTTTTAAACATGTTCATTCCTGTATTTTTCAACTTAGTGGGGATGGAAGGTCACACGATCAGGGACTTTCTTGAATGTGCCCAGCCGGCTCCAGATTGGCATGAACAGGAAGAAAGCCAGGTAAATCAGTGTACCCACTTGAGAAATAATATTCAGGACAGGACTTGGCGCTTTGGTACCAATGATGCCCAGGATCACGAAGTTGATCAGGAATACCGCATACACCAGCTTGTGCCAACCCGGACGATAACGGATGGATTTGACCGGAGAGTGATCAAGCCAAGGCATGAAGCCCAGGATAACCACGGTGCCGCCCATAATGACCACACCCCAGAATTTTGCATCGTAGACACGCAGAGCAACCGCAACCAGCACCAGAATGACCGGGAAAATGATTTTCCAGATACCCTTGAGGTTTTTGCTGAATAGCAGGCCTACGGCAAAGATGAGCGCCAGGCAACCAGCACCCAGGTAAATTCATCTGTGGTCGCACGCAGCATGGAGTAGAACGGCGTGAAATACCAGACAGGCGCAATATGCGGCGGTGTCTTGAATGCATCGGCCGGCAGGAAGTTATTGGCTTCCAGGAAGTAACCACCCATGGTTGGCGCAAAGAACATGATTGCTGCAAACACAATGAGGAAACCGACAACGCCCATCAAATCGTGTACGGAATAGTACGGATGGAAGGGAATGCCGTCCAGCGGACGACCGCTGGCATCTTTCTTCTCTTTGATTTCAACGCCGTCCGGGTTGTTCGAGCCAACTTCATGCAGGGCAATCAGGTGGGCAGCGACCAGACCAATGAGCACCAGCGGAATGGCGATCACGTGGAAAGCAAAGAAGCGGTTAAGCGTGGCATCGGACACGACGAAATCGCCGCGAATCCAGATGGACAGGTCAGGACCGACATAAGGAATGGCGGAGAACAGGTTCACAATCACCTGGGCGCCCCAGAATGACATTTGACCCCATGGCAGCAGATAACCGAAGAAGGCTTCGGCCATCAGACAGAGGAAAATGGCTACGCCGAAGATCCAGACCAGCTCACGCGGTTTGCGATAGGAGCCATAGAACAGGCCACGCAGCATATGCAGATACACGACCACAAAGAACATGGACGCGCCGGTAGAGTGCATATAGCGGATGATCCAGCCATAGGGCACTTCGCGCATGATGTATTCGACCGATGTAAACGCCAGGGCGGCATCGGGTTTGTAGTGCATGACCATGAAAATACCGGTCACGATCTGGATAACCAGAACCAGCAGGGCCAGGGATCCGAAGAAATACCAGAAGTTGAAGTTCTTGGGTGCGTAATACTCGGACAGATGAGCTTTCCACAGACTTGTCAGTGGGAAACGCCGATCCACCCAACCCAACAATCCTGTCGTTTCGACAACTTTTTCGCCAGCCATTTTACAGGGCTCCTTTTCTAACTAGGCAAGAGAACAGACGGATCATTGGGATCAGCCTTCCGCTTTTTCTAAACCGACCATAACGGTGTTATCGTCGATAAAGTAATAAGGGGGAATAAGAAGATTGTCAGGCGCAGGCTGATTTTTGAAAACCCGGCCGGCCAGATCAAAATGAGAACCATGGCAAGGGCAAAGAAAGCCGCCTTCCCAGTCGGCGCCCATGCCTCGGAACCGCCGATGGCGAAACGGGGTGAAGGAGAACAGCCCAGGTGTGTGCAGATACCAACGCAAATAAACCATTCCGGTTTGCGTGAACGGCCTTCGTTCTTGGCAAAATCAGGCGTATAGTCAGGACGCTCGGAATTCGGATCGGCCAGGTGTGAATTTTTGGACAGGCCATCTATCATGGCCTGTGTGCGATGGATGACCCAGACCGGCTTGCCCTGCCATTCGGCGGTAATCATGGTGCCGGGGGCAATACCGCCCAGCGCGATTTCCACTGGCGCACCGGCTGCCTTGGCCCGATCGGACGGGTTCATTGATGCTACAAAGGGAACGGCCGTTGCCACTCCTGCCACACCACCGACCGCACAGGCTGTACCCAGCCAGAAGCGTCTTTGCGGATCAGAGGGAAGCACGGCTGGCGTAGCGGGCCCCTGATTATCATACTGCTGTATAGAATCCTGACTCATTATCCATCCTTGTTGATACACTCAAGGTACTAAAAATTACTATATTTTATGTGTACATAATTTGGCAACCGTTTATTATATACCGGTGCCCGAGCCGGGCGTGGAAAAAAGGACATAATCATGAGTAAAGGTTTTATAAACGAGTTCAAAGAGTTTGCAATCAAAGGCAACATGATTGATCTGGCGGTTGGTGTGATTATCGGCGCCGCTTTCGGTAAGATCATTGACTCTTTAGTCAAAGACGTCATCATGCCCCTGATCAATTTCATCCTCGGCGGATCTGTTGATTTTGCCAATAAATTCATTGTCTTATCCGAGCCCGAAGGCTATGCCGGAGCACGCACCTACGAAGCCATGAGCAAAGCCGGTGCCAATTTGCTGGCCTATGGTAATTTCCTAACGATCTTCATTAATTTCATCTTGCTGGCGCTGGTTATCTTCTGCCTGGTCAAAGCCGTCGCCAAAGCGCGCGCCACCTTTGAACGAGAAAAAGAAGCCGAAGCGGCCGCCGATCCGGCAGATGTCGCCCTGCTCAAGGAAATCCGCGATCTGCTGCGTCAAAAACCTACGGTCTGACCTGCTACGCTTAGGGTCACCGCTGACCTCGGGTCCTGATATCAACCCCTGACAGCACGGCCTGAAGTAAAAAAACAACATCTGCAATTGCTCACAGATGTTGTTTTTTTTCGTCCTGTCGCACTTGAGTAAACCGCCATGACGGGCGCACAGATAGCCACAAGGCTGCCGCTGTCGCAGAGCATATGAAGAGCATGCGCGCCCCGACCCAGCCAATGGCGTGAAACCGCAGCGGTGCCGCACTACACGGGATTGGGCAGATCCACGAACTCCACATCCACGCCAAAGCGCGCCGCCACCGCCTGCCCCAGCGCCTGAACGCCATAACGCTCGGTTGCATGATGGCCGGCGCCGATATAGGCCACGCCCGACTCCATCGCCTGATGATAGACCTGTTCCGAGGCCTCTCCAGTCAGATAGACATCCACGCCACGCGCTATCGCCTCTTCAAACATGCCCTGGGCGCCGCCGGTACACCAGGCGATACGCCGCAAGGGCCGCTCGTTGTTGCCTATAAGCAACGGGGATCGGCCCAGGGCGGTTTCAATGTGTGCGCCCAGATCAGCCAATGTGCGCAGACCGCCAGGCACTGCGCCCGACCAGATCAACCCGCCCCTGCCGAAGACCACCGGCTGTCCGCTGCCGTCATCGGCCCGATCAGGAATCAGACCCAGAACCCTTGCCAATTGCGCATTGTTGCCCCATTCCGGGTGCGCATCCAGCGGCAAATGGTAGCCAATGATATTCAGGCCATGCCGTATCGCCAGTTCCATGCGTTGATATTTGCTGCCGACCACACAGGGATTCTCGCCTTTCCAGAACCATCCGTGATGCACGAGAACCGCATCGGCGCCTTTGTCCGCGGCAATCTGCAGCAGTTGCGCCGAAGCGGTGACGCCCGTAATTACCTTTTTTATTTCGGGCTTACCCTGCACCTGCAGCCCGTTTGGTGCATAATCCTGAAAGAGGGCTGGTTTTAGTTGCTGGTCCAGCCAGCCCAGCAAATCCTGCACGAAAATTTTATTCACGACGTCTTCCTATGTATCGTTTTTGGTTACTGTTATCTCAGGCGGTCACCGTCTGCCTGGCGTTGGTTTTCACCATTACAACGTTGCGCCCGGGCTGGCTGACGCCTGGCGCCGGCGACAACCCACGCGTGCTGCCGGCCACGGTGCTTACATCGGCCAATGAGAGCCTGAGCTTTGCCTCGGCCGTTGCCGCTGCCACCCCGTCCGTTGTGAATATCTATACCACAAAGAACATCGAGTCGCCGTTCAAGAACCTGCCCGATGTACCCGCACTCAAGCCGTTTATCAAGGATAACAAGGATCTGAACACAATGGGGCCCACCAATCTGGGCTCCGGTGTTATCGCCTCTGACAAGGGCTATATCCTGACCAACTATCACGTAATCGAAGCAGCCGATTCCATCGAAGTGGGCCTGGCCGACGGTCGCAAGGCCCCGGCCAAACTGATCGGCACCGATCCCGATACGGATCTGGCCGTGCTCAAGGCCGATCTCCCCGACCTGCCTGTTATCCACTACAACGCCGGCAATACGCCACGCATCGGCGATATGGTGCTGGCAATTGGCAACCCGTTTGGCGTGGGGCAGACAACCACCATGGGTATTGTATCGGCGCTGGGCCGTACCGGCCTGGGAATCAATACCTATGAGAATTTCATTCAGACAGATGCCGCCATCAATCCCGGCAACTCCGGCGGTGCGCTGATCAATACTCGCGGCGATCTGATCGGCATCAACACGGCGATCTACACTGAATCGGCTGCCGGCGGCTCGCTGGGCATCGGCTTTGCCACACCTGCCGATACCGCCATGCGCATCATGTACGAAATCATCAAGACAGGCAGTGTCTCGCGCGGCTGGCTTGGCATAGAACCACAGGACATCACGACCGATCTGGCCAGGGCGTTCAATCTGAAAAATACCAACGGGGTGATTATTGCCACGCTCGCCCCCAATGGCCCGGCCGGACAGGCTGGCCTGATGGTTGGTGATATTCTGCTTGCGGCCAATGGTGAAGATATTACCGGCACCGACCATTTGCTGAACAAGATCGCTGAATTTGCTCCCCAATCCAAAGTAACCTTTACCGTTTTGCGCGGCGGCAAAAAGCATGACTTCATCGTCACGCTGGGCAAACGCCCCCAGGTAACCACCACCAACTGATTGCGACCAATACGACAGACTGCCGCTTTTGTCGTATCGTTTTCTGCAGCATCGTTCTGCCCTACCCATTCTGCCGCCTTCTGCCGCCTTCTGCCACCTTCTGTCACTTCACCCAGTCATCCTGCCTGCTGCAGCAGAACTGCGCCCACGCGCATCACGAGCGCTCGCGACCATTCACTGATGCCACGGCGCGCGCCGCTCCGATGACAACGATGCGCCTGCTGTAGCAGAACAGCACGCAGATTATGTTGCACACAGAAATTTGATTACACAGGATAAATAGCAACGAGACGGTTGAACCGCGGACATGAACGGCACAGCGTTTCACTGGCCGCACTGATCACGCCTTCCTGCGGAAACCGCCGAAAGGCAAGCACGAGACAAAGGAAGAAGTAAAAATGAGCGAAACAAGAAACGCGGCAAGACAGACGCGACAACGTGAACAGAAAGAATCTGCGTCACGCCGGCCGGTATGCAAACCGCCCTATTCTTCAGATTCTGAGTCCTGCTGATCCAGTTTGCTGACTTTGAAAAAACGCGCAGCAAACAACCCCAGCTCAAACAAAAGGCACAGGGGAACCGCCAGCAGAAACTGCGACATGACGTCGGGTGGCGTCACCACCGCCGCGATCACAAAGGCGCCAACAATGACATAGCCACGCATGGATTTGAGCTTATCCACTGTAACCATGCCGGTGCTGACAAGCACGACAACGACTATAGGCACTTCAAACGTGACGCCAAAGGCCAGGAACATGGTCATCACAAAGCCAAGATATGCCTCGATATCCGGTGCGAAATTGATCGACTCGGGCGAGACCATGGCGATGAAATGAAAGATGGTATGGAAAACAATGTAGTAGCAAAAAGCCATTCCGAAAAAGAACAGCAGCGTGCTGGAGACCACCAGCGGCATGGCCAGCTGTTTCTCATGACGATACAGCCCTGGTGCGATAAAAGCCCACGCCTGGTACAGCACGTAAGGCAGGGCGATCATGAACGCAAGCAACAACGTTACTTTGAGCGGCACCAGAAACGGCGTAATGACGCCTGTGGCGATCATCCGATTGCCGGCAGGCAGCGACGCAATCATGGGCTGGGCAATAAAATCGTAGACTGCGCCCGTACCAGGATAAATACACAAAATGGCAAAGAGCCCGATCACAGCCAGCAACGCCCTGATCAAGCGGGTGCGCAATTCGATCAGATGCGAAAAAAAGCTGTCTTCAGGCAGACTTTCCTGCGCGTTGTCGGGAGGAAGAATTGGATTGGCCATCAGGAATGCTTATCGGAACGGGTAACGGCAGAAGCCGGCGCGTCGGCTTCAGGGGATTTGATATCGGGCCGATCAGCGGCGGCCACTGTTTTGCCCGCAACCGTCACATCCGATGGCACGGCAGGCTCGACAGGAGGTTCTGCCAGGGGCGCCATCAGGTCTGCAACGCCTGCAGTGGCCGATTGCGAGCCGGTTGCCGTTGAAGCGGCTGGCGTAACCGTATCGGCTTGATTCGCCTTTGCCCGGACAGGATCAACCACCGCATCGACCGCAAGATTGTTTGAGCCAGCGGCTTGCGATCCAGCTTGTTGTGTTGTCGCGCCGTTCGGGCTGACGCTATCGCGCAGCGAATTGCCGGTGCGCTCAAGATCGTCCCGCAGAGCATTGACCGGGTTGCGCAAGGCACTAGCCGTGTCTTCTACCGACGATTTAACATCGCTGACGGCAGACTGCATTTCTTCTTTTATCTTGGCAATTTCCTGGATATCCACTTCCCGCTGAATATCGCTTTTGACATCGTTCACGTAGCGCTGCGCGCGCCCGACCAGATGGCCCAGCGTACGGGCGACCGTAGGCAGGCGTTCGGGGCCGATCACAATAAGCCCCACAACACCGATAACGAACAGCTCTCCGAAACTTAAACCAAACATACTTGCTACTTTTCAAGAAGATCGGCGGGTATGCCGCAGCGAATGCCGACCGTCGGCACGACGTCTTTATTCGGACTTGTCGCGAGCCTGCACGTCGATCGCATCCTGATTGGTGCGCGCTGCCGTGTCGGACCGTGCAGGATTCTGCGTGTCGGCAACCTTGCGATTGAGCCCATCGTCTTTGGACGAATCGGCTTCTTCATTGGCATCCTTGATGCCTTTCTTGAACCCCTTGACAGCACCACCCAGATCTTCGCCTACATTGCGCAGCTTTTTGGTACCGAAAATGAGGGCGATAATGACCAGTACGATCAACCAGTGCCAGATACTTAGACTGCCCAAGTGTTACTCCTGAAATCAGATTGCGTGAATACGCATACTATACCAATTAATTGGCGAATCAATAGGGAAATATCATGAACGTAATCGCAGTTATGCACTGCGATCCGGCGTACTGTTAACGCCTTCATGACTGCGCGCTGCCTTTTCTGCCAGCCCGGACAGGCCTTCGCGGCGAGCCAGCTCGGCCAGCACGTCCTCAGGACGCAGCCCATAATGGGTTAGCGCCACCAGACAGTGAAACCACAGATCTGCCGTTTCAGACACAATCCGCTCGGGTACGCCATCTTTTGCGGCCATGACCAGTTCGGTGGCTTCCTCGCCGATTTTCTTGAGAAAGGCATCGGGCCCACGCGCCAGCAATTTGGCCGTATATGACGATTGTGAATCACCGCCGGCCTGTGGCCTGCGTGTTTCCAGCACATCGGCCAAACGAACCAGAATATCGGCCGTTGGCGCGGGCAGGTTATTTTGCGTCATTTGTACATGCTCTCCGGATCCTTGAGCACCTCATCGGTTATCTGCCATTGCCGTGCAGATGCATCGCCGGTGAGCTCACGAAAAAAACAGCTCTCGCGTCCGGTATGGCAGGCCACGCCGCCCTGCTGTTCAACAGTAAGCAGTATCACGTCGCCGTCGCAATCCAGACGGAGCGAACACACCCGCTGCGTATTACCCGACTCTTCGCCCTTGCGCCAGAGCCGCTTGCGCGACCGCGACCAATAGACGGCTCTGCCGGTTTGCGCGGTTTCAAGCAACGACTCCCGATTCATCCAGGCCACCATCAGAATCCGGCCGCTTTGCCAGTCCTGCGCGATAGCAGGCACCAGGCCGTCAGCATCAAATACTACCTCGTCTATCCAGTTCATTGCGTGTTCCTGACCTGTATCCCGTGTTCGGCCATATATGCCTTGGCCTGCGCGATACTGTAATCGCCGTAATGGAATATGCTGGCGGCCAGCACCGCACTGGCGCGCCCTTCGTTAACGCCATCGCACAGATGTTGCAAATTGCCCACCCCGCCGGAGGCGATCACCGGCACGGCCACTGCATCGGAAATAGTTCGGGTCAGTTGCAGGTCGAACCCGGCCTGCGTGCCATCCTGGTCCATGCTGGTAATCAATAATTCACCGGCGCCATAGCGGGCCATACGCACCGCCCAGGCAACGGCATCGATGCCCGTGGCTTGCGCCCGCCGTGGGTAAACACTTCCCAGCGCAGCGGCTCGCCCGGCGCCGAGACCCGGCGCGCATCCACAGCCACCACAATGCACTGTGAACCGTAATAATCAGCGCAGGCGCGCACCAGCTCGGGTTCGTTCACGGCCGCACTATTGATGGACACCTTGTCGGCGCCCGCATTGAGCAGGCGTTGCACGTCGGGCAGCGCTCGCACGCCGCCGCCGACCGTGAGCGGAATAAACACTTCCGATGCCACCTGCTCTATCATGGACAAGGTCAGATCCTTGCCGTCACTGGTAGCCGTAATGTCCAGGAACGTGAGTTCGTCGGCACCCTGTTCATTGTAGCGCCTGGCGATTTCCACCGGGTCACCGGCATCGCGCAGCTGGACAAAATTGACCCCTTTGACGACGCGTCCGGCCGTTACATCAAGGCACGGGATGACGCGAGTGGTCAGGGTATGCGCCGGTGCCGTAGAATGTGTCACTCCAGCTCGTCCCCGTTCAGCTCGTCAGCCATGTCCTGCGCCGCCTGAAAATCCAGGGTGCCTTCGTAGATGCTGCGTCCCAGAATGACGCCTTCGACGCCTTCCTGTTCAACTGCACACAAAGCTTCGATATCGGTCAGGTCGGTAACGCCGCCCGAGGCAATGACCGGAATCCGGACGTGCTGGGCCAGACGCACCGTGGCTTCGATATTGACACCAGTCAGCATGCCATCGCGGCCAATATCGGTATAGATAATGGACTCAACGCCGTAGTCTTCGAACTTGCGGCCAAGATCGAGCACATCATGCTTGGTCAGTTTGCTCCACCCATCGGTTGCTACCTTGCCATCCCTGGCATCGAGCCCGACAATGATGTTGCCCGGAAACGCGCTGCAGGCATCCTGCAGAAAACCAGGATCCTTCACGGCCGCCGTCCCGATAATGACATACTCGATGCCGAAATCCAGATACCGTTCAATGGTATCCAGATCGCGGATGCCACCGCCAATCTGTACCGGAATGTCGTCTCCGACGGCCCGCACAATGGCCCTGATCACATCTTCGTTTTTGGGTTTGCCAGCGACGGCCCCGTTCAGGTCGACCAGATGCAGGCGTCTTGCGCCCTGGTCATACCATTGTTCCGCGACGGTAACCGGGTCTTCGGAAAAAATGGTGGCATCCTGCAAGTCTCCCTGGCGCAGGCGGACACAACGTCCGTCCTTCAAATCAATGGCTGGTATGAGCAGCATAACAATCAGATTATCAAAATAAGAATAAAATTAAAATCATGGAACGCATGATGCGATTTCACAATTCACCCAACTGCCGTGACCTTAACGGTCAGATATCCCAGTTTACAAAATTCCGATAAAGACGCAAGCCTAACTGCGCGCTTTTTTCGGGGTGAAACTGCACTGCAAAGATATTGTCCCGCGCCACGGCACAGGTAAAATTGTGTCCGTATACGGTTTCGCCCACCGAGATGGCGGTATCTGCCGGATCAACATAATAACTGTGGACGAAATAAAAAAAGCTATCGTCCGGGATTCCATCCCACAATGCATGCGGTTTTGCCTGCTTTACCCGGCTCCAGCCCATGTGCGGCACTTTGAGCGGGCGCGCCTCGTGCTGTACGTGCGCAGCAGACGTATCAGACTGCTCCTGCAGATTCACGGCAAATTGCGGTCCGGCAAACTTGCGCACCATGCCAGGGAAAATCCCCAGACACGGTACATCGCCTTCTTCACTGTACTGCATCAGCATCTGCTCACCCACACAGACGCCCAGCAGGGGCTTGCTTTCAGCGGCACGAAGCACGGTCTGCATCAGCCCGGAACGCTGCAGATTGCGCATGCAATCGGGCATGGCCCCCTGCCCCGGAAACACAATCCGGTCTGCTTTCTCGAGCGCCGCCACATCGGAAGCAAGATAGACATCTGCTTCACTTGCTGCATGACGCAAGGCGCGCTCTACTGAATGCAGATTTCCCATGCCATAATCAACGATGGCAATTTTGCTGCTCATAAAAGCATTCCCGCCATTACAGCACGCCTTTGGTCGAGGGAATCACGCCTTCGCTGCGCGCATCTGGCGTGAGCGCCATGCGCAGCGCCCGTCCGAATGCCTTGAACACGGTTTCGGCCTGATGATGCGAATTGGTACCGCGCAAGTTGTCGATATGCATGGTCACCAGCGCATGATTGACAAAGCCCTGGAAAAACTCACGCATCAGATCAACGTCAAAACGCCCGACATGCGAGCGGGTAAAGGGAATGTGGTACTCGAGGCCCGGACGGCCGGAAAAATCAATGACCACGCGCGACAGGGCTTCATCCAGCGGCACATAGGAATGACCGTAGCGGGTAAGTCCCTTTTTGTCGCCGACTGCCTTGGCCACGGCCTGGCCCAGCGTGATGCCGACGTCTTCCACTGTGTGGTGATCGTCGATATGCACATCGCCTTCGCATTTGATATCAAGATCAATGAGGCCATGACGCGCAATCTGGTCGATCATATGATCAAGAAAAGGCACGCCGGTATCAATGGACTGTTTGCCTGTGCCATCCAGGTTCAGTGAAACCGCGATGCGGGTTTCATTGGTATTTCGGGTAATGTCAGCGGTTCGCATAACTTATCATCAGGTAGTAGTGTTCAGGCGGTAGCGCGCGCTCTGCGCGTGCGCAGCGAGGCCTTCGCCATCGGCCAGTTCAGCGGCAATCGCCCCTAGTGTAATCGCTCCTGCCTCGGACACCTGGATAATACTGCTGCGTTTCTGAAAATCATAGACGCCCAGCGGCGAGGAAAAGCGGGCGGTACGCGCTGTGGGCAGCACGTGGTTGGGTCCGGCGCAATAGTCTCCCAGCGCTTCGGACGAAAAACGGCCAAGAAAAATCGCACCAGCATGGCGAATTTTCTCGGCAAGCGCTGGCGCATTTTCGGTGGAAATTTCAAGATGCTCGGGTGCAATTTCATTTGCAATAGAAACTGCCTCATCAAGGTCTTGCACCAGAATCAATGCGCCTCGATCAGACAGGCTTTTGGCCAGGATCTGGGCACGCGGCATGGTGGGCAGCAGGCGTTCGATCGCCTCCTGCACTTGTTCCAGGAAACCGGCATCGGGACACAGCAAAATGGCCTGGGCCAGTTCATCATGCTCGGCCTGGGAAAACAGATCCATGGCGATCCAGTCTGCCGGCGTGGTGCCGTCACAGATAATCAGAATCTCGCTGGGGCCGGCGACCATATCAATGCCTACCGTACCGAATACCCGGCGCTTGGCTGCGGCCACATAGGCGTTGCCAGGGCCGACAATTTTATCCACGGCGGCAATGCTGTCGGTGCCATAAGCCAGCGCTCCTACCGCCTGGGCACCGCCGATGGCAACCACGCGATCAACGCCAGCCACGGCGGCAGCGGCCAGTACCAGCGGATTACGCGAGCCGTCGGGCGTGGGTGTAACCATGATCACTTCGCCCACCCCGGCCACCTTGGCCGGAATGGCGTTCATCAGCACCGAAGAGGGATAGGCCGCCTTGCCGCCGGGCACGTAGAGCCCGACGCGGTCCATGGGGGTAATTTTTTGACCCAGCACCGTACCGTCTGCTTCCTGATACTGCCAGGATTCGGCTTTCTGCCGATCATGATACATGCGCACACGTTGCGCTGCCTGCTCCAGCGCCTGACGACTTGCGGGCGCAAGCGCATCCAGCGCAGCCTGCACTCTGCCTGCGAAATCTCCAGATCGGCCATTGCAGTAACCGGCAAACGGTCGAATTTGGCCGTGTATTGCAGCACGGCTGCATCACCGCGCTGCCGGACGTCCTGCAGAATGCCGGCAACGGCCTGTTCGATATGGGCGTCTTCGCTGGCTTCAAAAGCCAGCAGCTGGCGTAGCTTACCCGCGAACCCGTCGGCACGGGAGTCCAGTCGATTGATTACAGGTTTCATAGCTTCGGATTATCCCTGCGAGGGCGTTGCGTGTTCAAAGGCATCCAGTATGGGCTGCAAAACCGCGGCGCGGGTCTTGAGTGCCGCCTGATTGACGATCAGCCGTGAAGACACGGGCATGACATCTTCGACGGCGACCAGGCCATTGGCGCGCAGGGTGCCACCAGTGGAGACAACATCGACAATGGCATCGGCCAGTCCGACCAGCGGCGCCAGTTCCATGGAGCCGTATAACTTAATAATATCAACATACACGCCCTTGCGGGCAAAATGCTCGCGCGCCACGTTAACGTACTTGGTGGCCACGCGCAGGCGCGCGCCCTGGCGCACTGCGGCGTCGTAGTCAAAGCCGTCGCGCACCGCAACGGCCAGGCGACAGCGTGCGATATTCAGGTCGATAGGCTGATACAGGCCGCCCGGATGTTCTTTGCTGTATTCGTACAGCACATCTTTACCGGCGATGCCGAAATCGGCCGCACCATATTGCACGTAAGTAGGCACATCAGAGGCGCGCACAATCAAAATCCGCAGATCATCGCGACTGGTAGGCAGTATCAGCTTGCGTGACTGGTCGGGATGCTCGGTCACGACGATGCCTGCCTGCTCAAGCAGCGGCAGCGTTTCTTCAAAGATACGCCCTTTGGACAGGGCCATGGTCAGTTGGGGATTCTGTGTCATGAGTATCAACTCCGCAGTCGCTGGATGTCGGCACCCACCGCCTGCAGCTTGTCTTCCATTTTTTCGTAACCGCGATCCAGATGATAGATGCGATCAATGATGGTTTCACCAGTTGCCGCCAGGCCGGCAATGACCAGACTGGCTGAGGCCCGCAGATCGGTCGCCATGACCTGGGCACCCATGAGCTGCTGCACGCCGTTGATGACCGCGGTGTGGCCATCCAGTTCGATATCAGCGCCCATGCGTATCAGTTCGGGTACGTGCATGTAACGGTTTTCGAATATGTTTTCGACAACAAAGGCTGTTCCCGCTGCCACCGTATTGAGCGCCAGCAACTGGGCCTGCATGTCTGTCGGAAACCCCGGATACTCACGCGTCCGAAAGCCCACGGCTTTGGGCCGTGCCTGCATTGATGCGCGAATCCAGTCTGCGCCTGTTTCAATGGTCAGGCCGGCGTCGATGAGCTTGTCCAGCGTGGCGCCCATGGTATCGGGCGCGGCATTGCGCAACATGATGTCGCCACCGGTTGCGCCGACTGCGCACAGAAAAGAACCCGCTTCGATACGATCGGGCACCACGGTATAGTCTGTGCCGTGCAGGCGCTCAACGCCGTCAATGACGATCCGGTCGGTGCCATGTCCTGAAATGCGCGCGCCCATGGAGATCAGCATTTCGGCCAGATCCACTACTTCCGGTTCGCGTGCGGCATTTTCCAGCACCGTCTGGCCTTCGGCCAGTGCCGCAGCCATCAGAAACTGTTCGGTCCCCCCTACTGTCACCATATCGGTCACAATGGATGCACCCTTCAGGCGCGTGGCGCTTGCCACGACGAACCCGTATTCCACGGCAATGTCGGCGCCCAGCGCCGTCAGGCCCTTGATATGCTGATCTACCGGACGCTGGCCGATAGAGCACCCCCCGGGCAAACTGACCTTGGCCTGCCCAAACCGCGTCAGCAGCGGCCCAAGAACCAGTATAGAGGCGCGCATGGTTTTCACCAGCTCGTACGAGGCCTCCAGATTGGTGATCTGGTCAGCCTGCAAATGCACAATACCGCCGGCTTCCTGGGTAATTTTAACGCCCAGGTCGGCCAGCAGACGCACCGTGGTGCTGATGTCATTGAGCTGCGGCACATTGCGCAACGTCACGGGTTCGGCCGTGAGCAGCGCGGCGCACAGGATGGGCAATGCCGCATTCTTGGCGCCAGAAATGCTGATTTCGCCGTTCAGGCGTCGCCCGCCGACAATTTTGAGTTTATCCATGCTTGCGGTACTCTTCGGGGGTCAACGTTTTCATTGAAAGCGCGTGAATTTCTGCTTTCATTCTTTCGCCCAGCGCTGCGTACACCGCCTGGTGCCGCGCAATGGGTCGTTTTCCTTCAAAAACAGTACTGACGATCAGCGCTTCGAAGTGCGAGCCGTCGCCGCGCACTTCAATGTGCTCACAGGGCAGATGCGATTCGATATATTGCTGAATCTGTTCGGGGGTAGGTAACATAGTCATGTCCGGAGTTTATATCCCTGGGCAAGCAAACGCAGGGCGTAGGCAGAGAGCAACACAAAAAAGGCCGCCACCACGGCAACGCTGTGCCATGGTGAGACATCCGATACTTCGAAAAAGCCGTAACGGAATCCGTCAATCATATAGAAAACCGGATTCCAGTGCGACACCGCCTGCCAGAATGGGGGCAGTGAGTGGATAGAATAAAACACACCCGACAAAAAAGTAGCGGGCATGATCAGAAAATTCTGGAACGCTGCCAGCTGGTCGAATTTTTCCGACCACAGCCCCGCGATAATGCCCAGCACGGCCAGAATGCAACAGGAGAGCACCGCAAACACCAGCACCCACAAGATGCTGGCGGGCCATATGGGCACGAAGAATGAAGCCATGATCCAGATGCCCAGGCCAACCACCAGGCCGCGCAGGACTGCCGCGATCACATAGGCGGAGAAAAATTCGTAATGGGACAGCGGCGGCAGCAGCACAAATACCAGATTACCGGTAATCCGGCTCTGAATGAGCGAAGACGACGGGTTGGCAAAGGCGTTTTGCAGCATGCTCATCATCATGAGCCCGGGAATCAGGAAGGCCGTATAGGGAACCGAATCGTACATCCGGACCCGGTCCTCCAGCACATGGGCAAAGACCAGCAGGTACAGCATGGCCGTCATGACCGGGGCGGCAACGGTCTGGAACGCGACTTTCCAGAAACGCAGCAGTTCTTTGTAGAGCAGGGTCGGAAAACCCGAACCGAATTTGATGTCTTTCTGCAGCGGATTCATGATGCGATCTCCTCCTGCAGGCCGTTATGCATGATGTGTACAAACGCCTCTTCAAGATCCCGGCCGCCCACCCGTGCCATAAGTGCCTGTGTGGTGTCCAGGGCAACAATTTGCCCGCGCTTCAGAAGTGCAATGCGGTTGCACAGGGCTTCGGCCTCTTCCAGATAGTGCGTGGTAAGCATGATGGTGTGGCCGCTTTTATTCAGGCGCACGATAAAGTCCCACAAGCTGCGGCGCAGATCCACGTCTACGCCTGCGGTGGGCTCATCCAGGATGATGACGGGCGGACGGTGCACCAGCGCCTGGGCCACCAGCACGCGCCGCTTCATGCCGCCGGAGAGCGCGCGCATATTGGCATCGGCCTTGTCGGTCAGGCCCAGGTTATGCAAAATTTCGTCGATCCAGTCGTCGTTACGGTGAATGCCGAAATAACCCGATTGCAAACGCAGGGTTTCGCGCACCGTGAAAAACGGATCGTACACCAGCTCCTGCGGCACCACACCCAGCGAGCGACGGGCCTGTTTGTACTGCGCAGCGACATCAAAGCCACAGATGCTGGCGCTGCCTGCGGTGGGGTGGGACAAGCCCGCCAGCAGGGAAATGAGCGTGGTTTTGCCGGCGCCATTGGGGCCCAGCAAGCCAAAAAACTCACCCTCTTCAACAGTGAAACTCACATTATCGAGCGCACGAAACGGCGCGCGCGCTGGGTCAGCCCGGGACGGCAGAAAACGCCGCCAACCTGCGTTGCGGACGCTGTTATAGACTTTGGAAAGATGTTGTACTTGGACGGCGGACATGAATATAAAAAAATGCTTGCTTCACCAATGAAGCAAGCATTTGATTATAGCCCAAACGCCCGTGGAATCAGCGATTGAGTGCTTTGATCAGACCATCAATGCCGCCCTGCGAGATCTGGCCGGCAAACTGATTGCGGTAATTCTGGATCAGCCAGATGTTTTCCACGTTCAGATCATAGATTTTCCAGCCGCTGCCGGCCTTTTCCAGGCGATAATCCACCGAAATAGGTCCCTGGCCCGCTGTAATGGTAGAACGCACGACCACATCGCTGGCATTGGCGTCACCACGGAACGGTTGCATGGTAATGGTCGTGCTTGGCGTCACATTGCGAAAAGCGCCACTATAGGTACGCAGCAATGTCTGCTTAAAGCCATTGACCAGCGCCGAACGCTGTTGCGGGGTGGCCTGGCGCCACGGCTGACCCACCGCCAGACGGGTGGTCTTCTCCATATTGATGTGCGGCATGAGGTACTGCGTCACAATACCGTTGATGGCGCTTACATCGCCGCTTTTGGCCGCTTCATTCTGGTTCACGGCCTGCAAGGTGTTATTGGCGATCTGTTCGACGAATTGATTCGGATCCTGGGCAGCCACAGCGGCCTGCATGGCGCCTGCCGAAAGGAACCCGGCGATCATGGCGGCCTGGGTGGTCCTGAGAATACCTGCGAATTTCATACGTGATCTCCTTTCTGATCTGTGACGTGACAGTCCGGACTGGCCGGTACCTGCCCAATTGACTCATTGTATTTCCGAGGATACATGGGAAATGTCAGCAAGAGTAAAAGAACCTGCCGAATGAAACAGCCTGAAAGGAATGGGGCGACAATCCCGTTTCAGGCTGTTGTATTCATGCGCGCAGTTACTTGCCTTCCGGATCCGTATAGACGGGAACCGATGGGTCTGCATTGGCGGGGCCACTTGCTGGCGCTCCTGCAGGTTTTTGTCGAACTGCGGCTGCCGGCTGGGAAGCCGGCCTGGATGCACTTTGGGCCGCATCCGCTACCGGGCGGCCTCCGGATCATCGTACACCGGCAAATTGGGATTGGCAGCAGCGCCGGTGGCACCCGCGCTACCCGCTTCAGGGTCATCGTATGACGGCAGGTTGCCGCTACCGCCCTTGTTCTGCCCGTCAGGCTGATCCAGCACGACCGGACCCAGTTTCTGATTAAGTAATGCCTGGCGACGTTGCAAATACGCATCACGCAGGAAGCTGTATCGATCCAGCGCGACATCATTCATGAGATCGCTGGCATTGAGCAGATTGGCGCGGGAGTTGACAATACTGATGCCCCAGACCGTGTTGCGCACCGGCACATCACTGATGGCGCCAGGCGAAGCATAGACTGCGGCGCCGCCGACGCCGTCGCCCACCGTACCGGCGGTATCGCGGAACGTTGATGGGCCCAGCAACGGCAGCACAAAATAAGGCCCTGGCCTATGCCCCAGACGCCGAGAGTGGTACCAAAATCGTTCTGGATACGCGGCGCGCCTTTCATGGAGGCAACGTCAATACACCCGCCCAACCCCATGGTGGAGTTAAACAGCACCCTGCCGAAGGTATTGACCGAATCAAGGCCACGCCCCTGCAAAAAGCTGTTCACCCCCGACCAGATATCGCCGAAGTTGTTGAAAATGTTGGTAACGCAGGTGCGCACCGGGCTTGGCACCACCGCCTGGTAGCCCTTGGCCACAGGTGTGAGCAAATTGCGGTCAACCGCATCATTGAACGCGAACATGTTGCGGTTATAGCCTTCCAGCGGATCACCGGGCGTCGGATTTTTGACCGAAGCACAACCGGCGAGCACCACCAGCGCGGAACCCAGACCAACCAGGCGTATTTGAGTTTGTTTCATAGGAGACTCGTTATTTTATGTCGACAGGCCCGTTCCGGACGGTGATTTACCACTCGGACTGCACCGCCTTGCGTTAACCTAAATATACCAGTATTTGAGCAGTTATTGCACAGGCGCCGGCGCAGAGGCAGGTGGCGTCAGCGCTGGTGCATTTTGCTGCTGGCCCGCATCACCACTTCCCGACGCGCTGGAGCCTTCCGATTCGGCCTTGGAAAACAGGAACTTGCTGATCAGCTCTTCAAGCACCACCGCACTCTGCGTATAGATAATTTCACTGTTGTCTGTCAGGTTCTTCTCTTCGGCGCCAGGCGTCAGACCCACATACTGTTCGCCCAGCAACCCCGAGGTCATGATGGACGCCGAACTGTCTTCAGGAAACTGATAGTCGGCCTCTATATCCATACCTACAACTGCCTTGAACACTTTATTGTCAAAGTAGATGCTGCTGACCCGGCCAACCACCACGCCATTGCTTTTGACCGGAGAACGCACTTTGAGCGCGCCGATATTCTCGAACTTACCGGTGACATGATAGGTTTGCCCGATAGAAAAGGTTCTGAGGTTGCCTGCCTGCAGCATCATGAACACCGCAGCCAGAATACCCAGCAATACGAACAACCCGACCAGAAAATCTGTTTTCTTACTCATTTGAATTTAACCTTTTTCGTGTGCACGTCACAAAACGCGACTAACCACCGAACATCACTGCAGTGAGCAGGAAATCGAGCGCAAGCACCAGCAGCGAACTGACCACCACCGTGCGCGTCGTGGCGCGCGCCACGCCTTCCGGCGTAGGCCGCGACATCCAGCCCTCATAGACTGAAACCAGCATGACCGCCAGACCGAACACTACGCTTTTGATGAAACCTGCCAGAATATCGTCCCGAATATCGACAGCGCTTTGCATTTGCGACCAGAATGAACCGCCATCTACGCCAATGAGCACCACCGCAACCAACCAGCCGCCAATAATACCCACAGCCGAGAAGATCAGGGCGAGAATCGGCATGGCAATTACCCCGCCCCAAAAACGCGGCACCACAATGCGTCGCAACGGATTGATGCCCATCACTTCAATGGCTGCGATCTGCTCCCCAGCCTTCATCAGGCCGATTTCCGCTGTAATGGAGGTGCCGGCCCTGCCAGCAAACAGCAGCGCGGTCACGACAGGCCCCAGCTCACGCACCAGCCAAGGGCGACCATGACACCCAGCGCTTCTTCCGAACCATATCGGGTGAGCGTGTAATACCCCTGCAGTCTCCAGCACAAAGCCCACAAACAGGCCAGATACCGCGATGATGATCAGCGAATAGTTGCCGATAAAATGAATTTGCTCAATTACCAGTCTGGGGCGCTTGAACACCACCCCGCTACGGGCCAGGATGTCAAGAAAAAACCGGAAGCAGATGCCCAGCGTAAGGATGGGTCGCGTAATACGTGATCCCAGCGCGGTAATAAAATTGACGATCATTTGACACCCTCGCGATGACGGCTGAGCCAGCGATCAAAATCATCTGAGGGGGATACTCAAACACCACCGGTCCGCTGGAGGCGCCTTTGAGAAACTGCCGCGCCAGCGAATTGTCAGACTGGCGCACTTCGTCTGGCGTGCCCGATACCACCAGGCTGCCGTCGCCAACCATGTAAACCTGGTCGGCGATCAGGAACGATTCTTCCAGATCGTGCGTAATGAGCACGGTGGCGCAGCCAAGTTTGTCGGTCAGGCTGCGGATCAGGCGGGCTGTCATGCCAAGCGAAATCGGATCCAGCCCGGCAAAGGGTTCATCAAACAGAATAATCTCGGGCTCCAGCACAATGGCCCGGGCCAGCGCCACACGGCGCGCCATGCCGCCCGAAATCTCGGAAACACTCAAATGCGCGGCACGCTTGAGCCCCACCTGGTCAAGTTTGTCCAGCACCTTGTCCAGGATAACGGCTTCACTGTCCTTGCTCAGTTCGCGCAAGGGGAAAGCCACGTTGCCAAACACGCTCAGATCTGTAAACAAGGCTCCCTGCTGGAACAACACGCCCATGCGGCGGCGCACGGCGCCCAATTGCTGGGGCGTCATGCGATTGACGTCGTGGTCGAAGACCGTTACGGCCCCTTTCTGGGCGCGAATCTGGCCGGTTGCCGCACGCAACAAGGTGGTCTTACCGGAACCGGAACCACCAATAAGTGCAACCACTTCGCCTTTGTATACTTCGAGATTCAGATCCCGCAAAATGACGCGTGTATCGTAACCAAGGGTGACGTCCGCAAACCGGATAACCGGCGGGGAGGAGTGACGTGACTCTGCTGTCATCAAAGAAATTTCTTGAAAAAGAGATCCTATTGTATCTGTTTAACGGGAGTTGGTAAAAACAAAACGCAAAAATGCGCAAGTGCCTGTTCAACGTAAAAACAGGCACTTGCGCAAGCGCAAACCAAATGGCCGGGGTTATTGTGTAATGCAGCGTAACAATTGCCTCACACTACCCGACGGGAAAATTAACGTGGCAGCAGCGAGGTGCCCATCAGGAATTCATCTACTGCGCGAGCACACTGACGACCTTCGCGGATGGCCCAGACCACCAGCGACTGACCGCGTCGCATATCGCCCGCCGCGAATACTTTGTCCCGGGAGCTGCGATAGTTGTCAACATTGGCTTTCACATTACCACGCTGATCTTTGTCCACCCCGAATGCATCCAGCACGGCAGCAACAGGCGAAACAAAGCCCATGGCCAGAAAGACCAGATCCGCTTTCAGCTCAAATTCCGACCCTTCGATTTCCTGCATTTTCATCTGGCCGGTGGCCTCGTCCTTGACCCACTCCACCCGTGTGCATACCAGTTTTTTGAGCTTGCCCTTGTCTCCTTTGAAGCATTTGGTGGTGATGGCCCAGTCGCGCTCACACCCTTCGAGATGCGAAGACGAGGTGCGCAGCTTGGCAGGCCAGTAGGGCCAGGTCAGCGCCTTGTTTTCGTGCTCCGGCGGCCGGGGCATCAGCTCGATTTGCGTGACCGATGCTGCACCCTGGCGATTGCTTGTACCCACACAGTCCGAACCAGTATCGCCGCCTCCTATCACAATCACGTGCTTGCCGGCAGCCGAGATCTGATTGGCGATACGGTCGCCCGCGTTGCGTTTGTTCTGCTGCCGCAGAAAATCCATGGCGAAATGAACACCACTGAGCTCACGTCCCGGCACTGGCAGATCGCGCGGCATTTCGGCGCCGCCAGCCATGATAACAGCGTCAAACTGCTGGTCCAGTTCGGCGGTCGTGATCACGTTCAGGCCGTCTTCGGTGGCATCGCCGGCAGCGCCCACGTAAGTAGACGCCTGGAACTCAACGCCTTCGGCTTCCATTTGGGATACGCGACGCTCGATCAGGCTTTTGTCCAGTTTGAAGTCGGGAATACCGTAGCGCATCAGCCCGCCAATGCGATTGCTTTTTTCAAAGACCGTTACGCTGTGCCCCGCACGTCCCAGTTGCTGCGCAGCAGCCAGCCCTGCAGGACCGGAACCGACCACGGCAACCTTTTTGCCGGTTTTCTTCAACGGCGGCTGCGGCACAACCCAGCCTTCGCTCCAGCCCTTGTCGATAATGGCATGCTCAATGGACTTGATGCCAACCGGGTCATTGTTGATATTGAGCGTACAGGCCTCTTCGCAGGGCGCCGGGCAGATGCGGCCTGTAAACTCGGGAAAGTTGTTGGTCGAATGCAGGACCTCAAGCGCCTGTTTCCATTGCTGGCGGTACACCAGATCATTCCAGTCGGGAATAATATTGTTGACAGGACAGCCGGTATTGCAAAACGGAATGCCGCAATCCATGCAGCGTGCGCCCTGCACCTGCGCCTGCTTGTCGTCCAGCGCCAGGACAAACTCTTTATAGTGTTTCAGGCGCGTACCGGGCGCCTCGTACGATTCGGCAACCCGCTCAAATTCAATAAAACCGGTAATTTTACCCATGATAGATCTTTCCTTAAGCTGCTTTGCGGGCGGTTTGTTCTGACTGCCAGATTTCTGCCAGTGCACGTTTGTAGTCGGTCGGCATGACCTTGACGAATTGCTTGCGGGCCTTGTCCCAGTCGCCCAGCAAATCGCGCGCACGGAAACTGCCGGTCAGGCGGAAATGATTTTCCACCAGCGTGCGCAGGATTGATTCGTCGGTCTGGCGTTCCTGTCCTCGCTGGACACAATGCCAGCCGTCCTGGCGGTTTTCCTTGAGCTGATCGTCGTGTGCCGCGACCACGCCCAGTTCGACCATTGCCATATTGCAACGCGACTTGAGCTCGCCTTCAGGATCCCATACATAGGCCACGCCGCCAGACATACCGGCTGCAAAGTTGCGGCCTGTTTCGCCCAGCACCACGACTGTACCGCCGGTCATGTATTCGCAACCGTGATCACCAGTGCCTTCCACGACCGTGGCGGCGCCGGAGTTGCGCACGGCAAATCGCTCGCCGACCACGCCATTGAAATAGGCGTCGCCGGCCAGCGCGCCATAAAGCAAGGTATTGCCCGCAATGATGTGATCCGGTCCATAGCCACGGAAGTCATTGGGTGAGCGCACGATAATGCGACCCCCCGAAAGCCCCTTACCCACGTAGTCATTGCCTTCACCAACCAGGTCAAAAGTAATGCCATGCGCCAGGAATGCGCCAAAACTCTGGCCTGCCGTGCCGTTCAACTGAATGTGAATCGTATCGTCGGGCAGCCCTTCATGGCCATATTTGCGGGCAACCGCGCCCGACAGCATGGAGCCGACCGTCCGATTGCGGTTGCGTATAGGTACAATGAATGACACTTTTTCACCGCGTTCGAGCGCTGCCTTGCTGCGCTCAAGTAGTTGAATATCCAGCGCCTTGTCCAGCCCGTGGTCCTGCTCTTCGGTGTGCCGCACAGAAGTGTCCACATCAGGCTGATGAAAGACATTGCTGAAGTCCAGCCCACGCGCTTTCCAGTGTTCAATGCCGGCACGCGTATCGAGCAGGTCTGCGCGACCGATAAGCTCGTCGAACTTGCGGATGCCCAGTTGCGCCATAATTTCACGGACTTCTTCGGCAATGAAGAAGAAGAAGTTAACCACGTGCTCGGGCTTGCCTGGAATTTTTTGCGCAACACAGGATCCTGCGTTGCCACGCCGACCGGGCAGGTATTCAAATGGCATTTGCGCATCATGATACAGCCTTCGACCACCAGCGGCGCTGTCGCAAAGCCGAATTCATCAGCCCCCAGCAACGCGCCAATAACCACGTCGCGGCCTGTTTTCATCTGACCATCTGCCTGCACGCGTACGCGACTGCGCAGCTTGTTCAGCACCAGCGTTTGCTGGGTTTCCGACAGACCCAGTTCCCACGAGGTACCGGCGTGCTTGATAGAGGAGATAGGCGAGGCCCCTGTGCCACCATCATGTCCGGCAATCACAATGTGATCGGACTTGGCTTTGGCAACACCCGCGGCGACCGTTCCTACCCCCACCTCGGACACCAGTTTGGTGGAAATGGAAGCCGTTGGATTGACGTTTTTCAAATCATGAATCAATTGCGCCAGATCTTCGATAGAGTAAATATCGTGATGCGGCGGCGGGGAGATCAGGCCGACGCCAGGCACGGAGTAACGCAACTTGGCAATGTACTCGGACACTTTATGTCCGGGCAACTGGCCGCCCTCGCCAGGCTTGGCGCCTTGCGCCATTTTGATCTGGATCTGATCGGCGCTGGACAGATACTCTGCGCTCACGCCGAAACGGCCCGATGCAACCTGCTTGATTTTCGAACGCAAGGAATCGCCTTCCTGCAGCGGCACATCGGCTTCAATACGATCGGTGCCCAGCACCGAGGCCAGCGTATCGCCTTTTTTGATGCCGCTGGCACCCGTGCGCAATTCATTGCGGTAACGCAGTTCGTCTTCGCCACCCTCGCCGGTATTGGATTTACCGCCTATGCGGTTCATTGCGACGGCCAGCACCGAGTGCGCTTCAGTAGAGATCGACCCCAGCGACATGGCGCCGGTAGCAAAGCGTTTGACGATTTCCTTGGCGGGCTCCACTTCTTCGAGCGCAATGGCCTTGGCCGGATCGACGCGAAATTCGAACAGCCCGCGGAAAGTCATATGACGACGCGACTGATCATTGATCAACTGGGCGTATTCCTTGTAGGTGCGATAGTTGTTGGCACGGGTGGAATGCTGCAGCTTGGCAATCGAATCGGGCGTCCACATGTGGTCTTCACCACGCACGCGATATTCATACTCGCCGCCGGCGTCCAGCGCATTTTTCAGGACAGGATCTTCGCTGTAGGCCGCCTGATGCAGACGCAAAGCTTCTTCGGCGACCTGGAAAATACCGATCCCTTCGATTTTGCTGGGTGTGCCGGAAAAATACTTCTCGACCAGCGCCGATTGCAGACCGACTGCCTCGAAAATCTGCGCGCCGGTATATGACATATAGGTGGATATGCCCATTTTGGACATGACCTTGTTCAGGCCTTTACCTACGGCTTTCACATAGTTCTTGACTGCCTTTTCAGGCTCCGGAAAACCAGCCAGGTTTCCATGACCAGATTCGGATAAATCGCTTCGGCGCCAAACCCGCCGAGCAGCGCAAAGTGATGCACTTCACGCGCCGAGCCGGTTTCAACGACCAGCCCGGTCGCGGTACGCAGACCCTCGCGAATCAAATGCTGATGCACAGCCGAGGTAGCCAGCAAGGCCGGGATGGCCACGCGCTCACCGTCCATATTGCGATCGGACAGAATCAGGATGTTAAGCCCGCTGCGAACCGCATCGGCAGCACTGGCACACAATGCGGCAACACAGGCCTCGATACCTTCGCTGCCCCAGCTTGCCGGATAGGTGATATCCAGCTCGGCGCTGCGGAATTTGTTGTCGGTGTATTTTTCAATATCGCGCAACACCAGCATGCCAGCAAAGTCCAGAATGGGCTGGGACACTTCAATCCGCTGCGGCGGATTGACGTTATTGATATCCAGCAGATTGGGCTTGGGACCGATGAAGGACACCAGTGACATCACCAATTGCTCACGAATCGGGTCGATAGGCGGATTGGTCACCTGCGCAAACAGTTGCCGGAAATAGTTGTAGAACGATTTGGGGCGGGACGACAGCACCGCCAGCGGGGTGTCGTTACCCATGGAGCCGATGGCCTCTTCGCCGTTTTTGGCCATGGGCTGGATAATGAACTTGAGATCTTCCTGGTTCCAGCCAAAGGCCTGCTGGCGGTCCAGCAGCGCGGCCGGCGAACTGACCGCCTGCGGGTGATTTTTCTCATGCACCAGAATGTCGTCGAGCTTGACGCGCAGGCGCTTGATCCACTGGCCATAGGGGCGGTTATTGGACAATTGTGATTTGATTTCATCATCGCCAATGATGCGGCCCTGCTCCAGATCGATCAGCAGCATGCGCCCGGGCTGCAGGCGCCATTTCTTGATAATGCGGTTTTCCGGAACGGTCAGCGTACCAGCCTCGGAAGCCAGGATGACCATATCATCATCGGTAATCAGATAGCGGGCGGGACGCAGGCCGTTACGGTCCAGGGTGGCGCCAATCTGGCGGCCATCGGTGAACGCCACTGCCGCCGGGCCATCCCAGGGTTCCATCTTGGCCGCGTTGTACTCGTAGAATGCACGACGGTTCTCGTCCATCGTGGCGTGCTGCTCCCAGGCTTCGGGGATCATCATCATCATGGCATGCGACAGCGAATAACCGGACGTGACCAGCAGTTCCAGACAGTTGTCAAACGTGGCTGTATCAGACTGCCCTTCATATACGATTGGATAGAGCTTTTTCAGGTCATCGCCCAGCACGGCCGATTCCATCATGCCTTCACGGGCACGCAGCCAGTTGAAGTTACCCTTGACGGTATTGATCTCGCCGTTATGCGCGATCATGCGATAGGGGTGGGCCAGCGGCCATGCGGGGAAAGTATTGGTGGAAAACCGCTGGTGCACCAGTGCCAGCGCTGACACAGCGCGGGTATCGGCCAGGTCGCGATAGTAGATGCCAACCTGATTGGCCAGCAGAAGCCCTTTGTAGACGACAGTGCGCACCGATGCCGACGGCACAAAATACTCCTGACCATGGGCCAGGCGCATATTTTGAATCGCGTGGCTGGCAGTCTTGCGGATAACGTAAAGCTTGCGCTCCAGCGCGTCGGGCACCATCACGTCCGGGCCGCGGCCGATAAAGAGCTGGCGGATCAGCGGCTCGCAATCGCGCACCGTGGGTGACATTTCCATGTCATGATCAATCGGAACATCACGCCAGCCAAGCAAGACCTGGCCTTCGTCGCGCACGGCGCGTTCCAGTTCTTTCTCACAGGCCAGACGGGAAGCCGTTTCCTTGGGCAGGAACACCATGCTACACCATATTCGCCCTCGGCAGGCAGGGTCACGCCCTGCTTGGCCATTTCCTCGCGATACAGCGTATCGGGGATCTGAATCAGAATCCCGGCGCCGTCGCCCATAAGCTTATCGGCGCCCACGGCACCCCGGTGATCCAGATTTTCAAGAATCTTCAGACCTTGCTGAATAATGGCATGGCTTTTGCGGCCCTTGATATTGGCTACAAAGCCGACACCACAGGCGTCGTGTTCGTTGGCCGGATCGTACATGCCCTGAGCTTTGGGCTGACGATGGGGGCGATGGCCGATGGCAGAGGCGTCGATAACCGACACCTGACCGTCGAAAGAAGATGAATGAACTGACATAGGAAAACTCCGCAGAGTGCTGCGTAAAAAAAAGCGCCGCGATTGAACCAGGATACTGTTGATTCTTGGACTTCTTGAACGCTATCGTGCAGCGCAATAAGTGACAAGAAAGAATACTGCGATTACCCAGACGTGGCAAGAAAAATAATTAGGGACGCACCCTAATATAACACGCACTATTTTGGTTCATATTTAATTAGGGACAGATCAATAATTATGACGGTTTCAGGTACAATAAGTCTTCGATTTCATTGCGCTTTTCCTATCGCGCTCATTTTTTATCAAGGCTGCATTGTTTGCGCCTTCGTCACCATCAGGCCATCATGTCTTTTTCCACCCTTCCCCTTTCCGACGCCCAGCAGAAAAACCTGGCCGAACTCGGCTTTCAAACGATGACGCCGATCCAGTCCGCCAGCCTGCCGGCCGTCCTGGAAGGCCGCGATGTGCTGGCCCAGGCAAAAACCGGGAGTGGCAAGACACTGGCCTTCGCACTGGGTCTGCTGCAGCGCCTGAACCCCGCCTATTTCGGTTGCCAGGCGCTGGTCCTGTGCCCGACCCGGGAACTGGCCGAGCAGGTTGCACAGGAAGTGCGCAAGCTGGCACGGGCGCTGGGCAATATCAAAGTACTTGCACTATATGGGGGCACCGCACTGAAACCGCAGGCAGAATCGCTCCAGCATGGTGCACATATTGTGGTCGGCACGCCCGGCCGAGTGTTGGATTTGGTCGACCGCGATGTCCTGAATTTGTCTGCCGTCAAGGTGCTGGTGCTGGATGAAGCCGATCGCATGATCGATATGGGTTTTTACGAAGACATCAGCGCGATCACCCAGGCCTGCCCGCTAAAACGCCAGAACTTGCTGTTCTCGGCCACCTTTCCGCCTGCTATTCTCAAAGCCAGCGAGGGGTTCCTGATGAATCCGGTGCACGTGCGCACCGACGACAAGCCCGATCATCCAGATACCGATTCCTGGTTCGTGGCTACGGAAGACGCCGACCGGTTCGAGACCACTGCCACACTGCTCAATGCCTATCGTCCCGTGTCTACGCTGGCCTTTTGCAACACCAAGGCCCAATGCGAGGCGCTGACCGATTCCCTGCTGGAGCGCGGTATCGAAGCGCGTACCCTGCACGGCGATATGGACCAGCGCGATCGCGAAGATGTGCTGGTCGATTTTATCGGGCAAAGCTGCTCGGTGCTGGTGGCGACCGACGTGGCAGCCAGGGGTCTGGATATTGCCACGCTTGACGCGGTAATTAATGTCGATATGTCGCCCAACGCAGAAACCCATATTCATCGCGTGGGGCGCACTGGCCGGGTCGCCGGCCGAGGCGGGCTGGCGCTCACCTTGTGCACGCCCAAAGAGAAATTTCGCGCCGAACGCATCGAACAGGCGCTGGGCAAGCCGCTGGCCTGGCTGGACATGAATACGCTTAAACGCGCGCGCGGCGCCTTCACGCCCCCGATGCGCACGATCTGCATCCGTGGCGGCAAGAAGGACAAACTGCGCCCAGGCGATCTGCTGGGGGCACTTACCAAAGATCTGGGTCTGCAGGCCGATCAGGTCGGTAAAATCAGCCTTTTTGATTTTGTCGCCTTCGTGGCAATTGACCGCAGCATTGCCGAAGATACGCTGCAGCGCCTGAGCCAGCGTCCCATCAAGGGCCGCTCATTCCAGATGCGCTTTCTGAGCTGAACCGCGGCAGCGCCGGCTGGGGCACCAGTCATCAGGTGCCGCAAATCGTTTGCGCAACCGCCTTTTCCCACTGCTGCATGCACGCCTGCGCCTGGTCGCGGCTCATGGCCGGCTCAAAGGTTTTATCGATACGCCACAGCTGTTCAATCTGCTCAACGTCTGACCAAATGCCACTTTGCAGGCCCGCCAGATACGCAGCGCCCAACGCAGTTGTTTCCACCACTTGCGGACGTAACACCGGGATGCCCAGCAGATCGGCCTGAAACTGCATCAGCGCATCGTTGACGCTGGCGCCGCCATCCACCCGTAGTTGCTCCAGCCCCACGCCGTCACGCGCCATGGCCGACAGCAGTGCGGCACTCTGATAGGCAATGCTCTCGACCGCAGCACGGGCGATGTGCGCAGCAGTCGTGGCGCGATTGATGCCGACCAGCGTTCCGCGGGCGTCGGCCTTCCAATATGGCGCACCCAGGCCGGTAAAGGCAGGGACGAACATAACGCCTCCCGTATCGGGTACCGACTGGGCCAGCGCCTGCACATCCCGGCTTCTTTTAATAATCCCAAGCCCGTCACGCAGCCACTGCACGGCCGCGCCGGCCACAAAAACGCTGCCTTCCAGCGCGAACTCCGGCTGTTGCTGGCCATATTGCGCAACCCGAGTCGTAAGCAGTCCATTTTCAGAAGCGGTAAAGCGCGTGCCGGTGTGCAACAGGGCAAAACAACCGGTACCATAGGTATTTTTAGCCATTCCGGCCCGCGTGCACGCCTGGCCAAAAAGCGCACTATGCTGATCGCCCGCCACACCACAAATAGGCAGCGCATAACCCAGCAGGTCGGCAGGGATATCGCCATAGTGGGCGCTGGAGGGCATTACCTGCGGCAGAAGACTGGGGGGAATCTGGAATAGATCCAGCAACTGAGAATCCCACTGTCCCGTATGCACATTGAACAGCATGGTGCGCGACGCATTGGTCACATCGGTGGCGTGTACCTTGCCCCCGGTCAGTTGCCAGATCAGCCAACTGTCGATAGTGCCGAATAGCAGTTCGCCTTTGTCGGCACGCGCCCTGGCCTGCGGCAGATGCTCCAGCATCCAGGCCAGCTTGGTCGCAGAAAAGTACGCATCCAGGCGCAGGCCGGTTTTCTCCAGAATCATGGGTTCGTGCCCCTGATCGCGCAGCTGGCGGCATAACGGTTCGCCCCGGCGATCCTGCCACACAATTGCCGGCCCCAGGGGCTGGCCTGTAGCACGATCCCACAGCACCGATGTCTCGCGTTGGTTGGTAATGCCCACGGCACGCACCCTGGCAATGTCTACCGCGCTCTGGTGTAACACCTTTTGCATGGTAACCAGCTGAGTACGCCAGATTTCAAGCGCATCGTGCTCAACCCAGCCCGACTGGGGATAATGCTGCGTAAACTCCTGCTGGGCAAGGCCCACAATTTGCCCGTTGCGATCAAATAAAATGCTGCGGGAACTGGACGTTCCCTGATCTAGCGCCAGCAGATAATCCATGGTTGGCTCTCCGGAAATGAGATCAGGCTGGCGCACCCTGACACGAATGCGTGATGCCTGCAATCAACGTTGTTTCGGCACAGTATAGCTTTTATCCCGGTAAACACTGAAGGGCCACAGCGCATGGGCGCGTGCCAGCCTCACCAGCGCATCATCGCACGCCATGGGCTCAAACGACTCGGGCGCCATATAGCGAAACTGCCGCGGATCCAGATGCGGCTCCAGTACGGTCAGGCGATCGCCTTGCAGGTAACCGTAACGGTCACCATATTGCATGATGGCGCGATCCGGCGTCTGCCGGGTCAAGTCCTGGCCTATCATGGGGTGTTCGCAGGCGGCGCCGGCCAGCGACAACAAGGTAGGCGCCAGATCAATCTGGCTTATGAGACGATCGTCGCGTCGCGGCGTGATCGTGCCGCCCAGAATGACGGCGGGGATATGAAAATGCTTCAGGGGGATCAGCTCGGCGCCGAACACGCGCGAATCATGATCGGCCACCACTACAAACACGGTATTGTCCCAGTAGTCCCGCGTTTTCGCAGTTTCAAAAAACTGTCCCAGGGCATGATCAGCATAACGAACGGTATTGTCCACCGTTGCCGGGTTGCCGTTGGTCTGGATGCGACCTTCGGGATACTCCCAAGGCGAATGATTGCTCACGCTGAAGGCCAGCGTCAGTACGGGTTCCTTGCGCGAGGCGTCTTCCTGCAACAGGCGATCCAGCTGATTGAACATATCCTCATCGCAATAGCCCCAGGTGCCCAGGAACGCCGGATCCTTGAACTGCGGCCCGTCAATCACCTCGCGAAAGCCGTTGCCCAGGAAGAAGCCCTTCATATTGTCAAAATGGGCTTCACCACCATACAGGAAACGGGAATGATAGCCATGCTGCTGCCCCAGCACGTCGGCGATCGTAAAAAAGCCGCTTTGCGCCCCCGGCAGCTTGAATACCGATTGGGTGATGGTGGGTGGAAAACCCGCGGAAAGCGCCTCCAGCCCGCGTACGGAGCGGGTGCCGGTTGCATAGGCACGGGTAAAGCCCCAGCCCTGTTCATACAGGGCATCCAGATTGGGCGTAAGCGACTGCCCGCCCAGGGTCTGCACATATTGCGCCCCCAGGCTTTCTTCGACAATCAATACGATATTAAGCGGACGCGCGCTGCTGACCGATACCGCCTGCCGATGCCGGGTTGCGGTGCCCGCCGCCGAATCAGCAGCCAGAGGGATGCCGGCCGCCTCGCACACGATCCGGTTCATCTGCTCGGCCGGCATCTTGCCATAAACGTCTTCGGCCGACATCTCATATTTCATTGCATAGATAGCGTACTGCAGGCTATACATGGAGTTCAGCGCCAGGCTGTTGACCATGCCATCGCCGGCAAATGCCACGGTAGACGGATTGATGGGGCGTTTTTTGAGTGTGCCGCGAATCATGAGAAAGCATAGCGCCGCATAGACCAGCGATTCAATGGGTCTGAGCCACCAGGGCCCAGCGGGGTAGACGTATAGCCTGAGAACAGATACAGCGCCAGCGCAATCATGCCGGCAAAAACCAGCAACCCCAGCGCCAGCACTTTCTTGTACCCGCGCCACAGCATCCCGGACACCTCTTTGGGGTGTTTCAGATACTCAACGAACAAACGGTTCGGACGCGAATCGTACTCATCAATGAACTGCGGTGTGCAGATTTCCATAAATACGCAACCCAGCACCATATGCCAAACCAGACGGCGGTCACGGTCACGAACCACTGGCGGTCCTCCAGCCAGGGCATCAGCACCGCAGGCAACGCCGCGTAGGTTGCGATCTGGTTCATGTCCATGCGCAACCCGCCCAGAAACACGCGCCCCATGCCGTGGGCTGCCTGAACACGCCTGCGCTGCCATAGCACTAATAAAACACGACTAGCAAAAAACACAAGAAACAGCGCCAGGACAAACGTAAGCAGTTGATATCGCAAAATAATTCCAGAATCGGCAGGGAACAGTGGAGTATACGCAACTCTACTGGGCCGAGTGTAAAATTTTTGTAAAACCCTGACCGTTTGCTACGATGTTTTCGTGAATTTTTGCGCGTGCATACCTTGCGGAACATGCCCTGTAAACACATATGCGGCATGGTCTAAGGATGGCCCGACCATGACCGCAACGAAACGCTTCTGGTTTAGTGTTCCAGCGGCTCGCCCTGCTCCTGAACCGGCCGGATGCGCGGACGCCCTCGCCGGCCCTGCATCGGACGTCGGCTGGCGACCGAACAAAGCTGGCTGATGAATCCCGGCGAACCCAGTGCCCATTGCCCGTGCAAGGCCTGTGCAATCTGTTGCAATTGACCTGACGAGAGTCCGTCGGTATAGCGGTATTTGTATGCCGCCTGCCGGTCAAACGGCGTGTTGCCGGAAGACCAGTAATCAGCGTGGTCATTCAGGGCCGGGCAAGAGCCCATAAACGCCCCAGTATGAAAACCAGCCGAAGACCACGGCCACAACTCGCTGTCGCTGGCGCCCTTTTCCCGGGCGACCCATGATTCGAGCCAGATCATTGAAGGGATGACCCATGCACCGGGCTCGACCAGCGTGGAACGATAGCGTCCGCTGAAAACAGGACCGCTGCGCAGCGTTGTCGCCAGATTGCGGCCCAGCATCTGGATCAGGCGCGACAGGGATTTTTCATTATCGGGCGTTGCCAGCAACAGGATACCGTCGTCAGTAAGAGTCCAGGCATGCAGCATGACGCCATGCCGGTCAAGCCCATCGAAAAGCCATTTCTGCAGCGTGTCCAGAATGCGGCTGCCTGCCGGGGCGCGCGTGGCAAGCGGAAACAGAAACCGGGCGTGAACCAGTTGCGGGATGCCGGGGGCGTAAAGCCGGGGTAAACGGGCCATGGAATGTACTGTACACTGAAAGCGAAGCCGTCATGGCCACGAGAACCGGCAGAGCGTTGGGTTACCGGCGGTTTTTTTCCTATATTGTAACTATTATTGAAACAATGCTATGGTAGAACATAGCTGTAAATTTGGCAAAAAACCGACAACAATCATCATATCAGGAGCAGGGGCCTACCCATGAGCGACAAACTCGAACTTTTAAGTGAACATTACTGTTTTGATGGCACGCAGCGCTTTTATCGCCATAACTCGCGCGAAATCGGGCTGCCCATGCAGTTTTCAGTCTACATCCCACCCCAGGCAGCACGCGGACCGGTGCCTGCCCTTATTTATCTGGCAGGTCTGACATGTACCGAAGAAACGTTCATGACCAAGGCCGGCGCGCAACGCATGGCCGCAGAGTTGGGTTTGCTGCTGGTGGCACCGGACACCAGCCCGCGGGGCGCCAATGTGCCGGGCGAAGATGACGGCTGGGATTTTGGCACCGGCGCCGGGTTTTATCTGGACGCCACCGAACCCGGCTGGAAGGACAAGTACAAAATGTACAGCTACGTGACCAAAGAATTACTGGAATTTATTCCGGAGTTCGGTGGCGACCAAAGCCGTACAGGTATTTTCGGGCACTCCATGGGCGGCCACGGCGCGCTGACCATTGCCCTGAAAAACCCGGAACTGTTCCGCTCGGTGTCTGCGTTCGCGCCCATCAGCGCCCCCATGAACTGCCCGTGGGGCGAAAAAGCCTTCAACGGCTATCTGGGACTGGATCGCTCAAGCTGGGAAAACTATGATGCCAGCAAGCTGATGGAAAAAGCCAAAACGCCGTTCCCGGACGGAATCCTGGTCGATCAGGGCCTGGCCGACAAGTTCCTGGCCGATGGCCAGCTATTGCCGGAATTGCTTGAGGCAGCCTGCGCCAAGGCAGAGCAGCCACTGACGCTGCGCCGCCACGAGCATTACGACCACGGTTATTATTTCATTTCCACATTCATGGAAGATCATCTGCGCTTTCATGCCGAGCGCCTCAAGTAAGGGCTTGAGTTGATCCGGCAACCGGCAGACCCGCTGCGGTCCCGCCCGGTTGCTGCCCCGTCTTTCCCGTGTTGCGCAATACAACGCAGTAAACCGCCAAAGCAGGGAACGATTTGGCGCGACGGCAGTCTTATTAAGAGCAGAACGTTCGATCTCTCTGGAGAGAACGTTGCTCAAGCAAAATAAAGCAGAACAGTAAAACAGCATATTCACAAGCCAACGCATCAGCAGGAAAAAGAAATCTGAACCGAGATTTGCCGCTACGAAACAGGTTTTTGTTACCAATTTTTGCGTATTTTCAAGGGCTGACGTTCGCTGCCCTGATCGCAAATCAGGCCATCGGGTGCGCATTCCGGACAGCCGGTGCTGCAGTGAACACTGCAGCCAAATAACCATTTGAAACGGAACTTTTTAGCTTATACCCACTCAATATTAGCACTCAGCGACAGAGAGTGCTAATATATAAGTACTTTGAATATTCCTAGTCAGGAGATATACAAAACCATGTCAAATCAAGCGCTTACACTGCAAAATTCGATTGCCTCGGCGATTTCCAATCCGGGCGCCTGGGCACGATCGAGTCTTACATTAGTGCTGTGAATCGCATCCCCATGCTCACACCCGAGCGTGAGCAGGAATTGGGCGCGACCCTTCAGGAAAAGGGCGATCTGAACGCTGCACGCGAACTGATCATGTCCCATCTGCGGCTGGTTGTCTCCATTTCCCGCCAGTATCTGGGTTATGGGCTGCCCCACGCCGACCTCATCCAGGAAGGCAATATCGGGCTCATGAAAGCGGTCAAACGTTTCGACGTGACCCGCGGCGTGCGCCTGGTGTCCTTTGCCGTACACTGGATCAAGGCCGAAATTCATGAATACATCATCCGCAACTGGCGGTTGGTGAAAATTGCCACCACCAAGGCGCAACGCAAACTGTTCTTCAATTTGCGCAGCATGCGCCCCGATGGCCAGACCCTCACGCCAGAGCACATTGAAGGCATTGCCTCCAAGCTCAACGTGCGCCCCGAAGACGTCAGCGAAATGGAAGTACGCCTGACCGGCCGCGACATGTCGCTTGAGTCGCAAGACGACGACAACGATGATTTCGCGCCCATTTCCTATCTGTCCGACGAAGGCGAGCAGGAACCTGGTACGGTACTGGATCGGCGCGCACATGACGATATGCAGGGCACAGGCGTGTCCAACGCGCTGGCCGTGCTGGATCCCCGCTCCCGTCGCATTATCGAAGCACGCTGGTTGCAGGACGAGGGTGGCGGTTCTACCCTGCATGAACTGGCCGATGAATTCGGCGTGTCGGCCGAGCGTATCCGTCAGATTGAATCGGCCGCGCTCAAGAAAATGCGTGGCGCATTCGCCTCATAACGCTATCACGCTGCTTGCAGCAGGCAACAAAAAGGGCACCGCTGCGGTGCCCTTTTCTGTTCCAGCAAATACATTCCCGATACGTAACCGTCTGAAATATTCAGGATGAAACTGCCGGAACTTCCCCACAAATGGTTTGACTAATCTTCATGATTCGCTCATCCCTGTCTCTGACACATGTTCGAATCCGTCCGTTTCTGCTTCTCCTCTTTCCCCTCCCCTTTGAAACGGATGTTAAGGGTGCTTCTTGATGAGGCACCTTTTTTTTGCCCGCGCCAAAGATATCGATCTGCACAAAAACATATCCGGGTATAGTTGATTTCCGCCGCACCAGAATATGTTCTCGCATGGAAATCCAATACTTCGTATTTGCACTGGCCGGGCTGCTAACGATCGCCTGTTTTATGCCCTCACTGGCAAGCCGGCTGGGTTTGCCGCATACCGTCACGCTCGCAATTCTGGGCGGCGCATTGGGATTGATTGTCCAGGCCAATGGCATTCACTGGCCCTTTATCGGCGATTTCCTGCATGCCCTGCACGGGTTCTCCATTTCATCCCAGACCTTTCTGATTGTCTTCCTGCCCATCCTGCTGTTTGAAACATCCATGGCGATGAATGTGCGTCGCATTATGGTCGACATCAGCCCATACTAACCATGGCCATTGTGGCGGTTCTGGTCTGCACCGTCAGCGTTGGTATGGTCATGGCCGAGTTTTCAGGCTACAGCCTGGCGGTGTGCCTGCTGCTTGGCGCTATTGTGGCTACCACCGACCCGGTCGCCGTGGTCGGCATTTTCCGCGAAGTGGGCGCGCCCAAGCGGCTGACCACGCTGGTCGAAGGCGAATCACTGCTCAATGACGCCGCCGCCATTGCCCTGTACACCGTTTTCATATCCGTTATTACCCGCGATGCAACACTCAGTATTGAACACATCGCCGGTCACTTTCTGTACAGCTTTCTGATCGGCGGGTTTATCGGCTTTATCTTCGGCCATATTACCTGCCGGCTTTTTCATTATATGCGCGGCTGGCCCACTGCCGAAATCAGCCTGACCATCTGCACGGCGTATCTGACCTTTTTCATTTCCGAGCATTATTTCCACGTATCCGGCGTCGTCGCTACCGTGGTGGCGGGGCTGGTCGTGGGATCAGCGGGTCGCACACGGATGTCGCCCTCCACTTTTGAACAGCTTGGACACGCATGGGAACAGTTCGGGTTCTGGGCCAATTCGCTGATTTTCATTCTGGCAGCTATGTTGATCCCGCGCCTGGTCGTTGACCTGGATTTGAAGCAGGTGCTACTGCTTGTCCTGCTGTTCATCACCACGCTTGCCGCGCGTGCTGCCGTTGTGTTCGGCGTGATCCCGCTGCTGACGATGTTTAAAATGTCTACCTATGTGAGTCGACCGTTTCGCGCAGTCATGTGCTGGGGCGGCTTAAGGGGCGCCATCTCGCTCGCGCTGGCTCTGGCGGTGACAGAGCAGACGGCGATTCCTGCCGATGTGCGCCATTTTGTCGCAGCGGCCACCACCTGCTACGTGCTGGCTACATTGCTGATTAACGGCCTGACCCTGCGATTGCTGATTTCCAAACTGGGACTGGACCAGCTCAGCCCGGTAGAGCAAGGGCTGCGCAATCAGGCATTGGTCATTGCCCTGGACGACGTCAAGGAACAAACCGACGCACTGGCCGGCTTGCTCAAGGTAGAGGCCAGCGCCAAACAACAGGTGGATGCCATATTTGCCAAGGGGATGGCCGATATCCAGAAGGACGAAACCGATTATCTAAGCAAGGGTGATCGACTCTCTGTCGCGCTGGCGATTATTTCCAACCGGGAAGAAGAACTGTTTTTTGATTCGCTGAAGAAACAGCTGATTCCCTGGCAGGCAGCCCAGACCCTGCTGTCCAATGCCGAGAATCTGGGCGATGCCGCCCGTGCCGGTGGCGCGCGTGCCTACACCCGCGCCCTGCGCAATGACATTCGTTATACCAATGCCTTCAAGATTGCCCTGCGCTTGCAGACCACGTTCAACTTCAGCCCATGGCTGGCTCATGAACTGTCCCAGCGCATTATCAAGCTGATCAGCAAGCACTCTGTGGTCAGCCAACTGGTGCGCTTTTGCCGCGACGATCTGACACCCTTGCTGGGGCAGGAAATTGCCGGCAAGGCTGAGCGTATCCTGCTCGCCAGGCTGCATACTATCGACAACGCGCTCAGCGCCCTGAACCTGACGTATCCGGTCTACGCGCACTGGACCCAGGAAGATTATCTGGCGCGGATCGCCCGCTCACTGGAAGTGACGCGCTATAACGAAATGCTGGAACAGTCGCTGGTGACCAAGGAAGTTTATAACAACCTGATTGCCCAGGTGAATCAACGTTGGGAGCCGCTGTTTCGCCATCCCAGCCTGGACGTATCGCTCAGCGCCAAGGAACTGGTCAAGCGCGTGCCACTATTCGAAGAGATGGACGATACCGCCCTGACGCAGTTGAGCAGGCTGCTGCGGCCCCGCCTGATGCTGCCCAATCAAACGATCCCGCAAGTTGACCGGTACGGCCACAAACTGATGTTCTTTGTCGCCTCCGGGGCGGTTCTGATCACGCTACCCGACTCTTCCCGCGTGGAACTGGGCTCCGGTGAAATGCTGGGTGAGTTGAGCATGCTCACCGATAAGACCCTGACGCAAAGCGTGCGATCCATGGGCTACTCCAAGCTGCTGTTTCTGCAGGCACGGGATTTTCACGCACTGATGAAAAAATTCCCCGATATCAAGGAAAAAATTGACCTGGTGGTCAAACATCGGTTGCGGGCGCTGGAGGTGTGGGAACAATATGCTGCCAAATCGGCAAATGCAACCGACGGCATGGACGAATCGGAAACGGCGGCAGCACCCGGTGGTATTTCGAGCCGCTCACAAGAGGAACTGCAGGACCTGACCGCGATGAGCGAGCCGAGACAGACCGACACAAGAGAGTCCGAGCAACCCGATAGCGATAACCGCGTTATTGAGAAAAACTGATTAGGGATATGCCCACAACAGATAATGAGGATCGCCGGCAGTCTGCCCGGCGCGCGCCCAATCGTAAGACAGGACGATGCCCGGACCGGGGCTGTGATCGTGCTGTCGCCGATGTAATACGACAGCCACTTGTAAATCGCTACAGCAGCTTCTGAATATCTGCTGCAATCGCTTCGGGCGCGGTGTTGGGTTTGATCAGCAGCCGTGACTCTCCCTTGCCGTCCAGCACATACAAACCGGAACTGTGCTCCATGGTGTAGCTCTGACCGCTATCGACCTTTTTGTAGTACGCCTTGAAAGAAGCGGCCACCTTGGCAATTTGCTCGTCCGACCCGGTCAGACCCACAAATGAAGGATCAAAAGCGCTCACGTACTGCTTCATGACAGTCGGCGTATCACGTTGCGGATCAACGCTGATCATGATGATCTGCACCTGGTCGCGCTGTTCGGGAGTAAGCTTTTCCCTGACCTGGGCCAGTTCTGCCATGGTGGTGGGGCATACGTCGGGACATTGCGTAAAGCCAAAGAAAATCACCATGACCTTACCGCGATAGGCCTTCTGCAGCTCGATAGCAGTGCCATTCTGATCGACCAGCTCAATATCCTTGCCGAATCCCGTTCCAGTGATGTCGGTACCGTTAAAGCTGCCAGCCGTAGCGGTTGCATTGGCTGAAACCGCATTGCCGGCGCTATCGGACGCGCTGTTATCGCAGGCAGCCAGCGCAGTCGCCAAGGCCATTGCAAGGACCGTTCGGGCTGCAAATCGCAGGGACAGAAACGACTTCATGATTTACTCCAGGAAACAATAAAAACCCGTGCAAGATGGGCAGATACCAGGCGCCAGGAAATGCTTGCGATGCCTGGCAGGCAGCAGGCTCGATCATCATAGCCGTCAATGACCATCAATGACCGGTCGGGAAACTAACCCGCCACGCCGGACATCAGAATCCAGTGATCGATCAGCAGGGCCATGAACAACAGGGACAGATAAAGGATCGAATAGCGGAAAGTCCTGCGGGCCAGTTCGTCACTGTATGCCTTGTAAAGCTTGTATGCATAACCGATGAAAATGGCGCCCAGGATCAGCGCGCTGGACAGATACATATAGCCGCTCATGCGAATCACAAATGGCAATACGGTAATCACCAGCAGCATGAAGGTGTACAGCAGGATATGCAGGCGCGTAAAGTCCTTGCCATGCGTAACCGGCAGCATGGGCAGGCCCGCATTGCGATAATCATGCTCGCGATACAGCGCCAGCGCCCAGAAATGCGGCGGGGTCCACACGAAGATAATCAGCACCAGCAACCACGCCTCTGCGGGCACGGCATTGGCCACCGCCGCCCAGCCCAACGCCGGCGGCATGGCGCCGGACAGGCCGCCGATGACGATGTTCTGCGATGTGCGCGGCTTGAGGATAATGGTATAGATCAGCGCATAACCGATAAAGGTGGCAAAGGTAAGCCACATGGTCAGCGGATTGACCAGGTGATACAGCACCAGCATGCCGGCGCCGCCGACCACGCCCGACAGAATGATCACCTGCAAGGGAGTAATTGTTCCCTTGGCTGTCGGCCTGCGTGCCGTACGCAACATGCGCGCATCAATCTCGAACTCAATCAGACAATTGATGGCAAACGCCGCAGCCGCAAGCAGCCAGATGCCAATGGTGGCAGCAATCAGGATCTGCACCGGCGGCAGGCCCGGCGAGGCCAGGAACATACCGATAACCGCGCAAAACACGGCCAGCTGGGTCACGCGCGGCTTGGTCAGGACAAGGTACTGTCGCAACAGTCCGGCATCAGGATGGATAGCAGTTGTCATAGTGGCAGAAACGACCCTTTGCCGCCGCGGGACATACGCACCATCAGGGTCACGCAGGCTATGGTAAGCCCGGCAGCACCCCCTGTATGCAGTACCGCGATAAGCAACGGCCATTGAAAGAAAATGGTTGTGAGGCCGGTCAGCACCTGAACAATAAGCAGCCCGATCAGCAAATGGGCTGGCCCTTTCAGACCGGCTTCCCGACGCGCCACAAAGGCCAGCGCAAACAGGAAAACAAAAACAAAAAAAGCAAAATTGCGATGTGTCCAGTGTATCGCGGTCAGCGCCTCTTGAGAAATGATTTCTCCCGACGGCAACTCACCCAGCGCTCGCACCAGAGAAAAGCCGCCCTGATAGTCCATCTCGGGCACCCAGGCACCGTGACAAGTGGGAAAATCCATACAGGCAAGCGCCGCGTAATTGGTGCTGACCCAGCCTCCCAGAAACAACTGCACAATCAGCACAATGAACCCTAAGGCCATCCATGGTCGCCAGCACGCGCGCGCGCGGCAATGCCTACATGCGGCTTTTCACGGGCGGCCAGCCAGGTCATCATAGCCAATAGCAGCATACCCAGCACCAGATGCGTGGTCACCACCAGCGGCATCAGCTTGTGCGTCACAGTCCAGGCCCCGAAGGCGCCCTGCAGGCAGACTGCGATCAGGGTAACCGTGGCCAGCACCGGCGATCTGCCAAGCTCACGGCGATAGCGCCATGCCATGTACACGATCCCGATAATCATCATCCCCAGCAGCGTGCCCCAGTAGCGGTGAATCATTTCGATCCAGGCTTTTGACATGGACACCGGACCAAAAGGTTGCTGCTCAAGCGCATTGGCGATATGTTCAGACGCGCCCAAGGGGCTGGCCTTGCCATAACAACCCGGCCAATCGGGGCAGCCCAGCCCTGAATCGGTCAGGCGCACAAAGGCGCCAAACATAATCAGATCCAGCGTAAAAAACCAGGTCAGAAACACCAGCCTGCGATAGCGGCTGCGAATGCGTTCAGTTGCCGTGTTCATATGCATCAGCCAATCGTCGAAGCATGCAGCAATTTGGCCAGATCACCACGAAAACGTACCGGATCAGATTCCTTGCCGGGGTAATGCATAATCAGGTTGCCATTGGGATCAATAATCCACAGGTACGAATCCATTTTCTTTTCGACCGCAACTGCATCCCCTGTACGATCGGCCCGTCCAGCAGAAAATCGCTCAGCGCCTTGGGATCAGCCCGCAACATGATCGTGCCTTTATAGGCTTCCATCACTTTTTCCGGGATAGGCTCATTATCGGTCACGAACCAGATTCGCTGAATACGGTTTACGTTCTTGCCCTGGCTGGCGTGGCCATTGCGGGTGAAATGCAGTTTCTGTGCGCAGGAATCCGGGCAGGCGCCGCCATCGGATGTGACCAGCAGCCATTTGCCTTTTAAGGTATTCAGATCGAAAGACTTGCCATCCAGCGTGGTCAGGCTGAGCGCTTCTGACGATGGCATGGGCCGCTGTGGCTGAACAAAATTGCCGTAATTGGTCGCACCGTCTGGTCTCAGGGAAGGCACATAGTACAGCAGCGCAGCTGCAATCATGGGCACGATACAGCTCAGGATAATAAGATACAGCGGCATAATGGAGCGCTTTGCGCCCGGCTTTGCGGGAGTCCCTGATGACGATGGACGGGTGGTATTCATGACGACGACGTTTCCTTTGTACTTTTCAGACGCAGCCGGATCAGGCTGATCAACAAGGCCAGGGCGGCAATGGCGGCGAAACTGAACCATTGCAATGCATAGCCGATATTTTTATCCGCATCAATAGAGGGATGCGGCCAATCACGCACCAGCCCCTGCTCGGAGGAACCGGTTTGCAGCACCACCAGCGGCAGCATATGCAAGCCACTGGCCTTGCCAAATTCAGTCAGATCCAGATTCTGTACCTGGGGCAGCGGTCCGCTGCTTTGGGGGATCTGTTCGGGCAATTGCGCCACGGCCTTGCCGAAATTCCATAGCTCAAACAGGCGCGGCACCCGCAGAGCGATCTCGCCGCTCACCGTCTGCCTGCCTTCTGGCAGCGCAAATTCAGGCATGGCAGACGGCGTCAGCACTTGCGGGAACCACCCTCGCAATACCAACACCGCGTCGCGCGAATTATTGTCAAGCAACAGGGGCGTGGCAAGCCAATAACCCGGGCGACCGTTCTGATTACGATTGACCAGCACGCTGAAGGCGCCCAGCCAATGGCCGGTGACGGTTGCAGGACGCCATGGCACGATATCGGAAGACGGGATACGCTTGTCAATGGCCAGCGGCGGCAACGCCTGTCCGCTTTCAATCTGCTGCGCAGTCGCGCGGCGCTCGTCGGCGCGATGCAACTGCCAGCGACCCAGCGAAACGAAAACCACAGTCAGCAATGCCAGCAGAATCAGCATCGTTACTGTTTTCCAGTTTATTAATTTTCGTTTCATTACTACAATAATCTATTCCAGTCAGGAGTTAATCCATGCGTATCTTTATCGGACTCGCCTTTCTCGTCATCATAGGCAGTCTGGCGTCGGCCTTTTTCTACCTTATGCGCGACAAAGGCACAACCAATCGCACAGTCAACGCCCTTACTCTGCGTATTGCGCTATCCATTGTGCTGTTTTTGTTTGTCCTGTTTGCCCATTACATGGGGTGGATCGACAGCACGGGCATTGATCAGCCCGTTCGCTGAAACAGCGCCCCCGGGCACGGCCCCGCCATGCAGCGGCGGCTGGACAGCGCGTTTTTTATCCCGCATTAAACGGCCAGAGTCAGCCTCAATACCATGCTAGATGCCCGCCTGCAGCGGCACAACTAGGCTATCTAATGGTACCTTAAACATCATACCGCCAATGACAGCGCTTTGCTGTAACAGCATCGCGTTGCGCTGAAACAGCAAAGGGTCGGTTTTCCGACCCTTTGCCTTTTATCGAACCGTTGGGTAAATCAGAACCAGTAAACGAACAGGTACAGACCCAGCCAGACCACGTCCACAAAGTGCCAGTACCAGGCAGCACCCTCAAAACCGAAGTGATGATCGGCAGTGAAGTGACCGCGAAGCAGACGGAACAGAATAACCGTCAGCATGGTTGCACCAAGAATCACGTGGAAACCGTGAAAGCCGGTCAACATGAAAAACAGAGAACCGTAAATACCAGAATCGAAACGCAGATTCAATTCCGTATAGGCATGAATATATTCTTCAGCCTGGAAAAACACAAATGTGAACCCCAGGACAACGGTCACGAACAACCAGAAAATGGTGCTCTTGCGATGGTTGGCACGCAAGGCATGGTGAGACAGAGTCAGCGTCAGGCCTGAGGACAACAGCAACAGTGTATTGATTGTCGGCAGCCAGAAAGGGCCGATAGTTTCAAAATGACTGACGATACCTGCAGGACCCAGGTTGGGCCACTGGCCAGTAAAGCCCGGCCACAGCAGCAACTGGTGATCCATGTCACTCAGCCAGGGCGTAGTCACTTCACGCGCATACCAGAGTGAGCCGAAGAAAGCGGCAAAGAACATCACTTCAGAGAAGATGAACCAGCCCATACCCCAGCGGTAAGACAAGTCGATGCGCTTGCTGTTCATGCCGGCCTCTGACTCACGGATGGCATCGCCAAACCATTGGTAGAGCACGACAAACAGGGCCAGCAGCCCAAACAGTACGAGATACTGCCCGTAAGGCACTTTGTTAATCCAGTCACTGCGCCGATCAAAATGATCAGCATTATGACACTTGTCTTAACTGGATGGGCCGAATCGGCCGGCACGTAATAATACGGTGCTTCTTTTACCTGAACCGAGTGGCTCGCACTCATAATGTTCTCCCTCATGGAACGCTTTGACCAACTAGGTGAGGCTGGTTATCGCCCAGCGCGCCACCATCACCAATAAAATAATAAACAGGACTGTCGCTATGATGCCACCCAGGATCAGATGTACCGGATTCAAGCGGGAAATGTCGTCCTGATAGCCCGAACCGCGGCGCACGCCGAACAGCCCCCACAGCACTGCTTTCATGGTCTGAAAGAAGTTGAGCTTTCTCTTGGACAAATCCCGTAAATCTTCACTCATTGCTACATCCTTCCCAAATGTCAGCGGCGTTAAGCCGCAGACAGTACATGACCGAAAATAGCCCACAGGAAGATTGCAACTACCAATCCGGCCAGGATCAAACCAACAATCCTGTTCCTACGTTTTTGCTCTGGTGTCATAACGCGATGTTACTTGACAACAGGCGGCGTTTCGAATGTATGGAACGGCAACGGCGAAGGCAATGTCCACTCCAGTCCTTCCGCGCCTTCCCATACCTGGGCAGTCGCAGTCTCGCCAGCGCCACGGTATGTTTTCACAATGATGTACAAGAACAGCAATTGCGAGAATCCGAACCAGAAGGCACCGATAGTGGCAATCTGGTGGAAGTCTGTAAACTGCGGTGCGTAATCGACATAACGACGCGGCATACCAGCCAGTCTCCAGGAAGTGCATCGGGAAGAACGTCAGGTTGAAAGACAGCATGGTAGACCAGAAGTGGATCTTGCCCAGTTTCTCGTTATACATGCGGCCTGTCCATTTTGGCAGCCAGTAATAGGTACCCGCAAACAGCGCAAACAGTGAGCCGGCTACCAGCACGTAGTGAAAGTGAGCCACAACATAATAGGTATCGTGTACAGCGATATCAATTGGTGCAACCGCCAGAATCAGGCCGGTAAAGCCGCCCAGGGTAAACACGAAAATAAAGCCAACGGAGAACAGCATGGGCGTTTCGAAAGTAAGCGAACCGCGCCACATGGTGGCAACCCAGTTGAACACTTTCACGCCCGTAGGAATAGAAATGAGCATGGTTGCGTACATGAAGTACAACTGTCCGGTAACCGGCATACCCGTTGCAAACATATGGTGAGCCCAGACGATGAACGACAGCACGGCAATCGCGGCAGTCGCATACACCATGGACGCATAACCAAACAGGCGCTTGCGAGAGAAGGTAGGAATGATGGCCGACACAATACCGAAGGCCGGCAGAATCATAATATACACTTCAGGGTGACCGAAGAACCAGAATATGTGCTGATACAGAACCGGATCACCACCGGCAGCGGCGTTGAAAAAGCCTGTACCAAAATGACGGTCGGTCAGCAACATGGTAACGGCAGCAGCCAGCACCGGCATAACAGCGATAAGCAGGAATGCCGTGATCAGCCATGTCCAGCAAAACAGCGGCATTTTCATCAATGTCATGCCAGGCGCGCGCATGTTCAGAATGGTCACGATAATATTGATCGCACCCATGATGGACGAGGCACCCAGGATATGCACGGCGAAAATGGCCATGTCCATGCCAGGACCCATTTGCAGCGACAGCGGCGCGTAAAGTGTCCAGCCGGCAGCCGTGGCGCCACCAGGAACAAAGAACGAGCCGGTCAGCAAAATGGCGCCGACAGGCAGCAGCCAGAAGCTAAAGTTGTTCATCCGCGCAAAAGCCATATCGGAAGCGCCGATCTGCAACGGAATCATATAGTTGGCAAATCCAACCAGCGCAGGCATGATCGCACCAAAAATCATGATCAGGCCGTGCATGGTGGTGAACTGGTTAAACAGATCAGGCTGGAAGAACTGTATTCCCGGTTCAAACAGCTCGGTACGAATCAGCAACGCCAGCGCGCCGCCCTCCAGCAGCATGATGAACGAGAATAACAGGTACATCGTACCGATATCCTTGTGATTGGTGGCAAACAGCCAGCGGCGCCAGCCCGTTGGGGCTGCGTGGTGATGGTCATCGTGTCCGTGATGATCAGGAGCGTGACCCACTACTGTACTACTCATTTTTGACTCCTTGCCTGCTGCGTGCCTGGCTTGCAGATATCACAGGCGCAATATTGCGAATATAAAGTTCCGAATGTCATTTTCATTTTGCTGCCACTTTCTGCTGCTCTGCAATCCACTTGTCATAATCTTCCGGAGATACGACGCGCACTACGATTGGCATGAATGCATGGTTCTGGCCACACAGCTCGGCACACTGGCCGCGATACGTACCCACCTTGTCGGTGCGGAACCAGGCATCGCGCAGGAAGCCGGGAATGGCATCCTGCTTCACGCCCAGCTCAGGTACAAAAAATGAATGAATGACGTCGTCGGCAGTGATCACGACGCGGACTTTTTTACCTGCGGGAACAACCAGTTCGTTATCCACTTCCATCAGGTAAGTATTGGATTTCTCGGCGCTGCCTTCGATCTGATCGTAAGGCGTTGTCATATTGGAGATGAAATTGATACCCTTGGCCTTGCCATCCAGGTACTCGTAACCCCATTTCCACTGATAGCCGGTTGCCTTGACAGTGATATCAGCGCTGCTGGTATCTTTCATTGCCACTACGGTTTTCGTTGCAGGCAGGGCCATTGCGATCACGATAATAAACGGAACCACTGTCCAGGCCACTTCCACGCCCATGTGCTCATGGAATACAGAAGCCTTGAAACCCTTGGATTTGCGGTGCGCCCAGATTGAGTAGAACATGACGCCGAAGACGGCAATAAAGATAACAGTACAGATAATCAGCATCATGATGTGCAGACTGTACATGCTTTCGGCTATTTCGGTGACACCCTTATGCAGATTGACTTGCAATACCTTAGGACCACCTGGCATATCCTGGACCTGAGCCCACGCCGTACAGGCTGGCAGGAGCGCTCCAAGACCAAGTAAACCTTGCAACTTCTTCATGTTGACCTCATTTTTGTGCGCTGTTCCGTTTTTCGTATGAAACTGATCGGATCGCGCCTGATTATCGTAGCTGACGGCAACCGCATAAAGCGTACCTATCATAACCCTTTGCGGTACAGGATTATACCCAAGACGCCTTAATCTGTGTCAAAGATACTTCATTTAACCATATAAAAGCGACAGCGAACCTGCCCGTGAACTTTTTGCGAATACAATCGTTGCATGTTTGACACGACATCGAAGCAACTTTGAACCGAATCCCCGCCCTTTACGCCGCCCTGTTGCAATCCATACAGGAAGTGCCGCCTGAATACTCGCTGCCGCTGACCATTGCCGGCAAACTGGCCGGCTTTATTACGCCGCAGGCGCTCAAGGCCATTGGCCATCTGCCTCAAGTGCGCACCACAGCAACCGCCGTACATTTTGCCGATCCTGGCACGCCGCGCTTCGAACTGGAACCGATGCTGGCCGATATTGCCATTATTTTGCGCAACGCGGGCCTGCTTAAAACCTGGCGGGATGAGCTGCTCACAGTATATGCTGAAGGGGAAGATCTGGCAAAAATGGAGCGCGCCGCCATGCGCCCCCTGGGTCTGCTGACCCACGCCGTTCATTTGAATGCCTGGACTCCGGACCTGCAACTGTATATCGCAAAACGCGCCATGACCAAAGCCAGCGATCCGGGCATGTGGGATACGCTGGCCGGCGGTCTTGCCAATGGCTCGGAAGACCTGGAACACGCGCTGTTGCGCGAAACTTTCGAAGAAGCCGGGCTGCAGGAAGACGTGCTGACCTGCCGCACGCCGTTGCGCACGCTATTGCGCATGCACCGGCGCCTGCCCGAAGGCTATCAGGTCGAAGACATCCTGGTCAGCGATTGCATTCTCCCGCCCCACGCCACGCCGCGGAACATGGACGGCGAAGTATCGGAAATTCGCATCGTCAGCCAGCAGCAGGCCGTGCAAATGATTGCCGACAGACAAATCACGCTGGAAGCTGCACTTGTTATACTGGAAGGCATGCTGAGCCGTACATCCGAAACATTGCTCGCGCGTTTTCGCGCGCAGCCGCAACATCAGGGAGAACCTCATGACAAGCAGCAACCCGTTTGATCGGCCCGGCCTGGGGCCTGACAGCGCCAGCAATCCCATCATGCAAAGCCTGGACATGATGAGCAAGGCCTGGCAGCAGTTTGCACAAGTACAACAGGCAAGCAATCCGGTTTTTGCCATGCCCCCTGCCCTGAGTCCGGACGAACTGGACAAGCGCATCCAGGAACTCAAAAGCATAGAAAGCTGGCTTACCATGAACCTGTCCATGCTTTCGGGCACCATTCAGGGACTGGAAATCCAGCGCGCCAGCATTCACACGCTGAAAACATTTGTTGACACCCTGCAAACGCAGAACCAGGATCGCTCGCTGGACGATCTGTTTGGCTTGAAAAAATCGCGGCAACCCGAAGCCGCAACCTCTTCCCACCCTACTGCCGCCGACCGCGAAGAAAACACGGCAGCCAACGGCAGCGCCGGTTCTGCCACAGATTCGGTCAGCCAGGCATCGCAGGCATGGTGGGATATGCTGCAAGGGCAGTTTGCCCAACTGGCCCAGGTAGCGACCCAGGCCACGCAGGCAATGCACAAAGAGCCCTCGCCCGTCAAAACACCGCCTGGCCCCGAACCCGATGAGCCGGTGGAACCGCAAGAGCCGGTCAAGCCGGCGGCACGAAAACGCGCGGCGGCCAGCCGGCCTGCGGCAAAACGCAGCACGGCAGCACGCCGCGGCTCCTGACACATACAACAACGGGGAAGACATGCTTACTTCCCCATTTTCTATCCCCCTTAACCAATTTCAAACTTTACGACACGTCTATCTATGTTAAATATCGTCATTCTCGCAGCAGGTATGGGTAAACGCATGCAGTCGGATCTGCCCAAAGTATTGCATACACTGGCTGGCAAGCCCATGCTGGCGCAGGTCATCGACAGCGCCCGGCAACTATCCCCGGATCGCATCATCGTCGTGGTCGGACATGGCGCCGATGCCGTCAAGAAAGCCTTTGCCGACCAGACCGACATCGAATACGCACTGCAACAGCCCCAGTACGGCACCGGCCACGCAGTCCAGCAGGCCCTGCCGCTGCTGGTTGGCGGCGAACAGGACAGCGACACCACCATTGTGCTGTATGGCGACGTGCCCCTGGTACAGCCCGCCACGTTAAAGCGTCTGCTGCAGGCGCGCGCCGATGGCATGGCCGTGCTGACTGAAACGCTGCAGGACCCGACCGGATACGGGCGCATCGTGCGCAACGACAGTGGCCAGGTGCAGCGGATTGTCGAGCACAAGGACGCCACCGAGCAGGAGCATAAAATCTGTGAAGTCAACACCGGTATTCTGGCAGCCCCCACCGCAAAGCTGAAAGACTGGCTGGGCCGCATCAACAATAATAATGCGCAGGGCGAATATTATCTGACCGATACCATTGCGCTGTCGGTCCAGGACAACGTGCCTGTCAATGCCGCCCAGCCGGATGCCAATTGGGAAACGCTGGGCGTCAACAGCCGCGTGCAACAGGCACAACTGGAACGCGCCTGGCAGGCAGAGCAGGCACAACGCCTGCTGACCCAGGGCGTCACACTGGCCGACCCTGCTCGCTTTGATCTGCGCGGCACGCTAGAATGCGGGCGCGATGTATTTATTGACGTGGGCTGCGTCTTTGAAGGCCACGTTACCCTGGCAGATGGCGTGCGTGTCGGGCCGCATTGCGTTCTGCGCAACGTAACGCTGGGCGCCGGCACGCAGGTAGAGGCATTCAGCCACCTGGAACAGGCCACTGCGGCTGAAAACGTCAAAATCGGTCCATACGCAAGACTGCGTCCAGGCGCAGAACTGGCTGCGGATTCTCACGTAGGCAACTTTGTCGAACTGAAAAAGACCAAACTCGGCCAGGGCAGCAAGGCCAACCATCTGAGTTACCTGGGCGATGCCGTTATCGGTGCACAGGTCAATATCGGCGCGGGCACCATTACCTGCAATTACGATGGCGTGAACAAATTCAAAACCATTATTGAAGATGGCGCGTTCATTGGTTCGGACACGCAACTGGTCGCGCCTGTCACCGTCGGCAAAGGCGCAACGCTGGGCGCGGGCACCACGCTGACCAAAGACGCGCCTGCCAACAAACTCACGCTATCGCGCACCCGCCAGACCACCGTGGAGAACTGGACACGTCCGGCCAAGAAACAAGATTGATGGCATGAACCAAGCCCCAACCCGCAATCCCGACAAGCCAGCCCCGGCGGCCGCGGCCAGAAACACCACCGGGCTGCCGGCCCCGGCTCGCCAGTGGGCTGCGGGCGCCTTGCTGTGCTGTATTGGCGTCACGGTACTGGACGCCAACATCGCCAATATCGCGCTGCCGACCATTTCACGTGAACTGAACGTGGGCGAGGCCGATTCCATCTGGATCGTCAACGCCTATACCATTTCCGTGATGGCCACCCTGCTGCCCTTATCGGCAGTGGCCGAGCGCGTGGGCTTCAAGCTCATGTTTCGACTGGGCCTTGCGCTTTTTACCATTGCCTCTCTGCTATGCGCGTTTTCCGGCAACCTGCATAGCCTGGTAGCCGCGCGCATGCTGCAAGGGCTGGGCGCCTCATCCATGATGTGCCTGTTTGGCGGCCTGGTGCGCCACATTTATCCGGCTCACAAGCTGGCCGCGGGCATCAGCATCAACGCTATGACGGTTGGCGTCATGTCCGTGGTCGGACCCTCTGTGGGGGCGGCCATTTTATCTGTCGCTTCGTGGCAATGGATCTTCGGCTTTACCGTGCCGATCTGCCTGTTTGCCATGTATGCTGCCGGCTACCTGCCAGAGGCCGCTTCGCGCAGTAAAGGTCGCTTTGACTACCTGAGCGCCATACTGAATATTTTTACCTTCGCAATCCTGCTGATCGGCCTGGATGCCATCGGCCGCAATCCCGGTCGTGGCCTGTTCATGCTTGGCGTGGCGGCAGTCAGCGGCTATGTGCTGCTGCGACGCTCAAGGCCACAAGAAACGCCCTTGGTGCCGGTTGATCTGTTTCGTTACCCTATATTCAAATACGCCGTCATCGTCTCTGCGCTCACCTTTACCGCGCAGATGATATCCATGCTGGCGCTGCCCTTTTATTATCAGCACAACCTGGGCATGCCGCTGCAACAGGTTGGTCTGCTGTTCGGAGCCTGGCCGGTAGGCAGTGTGGTTATTGCTTCGCTGTCGGCAAAGCTGTGTCGCTATTTCAAGGCCTCTCTGCTGGCTGGTATTGGCGCAGCCTGATGGCCATCGGCATTATTGCCCTGATGGCGCTGCCTGCCGATATTTCCCTGTGGTATTACGTCGCTCCCATGTTCGTGGCCGGTATGGGCTTTGGCTTTTTCCAAACACCCAATAACCGCGCCATGCTGCTGTCCACCCCACTGAAACGCAGCGGCGCCACCGGTGGCGTACAGGCAACCACACGCCTGTTTGGCCAGGGTATTGGCGCAGCATGCGTGGCCATCAGCTTTCATGTCGATCAGGTACGCGGGCCCATGTACGTGATGGGCTTTGCCAGCTCGCTGGTTATAATCGCCGTTATCATCAATCTGTTCCGCTATATAAAAGGTCTCGACACCGATGCCTGCTGAAGCAGCCCGTCCCACTCGACGCGTCACCCTGGCCGTTGCGCTGATCGTAAAGAACGAAGCGCAAAACCTGGCCGCGTGCCTGGATTCGGTCGCCGGCTGGGTCGATGAAATCGTGATCCTGGACTCGGGCAGCACCGATGCCACCGAACAGATCGCCCGCCGTTACACCCAGGCTTTCTACACCAGCAGCGATTGGCCGGGGTTCGGTCCGCAACGACAGCGCGCGCAAACACATGTGACCGCCGACTGGATCCTGTGGCTGGATGCCGACGAACGCGTCACGCCAGAACTGCGCGCCAGCATTCAAGCCGTGCTGCAAAACCCTCCGGACAACACCATATACCAAGTGGCAAGACTGAGCTGGGCGTTCGGCCAATTCATTCGTCATTGCGGCTGGTATCCGGGACATGTGGAGCGCCTGCACCCCCGGGGCCTGACGCAATACGACAATGCCCTGGTGCATGAGTCGCTCGTACTGCCGCCCGGCGCCCGGCTTGCAACGCTGCAGGGTGATCTGCTGCACTTTACCTACGCCACGGTCGATGAGCATTTGCGTAAATCGGCAGGCTACGCCATTGCCTGGGCAGAACAGCGGGCCGCCGCCGGCAAAAAGGGGTCGCTTGCCACCGCCACCTTGCATGCGGCCGCGCGTTTTTTCAGAACCTATTTTCTGCGCCTGGGCATACTGGATGGCAGGGCTGGCTTTCTGCTGTCGGTCATGGCTGCCCAATCGGTCTTCAACAAATATGCCTGCCTGTGGTCCCGCACCCGGCAGGCCAAGCCGCCGCGCTGATTCAGCACAAGCATAGTCATCATGAAAATCCTGCAGGTAAATTTCGAAAAAGGCTGGCGTGGCGGTGAACGCCAGACGCTCTACTGCATGCGCGCGTTTCGCGATGCCGGGCATGAAGTGAGCCTGCTGGCCCGCAACGACCAGCCACTGGCGCAGGCGGCGCAACAGGAAAGCTTTACGGTTGTGACGCGCCAGCGGCCATTTGAGCAGGCCTTGTATTTATTGCGCCATGCCCGTGATTTCGACATTGTTCATGTGCAAACCGCCGGCTCCCTTACCTGGGCAGCCATTGCCCGCCGCTTTTTCGGCAAAGCCCGTCTGGTGTTTACCCGCCGCACTTCCCTGCCCGTCCAACCGCAACGACAATGGCGCACGCTACGCAAGTGGCGCCAGGCAGATCTGTTTGTGGCTATCAGCCAGATGGCAGCGGCCGAGCCACGCCGGCTGGGGCTCGATCCCATCCTGATTTCCAGCGCGATCGAGCCCAGGCAGATCAACACGGCGCATGCTCAACAGGTTCGTGACGAATTTGCCATCGGCAACAAAAAAAGTGCTGGCCACCAGCGCTGCATTGGTTTCCGTCAAGGACCCGCTCACCCTGATTCGCGCCGTCGCCCGCCTGCACGCGCTGCGCCAGGACTTTATTTTCCTGCACTTTGGCGCCGAGGGCGACTGCTCAGAACAGGCCCGGGCGCTGATTCAGGAGCACGGCCTGCAACAGGTGTACCACCTGGCGGGCTTTCGCCAGAATATCGAAGACTTATATAGCCTGTTTGATATTTTTGTCATGGCCAGTCGCGAAGAAGCGCTGGGCAGCAGCGTACTGGACGCGTTCGCCTTGCGCATACCGGTGGTATCAACCAATGCCGGTGGACTGGCCGAACTGCTGGATGACCAACGCGGCTACCTGTGCGAGACCGGCGATGACGACCAAATGGCGGCAGCCCTGCAACAGGCGCTGGCCCATCCTGTAGAGGCCAAATTGCGTGCCGACAAGGCATGGCACTACGTACAGGACTACCATGATATTGGCCGCATGAGCGCGCGCTATCTGGCGCAGTTCGAGCAATTGGTCAGCCAGGCCCAATAGCGCCCATCGCAACAGCGCCTTTGGTCGCCAGCCTCATGGCGTTGTACTCCGCTTCAATCACGCTTCATAGCCGTATTACCCGTTCATTGCCACATGATGCTAGTGATACGCTTCACAACTCAGTCAATCGCAATCTGCGTTTCGAACTTGCTGCGATGAACAGAGAAAAAACTGCGCACGTTCCGCACATTTTTCTGCGCAGTAAAAAAGCGATGAACCAGGGCGTGATAGGCCGGCATATCGCGGACCTGCACAATCAATACAAAATCGGGACCGCTGGAAACCCTGTAGGCCTGAAGAATGCTCTGCTCCTGGGCCACGCGCTCTTCAAAATCGCTGTAGGCTTCTGCGGTCTGCACATCCAGCGTAATTTCTACAATTGCCGTCAGCGTGGTGGCCACCAAAGCGGGGTCTACAATCGCCACCGTTTTCTGAATAATGCCATGCTCATACAATTGACGTACGCGCCGCAGACAGGTAGGCGCCGACGCATGCACCCGCTCAGACAGTGCCTGGTTGGTCAGGCCACTATCCTTCTGCAGTTGCTGCAAAATACGTTTATCCAGTTCATCAAGTTCCATTGCTTTCCTTGAAAGCGCACTTTCGAGCTGCTGATGCTTTGACCCACTGTGAGCAGGCAGCCACGAATTTGCGTCTTATTACAGCTTTGTAATGAAATATAATTTCATATTTTAATATAAATGAAATAAAACATCGTTTTTATTGATAAATGAATGAATATTTCATATTGGATTTAAATTAGAACATTAATTTCTTTGCTTGAGGCGCACAATACGCTTTTCCTATTCAGAATAAATGGAGTAAACGCATGTGCGGAATTGTCGGCGCAGTAGCGCAACGTGACATCACACCAGTTCTTGTCGAAGGCCTTAAACGGCTTGAATATCGCGGTTACGATTCTTGTGGTGTTGCGGTGCATATGGACGGCGAACTGCGCCGTACCCGCAGCACGCAACGCGTCTCGGAACTCGAAACCCAGATCAGGGAAGACAACATCGCCGGCTTTACCGGCATTGCCCATACCCGCTGGGCCACGCACGGCGTGCCTGCCACGCGTAATGCTCACCCGCATTTTTCCGGCCCTGCCAACGGCAAGCCGCGTATCGCGCTGGTTCACAACGGCATTATTGAAAATCACGACGAACTGCGTGACGAACTCAAGGGCCACGGCTACGTTTTCGAAAGCCAGACCGACACCGAAGTGATTGCCCACCTGATTGACCATCTGTACAACGGCGACTTGTTCGAAACCGTCCAGCAAACCGTGCGCCGCCTGACCGGCGCCTACGCCATTGCCGTGTTCTGCCACGATGAACCCCATCGCGTAGTGGGTGCACGCCACGGCTCTCCGTTGATCGTGGGTCGCGGAGAAAACGAAAACTTCCTGGCGTCCGATGCCCTGGCGCTGGCCGGAACCACCGACAAAATCGTCTATCTGGAAGATGGCGACGTGGTTGACCTGCAGTTGCAGAAAATCTGGATTGTAGATATTGATGGCAAAGCCGTGGAACGCAAGGTCAATGTCGTGCACGCGCATACCGCCGCTGCCGAACTGGGCCCCTATCGCCACTATATGCAAAAGGAAATTTTCGAACAGCCTCGCGCCGTGGGCGATACCATTGACGGTATCGAATCCATCGAGCCTGAACTGTTTGGCGATGATGCTGCAAAAATCTTCAAGGACATAGATAACATTCTTATTTTGGCTTGCGGCACCAGTTACTATGCCGGCCTGACCGCCAAATACTGGATCGAGTCCATCGCCAAAATCGCAGTGAACGTGGAAATTGCCAGCGAATATCGCTATCGTGATAGCGTACCCAACCCCAAGTCACTGGTCATTACCATTTCCCAGTCTGGCGAAACCGCCGATACACTGGCCGCGCTCAAGCACGCGCGCACACTGGGCATGGAAAACACGCTGACCATCTGCAACGTGCAAACCAGCGCCATGGTGCGCGAATGCAAGCTCAATTTCATTACCCACGCCGGTGTGGAAATTGGTGTCGCCTCGACCAAAGCCTTTACCACTCAGCTGGTTGGCCTGTTCCTGCTGGCGCTGACCATCGCCAAGGTCAAGGGTCGGCTGAACGATGTACAGGAGAACCAGTACATCAAACAGCTGCGTCACCTGCCCACCGCGATTGGCGCCGTCCTCGCACTGGAGCCACAGATCATCGGCTGGGCCGACCGTTTTGCCAACAAGGAAAACGCCCTGTTCCTGGGACGTGGCATGCATTACCCAATTGCCATGGAAGGCGCGCTCAAGCTCAAGGAAATCAGCTACATCCACGCTGAAGCCTATCCTGCAGGCGAACTGAAACACGGCCCGCTGGCGCTGGTGACAGAACAAATGCCAGTGGTCACGATTGCACCGAACGACGAACTGCTGGAGAAACTCAAATCCAATATGCAGGAAGTGAGCGCACGTGGTGGCGAGCTGTATGTGTTTGCCGACAGTGATTCAAAAATCAAAGCCAGCGAAGGCATGCACCTGATTCATATGCCAGAGCACTACGGCAAACTGTCTCCGATCCTGCACACCATCCCGCTGCAACTGCTGTCGTATCACACGGCAGTGGCACGTGGAACTGACGTGGACAAGCCAAGGAACCTGGCCAAGAGCGTGACGGTGGAGTAAGAAGGCAAGCTGTTGTTAGATGTTGATGTGGAAGAATAAAGTCTGTCGATTTTTATTCTATCTAATTACCGCTCAATTTCAGACAAAACCCACCAAAGTTATATCAACTTCGGTGGGTTATTTTTTGCGCGAGAGGTTTGGCAAACGGCTTGGATGTGTTACCAACAAAGACGGCCAAGGCGCAACTAAAATTAAACTGTCCGCTAAAAGTCGACGCTTGATTCTCAAACGTCGACCTCAGCTTTGCCACGCCAGGCGATTCAGCGATTCACATCCACTACCACCCGCCCGCGCACTTTTCCAGCTAATAATTCACTGGCCACTGCAAGCGTCTGCTCCAGCGATATGATTTTCTGGCCGATCACCGCCAGTTTGGCTGGGTCCAGATCGCGAGCAATCGCATCCCATGCAGACTGGCGATGCTTGCGAGGACAATACACGCTGTCAATGCCTGCCAGGGTGATGCCACGCAAAATGAAGGGTGCTACCGTGGCCGGAAAATCCATCCCTTGCGCCAGACCACAAGCGGCGACGATGCCACCGTATCGGGTTCCCGCGCAGACATTGACCAGCGTATGGCTGCCCACACTATCGACAGCGCCTGCCCAGCGTTCCTTGGCCAGCGGTTTACCGGGTACACTCAGTGTATTGCGGTCAATAATGTCCGCTGCGCCCAGGCGCTTAAGGTAGTCCGCCTCTTCGGGCCTACCGGTAGAAGCCACAACACGGTAACCCAGTGTGCTCAACAACGCAACGGCCACACTGCCAACACCACCCGCTGCACCGGTAACCAGAACATCACCGTCGCCAGCTTCAAGACCATGCTTTTGCAGCGCCATAACACAAAGCATGGCGGTGTAGCCCGCTGTGCCTATAGCCATTGCCTGCTCCGAGGTAATTGCGGCCGGGCGTCGGATCAGCCAGTCGCCTTGTACCTTCGCCTTTTGCGCCATCCCGCCCCAATGAGTTTCACCCGCGCCCCATCCATTCATAATGACGGCATCGCCTGCCTTGAAATCGGGATGCCGACTTTCCCGTACGATGCCGGATAGATCTATGCCCGGAATCATGGGAAATTGGCGTACCACCGGCCCCTTACCGGTAATGGCCAGGGCGTCCTTGTAATTTAACGTGGAATGCTCAACGTCAATCAGGACGTCGCCTTCGGGTAAGTGTGCCGGATCCACTCGGGACTGGACGGTTCGATACCCTTTGTCGTCCTTATCTATTACCAATGCGTTAAACATTTTCACTCCTGTTTATATAATGATTTAATGTTGTGCCGTCCGCTGTCGCCACACGCTCGGCTTTAGTCTTGTGGTCATGCTGCAATGCTAATCAACCGTCAAAGCCGCCTGCTGCACGCCATTGCCCCAGCGTTCGTATTCGGCCGCCATGAATCGGCGAAATTCCGGCGTTGGCATCGTGCGCGGCACGGCGCCTAACGCGGCGTACTTGCTGCGCACCGCTTCTGACTGGATTACTTTCATTGCCGCATTATTCAGCCTGGCAACGCGATCAGGCGGCACACCCTTGGGCATCATCAGACCAAGCCAGGCGCTGAGCCGGAAGTCTTTTACTCCCAACTCAGCCAGTGTCGGTATATCCGGAAAGGCCGGCAATCTTTCAGAATAAGTGGTTGCCAGAAGTCGTAGTTTTCCGGCGCGTATTTGTGTCTGGGTGACCGCTACGGTGTCGATGGCTGCCTGAACACCGCCGCCAACCACGTCTGCCATCGAGCGCGCGCTGCCGGAATAAGGTATGTGCGCGATTTTCATCCCAGTATGCCGCTTGAGCTCTTCCATTCCCAGATGCGACAGCGTTCCGTTACCCGATGACGCATAGTTCAGTTTACCCGGGTGGTCTTTAACATAACTGACCAGTTCTTTATAGGATTGCGCGGGCAACTTTGGATTGACAACCAACAGCATGGGAAGGTCCGCCACCAACGCTACGGGCTCGAAATCACTCAGTGTCGCATAGCCTACATTTTTATACAGATGCGGATTGACGACGAGAGAAGCCAGGGCTGCCAGCACCATGGTGCGACCGTCCGGCTCGCTACGCTTGAGCGCTGCCAGGGCTACGCTGCCACCCTGCCCTGGCCGATTCTCTACAATAAAGTTTTCCTGCAACTCGCGCGATAACTCCTGCGCAAGCAGACGCGCAACCTGGTCTGTCGCTTGCCCTGGAGGAAACCCAACAATAATCTTATTTACCTTATCTCCCTGCGCCTGGGCGAATGAAGCCGCCATCGCCATCAATAGGCAAAACATCAGCCTTTTCATCAATAGTCTCCTTTGGTTGTTGTAGATCTGACGTCATTGTGCCGCCGTCTATATCACGCCCTGGTGGCGCATTTCTTCCATTTCCTGATCGTTAAAGCCCAAAGAGGTATAAACGGCCTTGTTATCCTGGCCGATACCAGGCCCCGTGCTGTGAATTTTTCCAGGCGTTTCTGAAAAGCGCGGCACAACGCATTGCATACGTACCGGTCCCAATTCGTCGTCATCGACAGTCACGATGGCTTCGCGCGCCTGAAAATGCGGGTCTGCCATGACATCCGATGCATCATAAATGGGCGAAAACCCGACATGCGCGCGATCCAGCCGTTGCTGCAGCTGCTGAAGGGTCAGACTGGCGATACGTTCGGAAAGCAGGCCATCCAATGCCTCGCGATGCATTACACGCGTGGGATTGTCCACGAAGCGGGGATCCTCCAGCAAAGCCGGCAGATCCAGGGCATGGCATAGTCTTTCGTAAATGCTTTGAGTGGATGCCGCAATGGACGCCCATTTCCCATCCTGAGTGCGATAGATGTTGCCGGGAGCTGCATACTGACTCAAATTACCCGAACCAACCCGTGTTGCTCCCAACTGGTCATACTCGATGGCGAGAAAATCCAGCGTCCGTAGCATGGCTTCGGTAACGGAGACATCAATTTCCTGGCCATTGCTCTCCGGTTGGGCACGCAAGCGGCTGAGTTCGGCCAGGATACCGATAGCACCGAACAGGCCACCCACCGCATCCGAGATGGGATAGCCCAGATGCAAGGGACCGCCCCCCACCTCCCCGCACATGCGGGTAAAACCGCTCATTGATTCAAAAACACGTGCGAAACCGGGGCGATTACGATAGGGACCTGTCTGCCCAAAGCCGGTTACACGCAAGATGATGAGACGCCGGTTAATGCCATGCATCCATTCCTTGGTAATACCCCAGCGGTCCAAAGTATCAGGACGGAAGTTTTCGACAACCACGTCAAATTCTGGCAAAAGTCGTTCCAGCACGGTTTTCGCACCGGCCTTGCGCAAATCAAGCGTGATACCGCGCTTGTTGCGATTGGTTACTTTCCACCAAAGGGGGACACCATTTTTGTGCGGCGCCAGGGCGCGCAGGCCGTCACCTTTGCCGGGCAGCTCCACTTTAAGGACTTCCGCCCCCAAGTCTGCCAGTAGCGTCGACGCGTAAGGCCCTGCTATAACCGTCGACAAATCCAGAATACGTAAGCCTTGCAGCGGGCCATGAGCGTTTTCAGAAGTCAATTCCTGTTCCTTGGAAGTTGTAATCTGTAGACGATTCTAGGGACTTTCATATATGATGAATGCGCAGCTTGAGGATATCAGATATGTAATTTATGCAATTCTGCCCAAACCCCGAACAAACAGGAAAAGCAGCCCGACATGGCCGATACAGCGGACTCCTCCATCGCAGTTGCAGGCTTGAAAGCCGCTATCCGGGTAGCCAGCCATGGCAGTTTTTTGCGTGCCGCCATTTCGATGGGCGTCTCGCAATCCCAACTGAGTAGACGGGTGGCCGGCCTGGAGAGCCGCTTGGGGCAAAAACTCTTTTATCGTCACGGGCGAGGAGTCGCCCTGACCGATTTCGGGCAACGTATCATGCCGCGCGTTCAATCGCTGATAGCCGAACTGGAAGCCTTCGATGCACTGGTGTCTGATACGCAGGCTCAATTATCAGGAGATGTTACGGTTGGCGTTATTCCATTAGTGTCGCGCCACTTGGCATCCAGCCTGGTACGCCGTCTGCAATCCACGCATCCGGGCATCCGGCTGCGGATGCTGGAAGCCTACAGCGGCCAGGTCGAGGAATGGTTAAGCAGTGGACGCGTTGATATTGGCGTGTTCAATCGTTACGGCGATGCCCGGCCGGTTTGCGCCGACCCGCTCATGCGTGGCCAGGTATCAGTCATCGGCACGCCCAACCACCTCTTGTTTCGGCAGAAAGAAGTTCCCTTTGACCTTCTGCAGGGAGTCCCCATCGCCATGCCGGCCCGTCCCAATAGCCTTACAGACCGCATCCTTGGTGCAGCGGCCAGCCATGGAATCTCTCTGAACATTGCCCTGGAAGCGGGCACCTCATCGTTAATCCAGGAAGCCATGCTGGCCTCCGGCTTTGTGACGCTATCGCCTGCCGGCACCTACGCCAAAGCCATCAGCAACAACCAGTTAACCGCTCGTTACCTGTGCAACCCAAGCGTGGAGCAAACCACCTGGATCGCCACATCCAGAGAGCATCCATTAACAGCCGCTTCACGTGCTGTGGAAAAATTCATCAAAGAAATTCTGTATACGTCGACACAATGACAGGAGGGCAAGAGAGACAGAAACAATGCCAGTTGTGTTTGATATAAAACGCCAGCGCCCAATCGCCGAAAACCCATTCTCACTTTGAACGACGCATACAGCCACGCCACTGAGGCACTGCCCTGTTTTACTGGGCCAACATTCCCATCAAAAACTATCCGCAGCCGGCGGTTATGATTAAAGCAATTCATGGCTGTCACAATCATGGGAGTAACCTATGGTTGGCACTGTCATATGATCGACGGGTACCAGTGTGAGTGACTTGACATTACATTTGGAAAACTCCGAAGCACAGGAAATCAATGATGATTGAAATAGGACTGGTAATTTATCCTGGCGCACAACTGGCTGCCGTACTGGGACTGACCGACCTGTTCGGCGTGACCAACCGGATTGCGATGTCACATCAAAAAGCAGGAGCTCCGGTCTTAAGGGTAACGCACTGGCGTCAGGACCGCGCAAGCGAAGCACCAACCTGTGTGTTAGACACCTGTCCGGATGAGTCTGCCGGCAAATTGTCCGCGTTGATTTTGCCGCCCTCTCTGGACGAGCCCGTAGGTGGGGACGAAGCTGCAGCGCTGACGGCCTGGTTGCGAGACCATCACGCCAAGGGGGTGGCATTGGGCTCGGTATGTGCCGGAGCCTTCGTATTGGCCGGCACCGGCCTGATAAGCGGTCGAAGAATAACCACGCACTGGTCCTACGCAGATTTGCTGCAACAACGTTTCCCGGAACTGTCTGTCGATGCCGACCAATTGATTATCGATGACGGCGACATCATTACGGCCGGCGGCCTGATGGCGTGGACCGACCTGGGGTTGCGGCTGGTAGATCGCCTTCTGGGCCCGACGGTCATGATCGAAACCGCGCGCGTACTGCTGGTGGATCCACCCGGTCGCGAACAACGCTATTACAGCGTGTTCTCGCCACGCCTGACACATGGCGATGCGGCGGTGCTCAAGGTGCAACATTGGTTGCAGGCCACTCAGGCCAGTGATGTGGCACTGTCGACACTGGCCGCGCAGGCAGGACTGCAAGAGCGCACCTTTCTGCGTCGCTTCCAGAAAGCCACCGGCATGACGACCACCGAATACTGTCAACGATTGCGGGTGGGACGGGCGCGCGAGTTGCTGCAGTTTAGCAATACCTCTATCGACCGCGTGGCATGGGAGGTCGGTTACAGCGACCCAGGCGCGTTTCGCAAGGTTTTCACACGCATTGTCGGGCTCTCGCCCGGTGACTACCGTCGCCGCTTCGGCGCAAAAGGTGCAGGCAAATAAGCACAGGCAGTTGCCTGTATAACGCAATGACATCATTTGTCGATATCAACATGAAAGTTGTCGTTTACGCCACTTCTTATTTTGCCCGATCCGGGCGAAGATATGGCTTTCCGTCCCCTATCAGGAGAGTCGACAATGAAACAACGTGGTCTGATCGTCATCGATCTGCAAAATGAATACCTGCCTTCGGGCAACCTGCCATTATCGGGCATTGAAGCGGCCACCGCTAACGCAGCCAGGGTGATTGCCGATGCCCGGGCAAAACGCATTCCGGTCTTTCATATCCGCCACGAAGTGGCCAGCGGCGATGCGCCGATATTCAAGCCAGGCACCCATGCCGTCGAAATACAGCCGGCCGTAGCCCCGGTAGGCGACGAGCCCGTTATCGTGAAGAACCATATCAACGCTTTTCGCGACACGGATCTGCGACAACAACTTGATACCCATGGGGTTGAAGAAATAATCATTGTGGGCGCCATGAGCCACATGTGCGTGGATGCCTGCGTACGGGCCGCTGTTGATATGGGTTACCCGGTCACCGTATTGCACGATGCCTGCGCCACCTTGGATCTGAGTTTCGATGGTGTGACGGTACCGGCAGCCCATGTACATGCCGCGATGATGGCCGCCTTCGAGTTCGGCTACGGCACCGTGACCTCGACGCAATCGTATCTGACAGCGCAGTAAACATCCGCAGTCCCGAAAACGCAAAAGCCCCCGGCGCAGATCAAAACGCCGGGGGGCTTTTCGCGACCTGTGATGCCATGCCGTTTATTGTTTGACGTTCTCCGGCATCCCGTAGCGTCGGCGATCAATTCGGTCGAACGGTAGATCGCCTGGGGCGAGTGACCCAGATTAAGGATCATCAGCTCGTTCGCATTCAGTCGTTGTTGCCAGGCATTGAGCCGGTCTACGACCTGCCTGCCGGTACCACACATGATTTTGGCATTCCACATATCCATGATCCGGCTTTCCGCGGGGGAGTAATCGTAGACCTCTGCTTCATGGGCCGTAGGAACAACGAAGGGGCGACGTGTACTCATGCGCATCATGGCGTGTGAGTATGCCCAGGCCTGGCGGCGTGCTTCATGCTCATCGTCTGCAGCCATCACACCAAAGCTGGCAATCACGTAGGGTTGCGAGAGCACAGCCGAGGGTTGAAAGTGACGGCGATAAATTTCAATTGCCATAACCACATTCTGGTCCGCCAGGTGAGCGGCGAAGGCAAACGGAAAGCCCAGTTGCGCCGCCAGGCGTGCCGAGTAGTCCGAGGAGCCCAACAGCCAGATCGGCGGACGAACAAACGAACCCGGTACACCATTTTCCTGAGCACTGTCTTGGACCAGGTATGGCATATACATCAGTTTTAAACGGATGCGAATCGGGAAAGTCGTCATCCAGAAACGCCAGTAATTCCATCAACTGCGACGGAAAATCCTCTGCGCCAATCTGACCGCGCCGCAAGGCGGCCGCCGTGTTCATATCCGTGCCGGGTGCGCGCCCCACACCCAGGTCAATACGGCCCGGCGCCATGGACGCGAGCAAGCCGAATTGCTCGGCAACGACCAGCGGCGGAAAATTGGGCAGCATCATGCCACCAGCACCAAGACGGATCTGTTTTGTTTCGCCCACCAGGCGTGCGAGCAGCATGGCGGGCGAGGAGGTGGTCACGCCAGGACTGGAATGATGTTCGGCAACCCAGTAGCGGCTAAAGCCACGCCGGTCTACCAGACGCGCCAGTTCAATGCTGGCAGTTAGCGCCTGCTGCGCCGTCAGGCCTTTGCCTGCCAGGGCAAAATCAAGAATGGATAGGGGATATGACGCTGCGCCCTGGCGCACGCCTGCAATTGAGTCGTTCACGTTGTTTATCTCTCCGGACGTTCGATCATCAGAATCGTGTCAATTCCGTTTGTTCGCTGAATATCCAGGAGTATGTGCGATACACCCCGAGCAGACAATTGACCTGAATGACAATATAAGATAAATTCAGGCCAATCCGTATCATAATCCGTACAAATGACCCGGTACCAAGGCAAGCGGCCCGCCAAGCTTCAGCAGCGCTGTCGCTGCTACCGAAGCCACCACCTGCTCGACACCCACTGCCGGTAAACAAACTGCAATCAATCCTTTATTGTGTGAGCTTTAAGCCCAGTTCTTCGATCAGTTTTTTCTCTTTCTGCATGCTGCTGACAGCAAACTGTTGAAAATCTTCTGAGCTTTTGTACTCCGGGGTCATGTCAAACTGCGCCAGTATCGTTTTGAATTCCTCGGTTTCCATGGCCAGCTTGAATGCCTCATGCAGTTTGCGCACGATAGCCGGGTCGGTTCCCTTTGGTGCCACCAGGCCCCAGGGCGAGGTTTGCACCATATCTATGCCCTTTTCCTTGAGCGTTGGAACGTCCGGAAAACGCGCCATGCGTTTGTCGCCCCAGACAGCCAGCAACCGCAATTTGCCAGCCTGTATCAATGGCACAAAGGCAGAGGTTTCGGCTGCGGCATCGATCTGCCCCGCCAGTAATGCCTGCAGCGATTCGCCCGAACCCTTGTAAGGAATATGATTCAGTTTGATCCCGACCTGCCGGGAAACTTTTTCCATGGTCAGATGATTAGTGGTCGCCACCCCTGGCGTGCTATAGGTCAACTTGCCAGGATGCGCTTTGGCGTGGGCAATCAAGTCATCCAAGGAGGTAAAAGGCGACGAAGCCGGCACAACAATGCCGAAGGCATACCCGGTAATACCGATGATATAAGTCAGATCAGTTGCCGGGTTCCAATTGACCTTCATGGTATAGGGCATGCGATAAACACTGGCAACAGCAACCGCCAGCGTATAACCATCGGGCTTGGCAGAATGAACTGTCTGTACCGCCAGCGTTCCTCCGGCGCCAGGACGATAATCAATAACTACCGGCTGCTTCAGCGACTCGGACACATGTTTTGCGAGCACGCGCATCGGGCCGTCGGTCGAGCCTCCCGCAGCGAATGGCAGCAGAATGCGAATTGGCCTGTCCGGATAACGGCTTGTATCCTCCTGCGCGGCTGCCAGCAGCGGGGCGGCGGCCAACAGTGCGCCGCAGACCGAGGATACAGCGATCTTGCAAAAATACTGGTTCAGATGATTGATTTTTCGTTTTAATAAATTCATGCATGTCTCCTTTGCATTCAGGGTTATCGAACAGGGTTACGCATCTGTCCCGATGTTCCGCCGGAACAGAATTTTCTGGATTAAAGAATATTGAGTGATTGCTCAGCTTTTGCGATCAGTTCGGGCTGCTTCGGCTTTTCGGCCGCGCTATGTGAGCATTGCTTATCGGTCAGCGCTGCCGGAGCCTGGGCCGGCAATAAATATAGTGCAAGGTGATGGTCCTTATCTTCGGATCGGTGTTCAATCAGGCGGCAGGCACCATGAGGCAGCCGTAATTGATCTGTCATGCCAATATCGCAGTGCATTTGTATACCCTCTTGCGCAACTGCCGCATCCACTATCGTGCACCCGGTCATCGCACATTCGTATGTCTGTTCTTGCTGCGTATTCTGTACTATTATTGTTGCTCGTTACAGCACGAAAACCGCTATGCAGTATTAATTGCAATCCGAGGAGCCGTTATGACAGATGAAAACCCAGATAACCAGCCTACTAGCGGTGACCGCCATTTTGTTACGGCGCTGGCCCGGGGACTGGCTATTCTCAAATGCTTCCGCTCCGGTGAAGAGCTTTTGGGCAACCAGGAACTGGCGCTGCGTTGCGATTTGCCCAAGTCAACCATTACCCGGCTGACCTATACGCTGGCAAAACTGGGCTACCTTCACAAAACCGGCCAGCAGCCCAGGTATCGGCTGGGTATGAAGACACTGACACTGGGCGGAACCACGCTGGCCCGCTTGAATGTCAAACAGATCAGCCAGTCACTAATGCGTCTGCTGTCGGAGGAAACCGAGAGTCTTATTTCACTTGGCATTCGCGACGATATGAGCATGCATTACATTGAGAGCTACCGTGGCAACGCGCTGATTACGCTTAACCTGGGCATCGGCTCTCGCATTCCGATCGCGCCAACTGCCATGGGCAAGGCCTATCTGGCCGTGGTCGATGCCGCAGAACGCCGCACGCTGGAGGATCGGATACGGTCATTTGACACCTTCTCCTGGCCACGGCTGAAACAAGGCATTGAGCAAGGCCGACAAGACTTTTTAACCCTGGGATGCGTTCGTTCTTTTGGCGACTGGCACAAGGAAATCAATGGTCTGGCCGTACCGCTCTCGTTCTCTAATGGGCTTCCTGTCATGGTGCTCAGCTCGGCCGGGCCTGCCAGTCACATGACAGCGGACCGGTTAATGCGCCAGGTCAAGCCCAAACTGTTGGCCACCGCGGCAGAGATTGTACGCAGGGTTGATGCCGACTCGGGCTCATAGACAGGCAAAAGCGACCCGCCCGGCACCCAATACTGCATTGCAGTTTTGCATTACAGCATTTTCGCTTTTCAATATTGCCGGCTAATCCGGATTTGCTCTACCATGGCTTCACAACCAGTACAAAAATTGAAAAGTGGAGGCCGTTTGTGAGCTGGAGACCTGAAGCCGGGCAACTGAGTCGTATTCATCAGATCGCGGACGCCTGGGCTGCGCGCAGTCCCCAGGCGATCGCATTGCGCGATGGCCTGATCAGCATTGATTATGAAACGCTCTCCGAGCTGTCTGCGCGTCTGGCAGACCAACTTGGGCACATGGGTGTACGGGCCGGGGATCGGGTTCTGATCATCGGCGAAAACTGTGTTGCCGCATGCGTTATCATGCTGGCAGTCAGCCGCCTGGATGCCTGGTTCAGTTTTGTCAACGCCAGGCTCTCGCCCCGGGAGATAGACGGGTTTATTGAGCATGCAACGCCGCGCCTCACGCTTTACACATGCCAGGTTTCGGAGAACGCGCTCGAACATGCCATTCGTCATAAGGCAGCACCACTGGCATTTGCGGCATTGGGGGATATTTACACTGGCTTGCCCAACGAAGCGAGCGTGCCAGAGCCAGCATCGCCCGATCCCGCCGAGCAAGTGGCCGCCATGGTTTACACCTCTGGCACCTCCGGTTCACCCAAAGGCGTGATGCTCACGCATGCCAATGTACTGTTCATCGCCAACCAGGCATGCACCTCCAGACGCATGCAGCCCGGTGACGTGCTGTATGGTGTGCTGCCCATGGCCCATGTCGTGGGACTGGTCACACAGTTTCTGGGGGCTATTCTGGGCGGTGCCACCGTAGTGCTGGAACCCCGGTTTTCTGCGCGGCAGGCATTGTCGGTCATCGCAAACGAAAAAATTACCTTATTCGTGGGCGTACCAGCCATGTTCGCGCGGCTGCTGGAACAAGCCCAGACGCAAACGCTGCCCATACGCTGCCCCGCCTTGCGGTTCATCGGCACCTCGGGGTCGCCGTTAACGCCCAAGTTGAAGAAAGAAATTGAACAGATGTTCGGCCTGCCGTTGAACAATGGCTATGGTCTGAGCGAGACCGCCCCAACGGTGGCCCAGACAAGAATCGATCAACCCAGGACAGACTGTTCTGTTGGCTTTCCAATCCCTGGTATTGAGATCAGCATTGTCGATACGACCGGCAAACCGGTAGAAAAAGGCAATGTGGGCATGCTGCGTGTACGCGGTCCCAATGTCATGAAAGGCTATTACCGTAACGAAGCATTGACGCGCGAGGTGCTGTCGCCCGATGGCTGGTTCAGTACCGGAGACCTGGTGCGACAGGACGAGGATGGTGCGTTGCATATTGCAGGACGAAGCAAGGAACTGATTATTCGCTCGGGCTTTAATGTGTATCCGCTGGAAGTAGAACAGGTCATTAACAGCCACCCTGCCGTCATCCATAGTGCAGTGGTTGGAAGAACGGTGGAGCATAACGAAGAGGTCGTGGCCTTTATTGAGCTGAACCGCCCGGAGCAGCCTGATGACCAGAGCGACTTTCGCAGCTATCTGCGGGAACGGCTGTCGCCCTACAAGTTGCCTACCGAGATCCGGTTTCTCTTTCCGTTGCCCACTGCCCCCACAGGGAAGATATTGAAAAATGTCCTCAAGCAATTAGCAGCATGCGCCGACAATGGGCAGCATGCAGCCTCCCCGAACTAACTGCCTATGCCCTCTTTTACCGAGACACATTTATGACATTACCCGCAGCTTTACGCGAGAACCTTTCCCTGCCTGTGATCGGTTCGCCGCTATTTATCATTTCCAATCCGGCGCTTGTTATTGCACAGTGCCTGTCAGGCATTATCGGCTCCATGCCCGCACTGAATGCACGCCCCATGGAAAAGCTCGATGAATGGCTGGCGCAAATCACGACCACACTGGACAAGGCGCGTGCAACTTCGCCGGAAAAGCGGATTGCGCCATTTGCGATCAACCAGATTATTCACTCATCCAATGACCGGCTCGACCACGATATGGATGCTTGCGTCCGTTATCGCGTACCGCTGGTCATTACCAGTCTTTCTGCCCCTACGGATTTTGTCAAACCGATACAGTCATATGGCGGCCTGGTGTTCCATGACGTCACCAATATCCGGCATGCACACAAAGCCCTGGAAGCGGGCGTGGACGGCTTGATCCTGGTGTGCGCCGGCGCCGGCGGCCATGCCGGCACCTTAAGTCCCTTTGCGCTTATCAGTGAAGTCAGACAGTTTTTCGACGGGCCGATTGCCCTGTCAGGAGCGATCACCTCGGGCGCGCACATTGCAGCGGCACGCGCCATGGGCGCAGATCTGGCCTATATGGGAACGCGCTTCATCGCCACCGAAGAGGCCAATGCCTCTGCACAATACAAGCAAATGCTGGTCGACAGCGATGCCTCGGAAATCGTGTATACGCCGTTATTTACCGGCGTGCATGGCAACTACCTGGCCCGTAGCATTACCGCATCGGGCCTGGATGCGAAAAACCTCCCTGATGCGGATAAAAGCAGCATGAACTTTGGCTCACGCCGTGTCAAACCATGGAAAGACATCTGGGGCGCAGGCCAGGGCGTTGGCAATATACGATCAGTTATGCCTGCCAGCGAGCTTATTGCACAACTGGACAGAGAATATCGCGGCGCACTGGCGCAACTGCGACATTAACCAATAACGAGAAATCATAGGAGTCAATATAATGAATGAAAAAAAGGCAATCCTGGTCGTGGGCGCCGGAGATGCTACCGGGAGCGCTATTGCCCGGCGCTTTGCGCGTGAAGGCTATATCGCCTGCATGACACGCCGCAATGCCGACAAGCTGGAGCCGTTGGTAAAACAGATTATCGATGACGGTGGCCAGGCGCATGGCTTTGGCAGTGATGCGCGAAAGGAGGATCAGATGATTGAGCTGGTCCAGCATATCGAGAACACGATCGCGCCGATTGAAGTGGCGGTGTTCAATATTGGCGCCAACGTTCAATTTAGCATTACCGATACCACGGCCCGCGTCTATTCAAAGGTCTGGGAGATGGCGTGCTTTGCAGGCTTTTTGATGGGACGCGAAGTGACCAAAGCCATGTTGCCGCGCGAACGGGGTACGATTATTTTCACCGGAGCAACGGCAAGCCTGAGAGGACGGGCCAATTACGCCGCCTTTGCCAGCGCCAAGCACGGCCTGCGGGCACTGGCGCAAAGCATGGCGCGAGAACTCTGGCCCAAGGGCATTCACGTGGCACATCCGATTATCGACGGCGCGATCGATACCCAGTTTATCCGCGAGACCTTCCCGCAGCGTTATGCATTAAAAGATCAGGAAGGCATTGTGGACCCGGAAAGCATTGCGGAAACGTATTGGCAGATTCATCAGCAGCCGCGCAACGCCTGGACACATGAAACGCAATTGCGTCCATGGATGGAAACCTGGTGAATATGGTCGCACGTTCGCGTGCGATATGGTTTCCGAATTGATCATTCCTGAATAAAGGCCTTTTCCATGCAAACCCCTTCAATTGATTTTCTTTTCGATTTTGGAAGTCCAAACGCTTACTTTTGCCATAAAGTGATTCCCGATATTGAAGCACGAACGGGAAAGACATTTCGTTATGTGCCGATTTTGCTGGGCGGACTGTTCAAGCTGACCAACAACCAGTCTCCGGCCAATGCCTTCGCGCATATAGCCAACAAGCGAGCCTATGACGCACTGGAAGTGGAGCGTTTCATCAAAAAACATAAGCTGGACCAGTACCGCAGAAATCCCTATTGGCCGGTTAATACGCTCAAAATCATGCGCGGCGCCATTGCCGCAGAAAAACTGGGTATATTCGATGCCTATGTTGATGCTGTTTTTTCCTGCATGTGGGAGCTGGAGCTGGATATGTCCGATACCGATACCATCCTGCGCGCGCTTGAACAGGCCGGACTTGATGGCGCAGCGATCATGGACCTGTCCCAGCAAAGCGATATCAAACAGCGCCTGATCGACAATACGCAACAGGCGTGCGATCGTGGTGCTTTTGGTTCGCCCACCTTTTTCGTGGGCGATGAGATTTACTTCGGAAAAGACCGATTGGCGCAGGTGGAAGAAAAAATCAATGAATACGCTGCAACCACACGATAAGCCACCGGCGCTTCGGCCAAGCCTATACGACCAATGCAGTCAGTCAATGACCCGCTGATAATCCAGCCATACCTGCGCGAGCAAGCTCCATGTTTTGCAAAAATTACACAGATAGTGCAATGGCGAGGTGCCTGATCTGAAGATAAGCTATTTGCGCTCTCGGTGATTTTATATATTATAGCCATATGGTCATTTTTTACGGGGTCGCTATGAAATCGGTTACCGTTGTTGGCCGTGCTGGTAACAGACAATGAGCGGGAATTCTCGCGCGTACCCAACCTGCAGATAGAGAACTGGCTGGTACGATGATGCTGCTTCGACGAAACAAAACTGCCCCGGATATCACCTGGCATCGCTAAAACCCAACTACGCCAGCACCGCCTCGCCCGCTGTTTTGCAAAAATTGCGCCGATAGTTCGATGGCGAAGTACCCAGTTGGGCGGCAAATTGCTGACGCAGGGCCAGCGTTGTCCCAAAGCCGGCTTCTGCTGTGATGCGTTCAATAGACAAATCTGTGGTTTCCAGCAAATGCTGCGCCCTGGCAACCCGCTCGGTATTGAGCCACCGATTGACGGTAGTGCCGGTTGCTTCCTTAAAGCGCCGGGTAAAGGTGCGCCGGCTCATGCTGGCCACGCTTGCCAGCGTATCCAGCGACAGCGGTTCATGCAGGTGCTCACGCGCCCATTCCAGCACGCCGGGCAAACGATTGCTATCGGCAAGCTTTGGCACCGGCCGCTCAATATACTGCGCCTGTCCGCCAGGCCGGTGCGGCGGCGTCACCAACAGCCGGGCGACATGATTGGTCGCTTCGTAGCCCTGATGCTCGCGTAGCAAATGCAGGCAGCAATCAATGGCGGCAACGGTACCGGCCGAGGTCACCACGTTGTCATCGGCCACATACAGTACGTCGGGGCGGAACAAAGTTTGCGGAAAACGCCGCGCAAATACGTCGCGCGCCACCCAATGCGTGGTCGCCTCCCGTCCATCGAGCAAGCCGGCATCCCCCAGCACGAATGCGCCCAGACACAAACCCACGATCAGCTTGCCGCTGGCGTGTGCCTGCCGCAATGCCGTGGTCAATTCCTCGGGTGCAGGCACTTGCGGGTCGCTCCAGGCGGGAACAATGATGATATCGGCCTGCTGCAATGCCTGCAGGCCCTCGGGCACCTCGATCATGACCCCCTGGTCTGTACGTATCTGGCCTGGTGTTTGAGCCACGTACTGTATCGTGAATTGAACCGAGCCTGACCCGTTATTGGCGCCCAGGACAAGACCGGGAACCGAAAGGTGAAAAAGGCTGACATCGTCAAAAGCCAGCACGGCTACGCGAATGTGAGACATAAATGAATCACCACTTAAATGAAGAATTGACCTGATTTTAACCTATATATTTATTCAGGCCATAAAATTAACCATCTTTTGGCCTGTTTTTATCTAATATTGTCATTCAGGCCACTTTAACGAAATGCCTGTGGGGCACACAATAGAGGCTCACTAATCACTCATTCATTGGAGTAGCCATATGTCTATGAAAACCGTCATCAGCTCCCTGGCGCTGGCCCTGAGCCTGACCACCGGCGCTGCATTTGCCCAAACCCAGGCGACCACTGCCGCCCCCACCACAGAACAAGTGCAGTTGCAGCAGATTCGCAACGCCACGGTAAAAATCACGTACGCCGACACCACTTTTCTGATCGACCCGATGCTGGCCAAAAAAGGCACCTACCGGGTTTGAAGGACCTACCGCAGCAAATTGCGCAATCCGCTGGTCGAACTGCCAATGTCCGAGAAGGATGTTATTGCCGGCGTTGACGCAGTCATCATCACCCACACCCACCTGGATCACTGGGATGAGGCCGCCCAGAAACTGCTGCCCAAAAACATCCCGCTGTTTGCCCAGAATCAGGCCGATGCAACAATGATTCGCGAACAGGGTTTCACCAACGTGCGCGTTCTGTCCGATAAGGCCGAGTTCGGTGGCGTGACTATTAGCAAAACCGGCGGCCAGCATGGCACCGATAAAATGTACGCCGTGCCCGAAGTGGCCAAAGCCCTTGGCCCAGCCATGGGCGTCGTGTTCCAGGCGCCTGGTCACAAAACTCTATATCTTGTGGGCGACACCATCTGGCGTGACGAAGTGGACCAGGCACTGGCCCAGTACGATCCACAAGTTATCGTGATCAATGCCGGCTATGCCATGATGGACGGCTTTGAAGGTTCCATTATCATGGGCAAGGAAGACGTGCTGCGCGCTGCGCAGGCAGCGCCTGGTGCGACGATTGTTGCCACACATATGGATGCCATCAATCACATGGCCCAGACTCGTAAAGAACTCAGGGAATATGTGAAGGAAAAAGGCATACAGGACCGCGTGCATGTTCCCGAAGACGGCGCAACCGTACAGTTCTGATGATACGAAGCGGCTGCACTGGAAGTTACAGGCAGCCCTCGTCAAATTGCCTATTTCCTGATTGGCCTGATTTTTCTTTAAAGAACGATTAAGCAATAATTCTTATGATCTCTTACACCTGTACCGTACCTGTTGATTTGACTGGCTTACAGAGCCACTGAATCGACAAAACACGATAAAATCAGCGCTACTTCAGCCTGCCGGATACGGCGGGCTTTGCCTTGTGATCAATCGGAGGACATATGATCAGACTGAGTGGAAAACTAATCTGCAAGAACCTTGAAGAGTCTGAATCAGTCATTCGTTTACTTCCTGAACACATCAGATTGACCAGCAATGAACCCGGTTGCGTGGCCTTTGATGTAAAAGGCACCGCTGATCCATTGGTATGGGCGGTTGAGGAATTGTTTGTAGATCGCAAAAGCTTTGAAACCCATCAGGAACGAACAAAAAGTTCAAGATGGGGTATTGAAACCGCCGCCATTCTCAGGCAATACGAGATAACGAAAGTTGCCTCGGGACAGTAACGCGTCCCAAGGCGAACATGGGTTATTTCTGACCGCTAGCTTTGTCGGTTTCGCAGCAACCGGTGATCAGCCCGTACCGCTCATGACAATCGCATTACTGCTGACCAAAGCGTAATTGTAGCCATGGTCGGACCAGTAACGGGTAAGCAGCGGCCCTTCCTGCCTTTGTCCCTTTGGAAGCAGCTTGTTGCCCGGGCCGGGCGGACGGATATAGAATCCGGTCTGCTGCCCTGCATCGTTCTTATACATGATGACGGCAGCAGGCCCCTGCTCGGTCACGAGCATGCGAGCGTAAACAGGATGAAATCCATTGGCTGTCAGGTCCGGCAGGCGTTGCGCATTTGAAAAATTCGCGGTCACCCATTGCTGTAAATCCGTCTCTGCAGCCAATGCATCGGCGCGCAAAGCAGGATTGCCGGCAAACACACGGTATGCAGCAATGGCATCCTGCATGGGCAGCGGACGATCCGCCAGACTCGATTGCGCAGTCGGCCCGGAGTTGAGCTGCCATCCGGAAAGCCCCCCGATACAAAGAGCGACGAGAACGCTGGCCGCCAGTTTCCAGCGCGCGCTTGAGCGTTCTTTCAGGCGCATGCGAATCGCCACCGGGTCCAGCGCAGGATTGAGCGGCGCCTCGGCAGTATGCAATGCCGCCCGCAATTGCGCTGCATCCTTGCGCCAGGCATCCAGTTTGCGCGCCTCTTGCGGGTGAGCAGCAAGATAGCGGTTCATCATTTCTTGCTCTTGCGCGTTCAATCGCCCGTCCACATAAGCGTGCCGCATCATATCGTTAATATGTAGATCGTCATTCATTTCAGTATCCTCAGATGGCCTCTGGATTCACCGTCACAGGCATCACGCAACGCGCCGCGCGCCCTGGACAGGCGGGACATGATGGTGCCCAGCGGCACATCAAACATATCGGCTACCGCCTTGTAGCTGAGCCCGTCCACGCTGATCAGCCATAACAGGTCCGCTGCGCCTCGGGCAATTGTTCGAACGCTTGCAGCGAAGCACGCGCCTGCACATGACGCTCGGTCGAAGGTGCATCATCGGTTTTGCGAAACCACTCCAATAAGCGTGCGTAGCGACTGGCGTGGCGCTTGGTATCTATGAACTGCCGATACAAAATGGAAAACAGCCAGGCGCGTAAATCTCCGTCCGGTCTGCGCGTATGCTGGTATTTAAGGGCACGCTCTATGCTTGCCTGCACCAGATCGTCTGCTGTGCTCGGATCTTTGCTCAGCCACAGCGCAAAGCGGTAAAGCCGCGGCAACATCTCGCGCAACGTCGCATCGGACATGTCATCGGCGCCATCACCGTTGCCTTCGATGTCCGGCATCAGCGGTAAATCCTCTGAGCTGGGATCATATTGCCTGTCCTTTTGGTTGAAAATTCGTTGCTTGTTCATATTCTGCCCGGAGTGATTGCAAACAATGCAAGGCTTCTGTATGACGCTTGTGGTTCGATATTATTCCATTTTGGAATAAAAAAAATATGCAGCCGTCTATACCCACATGTGCAACAGGCCGCCAGGCCAGGGAAGTACGATGCTGGAAAAGAACGAAACCCGCCCGTCCGGATTAACTGCCGGGCAAAAACTCATCCGATTTACCGTCATCGGTGCCGCCGTGCTGGGCCTTGGCGCCGCCTTTGGCTATACAGGCGGCTGGCTCGCCCCGCAACGCCTGACGGCCGATCGCATTGCCAATACATTCGAACCAGGCGGCAAAAGTCACCCTGGTTTCCGTCGCAATCACGCCAAAGGGATTTGCGTGACCGGCCACTTTGAGAGCAGTGGCGCTGCACAGACGCTATCGAGCACGCCAATGTTCTCGCCTGACGCTTCGATCCCGCTGGTTGGGCGCCTGGCGCTACCGGGACCCAACCCCTATGCCCCCGACTCCAGTGTGCCGATCCGCAGCTTCGCCCTGCGCTTCTCCATGCCCGATGGCCAGCAGTGGCGCACCGCCATGAATAGCATGCCGGTTTTCCCGGTTGCGACACCGCAAAGTTTCTACGAACAACAGCTGGCCAGTGCTCCCGATCCAAAAACAGGTAAACCGGATCCGGCCAGAATCAAGGCCTTTTTTGCCTCCCATCCTGAAACGGCGCAGTTCCGCAAGTGGGTCAAGACAGCGCGCCCATCGGCCAGCTTTGCCACTGAAGCCTACTACAGCCTAAATGCATTTGTGTTTACTAATAATGAAGGCGTCCGGCAGAACGTGCGCTGGCGCGTGGTGCCGCTGGGCACGCCCGCAGCGGACGATGCCACACCCGAACATGACCAGAACTATCTGGATATGGATTTGGTTCAGCGATTGTCAGAAGGACCCTTGCGCTGGCGCCTGATTGTAACGGTTGCCGATCCCGGCGACCCAAGCAACGACGCCACGAAACCGTGGCCGGATTCACGCAGACAGGTAGAGGCTGGGACTATTGTGATTGAAAAAAGCCAGGCCCAGGATCACGGACCTTGCCGCGATATCAACTTCGATCCTACCGTACTGCCACAAGGCATGGCCATCTCGGACGATCCCCTGCTGCCGGCGCGATCCTCCGTTTATGCCGCCTCGGTCGACCGGCGAACCCGCGAAGGCCTGAGCCGCCCCTCCCCGTCCTCTTCTGCCGCCTCATCGGAGCACTCAAAATGAATCATTCTATTGATAAAACACAGGAAGCGAGTTTCAGTCTGCCCGCCAGAGTGCTGCATTGGTTAATGGCCGCTGGGATCCTGGCGATGCTGTTTATCGGAGTGGGTATGGTCGCCTCGGTGTCCGAGCGACACAACTGGTTGCTGGCCATTCATAAGCCATTGGGCGCCGCGCTGCTGTTGCTCGTGTGTATCCGGCTTATCGTGCGCCTGACCAAAGGCACACCGCCATTGCCGGCTGACATGCCCGAATGGCAAAAGCACGTCGCGCTGGCCTCGCATTGGCTGCTATATCTGCTCATGTTTGCCATGCCGCTTATCGGCTGGGCCATGGTCTCGGCCAGCGGCACGCCCGTGACCCTCATCGGCGCCTGGACCATCCCGGCCATTGCACCTGAAAACGCAGACGTATTCGCCGTGTTGCGCGCAGCCCATCGCTATTTGGCCTATTTACTGTTCGCAACGGTATTACTACACCAGGCAGCAGGGTTGTTCCACGGGTTGATCAGGCGCGATGGCGTGTTGAAGTCGATGGTCAGCAATCGCGCCTGAAATACTATTTTTTCAATCGGAACGCGACCACCGAATCGCCCTGCTGGGTGCCCAGCGAACCATGCCCGCCGGCTGCGATAATTACGTACTGATTATTATCCGATCCCATATAGGTGGACGGCGTGGCCTGGGCGCCGGCCGGCAGTTCAGTTTCCCAAAGCAGCTCGCCTGTATTGATGTCATACGCACGAAAGAAATTATCTGCCGTCGCGCCATGGAAAACAACGTCGCCAGCGGTTGTGAGCGGACCGCCGTGCGCCACCATGCCCATTGGGAAGCCAACGGGAAAGCGCATGGGCAGAAAGCTGGTCTTCAGGTTTTTAGTATTGCCGATGCGACGCATCCATGACGTTTTACCGGTGGTCAGGTCAACCCCGACCATACGACCCCATGGCGGTGCAATGCATGGGACACCAAGACTGGAGGCAAACTGCCGGATCTGGGTGGCATACGTACCTTCAAAATTCTCGTTCCAGTACGGCGTATCCTCCGGGGTGAACAGACGCTTGTCTGCCGTTTCGGGCGTACGCTTGATGAGGTTGTATTTGTAGGCCAGACGAACCGGAGCGCCGATCAGGATCTGACGCTCCGGGTCAATGGCGACCGAACCCCAGTTGAATGAACCGATATTGCCCGGGAAAATCAACGAACCGTTTTCGGTTGCCGGCGTCCATGGGTTGCCATCGTAGCGCAATGTGTTGAACTCGATGCGGCATGCCATCTGATCGAATGGGGTCATGCCCCACATTGATTTTTCAGTCAGCGGCTCGGGAATGAAGTTCAATGCCGAGACCGGCTGCGTTGGCGCGTAGGTCTCGCCTGTTACGCCCTGCGTCGAGACATCAACCTGTTTGATCGGATACACGGCCTGGCCGGTTAAACGGTTCAACACAAACAGATTTCCGACTTTGGTGGGCAACACGATCACAGGCTGCTTTTGTCCCTGGTAATCAATATCCAACAGTGAAGGCTGGGACGGATTATCACGATCCCATAAATCGTTGGCCGAAGACTGGAAGCGCCATTTGAACGCACCGGTTTTCAGGTCAAGGGCGACCAGCGCATCGCGAAACTTCTCGGTATTGCTGTTGGGGTCGCGCTGATCGCTCAGCAAGTCCGGAGAGGCGTTGCCGAAAGGCACATACACGATGCCATTCTTGGTATCTGCACTGAGCGTCGTCCAGGCCACAGGCGTGTCCTGAGGATAAACCTGACCTTGCGCAATGGGCTGGGTGTTGTCAGGATTGGCAGGATCAAAGTTCCAGACCAGTTGACCACTCACGACATCATATGCGCGGATCACACCGGAAGGATTACCCTTGTCATAGCCATTATCCATGACCGAGCCACCTACAATCACCAGATTGCCCGCCACCAGAGGCGCAGCGGTCTGCATATATGCATGAGGGCGGACTTCGCCCAAATTGGCATGAAGGTCCACTACGCCACCCTGGCCAAAGTCTGCGCAGAGCTTGCCGGTATCGGCATCCAGCGCAACCAGTTTGGCATCGGCCGTGGCGCTCAGAATGCGCTTGCTGCATGCAGCCGGACTCTGAGCTGGCGCGCCGGCGGTAGCCGGTTCAGCTGGCTGCGTGCCGCCAGCGGCCGCAACATCATTGCCTGCATAATAACTCACGCCCCGGCATGTCTGATGCTGCTGCAAATAGGAGCGATTTTTCTCAGGCGCATATTTCCATTTCACCTCGCCCGTTTCCGGGTTCAGCGCATGCACTTCATTATGCGCAGTGCATAAATATACTGTGTTGTTTACCTTCAACGGCGTGGCCTCAAAGGTATACTCGCTGGCGTCTTCGTCCTGACGCAGGTCGCCGGTCCGATAGGTCCAGGCCACTTCCAGATCGCCGACATTATCCTTGGTAATCTGCTTGAGCGCAGAAAACCGCAGGCCGTTATTCGTGCCGCCATAGGCTGTCCAGTCATTCTGCGCGACATCAACATCAGCGGCATTGCGATCAGTCGCCAAAGTACCGTGCTGCGGATACGGATCGTAAAACATCATGCCGATCACAAGCGCAATAGAGAAGAGGACGGTACCACCCAGGAACGGATGGAAAGAGCGAACCGCGCCTGGGTTCTGTTTCTGGAACAGCGGACGTACCACCCACGGCAGTGCGAGCCAGAGCCCAATCAGGCCGATAATATCGCCACGGGGAATCCACTGCCATTTATCAAAGCCGACTTCGTAAACAATCCACCCCATCACGATCCACATGATGACGGCATAGACAGACAAAGCGATAACGCGTTTCATGAACAGAAGAACCGCGGTAATCAGCAGGCCGACTGCCAGGATGGCGTAGAACGGCGAACCGCCTACCAGCCATAGCTTGCCGCCCATGTATAGCATCGCGAGTCCGACGAGCGCGATGACAATGCTCGTTAATTTATTAATCATGACAGTTCCTTACTGCGGGATATGTTTGGGCGCAATTAACGTTGAAAACCATGGTAATTCGGCAACGACTATTCGGGCGTGTTAATCCCGGAAAAATGCATATGTGATTTTATGTGATTATGATACTCCCACTATGACAATTGTGCTGGTGCAACAAGAATAAAGTTGAAAAGTATACTATTCAGAATAATGTCAGATAGTGTGGATGGGGCTTACTTGATGTATATGAATTCCAGGGGAACTGACAAAAATCATCCGCAGGTATATAATTCATTTGACACTATTAATATATTCAATTGAATAATCTATCATGAAAACTCACCGTACGCTTAGGGAAAACCAACAAATCCCTGCCCCACCATCCTTCTGGCGTCTGGCACATGTTCATGCCCGGATGAGCGAAGGGCAACGCATCCAGTCCATCACGGCCGGTTTGAGTGTATCTTGGGCCACCGCAGCTAAATCGACCTTCGGCATGTCATCCACAAGCATCGGGCGCTTGCTCAATCTATCACTGTCTACATATGAGCGCCGTAAAAAGGATGAAAAACCTCTGGACTCAGTCGCCTCAGAACGACTGGACCGGTTAGCTTCGATCGCGATCCTGGCCGAGAACGTTTTTGAAGACAAACAAAAAGCAACTCGCTGGCTGGCTGCGCCTAACGACGCTTTGGGCGGCAACAGTCCCGTGATGCAGTGCGAAACAGAAATAGGGGCGAAACAGGTTCGCCGCGTCCTGAACGCCCTCGAATGGGGTGGAGTGGTTTAATGCAGGCTTGGCGTGTCACAAAAGAAAAACGGGCAACCGATTTGTCCGGCCGCGGCGCGGCGATCGAAGGCGGTCGATGGAACGATATGGATGTGCCCGCGGTTTACATGGGCCTGTCACCGGCCATCTGTGCGCTTGAAACGTTCGTGCATGCCAGCGCCCGTCCAACATTTCCGTTGAAAATCACCTGCTTTGAACTGCCGGACGACGCGAGCTTATATCTGAAGGTCGAACCACAAGCATTACCTGTCGGATGGGCTTCTTTACCTGCCGACAGAGCCAGTATGTCGTTTGGAACACAGTGGCTGAAATCGGCAAGTCAATTAGGACTTATTGTCCCCTCGGTAGTGCTTCCCCTGGAACATAATATTGTGTTAAACCCGTTGCACCCAGCCATCTCCAACGTCAAGGTCTTGGATATCTATGATTTTTCCTATGATAAGCGGATGTTTGCGCAACGCGTTTAGGGCGGCAATCATCCTCGTCTGTTCACGCCCAGCAGCCGGCGCGCATTTTCCCCCATGATTTTTTTCCGGTTCGCTTCCCGTATCGGCAGCGTTTCAAACCATTCTTTATACCCTTTGATCGGACAAAACGGAAAGGAACTGGCGTAGAGCATCCGGTCTGCCAGAAAGCCGTCGGCTGCCTTCACATACTCTTCCCAGCCGGCCATTCGGGAGAAATACATATCCGGCGACAAATACACATTAGTGCGCCTAAAGGCGATGTGCAGTATTTGCGTCACCCAGGGCCAGCCGCCGTGGGCAAGTACCACTTTCAGATTGGGAAAATCGGCCAGCATGCGGTCGGTGGGAATCGGATCAGAGTAACTCAGGTCAGGACCCGCCGTGCCGCCGACCATCAGGATAATGGGAATCTGGCGATCTTCGCAATGGGCATAAATAGGGTACAGGCGTCGATCATCCGCGTACATGGGTATCGGATAGGCGCCAGGTTCGATATTGATCAGGCGAAAACCTGCCGCCATGGATTGGTCAATGCTGCGGCATGCTTCGATCCTGTTGGTCGGGTCAATGGAGGCCGCACCGATAAACCGGTTGCCGTGCGCTTGCATCAAGGCCAGCACATCGTCGTTGGAGATGCTGCCCAGCATGCCGGCCAGCCGGCCCACGACCACACCATGAGCCACCCCTGCCTCATCCATTTCCTCAAGGGTCATCTGCATGGACTGCTGCTGCGCCGCCGGTGACGGCTCAAAGCCAACCGTTCGGGTAAAGCCGTCGCGGCGTTCGCCCTGTGCGTACATGAGCGTAGACAAAAACTGTCCTGCCGGCGGCCTGAGCCGAAAATCAATAATACTCATCAATCCTTCTCCTACATGACTTCGTCTTTACGATCATTAGTCTCGCCAAACCGGTGCAGCGCAGGCGGCTTCAGGCCAGCGTAGAGCGCATCAATACGGGCGTTGATCTGCTCGCCGTGCTGATGAAACAGCGAATTGCCGTTGATATCGCTCTCCACGATAAAGGGACCAAAATCCTCCACTTCAAACAACCACATGGCCTGGGCAATGCCCAATTCATCCAGCCAGAACACGTCGCGAACCCGCTTGATGCCGCGGCCCAGCAGTGCGCCGGTGCCATAGCCAACGGTAGTCAGATAGACAGCGCCATGCGGCACCATGATATTGGCGTAATCGTCGTGTGGCATGCCGCCCTTGCCGATCACGATTTTCGTTCCTGTCAGCTCAAGCCAGTTGGCCATCCACTTGGAGAACCGGAAACTGGCGGTTGCCGTGACAGCGCCCACGTTGTACTGGCCATCTGGCGTGACGGCAGCGGCCGGCGAACAGTGGAAATTGACGTTGGACAGCGCCTTCAGATCTACGGGCAGCGCTTGGCCGTTGCCCAGGACCTTTTGATAGACGCCTTCCCTGGCGGTATAGACCACGCCGCTCATATAAACCACCGAGCCGATTTCCAGGCTGGCGATATCCTCGGGCGTGGCCGGTAGATTAATTCTGAAAACTTTCAGATCTTCATCTTTATCGTTCTCTGCTTCCTGGTTGCTTATCGGTTCCATTCGACTGTCTCCCTTCTCATATAGGGCGTGAACCATTCCGGATCGGTACGGTATTCAATACGCCCGTCTGCATAAATCCTGGCGGTGGCCCGTCGTGAAGACAGGCAGAATGTGTGAATACTGACCGGCATGCCGCCAGTGTGGGTGTAACCCACCTCGATATGGCAATCGACCACCATGGAGGATCCCACAAAGCCCATCGCACCCATGCCGATCGAGTTGCCGAGTTTTTTCAGTTCCATTTCCAGCTCTGCAATTTTCGGATCAGGATTACGGTTGCCCACAGTGCGCAGGCACGCTGCCTGTTTGCCCAGTTGCATACAGGTATCCTTGGAGCCGCCAATGCCGATGCCAACGATCGCCGGCTGGCAAGCCAGACCGCGTTTGCCAAATGCAATCAGGCCGTCCAGGACAAAGCGCTTGATGCCGTCAATCCCGTCACCCGGGAACAGCATGCGATAGTCGGTGCCGAACAGGCCGCCCTTATGCACTGTGGTGACATCCACCCAGTCTGCGTCCGGTTCAAATGACCACTCGATCTCCGGCGCGTTGATGCCGACGTTGTTATTGTGTTCGGTGCGCCACAACGGGTGCACCCGGTTGGGCCGCAAGGGGATCTGTACCGTGGCATCTGCAGTGGCCTTGCGCAATGCCCGCTCGATTCCGATAAACCCTGATTGCACACTGGCGTTGTTGCCCATTTTCACGTAATAGCGCGGCACCCCCGTATCAGCGCACATGGGGCGACGGTCCTTGGTCGCCGCATCCCAGTTGTCCACCATGGCGTGCAGCACGAAGCGCGGCAACTTGCCCGTCTCCGTTTTCTGCATCTCCTTGATCCCCTGGCTGTAATCTTCGGGAATATCGATGGCCGCGCGCTTCATGATTTCCAGCCCGGCTTCCTCAATCCTGTTTATGTCAATTGCCATTACCTGTCTCCTGATATCCGCGTGCGTTCATGCACATTTTTCTGCCTCTTCGCCAATTAATGTCTGTCCTGGGGAGACGATATCGAACTTGACCGGCACCATCTGCAGCTCAATGTTGTCATCACGACCACTGACACTGGTATAGGCAGTGGTCTCCAGATCGCCGTTTCCGGATAATCTTCCCTGAAATGCGCGCCGCGGCTGTCGTTCCTGGCCAGCGCCGCTGTTGCGATCACTTTTGAAATAGTCGTCAGGCTGTCAAGGTTGAGCCAGTCATGCCAGCTCAGATTGAACCGGCGCTGCCCATCGGCCACGCCAATCCCCCGCAATGCCTCATGATGGCGGGCAATACTGGCAATGCCCTGTTCTATGCCTTCTTTGGTTCGCAAAATACCCACATCGTTCCACATGGTTTTAGACAAGGCCTCGCGCAGCGGCAGGGTCATATCGGCTTTCCTGGAAAATGGGTATTCGGCACGGGCAATACCGGCTTCGATCACAGACTGATCGGGCTGCCGCCAGCTTCCTTCCTTGCGCACGTAGTCGGCCATGGAGTCGCCCGCGATGCCGCCGAACACGGTTGAGTTGGCTACGCCGTTGCCGCCCAGGCGGTTGGCGCCATGTACGCCACCGCAATCTTCTCCGGCTGCAAACAGGCCGGGAGAGGCGGTTGAGCAGTCCACTTCAAACTCCACGCCACCCATCAGATAATGCGCGGTAGGGACCACCTCAACCTGTCCGCCGGCCAGATCGAAGCCGCAATCGGCGCAACGCTGCACCATGCCCGGGAATGACTTGCGTACGTGTTCCACGCCCAGGTGCGACATCTGGATGTACACGCCCCCCATGGGACTGGTTCGTCCGGCGCGCATTTCTGCATAAATCCCGCGACTGACCACATCCCGCGTGGCGCGTTCGCCCCGCTCGTGATAATTGCTCATGAAGCGTTCACCTGCGCCATTAATCAAATAGCCACCGGCGCCGCGCAGGCCTTCTTCCAGTACCGTACCGGTCATGCGCGTATCGGGCCCGCCCAGCAGACCTGTCGGATGAAACTGCACCATTTCCATATCGCGCAGTGTCAGGCCATAGCGCAGCGCCATGGCCAGACCGTCACAGGTTTTCTCGCCTGACGGGGTGTGATACAAGTACATGGTCGGCCCGGCGCCTGTACTCAGCAGCACCGCCTTGGCCTGCACAAAGCGATATCCGCCGCTACGCATATCAATAAACAACACGCCCGCAATACCGGAACCATCTGCAGCCGGAATCAGTTCAATTGCCCGGTGCTCTTCCAGACGGTTGACATCCAGCGCCCTGACCTTTTCCATCAGGCGATTAATAATTTCAATGCCGGTCAGGTCTGACTTATGCACCGTCCGGTCAAACGTCTGGCCGGCAAAGGCTTTCTGGTGCAACGTGCCATCGGGGTTGCGATCAAAAAAACAGCCAATTTCATTTTCCAGCTCCTGAACACGCTCCACCGCGCTGTGACCAGGCGCCAGGCCAGATCCTGGCGAGGCAGCCATTTGCCACCTTCGATGGTGTCCATGAAATGCCGCTCTACCGAGTCGCCTTCGGCCAGGGCCACGTTATAGCCCCCCTGCACCATGCGCGTACAGCCGCTTTTGCCGATCAGGCCCTTGACCGCGATGGTGACATCCAGGGTCGGGTTGGCCTGCTTTGCATGCAGGGCGGCAAACAGACCCGCACCGCCACTGCCAAGGATAAGAATATCCGTTTTCAAATTTTCCACGTTCATGACCCGAACACCCCTGCAAGAAACACCGCGCCAATGATGACGCTAAATACCACACCCCAACTGATCCAGTTCAACCGTATGGACCCTGGCGTTGGCCATTGCACAAATTCAATTACCAGTATCCGCAGCCCGAAACTCAGATGAATGGCCAGCAACAGCACCAGCCCCCACTCGGCAACCTTGACGCCCGGCAATTCGGAAAATTTCAGGAACCGGTCCAATTTATCGGTCTGTTCCAGCGCCAGGCCCAGTACATAAAAATGAATGGGGAGAAAGACGCCCAGCAGCAGACCGGAAATCCGGTGTCCCAAAAAGGCAAAATAGGCTTTGTGTTTATGAACGCTTCTTATCATGCCAGTCCCCCTACCGCGACCACGGCCCGCAGGCCAAGCACCAGAAACAGCGCGCCCAGCGCCAGCGCCAGCAAATTGACCGTGGTGTATGACAAGCCGGCCCACTCCCTGAGCACCTTGCGAATACCGATGGGCGCATGAATTGATGCACTAATGACAAACAAGGCATAAAAAGGCAATCCACACACGTTGCCCTGGGTACGCCCCCAGAATTTCTTCGGCGCTCAGCCCCCCGCGAACCGCATACATAATCACGCCGATATGCACGAAAATAAACGGCACCATGATCATGGCCGTCAGCCGCTGCAGCAAAAACAGTTTCATCTCCATGGCTATTTCCCGCCAAGAAACTCGAACAGCGAGCGTTTTTTCAGGCCGGCGATACTGCCCGTGGGACTCAAACCAACGGGACAGTGCTTCATGCAACTGCCCTGGGTATGACAGGAATTACAACCGCCTGCGGCCATCGATTTTTCCAGCACCCCTTTCGGATCTGCATGACGCTCGTCATTGACCAGGCTCCAGGCACGATTCAGTGCTGCCGGCCCCAGATAGTCTTTGTCCCATTCGACTACATCACAAGCCGCATAACACACCGCGCAGTTGATGCATTCGATCGCCGCATCCGCCTGTTTTCTGGCTTTGCTGGCAGGATCCACCAGCGCAGGCTATCGTGGCGTGTTCGGGTGCCGATAAACTCGCCACCGGCCTTTTTCCATTTATCAAAGAACTCGGTCATATCAACAACCAGATCCTTGATACGTGGCATATTGCGCAGCGGTTCAAGCACAATCGTGTTGTTTTTCACGACATTTTTCACATGGCTTCTGCACGTCCATCTTGGCTTGCCATTGACGGTCATCGCACAGCTGCCACACACGCCTACCCGACAGGAGAAACGGTATGCCAGCGTAGGGTCTACCTGCCGCTGAATTTCTGTTACCACGTCCAGTACAGTCTGATTCTCCCGGGAAGGGACCTGGTAAGTGACAAACTCGCCGTCTTCCTCGCCCCGCCAGATTTTTACCGCCAGCATCTTTTCCATAACGCCCCGCTCAGATACAAATAAATATTGGTTTTTCTAAATCATTACTTCGATTGGATTTTCTGTTCTGCAATAATCTTCTTCCAGAAGCCTGACTCCTCTTTGACCTGTCATTCATGTACGGCGCACCGATCGGCGCCTGTTCCAGGCCCAGCTCTGCAAATTTTTGCGTCATGCGTTTGGAAGCGATGGCCGTTTTGATGCCCTCTTCAATCCGTGCTACCACCTTTTCCGGTGTGTTTTTGGGCACGACAATACCGAACCAGCCCACCACATCAAAATCACTGCCCAGTTGCTCCTGCATGCTCGGCACATCAGGCAGGCTCTTCGAGCGCTTGTTACCAGTAACCGCCAGGGCCTTAATATCGCCCGAGCGCACGAATGGCAGCGTCGCAGAAAGATTGGCAGTGATCACCTGGATCTGTCCGGCCACCAGATCGGTCAATGCTGCAGATTCGCCACCATAGGGGATGTGGGTCATGGTCGCGTCCGTCGCGTTCATGATGGCTTCGGACGCCATATGACCCTGGCTGCCTACCCCGGCCGAGCCGAAATTGGTAGCGGCCCCGTTCTTTTTGGCGTAGTCCAGAAATGTCTTCAGGTTGGTGGCCGGTACGTTCTTATTGACAGCCAGTAGCAGCGGTCCGGTGGTAACGATGCTAACCGGCTGAAAATCCGCGACGCTGTAAGGCAATTTTTTGTACAAATAGGGGTTGACGGTAAACATGCTGCCCGAGATCATCAGCATGGTGTAGCCATCGGGCTTGGCACGCGCCACTTGCGACGCGCCCACCCCACCGCCGGCGCCGACCTTGTTCTCTACTACGACAGTCTGTTTCCAGGCATCACCCAACTCCTGGGCCAATACGCGGGAAATAATATCGGTGGCGCCACCGCCGCAAACGGCACGACCAGTCGCACCGGCTGCTGCGGCCACTCGCTGGCAAATGCCGGCGCAGCATGGTACAGGCGATAGCGATACAGGCAACACTGCTGAAAACACCGCCTACTGCACGATTCAGTATGGTCTTCATTTTTGTCTCTTCCTTGTTGGCTGACTTCTTGCTCGAAGCCTGGGTTGGCGATAATACAGTCGCATTTTTGTAGTTGCTGTCATGGACATGGCATGCAGTTTTATTATTTCGTTGATTATTGTTTAAATTTAATTTAAAGTAAAACCAATAATTTTTTAATTATTTAAAATTAAATTTTAAATTTATGATCACTTTAAGAACCTTCAACGTATTTGTCGCGGTGGCTGAATGCGGCTCTTATACTGGCGCCGGCAGAAAGATCGGCCTGACCTCTGCCGCCGTCGGTCAGCAGATCAAAATGATGGAAAATACGCTGGAGGCGCCACTGTTCCATAAGAATGGTCACCAGCTTGTGCTGAACCACTATGGCGAAGCGCTGCTGAAGGACGTTCAGGAACTGCTGGTCAAATATGAAGAAATTATCAAAAGCGGAGATGGCCGGCATGGCCAGCTTACCGGTACAGTGCATATCGGCGCGCTGATCTCCAGCCTGATGGGGTCTTTTTCGGATGCGCTGTGGTCCATCCGCAAGAACAATCCTGAGCTGGATGTCAAAGTGTTCGCGGGTCAGTCCGGCGATTTCGCCCACAAGATCACCAGTGGTCAGCTGGATGCGGCCATTGCCACCGAACCGCCGGAATATGCATACAAGGAACTGATCTGGACGCCGCTTTATGCAGAACCCATGATTCTGATCATACCACGCAAGCCATTTTTTACTTTGGCGGACCAGGCTAGCAATCCCTCAATAGATATTCTGAATCATGCGCCCTTCATTCATTTTGACCAAATGACATGGACCGGCATACTGATCAGGCAGACACTCAAAAAGCTGGCCGTCAGTGTCGATATACAAATGGAAATGAACTCGATCGAAGCCATTATTGAACTGGTGCGCCAGGGCTATGGCGTGTCCATTGTCCCGAAACTGGCCAACCTCAATTGGGAACAGGATGAAAAACTGCTGTTTGTAGACCTGTCACCGACGCGGATTTACCGTCGCATTGGTATTCTGGAGCGCAAGTTTCATCACCGCAGCAACTTTACCAATGCAATAAGAGACCACTTCGGGCAATCCGGGCCGACGCTCAAAGAGCGCGCCGCGCTGCGATAACGCTGCGGCAGGAGAAGGAGTCAGAAACGGGAAGTGGCAGAATAACCGTTGCGGTAAAGGTAAGAAGCAGTACGTGACTATTACGTGACCGATATGCAATGCAACAGCATCAATCGGGGCCGGGCGCAGATGACGCCCAGCCCCGATAGGTTAAACACAGCCGACAACGCCCTTTTCGGCCAGGCCCGCTATTGCATCTGTCGTATAGCCGATCTCTTCCAGGATCTCCGAGGTATGCTGGCCCAGCAATGGTGGCGTTCTGCTCACGCCTCTGGGTTCATTATTGAAGGTCACCGGATAGGCAATGTGCCGCAAGTCTCCCAGTTTCGGATGCTTGCTTTGCACCACAATATTTCTGGCCTGGACTTGTTCGTGCGACAGTGCCTGATCAAGCGTATGCAACGGCGCGACCGGAACGCCGGCACGCCGCAACCTCAAGAGCCAGGATTGTGTGGTGTCCTGGTTCAATACCTCCTGGACCAGCGCGCAGGTCTGCTCAAAGCGGTTTACACGCTGCGCATTCGTACTGAAATCGGGATCCTCTGCGTATTGCGTCAGTCCGGCCTCCTGACAGAAGCGCTGCCAAAGCCGGTCATTGCCTACGCCCAGCATCAGCTCCCCGTCCTGGGTGCGAAACACCTGATAAGGACACAGTGACGGATGCGCCGTACCCATTCTGGACGGCGTCACGCCAGAAAACCAATAGTTATGAGACATATATCCCATAAACCCCATGGCGGTATCCAGCAAGGAGACTTCTATATAGCCCCCCTGCCCTGTATTTTTTTTGTGCAGAACGGCTGCCAGAATACCGGAGACGGCGTGCAAACCGGTTCCCAGGTCCACAGGAGAGAAGCTGACCCGGGCAGCAGGACCCTCTTTTTGGCCAATGGTGCTGATCATGCCGCTGAACGCCTGCAGCATGACATCGTATCCAGGCTCTTCGCCCCAGGGACCATCGCGCCCGTACCCTGATATTTCACAATAAATCAGGTTGGGATTAATGTCACGCAAGCTCTGATAGTCCACACCCAATCGTTGCGCCGTACCGGCGCCGAACCCCTGTATGACAACGTCAGCGCGCGCCACCAGTTCACGAACAATTTGTTTGCCTTCCGGTGACTTCAAATCCAGCGCCAGGCCCCGCTTGTTGTGGTTGACTGCCATAAATGACGCCGATTCGCCGTCTTTTTGCGGTAACCAGCCGCGCGTCTCGTCTCCGGAACCGGGCGGCTCTACTTTAATGACGTCAGCGCCAAGATCGCCAAGATACTGTGCGCATAACGGGCCGGCAAGCACTTTGCTGAGGTCTAATATTCGTATTCCTTGAAGCGGACGCATCTCTCTTTCCAATATCGTGGTTGCTTATATTCGTCCATACGTGGCGCGACGCACAGCGCCAGGCGCAATCGTATGCGACTCAATTACACTGGTCGTTTACGAAGCAGATATTTTTGTGTACCTTGCATGACGACAACTCTATTCTGATTAATAATGGTCGATTGCATCACCAGCACACCGGTTGTCCGCCCGGGGATCAGTTCCGAAACGACCAAAGATGGATAAAGCGTATCGCCAACAAAAACCGGATTAAGGAATTTGCTGCTTTGTTCGATAAAAGCTTTCAGTGACTCTTCCACGCAGTGTGGGAACAGACCGGCGCCGGCTGCTGTCTGAATGAGTACCTGAAACCCATGCGCCAGCATATGCGGCATGCCATGCGCCCGACAGTACTCCACGTCATAGTGCACCGGGTGATTATCGCCGCTGGCCAGTTGAAAGGCCGCAAACAAGGCATCGGTCATGGTCCTTGAAGGTATATTGAATTTCTCTCCGACTTCAAAATCGTCGAAATATTTTTGTGCACACAGTGAATGCGAAATCATATTTTTTCCAGTAGTTACGGTGCCGTGTCCGGCTCAATTGGTTGCCATGTCTGACGCTTTAACAACATCGCGCCATTTTTCCTGCTCGGCAGCGATGAACGCTTTCAGCGCCTGTGGATCAGGCTTGCTCTCGAGCAGCAAGCCCATCTGATCGGCCTTTTGCATCAAGCCCTCGTCGTTCAGCGCAGCCTGCAGACTGGCACGCAAGGTTTCAATCACGTCTTTATCTGTTTTGGCAGGCACCTGCATTGCATTCCATGTATACGCTTCGTAGCCTGGCAATGCTTCGGCAATAGCCGGAATATCCGGCGTCTGGGGAAGCCGCTCAGTCATGCTGGTAGCGATCAGGCGCACTGTTTTTGCCCGCGCCTGCGCCAGCGCGGTTGGCGCGCTATCAACCATGAACTGAACATGGCCGCCAATCAAGTCCGCCATCGCGGGTGCGCTGCCCTTATAAGGAATATGCCGGGCTTTGAATTTGCCCACATGGTTCAGCAATGCCCCGCCAAGGTGAGGCGCACTGGCAATACCGGCGGAACTGTAATCGGTCTTTTCCGAGTTCTGTTTCATGTATTCCAGAAACTCGGGCAGGTTTTTAACCGGAAGGTCGTTGTTTACAACAAGTGCCAGCGGCGCTCGCGCCGCCAGTCCGACCGGTGCAAAATCATCATTCGAATAGGACAGCTTGCTGTTGAGCGTCGGATTGACCGCATGCGCAACCGTGGACATCAACACGGTATAGCCATCTGGCGCGGCCTTGGAGACAAACTCCGTGCCGACAATGGTACCTGCGCCTGCCTTATTTTCCACAATCATTGTGGTGCCCAGTTTTTTCCCCCAGACATCAGCCAGTGCACGTGCAAAGGTATCGGTGGGACCACCGGCGGCATATGGCACGACCAGCCGGACGGGTTTTTCGGGATAGGCTGCGTGGGCCGCGAAAGATACAACGCCCAGCGAAAGCGCTGCAATAATTCGTTTGGTGAGTGATTTCATTTGTCGCCTCTGTTCATTTATAGTCGGTTCAACTATATCTATCCACGCTGAAGGCCGTCCAGTTGAAATTATTGCCGTGATGTTAGACAAAATCTAATACACTATTGTTTTATGCCAGATGTTTCCCTCCAACCATGCGATATGAACTGACTGATATTCGTGTTTTTATGGCCATTGCCGATGCAAGGAACTTGAGCATCGGGGCGATGAATATGCACATGACCGCGCCATCGGCCAGTTATCGATTAAAAAATCTCGAAAATGCATTGGGTGTTTCGCTTTTTGACCGGACAGCCAGGGGCATGGTCCTGACCTCTGCCGGAGAATCGGTATATCGCTACGGCGAAGCCATGCTGTCCAGCGCTGACCAGTTACGGACCGAGATGACCCGCTATAACGCCGGCGTCACCGGTCACATCAAGGTCTTTGCCAATAGCAGCACCTTGAGTCCGTTACCGGTACCGCTCAGTCGCTTTCTGGCCAGCCATCCGACAATCAATATTGAATTGGAAGAGCACCTGAGCGAAGAAAGCGTCAGGGCGGTACATGATGGCCTTGCAGATATCGGATTGGTTGCCAGTGTGGTCCATTTGCGAGGATTGGAGGCCATCGAGTATGGTCATGACGAACTCGTTTTTGTAACGCCTCGCGGCCATCCGCTCACCACCGCCGAGCGCGTCACTGTGGATATGGCTTTGGAGCACGAGCTGGTATCGGTGGGTAAACGCAGCAGTAACTTTTTATACCTGCAGCAAATTGCCAATAAGCTGAACAAAAATATGAATGTGCGGGTGCATCTGCCCGATTTCGATGCCGCATTGCACTGCGTACAAGAAGGCGTCGGTATTTCTCTGGTGCCGTTGTCAGTTGCCAGGCGCTCGGCCAAAAGAAGGCTGGTCGACATTGTTCATTTGAGCGACCACTGGGCCAAGCGCGATCAACTGATCGTCATGAGATCATTTTCCGCGCTGCCCAAATATACGCAGGACTTTGTTCAGATGCTCGCTGCGGCAGAATCTGGCCGTGCCGGTTGATGAAACCATCTCCTGGCACTTAACGGTCTTCGTTCAAGCTGCGCCGACAGTCTCGCGCACGAAATCGTTGTAAGTGCGAAGCTCACGCCCCAGGATGGCCTGCAATCGGTCCACTGCGCCGTTATCGCCTTGCATGCCGTATTGCTGGATGCCCGTCATCATCAGGCGCATGTCGTAGGCCATCCAGGCGGGTCCAAACGCGGCCATCTGAGCCTCAAAGGGCACTACGTCGTCACCGCCATAAGACACCTCGCGCCCCAGGGCGGTGCTCCAGACCCTGGCGACGGCAACGCCGGTCAAGGCTTGCGGACCCACCAATTCCAGCGTCATGCCGTCTAGCGCGGCAGCAGCCTTGTCGCGGCGAAGCAGCTCGGCCGCAGCGATATCCGCAATGTCGCGCGTATCAATCATGGACACGCCCGCCGAGCCAATCGGCATGGGGTAGACGCCATGCGCCTGCATTGCCTGCTGGACCATGCTGTCGTTCTGCATGAAATAGGCAGGCCGCAGGATCGTAGCAGGAATATCCAGGCTTTCGATCATGCGCTCAACGGTGTGTTTGCCCGTAAAATGCGGCACATTCGTGAACTTTTCGGCGTGAATCACTGATAGATAAACCACGCGCTCAATGCCCGCCTCACGAGCAAGGTTCAGCGTAATCAGTGCCTGGGTTACTTCATCGGGTGTAACCGCATTGAGCAAAAACAGCGTTCGCGCCGAGGAGAGCGCAGCGCGCATCGACGGTACATCTGTCAAATCTGCAACCACTTGCGTGACGCCTTCGGGGAATGCGCGCTTGCCGGACTGGCGAACCAGCGCCTTGACCTGAGCGCCCGCGTCGGCCAGGCGCTGCGTAATAAGAGAACCGATGGTGCCCGTGGCACCGGTGACAAGAATACTCATGTAAATCTCCAGTTATGAAAGGATTGGGTGAGTTGGTAAACAGACTATAGATCGTTGCAACAATAGAAAGAAGACCATAAAATAGAGATATATCGTTTCAAAATTGGAACACTATGGATCTGAATGCACTGGCCGATTTCGCCCTGGTTGCAAACAACGGTGGATTAGGCAAAGCCAGCCGGGTAAGTGGCCGGTCAAAAGCGACCTTATCGCGCCACATTGCCGAGCTTGAAGAGCAACTGGGCGTGCGCCTGGTTGAGCGCAGCGCCCGTGGGCTCAAGCTTACCGAGGCCGGCGACATGTTGATGGCGCGAACTGAAGGCTCGATCACAGAGGTGCTGGACGCCATGACCGCCGTCCGGGAAGGGCTTTCTGCACCTCGCGGACATCTGCGCGTTGCGGCTCCCGCCCTGTTTTCCCAGCTCTCCATGGGGTCCATTGCCGCGGATTTTTGCACTGCCTATCCGGAGATTACGATTGAAGTCGTGGCAGAAGACCGGACGGTGGATCTCGTAGAGGAACAGTTCGACGTCGCCATTCGGGTCAATCCGAGAGCCGATAGCCGCCTGGTCGGCCGTTGCTTTGCCAGGGACCGGCAAGTGGTGGTTGCAGCAGCTTCAATCCCCATGCCCAAACCTGGCGCGGTCAGACCGGTTCCGGGCATCGTATTTGCCGGTACGCAGGCTACTAACTGGAACCTGGACGATGGTCGCCTGGTCCTGGAGCCCATTCCAAGACTGAAGCTTTCCTCGTTCCTGATGATCCGTGACGCTGCAATTGCAGGCGGTGGCGCCGCCCTGCTGCCACAGTCGATGGTATGGAACCAGCTTGCCAGTGGTCAACTCGTTCAGTGGGGCACCATATCGGGCGCCGAGGTTGCGCTGTGGGTATTGCACACCTCGCGGCGGCTTACTGCGCCCAAGGTTCGAGCCTTCGTCGAATTTATGTGCTTACGATATCCGGATGTATCTCTGGTGCTCAAGGGGTAAAGACCAGGCACCACTCTCCGACAGAGCCGTGCCTGGCCTGTGTCTACAAAAACGTCTGCGCAATTTCCTGTGCCGTGCGCTGCAGTTGCGGCATCAGTTCCATCAACTGGTCAAAGCTTTTTTCCTCTTCAAATGCCTGAACGGCAACGGCAGCACAGATCCGGTTCTTGCCCAATGAAACCGGAACCGCGATGGCATTCATGCCTTCCACATGCTCGTGGCGACTGATGCCATAGCGCCGCTTTCTGGTACGCGCAAGTTCGGCTTCCAGTTGCTCAGGCTGGGTAATGCTTTGCGAGGTCCGAGCACGCAGCGGCAGCGTGTGCAACAACCGGTCACGCCGCTGCTTGGGCAACAGGCTCAATAGCAGCTTGCCACTGGCCGAGCAATGCATTGGTACGTGCGAGCCGGGTTTTAGCCCCAACTTGATGGCTGCAGGATGCTGTGCCCGATCCAGATAAATAATTTCGTGACCGCTGATCGCCGTCAGATTGCAGTTCAACTGCACCCGCTCCACCAGCTCGCTTAGCAAAGCATGCCGGGCAACGGCCAGGCTGCCCGAGCTCATGAGTACCTTCACCGAAAAATTGCGTATCCGCGCCGAGCATTCATACTTTTTACTGTCCGACACTTGCACAATCAGCCACGCGGCTTCCAGCAGCTTGACGATACGGTGCACCGTCTGTTTCGGCAGATTAATCTGCTCGACAATCTCGCTCAATTGCATGGGTCGGCCCGCTACGGCCAGTATTTCCAGCACACGAAACGACCTGATGGCTGCCGCGTTCTCCGTTGCGCTCATATCCTTGCTTCCTCCTTTGTTGCGGGGCCTGGGACCTGGGGCCTCTTCTTTTTCCTCTTCACTATAGATTCTTTGTCCCGAAAATCAATAAAAAGCATTTCTTGTGCTCTGCGGCAAATGCGAAATGTCGATTTTCGGGACTTTTGAGCGTTGAGCATACCCTATATTTTCAGAAATATTACAAATTCGATTTCATTAGTGGAGCAACAATGGATACCATCAATAGAAGCAATCCTGAATATGTCACGCAAACGGTATTACAACTGGTGCAGCGTGCCCGCACCGCGCAAAGCCTGTTTTCCACATTCGATCAGCAACGCATTGACCAGGCTGTCCTCGCCGTGGGCTGGGCGATCATGGAGCCCGAAAGAAACCGCCAGTTGGCAGAACAGGCGGTTGCCGACACCGGCCTGGGCAACGTGCCCGACAAAATTCGCAAAAATCATCGCAAAACATTGGGGCTGTTGCGCGATCTGGATGGGGTCAAATCCACCGGAGTTATTCGCCAAGACCCGGCTAGCGGCATCACCGAAATTGCCCGCGCGGTGGGCGTTGTTGCCGCCATCACACCGTCCACCAACCCGGCGCAACGCCAGCCAATAAAATCATCAATGCCATCAAATGCGGCAACGCCATCGTCGTTGCCCCGTCGCCCAAAGGGGCCGGCACCAGCAGGCTGCTGCTGCAATTCATTCATGACGAATTTGACCGTATCGGCGTACCGCGGGACCTGGTGCAAATGCTGCCCGAGCCCATCAGCAAGGCCGCGACCGCCGCACTGATGCAGCATGCCGATCTGGTGGTCGCCACCGGATCCCAGGCCAATGTGCGGATGGCTCATACCAGCGGCACACCCGCTTTCGGCGTTGGCGCAGGCAATGTCACTGTGATCGTGGATGAATCGGCCGATCTGCAGTCCGCAGCCAGCCTGATTCGTCAGTCCAAGACCTTTGATAACGCCACAAGCTGTTCTTCAGAAAACAGCGTCATTATCGATGCATCGGTTTATGACGCCATGCTGGCGGCACTCACCGCTGAAGGCGGCGTCATGCTAACCAACCAGGACAAGCAACGCCTGCAGGATCTCATGTGGCATGACGGCAAGTTGAGCGCCGTTTTTCCGGAAAAGATGCCGCGCAAATTATGCAAACCGCACAGATTGACGGCACGCAAACGCCTGCCGCGCCTCGCTTTCTGATGGTGGAGGAAGCCGGCTTTGGGCCTGAGCATCCATTTTCAGGCGAGAAGCTTGCGCCGGTTCTGACCGTTTATAAAGCTTCTGATTTTGATCATGCCAAGCGCATTGCCAGCGGCATTTATGGCTATATGGGAGCAGGCCATTCAATCGGACTGCACACGTCAAAGCCCGAGCGCGCTCAAGACCTGGGCATGACGCTGCCGGTCTCCCGGGTCATCATCAATCAGGCGCATTGCTTTGCCACCGGCGGCAATTTTGACAACGGCCTGCCCTTTTCCCTGTCCATGGGTTGCGGCACCTGGGGGGGTAATAGCTTTTCCGACAACATGAATTATCGCCACTATATGAATATCACACGCGTGGTTCAGACGATTGCCGCCAGAGAACCCGAGGCTGAGACTTGCCAAGCGACTACCTGGAGAAATTTCATCATGTCTGACACAACAACAACCATTACCAGCCTGCTTGATCAAAACGCGACAGCGTGGGAGTCCGATCCGTATCTAGTCGACGCCATCAGCGGACAGGCAATGTCCTATGGCGATATCACAAACGAATGCAAAGTCTTCGCCAGGCAGATGGCCGCGCTGGGCATCGCCCGTGGCGATACGGTCTCGGTGTTCATGCCCAATGGCGTGAACACGGCCAAAATCATCGTTGCTACCATGTACAGTGGCTTTGTCGTCAATCCGATCAATCTGCTGTGCCAGGAAAAACAGCTGGCCTATATTCTTGGTCACGCCGATACCAGAATCGTCTTTACTACAGCAGAACTGGAGCCAGTGGTCAGCGCAGCATTGAAGACCAGTGGCACGCAGGCAATGGTAGTGGCCACCGCGCCGGACGCAGCAGCACTCCCCACCTTGACGCTCGCACCACTGCCTTCGAGCACGGACGAGTCCATTAGCGCCAGCCTGCCTGCGCTGCTCATGTACACCTCTGGCACCACCGGTGTTCCCAAGGGCGTCGTGCTGACCCATGGCAATCTGCTGGCCAGCGCAAGGGCCATTGCCAGCGAGCACCTGCTGGAAAAATCGGATCGATGCCTTTGCGTGCTGCCGCTGTATCACATTAATGCACTTGTGGTAAATATATTGACGCCGCTGCTGTGCGGCGCGGCTGTCATTATTGATAGTAAGTTCTCGGCTACGCATTTCTGGCAACGAGTCCAGAAATTCCAGTGCACCTGGATCAATGCGGTGCCCACCATCATCAGCTATCTGATCAACGACGAGAATCCCTGCGCCATTGACCGCAGCCGAATCCGCTTCTGCCGCTCTGCCTCGGCAGCACTGGCGCCCTTTCATCACAAATCATTCGAAGAAAAATTCGGTATCGGCATTATCGAGACCATGGGAATGACAGAAACGGCGGCACCCATCTTCAGCAACCCCTATGATCCGGCGCAACGCAAGATCGGCAGCATCGGTCGCCCCTCGGGCGTGCAGGCCCGGGTTGTGGACAAGCAGGGCAACCCCTTGCCGCCTGGAGAGAAAGGGGAAATTCTGGTCCGGGGCGATAACGTCATGCTCGGCTATTACAAGTCGGCCGAACAGACAGAAAAAGCGTTTACTGCAGACGGCTGGCTGCGCACGGGCGATCTGGGCTACCGCGATAGCGATGGCTTTTATTTCATTACCGGACGCGTCAAGGAGCTGATTATCAAGGGAGGGGAAAACATCGCACCGCGCGAGATCGATGAAATATTGCTGGCTCATCCAGACATCCTGGATGCCGCTGTGGTTGGCATAGATGACAAGCACTATGGCCAGAACATCGCAGCTTATATCGTAAAACGCATGACGACCCGAAACGACGATGACCTTATCCAGGACATCAATCAGTTTTGTATCAGGGAACTGGGCAGCTACAAATCGCCTGCCGCGTTCCGTTTTGTCACCGAGTTGCCAAGAGGACCCTCAGGGAAAGTGCAACGCCTGAAATTGCTGGAGCTGTAGAAATTGTCGGAATAGAAAACATGATTCAATCATCAAGGAGACAACATGATCAGGAACATAAAAACCAGACATATGATACTGGGCCTGCTGTGTGCAATGTATTTCATTGCCTATGTAGACCGGGTCAACATCGCCGTCGCAGCACCCTTTATTGCCGAAGAGTTCAATCTGTCGCCAACGGAACTGGGCTTCATCTTTTCCGCTTTTGCCTATCCGTATCTGGTCATGCAGATATTGGGCGGCTGGCTGGCTGACCGGTTTGGGCCGAAAAAAATTCTGCTTATCCTGTCGCTAATCTGGGGGCTGGCAACATTGCTGACCGGCTTTATTGGTGGCTTAATGGCACTTGTGATTATGCGCGTATTGCTGGGCGTTGGCGAAGGAGGCGCCTTTCCCACAGCCACGCGCGCCATGACATCATGGATGCCCAAATCCTCTCGCGGATTTGCCCAGGGAATTACACATAGCTTTTCCCGGTTGGGCGGCGCCATCACCCCGCCCGTTGTTCTGGCGATTGTGTATTACGCCGGCTGGCGCGAAGCGTTTATTGTACTGGGTGCGGTCAGCCTGTTATGGACCCTGGCCTACCTGTTGCTATTTACCGATACTCCCCACCAACATAAAACCATTACCCCTGCAGAACTGGAGGAAATCGGCGAGCCGGCCCGCAAGAATAAGGCATCGGGTAAAACGCCATGGAAAGACATGATCAGCAAAATGTGGCTGGTTACGTTTGTGGATTTTTGCTACGGCTGGTCTCTGTGGGTGTTTCTGACGTGGCTGCCTTCTTATCTGAAGGACGACCGTGGCTTCGATCTGAAAGCGATGGCACTGTTTACAACGCTACCGCTGCTGGCCGGTGTGATCGGCGATACCCTTGGCGGAGTGATTTCCGACAAACTGTATATCCGCACCAAACGCCTGCGCTTTGCCCGCGTATCCGTACTCTCGCTGGGCCTATTTTTGGCGTTTCTGTGCATTATGCCGATGATATTTATCCGTGATCCGCTTATTGCAATCGTCCTTATTTCCGCCTGCTTTTTCTTTCTTGAGCTGACCAATCCGGTCTTGTGGAGCTTGCCCATGGATATTGCCGGCAAGTATGCGGGCACAGCTGGCGGCATGATGAATTCAGGATTCGGCCTGGCGGGCGCTATTTCACCCGTGGTCTTCGGGTTCCTGATCCAGACAACGGGAAACTATACCCTGCCGTTTCTTATTTCCGGCGGTTTACTGTTGATAGGCGCGATCGCAGCCCTGATGATTGATCCGAACCGGACCGTAAATGACGCAGCAACCAGGCCAGCAGACTTTCAGTTCAAGGCCAGACCACCAGCGCCGGCCTTTGCGCTTGGCGTATCATCTAGCCATAAGCGCTGACCAGGGGTGTCCTCCTGCCCGATGCCGGATGCGGCGTCGGGTCGGGTCGGGTCGGGTCGGGTCGGGTCGGGTCGGACACAAATTACCCGCCGCCATCACAACTGGCATTACCAAGGAAAGGGCCACGCATATTTTCAGCTATGCGTGGCCCGTACTGCATACCATACCAGACCACCTTACTGCAGTAGCAACTCCGGCAGCCACAGTGAAAAGGCAGGCACATAGGTCACCAGCGCCAGGGCAAGAATCAATGCCCCGTAGAACGGCCAGATGGTGCGCATCACGGTGCCCACCGATACCTGGCCAATCGCGCAGCCAACAAACTGCGTGGTGCCAACCGGCGGCGTGTTCAGACCCAGGCGCAGTTAAGGAGCATTACAATCCCGAATTGCACCGGTCCCATGCCGTATTGCATGCAAATCGGCAGAAAGATCGGCGTACAAATCAGGATGGTGGCGGCCATATCCAGAAAGGTCCCCAGCACAAACAGCGACACATTCACCATCAGGAAGATTGCCCATGGGCTGGTGGAAATGGAGGCCATCAGTTCGCCGGTTTTTTCCGCTACGCCATAAAAGCCGATCAGGTAGCCGAACGTGGCCGAAATGCCGATCAATAGCAGCACCACACCAGTCGTCTTTACTGCCTTGGCAGCGGCACGCACAAATTGCTGCATGGTCAGCGAACGATACACAAGGCCGGTGAGCAGCAATGAGTAGAGCACGGCAATGGCTGCCGATTCCGTGGCCGTAAATACCCCGCTCAATATCCCCGCAATGATCAGCACAATCACAAACATGCCGGGTACCGCGGCCACCATGGACGTGAACACGATACGCCATCCAGGAAACGTACCTGCCGGATAACCGCGTTTGCGTGCAACCAGATAGGCGGCAAGCAGATTGCACAACGTCAGGATCACCGCCGGTACGATACCGGCAGCAATTAGTGCCGCAATGGATACTTTACCGCCAGCCGCCAGCGTGTAGATAATGATGTTATGGCTGGTGGGCATAAGCGCCCCTACCAGCGCTGCATGCGTGGTCACATTGACCGCATAGTCGGCGTGGTAACCTTCGCGTTTCATCATGGGAATCATGACCGAGCCCATGGCCGATACATCTGCCACGGGCGAGCCCGATACGCCGCCAAAAAGCGTGCATGCAACCACATTCGACATTCCCAGGCCGCCTCGCACATGCCCGACCATGGACTTGGCGAAGTTGACAATGCGGTCGGCAATGCCGCCGTACAGCATCAGTTCCCCGGTAAAGATAAAAAACGGAATGGCCAGGAAGGAAAATGCGTTCATGCCGGATGTCATTTGCTGGAACGCAACCGCAATAGGAAGGTCCTCAAAAGCGATCGTGGCAATGGATGCCAGGCCAATCGCAAAGGCAACCGGTACGCCAATCACCAGAAAGCCGATGAACGACATGGAAAGAAGTGTCAAAGCCATGCGGGCACCACCTTTTGATTGCGCAATATCGCGATGATATGCTCGATCGAAAACAATACGATCAGTACACCGGAGAGCATGGCGGGCACATACTTCCATGCTTCGGAAAGACCAAGATTGGGAATTTTTACCGCATGCACCGATTGCGCCAGCTCGCCGCAATACCATGCCATCAGCGCGCCAAACAGCAACACCAGCGCATGCACCAGAATGCATTGCCAGCGTTTGAGCGCAGGCGGCAACAGATCGGCCAGTGATTCGAAACCGATATGGCCGGCATCACGCACACCCACAGCCGCGCCCATCATCGTCACAAACAGCACCAGCAGCAGCGACAGGCTTTCAGCCCAGGTAGGCGTATCGTTCAGGACATGGCGCCCGAATACCTGGAATGCCACGGCCGCAATCAGGCAGACCAGGCCGACGACACTGGCCATCATGCACAGACGCGCCAGCAGTGCACATCCGCGCGTATACAGATCCAGCGGGAAAGCCCAGCCGCAGCCGGGCCTTCCCGCATGAACATCGCCAACGGTTTTGGATTCAATCATTTGGGCAGTCATCACAGGTCCTATTTCACAGCCTGAATGCGCGCAACCAGATCCTTCATTTGCGGTGTTGTAATGAAGCGATCATAGACGGGCTTCATGACGGCCTGGAACGATGCCTTGTCCGGCTCTACAATCTGCGCACCGCCTTTTTCCACCACCGCGCGGGACTTTTCTTCACGCTCTGCCCACAGCTTGCGCATATAGGGAACTGACTCCTGAGCTGCCTGGCGAATGATTTGCTGGTCCGCTGCCGGTAGCTTGTCCCACTGCCGCTTGGAGTACACCAGGATCTCCGGCGTCATCGTATGCTCTGTCAGCGAAAAGTACTTTGCCACTTCGAAATGATGACCACTGTCGTAGCTGGGGAAATTGTTTTCGGCTGCATCCACCAGCCCTGTCTTGAGCGCCGTGTAGACTTCGCCATTGGCATGGGGGTCGCATTGGCGCCAAGCGCTTCCACCATGGCGACCGACAGGTCAGACTGCTGTACCCGAATTTTCATCCCCTTAACGTCCGCAACGGTTTTGACCGGCTTGCTACGGGTGTACATGGAGCGCGCACCGCTGTCATACCATGCCAGGCCTACGAACCCGGCATCTTCGCAAGACTTGAGAATCTGGCTGCCGATATCGCTGTCCAGCACTTTGTGCTGGTGTTCTACCGAGCGAAACAGAAATGGCAGCGACGGCACCCTTGTGGTTTCACAAATGTTATGCATGGCAGCGCTGCTCACCCGGGCCATGGCCAGCGCTCCAAGCTTGACCTGTTCGATCGAGTCATCTTCGCTGCCCAGTTTACTGCCTGAAAATACCTTGACCGTAATACGGCCATCACTTTTTTTCTTGATAAGATCGCCCATGTATTCCACCGCTTTCACGGTGGGATAATCACTGGGATGGATGTCGGCTGTGCGCAGTTCAAGCGCCTGGGCGGTGTGCATGCCTGCAAATGCGAGCATGGCGGCGGTCACGATCTGACCGAAACGGCTGGGGTCAATTGCATTGTCTTCCTCCGGGTTGGGGCTGGTATTGTTGTTGGATATGAACTGATTGATAACACGGTAAAGCGTGGTTGCTGCGGTGCTGCGCGCCGTCCCTGTACGGGCCGGTTTCCATCACGAATCACGATCGCTTAATCGCAATCGCTTAATCACATACGATTAGTCACAATAGCTCGGTTCCTGCAGACCGCGGGTTCCCGGCGTCAGGGCAAAGACCGCGCCATCCAGGCGTCGGGCGCCGCATCTGCCGGACGTATGCTGGTCACAAACAAGGTATCAAGATTACGACCCCCAAAGGCGCACATGGCAACCCGGGGGACGGGCAGTTGCACACTGCGGTCCAGACGGCCGTCGGGCGTATATCGATAGATTCGGCCCGCTTCGTTACCGCAAATCCAGTAACAACCATCCTGGTCTATTGCAGCGCCGTCGGGACGCCCGGCAGGCAAGGCTTCAATGAAAACGCGGCGATTGCCCGGCAAGCCGGTCTCAGGATCATAGTCATACACCCACACCATCTTGCGTGACGGGTGGGAGTCCGACAGATACATGCGGCGGCCATCAGGACTGAACGCCATGCCATTTGGCACAATCATGGGCTCAACCACTGGCATGGCAAGTTCGCCCGCCGCGTAGCGGTATAGCCGGCCTACCGATGCGCCCGCTGCCATGTCCTTGAGCATGGTCCCGGCCCAAAAGCGACCCTGGCGATCGCAGCGCCCGTCGTTAAATCGCATACCCGAACGCGTGTGCATCACAGTTGCCATAAGTTGCACAGCCGGGGCAGGATCGGCGACAGTCAAATCAGAAAGCGAAAAAATCCCTGTTTCCATGGCTGCAAGCCAGCCATCGTCTCGCATGGCAATGCAACCGGCCATCTCGGGCAAAGACCATTGATCAATCGCGCCATTGCCTGGCTCATAGCGCCACAATTGCCTGGCCGGAATATCGGTCCAGTAAAGCGCCTGGTGTTGCGAATGCCATACCGGGCTTTCCCCCACCTGGCACAACATATTGCCAATGCGTTCAACATGGGCGTGCGTCATGCATGTACTCCTGTCCTGGCCTTGCAGATATCACATTCATCATTAGTGTGTGGAGACCATTGCTGCGTCTGCGCGCTTGCACACGCAATGCAGCTTAATGGGTGCAGCCAGCTCCATCGCGGAGGATAAAGGGATATGACGTCCGATAAGATACGCGCCCTATTGCGAATCGGGGCAATAGGTGTGCTTCGGGTGATTGCAAGCCGCGAAAAGTTGCCAGGCACGCCAAGGCATTCCGAGGCATGTTTCTTTTTTCCTTTAGACAAAGCGAAAACTTGCAGCAAGGGGAAAGAATGCAGAAGAATGGGTTTCATGATGATTTGCGTTTTTCATTGTATGACATCATACAAGTATGTGCGTAGTATGGAATTCAATATTTTGGCTGTCAAGCACTCATTAATTCGGGATATCCCTTGTTTGCCGCCTGAATCCGCTAGCCGTTATCTGGTTGAAGATCAGCGCCTGACTGTACCTGCCCTGGCGCAACAAAAGCACCACATTCGTTATACCCAATTGCATTTGGCATAGCTATGCTGGCCCGGCATAATCCGAGAAACCAGTGCAAAACAAAAAAGCAACGGATAGTAGCCTGCGCTTATATCTTTATGCAACTGCGCCGGCACCCAATTCGACAAAGCTGCCCGCTCCAGCTGTGATGCACGGCAACATCCCACTGAATATAATAAATGACCGCTTTGCAAACTTCATGTATATTGGTGATAGCTTATTCCAAATATGGAATTAGTTAAAATCAATCACACTATTGATACCATGATTATTCCATATATGGAATTCACAATTCTGTAATAAGTATTTTTCTATCGATTTTAGAAGTCCATAATGAACTCACTGAAACCTGCAGTGCATCAAAACCGATACACACTTGCGCAGATTTCAACCGATCATTTATGGAGTTAACAATCATGAAAAACGTACTTGCTTCCCTTCTTTTTGGTGCCGCTTTTGTTACTGGCGCCGCTCATGCTGCCGGATTTTCTGACAGCCAATATGGCTTTCCTGAAAATGCGGTCAGCCCCGTGCAACAAAATCTGATCGTTGAACAAAGCGACACCAACGATTCTTCCTATCCAGCCATTCTTATTCGCAGCACCGATAGCCGTGCTGATGTTCAACGCGATCTGGCTGCGTATCAGGCAGAACATCCTGCAGACGAATATCTGGGTGACTAAGTCAGAAACGCGCCAGCTATTACAGTTGGCATAGCGTGAAAAAAAGGCCATATCCCGCAACGGATATGGCTTTTTCTTTGTTGATCACACTATTTATGGTGGATTTTTATCCTGGGCGTTTACGGTTGGCTGGCCAGTAGCGCTTTGATATCTGCAATTCGATAAGCAGCATTTCCCTTCATGACCTGGCTGAATACTTCAATAAATGCTCGTGTGGCTGGCGACAGCAGACGGCGTCCGGGCGTAACGCACCAGACAATCGCTTCGGGTAAATTCCAACCTGGTAAAGCAGGCACCAGCGAGCCGTTTTCAACAAACGGCCTGGCCATGGGTTCGGGCAAACCGCCAATACCCATGCCGTGAAGCGCCATGGTCCGCTGCAGCCCCAGGGAGTTCGAGCTGAACATGCAGGCCGGCGAGCTTCCCAGAAATCGGTGCCGCGGCTCAAGCGCCAGCGCCGAATGTCGCCCATGCTATTCATCAGCATCAGTCCACGATGTGTTTTCAGATCGTCGGGCTCCTTGGGCGGGCCATGCTTGCTCATGTAGGAAGGGCTGGCATACAGGGTCGTCACCAGTGTCGCAAGACGGCGGGCGACCAGGCTGTTGTCATCGGGCAGGGACGTAGCCACACGGATCGCCGCATCGAATCGTTCAGCCAACAGATCCACCCGTCTTGCGGACAGATCCAGTTCCAGCCGCACATTCGGATGCTGCTCTGAAAACAGAGGCAAAAACTCTGCAAGTGCATGTTCAAAAAAATCGGGAGGAAATGACACCCGCAATGTTCCCTGAGGGGTTGCCTGCCGGTTCAGAGCGAAGGCCATTGTCGTTTCTGTTTCATCGACAAGTCGACGCGCATGTTCAAGCACCTCGCTGCCAAACTCAGTGATCATCAGCTTGCGCGTACTGCGAGTAATCAGGCGCTCGCCCAGCTCTGTCTCCAGTCCGCTGATGCGGCGCGACAGGGTAGATTTAGGCAGGCCGAGGCGGTCTGCTGCGGCAGAAAAACTGCCGGAATCCATGACCTGGGCAAAAAGAATCAGGTCGTTTGCGTTGAGTGTCATGACGGTTGCGATTGTTCCAGATTAAGGAAAAAGAGTTCCGAATTTCGGTCTTCAGAATCGCTAATATACCCCATACAATAACAGTATCAGTGGTGCAACAGAGGGCGCGCTGCATTCAGTGCAGATCTATCGCAAATGCGATTGGGGTATGTCCTTCAAAGCATCCTAACCCATTATCAAGGAATAATTAAAATGCTGGAAATCAGAAAAAGTGAAGATCGCGGTGTTGCCGAGCACGGATGGCTAAGTTCTCGCCACTCATTCTCGTTCGGCGGCTATCATGACCCTGCCCATACCGGGTTTGGCCCGCTGCTTGTGATCAACGAGGACCGGGTGCAACCCGGGCGCGGCTTTGGCAAGCATGGTCATCGCGACATGGAAATTATCTCATATGTATTGGAAGGCAAGCTCGCCCACTCCGACAGTATGGGCAACGGTTCGGCCATCGGCTATGGCGACGTACAGCGCATGAGCGCCGGAACCGGCATCATGCATAGTGAATATAACGATTCGGCCGAGCAACCGGTGCATTTCCTGCAAATATGGATTGAACCGGACAGGCCCGGTATCGCACCTGGCTATGAAGAGAAAGCCTTCGCGCCAGCCGAGAAAAAGGGCCGCCTGCGCCTGATCGCCTCACCCGACGGGGAACAGGGTTCGGTGCTGATCCACCAGAATGCAAGGATATATGCCAGCATCCTGGATAACGATCCTGCACTGAGTCATGAACTGGCAGACGGGCGCGCCGGGTATGTGCATGTAGCCAAAGGCAGCGTGATGGTCAATGGCCGGGCGCTACAGGCAGGCGATGCATTGAAAATTACGGATGAAAAATCCGTGGTTCTGGAAAATGGCAGCAACGCCGAAGTATTGGTGTTTGATCTGCCGGCGCAATTCTAAGCGCAATTGCCGCTGGCCGTTCAAACCGCAGGCAGCGCATGCAGTGGCTGCCTGTCGCCAGAACGGCGCCAGACGTATAGACGTATAGACGTATTGCCGCGCAGACGCGCCAATCGCCATGTAATGAAAAGCCACCGATCCGCCTGGAGGAGACGACGGGCCGGACCGGTGGTAAAACCGTTGCAAAACTGATCGTCGCAAATGGATCATTGCAAATTAACGTCACACATTGATTTTACGCAATTTCAATCGGCCTGGTGTGCCAGGACGGGCTCACCTTCAATGGCCGCCGATGCAGTACCATCCGGTCCGACAGGAACATCGCCCACCAGCGTGGTACGGTAAAGCTGGCGATCAAACGCCGTTTCAAATATATCCACCGGTGGCAGATGGGCTGTGGAACGGTTATCCCAGAATGCAATCGATCCCGGTTCCCATTTGAAGCGTACGGTGTACTCCGGTCGAATCACATGTTCAAACAACAACTGCAATAACTGCTCGCTTTCGCGCGGTGCAAGCCCCACAATGTGCTTGAGAAACGATGGGCTGACATAGAGCGCCCGCTCACCAGTCTCGGGGTGCACCCGGACCAGCGGATGGTGGCTGACCAGGGGCCGTTTTCTTACATCCTGCTCAAATGCCGTCTTGCCCTGCGCACCGTCGGGCGGCGCAAAGCGGTGCTCACCGCGCAACGTATCCACGAATGAGCGCAGGGTGGGCGACAATCCGCGATAGGCGGCCACCAGATTGGTCCATTGCGTATCACCTGAATACGCAGGAATGGTCACGCCACGCAAGATGGAAGCAAAAGGCGGGTTCACTGCAGCAGTCACATCCGTATGCCACCCGGTCCAGGGGCGCACCAGGCGCTGACCATCAAAGCGGTTGGCCTTGCGATCGCGTCCGACCGAATAGACTTCGGGATGGCCTGGCACATAACCGAAGACCGGATGGCCAACAGTCAGCTGGCCAAATTGCCGGCTGAATGCAACATGCTGTTCATGGCTCAGGTACTGATTGCGAAAGAAAATAACTTTCCACTTGAGCAGTGCCGCGCGAATGCCTGCTATCTGCGTTGGCGTAAGCGTAAAGCGCAAGTCCAGGCCATCTATTTGTGCGCCAATATGCGCGGTCAGCGGTGTAATGGAAAACTGCGGCCCTGGTGAAGGGATGGCGGCCACTGCCTGTGTATCTGTTGCTTCAAGTACATATGACATATCAAATCCTTTTAGATGATTGCGCTGCTGCAATCTATAGTTATTGAACGAGCTGCAAAATCAAGGTGTCGTAAGGATCGGTCGTGCGAGCACGATGGGTGCCGAATCCGTTTTGGCTTCGGTAGTCGGTGCAGGCGCTTTGGGCAAGCCAGCTGGCGCCGCCACGCTTTGCGACGCAATGACGGCATGCCGGTCATTTATTAGCTGCTTCGGTACAATACCGTCCTGCCGATTCTGTGCAGCGACAATCTCGTTGAATCGCGTATCCAGAAACGGGTCGACCGTGACCTTTTTCTGCAATGCACCGGTTTCGTACAGACCATCAGCAATCTGCTGATAAACCTGCCTGAGCAGATTTTCTATTGGGTAGTAGGTGCCCAGCCCCGATTTGTCGTACAGATATTTTCCCTGTTCATACGTCAGCCCTTGCTGCTTCACATAGCTTGCGCGAATCCACTGTTCGGCGTGACGTTGCTGCCAGTTCAGCACTTGCACCGCACGTCGCGTCAGATCAGCCAGCGCCCGCACTTTGTCCGGGTCGTCCAATACCGATTGGCGTGTCACCAGCACATTCAGACCCCAGTTATGACCCGTGCCGTCTTCAATAATCGGCGGACTGCCCAATCTGAACAGTTGCTGGCCCAGGACAATGGCGGCATCCACCGAGCGCGAAGCAAATGTTGGCGCGACCTCAGATCCGGCCAGTGCCACGTTGCGGATATCCTTGCGAATATCCAGGCCGGCCGAATGCAGGATACCGCTCAGGATCATATGTCGACCCGTGCCAGGCGGATAGGCGATGGTTTTGCCGGCCAGATCAGTCGCTTTATGAATGCCGCTGCCCGGTTGCGCCACCAGAAAAATATTGCCAGGGCTGCCCGGATTGGCAATGACGGCAATCACTTTCAGATCTTTCACGCCAGCGGCCAGTGCAAGCGGCAACGGCGCTTCGCCAATAAAGCCGACATCAACCGCACCGGCCACCAATGCTTCCAGCACAGCGGGCCCGCCGTTAAAATTGGCAAATGTAATGTTGTATGGCGCATCCGCACCCAGACCCGATATTTTCCATGGAATGGAAAACTGGTCGCTTTGTTCTGCGACAACCAGACGTACGCCTGCGGGAACGGCATCCTGCAGCTTTTGGGAAAGACTGGCCTGATCCTCTGTTGCCGCCACCGCCATCCCGGACAAGCACATGAGCAACAACGTTCGGATGCCGGTGCGCAGGCGCACCTGGGCGCATATTCTGGAACGAAACCGGTTCATCTGACGGCAAAAGAGCAACTGCATGGCGACCTCTCCTTGTGAATTGATCACGAAAAAATTATTCTGCTCAGGCTTGCGCAACACCCAGTTCCTGCAACAGCGCAGCGCGTAGCTGAGCAAAGCGCGGGCTATTGCGTCGCACCGGATCGTCAATGGCAACGGGTTCGTCAAAGGCAATATGACCATCTGTCAGTACCAGCACACGATCGGCCAGCAGCATGGCTTCGTCCACATCATGCGTGACCAGCAGCACGGCCGGCCTGTGTCGCTCATACAAATTGCGCAATAACACATGCATACGCAACCGTGTCAATGCATCAAGCGCACCGAAGGGTTCATCCAGCAAGAGCAATTGCGGTTCGCGCACCAATGCCCGGGCCAGTGCGGCGCGCTGAGCCTCGCCACCGGACAATGTGCGTGGCCAGGCCTGCGCATGGCGCGCCAGCCCCACCTCATCCAGCGCCTCCACGGCACGCTGGCGTGTGGATCTGTCCTGGGGCAATCCGACAGTGATATTTCGCAAGACACGTTGCCACGGCAACAGCCTGGGTTCCTGAAACACAATGGCGCGTCTGGCCGGCACCCGCACCTGGCCGCTAATCTCTGCATCTAGCGCGCCCAGCACACGCAAAAAGGTGCTTTTGCCTGAACCACTGCGTCCCAGCAGCGCCACAAACTCGCCCTGCCCCACCGTCAGCGACAACCCGTCAAGCACCTTGCGGGTACCGAATAGCTTGCCCAGTGATTGAACCTGGACAGCAGCAGGATTACTGGCCATCGAAGACCCTCCGCCATTGCAGCAACCGTGATTCCAAATACCGAACCAGGCTGAGCGAGAGCAGGCCCAGCATCGCATATACCGCCAGCAGGACAAAAATAATATCGACCCTGAAATACTCGCGTGCATCGGACATCATCCGGCCCAGCCCCAACGGGGCATTGATGGTTTCGGCAAAGATTAGCGCCAGCCAGGCACTGGTCAGCGCAATGCGCAGGCCCACCAGAAAACCGGGCAGCGCACCCGGCAAAATTACAGTCGCAATCATCTCGCGGCGTCGCACGCCTAATGTGGTGGCCGCCTCTATCAGCGATGCATCGACATTGCGAATTGCGCTGTAGGTGTTGATATAGATGGCCACCAGCACGCCCAGAGAGATAAGAATGATCTTTGAATCCTCGCCAATCCCGAACCAGGCAATCAGAACGGGCAACAAAGCGAAATTGGGTACCGCCCGCAGAATTTCCATATTGGCATCCACGATGTTTTCCCCGGCTCGCGACAATCCGCTTGCGATGGCGCCTGTCAGACCGACTGTCAGGCCCAGCGCCAGGCCGGCCAGCACGCGCTGCAGCGACGACCATAAATGCGTTTGTAATTCGCCTGAGGCCAGCAGCGCATAGGCAGTGCTAAGAACGCTGTATGGCGCTGGCGTCGTGCGCGCATCAAAAATCTGTGCCGAACTGAGTAACTGCCATAATCCCAATAGCAACAGCGGCCCGAGCAAGCGTTGCACCGAGCGAGGAATTCTGCCTGGCGGCTGGCGGGTCTGGGCAATGACTGTCGGATCAACCAGCCCGGCTGGTTCAATGGCGCGGCTGTCGTATACGTTCGCGGGCGATTGCCGGGCCAGCAGTTCGACCGGGTAATCAGCCACCGATGAAACAATGCCGGAAGATGGGGAAACCATTGTGTTTTTGTCCGCTTTAAGATTAATAACCGGCGTCGGCCTGCTTACTGACCGACATCCGGCTCATGCCGCCAGAAACGGCTCACCCTCAATGGAGGTTGAGCGCTCACCCGCTGGCCCTACCGGCACATCACCCACCAGGGTTATACGGTGCAATATGCGCGCCACATCCAGATGTTCGAAGTCACGCGGTGCCAGATGCAGCACTGCGCGGTTGTCCCAGAAAGCAATGGACCCAGGCTCCCAGCGGAATCTGTCGGTGTAGACAGGATTGGCAATCTGTTCAAACAGCAGATCCAGGATATGGCGGCTTTCTCTTGCCGAGACACCCACAATGAGGCGCGTGAACGACGGATTGACGTAAATTACTTTCTCGCCTGTGTCCGGGTGTATCCGCACCACCGGATGCACCGATGCCAGCGGCTTGTTGCGGACCCACTCGCCGATTTTCTCGTTGCTGCGTTCGGCGTTCTGATTGGAGCCGAAACGATGTTCGGCGCGCAGCGTGTCGATCAGATCGCGCACTGGCCTGGACAGACCGCGATAGGCTGCGGCCACATTGGTAAAGTGGGTGTCGCCGCTGAATTCGGGCACGACTTCGGCGCGCAGAATTGAGTAGGCCGGCGGGTTGATCAGCGGCGTCACATCTGCGTGCCAGCCGGGACCGTTACCGCCCTCTTGCCGACGATACTGATCGCCATAGCGTTTTTGGTAGGCCTGCGGCGAGACAGTGTGAATTTCCGGGAAACCGCTGGGCGCCAGATCACCCTCATAAGGATGTCCCGGCGTTACGTCGCCAAACTGCCGACCGAAAGCGATATGCTGGGCGTGATTCAGGTGCTGATCCCGGAAATACACCACGCCCCATTTGTTCAGCGCACCGCGTATGGCGGCAATCTGCTCGCGCGAGAGCGGCTTGGTCAGGTTAACGCCGGTGATCAGCGCGCCGGTATATCCAGACTGCGGCAGAACCTGGATCTGTTGATTGACGGGAAGCTCCCTTACCTTCAATGCTGTCGTACTCATAGGACGGTTTCCTTATGGTGATTGATTGCGGCTGTCCGGTGATATTTCAACTGTGATAAGTTTGCGCCATGGCGATCACCGTCAGACAAAGTCTACGCAGCGCACTTTGAATAGGGAACGTTTTTTTTGCGATAAGAATAGACACGATTCACATTAGAATTTATGGTCATTTTCAAATGCAGGCCCCAGCAAAAGCCGGGTTAGCGCATGGCCGTTGCCGCAAGCGAGAACCCCGCCGGCTCATATTGCATGTACTGAAAAAATGGTAAAGTGAAGTTGCCGTCTTTTGTGTTGACGGCTGAGTATTTCAATTGACATCCATGCCCGACGACCAGACGAGTTCCCATGAATAGCCGAGACCTCCACTTCGAAAATGAAACCCTGCAGGCAATCCTGACCCGCAAAAGCGTACGCGGCTTTTTGCCCGACCCGGTTTCCAGCGAAGACATCCACACCATTTTGCATGCCGCCGCGCGCGCACCCAGCGGCAGCAATATTCAGCCCTGGAAAGTCCATGTGGTGTCCGGTGCCGCACGCGATGCCCTTGCGCAGGCGTTGATGCAGGCGCACGACAATGGCCAGCCGGAACAGCGCGAATACCAGTACTACCCGGTAAAATGGCGCGAACCTTATCTGGCAAGACGTCGCGAAACCGGCTGGTCGCTGTACAACACACTGGGCATCACCCGTGAGGACAAGGCCGGCATGAAACGCCAGCATGGCCGCAATTTTGCGTTTTTCGATGCACCGGTTGTCCTGTTCATTACGCTGGACAACGACATGGAGACCGGCAGCTGGATGGACACTGGCATGTTTATCCAGACCATCATGATCGCCGCCAGATCGCTGGGACTGCATACCTGTCCCCAAGCGGCACTGAGCAACTATCCGGAAATCATTCGGCGCCATCTGCATATCGCTGACGACCAGATTATCGCTTGCGGTATTTCCCTTGGCTATGAGGATACCGAACACCCGGCCAATCAATTTTCCACCAGCCGGATCGAGGTAGACGAATTTACGGTATTTCACACTGATGCGCAGGAAAACGCCTCATGACCGACGCCACCCGCCACCCACAAGCGCCGCTGTCCAACAGCCTTCTTGGTGCACTGCTGCCCGTTTTGCAACTGTCCCCACAGTATGTGCGGGAGCATCTGCAACTGGGTACGGGTAATTTTTTACCGTCCAATCTGCAGGTCAATGAACTGGCTTGCGGCGCCGTGGCTGCGGCCGCATTGTCCGCCGCCGATCTGCGCCAGGCGCAGACCGTGACGGTAGAGCCGGCGCAAGTGTCGGTTGCCTTTCGCAATGATCAATTGCAAACAATCGACGGCGAGCACGCTGCGGTCTTCAAGTCTCACTCAGGCTTTTTTCAAACCAAAGATGGCTGGGTCAGGTTGCATGGCAACTATCCCCATCACCGCCAGCGTCTGCTGGATGCGCTTGGCCTGCCCGATGCGTGCCCGCGTGAACAGTTGGCCGATACGCTCAAGCAGTGGCGCGCCATTGATGTCGAAGAAACAGTGACCGCCGCCAGAGGCATTGCCGTCAAGGTGCGCGACACCGCGCAATGGCAGCAGTCGGAACAAGCGCAGCAAGCCGCTGGCGTGCCGCTGCTGTCCATAGACAATATCGCGCCGCAAACGCCAATACCGCCCGGCTCGCAGCAGGGGCGGCCACGGGTGCTGGATCTGACCCGCGTGATTGCCGGACCGGTTGCCACGCGCACGCTGGCCTATCTGGGCTGCGATGTGTTGCGGATTGATAATCCGGCCATGCCGGAATTGCCGGTGCAACATGTGGACACCGGAGCAGACAAACGCTCTGCTCTGCTCGACCTGCGTGAACCCGAAGCTTTGCACAGGCTGCATGAATTATTGAGCACGGCCGACGTACTGGTCACGGGCTATCGCCCGCAGGCACTGGCGGCTTTCGGGCTGGACAGTGCGACGCTGGCCCGAACCTACCCTCATCTGATTCACGCAACACTGTCGGCCTGGACGTTCGCAGGCCCGTGGGGCGAGCGGCGCGGCTTTGACAGTATCGTGCAGGCAGCGACCGGCATTGGCATGCTGGAATCTGCGGACGGCGCCACGCCCGGGGCCCTGCCGGCGCAGGCGCTGGATCATGCCACCGGCTATCTGCTGGCGGCCGGCATTATGCGCGCACTCAAATGGCGCAGCGAACAAGGCGGCACCTGGCGCGTGCAGGCACATTTGCTGGCCACCGCTCACTGGCTGCTTGCCCGCGGCATTGCCTCTGATAAAGGCATGGCGCTTGCTGATGTGTCACCGTGGCAGTTGCGCCAGCCCAGCCCATCGGGAATCGTTATACAATCACGTCCTGCCTTTGCCATAGACAGCCATGCCAGTTTTTCCCAGGTTGGCGGTCTTTGGGGCAGTGACGATCCGTCCTGGCGGACCGACTAAACGGCTTGGCAGCCACCCGCACACTCCCTATCACCTACCTGCATCATGCAACCTTCAACCTCCGGCACGACGCCACAACACGTGGCCCTGGCCCTGCTCGCGCTGTCCCTGGGCAGCTTTTGTATCGGCACCACTGAATTTGCCAGTATGGGTATATTGCCCCTGATCGTACGCGATCTGCAGGTCAGCATACCGGCTGCAGGTCATGCCATTTCCGCCTACGCCATTGGCGTTGTGGCTGGCGCACCATTGCTGACCATGGCAGGCGCACGACTGCATCGGCGACCGTTTCTGCTTCTGCTGTTTTTCATGTTCATTGTAGGCAATGTGCTGTCAGCGCTGGCACCCTCTATCGAATGGCTCATCGTGGCGCGGTTTTTGACCGGGCTGCCGCATGGCTGCTATTTTGGCGCGGGCGTTGTGGCCGGCGCCCATCTGGTTGGCAAAAGCAAGACCGGCAGGGCTGTCTCGCTGATCCTGCTGGGCCTGACGGTGGCCAATATCATTGGCGCGCCTGCTGCCACCTTTGCCGGACAGGTACTGGGCTGGCGCAATACCTATCTGCTGGTCGCGCTGTTCGGGCTGGCGGCCTTCGGTTGTCTGTGGCGCTGGCTACCTAAATCGGATGCGCTCAAGGGCAATCCGGTCAGCCAGGAACTGCGTGGCCTGAAAACGCCCAAAGCCTGGTTTCTGCTCCTAATTATCGCCATCGGCACCAGCAGCATTTTTGCCGTCTATACCTATATTGGCCCCATGGTGACGGATGTAGCCCATTTGCCGGCCGCGATGATCCCAGTGGCCTGATGACCTTTGGCGCCGGCATGACCAGCGGCAACCTGCTGGGCGGCTATCTGGCCGATAAATATCAACAAAAGGGAATCATCATTGGTTTTTGCTGTGTGCTGATTACATTGGTCATACTTGGCCTGACAGCAAGTACTTCCTGGATGCTGTTGATCTGTATGTTCGGCATCGCGTTCAGCTCTATGCTGGTGGTGCCTTCCATGCAGGTCCAGATCATGCTGAGCGCCCCGCAGGCGCCCACGCTGATGGGTGCCCTGACGCATGCCGCTTTCAATGCCGCCAACGCCCTGGGGGCCTGGCTGGGCGGCATCACCATTACCGCCGGCCTGGGACTGGTCTCGCCGGTATGGGCAGGCCTGCTGATGACGCTTATCGGCCTGGTGATTTTCCTGATGCGAGGCGTTATTCTACGCAGGCATCAAACGCGCGCATAAGGCCATCACGATGACACATGTGATGATGCCACTTGTAATGATAATCACGATGACGATAGCGCTCGCGCGTTAGCCAGGCGCCCGACGCATTGCCGGGCACACTGGCTGATTTCACATGATCCTGCCGGTTTACCAGCCGGCCTCCCTGACCAATGTCTGCACCATTTGCGTAGCCGGCATCGGCCGGGCCAGCGCTGCGGCCTGGCCAGCCCATTGTGCGGCAAAGTCATCACTGCCTTTGGCGCTGGCTGCGGCATTCAATGCCTTGGCCGCATCATAGGTCATGGAATAGCCAGGGGTGGGCGGACGGGCGCTGGCCGGTTCGTCGATATACAGGCGGTTGCGCAAACCACGCGCCGCGCGCCCCGACAGTGTGGTTGTCACCCGGGTGTCATAAGCGCGTTCGCTTTGCAAGGCCTTGCGGTAAGCAGCATTGGCGGCCGACTCCGGACACAGCACAAACGCCGTACCACATTGCACGCCGGCTGCGCCCAGCGCCAGCGCGGCCTTGATGGCTGCACCGTCCATGATACCGCCGGCGGCCACCACCGGCAATGCGGATTGGGTTGCCAGCATATGCACCAGGGCAAATGTGCCATATTGGGCATCGCCGTTTTCCGGGTCGAACACGCCCGATGCCCGCCGGCTTCATAGCCCTGAGCAACCAGTACATCAATGCCGGCGGCCTCGATCTGCCTGGCCTCTGCGGGCGTAGTGGCGCTGGCCATCAGCACGATGCCGGCGTTTTTCAACGCGTCAATGTACTCCTGCGACGGCAGGCCGAAATGGAAGCTGACCACGGCCGGACGGGTTTCCAGCACCAGTTCTAGCATATCCGGGTAATCGGGAAACGGCCGGTAAATGTCTTTCAGTTCTGATGGCGGCGTAGCGCCGAATTCTTCGAACATGGGACGCAGGTGCTCCAACCATGCCTCGCTGGCCGCCGGATCCGGCGCGGTCGGCCGATGACAGAAAAAATTGATATTGACCGGATTACGCGTCAGACGCTGCACCTCGGTGATCATGCTGCGCGCCTGATCCAGCGAGGCGGAGGCCAGCCCCAATGAGCCCAGCGCACCGGCTTCAGATACGGCGGCGGCCAGTGCCGGCGTGGAAACACCCGCCATCGGTGCCTGAATCAGCGGATATGTTGTATTCAATAATTGGACAAGTGATTTGCTCATGACGTTCCTTTTCGCGTGACTACTCGACCGGCCGGGCCGAATGCAGCCATGGCACGGGTCAGCCCATGCTGTGCTTCACGATGTCCGACATCAGGTTTGCCGTCTCATCATACCAAAGCGGCACACAGAATTTGTCCTTGCCATACTTCGCATTGGGGTTTTGGATGCGCACGCATAGCCTGGCGCCTTCCCCACGGATCTGGGGTCAATGCAAAAGCAAACCGCTCAGGTGTCGCCTCAGGCATTCAAAAAAAACGGCGACTGCAAATGCAGCCGCCATTCTCTGTAGAAAACGGCCTGCAAGAGCCCAGGCCGTTCAAACTGCTTTCACGCCCTGATTCAATACCCCAGGGTAACGCCATCCGGATTACGCGGATCAGAATAGCCATACATCATATTGTCACGAATCTGTATGGTTTGCGTGCGGCCCATTGTGGGCTTGACGACGACCTTGTAGCCCTGTTTTTTCAGCAGCTCGATGGTATCCGGACTGAATCCGGGTTCCAGCCGCAGTTCGTCGGGCAGCCATTGGTGGTGAAAGCGCGGCAGCGCAGCAGCAACGGCCGGGTTCATGCCAAAATCAATGCTGTTGGTGAGCGTCTGCAACACCGTTGTGATAATGCGGGCACCGCCGGGGCTACCGGTCACCAGCCACGGCTTGTTGTCCTTAAGGACCATGGTTGGCGTCATGGACGACAGCGGCCGCTTGCCAGGCTCAATGGCATTGGCTTCTCCACCGATCAGGCCAAAAGCATTGGGCACGCCCGGCTTGGATGAAAAATCATCCATCTCGTTGTTCAGCAAAATGCCGGTATTGCCAGCCACAATCCCGCTACCGAAATTCAGATTCAGCGTATAAGTGACGGCAACCGCGTTGCCGTCCTTGTCTACAACTGAGTAATGAGTAGTCTGGTCGCTTTCATATTTCTGCGGCGCGCCCGGCTTGATATCCCTGGCAGGCGTCACTTTATCCTCGCCCACCAGTTTGGCCAGTTCGTCGGCATAGGATTTGGCAATCAGGCCTTTTTGCGGCACTTTCACAAAATCGGTATCCCCCAGGTATTCGGACCGGTCGGCATACGCGCGCTTCATGGTTTCTGCCATCAGTCGAATGGTTTTGGCGCTGTTGGGGCCCGATTCGTTCAGCGGGAAGTGCTCCAGCACATTCAACATCTGAATGATGTGGATACCACCCGAACTTGGCGGCGGCATGGATACAACCTTGTAGCCACGATATTCGCCGGTGACCGGCTCGCGTTCCACCACTTTATAATTAGCCAGATCCTCTTTGCTGATCAGACCCTGATGCTTGCTCATTTCCTGCACGATCTGCTCGGCAATGGCACCCTTGTAGAACGCATCACTGCCCTGCTCTGCGATCATTTTCATGGAATTGGCCAGATCTTTCATGACCAGTTGCTCGCCTGCCTTGAGCGGTTCGTCATCCTTGAAGAAAATGGCCTTGGTGTTTTCCCACTTGCCCAGATTGTCTTTTTCCACGGCCAGCGCTTCGGCCAGCGTCGGGCTGACGGCATAGCCCTTTTCTGCAAGGGCAATGGCTGGCTGCATCACCTCTGCCAGCGGCATGGTGCCCCATTTTTTCAGGGCATGCTCCATCCCTTTGACCGTACCCGGTACGCCAACGGCAAAGTGGGTATACAGCGATTTATTATTGATGACCTGGCCCTTGTCATCCAGATACATGTCGCGACCAGCCTTTGACGGGGCCATTTCACGAAAATCAAGCGCAATGGTCTTTCCCGATTTGGCATCGTGCACCATCATAAACCCGCCACCGCCAATATTACCCGCATTGGGCAATGCCACGGCCAGGGCAAAGCCCACGGCCACCGCGGCATCGACCGCATTGCCGCCTTTTTTAAGGATTTCCAGTCCGATCTCAGTAGCCAGACGCTGTTCGGATGCCACCATACCGTTTTTGGCGCTGACCGGATGGAAGATATCCATGTCGTAGTCATACTTGATGGTAGGCGGCGCCGGCAGGTTGACAGTGCTTGCGGCAGCGGGCGCCTGCTGCGCCATAGCCTGCCCGGCGCCCAGCGCCAATGCGACACTGATGCAGATTGCCGAAAGCGCAAGCCGGCTTGTTTTCTTGTCGAACAACATGTCTGTACTCCTCGATTTTTTTAGATGTATATCCTGAACAATCTGGGGAAAACGCCCGTTGTAAAGGCTGGGTGCCAGTGGATTGAACACGATTGTAAAATCATCCGCAACAAATTGATAGGTGTTGGTGCCGCTGTTTAACCCCTTCTTACAATCTGCTTTGATTGCCCAGCAGATTTGCCGGGCTTACCAGTCTCCGCCCTTTTTCACCTGTTCCAGTTGACGGCGATCACGCTTGGTCGGGCGACCATGCTCAAGACTGAGGGCGGGTTCGCCGGCCAGCCGCCGCTGTTCCTGCGCCGCCTCGCGCGCCAGCCGGCTCGCTTCGGTCTCTTCATAAAGTGTGCGCGCAACGGGCGCCGGCCCCCGAATGGCTGATAACGCCAGCACCTGAACGGTCATCGTGGTCTGATCACGTCGGACTGCCACCAAGTCGCCCGGGCTCACTTCGCGCGCTGGTTTGGCCGGCTGATCGTTAACCAGTACGCGGCCTTTGCCGATTTCAGTGGCCGCCAGCGAGCGCGTCTTGTAAAAGCGTGCTGCCCAGAGCCATTTATCAATACGTAATTTTTCCATAGGATAGAGAGGTAAGCGGTTGCCCAAGCGGGCTCAATACAGGCAAGAGGATGAATGCAACTTCACAGCCAACGTCGTTCCGGACGCAGCACGCTGCCGAACTATTGTAGTCGCATTTGGCGGCCGGTGCGCTCGCGATTTTTACCTACCGCCCAAGGCTAATCGCGTCCCTGTCCTGTCGTGCCCGATTGGGTGTAAACTCTTTGCCGACATTCAACTTATTCCCTTAGGAATCATGAGCATCATGAAACGAGTCTTTTCCGCGCTTGCTGCCTGCGCCGCACTATTGGGCACCGCCGCGCCCGCCACTGCTGTCGCAGATGATATCGGCTGCGTCAGCACCACCTGGCGTATCGTCAACAATGACAAGGTCTGCGTCCAGTCGTTCAACGATCCGCAGATCGAAGGCGTAACCTGCCATCTGTCCTACGCCAAGACTGGCGGTGTGTCCGGTGCACTGGGTTTCGCAGAAAACCCGTCGCGTTTTTCGTTGTCGTGCCGCCAGACAGGTCCGCTCAAGGCTGCGCAACCTGTGCGCAAGGTACAGGAAGATGTATTTACCCAGCGCATGAGCTTTCTGTTCAAGGGGCTCAATGTCTCGCGCCTGATCGACACTGAAAACCAGTCCCTGATCTATCTGGTTGTGAGCGAAAAATTGATTGATGGCTCACCCTACAACAGCATCTCCGTCGTGCCATTAATGCCCTGGCGCGATACCGAACCGGCCATCACGGTCAAGTGAGTTCGCCATGACGACAACAGATGGCAAGGTCGCATTGCATGATTGTTGAGGTTCTGTCAGGGTTGGACGCCACACGTCCCTGGTGGTCACCTTTGCGTGCCTGGCTGCCAGGCCATGCACATTGGGACGCGGCTGCGCTGGCAACGGCAGCCGTGACTTCACCCATGCCAGTAGCGCCATTGCTCAATGCGCTGGCGCCAGCGGCGTGTCCCGTCCGCTTTACCAACCAGTCTGCGCTACCTGCCGATATGGCCTACGAACAGTTCATCGGTCAGAACGGCGTGTGCCCGACACGGGACAATTTGCATGACTTTTTCAACGGCCTGTGCTGGTTTCGGTTTCCAAAAGTAAAGACGCTGTTTAACAAGATCCAGTGCCAGCAGATTGCGCGCCAGGGTGTGGGCCAGCGACGCGGCGTGGTACGCGATACGATCACCCTGCTCGATGAGGGCGGCCTGTTTCTGCAAGCGCCATCGGCCTTATGGGAGGCAATTGAGCAACGCGATTGGCGCCGCGTTTTTATCAAGGAACGCGCCTTGTGGCAGCAGACGCACATCGCCATTATCGGCCATGCCCTGCTGGAAAAATGCGTGAATCCATACAAGGCGATCACGGCAAATGTGATACGCATCCCGTCAGAGACCCCAGCCAATGATATCGACGCGGTGATGGCGCAACATTTGGAAACGCTTCTGACCGAGGAACAACTAAGGGTCAAGCCCCACCGCCCCCTGCCGGTGATGGGCATCCCGGGCTGGGATGCCGCCAGCGAAAACCCGGCTTTCTACGACGACCCGCAAGTGTTTCGCGCACCACGCCCTTAGGACACAGCGGCAAGCGCAGCGCCCGTTACCCGCTGAACACACCATACTGCTGCAGCGCCTTGAACAGCATATAGGCAGCCAGCGCAAACAACAGACCGGCAAAGACCTTGCGCAGTTTGTCGACGGGCAAGGTGTGCGCCATGCGTGCACCTACCGGCGCCAATAACACACTCATGATCACCAGCAAGATGAGAGCCGGCCAGTAAACATAACCCAGCATGCCATCACGCACGCCTACTTCGCGAATGCCCGACAATATGTAGCCCACGCTATTGGATAGCGCGATGGGAAAGCCCAATGCGGCAGAGGTTGCCACCGCGTTGCGCAAGGTACATTGCACCAGACCATGAAAGGGACCGACAAAAACCCGCCGCCAGCACCAACAAGGCCTGAAATAAACCCGATGCCTGTACCGGCTGCCGTGCGTCCTACCATGCCGGGCAGTTGCCGGGACGGTTTGGGCTTTTTATTGCGCAACATGTTCAAGCCCGAGTAGCCAACAAACAGCGCAAAAAACAGCGACAATGCCGCACCGTGCAAATAGGCAAATACCGCACCGCCAGAGAGCAGACCACCCAGCAGGATACCCGGGGCCAGTGTAAAGACCACCGGCCACAGGACCGCGCCCTGCCGATGATGGGCCCGCATGCTGGAGATGGATGTAAAAAGGATCATGCCCATGCTGGTCGCGATGGCCGAATGAACAGCCAGGTCGGGCGACATCAGGGAAGCGCCAAACAGCAGGGTCAGAAAAGGCACCAGCACCATGCCACCACCCACACCCAGCAGGCCGGCCATGAAACCGCCAAAAGCGCCCAGACTCAATAAAGCAATAATGGTCAGCGCACTCATTGACAGTCTCCTGCGTACGTACGCAAGAACAGGGACAATGCGGCAGCAGCAAAAACACGCCTGCTAGCGGCGCGGCGGCCTCGCATTACTTCAGATTTCCGGACAGGAACTGTTGCAGGCGTGGGCTGCGCGTATTGCCAAAGACCTCATCGGGCGAACCTTCTTCTTCGACCGTCCCCTGATGCAAGAACATGACATGGCTGGCCAGATTGCGGGCAAAGCCCATTTCATGGGTCACCACAATCATGGTCCGCCCTTCTTCGGCCAGTTTCTGCATGACGCGCAGCACCTCACCGACCAGCTCAGGATCCAGGGCCGATGTGGGTTCGTCAAAAAGCATCACCTCGGGTTCCATGGCCAACGCACGGGCAATGGCCACGCGTTGCTGCTGCCCGCCGGACATCTGGGACGGATATTGATTTTCCACGGCTGGCGGCAGGCCCACCTTGTTCAGGTATTGTCGCGCGCGCTCGATGGCTTCGGCCTTCGGTACGCCCAGCACATGAATGGGCGCTTCAATAATATTTTCCAGCGCCGTCATGTGGGCCCATAAATTGAAGTGCTGGAACACCATGGCCAGCTTGGTGCGAAACACCTGCAGGCGCTTTTCGTCGGAGACACGCAAGCGCCCCTGGCGTCCTTGCTTACCGTCAGCGTTTCGCCGTTAAGCGATACCGACCCGCTATTGGGCTGTTCCAGAAAATTGATACAGCGCAGGAATGTACTTTTACCGGAGCCACTGGAGCCGATCATGGCGATCACGTCACCGGCTTTCGCCTGCAGCGATACGCCTTTCAATACTTCGTTTTGTCCATAAGACTTGAAGATGTTCTGAACATCGAGTTTATACATATCGATCCTAGTGTTGGCTGTGGCTCAGAAAGCCCAGCGTTCTCTTTTCCAGCCGGCGAAACAGTGCCACGAGAACAAACGAGACACACATATACAGTACGGCCGCCGTACCATAAGCGGCAAACGTCAGATAAGTGGCGGCGTTGGCATCGCGCGCCACCTTCAGAATATCCGGCACAGTGGCAGTAAAGGCCAGCGACGTAGCATGCAGCATCAGAATGACTTCGTTGCTATAGGCCGGCAACGCCCGCCGCAGTGCCGATGGCAAAATCACACGCGTATACATTTTATACCGCGACATCCCGAAAGCGCGCGCGGCATCCAATTCGCCATGGGCACTGTTTTTGATGTAACCGGCAAAAATCTCGGTGGTGTAGGCCAGCGTGTTGAGCATGAGGCCAGCACGAGGCAATTGTAGCCGCTCATGAAAAAAGTATGCAGCAAAGGGGTATCGCGCACCACTTGCAGGCCGATGACGCCGCTGTAAATCAGCAGAATCTGCACATACAATGGCGTGCCGCGGAACACATAACTGAAAAACCAGATTGGCCAGGCGATCCAGCGATTTTTCGACACCCGCCCCACCGACATGGGAATAGCCAGCACCAGCCCCAGCGCCAGGGAGAGCACCAACACCCATAGCGTGACGGCCAGTCCGGAAAATGCGGTGCCATCCCAGAACAGCAACGGCTTCCAATAGTCGTTCAGGATGGTCAGAAAGTTGTTAAGCGACTCGATCATAGCTGCGCCTCGCGCACACCCACAGAATACTTGCGTTCCAGCAGCCACAGCACGATGTTGGACAGGCTGGTGAGCACAAGATAGATGAGCCCGGCCACACAAATGAACAAGAACATGGACGAGGTGGCCCGACCGGCCCCCTGAGTCACCTGAACCAGATCGGTCAGGCCGATAATGGACACCAGGGCCGTGGCCTTGAGCACCACCTGCCAGTTATTGCCTATGCCCGGTAGTGCAAAGCGCATCATTTGCGGAAACAGCACGCGCCGAAATACCTGGCTGCTGCGCATGCCATAGGCCCGCGCCGCCTCCAGCTGTCCGCGCGGCACGGCAAGAAACGCGCCGCGAAAGGTCTCGGCGAAATAGGCGCCGTAGATAAAACCGATGGTAAGCACGCCGGCATAGAATGGCTCAATTTCAATCACCTCCATCCCCAGCATATCGGTAAATTCATTGAGCCCCATCTGGATACTGAAAAAGATAAGCAGCATCAGCACCAAGTCAGGCACACCCCGAATCAGCGTGGTGTAGATGCGGGCCAAGCCGCGCAGCAACCGATTACCGAACAACTTTGCGCTGGCGCCGATCAGGCCCAGCACAAAAGCGACCAGCAGCGACAACAGCGCCAGCTTGATGGTTTCCCAGGTACCGTGCAGAATCTGGACGCCATATCCATGCAAAAACATGCTATTGCTTCACGTTGTTCAGGTTGATTTCACCCGGCTTGAAGTACTTCGCGGCAAGCTTGGCAATGGTGCCGTCCTGCTGCAGTTCGCCCAGCGCCGTATCGATAGCCTGTTTGAGCTTGCTGTCCGACTTGCGCATGCCAATGGCGATTTCCCCCGTCAATGCCTTGTCATCGGTAATGGCCGGGCCTGCGAATGCAAAATTGCTGCCCGCAGGTTTGCTCAGGAAACCACTCTGACCATTGGGCTTTTCAATAATGGCAGCGTCAATCCGTCCGGCGGCAAGATCGGCGAAGGTCTGGTTCTGATCCTGATAGGAAATAATCGTCACGCCGTTGCTGCCCCATTTCTGCTTGGCATAGGTTTCCTGGGTGCTGCCTTGCAATGCGCCCACCCGTTTGCCCTTGAGCGATTCGGCCGTCGGCAGCAGCCCGCTATCCTTGCGCGCCATCAACTGGGTGGGAATACCATAAATGGGCTGACTGAAAGCAAGTACTTTCTCACGCTGCGGCGTAATTTGCATGCTAGAGTGGATCAGCGTGATTTTGCGTGCGGCCAGGGCCGGGATCAAGCTGTCGAAAGATTGTTCCACCCAGATGCATTTGGCCTGCATTTTCTTGCAGATCTCGGTCATGACATCGGCGTCAAATCCCTCTATCTCTCCTTTGGCATTTTTATACTCGAATGGCGCGTAGCCTGGTTCAATGCCCACCTTCAGTTCTTTCCACTCACTGGCCAGCGCGCTTGCACCAAAACTGGCAGACAGTCCCACCATGACGGCAAGTAGCCAATTTTTCATTTTCATCATCTTTTCACTTCCTGAATTTTGTCATACAAAGAAAGCCGTACGGGGGCGGTGATCTATCGCCACGGCCAGCACCCGCGCTTCCTGAAGTCGAAATAGTACTGATTTGTGAACCGTCTGACCACTAGGGATCACCTCTAGCGCGAATTTTGTCCGGATCGATTTGCCTCAAGTATTGGCCCAAAGGGCATTTACGATCACCTGTTATTCTTTATAATGCTATCTTTTGACCCTTGGTCTACGCTGGACGTTCCTATGATCACACCCTTTCCCAAACCTCTTGCGCCGATTCAGCTTGAAGGACACGGCCTCGTGCTGCAACCCATGCGTCTTGCCCATGCAGAGGGCCTGCGCAACGCGGCGGCCGATGGGCAACTGTGGAATCTGACGTTCACATCGGTGCCCGAACCTGGTCAGGAAACGGCGTATATTGAAGCGGCGCTCAAGGGACAGCAGGAAGGTCATATGCTGCCGTTCGTGGTGCTGGATGCAAAATCCCGCAAAATCATCGGCACCACCCGCTATCATGACATTGTGCCCGAGATCGCCCGGCTCGAAATCGGCTACACCTGGTACGGCCAATCGTGGCAGCGTACCCATGTGAATACGGTCTGTAAGTATCTCATGCTGTTCTATGCGTTCGAATCGCTCAAGGCCAATGTGGTGGGCTGGCGTACCGACAACCTGAACCAGCGGTCCCAGAATGCCATCGAGCGCCTGGCGCCAAAAAGGACGGTGTGCTGCGCGGCCACGCCTTGCGTCGTGATGGTACGGTTCGCGACACCCATATGTATAGTGTGACGCAAGAGGAATGGCCAACCATCAAGCAGCGGCTCAAGGAAAAACTGCCCAAATAGCCCTCCTGATTCCGCTGGCCCGCTGGCGACACCCGCAAGCCGTATCCTTTGCCTCCTTCTGCAGTTTCCATGACCTCTTTGCTGTTATCCCTGTTCCCAATTGCTGCCTGGCTGCTGGCCGGCTACATCGTTGGTTATCTGCTATCGCCGCGTACCGTGTCGCTGCTATCCCGCGCCATCACCCCGTTCGTCTGGATCATGCTGTTTGCGATCGGCTATCGCTTCGGACAGCAATTGTCAGTCATGCATCAGGTGCTGCTTATTCTGCAAACCGCAGTGCTGTATTCGGTAGGCATTACATTGTTGTGTTCGTTGGCGCTGCTGGTGCTGTTTCGCCTGGCGCCCGCGTACAAACGGTGACGCATGACCTGGGCATCATGCATGTCATTCGGGAATGCGGCATTGCGCTGGCCTTTTTGCTGGTCGGCCTTGGCTTGGCGGCACTCGCGACCCATTGGGCCGTCACTGTCCCCGTACCAGGTTCCGAGTTTTTTCTGTACGTCCTGCTGTTCCTCATTGGCGCCGATCTGGCGCATACGCCTTTGCAACGCAATGCCATCCGTCCGGCGATGTTTACGCTGCCCTTGGTCGTTATTGTGGCTTCCCTGCTGGCGGGCGCCTCATCGCCTGGGCCACCAACACCGACATCCGCCATGGCTTGCTGCTTGGCAGCGGATTTGGCTGGTTTTCGCTGTCGGGCGTGCTGGTGACCGCCAGGCTTGGCGAATTCTACGGTGCCACGGCGCTGCTTACAGACCTGTTTCGCGAGCTGCTTGCCATTGTCGTGCTGTTCTTTGCCGGAGCCCGCTATCCGATGACGGGTATCGGCGCTGCCGGCGCAACCGCCATGGACACGACGCTGCCCATTGTTCGCAAAACCGCCGGCAACCCGTTTCTGGTAACGGCCATTTTCTCCGGGGTGGTACTCAGCCTGGTCGCCCCCTTCCTGCTGAGCTACATACTTTCGTTATTTGACTAAATATGCTATAATTATGGCTAATTAACGATTAATTTCGCTTATTTTACGTTATTTTAGGTCTATTTTTTGCATCAATGAATGCCTATTTTTTATATCAATTGATGTCTGTTTTTAATAGACCATGTTTAAGAAGTCATATTTAATAGACCATATTTAATAGATCATATTTTCTAGGTCATATTAAATAATGGCACTCTTTATAGACCATATTTGGTAGTCTATTTTAGAAGTCCGTCTCGTAGCTATAGATAGCTATCTTATAGCTATAAACTTCGTTATAGCGATCAACTTCGCGCAGTAGCTTTGACAGCACTCGCGCAACTTCTATGGCACGCCGCATCCGATACCAGCCCATAGGCAACAGGTACGTGATGATGACCAAAAACGCTGTGGTGTGCCGTTTTCAGCGACACCCAGCTGCGAAGTTTGATGTTTAGTTTTAACTATCAACAGAATATAAATAATAAATTTTACTAATCGAAGTCCGTTGCGTACAATGGACACATCTGATGAAACATCGCTGTGTTATCAATAAGGCTTTGCAGCCAACCAGCCTGCTTTCATCGACTGTTTGTTTCACTAACTATAAGGAATCCACTATGTTGCAGAATAAAGAAGGCCAACGCGTCCCATCCGTTACATTTCCTGTGCGTTCTGGCGACGACTGGAAAAAAGTGTCCACCGACGACATTTTCAAGGGAAAAACCGTTGTTGTCTTTTCATTGCCTGGCGCTTTCACTCCAACGTGCTCGTCCACGCACCTGCCACGCTATAACGAGCTGGCCAAAGCGTTCAAAGAACGTGGCGTTGACGACATCGTCTGCGTTTCTGTAAACGACACCTTCGTCATGAACGAATGGAAAGCGCAGCAGGAAGCCGACAATATCACCGTGATCCCTGACGGCAACTGCGAATTCACAGAAGGCATGGGCATGCTGGTTGACAAGGCCGATCTGGGCTTTGGCAAACGCTCATGGCGCTATTCCATGCTGGTCAAAGACGGCGTCGTTGAAAAAATGTTCATCGAGCCTGAAAAAGAAGGCGATCCGTTTGAAGTGTCTGATGCCGATACGATGATTCGCTATATCGATAAAGACTACCAGGACAAACCTTCCATTGTCATGTTCACCAAGCCTGGTTGCGGCTATTGCGCCAAAGCCAAAGCACTCTTGAAAGAAAAAGATCTGCCCTTTGAAGAAGTGGTTCTGGGCAAGGACGCCAGCACCGTGGCCATCCGCGCGATCACCGGCAAAACCAGCACACCGCAGGTTTTCATTGGCGGTCAATATATTGGCGGCAGCGACGAACTGGCGGCACATTTCGCCGCCAAGTAATGCGGTTGTTGCAGTGGCAACAGCAGGTCGCGCAGCCAGGCCAATAGTCTGAAACGCGCCGGTCTGCCCAAGCCTGCCGGAACCCATTCCGGCAGGCGGCTACTGCACTATCCAACGGCATGTTATTGCAAGTTCGATAGCGCAATTACAAAGCCGATAGATCGGCAGCAGGCACACCTTGGGTGATGCCGCTGCTTTTTTTTTCGCCCGCAACTCGGTAGAATGAAAACTGGTTGCATCATAAACACCAATATCAGGGATCGAATATGAAATCAATCAACGCCGATGTCCTTATCCTGGGCGGTGGCACCGCCGGCATGAGCGCGTTTCGCGCCGCCCGCAAATCCACAGACAATGTATACCTGGTAGAAGACCACAAGTTTGGCACCACCTGCGCACGCGTGGGCTGCATGCCTTCGAAACTGCTTATTGCCGCAGCCGACGCAGCCCATCATGTGCGTACCGCCGATCAGTTCGGCGTGCATCCAGATGGCGCCCTGCGCATTGATGGCCGTCAGGTGATGGAAAGAGTGCGTTCCGAACGCGACCGGTTCGTCGGTTTTGTGCTCGAAGACGTGGAAGCGTTTCCTGCAACCCACCGGATCCTTGGCCGCGCCCGCTTCAAAAATGAACATGTAGTCGTGGTCGACGACCATACCGAAATTACTGCGCAGCGTATTGTGATTGCTACCGGCTCGCGTCCTTTTATCGTGCCCGCCTGGCAGTCCCTGGGGGAACGCCTGATCGTCAATGATGATGTCTTTGACTGGGAAACCCTGCCGGCCAGCGTGGCCGTGTTTGGTGCAGGCGTCATCGGCCTGGAAATCGGCCAGGCCCTGCATCGGCTGGGGGTAACCGTGCATGTGTTTGGCAAGGACAATGCACTGGGTGGAATTACCGACCCGGTTGTATTGGAGAATGCGCTGGACATCTTCCGCGGACAAATGGATCTGCATCTGGACGCGGACACCCAGGTCAGTCTGCTGCCCAGCGGCAAAGGAGTAAAAATCGACTATTCCGAAAACGGTACAAGCGGCTCGGTCACGGTCGATTTCCTGCTGGCCGCCACGGGTCGCAAGCCCAATGTAGACAACCTGGGCCTGGAAAACCTGAACATTGACCTGGACGCGCGCGGCGTGCCCAAGGCCGACCCATACACCATGCAAACCAGCGTGGCGCATATTTTCATTGCAGGCGATGCCTCCAACCAATTGCCACTGTTGCACGAAGCCGCCGATCAGGGGCTTATTGCAGGCAAGAACGCCGGTACATTCCCGAGCGTGACAGAGGGCCTGCGCCGTTCGTCAATCAGCGTGGTATTCAGTGACCCGCAAATTGCCAGTATCGGCCTGCGTTTCAAGGAAGTTACCAGCCAGTTTGACAATTGCGGCTGCTACGCTGTCGGGGAAGTCTCTTTCAGCAACCAGGGCCGCAGTCGTGTCATGGGCGTCAACCAGGGCCATCTGCGCATTTATGCAGAGCATGGCAGCGGACGTTTGCTTGGCGCTGAAATGGTCGGGCCGGCAGCGGAACACCTGGCGCATCTGCTGGCCTGGGCGCATCAGCAAAAGATGACTGTGGCACAGATGCTGGATATGCCTTTTTATCATCCGGTCATTGAAGAGGGTGTTCGCACCGCATTGCGTGATCTGAGCAAGCAACTACGCCTGGCAGAGGACCTTGCTGGCGAATGTGCCGAGTGTCCCGGACAATAATGACATTTGGACAGTGCGCTATAGGGACTGATGACGATTTATAAAGACTGCTAAGGACGCGTCAGGATCCATCAGCGCACGCCGGCATGATATCGGTACAGCTGATTCGGCACCGGCAAACAGGGGCAGCGCAACAGCGCGCGCCCCTGTTTTTTGTATGAACACAGCCCCTTGCGACCGCGCCCCATCCCTCTATGCTGAGTAGTGCGCCCGGACACCACAGCGCAGCGATAAACCTCAAGAGAACAATAAGCCAATTACCCCCTGACCGTCATGCCGGCGGGCACACATCTTCCCCTTTCAGCATCTGCTTATTTCCTGGACCGGCAACCAATACTCACGCAGGCATCAAAGATCCAGCCCCCAGGCATGCTCGATCTGCACCTGCACGGTCTGCCCGTGCTCAAGCAGACGGGCGTGGTAAAAGGTTACGGACTGGCCATCGGCCAGATTGGCAATATATTGGTAGCGCTCGCCCTTATAGACACGATGCTGTACGGTCACCTCGATGCCGTCATCGACAACCATGACATGTTCGGGTCGCACCAGCATGGCGCCACGATGCATTGCCCCACTATTGGATAGCAGACTGAGAATGTCATCGCTTCTCAGGTTTTTACCATGCACATGGCTGGGTACATCCAGCACCGCCCCCTTGCCGATAAAAGTGGCTACCCAACGCGAGGCGGGACGGCGATACAGATTTTCCGGCGTGTCCCACTGCTCAAGACGGCCGTGATTCATGACCGCAATCCGATCTGCCATCGCCATGGCTTCGGCCTGATCATGCGTCACATAAATGAATGTTGCCCCGGTCCGAGCATGGAAGTCGCGAAAGGTGGTTTCCATTGAAGCACGCAAATGCACATCCAGATTGGCCAGCGGTTCGTCCAGCAGGACCACGTCGGGATGAGAGACCAGACAGCGCGCCAAAGCCACGCGCTGGCGCTGGCCTCCACTCAAGGCCTGGGGAAAGCGATCGGCCAGATGACCCAGATTGACGGTTTCAAGCGCGGCAAATACCTGGTCACGATAAGGCTGCCCCCGCAGGCCACGCAACGCCAGGGCATATCCTGCATTGTCCAGCACCGTCTTGTGCGGCCACAGCGCATATGACTGAAACACCATGCTCATATTGCGCTGCTCCGGCGCGATATGTTGCTCGGGCGAAGCCAGCAGCCTGTCATTGAGCACGATGCGCCCCTGATCAAGCTGTTCAAATCCGGCAATCATTCTGAGGGTCGTGGTTTTGCCGCAGCCGCTGGGGCCAAGCAGGGCCACAAACTGGCCTTTGTCGATGGCAAGACTGATGTCATCGACAACCGCATGCTCGCCATAGCGTTTGCTAATATTTTCCAGGGTCAATTGCGCCATGGAATCACTCCTCTTGGGACACGTCTGCCCAGGGCGTTCAGGCAAAGCATCAGAACCAGCACCATGAGCACAATCAGCACCGATACAGCCGAAGCCAGCACGGTTTCACCACCATCGTCCAGATTGAACACCAGCACACCCAGGGTCTCGTTACCGGCACTCCACAGCAGTGCCGACACCGTCAGTTCATTGACGGCAATCAAAAAGACCAGCAGCATACCGGCGAACGCTGCAGGCGCCAGTAACGGAAAAACAATATCACGCAGTCGGCGCATCGGCCCGGCACCGCAAAGTTGCGCCGCTTCTTCAAGCGCAGGATCCAGTTGCTGCATGCTGCTCTGTATCGGTTTGAGGCATACCGTCATGAAGCGGGACAAATAGGCAAACAGAATCAGCCCCAGCGTGCCATACAGCGTCACCTGAATCAGCGGCAGCGGGCGGGCAAAAAGCAGAATGCACGCCACCGCCAGCACCACACCGGGAAGGGCATAGGGAATGTCGATCAGTCCCTGCAGAAAAGCGTTGCTGCGCGAAGGAAAACGCACAAACAGGTAGGCCAGGGGCAGGCACAGGCAGGCCAGAATCAGCGAGGCAGAACCGGCCAGCAGGATGCTATTGCTGAAGGCCCGAAAGGTCACGCTCTGCTGGAACAGTATCTGCCAGTAGGCCTGCAGACTCACCGTATCCAGCGACAGCGGAATCCCCATGGCCGCCACCAGCGAACTGGAAACCAGGGCGATCAGCGGCACCACGACAATGGCCAGCACCAACAAAAACAGCGCCAGCTCTGCCAGCCAGCGCCGCGCTCCAAGGGAAAACGCCAGCGGGCTGCCTGGCATGCCGGTCAGCGGCATCCGTGAGGAAAAATGCTGCTGCGCGACCACGCCCACCAGTGCAATCACGCCGATAATCACCGACAGGCTGGACACATCGGCCAGCATATCGGGGCCGAAATCGGCCATTTTCTGGTAAATCAGCGTGGGCAACACGTAATAGGATACCGGGATACCCAGCATTGCCGGAATCCCGAAGTTACCGAGAGCAGACACAAAAGCGATGGCTGTGCCGGCAAGCAGACCGTTGCGGCACAGCGGCAGGATCATATCGCGGACCACATCACGCTGCGAGGCACCGGCCAGACGGGCTGCTTCAATCAACTCTTTGGGCAAGGCAATCAGCTGCCGCGGACCGCCAGATAAACCAGGGGGGCATGCTGGATGCCCATGAGCATGGAAATCCCCCACCAGGAACGCAGATGCTGCGGACTGCCCAGCGGAGGGGCCAGATGAAGCATTTGCAACAACGTACTGCCTGGACCGCTTAACTGTAGCCAGCTCAGGGCGGTCACCTGTGGTGGAATCATCATGGGCAGCATGATCATGAACACCCAGAAGCCTTTGGCACGAATGTCGGTGAGCACCACCAACAACGCCAGTGTGGTACCCAGCAGTACGGAGAGTATAGTGGCCAGACCGGCGGTCAGCAGACTGTTGCCGGTCGCCCGCCAGGTGGATGCGCTACGCAGCATGGACCACATGCGCCGCCATCGCCACCGGCAGATCGGTCATGGCCATAACCAGCAGCCGTGCCGGCGGCAGTAAGGCCAGTGCCAGCACCAGACACAGCAACACCGGCGTCAGAATCGATGCCGGGTTCCTGCCAAACGGCCGCAAAAAAGAAATAGATGTCGCCATAATGAAATTCAGGTTTGTGGTCCGGCTTGCCCGACCGCCTGATTTCGAATTTTGTTGTGTTCAAAAATACCGGGAAAGTTTGCCGGGGTGGAGGTATATCGCCCGGGAGGATTGCGCAGCGCCCACGCAGCGGCAAGTGCCTGCACCATTGTACCCGCCTGCCTGCGATTGGAAATGACACCGGCAAACATCACCTGACCAGTTTGCCCCTGCCCACTCGCAGATATGCAGGCATCAATGCTGCCCGCCCGGGCAGCACGGTCCCGGGCGCTCAGCCGCCATAGATGTTGCTGAACTTTTCCTTGTTTGCGCCCGCATTCTGTAGTGCTGCAGCGGCGTCAAATGGCAGCAGCTTGATTTGGTCGCGCGGCGGGAAGCCTGGCGGGTTTTTCATGCCATTGCGACCTGGAATATAGCCCTGTTGCAGCACCAGTTCCTGGCCTTGCTGCGACAACAGGAAATCAACGAATTTTTTTGCCGCATCGGGATTTTTTGCCGACTTCATAATGGCAACGGGTTCGGTCACCAGGCTTACCCCTTCGGCAGGAAAGACAAAGTCAATGGGCGCGCCCTTGGCCTTTTCACGGATTGCCATGTAGTCCACCAAAATGCCATAGGGTTTGCCGCCAGACGTGATATCGGTCAGCACACCGCCATTGCCTTTCTGGGAAGCTACGCCATTGGCCTTCAGATCCTCATAGTACTTCCACCCAAAGTCAGGATTGCTGGTGAGCGCCGACAGATGAATCATGGCGGCACCCGAATACAGGGGACTGGGCATGGACACCTGGTTTTTATAGTCGGGTTTGACCAAATCCTTCCATGACTGGGGTTTTTGCGCCGCCTTGGTGTTATAGGCAATGCCGGAGGTAATCAATTTGGTGCCATGGTAATAACCGCTATTGTCATACAGCGCGGAATCATATTGTGCGCTTTCCGGCGATTTATAAGCCAGCAACTGGTCTTCTTTTTTTAATTGCTCCAGGGTCACGCTGTCGGCAATCAGCAACACATCGGGCTTGGCAACGCCCGCATTCATTTCCGCACGCAATTTGGTCATGAGCTTTGTCGTACCATCGCGGACCCACTCCACCTTGGTGTCCGGGTGGGCTTTTTGGAATGCGTCAACGGTCATCTGCGCATCAGTTGCCGGCTGGCTTGTATACAGCACCAGCGTATCGGCGGCGGCGATACCGGAAAATGCCAGCAGCGCGGCTGCGATTGAGTTTACTGCGACCTTCATGAAGACCTCATTTTTTAAGCGGGGGAATTGAACGATATTAAAAACTTTATATTTCATGATTGTGACATTCCGAATAATACCTTGGTAAGCCGACTATGGCGCGAAAAGAATGGATGCGACGCCCGCCACCGCCGACAGTCATGGGACGCTTTTTCCGGTTTACAGCGAACCGATTAATCCATAACATGGAGCCTGTTTTTCCTGCGCCAGGCCGCTTCGGACTCGCCCACCTCTTATATTTACTGACAGGTCACGCCATGCCACGCCACGCCACGGTCAACCCGCAAAGACGCACACGGCTGATGCAGGCGCTCGCGTTTGCATTGAGCGCGGCCTGCGGCAAACTCCATGCAGCTACTGCCAGCGCCCGCGGCACCTCGGCCGATGCAGCAGCGAAACCATCGGTCGATACGTCGCCCCCCCCTGCCGCAGCAAACACCGTCCAGCCGCTGCCGCCGCCGGCCGAGCCGGCACCGCTACCCGCAAGTCTGGCCTGGAAAGATGCGGACAGCCTGCTTGTCCATAACCCACACGCCATTGAAACGCGGCGCGCGGTGCTTGGCCGCCAGTTGATTACCCCGACGCAATGCCTGTTTGTCCGCAACAACGCCCTGCCGCCGCCTGCGCGGCTGTTGGCAGAAGAAGGGCAATGGCCAGTCGCCTTTGACGGCGTCGCGCAGCCTGATGCCTATACCCTGGCCGAGCTGCAGGCAATGCCCACGCGTACTGTGGCTACGGTATTGCAATGCGCTGAAAACGGTCGCGCCCTGCAAAGCAGACCGGCCATTGGTACGCAATGGCAGACCGGCGGCGCCGGCTGTGTGATCTGGACAGGCGTGCCATTGACAACGGTCATACATGAACTGGGGGGCGTGGTCCCGGGCAGTCGTTTTCTGACCGCCACAGGCGCCGATAGCCTGCCCGATGGCGTTGCCTCCGACTTTACCCGGGTGGAGCGTTCGGTGCCGTTATCCGCACTTGAACACGCCCTGCTGGCCTGGACTCTCAACGGCGCACCCATTCCCCTGGCGCATGGCGGACCGCTGCGTCTGGTCTTGCCAGGCTATGCCGGCGTCAATTACATCAAGTATGTCCGCCGCATTGCCTTCACCACCGAGGAATCCAGCGCCCACATTCAGACAGCTGACTTTCGGGTGCCGCTGCGGCCGGGCGAGCCACGCCTGACCATCCCTGCCTGGAGGCTTCCGGTCAAATCCTGGATTACCGCCCCCCTGGAGTCGGACGAACCGCTAAAGGCTGGCGTCGTGCCTATCCGAGGGGTGGCCATGGGAGGTACATCTGCCGTGACCCGAATGGAGGTGACCGTCGACGGCGGCACTACCTGGCACCCGGCCCAGCTTACAGGGAGTGATTTGGGTCCGTTCGCCTGGCGCCTGTTCGAGATATCGCTGACCCTGCCACCCGGCCCGGTCAGGCTGGCGTGTCGCGCCACCAATGCTGCCGGACAACAACAGCCGGAATTGACCACGGACAATACGGGGTATTTTGTCAATGGCTGGCGCGAGCATCAAATCAGCCTGACGATTGCACCTGCAGGATAAAACAACGCTGCGGCTTGCAAGCCGACTGCGTGGTGGCGCATAATCGGTACTCCTTTCTTTTACCGTTACCCGGAATTTCCATGCCTTTGCGTCACTGGCTTGCTGCCCTTCTCGTTGTCCTCCTGTGGGGCCTCAACTTCGTGGTGATCAAGTTCGGTGTCGATGAATTTCCTCCTTTGCTGCTGGGCGCATTGCGTTTTGCCATGGTTGCCTTCCCTGCCATTCTGTTTATCCCGCGGCCGGCCATACCGCTACGATTGGTGTTGCTTTTCGGCCTGACGCTATGCTTCGGACAATTTGCTTTTCTGTTCAGCGCCATTGCAATGGGCATGCCGGCGGGCCTGGCCTCGCTGGTATTGCAATCGCAGGCATTTTTTTCCGTCCTGATCGCTGCGCTGCTATTGAATGAAAAGGTACGGCTGCACAGTATCATTGCCATGATCGTGGCCGCCATCGGGCTGGCCGTGATTGAAATGGGGGCTGACAGTGCCCAACCGGTGCCACTGTTTGCATTTTTTCTTACCCTGTGTGCAGCTTTCAGCTGGGGCTGCGGCAATATCGTAATAAAGAAAGCCGGCCCGGCAGTCAATATGTTCAGCCTGCTGACCTGGGGTGCTGTGTTCCCTGTTTTTCCCTTTCTGCTGGCTTCCTGGCTGTTCGAAGGCCCCCAGGCGATGGCTCACAGCCTGGCCAATCTGTCATGGACCGGAGTAGGTTCGGTCATGTACTTGGCCTATGCGGCCTCGTTCGTCGGCTACTACTTATGGGGTCGACTGCTGGCGAACCACCCGGTCAGTCTGGTGACCCCAATGTCATTGATGATCCCCGTAGTCGGTTTATTATCTGCTGAACTGATCCTGCACGAGAAATTATCACTGGTGCAATGGCTTGGCAGCGCCGTGGTAGTGGTAGGCCTGGCCGTCAATATTTTCGGCGGCAGGTTGTATCGCATACGGACGGGCAAGGCATCACAAAAAAGAGATGTTCGTGTGCATACTGCAACAGACAAAAGCAGATAAACCACGAAATCGCGCTGCCGTTTCAAAATAAAAGTCAATATTCACACATGGTGCATGCTTAGCCGGTATGCTTTGAGGACAGACTGCGGCAACGACCGGTTTACTAATATATGGAAACATTTTCCATTTGTGCGGAAATAATCCTTCCTATATGATCTGAACGTTACACGCAGTCAGTAAATCCACTCATTTCAGGAGTAAAAGAATATGTCGATTATCATTACTATCGTGATTGGTTTTATTGTTGGCCTGATCGCTCGCGCCGTCATGCCGGGCAACCAGTCCATGGGGCTCATTCTTACCACGATTCTGGGTATCGTCGGGTCTATCGTTGCAACCTACCTGGGTCAGGCGATGGGATGGTACGGGCAAGGTGACGCTGCCGGCTGGATCGCTTCTGTTGTCGGCGCCATTATCGTTCTTTTCATCTATGGCCTGATCGCCAAGCGCTCCTGACACCGGCATGTTATAAAGAGTGCGTGCCCCAGTGGCACGCATTTTTCGTTTTATCCGCCTTATTTTTTATTGATTACGGGAGGCTCATGACTCGTTACCATACGATTGACGCCAACACTCAGGACGCCGAAAAACCGGCAGGTCTTGTCAGAAAAATTGCCCGTGTCGCCAAACGTGCCGGGCGCACCGTTATTCAGAAAGCCCTGCTGCTGTACTATGCCGTTCGCAATCCGGCTACGCCGGCCTGGGCCCGCCGGGTCATTTATGGGGCATTGGCCTACCTCGTGTTGCCGGTGGATGCGCTACCGGACTTCATTCCAGGCGTGGGCTTTACCGACGACCTGAGCGTGATTGCCGCCGCGCTGGCTGCCGTCGCCTACTACATTACGCCAGAAGTGAAGCAGCAGGCCGAGCAGGCTGCGAACCGCTGGTTCAAGCACTGACACCCCACCCCCAAGACAATCTACGCGATGGCCCGTCGTCATTTTTCATTCAAGGATTTCTGGCTGACCGAGGCCATCCGCCTGCGCGAGGATCACTGGGGCCCGCTTGATGACGCCGCTCTTATTCGCCAGCTGCGCAGCGGCAACGACAGTCCCGAAGAAAAAATCGTGCGCCGGGCGCGCCTGCTGGCAGATCGCGAAAACACCACCACGATCATCGAACAATGGACGCAGGGTGCGAAGCTGGCCCTGCTCATCCTGGCTGTACTGGCCCTGCTTGGTGGCGCGGGTGCGGCCGCGGGCGTATTGGGATCGGCCAATCGCCATATCAATGTCCTGATGGCCATTGTGACCCTGCTCGGTGTACACGGCCTGACATTCCTGTTCTGGATCCTTTCCCTGTTCCTGTCCTCCCGGGCATTCAGCTGGCTGGGGCAGTTCTGGCTATGGCTCAGCCGCAAGATCGCCCGCGGCCCCGAAGCTGCGCTGGCGCCACAATCTTTTGTCTCGCTGCTGGCGCAAAACAGCGCACTCAAGTGGGCCCTGTCTTGCATCAGTCATGGCTTCTGGGTATTGTTTTTCCTTGCCGCCCTGCTGACCATGCTGGGCCTGCTGGCAGCGCAACGCTATACCTTTGGCTGGGAAACAACCATTCTGTCGCCCGACGTCTTTGTTTCGCTGACGCGCACGCTGGCGCACTACCCGCCATGCTGGGCTTTCCCATACCGGATGCTGAACTGGTGCGTCAGAGCACAGCAGGCGCAACACTGTCGGAAAGCACCTACGCCGTCTGGTCGGCCTGGCTGTTGGGCGTGGTCCTGTGCTACGGCCTGTTGTTGCGCGTTATCAGTTTGGCGATATGTCTTTGGCAATTACGCGGTGCGTTGCTGGCACTCAGGCTGGATATCGATCTGCCTTCGTACAGTCCGCTGGTTGCACGGCTTGCGCCGACCAGCGAAAATCTGGGCATTGATGCACCAGCCACCGACGACATGCTTTCGGGGGCGAACGACCACGTCACGCGCGCTTATTCGTCCGAGCCGGTTTATGTGGGTATTGAATTGCCCTCTGACACCCACTGGCCTGTGTTTCCCGTCGCCGCAGGCGCACAGGATGGCGGCGTACTCGAATCGCGTGAACAGCGCCATGCCTTGCTGGATCGGCTCCATGCCCAGCCTGTCAAAGGCCTGCTGCTGGTCGTGGACGCCGCACAGACGCCCGATCGCGGTACCTTGCGCCTGATATCCGAACTGGCCGGCCTGGCCCGCGCCACTCATATTTTGCTGTGGCAGCGCGAGAATCAGACATCGCGCCAGCAGACCTGGCAGACGCAACTGGCGGATGCCGGCTTTTTGCCCGATACGTTGCACCTGAATCCCGCCTCACTTCCTGACTGGATCGCCGCGCCATGACGACGACAGACACTGCACTGCGACTGGCTGTCGTTGGCCACACCAATACCGGTAAGACTTCGCTGTTGCGTACGCTCACGCACGATGCCGGTTTCGGACAGGTTTCAGATGCGCCGGGTACCACCCGCCACGTGGAAGGCGCGCGCCTGCTGCTCAATGGCGTAGCGGCAGTCGAGCTGTACGATACCCCCGGCCTGGAAGATGGTATCGGTCTGCTGGACTATCTGGACCAGCTACAGACCCAAACAGGCAGCCGGCATGATGGCCCCGAAAGCATCGCCCGGTTTCTTGACTCGCCCGAGAGCAAACGGCGGTTTGAGCAAGAAGCCCGCGTGCTCAGAAAGCTCATCGCCTGCGATGCGGGGCTCTATGTCATTGACGTGAGGGATCCCGTGCTGGCCAAACACAAGGATGAACTTGCCATCCTGGCCCGCTGCGGCAAGCCGCTAGTACCCGTTCTCAATTTTATCAACGATACTCACGCGCGCAAACAGGACTGGAAGGACACTTTGGCACGCCTGGGCTTGCATGTCGTGATTGAATTTGACACCGTCGCGCCCGCGCTCGATGGCGAAGCACAGCTTTATCAGAAGCTGGCGCTGGTGCTCGATACGCATGCGGCAACACTGCAGGCGCTGTCCGAAGATGTCGGCGTGCAACGCGAACGGCGCCGCAATGCGGCCTTTGCGCTGGTTGCCGATATGCTGATCGACGTTGCCGCGCTGCGCCTGAGCAGCCAGACCGACGATGACAGCGTCAAAAGCAGCACCGGGCTCATGCAAGACAAAGTGCGGCAACGCGAACAGGCCGGTATCAAGGCATTGTTGACGCACTACCGTTTCCGCCCCGAAGATTATCCCGGTCAGCCGCTGCCGCTTGAAGGGGGGCGATGGAATATGGATCTGTTCAATCCGCAGGCCCTGCTGGACACGGGCATTCACGTGGGCAAAGGTTTTGCCGCCGGCGCCATGGCAGGCGCCGCAGTCGATGTATTTACCGCAGGCCTGAGCCTGGGGACCGCGGCACTGATTGGTGGTGTATTGGGCAGCGTCTGGCAGGGCACCGACAAGCTGGGCAAACGGCTGTACGGACGCTTGCAGGGTTTTCATGAAATCACCGTCGAAGACAGCATTCTGCGCCTGCTGGCCATTCGCGCACACCAGTTGATACGCGCGCTGGAGCTACGCGGCCACGCCGATATGGCGCCGGTGCAAATATCAATAGAGGCTGCCCAGGAAGAACTCAAGGAACAGGCCCTGCCCGAACAGTTGCAGGAAGCACGCAGCCATCCGGAATGGTCAAGGCTGGGGGACCGATTTTCGCCGGGTTCGCGGCGTGACGTCGCAGTGGGGCAATTGGGCAGGACACTGGCCCGAATAGGCAGCCAGTAGCGCGCCTGCACGCGGGCGATCCCGATAAACGAGCACGGCGAAAACCGCTGCCTGATGCCAGGATCGCATCCTTTCTCTGTCTTTATCTTTTAGTCTTCAGTTTTCGGCTTTTAGCCGGCTTGGCCTGTTTTACACCTTGGCCTGTTTAATTGCGTACAGCCAGGCCATTTTGCGCGACCCTATTTCCAGGAACCTGTACGCGTTATCTTTGTCTGCTTACAACAGGACCGGCGCATCCGGCAGATGATTGCGTCCATCGTCGCCTGACGGCTGCCCGCCACATGAAGCCTGCAATATCGCTTCGATAGCGCCGATCGCCTGCAGCAGTCCCTGTTCATATTCCCTGGCGGCAAAGCGCGTCTGCAATATTGTGCAAATTTCATCCCACTGCTGCGGATCCACGCCAATGCCGCGGTCGGCAACAATTTCGAATTTGTGTTTGTTCAGGGAAATATACAGCAGCAGACCGGTACGCATCGGCGTGTCCCATACTCTCAGGCGGCCGAATATTTCCAGCGCCCGACTGGGTGTTTCCCGACTGTGCCCCGGTGTGTCGTGTTCAATTGCCAGCACCAGTTCCCCGGCATGGCGCGCTTCGCTCTTGCGTATTTCACCGGTCAGCCGCTCCATCATGGCATGTGTAAACACGCGCCGTGACAGCCACCAGCCCTCAAGCCCATCCAGCCCCAGCCATTCCCATTTATTACCAGCCACCTGAAGCTCCTCCGCCGCCGCTGCTGCCACCACCGCCGCCACCAAAACCACCGCCGAAGCCGCCGCCTCCGAAGCCGCCACCGCCGCCTCGTCCGGAGCCAAAACCGCCGCCCAGCCCCCCCAGACCACCACCAAGAATGGTGCCGTTACGCCTTGCACCGCGCACGGCGCCACGAGGACGATTTTTCGGGCAATGCCGCTAATAACCAATGCCGCAATAGCGGCCAGCCCTGCCCAAATAACACTGCCGGTAATCGCAAACAACATGACGCCAGCGGCGACCGCGCTGATTACGGGCGGAAAAAATGCAATCAGGAAAAAGCCGAACATCAGCACGGGGCCCAAGGCGCCAAACAGGCCTTCATCAAACGCTTCGCCATCGCCCGCTGTCTTTCTTTCGGGCGCAGGCAGCGCTTCGTTCTCGATCAGCGACACCAGGGCCGTGACACCGGCATTGACGCCGCCGGCATAATCATTGGTCTTGAAATGCGGCGCGACATAGTCATTGATAATGCGCGAGGCCAGCGCATCCGGCACCGCCCCCTCCAGCCCGTAGCCAACTTCCAGTCGCATGCGCCTGTCATTTTTGGCGATCAGAAACAGAATGCCATCATCGACATTGGCGCGACCTACTTTCCATTGATCAAATACACGGCGCGAATAACTCTCGACGGTATCGGGCTGCACGGTCGGGACCATGAGCACAAATACCTGCGCGCCTTTCTTTTCTTCCAGTGCCTGGAGCTTGGCTTCAAGCGCCGCCTGCTGCCCTGATCAAGCGTGCCGGAAGTATCGGTCACTCTCGCAGTCAGTTGCGGGACCGGTACTTCCTGCTGTGCCATAGCCGGCGCGAAACCGGCTACCGCAACCAGCAGAATCAGGAGGCGAAACAGCGATTGCAAACGACGCATGGCAAGCGATCCGCAGGATTGAACAGCGACAGACAGCGGCATTACTGCGCAGGTGCAGGCTGGGCCGGCGCGGCATTACCTGCGGGAGCGCGAGCGCCCGTGTCAAACTTGACGTCGGGATTGCGCATGATTTCGTCCTGATTATCGGTGCCAAAATTGGGCTTGACCTGATAGCCCATTATCTTGGCGGTGATCAGTGTGGGGAACTGGCGAATCAGCGTGTTATAGGCCTGAACGTCCTTGATATAGCGGCCACGTGCGGTAGCGATCCGGTTTTCGGTTCCTTCCAGTTGCGCATTCAGGTCACGAAACAGGGCATCTGCCTTCAGTTGCGGATAGTTTTCGGACACGGCGATCAGGCGCGACAGCGCGGAACCCAACTGGTTCTGGGCGGCCTGAAACTGTTGCAACTGTTCCTGCGAGGGAATCGTATCGGCAGAAATCTGTACGCTACCCACTTTGGAGCGCGCTTCGGTGACCTGTGTGAGCACTTCGCGCTCGTTGACCATATAGGCATTTACACTGGCGACAATCTTGGGAACCAGGTCTGCACGACGTTGATACTGATTAAGTGTCTCGGACCAGGCCGCCTTGACCTGCTCATCCAGCGTCTGGATCTGGTTATAGCCACAACCGGACAAAAACACGGCCATCATCAATGCGCAGATCATTCCGAAAAATCGTTTCATGTTGGTAGCAACCCATAAGGTGGTGAATCGGAAAAAACAATGCCCTAATCATAGCCGTTTTTTCTGCAGGCCGACGCAATTGCACCCCTGCAAACGCGTTGCAGAGTGTTAATTTCATTAAATTGAGGGTTTGCCGTGACATGCTGCCTACAAACACCCTCCAATGCAACGCCCCCACCGGCATCACTTGATGCCCCTCACCGGACGGCGATGACGGATAGTCGGTCAATGGTGAACCGGTTGCTGAGTGATGGCTGATATGTGTTCAAACAGCACTTTTATATCAAATTTGTGCAATACGCACAAATAAGCTATACTTGAACTAACGTCTCATCCCATCGGAGGCTTAGCCATGACCGCATTGCAACAACCCAAACCCGCAGCCGAAGCCGTTCTGGCCAAGGCTGTGTTGCGCGCTGCCGAACAACTCGGCCTGAAACAGGCAGAGCTGGCTGCGGTGCTTGGCATGCACCGCACCGCCATCAGCCGCCTTAAAACCACCTCATCGCTGGATCCTGACAGCAAACAGGGGGAACTGGCCTTGCTGCTGTTACGTCTGGCCCGCGCCCTTTTCGCCCTTACGGGTGGCGATCAGGAATGGATCCGCCACTTCATGCGCACCCCAAACAAAATCACCGGCGGTATCCCTGCAACCCAAATTGAAACCATCCAGGGTATGACCACGGTACTGCAGTTTGTTGATGCCATCCGCGGCAAAGTGTAATGATCTGGCAAAGCTGCAACGGCCCCGATCATATCCGGCCTATAGACGGCAAACTGTACCGGCTCGTGGAAAGCCAGGAGCAGATTGCCACACTGGGCTACGTAGACACGCTGGACGAACAGGCCCTGCTGGAACAAATGCTGGATCAGGCCAAGCCTGTTTCGCAACCAGATTGCGAGCCTCTGCATTATCTGCTCAAAACGCCGTTCCGCTACCCGCCGCTCAAATGGGGCTCGCGCTTTGGCCGCGTGCATGAACGCAGCCTGTTCTATGGGGGCAAGAATATCGGTGCAGTGCTGGCCGAAAGCGCTTTCTATCGTTTTGTTTTCTGGCACTCAATGGATGGTGTGCCGATCAAGGACAGGATCCGCAGCGAACATACGCTTTTTTCGGTGCGCTATGGTACAGAAAAAGGAATACAGCTTCAGGAACCGCCATTTGATCAGTATCAGGCCGACCTGACTGATCCGGTCAATTACCGGGCTGCCCAGCAAATTGGCAGTGCCATGCGCGAGGCCAACGTTGAAGCCTTCGAATACTGCTCGGCCCGCGATCCTGAACACGGCCTGTGTGTTGCCCTGTTTTCTCCTGTGGCATTCAGACAAAAAAAACCACAAGAGACCAATCAGTGGTTTGGGGAGGTCAGCGCGGACCAGGTATCGTTCACGCAACTGAGGTCTGGCAAAGTCATGACCTACGGCATCGGCTTTTTTCTGGTCGATGGCGTCCTGCCCATGCCGGCCTGATCCCCGTTGATAACCCGCCCTTTATTGCCAGAGTGCCTGCCCCCATATCGATGAGCCCGAATGGCGGTGAGCCGGTATGCCCGTGATTAATTGATGCGCGAGCCAGAAAACCGTGCGCATCTTGGCCCACCTTCCTTACGCCAAGCTGAATTTATGTTAGCCTTTTATATTCCGTAACATATCCGCAGCCTGTCTTAGCCGCTAAGTAGAATGAAACGATACATTCCCAAAAAAGTTGTCCATTTTTTCAATAGTGAACCTGCCTCCGGCATCATCCTGATGATTACCGCCATACTGGGCATCTGGCTTGCAAACTCCGGTATGGCCGAGGCCTATTTTTCGACCCTGTCGAGCTATGTCGCAGGCCTGTCGATTCTGCACTGGATCAATGACGGGTTGATGGCCGTGTTCTTTCTCTATGTAGGCCTGGAGGTCAAACGGGAGTTGCTGACTGGGGAATTATCCAGCAATCAGAAGCGGCTGCTGCCCTGCATGGCCGCTATTGCAGGCGTGGTTGCTCCGGCGCTTATCTACCTTGCCTTCAACTACCACGATCCGCAACAAATCCGCGGTTGGGCGGTGCCGGCGGCAACCGATATCGCCTTTGCGCTTGGCGTACTGGCACTACTCGGTTCCCGTGTACCCACCTCGCTGAAGGTCTTTCTGACGGCGCTGGCCATTATTGATGATCTGATTGCCATTGTCGTGATTGCCCTTTTTTACACGGCACAAATACAAAGCCTGTACCTTGCGCTGGCAGCAGTGACCCTTATCGCGCTGATACTGCTGAACCGCAGCAATGTCGTACGCAGTTTGCCTTACGTCATCCTGGGCGTGTTCATGTGGTGGTTCGTGCTCAAGTCGGGCATCCATGCCACGCTGGCCGGTGTCGCGCTGGCGCTGACGCTGCCCATGTCTGGCAAGAACCAGGATACGAACACCAGCCCGCTACTCAAATGGGAACACGGCCTGTCGCCGTGGGTAGCCTTTTTAATCGTGCCGATTTTCGGTTTTGCCAACGCCGGGGTCTCGTTCGCGGGACTCTCCTGGAGCCAGTTGGGGCACCCGGTGGTGCTGGGCATCGCGGCGGGCCTGTTCCTGGGCAAGCAACTGGGCATTTTCGGACTAGTGTGGCTGACGGTCAAAGCCGGACTGGTCAAAAAACCCGAAGGGGCCAACTGGCCGCAGATCTACGGCGTAGCCATGCTATGCGGTATCGGCTTTACCATGAGCCTGTTCATCGGTGCCCTGGCATTTACCGATCCGGCGGTGCAGGATCTGGCCAAGATCGGCGTATTCGCCGGCTCGGTACTAGCGGCAGTGCTTGGGTATATGATTCTGTTTTTCAGCGCGAAACAAAAACCTTAGCTGAGCACGAGGCCCCGTTGCCCGTGCCTGTTGCATGGCCGGTCCCGCAAATCGCCATAAAACCGTTCCGTGCAGGATTGAGCGCGTCGGCACGCACGGCTCTGCAACCCGCTCCAGCGTCGAGATTGATGGGCGTGAACCCGTGCCATCAGCTCGGTCGCAGAAAGGGTATGAAGGCTTGTCATTGCTATGCCCATAAATGATCGTCAATAGCAACTATTGTATGCGCTTCCCGGCACTACAGGTAATGCCAGCGATCCGGGCTTACGACCGGTCCGAATCTGATATCGCCTGACGCAGCGGCCTTCGGCCTGCCTCATCGGTTATACACAGCGCCGACGCAGGCCCGATGAATCATTTGCTCCCAGCCCCATTTCCGTGACCAAATACGCCAATTGCGTTTAACATGTAGGGTTTGCAGGCAATCGGCCCACCCTTCGGGCACATTCGCCCTTGCTCCCTTCTTCAAATTCAGAAAATAGCCCTAGATGTCTACTCATTCCATTCCGCAGGAAGTCGCCCGCCGTCGGACTTTTGCGATTATTTCTCACCCCGATGCCGGTAAAACCACGCTAACCGAAAAACTGCTGCTGTTCGCGGGTGCGATTCAGATTGCCGGCAGCGTCAAGGCGCGCAAGGCCAGTCGCCACGCCTCTTCAGACTGGATGGAAATCGAGAAACAACGTGGGATCTCGGTGGCCTCTTCTGTCATGCAGATGGAATATCGCGACTGCGTGATCAATCTGCTGGACACCCCGGGCCACCAGGACTTCTCCGAAGATACGTATCGGGTATTGACCGCTGTTGATGCTGCGTTGATGGTGATCGACGCCGCCAACGGTGTCGAGCCGCAGACCATTCGCCTGTTGCAGGTGTGCCGCGCACGCAACACACCCATTATTACGTTCATCAACAAGATGGACCGTGAAGTTCAGGAGCCGCTGGATCTGCTGGCCGAAATCGAATCGCATCTGGGCATGGACGCCGTGCCGTTCTCCTGGCCTGTGGGCATGGGCAAATCCTTCGGTGGCGTGTTCGATATCAGGCGCAATCGCATGCGTATTTTCCGTGCTGGGCAGCAACGCCGCAACAATGACGAAGATATCATTGATGGCCTGGACAACCCCGAGATCAGCCGCCGTTTCGGCAGCGCGTTCGACAAGGCCAAGGAAGAGATCGATCTGCTGCAGGACGCCGCGCCAGCCTTCGAACATGAAGCGTTTCTGGCGGGCAAGCAGACGCCGGTGTTTTTCGGTTCTGCCATCAACAACTTCGGCGTGCAGGAAGTGCTGGATACGCTGGTGGAATGGGCGCCCAAGCCAGGCGCACGGCAGGCCCTGCAACGCGTCGTGCAACCGGATGAAACCAAATTTTCAGGGGTGGTATTCAAAGTTCAGGCTAATATGGACCCTGCGCATCGGGACCGGGTCGCATTTGTCCGTGTCAGTTCCGGTCGTTTTGAGCGCGGCATGCGCCTGAAAGTGAGCCGTACCGGCAAGGAAATCCGTCCCAATAACGTGGTGTCTTTCCTGTCCCAGCGACGCGACCTGCTTGATGAAGCCTATGCCGGCGACGTAATTGGTATCCCCAACCATGGCGTGCTGCAGCTGGGCGATGTCCTGACTGAAGGCGAGACCTTGCAGTTTACCGGTTTGCCATTCTTTGCCCCGGAGCTGTTCCAGGGCGTGGAAGTCAAGGATCCGCTGCGCACCAAACAGTTGCGCACCGGCCTGACTCAACTGGGTGAAGAAGGGGCGATTCAGGTGTTCCGTCCGCAAGCCGCAGGCGGCGCATTGCTACTGGGCGCGGTCGGGCAACTGCAGTTTGAGGTTGTGGCGCATCGCCTGAAAACGGAATACGGTGCTGATGCCCGCATGATCCCGTCGCGCTATACCATGGCGCGCTGGGTTACCAGCGAGAACCCGAAAGCGCTCAAGAAGTTCATCGACAGCAATGCAGCACATATTGCCTACGATGTGGTGGATGCACTGGCGTTCCTGATTACTTCCCCTGCGCAGTTGCGGGTGGCGCAGGAACTGAATCCGGAGATTAATTTTCATGCCATGCGTGAACATGGCGGCAAAGTATTTGGGGAAAACGGCTAAAATTGGCCGAATTACAACCGAGGTATGCAGATGTCCTGGCGTTTATTATTTTTATCCCTTCTCATTGTGGCTGGCGTAGCCACATGGGGCGGCCTGCAGGCCGGAGACTGGCTGATAGAACACGCACCGGTCTCTGCCAACGTACCTAACGTCATGGAGTCGGATCCCAATCCCATGGTGGACGCAGAAGGCCGCCCGGTTCAACTGCAACCCCAGCAGCCGTTGATGAGCGGCGCCCAGGGAGTTCCCAAGCGGCCGGATCCGGTTCAGTGGCAAGTAGACGCCGAGCAAGGCGAGCAGGCCATTGAACAAGCCGTCACTACAACCAATAGCGAAGTTACTATTGGCGAAGCGACCGATACGCTTGACGGCGGTACTGCCAGCGACAGCGATCAGGGCATGGTTCCTATCCGGCGCTCACCACGAGCCGGCCGCGCAGCAGCGGCAGGCAACTGGGAACCGGCCTTCCATCAGGCCATGAGTGAATGCCGCGCACTGGGCTTTTTTGACCGGCCGTCCTGCCTGTCACGGGTACGCAATCAGTATTGCGGCGCCAACAACGCATGGGGCAACGTGTCCGACTGCCCATCACGCTGACCGCTTCTCGCCCTTGACCGCAAAGACCACGCGGTTTTGCTGATCACACAACACCTTCAACGGCCTGACAACGGCATTTGAAGGTGTTTTTTTTGGCTGCGCATATCCAGCCTGGCGTGATTTTCCAGCCTGATTCAGGCCAGACAGCGTCTATTGCATTTGAAATAAATGGCGTAATCGACCGGGGCGCGGGATCCAGATGATCTGGCGGGCGTGCGGGAACTGTTCAGGCAGCAGACAGGGCAATGGGCCGGCATGTAAAACGCTTGGCAATTGTTAATTTGCCTGGAACCCGCTGAGTTGCACTTACGACAACGCTGGTCCGATATTGCAATGGGTCGCATGTGTGCCGAACGCCACCGAGTTCAACGAAAAGCACTGAGTATAAAAATCAAAAGCAAGTTACAGATAGTGCCCGGATGCGTTATGCGGCACACTCGCAATATTCCCAATCGCAGACAAAAAATATGAATACTATGTCGACCACAGATACTTCTCCAATGTCGGTGCTTGAACGCATGTTTTTCGCAGAGATGACTTACATGAAGTCCGGGCACAAAGATATCGCGATCCTGGCTACCGCGTTCCATCCCGATGTTGTCGTGCATGAACCGTCGTCGCTTCCTTATTGCGGCGACTAGAACGGGCTGCATGGTGTGGCCGCGTTATTGCGGCAGATGGATAGGTGCTTTAGTAATATGCGTGTACAGGACTTGCAATGCACCGGTACCGAAGCGCACTTATATGTCTCATGCAATTTGTTCCTGACAGCCAGGGCCACCGGAATCACAATCAACCAGCCCTTCGTAGAAATATTGAGTTTTGCAAACGGATTGTTGGTTGAGGGCAGACCCTATTACTTTGACACGACCGAAATAGGCCGGGCTTTGGGAAACGAATATTCCACCACGTTCAATGGTTAAGCGTTACGCTGCTGCGGCCATGGCCGCAAGGATTACCCGGACCCCTGCACCCGTAGAGGGTAAGGCATCGGGCATGGGAAGTGTTTTATATGTTTTAGAAGTGCTATACAACGCTGACCGCATGCCACAAAGATCTATGGCCTGATCGTATATGCACAGCGACGGGCCTTGGCCAGAATGTGTTCAACGCGTTCGACCCGCGCTTGCAGCACTTGCTCAAATACCATGAGTTCGGCCCGGCAAAACCCCTGGCACGCCGTTGCCGCCGCGCAAATTGGACAGTGGTTCTCTATCAAAAGAAACGTGCCGTCTTCAAGCTCCTCAAACTCAGCCATATAGCCTTCGCGCGTGCGCAACTGTGCCAGTCTGGCGACACGCTCTTTCAACTCAGGTAACCCGCCAAGCTCCCGCTGGTACAACTGGCGGCTTGTCTGCTCACGCATATCGAGAAGACGGTCAATCGCCTGTTCTCCGAATGCCTGGCGTACCGTATCCAGTAACTGTACCGTCAACTCCGAATGGGTATCGGGAAAATGCTTGTTTCCCGCCTGGGTGAGTTGCCAGAACTGGCTTGGCCGGCCCACGCCGCGTACCTGAGTGAAGGTTTCAACCATGCCTGCCGAAGCGAGTTTGGTCAGTTGCTGACGTGCAGCTTCAGCCGTCATGCCCAGTACCTCGCCGGCGTCGGCTGCCTGCTGCGGACCTCTCGTCTTGAGCAAATGCAACAGCCGTTGGCCGGTGGTGGATGGCGCCCTTCCTGAATTTTCCAAGTGATTGCTTGACAAAATAATGATGCCTTTCTAATATACAAAGAATTTACTTTTTTTATTACTGTAGCGCATCGTGTCATCGCTGGCAATGGCTGCATCCATTTATCTGGAGTTTGTATGGCAGAACAAGAAGCAAGCTGGTGCAAGCTGCTCTCTGGCCCGAATATGGCGTATTCCCTGGCGCTATCTGGCGGTGTAGCACTTCACGCCATCAACATCTTTGTCGCCACCACGGTGCTGCCCTCGGTGGTCAGGGAAATCGGCGGTCTTGAACTGTATGCCTGGAATACAACGCTGTTTGTGGTTGCCTCGATTCTTGGGTCGGCGCTCACGCCCATGCTGCTGTCACATTCCGGGTCACGCGGCGCATACGCGATAGCCACGATTTTATTCATCGCAGGCAGCCTGACCTGCGCATTGGCTCCAAGCATGCCGGTCATGTTGATCGGCCGTACGCTGCAAGGACTGGGCGGCGGCTTTTTATTTGCCCTGAGCTACGCCATGATTTATGCCGTTTTCGAGGAATACCTCTGGCCCAAAGCAATGGCATTGATTTCCGCGATGTGGGGCGTAGCAACATTGCTGGGCCCGGCCATTGGCGGCATGTTTGCCCAAATGGATGCCTGGCGCGCCGCATTCGGCATACTAATTCCCGTGACTCTGCTTTATATCATGCTGGTATGGTGGGTGCTTCCCACACGCAGCCGTGCAACAACGCCAACAACCAGCAAGATTCCGAGTGCGCAGTTGCTGCTACTAGTTGCTGCGGTCCTGGCAGTCAGTGTCGGCAGCGCGTCTGCCGAACCGCTATTTAATATCACCGGTGTAGTGCTGGCGATCGTGCTCCTGTTGCTTTTGGTTTACAAGGAATCCAGCAGCCAGGTGCGCCTGCTGCCCAGAAACGCGCTACGGCGCAATTCACCGTTGCTGGCTCTTTACCTTACTATTGGTTTGCTGGTTATCGGCATGACCAGCGAAACATTCGTGCCGTATTTTTTGCAGACACTGCATGCTCAAACACCGTTGATTTCCGGTTATCTGGCCGCATTGATGGCTGCGGGCTGGACGGTATCGGAAATATGGAGCTCGAGCTACAAACATAACGGCATACGCCGCGCTATAGTGAGCGGCCCGGTGTTGGTTCTGGCCGGCATGGTGATATTGGCCTTAAGCACCCCAATCTACGCCCAGGGCGGCTGGCTCGTGCTTGCCTTTATCTGCCTGGGATTGACGCTGATCGGTTTTGGTATCGGCCTGGGCTGGCCGCATTTGCTCACGCGTGTACTGCAGCTTGCGCCCGATGATGACCAGGACACCGCAGCCACTTCTATTACCACGGTGCAATTGCTTGCCACGGCGCTAGGCTCTGCATTGGCAGGAATGTTAGCCAACCTTGGCGGGATCAATCACCCGGGCGGTATCGAAGGCACTTCCAGTGCCGCATTCTGGTTGTTCGCCATACTGGCCATTGCACCGCTTATCGCAATTGGCAGTGCAATGCGAGTGGCCAGCGCGCTCGAGCAGGCAAAGCCAGTACGACTATCAGCAAAGACAGCCTCATGAGGAAACGATCCTGCCCTCTGCGGGCAATGTGCCAGAAACGATGATCAACCGGCTGCACGATAACGCGGTATCTTGTTAAGCACACAACCATACTGCCTATTGAATCCGACACAAAATGAACAAGGGGCCAATCCGGCCCCTTGTTACTGCAATCAGTCGTTGTCTCCCATCTGGCTTTGCAGATAGTTCTCCAGACCAATTTTACCGATCAATTCAATATTGGTTTCGAGCCAGTCGATCTGTTCTTCAACGTCTTCCAGGTTTTCCTGAAACAGGTCGCGCGTGACATAGTCACGCACGCTTTCACAGTGCGCAATCGCTTCTGTCAAGGTCTGGTGATTGTCGATCTCGATCTTCAGATCGCATTTAAGAATTTCCGGTACGTTTTCACCGATGTGCAGCTTGTGCAGGTCTTGCAAGTTGGGCAAACCTTCGAGCAGGAAGATGCGTTCGATGATGGCGTCGGCATTCTTCATTTTTTCGATGGAAATATGATACTCGCTCTTGTTGTAACGATTCAGCCCCCAGTTTTTGACCATGCGGGCATGCAGAAAATACTGGTTGATTGAAGTCAGCTCGTTGGTCAGCTGCTTATTCAAAAATTTGAGAACGTCCTTGTCGCCTTTCATGATAGTTTCCTTTACTGTGAGAGGCACCGTCAGTAGCGGCTGATCGGCTGCGAAGGCAGCCCGGTGGTGCAGTTAAGAGAAATTATAAGGGAAGACGCCCGCTTTGCTCCTGTTTACTGCAAAAGCCCTGCAGGTGGTAAATGAGAATGGAAATGAAAGTGTTTTTGTTCAGCAACCAGGCTTCGTATTCTGCCTGCCATTCTGCCCGCATTTTCCTTTTTTAACGGCGACAAACAAAGACAACAGCGCGGCCAACTGTGGCAACCGGAAAACGGCGAGAGTCAGACAGATAGCCGCATCTGAACCATGAACAGGGGCTGGAGATGGCGTCCATGACGGTGGAGTTACGAATGCAATATTGCAAATGTGATGAAGGGCGCGAAGGCGGAGCGTTGGCTTACTAGTATTGCGAATGCAATGGCTGCTCTCTTGGCTAGTGAGCTTACGCCTGTGGTGTTTGCTGTTGTATGACTGTTGGTTTATTGGTAGAGATGGCTTTTAACCTGCGTGAGCCCAGTGCCTTGTGCTTTGCAACGCCCGCCGATCAGATCAGGCGGCCGACCGCCAGAGCACCACAGATTCTGTAGCAAGCGCATCGCATTTGTCTTTGCCGCAATGGTCGTTGGCGCCATCATGAGCAACAGGCGCACCCGTACAGGCTGCTCGCTCCAGATAGCTACAGGCCATTTGTGCGCAGCACCCACAATTGGTGGCGACGCCCAGTTCTCGTTGCAGGTCACTCAGCGTGCTGGCGCCCTGGGAAATAGCGCTGACAACGGCGTCTTCGGTGACGGCATTACAAATGCAAATATACATGAGAGTTATTATCATCTAAGGCAAAAAAAGTTGCAAGCGCCTTATCCGGTTTGGTGAAAATGTCCAACAATCCCGTTCTTTCAGAGCGTTACTGGCATTTTTTTGTGCGTTTTCGGGTATGGCGCGCAAGCGGCTGCCTGCGGGTGGAGATGTGACAGCTCGCAATCAGCGCAATGCGTGGACTGTGCGCACCCATTTGCGACTGCCAACGCCCCCCTTGATTGCGGTTTTATGCGCTCGCAGCAGGTCCGCTCCGCGTCCCTATTCCTGGTTAAGGCTGGCCCGCGCCTTGCGCAACGATGCTGATGGAATGCCCAGGACCTCGCGGTATTTGGCTACCGTGCGACGCGCGATGGTAATGCCCTCTTGTGCCAGCAGGTCTGTCAGGCGGCTGTCCGACAGCGGTTTGCCCTCAGGTTCTGCCTGAATGTAATTGCGAATACGGATCTGCACCGCTGTTGCTGATGCATTTTCGCCACTGTCTGTTGCCACGCCGGAGCCAAAAAACCGCTTCAGCTCAAACACCCCATGCGGCGTTGCGATAAACTTCTGTGTCGTGGCCCGGGAGATGGTGGACTCATGCATGCCCACGGCATCAGCCACATCGCGCAAAGTCAACGGCTGCAAACGCGCCATGCCGTATTCAAGAAAATCGCGCTGCTTGTCCATAATGGCACGCGAGACATCCAGAATGGTGGTAAAACGCTGGCTGACCTGGCGCATGAATCCCTTGGCCGCGGCCAGTTGCTCGGTCATTCCCGAGCCTGCTTCTTTGCCCAGGCGACGAATCATGCTTTCGTACCCTTCGCTGATACGCAGCGAGGGCATCACCGCCTGGTTGATAGTCAGCACCCACTCCTCTTTTATCTTGCGCACCAGGACATCGGGCACGGCATAATCGGCCGTAGGCGTGCTGAACTGCTTGCCGGGGCGTGGATCCAGTTGCCGGATCAGGCATGCGCCTGCCGGATTTTGTCGATATCGGCGCCAGTCACGGACCGCAATTGCGCCATATCGGCTCGTCCCAACGCCTCCAGCCCGTGCTCGCAAATAAGACGGGCACAAGCCAGCACATCGGAATCGGGCGGGTTGGCCAGAGACGAGACATTCAATTGCAGCAGCAGGCATTCGGAAAGCGTACGCGCACCCACGCCGGGCGGATCACATGACTGCAGCAGACGCAGGGCGACGGCCAGATCATCTTCGCTGACATCGGCCTCCTCAGAGAACAATGTGACAATTTCCTGCAGGCTGGACATCAGATACCCGTTATCGTCCAGCTCCTCGATCAGGTATTCGGCCAGGCTCACGTCCCGCTCTGAAGCGTGGGTCAGCCGCAACTGTTCCCGCAAATGTTCGGAAAGCGACAGCCCGACAGCGGTTTCGGGCTGAAAATATTCGTCATCGCGCGATTTCTGACCCGGCTGCGAGGCCCAATCCTGTTGTAAAAGCTCGGCATCATTTTCGCTTGTATTTGTACTATCTTCTGATATTTGGTTATTATCGACAAGTTCAAGCATGGGATTGTCCTGCAACACCTGTGCCAGTTCTGCCTGGAGATCCAGCGCAGAACACTGCAACAAGCGCAAAGATTGTTGCAGTTGCGGGGTCAGCACCAACTGCTGGCCGGTTCGAAGTTCTAACGCATGACGCATATCGATTTGGAATACCTATGAAATACAGCAATGCCGCGGTTCAGCAAAATGATGCCAGATTGGTAAGCAAAACGCTGCTTAAGCTGGCTACCCCAAGGATTATAATGCGTGCCGCCGTGATTATCGTCACAATCGTGATCTGGCTGTGGGTTGCCGCAAGTATCCTTGAATTCGGTGCAGCCCAGGACTACGCGTTTCTGAACAAGTTTAACGTACAACTGGTTTCTTTTTTACAGAGTATCAATACCTACCTGTGGTGGGCTGTGGTCCTGCTGGGCACCCTGATTGTCTATTTTTTCCTGAGCGCCTGGTATACCGGAAGCGTGGAGCGCGCTGCCTATAAGACCGTACCCGCCGAGACCGCAGCCCAATTGATCGGCAGCCTCTCCCCGGAAGGCCGGGACGTGCTCGGCTGGGTCTGGCGTGACCGCAGCGAACCCATCAATATCGGTAACCTGAAAACGACCAAGGATGAACTGGATAACAACCGAGTCAGCAAACTGGCACAGATCCGGGAACAGGAACGGCTGCTGGGCCCTGGCCCAGCGGTGGCGGCAGATAGTCGCATTGCCGCTGCGTTGGCCCAAAGCCCGGTGCAGGATAAGTCTGGCCAAGTGCCTACGCTGCAGCCGGAGCCAGCAGCAACGAAACCTGTCGCTACCGATGTCCGTTCTACAGCGCCGGCTGTCGGCGCTGTGGCGACTGGCACCGCGGGCGCTGCATCCAGTTCCGCAGCAGTTGAGCCGGTAACCAACACCACTTCACCGGCCACCCGATCGGAATCGGAAGATGCGCCGGCATCCGAACCCAAACCCACGGCCAACATCGCGGATGCGACAACCGATGTTGCCACGCCTACACAGAACGAACCGACAATCCCTGATGAACCGGCCAAAGCGCAACCAACGGTCTCCAGCTCCGAACAGACCGAACCGACCATTGGCCGCCCTGAAGCCACGCATCTGCGCCCCCCGCGCGATGAAGTCAAACATACCATTACCTGATCAAAACCGCCGTTATCGCGGCGCAAGTGGAAAAAACGCTTGCGCCGCGAGGTAATTTTTCTTATAGTTAAGGTATGAAGAGCCAGCCCGCATTTTCTCGCAACGCTTTATCCGGTCGCAACACAGCTTGCGCCGCGGCTAAGCTGTGGGCCGCCGCTACACCTGACGCAACGCTTTCTGCCGTTGCCATTTCTGCTTCTCTGCTACTGCTAGCGATCGGTTGTCGAGCCTAGAGCGTTCGTGGCAGTTCGACAGCCCCTGTACAAGCCACAAGGATTCCGTTTTATTATTCTGAATCCCGGCGTCGCTGCTTAACTCCAGTCTGTTCGCACCGGGATTCTCCCCTAAATAGGTGCATCATGATCTCCAACCCCGCTTCCAAATACATTCCCTTCAAGGCGTTCGAACGCGATTTCTCGGAACGCACGTGGCCCAGCAAGAAAATTGAACATCCACCCATCTGGATGAGTACCGATCTGCGCGATGGCAACCAGTCTCTTATCGAGCCTATGAGCATCGAGCGCAAGCTGCGCTTTTTCAAACACCTGGTCAAAATCGGTTTCAAGGAGATTGAAGTCGGCTTTCCGTCCGCCTCCCAGACCGATTTTGACTTCGTTCGCATCCTAATCGAAGAAAACCATATTCCCGAAGATGTGCTCATCATCGTGCTGACCCAGTCGCGCGAAGACCTGATCAACCGGACGGTGGAAGCGGCGGCCGGCGCCCGCCAGGCGATGGTGCACCTGTATAACGCCTGCGCGCCCGCGTTTCGCAAAATCGTCTTCAATATGAACAAGGACGAGGTCAAAAATATCGCCACCACCGGTACGGCGTTGATCAAAAAGGCCATGAGCCGACACCCCGAAACCAAATGGCGCTATGAATACTCTCCTGAAGTGTTCAGCACCACAGAGCCGGAATTTGCAGTAGAGGTGTGTAATGCGGTGGCCGAGGTGTGGCAGCCTACTGCCACAGACCGGATCGTGTTCAACCTGCCTGCAACCATTGAGGCCACCACGCCCAATATGTATGCAGACCAGATTGAATGGTTCTGCAACAACGTCAATAATCGCGAAAGCGTTATTGTCAGCGTGCACCCGCATAACGATCGCGGCACGGCCGTTGCCGCCGCAGAACTGGCTGTGATGGCCGGTGCAGACCGCATCGAAGGCTGCCTGTTTGGCAGTGGCGAGCGTACGGGCAACGTGTGCCTGGTCACCCTGGCGCTCAATTTGTACACACAGGGTATTCATCCGGGTCTGGACTTCTCCGACATCGACGACGTGCGCCGCACCGCAGAATACTGCAATCAATTGCCCGTACATCCCCGTCATCCCTATGCTGGCGACCTGGTCTTTACCGCGTTCTCGGGATCGCACCAGGATGCCATCAAGAAAGGGTTTGCGGTACAGAAAGAAGATGGTGTCTGGGAAGTGCCTTACCTGCCGATTGATCCGGCCGATCTCGGACGCAGCTATGATGCGGTCATCCGGGTAAACAGCCAGTCAGGCAAGGGTGGTGTCTCCTATCTTCTGGAAAACGAACGCGGCCTGAATTTGCCGCGCCGCCTGCAGATCGAATTTTCTCGCGCCATCCAGCGCGTGACCGACGAAACCGGAACGGAAGTCAACGGCAATGCCGTGTTCGATATCTTTGAAAAAGAGTATCTGAAACAGACCACGCCATGGAAACTGATTCGTCACCAAATCAATAGCAAGGCCGATGGCGAAGCCGGCGACCAGTTCAGCATCCGCGCAGAGCTTGAGGTAGATGGTCAGATCAAAGTGGTGGAAGGAAGCGGCGAAGGGGCCATTTCAGCCTTCATCAACGCGCTGAATCTGCCGATCCGCTTTATGGATTATCACGAACACGCCATGGGTTCCGGCGAAAAAACATCTGCCGTCTGCTACGTGGAACTGCGGCTTGGTGAATCTGCCACCGGTTTTGGCGTGGGCATCCACAAGGACATCGTTACCGCATCATTTGTGGCCGTCCTGAGCGCTGTCAACCGCCATCTGAACCAGCAGGCCACAGAAGGCGCCGCCATGCGCGAAGTCGCTTAACGCCAAAGAAGCCTGTTAAATCCGTCACCTGCCAACTGCAGGCGGCGGGTTTCCAGGGATGGTATCCATGGGAGTTTTATTGTCACCGTAAAGCGTGATTCGGGCGCAGGGCTTCTTTTTGCAGCCCTGCGCCCGCTTGCTTTTTCTTGCAGGCGCAATGCCTGCGGGCGCTCGCCCCGCATGAATCATGCCCTATTCTGACTCTCAAACTGTGTGGCAGGAAACTGCCGTGCAGGCCTCGCACGCCGAGCTGAGCGGCGACGAACCTGGTCTGCTATTTCTGACCTGCCCTGTTTACCAGGCGCTGCCTTTTTCCCAGACCACTTCCTTGCCAGCGGCCTTGGCCTGACGCATCATATCCAGTAACGGGTAGGCACGGCGGCGCAAGCTCACATTTTCACTGATGGGATGCACGGCAACCTCGTCGTCCTCTTCTTCGCGATCCTTGTCATCAAACTGATGGTCAGGCGCTGAATCCGGGTCCGCATTGATAGCCTGTTCCAGCTGACGAATGGCTTCTTCCAGCTGGGCAACGGTAAAGACACCCATTTCAGGCACGGTATCATACTCACGGCCTGCCGCCTGCAATACCGTCCTGGCCTGCTCGGCCATCATCAGGACATCGCCAGCTATATCCGAACGAAAAGTAATCAGCATAACGGTTTTCCTCATTAGATATTTTATTGGACTGCGACCACTGCAAATGCATTCAAAAGGTGATGATACGCATTTTTCAGGTTATTGGTCATGCGAACCCGTCCTCGCTCAATTTTTCCTGCTTGCACGCACCTGATTCTGGTGCTTGCAGGCATGCTCCATTTTGCCCAGAGGCCGTTGCCGGACAAGCAAATATTGCGCAATGCGTGCGTCCGGCGGCCGGCACCGGCCATCCGTGCCGCAGCAACAACCCTTTTACCCTGGGTGCCAATGAGCCGGTCATCAATAGCGGTGCCGGCAACCCGGTTAATCTGGCCACCGGCAACAAATACCAGGAAACAACCGATCTGCCGCTGCGCCATGACGGCTTGCTGCTGGTGCGCAGTTATAACGCAATGGACCGGTCAGACCGGGGACTGGGCGCGGGCTGGCGGCACAATTTCGATATTGATCTGCAACGCACGCCCGAAGGCCTGCAAATTACCCAGGCCGATGGCTCGCGCATCCTGTTTGGCAGACGAACTGGCAAAACTGTTCCGGCCGTTATCCCTGCCTATGGGCGACTGATGGTTGCCGATAGCGGCTGGGTCTGGCGCTGGCCTGACGGCAGTACCCTCTCCTTTAACCGTCAGGGGTTGCTGACCGCACTGAACGTGGCCGGACACCACCTGCAGATACAGCGCTACAGCCGCGCCTCGATTTTTGCCGACAGGATCCGTCAAGTCACAAGTCAGGCCGGGCAAATCCTGGTGTTTCATTACACCCAGAATAATCGCGTGCCTGCCCGCACACGCCTGATCCGAATCGATACGCCACATGGACCCATCCGATATCGCTACGATCTATCTGCCGGGCGTCTGGTATCCGCTACCAGGGATGGTGACAGGCTGACGCTATACCTATACGAACCAGCTTATCAGGCAGGAGACCCATACAAACTGACGGGCATGGCGATCGTGCCCCGCAGCAACGCACACGCCAACAACCCCCTTGTTGCCGGCGCCCTGCCCGTGCTGGAGTCTTCTGCCCAATCCGCCGCCATATCGGTCACAACAGCCCGCGCTCCACTTATGGCGAATCTGCCTGACCCCGTTGTACAACGCTACCGCTTGCGGACCTGGCAATATGACCCAAGCGGCAGAGTGATCCGGGCCGTGCTGCACGATCAGCCCACCGGCACGGGCACCCAGTTGTTCAGCTATGGCGCCGCCGGTGCGCAACGCAGCATCACCCGCGTCACAGATGGCAACGGACAGCATACAAGCTTCGTCTGGCGACGCGTCCACGGCCGATATCTGCTCGAATCGGTCAAAGGTCATGGATGCATCGGTTGCGCCGCACCTGGGTTACGGGCTGCGTATGATGGGCAGGGACGCCTGTCCTACGTCAATGGCCTGCATATCGCCCGCTACCCCAACGGCATGCCGGCACGACTGAGTCTGCCCAACGGGCCCTGGCCCGGCCTGCAGTTGCACTACGACCGGCAAGGACGAGGTATTTTCTGGTCCAGCATACTCACCGGCAGCCAGCACATCCAGTACAACAGCAAGGGGTTGCCCACCACCCAGACCTTTGCCAACGGCGTGCGCTGGTCTTACGAGTATGATGCGCAGCAACGCCTGCGCGTCTTGCACGAATCCACCACATCCGGCTCTCCCACTGGCCAGGCTCCGGGGCATGCAGCACCTGTTGTTGCCACGACCACCCTTCATTATGCAGACAACGGCGACGTCACCCTGAAGCATGCCAACGAAACACAAGTGCATGCCATGAATCGGGCCAGCGGCGCCTTGCGGATCCGGATTTCCAGACCCGTCAGCACAGAGAATCCTTACCCGGTGTCCTATGAAGACATGATTCTGCGCTATCCGCAGGCCCGCCAGCATATACAGTTGCTACCCGAGGGCGGCCGCCTGCTCTACACATATACCTCTGGGCAGCAGTTGCACCGCATTGTCTGGGAAGACGCCCGGCTACAGCGGCACCCCGTTCTGCACATAACAGCCGCAGGTGAAGCCACCTTCGGCAATCAGATTCGGATGCAGTACCTTCAGGATGGCTCCGGCCGCCAGCAATTGCATGTGGTAGCCTCTACCGGCACGGCCAGCCGTCCGATCCTGGGCCTGGACCGCCTGGTGGGGCGCAGCGGGCGCATCCTCAAGGAAGATTACTATTATGCGGCAGTTGCCAGCGCCGTTCGTCGATATTATTTTTACGATGGGCGGCAGCGGCTGGCCGGAATGACCGAGCAGCATTACCGCTACATCAAAGGACAGTTAACACGCACACCAGTCGCTTCCGGAAAGCGGCGCGTTTGGTATGCCTGGGACCGCAGCGGCGCCAGTATTGCGCGATTTGACGGCCAGCGCACACGGCGCAGTCGTATCAGACGGGATGCCAGTGGCTTGCCGGTGCAGGTTGGTCGCCTGAAAACGCGTTACGGCATCAACCGCCGACTTGTAGCGGTCTACCAGCAAAATCGGCGTATTCAACAAAATCTATACAACGGCCAGGGTCAACGTATTGCCCGCCACGACCCGCAGGCGTTTACCCACTTTTATTATCAGGACAACCGGGTGATCGGCCACTGGACTGTACCCACTGGCTCGCCGCTACGAGCACCCGCCAACGGCGCTATTTCAAGACGCTACATATATGCGGGTGCCGTGCCGGTCGCCTTTATCGAATACATAAGGCCCGCAGCATTCAACGACAAACCGCAGGCGCCTTTCGCGACGTCGGCAGACGCATCCGTACACGCTACGCTGCGCCGTCTGCTGAACGACAGATCCGCGGCAACGCTGCACTTTATCCACACCGATACCCAGGGACTGCCGCTTGCTGTTACCAACATGCAGGCGCAACCGGTCTGGCTGGCGCGGCCTGAACCGGAAGGAAAGATAACGCCACTGATCGCTCGTGTGCAACTGCCCTTGCGCTACCCTGGCCAGTATGAGGACGAGGCCACCGGCTGGTTCGATAATATCTACCGCACGTACGACCCGGCTTTTGGCCACTATCTTGAACCCGACCCGATAGGCCCTGTTCCCGGCACTGACCCCCTGGGATATGCCGCCGCGCAACCGCGCCGCTATGTTGATCCGCTGGGGTTGCTGTTATTTGCCTTTGACGGCACCCGTAACCAGGGCAGCGACACCAATTCGAATGTGTACAAACTGCAAAAACTGTACGACTCAGGCCCTGTCCACTATATTGGCGGCCCAGGCACCAGCGATGGCCTGTATGCGTTTGCCGAACCGGCTGTCTACGGCACGACCAATCCCCTGCAAAGCCCTTACGTGATGGGTCCGCTAGGCGTGTTGCTGCGCCCTGCCGATGCCCTGGCCGGAGAGTCTGTCGCCGGCATCGTGCGCACCCAGATGCATCGGCTGATCAGTTCCCTCTTTCGGGACGCACCCTCACTGAAAAACGCCAACGGCCACATTCCGATCGACGTCATCGGCTTTTCCCGCGGCGCAGCGGCGGCACGTATTTTTGCGAACCAGATTTTGCAGCAGACGCAAGACGGCCTGTTCAGCGCCCGGGTCCACACGCCCTTTGCAAACAATGGCCAGGCCCCGGATGCCTTTATGACCGTGAGTGCCTGCCTGGATTTGCGTTTCATGGGCCTGTTCGATACGGTTACGCAGCTTGGCGTGCTGGGCTCGAACAACGCAGCCTACAACTATCAGGTATCTCCCGCCTGGCAGTGGGTTGCCCATGCCGTGGCCCTGAATGAACATAACAATATTTTCCCGCTAACCTCCATTGGCAACGGTGAGCGCCAGAATTTTCACGAAGTCGGCTTTATGGGCAACCACTCCGATATGGGGGGCTCTATACAGGCCGCGGATACCACCCACGTAGCCAACGCCAGCGGCTTGCCGGGCGATCTGGGTAATGTAACGCTGCAATGGATGTACCAACAGGGCCGGACGGCGGGCATCACCTGGCGGCCGCTGCCGCGAACCGCCCTGCGCATTCGCAACCCGCTGGTCCATAACAATCTCATGCGCTATGAATGGCAGGATCCGGCCCGGGAGACACTCAAACCGGACCGTGAAATGGAAGGCCTCGACGGGACCTCAATCAGGCAGCATCAGTCTGCACATGTCGGCCGAACCCGACGCATGCAGGTCGAACAGTTTATCGAACGCGATCTGCCGCAATCCCGGCCGCTGACGATCGCCGACCTGTTTTACGGCAACATGATGGCAGTGCCGCCCGGTAAAGAAAAAGCGCTGATCAGCCAGCCAATTGTCGGTCGCGCCGACATCCAGGCCTATGCCCGGTGGCTGCGGCAAACCACTGGCTTTGAGTTACAGACAGGCCAGGTATGGTAAAATCTGGCTTTTTTCCACCCCCCGGACGCCATGCTCCCCGAGCTGCAACAACACTTACTTTCGCTGCTTCAGGCAGCCGTTCACCATACCCTTCCCGAGGCTACCCCGGTTATCAAACTGGAACGCCCCAAGCAGGCCGATCACGGCGATATTGCCAGCAACGTCGCCATGCAGATCGCCAAGCCCGCTCGTCGGAACCCGCGTGAACTGGCCCAGGAGATTGTCGCCCATGTGCTGGCCAACCCGGCCGCCGCCGGCGTGGTGGAATCGGCCGATGTGGCCGGTCCTGGCTTTATCAACTTGCGACTAACGCAGGCAACGCACCAGCAGGTCCTGCACGCCATTACGCAGCAGGGCGGCCAGTACGGCAATGCCGCCAGACGCAACGAGAAAGTCATTGTGGAATTTGTCTCGGCCAATCCCACCGGCCCCCTGCACGTCGGCCATGCCCGCCAGGCGGCCCTGGGCGACTGCGTCTGCCGATTGCTGGATGCCGGCGGCTACGATGTGCTGCGCGAGTTTTATTACAATGATGCCGGCAACCAGATTCACAACCTGGCGGTCAGCACGCAGGCCCGTGCCCGCGGCATCAGCCCGGACGATGCGGCCTACCCCAGCGATGGCTATCGTGGCGAGTATATTGCCGACATTGCCCGCGATTACGTCAACAAGGCAACCGTTGTAGCAGATGATCGCAGCGTCACGGCCTCGGGAGATCTGGATGCGCTGGAAGACATCCGCCAGTTTGCCGTGGCCTGTCTGCGTCGCGAGCAGGACCTTGATCTGCAGGCTTTCGGTCTGAAGTTCGACAATTACTATCTAGAAAGTTCGCTCTATAGCGACGGCAAGGTGGAAGATACCGTCAACAAACTGATCGCCAGCGGCTACACGTACGAACATGAAAACGCCCTGTGGCTGAAAACAACGGAACTGGGCACCGGCGACGACAAAGACCGGGTCATGCGCAAGTCCGATGGCGGCTACACCTATTTCGTACCCGACGTAGCCTATCACGTGGGCAAATGGAATCGCGGCTACACCCACGCCATCAATATCCAGGGCACAGACCATCACGGCACCATTGCCCGTGTGCGCGCGGGCCTGCAGGCACTGAATCTGGGCATACCCAAAACCTACCCGTCCTATATTCTGCACAAGATGGTCAAGGTCATGCGCAACGGGCAAGAAGTCAAAATATCCAAGCGCGCCGGCAGCTATGTCACCATGCGCGATCTGATCGACTGGGTCGGGCAGGATGCCGTTCGCTACTTCCTGATCCAGCGCAAGGCAGACACCGAGTTTGTGTTTGATATTGATCTGGCACTGGCAAAAGGCGAGGAGAATCCGGTATATTATGTCCAGTATGCACATGCGCGCATCTGCAAGCTGCTGCGCGACTCGGCCGACCTCACAGAAGGTCTGGCCAGCGCCGACAGCAGCAGGCTGGTGGCCCCTACGGAAATCACGCTGCTCAAGCGCTTGGCAGAGCTGCCCGGCTGATTCAAACGGCAGGACAGGAACTGTCGCCGCATCAGGTTGCATTCTGGCTTCAGGAATGCGCAGCCGACTTCCATTCGTGGTACAACGCCGAACGCATCATGCTTGACGATATCGAACTGAAACGTGCGCGGCTGCGTCTGGCCGATGCCACCCGTCAGGTCATTGCCAATGGCCTTGGCCTGCTGGGTGTGTCCGCACCCCAGCAAATGTAAGCGAGACTGTTCTACTATGGCAACACGCAAGAAACGCCCCGCCGCCCGCAGTTCCCGGTCTTCCTCCGGCTCTGGCATGACATTTTCGTCTATCCTGCTGGGTCTGATCATCGGCCTGTCCGTGGCTGCCGTGGCCGCTTTCATGATCATGCGTTCGCCTTCTCCCATTCAGGAACGTCGGTCACCGACTACTGGTCAGCCTGGCGCCCTTACCGGCCAGGCCGCGCCCAGCCCGGGCGCAGCACTGATCGACCCAAATGCATGGATGAACAACGACGGCAGCATCAATTCTGCACAACAGCCGCCGACCCGCCCGAAAATTGAACCACTGCCTCCGCTACTGGGCATCCCGGAAGATGCCGGCGATATGCCGTTTACCGCTGGCGGCACCCTGACGCCCGCAACCCCGCCAACAAAAGCAGCGCCCAAGACGGATGACGACCAGATTGCCTCGCTGATTAACACCTTGCCCGGCGAAAAAACGACAGCCACCAAGCGCCAGCCGCCGCACCCGCTACTTCCAGAAATGCACAAACCGGCGCAAGCCCGGCCACCACGCCCAAGACCACAGCAGCAAATACGCCAGCCACCGCGCAGACCCGCAGCAGTGCACCGCGCTACCTGCAAGTGGGGTCCTACCGCGATGAGAAAGAGGCCGATGCCTTTCGCGCCCGCATGATCATGATGGGCTTCAATGTGCAGATCCAGAAAGCCAGAGTGAACAATATGGACGTCAATCGCGTGCGTATCGGCCCCTTCGATAGCGAGAAGGAACTGAGCGAATCCCGCGCCCAACTCTCAGGGGCTAAAATCAACTCCACCATCGTGCGCTAGGCCAGGGCACGTCAGGCGGGAACTTTACGGGGCGCAGCATGTCCTATTGCAGTACCGCCGGATCCAGTGGCGGCTCGCGGGCATGAGTGCCCGATTATTAACCAATTTCACAAACAGACTATGAAATCATCCTCCATTGTGCTCCGTTTCGTATCTGCCGCCCTGCTTACCGGTGCTGCAGCCTTTGTTCCTGTCATGGCCCAGTCCGGACCGGCATTCAAGACATTGAACACCGCCCAGCCTTCAGGATCGGGAGACAAAGTTGAAGTAATGGAATTTTTCGCCTACAGCTGCCCTCATTGCGCAGAAATGGAACCGATGGTGGAAAAATGGGTAAAAACCTTGCCTGCCAATGTCGCGTTCGTACGTGTTCCAGTCGCTTTCAACGCCGCCATGCAACCCATGCAGCAACTGTATTATTCGCTGGAAGCGCTGGACAAGCTTGATCTGCATCCGAAAGTATTCAACGCCATTCACCAGGAAGGCAAAAAACTGTTCACCAAGGCTGCCATTATTGACTGGGTTGCCAGCCAGGGCATCGACAAGGCTGCCTTTACCTCGGCATTCGACTCTTTTGGCGTGACAGCCAAGGTCAAACGCGCCGCAGAAATGACCGATACCTACGCCATTGAAGGCACGCCTTCTTTTGCCATCGGCGGCAAGTACGTGACCTCGCCCGGCATGACGGGTGACTATGCGTCCAGCATCACGCAGGCACAGAAACTGCTTGACCAGGTTCTCGCCGAGAAAAAATAGAACGACAGCGAACGCGCGCCGTATCCGCGCGCGTTTCGCACGCAGCATGGTGTGCGACGCGGAGCGACGCCGCCGGATCGCGAGCCGCTTGTCACTACCAAGGTACCGGCAGCCAGACTACGCCACGGAAAAACCGGGCGCCAGGGTTTATACTGTCAGCTCACCCGATTTTCTTTTCCAATCTTGCGATAATTCCGCATTATCACAGTTTAAAAGAACGCCGTCGCCATTGCGCGATGCAGTCAGGAACGTTCATTCCGGCGTGAACGCCGATGGCTGCGGTGCTTGCGCGACCATTGAATGCAACAGGCCTGCCGGCAGCGAGATGACACATGAGCACACCTCCCTCTTTGGATACCCCCACCCAGCACGATCAGCACGGCCGCTGGCCACAGGCAGAATCTGTCGAAGACTTCCAGCATAATCTTGCGGCAGTTCAGGCACGCATTAACGCCTCCTGTCAGCGCGTCGGACGCGATCCGTCCAGCGTGCGCCTGCTCCCGGTCAGCAAGACCAAGCCCGCAGCAAGCCTGCGCCTGGCCTATGCGGCCGGCTGTCGCCAGTTCGGCGAAAACAAGCCGCAGGAAGCCTACCGCAAGTGGGAAGAGATGGCAGACCTGAGCGATCTGCACTGGTCGGTGATCGGCCATTTGCAGACCAACAAGGCCAAGCTGGTTGCACGCTTTGCCACCGAGTTCCAGGCGCTGGACAGCCTGCGTGTGGCCGAAGCCCTGGAGCGGCGCCTGCAGGCTGAAGGCCGTGGGCTTGATGTTTTCGTGCAGGTCAACACCTCCGGAGAAGCCAGCAAATATGGCCTGCCGCCAGAGGAAGTCGCTGCCTTTTTACAGCAACTACCGGCATTTTCAGCCTTGCGTGTGCGCGGCCTGATGACGTTGGCGCTGCTGTCGGCCGATGCCTCACGCGTGCGCAACTGTTTCATACTGCTGCGCGAACTACGCGAGCGGCTGCGCCAGGACGCGCCTGCCAGCATCGCACTGGATGAACTGTCCATGGGCATGTCGGGCGACTATGAAATTGCCATTGAAGAAGGTGCGACTGTGGTACGCGTCGGCCAGGCCATTTTCGGCGCACGCGATACGCCTGACGCCTATTACTGGCCAACAGCCGAACAAGGAGATGCACGTTGACCAATCCCGTCGAACCTGGCGCGCACACCGACCCGGTGTCTTCGTTGCGTCCACTGCCCATTGATGTAGTCTCGGTCCAGTCGCAGGTCGTCTACGGCCGCGTAGGCAATAACGTAGCGGTACCCGCGCTCCAGGCACAGGGCCTGACCGTCGCCACGGTCCCGACCGTCGTCTTCAGCAACACGCCACACTATCCCTCGTTTCACGGCGGTGCTATCCCTAGCGAATGGTTCAGCGGCTATCTGAGCGATCTGTTCGCACGCAACGCATTGGGAAAACTGCGGGCTGTCCTGACAGGCTATATGGGTGGCCCGCAGCAGGCCCGGTTATTGGCTGAGTGGCTTGTGCGTGTCCTGCAGGCGCGCCCCGCCCTGCAGGTCGTGATAGATCCCGTCCTGGGTGATCATGACACTGGGCAATATGTCAGTCCGGACATGACAGAGGCCTATCTGCGCCATTTGCTGCCGCTGGCCGACGGACTCACACCCAATGGCTTCGAGCTGCAACAGCTCACGGGCATTGAAGGATCGGATATTGATAGTACGGTCATTGCCGCGCGCCGCTTGCTGACCGGTCGCACGCAATGGGTTGTGGTCACCAGTGCGGCACCCGCCGCCTGGCCCGACAACCAGATGCTGGTGGCCGTGGTAACGCGACACGAGCATAAAATCCTGAGCCATGCCCGCATTGATGCCTCGCCCAAGGGGACAGGCGATCTGTTCAGCGCCACCCTCACAGGCCAGTTGCTGTGCGGTGCATCGCTATTTGACGCAGCCCGTTACGCCTGTGATCAACTGATCGATGCATTGGCGCTGACCCGCCAGGCGCAATCGGCCGAACTGCTGCTTCCACCAGCCGCCAGTTTGATGGGAGACCGGCCAGCCGGTGCCTGATCGCGGCTGCCTGCCGCACAACAGGCTTGTGCCCGGGCCTCTGGAGGTGAAAAGTGCGAAAAGTGTGTGAGGTATGAAATACCAAACACGATACCATTCACCACAGGCCGCCTCGCGTTTTGAGCTATCGGGCGTATATTAAACACGTACTTGCCGCCAGGCCTGCCTCACCAACCCACGCGGCCGCAGAGATCCACGCCCGGGTGCCGGCAATCATGCCGGCTCAGACCACACCCGCTTTACGCATGGCCTGCTGCAAGTCGGCAATCAGATCATCAACGGACTCCAGGCCAATATGCAGGCGCGCCACCTGCACATCGCCATTCGCATGATCATCAAAGTAAGCATGGCTGCGCAACGCACCGGTGTCGACCCACTGCACCAGGCTTTCGTACCCCCCCCAGGAATAACCGATGCCGAACAGCGTCAAGGCATTGACGAAAGTACGCATTTGTTCAGCAGACAGAGTCAGCGCAACCGACAATAAGCCATTGGAGCCGGTGCAATCGCGCTTCCACAAATCATGGCCGGCATCTTGCGGCCAGGCCGGATGGAAAATCTGTTGCACTGCTGGCTGCTGCGCCAGCCACTGGCAGATCGCCAGCGCATTGCGCGCATGCTGTTGCATGCGCACCGGCAACGTACGTACCCCCCGGATGGCCAGCCAGGCATCATCGGCGCTAATGGAGAACCCCATCGCATACTGATTGGTGTCAATGGTCTTGATGAGTTCCGGATCGTTGGCAATGACCGCGCCCAGCATCAGATCGGAATGCCCGGCCACATATTTGGTGCCTGCCACGATACTGACATCGGCCCCCAATGCCAGGGCTGATAGGCGTAGCCGGAACCCCAGGTATTGTCGGTCACCAGGATCAGCCCCTGCCGCCGGGCAAATTCGGCCAGCGCCGGCATGTCCAGCATCTGCATGAGCAAAGACCCGGGCGCTTCCACATACAGTATTTTAGTGTTCGGCTTTACGTGCTGTTCCAGTGCCTGCACATCCTTGGCCGACGTAAAGGTGGCGTCAATACCCATGCGCTTTAGCACAGTATTGTTCAGATGATAAACCGGCCCGTAAACGCAATCTGCAACCAGCAGATGATCGCCCGCGCTCAGCAGCGAGAGCAGGGCCATGCTGATCGCACCCAGGCCCGAGGATGCCAGAAAGGCGCGTTGTCCGCCTTCGAGCGCGCAGAATATATCTTCCAGAGCGGCGTGGGTTTCCATACCCATGCGACCGTAGGTGACTAATCGTTCGCCGCGGCTTTTGCGTTTATAGGTTTCTTCCAGATCTTCGACCGTATTGAATCTCACGGTACTGGTGCGGATAGCCGGCAGACCGACTGGCGCAACCGGATGCTGCGCGTCACACGGCGCCGTGCCCAGATGCTGTAAACGGGTATGAATGGAAGATTCGGAAGACATGGTGCGACCCTGTGGTTTATGATTCAAACAGTCAACCATTATAGCCACGTCCGATCCGGAGACATCATGATCAGTGCCGACACCGCATTCGTTTTCGCGGGTATTGCCTGCCTGCTGGCGCTCTCGCCAGGGCCCGATAATCTGTTCGTGCTGTTTCAATCCATGTTCTGGGGCTGGCGTGCCGGCTTCATGATTACACTGGGACTGTGCACCGGCTTGCTCTGGCATACCTTCATTGTGACCATCGGCGTCGCTGCCTGATCGCCGCATCGCAGACGGCGTTTCTGGTGCTCAAGTTGGTAGGCGCTGCCTATCTGCTCTATATGGCCTGGCAGGCCTGGCGCGCGCCGCCGGTCTTTGCCTCTGGCCAGACTGCGCCTTCGCGCCGCAGCGACCTGCAGTTTTACCGGCGCGGCATTCTGATGAGCGCCACCAATCCCAAACTCAGTATTTTCTTTCTGGCCTTTCTGCCGCAATTTGCCCGTCCTGAAGCGGGCTCGGTCACGCAGCAATTGCTGATGCTGAGCGCAATTTTTATTATATGCGCGCTCCTGGTCTTTAACCTGGTGGCCGCCTTTTCCAGTTTTGTGGGACGCTATCTGAAGCAATCTGCGCTGGCCCAGCACGTGCTGAACAAACTGGCCGCCGTGGTGTTTGTTGGCCTGGCGGTAAAACTGGCCACAAGCAGCAAATAAAAGCGCAGTGCCTGTTGGCCAAGGCCTCTGTTCCGGCAGTTAACTTGTGCCGTTAGTTCGGCCTGTTACCAAGCTGCCATACCGCTTTGCTGCCATGGTGTTCTGCTGCCCTATCGCCCTATTGCCCTGTTGCCGCAACCGGCTGGGTGCTCCTAACCGTGTCTATTTCAGGCGAATATCCAGTCGGACCACATCGCCCCGATAAATACCGTCGCCAATAAAAACAATGGTGCCATTCTGATCAACAGCGCTACGGTGCACATGGGCGACCGGTGCGTTCAGCGGCAATTGCAGCAGGTCGGCCAGTTCAGGATCAGCCGACCCCAGCGTCAATGTCTGGTGGGCCTCGACAATGTCCAGCCCTGGCAAGTCACGCAAAATACGCATGGACGTTTTGGTTTCAAATGCCTTGGCCGGAATGCGCCGGCATACTTTCTCGTCGATGAAGACTTCGCCCAGGTAGTAGGGGCGCCCGTTGCGCCAGTGACGGCGGTGCCAGTACTGGTAACTTTGCGCCAGCTTACCCAGCGACAGGTCGGCCGAGGACGGCATGCGCCGGTCCCGGGCTGACAGAATTTCAATACTCACCCCTTCAGGCGCAATAAGCTGACCATCCCAGTTGGAAGCCACTTCGCACCAGAACTGTTCTTGCGGCTTGCCGGTAACAAAGGTACCTTTTGCACGATACCGCTCAATCAGCTTTTCCGCTTCCAGCAAGTCCAGGGCCTGCCGCACCGTTGCGCGGGCGACCTTGCATTCCTCGGCCAATTCGTCAACGGTGGGAATCTGCGAGCCGACAGGCCACTGCCCCGATTCGACCCGGCGCCGAAACAGGCTGGCCAGCTGTACATAGCGGGCGGCAGCGCTGCGGCTGAAGTCAATTGCTGCGGTACTGTTTTTGGTCTGCGCTTGTGTCATCTTCCTGTCCATTGTGTTGGCGCAGCCTGTCGAAAAGCGCATGCATAAGCACGTTTTCTCCTGCGGCATTGCCATTAACTACTGCATTATACCGAGTCATGCAGCCGGCCATGTCATCAAAGGCACATCAATCAGACTATCGTCCCTTGAACACAGGCGCCCGTTTTTCAACGACAGCGCGCACAGCCTCACGCGCATCTTCCGAGTTCATGAGTTTGGTGCTGTACTGCTGTTCAAGTTCATAACCTTCGTCCACCGGCATGGCTTCGATCCGGTTCAACGCCTCTTTCATGGTCACCAGGCCGATGCGGCTTTTGGATGCAATGACCTGCGCCATATCCATCGCGGTCGGCATCAGCAACCGTGGTGCAACCACCCGTTCTACAAAACCTACGCGATGCGCTTCCCATGCGCTGATCTGTTCGCCTGTAAAGGCCATATAGCGCAAGCTGCCTTGCGGCACCAGACGACCGGTATGCGCGCCACCGCCACAACGCCCGACATTGATTTCCGGCATGGAAAAGGTTGCCTTTTCCGACGCGATGCGAATATCGCTACTGCTGGCCAACACACTGCCGGCACCTAGCGCCGGTCCATTAACCGCTGCAATGACTGGAACAACACAATGGCGGATGGCATAAAAAGTGGCACGCACTACTTTGGCCCTTGCGGGATCTTCCTGCGGCGTTGCGGCCAGAAACTCCTTGAGTTCGAGTCCGGCGCAAAAGGCTTTGGTGCCCTTGGCGGTAAACACGACGACATTGATATCGTCCATTGCATTGATCGCTTCAAACGTCTGTGTAATGGCCTCATAACGCGCCAGGGTCAAGGCATTAACGGGCGGCGAGTCCAGCGTGACAATGGCAATTTTTCCCTGTTTTTCCAACTGAATTTCGTTCATATTGATTTTCCTTTGCTTCAAACAATACCAGACTCGCGCAACTGGCGAACCCGCGCGGCGTCATAACCAAGATCGGTCAAGATTTTTTCGGTGTGCTGGCCCAGCAGCGGTGGCGGCGACTCAAACTGCAGCGGCCGATTGGTAAAATTGATCGGGCACACGACTTGTGGTACCGCAACACCGGCAGGATGCGGCACGCTGCGCAGCATGCGACGGTGCTGAACTTGCGGCTCCTGGAATACCTCGGCAATGCTATTGATCGGGCCACAAGGCACGCCGGCCGCACTCAGGGCCGCAACCAGTTCGGCACGCGGCCAGCGGGAGAATTCTTCCTGCAACAGCGCTGTCAGTTCGGCAACGTTGCGCGCTCGCTGGGCATTGACATTAAATCGCGCATCGCTGGCCAACTCCGGCCGCTGCAATGCCTCGCATAATTTGACAAATTGCCTGTCGTTGCCGACAGCCAGAATGACCTCCCCGTCCTGGCAGGAATAGACGTCCTGTGGCTGAATATTCGGATGCGCATTGCCACCGCGTTTGGGCGTCTTGCCTGACAGCAGATGATTCATGGCCTGATTGGACAACACGGCAGTCTGGACGTCCAGCATGGCCAGGTCTATATACTCGCCTTCGCCTGTCTGCTCGCGATTGGCCAGGGCGGCCAGCACAGCCACCGCGGTATACATGCCTGTCATCAGGTCTACGATAGGAATGCCCACTTTCTGCGGCCCGCCGCCGGGCTTATCGTCCCGCTCGCCGGTCACACTCATCAAGCCGCCCATGGCCTGAATCAGAAAGTCGTAGGCAGCTTCGTTTTTACGCGGACCGTCCTGACCGAAACCGGTTACTGAGCAATAGATCAGGCGCGGATTCACTTGTTTCAGACTGGCATAATCCAGGCCATATTTGGCCAGCGCACCTGTTTTGAAGTTCTCCAGAACGATATCGCAGTCTTTGGCCAGATCGCGCACAATCTGCTGGCCTTCTGGCGTATCCAGGCAACGGTGATGGATTCCTTGCCACGATTGACCGACAGATAGTAGCCGGCTTCGGCCGTGTTGTTGCCCGCGCCGTCCTGCAAAAACGGCGGACCCCATGCTCGCGTATCGTCCCCCTGCCCGGGGCGCTCCACCTTGATGACCGTCGCTCCCATGTCTGCCAGCAACTGGCTTGCCCATGGCGCAGCCATGATGCGACTTAAGTCCAGCACCCGTACGTGCGACAATGGTCCGCTTTTCTGACTCATCCTTCCATCTCCTTAAACTGTTATGCCCGCTTCGGTGGTCATGCGCACCGCCAACAAACCATGACTCGTTATCCTGGCGTATCGTCTGCGCCGCATGCGTCGACACGCTGACGCCCGAACACGATGTCGCGCCGCACCATTAGGACATAATTATAGCCTATATAGTTCAATAATACGACCTATTGACATTACTAACAGAATACCCTAGCATGTCCAGTGTCCAGTGCTGCGATACCCGCCACAGCCTTAGATAGAAAAACAAACAGGCACATCACATTATCAATGAGGAACTCAATGAGACAGTCTTCCCCTATTTCGTCCCTTGCCCCTGGCGCAGGTTTGCGCATTCAGGGCGCCCTGGCAGTTGCGCTGACGCTCTGCGCTACGCTGCTGTCGCCTATGCCGGCGCTGGCCGCCGATGACGCCTACCCGTCCAAGCCGATCAAGGTGACCGTACCGTTTCCACCGGGCGGCTCCAGCGATACTGCCGCACGTATTCTGGCCGACGGCATGTCCAAACAGTTGAAACAGACCCTGGTCGTGGAAAACCGCGCTGGCGCTGCCGGCACCATTGGCATTGCTCGGTGGTCCGCGCCCAGCCCGATGGCTATAATCTGGGCGTGGGTCCGGTAGGCGGCACGATCATTGGCCGTCTGATCGGCATGAAAGTGCCTTATCAGCCCCAAGACGTGGTTCCCATTGCCAACATCGGCTCGCTTCCGCTTGTGGTGGCCGTCAACAAGGACCTGCCGGTCAGCAATATCAAGGAGTTGGTGGCGCTGGCCAAATCCAAGCCGGGGAGTCTGTCTTACGGCACATCCGGCGCAGGCACGCCCGGTCACCTGGTCTTCGAGTACTTCAAAAAAATTGCCGACCTCGACATCGTACATATTCCGTACAAAGGCGATTCGCCGCTGACCAGCGATCTGATCGGCGGTCAGGTGCCTATCGGCATTCTGACCGGACCGGCCGCAAAGGCGCAATTGAGCAATCCCAAGCTTAAATTTCTTGCCGTCAGCAGTGCGCAGCGCTATCCGCAAATGGACAAGGTCCCGACGCTGGTCGAAAGCGGCTATCCTGACCTGAGCATTGAGATCTGGAACCTGCTGATTGCGCCTGCCAAGACCGATCCTGCCATACTGGCCAGCCTGAACACCTCCATGAATGCAGTTTTGAAAGAGCAGGAGACGGTGTCGCGCCTGGAAGCACAGGGCTATCTGCCGCCGGTCTCCATGTCGCTGGAGCAAGCCCGCGAGTTTGTAGAAGCCGACCGCAAGAAATGGGAGACCATTGTCAAGACAACCGGCGTCACCATCGGGCAGTAAACAGCACAAGCCGCGGCAGCACAGGGCCAGCGGGTCCGATTGCCCGGCCGGGCCGCTTTAGCCAGCGGCCCTTTTTTCCGTCCGCCTCCCTGCTGCGCGGACATACCAGATCAAAGGAATGCGAATGTTGCTTGTAAAAACCCCTGCCGAACTGGCATCCCATTGCGGACAATCGCTGGGCACAAGCCAGTGGTTTACCGTTACGCAAGACCAGATAGATCACTATGCGCACCTGACCGGCGATGATCATTGGGTGCATGTTGACATTACCCGCGCGCAGCGGGACATGCCCGAGGGCAAAACCATTGCGCATGGTTTTTTTATTCTCTCGCTGATTCCCCTGCTGGCGCGGGACATTTTCAAGATTGAAAATCGCGGCAAAGGACTGAACTATGGCCTGAATCATCTGCGTTTTGTGAGCCCGGTACCGGTGGGCTCCAAAGTCCGCTTGCAGCAGTCACTGGTCGATGCACAACCGAAAAATGGCGGCACGCTATTCACGTTTGAAAATACTTTTGAAATAGAGGGAGAAGCGCGTCCCGCATTGGTCGCCACCATGCTGCTGCTTATTTATGATGAATAAAATCGTGCCGCGCGCAACGGCGCAGCACACGCGCATTCACCGAGCTTGTAAAGACAGAAATAATGCCGTCACTTAAAGCGCAGCGACGACAGGACTGCCGGCCACGTTGTGCATCAGCGTGACCGCCCTGTTACCGGGGCGGCGCGTCATCAAATGATGTTCTTCTCACGCAGGGCCGCAATAGCCGCCTGATCCATTCCCAGCAGCTCATTCAACACCTCGTCAGTATGCTCGCTCAGGGTCGGTGGCGGGCGTCGGTAATTGACCGGCGTGGCAGACAGCTTCAACGGATTGGCAATTTGCGGAATACGGCCCGCGGTCGAATGCTGCATATGCATCAGCATATCGCGGTGCTGCAATTGTGGATCCTCAAATACCTGGCTCAGATCATTAATGGGCCCGCAAGGCACGTTCATGGCGTCCAGTTGATCCTGCCAGTACCGGATCGGCTGCTTGATCATCACCGCCTGCAGCATCGGAATGAGTTCCTTCTGGTTTTGTGCACGCAGGCGGTTCAATACAAAACGGGGATCATCTGCCAGCTGCGGTAACCCCAGCAGCTGTACAAGCTGGCGAAACTGGGAATCGTTGCCAACGGCAATCATCAGATGCCCATCGCTGCATTCAAAGGCCTGATACGGGCAGGTAATGGGCGAGGCCGTCCCCATCCGCTTGGGAACAATGCCCGACACCAGATAATTCATGGCCACATGCCCGATGGATGCTACCTGGGCATCGAACAGGGCAATGTCGATATACTGACCCTCTCCTGAAACCGCATCGCGATGGTTCAGCGCTGCAAGAATGCCGATAATGGCATAAAAGCCTGCCGTCAGGTCCGACACTGCGTAGCCGACTTTTTGCGGCCCGCCGCCGGGCTCTTCTGCGGGATTGCCGGTCAGACTCATCAGACCGCTCATCGATTGGAAAATCGGATCGTAACCCGGACGATGACTGTAGGGTCCGGATTGACCGAAACCGGTAATGGAACAATACACCAGCCGTGGATTGATAGCTTTGAGCGAGTCGTAATCCAGACCATAGCGAGCCAGATCGCCGGCCTTGAAGTTCTCGATCAGCACATCGCACTGTTTAACCAGCTGGCGAATCACGTCCTGACCTTCCTGACTGGACATATTGACGGTGACGGAGCGCTTGCCCCGATTCATGGCCAGAAATGACGAGGTCTCGGCAGTTTCGTTGCCGGCTTCGTCCCTGGCCCGGTAGCCCTGCTGCCGGACATCGTCGCCACGACCGGGGCGCTCCACTTTGATCACGTCTGCCCCCAGGTCAGCCAGCATCTGACCGGTCCACGGTCCGGAAAATACCCGTCCCAGGTCCAGCACCCGGATATGCGAAAGCGTTTGTGCCATGTCTACTCCAATTTCATTTCAGTTGCTATAGTCAGATGCGCCATTGAACGCGCTGTTCAATGGCAAATTTCAGTTGTATTCTCGGCATCTCCGGCGCCGCGACGTCCTACGCATTCATGCCAAGTACACAAGCCTGTTTCGGCTCAAAGCAGCACGCACGGCAACGGTTTGACCCGCGCGCTGCCGGTCAGTCTCGTGGTCATGATGCTGGCAACGCCAGCACCACCTTGGCCAGGATGTTGCGCTGGATCTCGTTGGTGCCACTGAATATTTTTGCTGCTGCCGCGTTGTATAGCGGCATCTGCAAATCATCCACTGCCACAACCCGCTCGCCGGCCTCAGCAACTTGTCCCTGGCCGGTAATCACGAATGCAGCCGCACCGGCCGTGCCCGCCTGCTCTCCCGCCGCGTCCAGCAACAGCAGCGATGCCTTCTCATGCGTTTCTGTTGCCCATATTTTCAGTAGCGACACATTGGCCGGCAACGGTTCATTGCGCCGGACAATATCGGAAAACGCTGCATAGGCGGAAGACAGATCGGCAATATCCATGTGCAACTGGGCGTACTCGGCCATGAAGGCAGGATCCTCACTCAACCCGTTAGCATCAATGACCTTATCGATCATCGCCAGCGTATTCTGTGAATGTTTGGGATTGCCGCTAAACAGCCGCTCAAAGCCCAGCAGCGCCTTGGAAATTGTCCATCCCTGATTGAGTTCGCCCACCAGATTCTCTTTAGGCACTTTCACATCATCAAAGAAGATTTCGCAGTACTCTTCGTCTCCCGCAATGGTGCGTATCGGCCTGACCGTAATGCCCGGCGTTTTCAGATCCACCATCAGAAAGCTGATGCCAGCCTGCTTTTTGACGTCCTTGTCCGTACGGACCAGCATGAACATATGCGTGGCATCCTGGGCCAGCGTCGACCAGGTTTTCTGGCCATTGACCACGAAATGGTCGCCATCGGCCACCGCTTCGCAACGCAGCGATGCCAGATCGGAACCGGCATTGGGTTCTGAATAGCCCTGCGCCCACACATGCTCCCCCGATAAGATGGCGGGCAGATACTTTTGCTGTTGCTCGGGCGTACCATAGCGAATCAGAATCGGGCCCAGCATGACCAGCCCCTGATCGGGCGGGCGTCCTACGCCGTAGCGCTCCTGCTCTTCGATATAGGCAATCATTTTTTCCGCAGACAATGCCATGCCGCCGTATTGCTTGGGCCACGAAGGCGCGATCCACTTCTGGCGCGCCAGCTTGCGGTACCAGTCACCGATCTCGTGCCAGTGCAGGCGGCGGCTGCGATGCCGTAAATGCTCTGGATAGTGGGTCCGATAAAAAGCGCGCAGCATCTGCCGGAACTCGGCTTCAGGCATCGCGTCCCAATCGCCGTCGGTAGGAAACGATGTCCAGGTTTTTTCCGACACATCTGCGTGACCTGCAGTGTCAGTCGGCTGCTGTTGCAGCGTCTTCAGATAGCGCCTCAGGTGGGCGCGTCGGTTACCCAGTTCACTGGATAGCGCGATGGCTTTTTTAAGCATCAGCCCGACATCGGACTCATCAGAATACCCCATACCGCCATGCATTTGCACCGCCAGACGGGTAACCTGACCCGCAGCCTGTTCCGCACGGGCCTTGAGCCGGCTGGCCTGCATGGCCAGCGCAGCGGGCGCCTGCCCTGGCGTTGCAGTAATTTCCCACAGGGCAAATTCGAGCATCTGCAATTGAATATAACTGTCTACCATGCGATGTTGCAGGCTCTGAAATGACCCTATCGGCTTGCCAAATTGCACCCGCACCTTCAGGTATTCCAGGGTGGTATCAAAGGCGCGCCGGGCACAGCCCAGCAGTTGCGCCGAAAGCGCAATCCGGGCGTAGTCATTGGCTTTATCTACTGCAGCCAGCACCTGGGGCCCACGCGCAAGCACTTGTGCCTCATCAACATGGCATGCCTGCAATTGCAACGTGCCAAGGCTGCCGCTATCGACGCGCGGCAAATCGCTCATCTGTACGCCGTCGGCGCCCGCTTCAATCCACAACAGGACATCGTCATCCTGCACGCGTGCCAGGCTGAGCCAGCCGCTTGCGCCAGTGGCAGGCGACACATTAACAAAACTCCCTGACACAGCCTGCCCGTGGCCATCGACCGCAACGGCAGGACCCGAACACGCGCCGGTCTGACCCGCGGTCTGCTGCCACGCGGTGCCAACGATCAGGGATCCATCTGCAATACCAGCAAGCAGACGATCACGCAATGGGCCTGACTCCAGTAAATTGAGCAGTGTCACGCTCTGCACGGCAACGGCAACCAGGGGTTCTGCCGGTAACGCAGCGCCCAGTTCCTGGGCAATGGCGTTCATTTCACCCAGCCCCAGACCCAGCCCGCCCTGCTCCTCGGGAACCAGCACGGCCAGCCAGCCTGCTTCGGCCATTTGCTGCCAGAACGCAAGGTCCAGCGTGGGCGACTGTAATACCCGCGCGCGAATGCGCTCGGCATGGTTTGTACGTGACAGAAGATCCCGGGCACTATCCCGGAAAGCGTCAATTTGTTCCTTGTCCAGCGCCATTTACTTTCCTGCTCCTTCAGCAAATGCATAGAGTTCCGATGGGTTTTTTACCCATACCTGCTGGCGAGTCGCGTCGTTGCCGAACCACTCCCAAGCCAGGTCAATCAGTCGGCCCACATCCGGAGCACGCTCGCCCATCCGCACATACGGCCAGTCTGAGCCCCATAGCACGCGGTTTACATTGGCCTCAAGCAGGGCGTCGTGAAAAGGCCGCACATCGGCGTAGTCGGGCGCCTGGGTCGAAACCCGACACACCGACAGCTTGATCCACAAACGTTTCTCGCGCAGCAACCTGCAGATTAGCTGGAACAGCGGGTCCTGCACGCCCCGGGCCAGCACAACACTGGCCATATGATCAATGACCACAGGCAGGCCCAGATCAGTCACGCGCTCCAGCCATGGCTCGTAACGATCATAAGGGCCCCACATCTGCACGTGCATGCCGGCTGCGCGCATGGCGGGCGCCAGCGTCTCGATACTGTCAAACCCCACGCTTCCCGGAAACAGATTGCCTTGCGGATCACGCGCTTCAATAAAGCGCAGGCCGCAAATGCCGGCAGCGCGCCATTGCATCAACTGTTGTTCATCGGTACCCGGGGCCGCCACGCCAATGCCTCGCAATTGCTCAGGCCGACGTGCAATCGCGTCAATAATGGCCGATACATCGGTGCCGTAAGGCGCCGGCTGAACCAGCACCCCACGTTGCACGCCAACGGAATCGAGCATGTTCAGATAACGCGCTGCGGGCGCATCCGGCGGTGCGTAGGTCGAACGCAGGTGCAAGGGAAAATCGGTATAGGGACCAAAGACATGGCAATGCGTATCACAACTGCCATCGGGCAATGTCACCGCAGGCGCCGTTGGCATGCGCGGCATTTCCACGCTATCGGGAATATAGTTTTCAGTCACGCCGGGATATCCTCCAGACAAATGGGCGCCAGCGTGCTCAGGGCCTGTACGCCGTCACGCTGCGCAGGCACCAGCGGCGCGGGCGCGCCATCGGGCAGCGGGATTTCGTGGGCATTGAGCGTCATGGATACCATGGTGTAATAGCCCACCACGGCGGTCAACTCGACTACACCGGTCACATCAAACCAGGCGCGGATGCGCTCATAGACAGCAGGTGCAACGGTGCCATGCGCCAGCAACTGCCGCGCAAACTCATAAACGGCGGCATCCTGCGGCTCGGTAAAACCCGGTGCCTCGCAGCGCTTGATTTCATCTGCAATTGCCTGCGGCAGACCGGCTGACAGCGCAGCCTGCTCGTGGATGTACCACTCGATCTGACTGTTCCAGTAGCGCGCTGTTACCAGAATCGCCAATTCGTTCAACCGTGGCGGCAGGCTGGTGCCAAAGCGCAGCATTTCGCCCAGCTTCTGCCAGCGCTGGGCCAGCTCCGGATTGTGCAGTACGGCGCGCAATGGCCCAACCAGCCGGCCACGCGGGCCGCTCACGATGTCGTCATAAACGGCACGCTGGGCTTCGTTCATGGTCTCTACAGTGGGAAAAGGGATACGACTCATAAATATTCCTGGATTTGTTGCGGTGATATTTTTTGAAAACAAAAGGCAAGCGCGCTATCGTTCAGGCGTCTCCGCCGGCTCGGTGGCGACAACGGAAGGACGGCGCACGAACACCTCGGCATGCCAGCGCGCCAGATCGGGCGCACGCTGGCGCCAGTTCAGGTCGGCAAACCGGTAGTCAAGATAGGAAAGCGCGCAGCCAATCGTGACGGCCCCCATATCAAACCCGCTTTGCTCAAGCTCGCCTACGTTGTCCTGCAGAAAATTAAGCGTTGCTTCGGTTTTGAGCGCAAACGCGCTTAGCCAGGCAGGCGTCTGTTTCTCTTCAGTCTTATTGCGTTCCTGGCGAAACAGCAACAGGGCATCCATGAAACCATCACCCAATGCCTGCTGCCTTAACACGCGCACACGCCGTTGCGGGTCTTCAGGAAACAGCGCCAGGCCTCGATCTGCGGCACGCCAGGCCAGATACTCGCAAATGACGCGAGAATCAAACAGACTGTAGCCATCGTCCAGCACCAGCGTGGGCAGTTTGATCAAGGGGTTATCAGGCAGCAATGTCAGATTCGGTTCGGCCATGGCAACCGGTGTGCGAACCAGCTCAACGGCGTCGGCCTGGCCGGTTTCGTGAAGAACGATCATTACTTTGCGCACGAATGGCGAGCGGGGTGACCAATGCAGTTTCATCATGTCTCTTAAGAGTTAAGTGGCAGTTTTTCGGGGTCCTGCAGTTGACTGATCAGGCCACGGATTTTTTGTAGGGAATACGGGCCAGCTGGAAGGCATCCCGGGTGTGCGAATACCAGCCGGCGCCATGCATGCGCCCGACCAGGTCCAGCTTGTTGCCGTCGATATAGCATTTATCCGCGTCAATAACCGCAGCGTCATCCACATGCAGGCCTTCAACCCGGGCAAGCAAAATAATGCGCTTGCTATCGACATCAATTTCCTTCCACAGTCGACATTCCAGCGCCACGGGGCTGCCGGCAATTCGACCTGGCTTGACCTTTTCCGAAGGCAGCGTTGCCAATCCTGCTTCCTGCAGTTCGTCAACGTGAAAGGGATATTCGGTGGCGGTAATATTCATGGCGTCCATCAGCGAAGCAGGCACCAGGTTGATAACAAATTCGCCGGTGCGTTCAATATTGCGCAGGCTGTCTTTCTTTTCGTCGCCATGATGACCGATACCAAGCGCCACGACAGGCGGATCGCCAGACAACACATTGAAAAAGGAAAACGGCGCAGCATTGTAGGCGCCATCCTCGGCCTGTGTAACTACCCAGGCGATGGGACGCGGCAGCACCACGCTACCCATCAGTTTGTAGGTGTTTTTTCCTTCCAGGGCCTGCATATCGAAATACATATTTGTCTCCGTGTGTGCCAAAGTCATGGGCTTAGCCAACACCAGGGTCACATTGATAAATGTCGCAAGTATGAATGCGTCATGACGAATGCGTAATGGCAAATGAAACAAAAGGCGAAAAAGCCATACTTATGACCTTTTAAATATAACATCAATCCTGTGCCTGAACAAGCGTCAAGGCAGCAGGAAAGACTTAAAGCAGAAAAACGTGTTGACAATCCGCTACCGACGGGGCGGTCGTGCAGCGGGGGCGGGACCGTCGGCTCGCGTTGTGGAATGGATAAAAACCAGACACGCGCGACCGTACTATCCACCCGATACATTGGCCGGGCACCGCACCCGACCGGCAGCAGCAGCCGAAAAACTAAGCCGCAGCAGAGAACCTCAGCACACCCTGGTCATCTTCGCTGCGAGTCAGCTTGCCTTCGTGATAAAGCGTATGCAGATGGGCCAGGGCCTCACCCATGGCAAATGTCATCTGATGCAGATCCAGCTTGCGCTTGAACATCAGCGGCACCACGTCGGATGCCGACATCGGCTTGTCACGGCACCATTGCAGCACTTCACTCAGGCGTTCGGCATGATGAGCCTGCTGCTGGCTCAGTCGTTCGTGCAGCCCCTTGAAGGGACGACCATGAGAAGGCAGCACCAGGGTATCTTCAGCCAGCGGCTGGTAGCTGTCCAGCGATTGCAGATACAGTTTCAAAGGATCGGCGTCGGGCTCATGATCGAAGACACTAACGTTGGTCGAGATGCGCGGCAACACCATGTCGCCGGAGATCAGCACCCTGAGTTCCGGACAGGACAGGCTGATGTGTTCCGGCGCATGGCCGTAGCCGGCAATAAATTCCCACACGCGGCCACCAATGCGCAGGCGCTCCCCGCCCAGCATCCGCACAAAACGCCGCGGCATTCCTTCCACCAGTGAAGGGTAATAGCTGGCGCGCTGGCGGAGCTGCTCCTGCGCATCCGCATCAATCAGGCCATGCCGCGCAAAATGCGCCACCGCCACATCACCGCCGGTACCTGCGCCGCCAGCCGGTCGAGACGACCAGAGCGATGCCACGTAAAAATCAGTCATGCTCATATGCAGGGGTGCATTCCAGCGCTCACACATCCATGCTGCCAGACCCGTATGATCAGGGTGCATATGGGTCACGATCAGGCGCAGGACAGGCAAACCTTCCAGCGCATTTTCAAAAATGGTTTCCCACAAGGCCTTGACTTCCGGCTTGGCAATACCGGTATCCACGACCGTCCAGCCCTGGCGACCATCCACTTCATCGCGGAGCAACCATAAATTAATATGATCCAATGCAAACGGCAGGGGCATGCGAATCCATTTAACGCCGGGGGCAACTTCCCTGGCCTGCCCCGGTTGTGGCAGCTCATCGCCGAAGGGATAATCCAGTCTTGCTTCAAGTTCGTTCATGCGTACCGCTCCTCATTGACATTTGGTTTTAATTCATAGATCATAGTTTACGTTAACGTAAACATGCAAGCCCGAATCCCCTTCCGGACTGCTTTGCCTCCATGAACCCACGCACCTGGTCTATTTCCGAACTCGCGGAAGAATTCAATATCACGCCGCGAACGCTTCGTTTCTACGAAGATCACCGCATTGTCAATCCCATCCGGGATGGACAAAAGCGTATCTATACCCATCGGGACCGGACACGCCTGAAGCTGGCCTTGCGTGGCAAACGGCTGGGATTGCAACTGTCCGAAATCTGCTCGCTTATCGGCATGTACGAGGGCCCGGGCAGTACACAGCCGCAATTGCAAAGCTATCTGACGATCCTTACCCGCCACAAACAGCAATTGATGCAGCAAAAGCAGGACCTGGACCAGACCCTGGCTGAAATTGACGAACAGGAAAAAAACTGCCTGCAACTGCTGAGCCAAGTGAACGCCGCCACGGCGTCCAAGTGAGAGGGCAAAGTCCCCGCTTACGGGTTTATCCTGATCTGCCTTTTATTGACGTTTACGTAAACGTAATGATATATTGAGCACTTATCCCGGACAGGTGCAATACCCGTGAACAGTGGGCCATTTCCACACTGGCGATTACCCTTGTTTGCGTATTTTGGTCATCAAGCCGTGATCCGGTTCACGTACACTTATATCTGTCAGTGCGGCCTCATTCAACTGGCCCTGCTTACACACCACAACGACGGAGACTTTTTCATGACGCTTCCCGGTTTGAATTTTGATCTGGGCCAGGATCTGGATATGTTGCGCGATGCCGTAGCCGATTTTGCCAAGGCAGAAATCGCCCCACGTGCAGCCCAGCTGGATCGCGACGACCAATTCCCCATGGACCTGTGGAAAAAATTCGGTGATCTGGGCGTCCTTGGCATGACGGTAAGCGAAGAATATGGCGGCGCCAACCTTGGCTATCTGGCCATATGATCGTCATGGAAGAACTCTCGCGTGCCAGCGCCTCGGTAGCCCTGTCCTACGGCGCTCACTCCAATCTGTGCGTCAATCAGTTGCATCGCAACGGCACCGAAGCACAAAAGCAAAAATACCTGCCCAAACTTATCAGCGGCGAGCATATCGGCGCACTGGCCATGAGCGAACCGGGCGCCGGCTCCGATGTGGTCAGCATGAAACTGCGTGCAGAGAAAAAAGGCGACCACTACGTGCTCAACGGAACCAAAATGTGGATCACCAACGGCCCGGATGCCGATACCCTGGTGGTATATGCCAAAACCGACCCACAGGCCAATGCCAAAGGCATCACTGCCTTTATCATTGAAAAAGGCTTCAAGGGATTTTCCGTGGCCCAGAAACTGGACAAACTGGGCATGCGCGGCAGCCATACCGGCGAACTGGTTTTTGAAAACTGCGAAGTGCCCGAAGAGAACATCCTCGGGCAGCTCAACGGTGGCGTCAAAGTGCTCATGAGCGGCCTGGACTATGAACGCGCCGTGCTGGCCGGCGGACCGCTGGGCATCATGCAGGCCGTGATGGACACCACCGTTCCTTACGTACATGACCGAAAGCAGTTTGGCCAGTCTATCGGCGAGTTCCAATTAATTCAGGGAAAAATGGCCGATTTGTACACGACGCTGCAGGCCAGCCGGGCCTTTTGCTACACCGTCGGCAAGCACCTGGATCGCTTGGGCGCCGGCCACGTGCGCGAAGTGCGCAAAGATTGCGCCGCCGTGATCCTGTATTGCGCAGAAAAAGCCACCTGGATGGCTGGCGAAGGCATCCAGATCCTGGGCGGCAACGGTTACATCAACGAGTACCCCACGGGACGCCTGTGGCGCGATGCCAAGCTGTACGAGATCGGCGCCGGCACCAGTGAAATCCGCCGCATGCTGATCGGGCGTGAGCTGTTTAACGAAACACGCTAGTCATCTGGCCTGGTCAGCGAACCAGGCCACTAGCTGCAAGACAAAAGACACATGACTATGCCGCTCACCGCAGATCATCAGCAAGTCCGACAAGTCGAGCCGCCCGTGCCGGAACCTTCTGCGCTGGCCGCAGAAATTCTGGCCGGCTTTAACCGGCATTATTCGCTGTTCCGTTTTGTCGCGCAACGGGCCAAAGCGCTGTTTGAATCACATGATTGGCATGGCATGCAGCGGGTCAACCGTGAGCGGATAGACTACTACGACACGCGGGTGCGCGAGTGCACACGGCAGATCACCCAGTTGCTGGACAAGACCCGCATGGCCATGCAGGATCCGAAGCTGGGCGGCGCTTTTACCAAAGAACAAAGCCAGTACTGGCAGGATATCAAGCAAGCCTTTACGCAACTGCTGCTTGAGCATAGCCAGCCCGAGTGTGCAGAAACCTTCTTCAATTCGGTCTGCAGCCGGATCATGCATCGCGACTATTTCCACAACGACTTTTTGTTTGTGCGTCCTGCCGTTGCTACCGACTATATTGATGCCCAGGGCAGTTCCTATCGCGTTTACTACCCGCATACCCATGGCATCGTATCCACAGTCATAGACATGGTGGCCGATTTCGGACTGGCCCTGCCTTACTATGATCTGCCTGCTGACGCCCATCTGCTGGCCCGCCGCGCCGTGGGCGTGCTGCGCAAAGAGATCATCAAAACCGGCGGCTCGCGCATTGCGCCCGACTGCCAGATTCATGTGCTGCGCAGTCTGTTTTTCCGTAACAAGGGCGCCTATATCATTGGTCGCTTCATCAACAACGGACAGCTCTATCCGTTTGCCATTCCCCTGCTGCATACACCGGCGCACGAGCTGCGGTTGCATGCATTACTGCACACGCGCGCCGATATCAGCACACTGTTCAGTTTTACCCGTGCCTATTTTCTGGTAGACATGGAAACCCCCTCCTCTTACGTTTCGTTCCTGCACACACTGATGCCGGCCAAACCCAAGGCGGAACTGTATACGGCTATCGGGCTGCAGAAACAGGGCAAGACCCTGTTCTACCGCGATTTCCTGCATCATCTCACGCACTCGACCGATACCTTCGACATTGCCCCAGGGATCGAAGGGATGGTGATGACCGTATTTACACTGGGTTCCTATCCCTATGTGTTCAAACTCATCCGCGACAAGATCCGCAAGGACGGGATGGTGCACAAGACCGTTAGACAGAAATACCAGATGGTCAAGCTGCACGATCGGGTCGGGCGTATGGCAGATACCTGGGAGTATTCGCAAGTGGCTCTGCCGCTGCACCGGTTTTCCGACGCCTTGCTCAAAGAGCTGCGCACCGAAGTGCCCAGCCTGATCGAAGAGACAGAAAACGCCATCGTCTTTCGGCATGTTTATATCGAACGCCGCATGACGCCGCTGAACCTGTATCTGAACCGGGCCAGCGATGCAGCACTTGAAGACGCCGTCAAAGGCTACGGGGATGCCATCGCCGAGCTGGCCGCGGCCAATATTTTTGCCGGCGATATGCTTTACAAGAATTTCGGTGTTACCCGTCTGGGCCGCGTCGTGTTTTATGACTATGACGAAATACAGCCTGTCACTGATATGGTTTTCCGAAAGATCCCGCCGGCGCCCAATGAAGAAGCCGAGATGTCCGACGAGCCTGGTACGCCGTTCACGCCAATGACGTCTTTCCCGAGGAATTCGAACGATTCCTGCTGGGAGACCCACGCGTGCGGCGTGCATTCCTGAAACACCACGCCCAGCTGCTGGATTACCAATGGTGGCAGCACCGGCAGAACCGGGTCGCGTCCGGTAAAATTGAAGATATCTTTCCCTACCCCGCCGAGCGCTGTCTGCATCGTGCAGACGTGCCGCGGCAACATAATTCATTAAAGGAATCGACATGAATGATCCTATCGTAATCGTTTCTGCTGCCCGCACCCCCATGGGCGCCATGATGGGCAGCCTTTCCGGGCTGGCCGCACATGAACTGGGCGCCACCGCCATCCGCGCCGCCGTAGAACGCGCAGGCATCAAGGCCGACGATGTCCAGGAAGTGATCATGGGCAACGTCCTGCAGGCCGGACAGGGTCAGGCCCCGGCCCGCCAGGCAGCGCTGGGCGGCGGATTACCAAGAAGCGTAGCATGCACCACCATTCATAAAGTATGCGGATCAGGCCTGAAAGCAGCCATGCTGGCGCATGACCTGTCGCTGGCCGGCAGTGCCGAGGTCGTCGTGGCCGGTGGCCAGGAAAGCATGAGCAACGCCCCGTATCTGCTACTCAAAGGCCGCCAGGGCTATCGCTATGGTCACTCTACTGTCTATGATCATATGGCGCTGGACGGGCTGGAAGACGCCTATGAGCGCGGCACCGCCATGGGGGTCTTTGCTGAAAAATGTGCCGATAAATACACCTTCAGCCGCCAGGATCAGGACGCGTTTTCCATCGAGTCGCTCAAGCGCGCCAATGCCGCCATTGCCGATGGCAGCTTCGAATGGGAAATTGCACCCGTGACCGTCAGCGGCCGCGGCGGCGACACGATTGTCAGTACCGATGAGTCGCCCGGCAAGGCCAAGCCCGAAAAAATTCCTTCCCTCAAACCTGCATTCAAAAAAGACGGCTCGGTCACGGCGGCAAACTCGTCCTCCATTTCCGATGGCGCGGCAGCACTGGTCATCATGCGCGAATCTACCGCCAAAAAACTGGGGGCAACGCCGATCGCACGGATTGTGGGCCATTCCCAGCACTCTCATGAACCAGAGTGGTTTACCACTGCGCCGGTCAGTGCCATCAAAAAACTGCTGGACAAACTGTCATGGAGCAAAGACGAGGTTGATCTTTACGAAATCAACGAAGCCTTCGCTGTGGTAACCATGGCTGCCATGAAAGAGCTGGAACTGGATCACGCCAAGGTCAATATCCACGGCGGCGCCACTGCACTGGGCCATCCTATCGGCGCATCGGGCGCACGGATTCTGACCACGTTGCTTGGTGCCCTGCGCAAGACCAAAGGAAAACGCGGTGTGGCCTCTTTGTGCATCGGCGGCGGAGAAGCGGTGGCACTGGCCGTCGAAATGATCTGACCTTATGGCTGATCCGTGCCGGGCGGCAGGCTGTCCGGCGCGGCTTACACCAAACCATCCACCCTGTTGCTCGCGCCGGTAGGCACGCAGCTGCCGGCTACTTGCATGGAAATGTTTATGCCCGTTATCACCTCAAAAATCAATGCCCGTTCCGCCGGCTTTCTGGAAAACGCACAGGCAATGCAGCAACAGATTGATGATCTGAAGCAGCACCTGGAAAAAACCGCGCTAGGTGGCGGCGAAAACGCCCGCGCCAAGCATGTCGCACGCGGCAAACTGCTGCCACGCGACCGTGTCGAGCGCCTGCTGGATCCCGGTTCGCCTTTTCTGGAACTCTCGCCCATGGCAGCTCACGGTATGTATGAGGGCGACGCACCCGGCGCCGGCGTCATTACCGGCATTGGTCGGGTCAATGGCGTCGAGTGCGTTATCGTGTGCAACGATGCCACGGTCAAGGGTGGCACGTACTACCCCATGACGGTCAAGAAACATTTGCGGGCCCAGGAAATCGCCCAGCAGAATCGCCTGCCCTGCATTTATCTGGTGGATTCGGGCGGCGCCAACCTGCCGCGCCAGGACATGGTGTTCCCGGACCGTGATCATTTCGGACGCATTTTTTATAACCAGGCAGTCATGTCCTCCATGGGCATCGCGCAAATAGCCGTTGTCATGGGCTCGTGCACTGCCGGCGGCGCCTATGTGCCTGCCATGAGCGATGAATCGATCATCGTCAAAAACCAGGGCACCATCTTTCTGGGTGGCCCGCCGTTGGTAAAAGCAGCAACGGGCGAGGTCGTGACGGCCGAAGATCTGGGTGGCGGTGACGTACATACGCGCCTGTCGGGCGTTGTTGATCATCTGGCCAACAGCGACCTGCATGCCCTGCAACTGGCACGCGACACAGTGGCGCGCTTAAATATCAAGAAGAACATCCCCCTTAAACTGCAAGCGGTGCGCGAACCCCTTTACGACCCTGCGGAACTGAACGGCATCATTCCGGCCGATACCCGCAAGCCTTACGACGTGCGCGAAGTGATTGCGCGCATTGTCGACGGCTCCGAATTTGACGAATTCAAGGCGCGCTTTGGCACCACGCTGATTACCGGCTTTGCCCATTTGCATGGCATGCCGGTCGGCATCATTGCCAACAACGGCATCCTGTTTTCCGAAGCGGCGCAAAAAGGCGCACACTTTATCGAACTATGCTGCCAGCGCAAGATCCCGCTGATCTTTTTGCAGAACATTACCGGTTTCATGGTGGGTCGCAAATACGAAAACGAAGGCATTGCGCGTCATGGCGCCAAGATGGTTACTGCCGTGTCTACCGCCTCAGTACCCAAGATCACCGTTCTTATCGGCGGCTCTTTCGGTGCCGGCAACTACGGCATGTGCGGCCGCGCCTTCAATCCGCGTATGCTCTTCATGTGGCCCAATGCCCGTATTTCGGTAATGGGTGGCGAGCAGGCAGCCAGCGTGCTGTCTACAATCCGCCGCGATGGCATCGAAGCCAAGGGCGGCAGCTGGTCTGCCGACGAAGAAGAACTCTTCAAGGCCCCGATTCGCGATCAATATGAGCGCGAAGGGCATCCTTACTATGCCACTGCACGCCTGTGGGACGACGGCATCATCCAGCCGGCCGACACCCGCCGGGTATTGGCGCTAAGCCTGTCCGCAGCCCTGAACGCCCCGATAGAAGACACCCGTTTCGGCGTGTTCCGTATCTGACCGGAGACAAGATCATGTTTCATACCATCCTGATTGCCAATCGCGGCGAAATCGCCTGCCGTGTGGCCGCCACCGCCCGTCGCATGGGCATTCGTACTGTCGCGGTCTACTCCGATGCCGATGCCAACGCCGCCCACATCCATGCCTGCGATGAATCGGTTCATATCGGCGCCGCCGAGCCTCGCGCCAGTTATCTGCTGGGCGATGTGATCCTGAACGCAGCCAAGGCTACGGGGGCCCAGGCGATCCACCCCGGTTACGGTTTTCTGTCTGAAAACGAAGCCTTTGCCCAGGCCTGCGGGCAGGCCGGCGTCACCTTTATCGGCCCACCCGCCTCTGCCATTGCCGCCATGGGCAGCAAGTCTGCCGCCAAATCCCTGATGGAACAGGCCGGCGTTCCACTGGTGCCGGGTTATCATGGCAAAGACCAGGACCCGACCCTTTTGCATCAGGAAGCTGATCGCATCGGCTATCCGGTATTGATCAAGGCCAGTGCCGGCGGTGGCGGTAAAGGCATGCGCGTAGTCAATAGTTCAGAAGAGTTTATCGCCGCCCTGGCTTCATGCAAGCGTGAAGCGATCAGCAGCTTTGGCGACGATATGGTTCTGATCGAACGCTATCTGACCAAGCCGCGCCATATCGAGATCCAGGTATTTGCGGACAGCCAAGCAACGCCGTATACCTGTTCGAGCGTGACTGCTCGGTTCAGCGTCGTCACCAGAAAGTGATTGAAGAGGCCCCGGCGCCGGGCATGACCGCGGAACGCCGCAAGCAAATGGGTGAGGCGGCAGTCGCTGCTGCCAAGGCCGTAGGCTATGTGGGCGCCGGCACGGTCGAGTTCATCGCAGAGCCCGACGGTCGCTTCTACTTCATGGAAATGAATACCCGCCTGCAGGTGGAGCATCCGGTCACCGAAATGATTACCGGGCTGGATCTGGTCGAGTGGCAATTGCGTGTCGCCGCTGGCCAGCCCCTGCCCTTGACGCAAGCGCAACTGACCATGAAAGGTCATGCCATTGAAGCGCGGATTTACGCGGAGAATCCAGACAACGGCTTTCTGCCGTCCATCGGCACGCTCAGCCATCTTCGCCTGCCCGAGCATGTCAGCTTTTGCAACGGCACGGTTCGCGTCGATGGTGGCGTAGGCCAGGGTGATACCATCTCGCCCTATTACGATCCCATGATCGCCAAGCTCATTGTCTGGGGTGAAAATCGGGAACAGGCCATTGCGCGCATGCATACGGCGCTGGCGCAAACCCATGTTGTTGGCGTGCGCACCAATCTGGCGTTTCTGGGCCGGCTCATGGGAAACACAGCGTTTGCCACCGCCGACCTGGATACGGGATTGATCGAAAAAAATCGCGAACAATTGCTGCCCGAGCATACCGAAGCCACGTTGCCTGCTCTGGCCTGCGTGGCGGCTACCTGGATTAGTGCCCAGGCCAAACCGGCCACAACAGCAACCAGGGCGATCACAGCATCGACCCATGGGACAGCACCGACGGCTGGCGCCTGTCGGGCTCTTACCAACAGACCCTGCAACTGCAGGATGGCGATATCGCGCACACGCTGCACATGCAGCGTGTTGATGGCCAGTGGCAACTGGTGCATCAGGGACGCAGCTATCCCCTGTCATGGTCGGCCCAGGCCGATGGCGCCAGCTGGCACACCCAGGTCAATTTGGATGGCCGTAATTATCGCGGCACCGTCGTACGCGAAGGAGAACAGGCCTGGCTGTTTGGCACTGGACAAACCGGTGGCACCCGTATTTTTGGTCTGCCGGATCTACTGCGCCACGCCGCCGACGAGAGCGCCGACCATGGCGGCAACCTGACGGCTCCGATGCCAGGCAAAATCATTTCGCTATCGGTCAAGGCCGGCGATACCGTTAAAAAAGGCGATGCATTAATGGTCATGGAGGCCATGAAAATGGAGCATGCGATTACCGCTCCCACATCGGGTATTGTCGAAGAAGTGTTCTTTGCCGTTGGCGATCAGGTCACAGATGGCGCAGAACTGATCAGGATTGAAGAGGCTGACGCCTGAGTCTTCTCATCCGCTTTGACTGAAAGAGGCGGAGCATAAACAGACCATGGTAGCGTCAAGAGCGGAGCCCATTGGCAGCGATTGAAATACCGAGACAGTGTCTCGGTATTTTCTGCAAGTCACTCATCTGGCCGGCTCCCGGACAACGCCTGGGACATATCAGAACCTGATATGCGATAAAAAATCCGCCTGTTTTACTGCTTGCCTTCGTCCAGATGAATATTGCCACCTTCATTGGCCCAGTCAGCATCACGCTGCTGTTCAATATCGTCTGACAGCGTATCGAGCAGCTCAGCAATTTCGTCCTGATAGGTTTCAATCATATCGTCCGGCAAGCCCAATGACTCCTGGGCTTCCAGAAAACTTTCGGCACAGATATTCAGCGAATTGCGCACGGCCTTTTTATCGCTCACATTCGCCAGCAAGGCATACACCGCATGCTGCAGTGCCGCCTGCTGCGCCATGCATTGATTCAAGTTATCCGACAGCTCGATAACCAGCTCTTTGAGTTCCATCTCGTTCTGCATGTCTGCTCCTTGTCATCCGTTGGGAGAAACCGGATGGATTCGACACCCGGTTCGCTCATTGCCCTGTCGGCAGACAGGGATCGATCAGGCTCTGACCTGGGCAATGACCTCGTCCAGCCACGCCAGCATCAGCTTGAGTTCGTCTTCAGTCATATTCAATGCGGTCATAAAGCGCAGCAGATTCGGCCGCGGCGCATTCAGCAGCATGCCTTCCGGGCCGCGCTCACGCGCTGCATCTACAATCGCCGATCCGTCGTCCTTGTCCAGAATCAATGCGCGCAACATACCCATGCCACGCTCGCCTTTCATGCCCCATTTTTCTGACAGCGCCAGCAGACCTTGCGATAACTGCTCGGAGCGGACCTGAACACTTTGCATAAATCCAGGTGCGGTCAGCGTATCGAACACCGCAATGCCGCCAGCTGTGATCAATGGGTTGCCATTGTAGGTTCCGCCCTGATCACCATGTTCAAAGCACGACACTTCTTCACGAGCCAGCATGGCGGCCAGCGGAATGCCGCCGCCGATGCCTTTGCCCAGCGACATGATGTCGGGCTCAATACCATAGGCCTGATAGGCAAACAGTTCGCCGCAACGGCCCATGCCGGTCTGCACTTCGTCCACGATCAGCAGCATATTGTTCTCGCGGGTCAGTTCGCGCAGTGCTTTCATGAACGCCATTTCCGCAGGAATAACACCGCCTTCGCCCTGCACCGGCTCCAGCATGATGGCGACGGTATTGTCGTCAATCAGCGCCTTGACCGATTCCAGGTTATTCATTTGCGCCTTGGGAAAGCCATCGACCTGCGGCGCAAATTTCGTGTCCCAACCGGCCTTGCCCGAGGCAGACATGGTGGCCAGTGTCCGGCCATGGAAACTGTGGTCAAAGGTAATAATCTTGTAGGCACCTTTTTTGTTTTTCTGGCCCCACTTGCGCGCCAGCTTGATCACGCCTTCGTTGGCCTCTGCGCCACTATTGGTAAAAAACACGCGATCGAAACACGATGCATCAATCAGCCGCTTGGCCAGCGCCACGGACGGTTCATTGAAAAACGCAGGTGACGGGTTGATCAGTTTTCCGGCCTGGTCGTTGAGCGCCTTAACCAGTTGCGGCGGACAATGCCCCAGGCAATTGACCGCCCAGCCCTGAATGCAATCCAGATATCGCTTGCCGGTGTCGTCCGTCAGCCAGGAACCCTCGCCACTGACGAAATACAAAGGCGGGCGGGCGGTAATTTCCATTAGCGACTGGGCATCGGCAGAACTGAATGACATGGCATTTCCTTATAAATGCAAACAGGGACGAAGTAAGTTTTCATTGTATTCAAATTCCCCTTCGCTGTCCGGTCTGCATGATAAATAGGCATTTACGCAGGCCGGTTGCCGTGATCTTTTGATCGGCCAAAAGTGCGCTCCTGCCGCCCATCGCTGGACCGCGCCACGTTTTCACTCCCGGTTTGTACGCCTGTGCTGGTCTGCGACCTCAGTACGGCCAAATTAACGCTTTATCCACGCTTTTTTTGCTCTTTTTTTGCGCTTGTTGCTGCCGCATTTATGTAAATCGAAATCGATTGAAACAGGATGCGCTGCGGCCAGACAACGGTCTTGTCATCGAAAAGTCTTTTGGAATCATGACCCTGTAAGCCATTGTGATATTTTTTTATGACGAGATCCAATAAACCGTTGCCTGCCCACTCAAAAACCCGTACAGTATAATCATTAAGCCTGCGTAACGGCTGACGGGTGTAGCCTGTCACATAGCACCATTTATCTACGCTTTCAGCTTAATTAAAGAATTTTGAAGGCAGGATGGTGTCATTTGACTGAAGGCTATCATTGAATAAACCTTTTGGGGAAAACGCATTATGTATGATGTCCTGGTTTATCTCTTCGAGAATTATTACACTCCAGAATCCTGCCCTTCCGCAGACGTCCTGACCAAAAGGCTCATGGCCGCAGGCTTCGAGCACGATGACATTGACGATGCGATCGGCTGGCTTTTCGGCCTGGCCGAATCCACTGAAAAATGCGTGGAACTGACCAGCATGTCAGACTCCAGCACACGCTTTTACACTCCGGGTGAACAACAGCACCTGGGCGTCGCAGCCTCGGGTTCCTGAGTTTTCTGGAGTATAGCGGAGCGGTTGCACCACCGCTGCGTGAAATCATCATTGATCGAGCCATGGCAGCGCCGGAAGCCCCCCTGTCCTTGCAGCACATCAAAATCATCACGCTGATGGTGTTGTGGAGCCAGGAAGCGGAAATTGATCACCTGATCCTGGAAGAACTGGTGACCGACGACGAAGAAAAACTGTTTCACTAATCCGGTGATCTGACGGCGTGATGGCGCCATGTGTCGCATAAAGCCGGCATAAGGCAAACACGCCGTCATCCCCTGCACGAGCATAAGCGCTTTTGCAGTCAGGCCGGTTGCTGCTCCTGCCCATTCTGTCTACTTCTGTCCCGCTGATTTTGTCCAACCCGTCTTACACCACCGGCGCCCCCTATACGGGGCGTTTTGCGCCCAGCCCTAGCGGTCCCCTTCACGACGGGTCGCTTGTCGCCGCCATGGCCAGCTTTCTGGACGCCCGCGCCCATCATGGCCGCTGGCTGTTGCGCATCGAAGACATCGACACGCCACGGGTAGCGCCGGGCGCAGACCGGATTATCCTGTCGCAATTGCAACAACTGGGAATGCGCTGGGACGGCGACATTATCTGGCAGTCACAGCGGCTATCGCGCTATGCCAACATATACGAGCAACTTGAAGAACAAGGCCTGATTTACGGATGCGCCTGTACACGCCAGGAAATTGCCAGCAATGCCTTGCAGGCCGGGCTGCTGGGCGAGGATGGCGAACGCCCCTACGCCGGCACCTGTCGGGCCGGCATTGCCGCTGGCCGCTCGCCCCGCGCCTGGCGCGTGAGAATGCCTGATAAGGCTTACTCCTTTACCGATAGGTGGGTGGGGGAGCGAACCCAAAACGTTGCTCAGGCCGTTGGCGATATGATCGTCAAGCGCGCCGATGGCCTGTTCGCCTATCAACTGGTAGTGGTGGTGGACGATCACGATCAGCAGGTGACAGATATTGTGCGCGGTCAGGACCTGCTTTCTTCGACAGCCAGGCAGCATCAGTTGGCCCACATGCTGGGTTTTACGCCGCCGCGCATGATGCATGTCCCGCTGGTGCTGGACGGCGATGGCAGAAAGCTCTCAAAACAGAATCACGCACAGGCCATTGATGTACACAACCCGCTCAAGAGCCTGCAGCGTGCATGGGCAGCGCTGGGTTTTGATGTCCTGCCCGTCACCACGGTGAGCGACTTCTGGAACGCAGCCGTGGCCGCATGGCGCCAACGATTTAATATAAGCTGACATCCGATTGGTCGCTGCTTTTAACCGTGATTTGTAGCGGTTATTTGTGCCCGCCATTTTGGCGTGGTTATGCTTATCTGTTATTATTTTTACCGCTATTATTGCCGCTATTATTGCCGTTATACAGCGACCGCCAACGCCCGAACACACGCAGTAAAAGGCGCAACGCGACGCCCCTTCCAACAGGCAAGCCCTTGCTGGATGTCACCGCGCCCTTGTCGAATACCGATGCTCAAGCCCTATAGCCGATTTTGTTTTTCATCCAGCAACCCGGTTAACAATGCCACGCCATCCTGATTGACACGGAATTCCCCGTAGCGGGCACGAGCAAAGTGTTCACCCTGCCCTTCGGGGAAAAAATAGGCATCAGTCACAAACATTACCCGCTCATCCAACGTCCTGCGATAGCGCACCACCACATTGCCTGGCTGGCTGGTGACATCATTTGCGGCAACGTGCGGGTAAAGTGATAGACACCCTGTGCATCGGGTTTCAGTTCCACATACCGATGTGAATAATCGGCAAACACGTCACCATCGTCACCGCCCTGTGACGCAAAATTCAATGTCATATAGTCGCCCTGCATCAAAGAGCGTGGGTCCACCGGACGCAATGCAACCACAAAACGCGTTCCGTCGCGGATGATGGCTTCTTTTTGCATGATGTCCACGTTGGCCGCTGCCAGCACGGCAAGCAGCCCGGCCACGATGCTCGCGAACACCGGTATCCGCAGCCACCCACGGCCCGACCCGGCCTCTGGTACAGACAAGGCGTTACCATTCGCAAAGCGGCGGTCATCGGGCCGGGCAGGCATATCGGAGCGTGAATCCAATGCGCCCTCATGATTGGCAGCCTGCGTGCCATTAGCCGTAACGGGACGCGTGCGGTACCACAGCAGCGCGGTCACCAGCAAAACGGCGCCCTGAGCGGTCAGAAAGTACGCTTTATCCAGCAGAAGAAAATGCAACTGAAAATAAAACTGCGCCAGAAAAACGACAATACTGACCACGCCAACAACCAGCATGCTGCGATAATGTAGCTCGTAGCCCAGTAAGCACAACAGCAGGCCCAGCTGCACCCCCGGCAGGTCGCCCCACAATACGCCTAGCACCAGCAGGACCAGTAATACAACGGTCTGATCCGCCCCGAAAACGCGCCGCCGTCTGGCCGACAGCCATGCGACGCCCACGGGCAGCAGGGCAAACACTAAATTGCATAGATAAACCATCGGAAACCGGGTAGGCAGGTGCCATTTACTCAGCACCATGGCCAGCATGTTCTGCCCCTGCTGCACGCTCTGATGATCGCTGTAAGACACCCCCGACATATGAATCACATAGGCGCCAAGCGGAACGCACAGCAGCGCCCAGGCGAGTGTTTTGTAACGACGCAGCCAGACCGCCGGCAACCCCATCAGAATCACGGTAGCCAGCACAATATAAACAGGCGCCAGCTCATTCAAAAAAGAAACCCATTCTGCGTCACGGTGATAGCCGGACAAACCGGTATCTGCGCGATCGAGTGCAAGACCCGGACTGTATTGCGGCCATAGAATCGCAAACAGGACCAGCGCTGCCACCGCACACATAAACTGAAACCACGGTATGTGATACATATGGTACAGAATTAGCAAGCCGACGATCAGACCCAGTATCGGCAAAGAGCGATCTGCATAGTCTATATAGGTCCCGCTGAAAACCTCAAATGCCAGCAACAGCAAGCCGACCAGCATCAGCGTCACGCCGCTGGCACGCCCTTTGCCGTCCGGGACAAAGTATGCCAGCAGCCCGGCAACCAGTGCCGCGCCGCGGCCATTGCCAGTGGTATATCCAGGACCACAATAAGGGCCAGGCCCAGTAAAAATATAAAACTGAATGAAAAGAGGAACAACATCGGCGAACTTCGCGACGGCGTGGCTGCGGATTCGGTCGCTACCACTGCTGAGGACTGGACCGGGGTCGGGGTTGCCACTGTGCCTGAGGCATGCTCAGTTGCAAGTATGCCTGTCGCACTGCCCGAAGAAACGGCGGGACCCGCCACGGGGGACTGCGATTGATACACTTTCCTGAGCCAGGACACACAGCCGAGCATCCCGCCCAGCGCCACCACAAAAGCCAGCGCCACGCTCAGCTCCATCGACTCGGCGAACAGCCAGCTCGCAATGAGCACGTAGGTCCCGGCATACAGGACTGTAAATACGGCCAGTTGCGACAGTATGAAAAAATCGGGCCTGACACGGCGATAAAGATAAAACCCGCCGGCGACAACCGCCCCCACCAGCACTGCCTGCAGTAACATGGCCTGGTTGGACTCATCATCAAAGAGTGACTCCAGGGATGCGGCCAGCGTACAAAACAAGGCGACCAATATGATAAGTGCCAGCAGCCTGGGAACCACCCGATAGGGATCGCTATAGTGATTGCGCAAACGCTCGGCACCCGCCAGCAGGCCCGCATTGACGCCTGCCACCACCCATGCATAACCCATTGGCGTGTAACGCTGCGGGCTGATCAACACCTGCGTACCCAGCAGCAATATGATGGCGGTATTGAGCACAACCAGCCATAGCACGATGACGAACCAGCTGCGGGCAACCAGCAGCCAGGGAACCGTCAGCAAGGCCCACCAGCCAAACAGCGTCCAGGGATCGGCCCCGGTCTGATAGGTTTGCCCCAGAAGCGCAAACAGCCCGCCGGTAACGACACACGCGAGAAACAATGCGCCGGCAAAAGCCGGCACGCCCTGGCTGCTTGCGTTCACAAGGGCGTGGGCGCCTGCAGCATACCCGGACCTGCGCCGCTCCCGCCAGGCCAGCACCAGGGCAATGGCCACTACGGCAAGCAGCAACGCCTGAACACCGGCAATACGCTCGAACTTGTCAAGACCATCCCAGTTTGCCGCGATCCAGGTCACAATGCCGCTGGCCAGCAAGCCAACACCCAGCACCCGCAATCCCATATTGAAAAAGCGACGCCACCGGACAAGTTGGTCATGCCCGGATTGTGCAGAATGAGCCGTCGGAGCTTGCATCAATTGAATTACCTCTCGTATTATCCGCGGTTGGGCTGCCGGGAAAGTGCCGGCCACCAGAAACAGCACGGCAAGCGATTATAGCTGTGTGGAAAATAGCCGTGTAGTACACTCGGTGAAAAATAACACATCCGCTTGCGGTTCATAACTTCGGAAAACCATGACGAAAACCCTGATTATCGCTGAGAAACCTTCAGTTGCACTCGATATCTCCCGTGCCTTGGGCGGCATGCATCGTGAAGGCGACTACTTTGAGAACGACCAGTATGTCCTGTCGTCCAGCGTAGGGCACTTGCTAACCCTGACCAATCCCGACGATGTTGTCCGCGGCAAATGGTCCTTCAATCATCTGCCGGCCATCCCGGCCAAAGCGTTCGACCTCAAACCGTCGGACAAAAAAGCCACCGATCGGCTTAAAATGCTGGTGCGCCTGCTCAAACGCAAGGATGTCACCGCCATTATCAATGCATGCGACGCCGGGCGCGAGGGAGAATTGATCTTCCGCTACATAATCCAGTATGCGGGCGTCAATAAACCCATCAAACGGCTGTGGCTGCAGTCCATGACACGCAACGCCATTATCGAGGCCTTTGACAACCTGCGCGACGACAGCGTAATGAAACCGCTGGAAGCGGCAGCGCGTTCGCGTGCGGAAGCCGACTGGCTGATCGGCATCAACGGCACGCGCGCCATGACTGCCTTCAACAGCAAGGACGGGGGGTTTTTCAAAACGCCTATCGGCCGGGTCCAGACCCCGACCCTGGCGATTGTTTTCGAACGTGAAGAAAAAATCCGCCAGTTCAAATCACGCGACTACTGGGAAGTGCATGCCACCTTCGTAGCCGCTGGCGGTCTGTATGAAGGCAAGTGGTTCGATCCGGCCTTCAAAAAGGATGAACACGACCCCGAGAAAAAGGACAACCGCCTGTGGTCGGCCGCCAGTGCGCAATCGGTGGTTGTTGCGTGCCGCCATAAAGACGGCACCGTTACCGAAGAATCCAAGCCCTCGACCTCCATGTCGCCGGGCCTGTTTGACCTGACCTCCCTGCAACGCGAAGCCAACTCCCGTTTCGGCTTTACCGCCAAAACCACGCTGGCGTTGGCGCAAAGCCTGTACGAACGCCACAAGGCGCTGACTTACCCGCGTACTGACTCGCGCTACCTGCCCGAGGACTATCAAAGTACGGTCAAACAGACCTTTGAGGCCATCGTAGGCGCCGACTCGCTGCTGGCACGCCGCAATGCGCCCTTTGCAAAGAAAATCCTGCAAAACAGCTGGGTCCGGCCCAACAAGCGCATTTTTGACAACAAAAAGATCTCCGATCACTTTGCCATTATCCCTACCTTGCAGGTTCCCAAGGAGCTGAGCGAAGCCGAAGCCAAGATCTACGACCTGGTCAGCAAACGCTTCATGGCCGTGTTCTTCCCACCCGCGGAATTCCGGGTCACCACGCGCATCACGATTGTGGCCAGCCATCACTTCAAAACCGAAGGCAAAGTGCTGATCAAGCCGGGCTGGCTGGAAATTTACGGGCGCGAGAACCAGGAAAGCGATGCCACGCTGGTTCCCGTGGCTGAAAATGAAAACGTCAAAACCGAAGATATCGCCGCCAAGGAGCTGGCAACCCGTCCACCCGCCCGCTATACAGAGGCGACGTTGCTGTCGGCCATGGAAGGGGCCGGCAAACTGGTGGACGACGATGAACTGCGCGAAGCCATGTCCGAACGCGGTCTGGGTACGCCAGCCACCCGCGCCACCATTATTGAAGGACTGCTTAACGAACAGTACCTGCGCCGCGAAGGGCGCGAACTGATTCCCACGGCCAAGGCCCGCCAGCTTATGACGCTGCTGGTCGGACTGAACGTGCGCGAGCTGACCTCACCCGAATTGACGGGCGAATGGGAACACAAGCTCAAGCAAATGGAACAGGGCCAGCTGGACCGCGAAGCGTTCATGCGCGAAATTGCGCAAAGCACGCAAATTATCGTCAAGCGGGCCAAGGAATACGAGCAGGACACCGTGCCCGGCGACTATGCCACGCTCACAACGCCGTGCCCGGCCTGCGGTAGCGTCGTCAAGGAAAACTACCGCCGCTACGCCTGCACCAACTGCGATTTTTCCATTACCAAGCATCCCGGTGGCCGTACCTTTGAAATTCCCGAAGTGGAAGAACTGTTGCAGAACAAAACCCTGGGCCCGCTCAGCGGTTTCATCAGTAAAATGGGACGGCCCTTTTCCGCTATTTTGCGCATTACGCCGGAAAACAAGCTGGAATTCGATTTTGGCCAGTCTGACGACGACAACAGCGAACCGCTGGACGTGTCCCAGCTGACACCCGTCGGCCATTGCCCCAAATGCAGTGGCAACGTCTACGACACCGGCATGAGCTACGTCTGCGAAAATTCGGTCAGTGAAAAGAAAACCTGCGACTTCAAGTCCGGTCGCGTGATCCTGCAACAGGAGATCAATCACGAGCAGATGGGCAAATTGCTCAGCCAGGGTAAAACCGACCTGCTGGACGGATTTGTGTCCAATCGTACCAACCGTAAGTTCAAAGCCTACCTTGCCATGTCGAAAGCAGGTAAAATAGAGTTTGAATTTGAGCCCCGCCCTGCCAAAACGGCAAAAGCGGCGTCTAAATCGGCTGCCAAAGCCGCCAGCAAGACTGCGGCCAAAAGCGCCGCTACCGCGGCAGAGGCCGACAGCGGCAAAGTGGTCAAAAAAGCAGCCAAGAAAACTGCCCGCAAGACCGCAAGCAAAACTGCCACCAAGAAAACAGCTGTCAAGAAAGCCACTGCAAAGAAAGTCGCGAGCAAAAGCGCGACAGCCCGCAAGCAGACTGCCAAAACCGCCGACCCGGACGACACCGAGCCCGCATTTTAAGCGACCCCCGCCTCACCCCGGGGGCGCATGTACAGAATGAACACACTTATTCAGAAATACAACATCCCCGGTCCACGCTATACCAGCTACCCCACCGTTCCGTACTGGGACGAAAGCAGTTTCGATAGCGACGCCTATCTGCAGACCGTCAGGCGCAGCTTTACGGAGTCCAATGCCCAGGAAGGCATCAGTTTGTATATTCACCTGCCGTTCTGTGAGGTGCTCTGTACGTTCTGCGCCTGTCACAAGCGCATTACAAAAAAACACAGTGTCGAAGAGCCCTATGTCGAGGCGGTCCTCAAAGAATGGGCCATGTACCGCAAATTGCTCGGCGACAAACCGGTCATCAGGGAAATTCACCTGGGTGGCGGCACGCCAACGTTTTTTAGCAGCGCCAACCTGCAGCGCCTGCTGACCGGTATTCTGGACGACGCCATCGTCCATGAGCACCATGAGTTCAGCTTCGAAGGCCATCCCAACAATACCCGTAAGGAACACCTGCAGACCCTGTACGATCTGGGCTTTCGCAGGGTCAGCTACGGCGTGCAGGACTATGACCCCATGGTCCAAAAGGCCATCCACCGCATCCAGCCCTATGAAAACGTGCTCAATGCAACCGACGCAGCGCGCGCAATTGGCTACACCAGTGTCAGTCACGACCTGATCTTCGGCCTGCCGTTCCAGAGTTGGGCGGCCATGGAATCGACCATCAAGAAAACCATCGCGCTCAAACCCGATCGCCTGGCCTTCTACTCCTACGCCCACGTGCCCTGGATCAAGGGCAACGGACAGCGCGGCTTCGACGAAAACGATCTGCCGTCCGGCGAAGAAAAACGCGCCCTGTACGAAAATGGCAAGCGGCTGCTAGAAGAGCTGGGCTACGTGGAAATTGGCATGGACCACTTTTCCCTGCCATCCGATTCACTGTATCAGGCCATGCTCAAAAAAGACCTGCATCGCAATTTCATGGGCTACACGTCCTCGTCAACCCAACTGATGATCGGCCTGGGCGTGTCTGCCATCAGCGACACCTGGTACGCCTTTGCGCAAAACGAAAAAGTCCTGGAAGATTATTATGCCCGCGTCGAAAGCGGTGTATTGCCGCTGTTCCGTGGTCATTTGCTGGACCAGGAGGATCTGGTCATCCGCCGCCATATTCTGAACCTGATGTGCCAACTGCAGACCAGCTGGGCCGATCCGGCCATGCAATTTCCCGAGCTGCCCGAGGTGCTGGAACGGCTGGAGGAAATGCAAAGCGACGGCCTGATCCGCATTGGCACCGACCGCATTGATATTACCGAGGCGGGGCGCACCTTTGCCCGTAATATCTGTATGGCATTCGATCTGCGCATGCTGCGCAAGCAGCCGAATGCACGGATTTTTTCGATGACGGTATAAAGGCACAGCATGACCCTGATTCCGGAAATCAAGCCGCAGCAGTCTTTGGAACTGCTCAAGGAGCTGCATATCCTCACGCGTGAGGGAAAGATCAACCAGGACACACGGCGCAAGCTCAAGCAGGTCTACCACCTGTACCAGTTCATTGAGCCCCTCATGCAAACCGTGCTGGACCAGGGACAGGGGTTATCGCTGGTCGACCACGGCGCAGGCAAGTCCTATCTCGGTTTTATTCTGTACGACCTGTTTCTCAAGGAGCACGTCAGCGCCACGGTGTATGGCATTGAGTCGCGCGCCGAGCTGGTCAGAAAATCGGAAGACCTGGCCCGGCGCCTGGGCTTTGACGGCATGCAGTTCAAGGATATGACTGTCGAGCAGTCCATTGCGTCTGCCGAGCTGCCTGAAAAAATAGACATTGTCACCGCGCTTCACGCCTGCAATACCGCCACGGACGACGCCATCCGCTTTGCCCTGGCTCGCGATGCGCGTTTTATTGTGCTGGTGCCCTGCTGCCAGGCTGAAGTGGCCGCAGCGCTACGCGCCACCAAGGGCAATACCCTGGGCAAGACGCCTTTGTCCGAACTATGGCGCCACCCCCTGCACACCCGCGAGTTCGGCAGCCAAATCACAAATGTATTACGCTGCCTGCAACTGGAAGCGCGCGGCTACCAGGTGACCGTAACGGAACTGGTGGGCTGGGAACATTCCATGAAAAACGAGCTGATCATCGCCAAAAAAACCGGTGGCTTCAAGAAAAGCGCGCGCGAGCGGCAATTGGCCATTCTGAAGGAATGTCATCTGGAAGCGCTACAGGAGCGGTTTGCTTATTGAGGTAGGCAGACCGTCGCGCCGTCATCAGGACGTGGCCATTTCCTTTTCCGCTGCATTGGCCAAAAAGGCCGATCGTGACATATGCAAAGCCTTGGCTCTTGCGTCAATGCGGTGTACCAGATTTTGCGGCAGGCTGATATTGAGGCGTACCGCCTTTGTATCGATTCTTGATAAATCAATATCGACCAGCATCCAGCAGCCGTCCTGAAACCGTTCGTCGTTACACCAATCTTCAAAAGAAGAAGGAGGCGCAATCGCCACGTCTTCGCCTTCGAAATAAACCTCCACAGCCTCCTGCGCCAGTCGGGGTAAATCAGCGAGTTCGTCCGCAGCGGTAAAACAGCCGGGAAAGTCTGGAAAAGTCACGCTGTAGGCGCTATCCCGATCTTTGTGAATGTATGCAGGATAAAACATCATTACCTCCATTTCCAGCCAGCCTGGCGATAGATATTGCGCAACGTACCTAAGGCTATATCTTTACGAGGATGGGGAACAACAACATGTTGAATCTTATGGGGATGCTTAAATTTCATATGATCGCCTTTACCTCCAACCCAAACCCAACCGTCGGCTTTCAATCGTTTAATTACTTCATCACTCTTCATTTTGTGTAATTATACACAACAAAAAAGAAACTGCATTTTTATGGATCAGATTGCCTAACAGGCAATTGCACGCAAAGTGCTAACTCAGCATCGTCAGATTTTGATCAGATTACAGGAGCGATAACCATCAGATCCACAATCGGTCATTTCCGCTAGTGATGAGGCGCGTAGATGAGCGCGACAGCCAGCGCGTGTGCTTTCCCCGTACAGGATGCGCGGATGCCCCGTACGGACCTGTCAGCCTTATCGCGCTCATCGTCCCTATGTTGAACTTGATTGATTACTCCGCCGATGACCTGATCACTCCGCCGGAAAAACAGGCTCGCCCAGATTCTGCATCAGGCGATTGGCCCAGCCGAACACCGATACCGAATGGATCAAGTCCAGCATCTCGATTTCGCTGAAGCCCTGGTCCTTCAATACCTGCAAGTTCTGGGCATCAAACCCGGATACATCGCGTGTCAGGGCTGTCGCAACCTCGATCACGGCAGCATCGCGTTCATTTTTTGCTGCAGTCGCGGGATCAACAAACATGTCGCGCACGATTTCATTACGTTTGGCCAGTTGCTCGAAGCGCTGCGCATGCACCGAAGCGCAATAGACGCAACCATTGATTCGCGATACCGCCAGGGCGCCCAGTTCACGGTCGGCGCGATTTAACCCGCCTGGCGCATACATGATGGCGTTATACGTGAAGGAGCGCTGGTCCAGAATGTGCGGCTCATGCACCAGCAGCAGATAATAATCAGACGTCTTTGCCTGCGGGTGGCTCGCTTCCAGCACTTTGTTCTGCTCCGGTGTAGCGGCATTGGCGTCCACCACATCCAGCCAGGCTTTCCAGCCCAGCGTCTGGTTGGTAAATCCGTTAGCTTTGATTACATCGCTCATGCTGCCTGCTCCAGTTTCTGCATCGCCTTCAATCCGGCTACCAGACGTATCTGGTAGGCCAGAAACCCGATCAATTGCCCAAGCACAACCACGTCCTGTGTAGACATACCTGATTTTTTCAACGTCAGCAACGCTTCTTCGTTGCCTTCTATCGGGTCCAGAATCAGTTTTTTTGTAAATTGCAGGGCACTGTTCAATTCAGATTTCCCAATATCCTCAACATGGTCTTCGGCCACCATCTGCACCAGTTTCTCGTCGATACCCGCTTGCAGCGCCTGCTCGGTATAGTGCGCCGTCAGCTCATGTGCGTTCATCAGGCTGCTGGCATACAGGGCAACCAGCCAGCGATCCTGCAGAGCAAGACTCAGGCCGGGTGAAAACAGGGCTGCATAGCTTGCCTGCGTACCGTTTTTTACTTTCTCCCTGAACTGCCGGGCCTGCCAGGTTTTACTGTCCGGCTTCAGATTGAGCAGCGTATCGATCAGATCGAATGCCTCTGCGCTTTGCATAATATTTCCTTTGCTTTGTTGCTCGTAAATTCATGACGTATGCGATATGACATTCTAACGGAGACTGGCCAAAATTTCGCGCACCTGTACGCTGCTGTTGTTATAGACAGGATGCGGGCTGGTCATTTTATGCAGCCATATGAATCCAATGCGGCAATTTCATCTTTTATTATTTGCACAACCGCTTTCTGACGTTTAACGGTAAACCTGGCCTCGACCGACGATACACTGATGGCAAACCTGGGGCATCCACGTCTATCGGCAATGGCCACGCCTACGCCAAGCACGCCCTGCACGGCTGCATTGCCAACCGCAGACCATCCTCGCTCTCGCGTCGCCGTCATCAGCAATCGCAGCTTTTTTACTGTAATTGCCCCATAGGGATAAAGTTTATGTTCGTTCTCGGCAAGGATACGCTCCTGCTCAGACTCCGGCAGATAAGAAAGCAATGCCAGCCCGGCTGCTCCCACGCCCATCGGCTGCTTATGATCAATCTGGATAGACAGAACCTGCAAGGGGTACGTGCCAATCTCCCGATGAATACATAACGAATCCGCATTATCCTGCCTGATCAGAAAAGACGAGTCTCCCGTCTTCTCGCTGATCGTTCTCAATACGTCCTTAAATTGCTACTCGGATTCATCCCCAACATCGGCAATCTGGTTCAGTTTGTCGCGATTGTATGTGTAGCGGCCCGAGCCAGCAATCTCTCTGATATATCCGTTATTGAGCAGAACGCTGACAAAACGGTACACCGTCGGCCGTGATATTTGGGTTCGCGCGGCGATTTGTGCGATCTTCAATCCGGACGAATCTGCAGTGCTGAGCGCCTCCAGTATGGCCAGCCCGCGTACCAACGTTTTGGGCTCATCCTTGTAATGCATATAAGCTCCTTATGTCCAAATTATGGACAAATTGATTTTGTCACACTTTTGAACCTGACTAGAATGCAGCTGCATATCAACGCAATAAAACATGAGACTGGAGACATGATGAACACAAAATGCTTTGGCATGACGGCGCTGACGCTGGCGCTACTGTCAGCCTCCCCTGTTGTGGCAGCGGCCTATCCCGATCGCCCCATCAACCTGGTTGTTGGGTATTCCGCAGGAGGCGCCACCGATATCCTCGCAAGATTGATTGCGAAAGGCTTGTCCAGCCAATTGGGCCAAACGGTTATTGTGGAAAACAAACCCGGGGCCAATAGCAATATCGGCACGGAATACGTCGCCCGGGCTAAGAATGACGGCTATACCCTGCTGGTGGGGAGCATTGCCAACACAATCAACCGTTCACTCTATAAAAACCTGAACTATGATTATCTGAAAGACTTTAAAAGTGTCGGCTTCATCGCGTCCATCGGCAATGTGCTAGTAGTCAATCCGAAAAAAAACATCCATTCAGTGGACGAATATATTTCGTATGCAAAAAAGAATCCAGGAAAGCTGACCTGCGCCTCATCAGGCATAGGGTCGTCTATTCATATGTCATGTGAACTGTTCAAGATCCTGACGGGCACGAACATTCTTCATATTCCATACAAAGGCAGCGGCCCCGCAGTCAACGATTTGCTGGGCGCTCAGGTCGATTCGATGTTTGACAACATTCCTTCGTCTGTAGCAAGAATCAAATCGAACACGCTCGTACCGCTGGCGGTCACAACAGCAAAACGCGATCCCGCGCTACCGGAGGTGCCCACCTTCAAGGAACAAGGAATTGACAACTTCCTGGTCAGTTCGTGGTTTGCCATTGCCGCCCCCACAGGGACCGACGACAAGATTATCAGCACGCTGAATGAAGCATTGAACAAGGTGATTGCCAGTCCCGAAGTCAAAGACAGCTTTGCCAAAAACGGCTATACCGCAGCGCCCGTAGAGAACACCCCAGCCTATCTGGATCAATTTACCCGGGACGAAATTGCGAAATGGGAAAAAGTCGTGCGCCAGGCGAATCTGCAGGCTAACTGAAAGAAGGTAACAACAAGATGTATCCAATCGATTTTTTTTACAGAGCAGCCATCCGCTATCCCGAACGGATGGCCATTGAATCAAGGCAGGAAAACGTCAGTTATGGCGCATTGGCAGACCAGGTACGCGCCCTGGCTTGCGCAATTGGCAAGCTGGATGGCGAACCCGGTTCCATGGTCGGACTATGCGCGCAGAACTCGGTCGCCTATATTGTGGCCATGCTTGCCATTATGGCTGCCGGCAAGGTATGGGTGCCACTCAATTACCGAAGCACGCCGACAGAAATCAGAAGAATCACAACCGTCATCAAGCCTTCTATTATCATTCAGGACGGTTATGGTGCAGCATTGACAGCCGACCTGGAGAACGTGCATATCATCAATACCGATGATATTCCCACCTTGATAGAACAGTTTACCGGACAGCATCTTGCCGAAGTAAACAGGGCCGATGACGACATCCAGGCCATCAAATTCACAGGCGGCACAACCGGTATGCCCAAAGGGGTGATGCAACCGTACCGGGCCTGGGTGGCCGTCATTATCAATCAGATCCACGGCTGGAAAATAACAAGCGATGACAAATTTGTCATTTGCGCGCCCATCAGTCATGGCACCGGAACTTATGTTTTACCTGTACTGGCACAGGGCGGTGCCTGGTGCTGTCCGGTTCCGCAGAAGCAGCCGACATTGCGCACGCGTTCAGAGAACAAAAGGGGACGATGACTTTCATGCCCCCGACACTCATCTACAAACTGATCGCCGCAGCCGAATCAGAAAAGGATTTTCCATGCCTGCGGCTGCTGATATACGGCGGAGCGGCATGCCGGCAGAAAAAATAGCACGTGCTCAGGATTTTTTCGGCAACGTCCTTGCCACAACCTATGGGCAAACGGAAGCACCACAAATAGCCACGCTGATCGGACCGGAAACACTGGCTCTGCCGCAATACCGCGCTTCTGTCGGGCAAGCCAGCTGGTTCACCGACATTGCGATTGTAGATCCACAGCAGAATCGGCTGCCTCCGAATGAAACCGGCGAAATCGTGATCCGCGGAGATCTTGTGATGACGGGCTACTGGCACCTGCCCGAAAAAACAGCCGAAACGATAAAAAATGGATGGCTGCATACGGGCGACGTCGGCTTTATCGACAAAAAGGGGTTTCTGTTCATCAAAGACAGAATTCGCGATGTGATTATCACCGGTGGTTTCAACGTCTACCCGATTGATGTTGAGAATGTTCTATCACAGCACGTTGGAGTGTACGAGTCAGCGGTTTTTGGAATCACAGACGAAAAATGGGGTGAGTCGGTGAACGCCGCTGTTCAATTGCGCGCTGGCAGTGCCGTGACAGCGGACGAGCTCAAGCAACTGGTCAGGGAAAAACTGGGCCCGGTTCACACGCCGAAAAATATCTATATTTTTGCAAACCTGCCCCGCTCACCAGTGGGCAAGGTGCTCAAAAAAACCATTCAGGAACAGGTCCTTGCAAGCATGCAGGACACCACCGAAACACGCTAATTGTAAATAGGAGTACACGATGAAAGAGCCCGTCACCGAACTATGCGCACACTCACTTACCGGTATGAACTACCGCGACAAGGACCTTGTCAATGATTTGATCGGAGAGGCGACCTTCACGGAGGTCATGTTCCTGCAGATCATGGGAAGAAAAGCCCGACCGGTTGATATCAAAATTGTAGATGCCGTCCTGGTCACCCTGATGGAACACGGACTAACGCCAAGTGCTATTGCGAGCAGACTGATCTACATGAGCGCGCCGGAAAATCTGCAGGGCGCGGTGGCCTCGGGACTGCTGGCCGTTGGCAGTCAGTTTGTGGGAACAATGGAAAACTGCTCGATATTGCTGGACGAGATCATTGCTTCAGCTGATCAGCAAGAAGCGGCACTGACCATTGCCACAAGATATAAAAACCAGAAAAAGCCCCTGCCTGGATTTGGTCATCATCTGCACAAGCCCGACGACCCACGTTCATTGAAGCTGCTTGATCTTGCCGACAGCGAACCGACACTGGAGCGCCACTATATCGACGCGCTGAAACTGTTGAGCCGCGCCGTGGATCAGGTATATGCCAGGCACATTACGATCAACGCAACCGGGGCGGTGGCTTCCTTGCTTGGCGCCATTGGTGTGCCATCACGACTGATGCGCGGTTTTGCGGTCATCTCGCGAGCCGCGGGGCTGGTCTCCCATATCGCCGAAGAGCAGAACATTCCGTCAGGCCGTTTTATCTGGGACACCATTGATCAGGCCATTCCGTATACAAAAAGGGACACAGGCAATGGTTGATGCAGAAAAAGTCGTACTGGTCGCCGGCGCCGGCAGCAGTGCACCAGGCTGGAGTATCGGCAAGGCAACGTCGGTACTCATGGCCCGGTCCGGCGCAAAAGTCATTGCTCTGGACAGCAATGCCGAGGCTGCCCACGCGACCGCCCGGGAAATCGAGCACATCGGCGGAATCTGTTTACCGCTGCAAGGCGATATTACGCGCCCCGAAGAAATGGATCATGTGTTGAAGATTGCCACCGAGCGATTTGGCCCGGTCTCGACCTTGATCGCCAATGCAGGCATTGGAAAAACCGGTGGCATCCAGGAAACATCCGTAGCAGACCTCCAACGCATTCAGCAAACCAATGTGGAAAGCCTGCTGCTGCTTTCAAAACGCCTGATACCAGGCATGATCGAACGTGGCGCAGGCTGCATCGTGTCTGTCGCCTCAGTAGCAGGCATCCGTTATGTGGGGTATCCTCACCTGGCTTATAGCGTTACCAAAGCGGCGTTGATCCAGATGACAAAACTGATTGCCCATGAATATGCTGATCGAAATATTAGAGCCAATACCGTTATCCCGGGGCTGATTGATACGCCCAGAATCCAGAAAAATGTGGGTGCTGTTTTTTCCTCCTCCAATGACATGGAGGAAGTTCGAAAAAAACGCGATGCCCAGGTCCCCATGAAAAGAATGGGCACCGCCTGGGAAGTCGCCCATGCCATCGCATTTCTGGCATCCGATCAGGCTTCGTACATCACCGGTACTGAACTGATCGTGGATGGTGGACTCACGGGAAAATATTAGCGTCTGCGTAGCAGATTCTTCACAATCGGTCAGGCGTGCGCAATCAGCAGAAAAACGCACGGCTGCCTGTCGCCCCCCGGAAGGCTAATGCGATTGCCTGCCCTTAAGGTGCGCTCTCACAGCATTCTGCAGGAATTCCCTGACTGCGGTCCAGCTGTGCTCGTCGGACTGGGCGTTGGCCGAGGGTGTCCCGCCGCCGGTATTAATTTTGCCGGAAACAGGATGCGCATAGACCAGCTGGGTTGTTGGCACATAGGGGAAGACAATGCTGTGGCCCCCGTCCTTGGTATCCACCCACTGCACGACGTGCCCAAATCCGACCTGGCCCAGGTGATCGTAAATCATTTTGCTGTACAAACTGGATGGCCAGGCGCCGTCATCGGTAGCGGACAGCAGAATGATCGGCCCCTGAATCTTCTCGACCTCAATACGTGCGCGAGCGACTGCCTCGCTATCCTGCAAGGCGGTCATGATGGCACGTGCGTGGCGATGTGGCGATGGGCCTTCGTCAAATGGCGCCCAGGTGGCCGTTTTATTGTCCTGCCAGACATGCGTTAACGGTTTGCCGTTAAGCAGCCAGGCGGGGCCATCGCGCCCCACTTTCGGGTCAGCCGCGTTCTGCCCGCTGTGCACCACTGCGCCAGGCACATACGCCACCACGGCACTCACATCCAGTGGATAAATGCTGGCCAGAAGCAGCACCAGTTCGCCGCCACGTGACTGACCGCTCAGGGCAACAAAGCCGCCCAGCGGGCGCTGCGTTCGGCGCAGCCAGTCCATGCCCTTTCTGAAATACTCCAGTGGCGTATTGGAAATATAATCGGACAATCCCGGCGTCTTGAAGTAACCCAATGCAAATGCAATATATCCACGCGACGCATACAATGCCGCACGCGGCTCGTTAATACCGCCACCCGAGCCGTTCAAAATCATGACGGCCGGATGAGGGCCCGGCGTGGCGGGTAAAAACAATGTTCCCACCAGGCCATCCTCGCGTACCTCAATGCGTTCTACGCCCTCTTGCATCAGGCGCTGTGTGAGCGTTGCACGCAGCGTCGTGTTGGCGGTGCTCACAGTCAACTCGGTAATCAGCGGTTGAGCCATCGTGTCTGCAAAGACTTCGCGACAATTATCCTGCTCCGGCACCTGCGACCACAGCAAGCCCATGGGAGACACCTCCTGATAACTGCCCGCCAGCGGGGCCTGGCGCGTCAAATCCACAACACCTTGGGCGTCGGCCTCAAATTGTGCCTGGCTGCGCCATATGACACCAGCGGCGCGCTCGGTTTGGCTCACGATCGTAATACGCTCGCCAGCCGACAAACCTTCAACGCGGATGGTTCGTGGTTCGTCGATCAGCGCATCAGCCGGTGTTACCGACAGTATTTCATTTGACATAGATCTTCCATTAATTCTGCATTCGCACCATCACCAACGGCCCGCGGCAGATGCAAAATCTGCACATCGGGCCCGCAAAACATGGATGGCGAGGTGCTGGTATTACCGCTGCTGCCAGCTTATTCCTTGGTTACCATAACCGGTACGGTACGATCCGAACTCAGTGGTTTGACCACCAGCCCTTGCGCGCCGCCCAGATGTTTTTGTAATGGAACATGGGAATCACACCCACTTCGTCGGAGACCACCTGGGCAGCGTCCTGGATGATTTTTTCACGCTTGGCATCATCGAATTCTTCGGTAGCCTGCTTCAGATAGTCGTCATGCTTCTGGCTGCTGTAATGACCCCAGTTGGATGCGCCCAAACCTTTCTCGGGGTTCACGGTAGCCAGAATGTTAACCATGGCATAGCTGCCTTCACCGGTTCCGTTACCCCAGGCAATCACAGACATGGCGTATTCATTTTTCCGGGCGGCTCCCGAGTATACGGCCCATGGCACCACGGAAACCTGGGTTTTCACGCCGATGCGGCTCCAGAACTGGGCAACTGCCTGCACGGTCTCTGGCGCCATGGGGTAGCGATCGGTCGGCACATGCACGGTCAGGTTAAAGCCGTCAGGGTAACCCGCTTCCTTCAAAAGATCTTTGGCTTTCTGGGCGTCAAAGGCAATCGGCTTGATATTCGGATTGTAGCCAATCGAATCCTTGGGCATCCACTGCTCGGCTACCGTCACACTGCCCTGCAAAATGCGATCAGCGATGGCTTCGCGATTGATCGCTAGCGACAATGCCTGGCGCACTTTCAGATCGAGTAGCGGGTTTTTATCCAGTGGTTTGCCGTTGTTATCGGTAATGAATTTATTGGGTTTAGGATTAAAGCTGGGTTGCAGCAGAAAAACGCGCAGCCCGTTATAGGCGTAGACCTTCACTTTATCATCGCCTTGCAGTTTTTTCAGGTCGGCCACCGATACTTTATCGATCACGTCTACATCACCGGACAGCAAGGCCGTAGAACGGGTTGCAGCGTTGGCAACATAGCGATAGGAAACTTTGTCCCACAATGGTTTTTCACCCCAGTACGTGGGGTTGGCCTCAACCTGAAAGCCTGCGCCTGGCGTGTAGGAAACCAGTTTATACGGACCGGTACCGATCAGCGCCTTGCCTGAATTGAAGTCATCGCTTGTCGCATTCTCTGTGCTTTTTTTCTGCACCAGATGCACAGAAGCCAGATTCAGCGGCAAACCGGGATTGGGAATCGTGGTTTCAAATACCAGCGTGCCGGGTTCTTTCTCTGTCACGCTTTTGATCGTGCGCACGTAGCCTGTGAATGGCGCGACAGAACCGGGCACCTTGCGGATGCGTTCAATGGAATAGATAACGTCCTGCGCTGTAAACGGTGTGCCATCGCTCCATTTGACGTCCGAACGCAATTTGAATTCCCAGGTCGTCGGGCTGGTGTTTTTCCACTCTGTTGCCAGGCCGGGCAACAGTTTGTTGTGATAGTTATTGACCAGCATATCAAAAAAGAACAGACCGGCAGAGCGGTCGCCCGCGAAATTATTCAGTTGCGGATCCAGCGAAGACAGATTGTCGGCAAAGGCGATTTTCAGTTCTTCTGCGTGGGCCATAGTGCCTGCGGCCATCAGGCTTGCTGCAATGGCAGCCAGTACGCGCTTTTTCATTTATATTCCTTTAAAAGGTTGCTGCTACTTAATCAATATAATCAACACAATCGAAATCGGGCAGTTAATCCCTGACGCCCACTCAGGTTTGGTCATTCAAGTGGCAGGCACTCAAATGCCCGCCTGCTACTGCTTTGAGCAACGGCACTTCGGCACGGCAACGAGGCATGGCATGCGGACAGCGTGGATGAAAATGACAGCCCGCTGGCGGATTAAGCGGGCTGGGTATTTCACCCTTGATAATCGAAAACACTTTCTTGCGATCCCGCATTTTGGGAATTTCGGCCAGCAGGGCCTGGGTATAGGGATGATTGGGCCTGCTGAAAATCTCTGCAACCGGCGCCTGTTCAACGATGCGGCCCAGATACATGATCACCACACGATCTGACAAGTGCTCCACCACGCCCAGATCATGGCTGATAAACAGATAGGTCAGACCCAGGTCTGCACGCAATTGCATGAACAGATTCAGAATCTGCGCCTGAATGGAAACGTCCAGTGCGGCAACCGCTTCGTCGCAGACCAGCATATCGGGCGCCACGGCCAATGCCCGCGCAATACCGATGCGCTGGCGTTGCCCGCCGCTGAACTGATGCGGAAAACGGTTGCGCAGGCTGGCCGACAGACCGGCGCGCTCAAGCTGTTCAGATACATACTGGTCCAGGTCACGCGCCGATACCATATTGTGCAGTCGCGGGGACTCTCCCACAATGTCGCGCACGCGCATGCGCGGATTCAGGCTGGAATAGGGATCCTGAAAAATCATCTGGATTTTCAGGCGGGCCGCCTCGGCCTCGTGCCTGGGCAACGTTTTCAGGTCCTGGCCGTTAACCAGCACCTGGCCCGCTGTCGGCTCCATAATGCCAGCCACCATCCGGCCCAGCGTTGACTTGCCACAGCCGGACTCGCCTACCAGGCCGACCACTTCGCCTTTGGCAATATCCAGGCTAACATCATGCACTGCACGCGTCAGCGCCGAGGGACGGGTCAGCCGAAGCTTTTGCAGCCAGGGGTCCAGTATCCCGTCGCTGGCATGACCAAAGGTTTTGGACACATGGCTGACCCGCATCAGCGGCACTTTTATTGCATCTGTCATAGTGTCACTTCCGTTTCGGGAACAGCGCCCGGATGATAGCAACGCACCCGATGACCGGCCGCCAACTCATCCAGCGCCGGCATCGTATCACAGACAGCGGTGCGTCGCGGACAACGCGACGCAAACGCACAGCCGGCAGGCAATGACAGCAGATTGGGCGTCATGCCCGCAATCTGCCGCAATGGCTGCCCTCGCACATTATTGGCCGGCAGGCTCTGGATCAGGCCCTGGGTATATGGATGCTGCGGATTGTCCAGAACCTGGTCTACCGTGCCGGCTTCCACAATTTTTCCGGCATACATCACATGCAAATCATCAGCGAGCCCGGCGACCACCGACAGATCATGGGTAATCCAGATCAAAGCTGTACCGTAGCGGGCCGACAGTTTCTGTATTTCCGACAAAATCTGCGACTGAATCGTGACATCCAGCGCCGTTGTCGGCTCGTCTGCGATGATCAAATCGGGGCGCAATAACAGCGCTATGGCAATGGCCACACGCTGACGCATGCCGCCAGAAAGCTGATGCGGGTAGGCCGACAGACGGGCTTCAGGACTGGGAATGCCCATCAGCCCCAGCATATCGCGCGATTGTTCCCAGGCCTGTTTGCGGCTGATTTTTTCGTGAGCGCGCAGGGTTTCGACCATTTGCGTATCTACCCGCAGCACCGGATTCAATGTCATCATTGGATCCTGGAAGATCATGGAAATGCGGTTACCGCGCAGGTGACGCAATTGCTTTTGCGGCAGGCTCAGCAGATCCTGCCCCTTGAACAGAATCTGTCCGCCAACGATACGGCCCGGCTCGTCGACCAGGCCCATGATGGAAAAGCCCGTGACGGATTTGCCTGAACCGGATTCACCGACCAGTCCGAGAATGCGTCCCGACTCCAGTTGCAGCGATACGCCATCCACGGCCGGCACCTGGCCGGCTCGGGTCATGAAATGCGTGCGCAGATCGCGAACGTCCAGCAAAGGTACCGCACTCATCGCTGCCTCCGCGGGTTGAAAATTTCCCGCAGGCGATCGCCCACCAGGTTCAGCGCCACAATGGTGACCAGCAGCGCCACGCCCGGAAACAGGCTGATCCAGTACTGTCCCGAAAGCATGTACTGATAGCCGTTGGCGATCAGCAATCCCAGCGAAGGCTCGGTCACGGGCACACCCAATCCCAGGAAACTCATGGTTGCCTCCAGCGTAATCGCGCGTGCAACCTGCAAGGTGCCGATCACAATCAGAGGCGGCAGGCAATTGGGCAGGATGTGCCGCAGCATGATCCGCCATTGGGGGATATTCAGGCTTTTGGCCGCCTCTACATATTCCTTCTGTCGCTCTGCCAACGCCTGGCCCCTGGCGGTGCGCGCATAATAGGCCCATTCCAGTATCACAAGCGTCAATATCACATTGCCGATACCCTTGCCCAGATACGCCAGAATCATCATCGCAATCAGAATTGACGGAAACGACAGCATCAGATCCACGGTGCGCATGATAAAGCTGTCGATACGGCCCCCGGCGTAGGCCGATAGCACACCCAGTATTGTGCCAACCACACTTGCAATAAGCGCAGAACCAACACCGACCGTCAGACTGATACGCAGGCCATACAGGATGGCAGACAGCAGGTCCCTTCCCTGTCCGTCTGTTCCCAGCCAGTAGTTATAGGTACCGGCACCGTTGGCGCTGCCTGGCGCCAGGCGCGAATCCAGGATATCCAGTTGCATCAGATCATACGGATTTTGCGGTGTCAGCCAGTGGGCAAACACCGACCCGAAAGCCAGCAGCAACAGTAGCGCAAAGCCGATTACTGCACGCTTGGAAGAGAAAAAATCGGCCAGCCGTTCGCGAAACAGCGACGGCTTGGGTGCAGCAATCACGGCTTGCACGGCAGACTCGGTCACGGGCTGGCTCATCGCGCGCCCTCCAGCCGAACGCGCGGATCAAGCAAGCGATAGGCAATATCCACCAGTAAATTGATGGTTACGAACACACAGACAATAATCACCAGATAGGCCAGGATAACCGGTCTGTCCAGGCCGTTGATACTGTCCAGAATGAGTTTGCCCGCACCAGGCCAGGAGAAGATGCTTTCGGTCACCACGGCGCCGGCGATGGTCGAACCAAACTCCAGCCCCAGCACAGTAACCAGGGGAATCATGATATTGCGCAGCACATGTACGCCGATTACCCGCAGATTGCTCAGGCCCTTGGCGCGGGCAAAACGAATATAGTCCAGCGGCAGCACTTCCTGCACGCCAGCGTAGGTCAGCCTGATCACAAGTGAAACCTTAAATAGTGCGAGATTGACTGCCGGCAACAACATGTGCCGCAGGCCATCGAGCGTCAGAAACGACCATTGATAGCCAAACAGTGTCACGGTTTGTCCTCGTCCTGACGAGGGCAGCCATCCCAGGCTGACGCTGAATGCCATGATCAGCACCAGACCGACCCAGAAGGTGGGCAAAGAAAAGCCCAGGATGCTGCCGGTCATGATCGTGCGGGAAGCAATACTCTCTGAATACAGGCCGGCTATGAGCCCCAGCGGTACCCCTACCACAATCGCAATAACCAGGGCGGCCATTGCCAGCTCCATGGTTGCTGGTAGCCGATGCAGCACCAGTTGCAAGGCCGGTTGGTTGTACACAAAGCTGTTGCCCAGGTCGCCCTGCACCGCACTGGCCAGGAAATGAAAATATTGCAGCCATAATGGCTTGTCCAGCCCCATCTGCGCGATGATGCGGGCACGGTCACGCTGATCGGCATCAGGTCCGATCAGAATATCAATCGGGTTGCCAACTGCGTGCAGGCCGATAAAGACGATCACGGTCATCAACAGGATAATGAGCAACGCCTGCAGAACGCGTTTAATCAACCACAGCGTCATTGCGCCTCCACAGGCAAGGGCGGACCGGCAGGTGTCCACTCATCGCCATCGAGCTCCGGTTCAGCATAGGCTTCCAGTTGCGCATAATAATCGGCGACGTCCTCCTGATACAGGGAGCCGGCAATGGAGCGGGCAATGGCCGATGCCCCATCGGAAATGGCCGGAATATCGCCCGAGACCGTGCCATGCGAGGCCACCGCGGGATAGCTGAAACAGTGAATATGCGCCAAAACGGGGGCATCCACGCCCGCGCGAGGCTGGAATTCGAAACCCGGCCCCAAATCGGGACAGGCAGCCAGTTCGGCATCTTCCTGCCCTGGCTGTGGGTGATAACGTTGCCCCCAGGTTCGCACCAGCGGTGCCAGCTCGGCATATTCCGGACGCAGGTGCCAGTCGATATTGAAGCCTGTGGCAAAAATGAGAAAATCCAGGACAAATGTGCCCTTGGGCGTGGTCAGATAAATCACGTCATCGCGCACATCAATATCCAGTACCGGACAGCCGACGTTGAAACGGGCATTGTGATGAGCCGCCACACGCAAGGTGCTGCCTTTGGGTGGCGGCACTTGCTGCACATTGATGTAATGGCGGATTCGCCACTTCCAGTCGTCCGATAAACCAGCGTAGCCGTGCACCAGGCCGGGACTGCCGGAGCCCTTGCCTTTGTTGATACGCGGAATCTCGTTACGTCGGATGATCATATCCACACTGTGCGCACCGGCTTCCAGTGCAGTGGCCGCGCTATCCATGGCCGAAGCGCCTGCGCCGATCACCCCGACACGCTTGCCGGCAAGCGTGTTGTAATCAAAGTAATCCGAAGAATGCGCACGCAGATGAGCCGGCACCTTATCGGCAAACGCCGGATAACCCGGCCCACCCAGGCCATCGCGGCCGGTCGCCAGAATCAGGCGCCGGGCAGCCACAACTTTTTCGCCCTCAGGAGCCTGCAATGTCAATTCGAGATAATTGTCCGGGTGCAGATGGACATGACGAACGTGATGTTCATTGCGAACATCCACATTCATGACTTTGCGATACCAGCGCAGATAATCCATCCATTGCAAGCGCGGTATTTTATCCAGCGCCTCCCATTCCTGGCGTCCGTACTGTGCTTCGAACCACGCCCGAAACGTAAGCGACGGCAGTCTCCAGAGCGGGCCCCGTCAGCTGTTTGGGCGAACGCAAGGTTTCCATGCGCGCCGTTGTTGCCCACGGCCCTTCAAAGCCAGCTGGCGCACGATCGAAATTACAGGCGCGCACACCCAGATTGCGCAAGGCAACAGCGGCAGTCAACCCGGCCATCCCGCCACCAATAATGGCAACATCGAGCAAGCGTTCACCGTTCACCACCCGAGGTTGCACCCAATCCTTGCCGGGCAGATCAAGACGAGAAAGATCTTCCTGCAAACGTGCTTCAAGGCCGGGCAGTCCGTCTATTTCGGGAGGGTGATAACTCATTCTGCAACTCAATGAATAAATGCAAGGGTTTTCCCTTGCTGGTTTTATTTGATTATTACGCAATGATATAAAGGAATGCGTAACTCACCATTTTAAAGAATATGGCCAGTTTAATATATATTATTTAGTAATTAATATATATCAATAATAATAAACAATGTCATAGGAAAAAGGCGGCGCAATCACAGATGCAATTGAATCGAAGAGTGGTATTTAAGGCGATGGTCAAAGCGCATCGAACCCGCATATCAAAACAAAAGCCCGGCCATAACAATGACCGGGCTTGCATTCAAACAGAACAGGCTGCCGCGATTATTCTTCCACGTACCAGGTATCTTCAGACAGCATAACCTGCTGATGCCCATAACCAGCCGGCATCATGGGGAAACAGTTCTCCTGCGGCTGCACTTCCACATTCAGAAAATAAGGGCCGTCATAGTCAAAGCAATCGCGGATGGCATCTTCCAGCTGCAGCGGATCTGACACCGTGGCCGCCCCCCACCCAAAAGCCGTGGCCAGCGCGACAAAATCTGGAATGGAAGCATTATAGCTGTGGCTATAGCGCCCCTCGTGAATCAACTCCTGCCACTGGCGAACCATGCCCATATGCCGGTTGTTGCACAGAATCACTTTGACCGGTGTTTCGTGCTGAATCGCGGTCGACAACTCCTGGATATTCATGAGGACGGATGCGTCGCCGCTAATACATACCACCAGCGAATCCGGATTGCCCACTTGTGCGCCGATCGCCGCAGGCACGCCGTAACCCATGGTGCCTGCGCCGCCTGAGGTCAGCCAGCGATTGGGTTCACGAAACTTCAGATACTGCGCGGCCCACATCTGGTGCTGGCCGACATCAGTGCTGACAATCACATCCCGGCCTTCAATCAGGTCATTGACCGTGGCCAGCAAATGCTGCGGCAGAATCACGTCGTCCGACGGCGTAAAGCCAAGACAATTGGTGCTGCGCCATTTTTCAATGCGCGTCCACCAATCGTCAATCAACCCGGGCTCGCGCTCCAGCGACTTGACTTCATTAAACAGTGACTTGAGCACCGGATAGCAATCGCCCACCAGCGCGACGTCGGCCCGCACCACTTTATCAATGGATGCAGGATCGATATCCAGGTGAATCTTGACGGCATGCGGGCAGAAGTCGGACAGGCGTCCGGTAATACGGTCGTCAAAGCGGGCGCCGATACATACGATCAGATCAGCATGATGCATGGCCAGATTGGCTTCGAGCGTGCCGTGCATGCCCAGCATGCCCACGAACTGTTTGTCGTTGGCCGGAAAAGCGCCCAGCCCCATCAGCGTGAGCGTGCACGGCGCACCGGTGTAGCTAACCAGATTGGAAAATACCTCGCAGGCATCCGGGCCGGAATTGATTAGCCCGCCGCCGCCATAAAACACGGGCCGCTTGGCATTGGCGATAAGCGAAGCGGCGCGCTTGATGGCAGCCTGCATCACGGAAGAGGTCATTTGACCAGCCGTATTGACGGCAGGCTCGATCACTTCGCCTTCGGGTTCCTGGGGCGCCTGCGCCATCTGGATATCCTTGGGAAAATCAATCAGCACAGGTCCCGGGCGGCCGGCGGCCGTCATGTTATAGGCTTTGGCGGTCATGGCGGCCACGTCTTCAACCCGCTTGATCTGGGCGTTCCATTTGGTGACCGGCCGGGAAATGCCTACCGCATCGCACTCCTGGAAGGCATCGGTGCCGATGGCGCCGGTTGCCACCTGTCCGCTGATACACAGGACAGGTATCGAGTCGCACAATGCATCAAGCAAACCGGAAGTGGTATTGGCCATGCCCGGGCCGGAGGTGACCAGGACAACGCCGGGCCTGCCGGTCGAGCGCGCATACCCCTCGGCCGCATGCATGGCAGCCTGTTCGTGGCGAACCAGCACGTGATGGATGCGCGGCTCGGAATACAGCGCATCATACAGCGGCAATACGGCGCCCCCGGGATAGCCGAAAATGGTATCGACTCCGTTTGCAATCAGGGTTTCAAGCATCAGGCGGGCACCATTGAAGGCAGGCGTATCGTTCTGGGGTGTGTTCATTATGCAAATCCAACTGACAGACAGGTTTTCTATAGAAGCTTAAATAATATCCTTTTTGTCATGCACTGACAGAAAACCCGCGATTACACGGTAAACTTACCCCTTCGCCATGTGGCCGCAGGCGGCCAGCCGTATTTCCAGAAAGGTGCTTTTGATGAGTGTGCATACCACAGCAAAACGGATTACCGTCCCGCAATTGCGGGCCTACAAAAACCAGAAAAAAATTGTCTCGCTCACATCCTATACCGCGCCCTTTGCCCGGGTGCTGGACGAGTACCTGGATATGATTCTTATCGGGGACTCCACCGCGATGGTCGGTTACAACATGGAGAACACGCTGGCCATCACGCTGGAACAGATGGCTGCCCACGCACGGGCCGTGGTGCGCTCCACGCAGAATGTCTGCGTCGTGGTAGACATGCCCTTTGGCAGCTATCAGGAATCGCCCGAGCAGGCCTTTCGCAACGCCGCGTTCCTGCTCAAGGAATCGGGCGCCGATGCCGTCAAATATGAAGGTGGTACGCCGCTGGCCACCACCACGCGCTTTCTGGTCGACCGCGGTATTCCCGTGCTGGCTCACATCGGCTTAATGCCGCAATATCTGAACACCATGGGCGGGTTCAAGGCCCAGGGTATGTCAGATGAAGCGGCCGAAATCATCTATCAGGATGCGCTGGCACAGGAACAGGCCGGCGCCTTTGCTGTGGTGATCGAAGGCACCGCAGAGCCCCTGGCGCGCCGCATTACACAGGCATTGAGCATTCCGACCATTGGCATTGGTGCTTCGCCCGAATGCGACGGTCAAATCCTGGTGGCAGAAGATATTTTCAATCTGACGCCCAACCGCATTCCCAAATTCGCACGGCAGTTCTCCGACGTACAGGCTGCTATCCGCGAAGGCGTGCAAGCCTACGCCAACGAGGTACGCGAAGGCACTTTCCCGACACTGGACCATTGTTTTGGCGTCAAGAAAAAATGATCGAAAAAAAGAAAAATATCGCCAATCCACCCTGGCATGTCGTGCGCAAATCCACGTTGCACGGCAATGGTGTTTTTGCTGCCCGCAATATACCACAAGGCACCCGTATCATTGAATACACGGGCAAACGCATCAGTCCCAAACAGGCCGATGACATGCACCCGGTCAACCCGGATGATCCGTTCCACACTTTCTTTTTTTCCACCAGCGGCGGCAAGATCATTGACGGCGGCAACGGCGGCAACGATTCGCGCTGGGTCAATCACAGCTGCAATCCAAATTGCGAAACCCAGGAAGGCAGTGGTGGCAAACGCGTCTACATTTATGCAATTCGCGATATCCTCAAGGGCGAAGAACTGTTTTATGATTACGGGCTGATCATGGACGGCAGAATCACCAAAACGCTGCGCGAACAATATAAATGCCTGTGCGGCGCGCAGGCCTGCCGCGGCACTATGCTGGCTCTACCCAAAAAAAAGAAGGCAAAGCTCAAAGACCATAAGTAGAATAAAGGCAGGCCCGCGCCAGGACTATGGGTCTTGTTGCGGGCCTGCTGTCAGCATTATGAATCGGCTGCCTGCATCGCCTGCAAACACGCCAGTGCATCGCCCTGCACAATCTGCGTGCTGCAGGCAATCATCAGATTCAGATTCATCCCGAAATCCTCTACCGTGTAACCCTGCGCATCCACAACGCGCCCGTCCTGCGTTTGCACACCGGCCTGCGCCACCAGCGGTTGTATCTGTTCGGTATAGACCCAGACCGGCTTACCCCTGGCCACGGCATAACCCACCTCGAACACGGTGCCCGAATCGGGCTCCAGACCGCGGAACGGATTCAGATTGGCCATGACACAATCGGCCTGTTCGATCAGCGCAATATTGGCGCGATAAATCCAGTCGGCCAGCGCGGCACCGCTTAACTGCGGCGGTGCTGCATTATCCAGCGGATACAACCCGGCAAAGCCATGACGCGCGCATAGCGCTTTGAGCCATTGCCCATAGCTGGCTGCATCCGGCCGAAAGACATCAAAGCCGGCAAGGTAGACTTTTTTCATTTACAATTCATCCACAGTTTCATTCGGGCAATTTCCCCGCAAGCCACATCTTACATTCCGCAACATTGCGTCTGCAATCGGACTGACGGAATATTAAACTCATTGGGGCATGCCGCAACATCATTGAATGTTGCACATCACACATATCATGGGCAAAAAAATTACCAAGACACTGGCTGCCGTTGTGCTGCTGGTTATACTGGGCTACTTCGGTGGCACGTGGTATAGCGGTACAAAAGTAGACGAACAGGTTATCCGCCGCACGCAGGACATCAACGCACAACTGCGCAGCAACGGGCTTCCCGTGCAGGTGACGTCGGAGAAAAAAGATGCCGGCCTGTTCTCCTCTACTTACACGCTGACCCTGCGCATCGACAATGCCGGGCAGTCGCATTCGCTGGATTTCAACGTGCAGGTCGAGCACGGTCCCCTGCCCCTGTCCCGGTTGCAGCAGGGCAAGCTGGAACCGGTGCGGGCGCTCAGCCACGTCACCCTGATCAACAATGAAAAAACCTCACGCCTGTTCGAACTGAGCCAGGGGCAGCCACCGCTTGAGCTGTTGCTGACTACCCATCTGGACGGACAGACACGATATCGCGGAAGCGTGGCTTCGCTATCATTCAATAATACGCGGGACGGACAGCTGCATTTTGATGGCATGCATTTTGAAGGCACGGTCGACGCGAGCAACCAGGTGGCCCAATTTGCCGGCAACATGCCGTTAATACAGGTCACGCCGCCAAAAAATGAAACCGGTACCAGCACATTAATTTTCCGCGATCTTGAGATGTCGTCGCAGTATGACGGTCGCGATACAAAGAACCCGTTATGGCGCCAGCAATCAACATTAGCAGCATTCTCGCTTGCCAGTGACAATGCAAAACTGGAAATTGATCAGTACCAGACCGATTCGGAAGCGGACACCCAGGACAGCGGGTTGGCACTGCAACAAACAACCGTATTGAACCGGGTTCGCATCAACGGCACCGATCTTGGCAAATTGCAATATGCCGTGGCAGCTTCAGGACTGGATCGTGCCGGCGCCATGCAGTTTATAACGCAAGCCTGGCAGCAACTGCTCAACGCAGGCCAGGCCGGCGAGCAGGCAGCGCCACAACAGCAATGGCTGGCGTTACTGGCCAGTCTGGACCTGATGCTCTCGGGCAAGCCTGAACTCACGATAGGGCCCATTGCATGGACCCTGCCAGAAGGCGCTGCCAGTGCCACGATCAACGTGGCGCTGAACAATCCGGTTCCCCTGCTGTCCCAGTTCGGAAACGACCCCTACGCCCTGCTGCTCAATGCCCTGCGCTCGGTCCGTTTTCAGTTGCAGGCAGACCAGGCCATGCCGCAAGGCGTCGCAAACAGGGTCAGCCAGCTTAACGCCAGCGCGTTGACATCACCAGGATCGGTCCCCGAGCCCACGACAGCAGAAAAACTGGACACTATTATCGATATCCTGGTCACCAACCAGTTGCTGTACCGCAAGCAGGGTCAGATCGGCCTGAACGTGAACATAGAAGGCGACCCGTCGCTGGCCTCTGCCGGCGCCGTAGCCATGAATGGCAAGCAGTACGATCCGCTGGAGTTTGTCAACGCCGTGCAGACACGTGCCGCAGCAGCCGAATTACAAATCAGGCAATTGACCCCGCCCCCTGCGCAGCCCGACACGCCTGGGCAACAGGCCCCTGAGCAACCAGCATCCGGACAACAAGCTCCTGAGCAAGTAGCACCCGAGCAGCACATCCCCGAACAAGAAGGTTCCAGGCAAGACTAAGACCGGCAGCCGTCGTGCGAGAAAGTCGGCAAGCGGCGGCGGCGTGGCCGATAGCACGGTCCATGCTGCCAAGGCGCCCAGGCAACGCGTTGGGTTGCGCCGGTAAGCGCGCCGAGGACCACTTGCATATTATCTGGCAGCGCAACATGACACTTGCCATCCGGCAGCCGACCGAATACAGTGCCGTTGACTGACGCCCCACGCACGGCCGGCCCGCACCGCATCACGCTCTTGTCGGAAAGCAAGACACATTATTTCATTTTACATTTTACGAATTTGCAGTATGCTTTGCCAGGCAGTTTCTTTCATGCGGTATTTATTCAATTACACTTGCAAGGAAATTCATTGCTATGTCTGCTTCTTTCGAACTCAAAAAATCCGTTGATGGCCAGTTTCATTTTTCCCTGCACGCAGCAGATGGCGCATCTGTCCTCAGAAGTGAAACCTATACGACCCTTGCTTCGGCCAAAAACGGGATCGAGTCGGTTCGCAAGAATGCCGGAACGGACAGCCGCTACGTCTTTGAAAAATCCGCCAACGGCAAGACCTATTTCAATCTGAAAGCGGCCAACGGCCAGATCATCGGCAGCAGCCCGCTGTTTGCAGATCCCCACGGAGCCAGGCAGGCCGCCGACACGGTCAGGCATCATGCTGCCACTGCGCCCGTGCACGAAGCCTGAATATGACAATTATCCCGCCCCTTATGAATCTTCACATGCAAGCGTCCTGACTCGCTTGCGAAACAGCATTCAATAGCGCCGTTTTGATATCGCAGGCCTGCCCGTAAGGTATGCCAGCGGGCAACCCTGCCAAATCGTTCATCGCGGCGCAAATCAGCCCTGCTGCCAGGCTGCAAGGGCCTCCCATAAATAGGGATGGTCATAGCTGCTGACCGACAGACGCAGGTAGGTGCTGACGCGCTGATCAGGATAAAACAGGGAGCCGGGCGTGGCCGGAATATTATGCTGGTTCAACTGGCGAGCCAGTGGTTCGGCATCGCGGGACATATCGAGCCAGAGAAACAGCCCGGCTGCAGGCGGCTGAGCCAGGACATAGCCCAGATCGCCCAATCGCTCCAGCATCTGGGTGCGTGCCCAATTGATGCGTTGCCGCAGCCGTTCTATGTAAGAACGATAATGCCCGCCGTGAATGATTTCATGAATAACACGCTCATTCAGGCTTGAAGTGGACAGGCCGGAAAGCAGCTTGAGCATGGCTATTTCATTCAGAATATTTGCTGGCCCGGCAATATAGCCCACTCGCATCGCAGCACCCAGAGTCTTCGAATAATTGCCAAGCAGAAACGTGCGTTCGCACTGATCCAGCGTACTGATACGCAGTGGCGGGCCCGCACTCAGTTCGCTGTAGGTATCGTCCTCGACAATCCACATGTCGTGCTGCTGGGCCAACCGCAGCACATCATGTGCAGCCCGTGCGCTTAAGGTAAAGCCGGTAGGATTATGCACGGTACTATTGCAGATGAACAGGACCGGCTTATGCTTGCGACAATGCGCTTCCAGTTGCGCTGTATCGGGTCCCTGCGGGGTCCGCGCCACCGTCAGAATATTCACGCCAACCATGCGCAAATAGGCAAACACGACAAACCAGCACGGCTCTTCAACCACTACATAATCGCCAGGCCGGACCAGTTGACGGATCAGCAGATCCACCGAGTGCGTCACACCGGTGGTCAGCAGCACCTCGCCGGCCGGCTGCACATGCAAATCATGCGCGGCCAACTGGGCCATGATCGTCTGGCGTAGTGGCGCAAACCCAAAGGGTTCGCCATACATAAGCGCAGATGGTTGCATCTTGCGAGCCACCTTGCGAATGGAACGCGCGACAATCTCGGTGTCCAGCCACTCCTGCTTTAAGCCCAGATTGTTTTGCTGCGAAAAAAGGCGATTCAGAATCCAGGGGACATCAATTCTGTCCTGGGACAATGTCGGTATGATTTCACCGCTTTTGATACCCCGTGCCGGCTGTCTTTTATGCTGAACGAAATAACCGGACCGGGCGTTGGCGGTAATGTGGTTGGTCGCAACCAGGCGATCATAGGCCTCGACAATCGTATAGCGACTGACATTCAATTCCTGCGCCAACAGCCGGACCGACGGCAAGCGACTACCCTGCCTGAATACATTCTGTTCAATGCAGACAACAAAACGATCCACAATCTGGTCCACCAGGGTATGTGAACCCGACCGTACCGGCTGCCAATGGGCCAGCAGCGGTGCCCCCGGAGCTTGAGAGCCTGATCGCCCTGGGTAGCCGAGTCCGGCACCGGCCGGGATTGATCTTTGCGGCGGTCATCGCTGGCTGCGGATTGCCTGAGCAGATGCGCAGGAACGGGAGGGCTGGGCTGGCTTGTCATCAATCTGTTCCGGTAAAAGCAGCAGTACAGGAAGGAAAAAACAATATATAACTGTATCGGTACTGTACCGGTATCTTGTCATATAGTGTCTGTTCACGCAAGACCTGTATCGAGATTCTCATGACTTACACCATGCTCATGGCATTTGCCATTTTTATCGCCGTCTCTTCGGTAACCCCGGGACCCAACAACCTCATGCTGTTGTCCTCGTCTGTCAATTTCGGGGTACGCCGCACGATTCCACATTGCCTGGGAATCAGTGCAGGCATGGGGCTCATGATCGTGCTGATGTCTTTTGGCCTGCACTGGGTAATGCAGCACGCCAGCTGGCTGATCGATCTGTTGAAAATAGCCTCACTGGCTTACTTGCTGTGGCTGGCCTGGAAAATCGCCTCGATTACCCCGACGCCGCTTTCCGTCCAGAATGAAGCGTCCCCTTTCGGTTTCTGGAATGCCGTTCTGTTCCAATGGATCAACCCCAAGGCCCTGATCATGGTGATCAGCATGTTCAGCATCTATGTACCGGACAATATCGGACAACTGACCCTGCTGCAGATCTCCCTGATGGCAATTGTCATCAATCTGCTGTGCATCAGCGTGTGGATGTTCGGCGGTACGCTTATGCGCAGGCTGTTTACTACGCCAGCCACACAGCGCGGCTTTAATATCGTGATGGCGCTGCTGCTGGTGGCCTCTGTCGTGCCCATGGTGTCCGCCGATCTTGGTATATAAGCGCGTCAATAGCGCAAGCCCGGCGGCAGTGCGGCTAAGGCAACAGCCTCAGGGTTGCAGCGCCTCGGGCGACAAGAGAACACAAGTGAGATTTCGGCGCTTTATTTCCTGCAGCAGGTCGGGCAGGACTTGCGGTGTAACTGCCGGGTAGTCATGCAACAGAACGACGGCACCGGGTTCCAGCCTGCTTGTGATACGCGACAGCAGGCGCGTCGGACTGGCAATTGCTGTATCGAAAGAGCGCAATGACCAGCCCACGCAAGGCAGCCCACTGGTCCTGACCGCCTGCCCAATCCCCGGATTGACCACACCAAATGGCGGTCGGTACATCCGGGGCGTCACGCCGGTAATGTCTGTGATGGTCTCGCTGCAACGCTGAATATCGGCAAGAATCGTGGCCGGCCGTCTAAAAGGCAGGGTATGGGCGTGGCTATAGCTGTGGTTGCCAATGGCGTGTCCCTCCTGGACGATCTGCCGCAACAGGTCCGGACGGGCAGCAGCATGCGCGCCCACAATAAAAAACGTGGCCTTCACATCATGCGCTTTGAGTATGGCCAGGACCTGCGCAGTACCTGCGGTGGGACTGTCATCGAAACTGATGGCAATCTGCCCGCCTGGCGCGCTGGATGCGCCCCCGTCAGGATGAACATGCCTGAGGGTGTCCACAAACAGATTGGTTGCCATATTCATACTGGCCACGCCAAGCACCACCACATACAGGGAGACGACCAGGAATGCAGCTACAGGCCACAGCGAATACAGCAGCACGGCAAGCGCAATAACAAGAAGATGGGCAGCCAGCGTGTGGCGGCGAAACCATGAAATCACAGTGATATTTATCTGCACAGGCAAGCGGGTCCATAACGATAGCCAGTGCCCCCCCTGCCGTCAAGCAATATTGTGCACTTATATGGTCATCCGGTCCGCACTAAGCTGCCACACCTGCTGCAGCCGGTCTGCATCGGTGTACCGATGATTCATCATGGCGCAAAGAAAATGCGCGCGTTTCAGATAAAAATGCACATCGCATTCCCAGGTCATGCCCATTGCGCCATGTACCTGCAGGGCGTTTCTCACGGCCACGCCGGCAGCCTGCCGGACCGTATGTTCGGCCAGGTTCGCCAGCAGGGTCGTCTCGGCAGTCGTTGCCGGTTCCATACTCGCGGCCGCCTGTGTCAGCAACAAACGCGCATTGTCCAGGTCGATCCAGTCCTGGGCCAGCCGGTGCTTGATCGCCTGAAAACTGCCAATGGGACGACCAAACTGCTGCCGTTCCCGCGCATAGGCACTGGCAATATCCAGGGCCCGCGCCGCCACGCCCAGCAGTTCAGCGGCCACCAGCATGCGGGAACGCAGTTCAAAGGTATCCCAACTGGCCTTATCACATGCGAAATCGTCTTGTATTTGCAATATGGGTGCGTCCAGCCAGCCGTTATGTATAAATGGATCAATGCCCGGGCTGCCAGCGATGCCCTTGGCCACCCCTGCCCACACCTTGCCATGAGCATAGCTGAGCACCACTATCGGGCTGTCAGGGCGACAATACGGCACAAACATTCTGCTTTCGCCCGCAGAAATGGCAAATGCGGCAATGCGCCCATCATGCATGCAGCGATCCAGCCATTGAGATATCGGAGCGTGCGCCGCCTGTTCGGACAAAAAGGCGCTCGTGTTCATCCACGCGCCCAAGGGTAGCGGCAGCAATGCACTGCCGGCCAGCTCCATGACCTTGACGGCTTGCGGCATACCCAGTCCGATCCCGCCATGGGTTTCACCCATCAGCAACCTGGGCCACTCCAGTTCGCACAACTGCGACCACATCCCGGCAAAGAGATCGCTGTCGCACCCGACATTATCCTCGGCAACATCATCGGCCTGCAGCAATAGCGCTTCAGGCACAGGCTCTGGCGCGCCTCCTGCACGCAGTTTGTCTGTCGGTAAAGCACCGCGCAAGGCTGTCAGCGAGCATTGCTCTGCAAGAAACCGCCGAACCGGGTCAAGCAGCAAATCGTCATCAGTATGTTGCATCTCTATCCCTTTGCCAGTCCCAGTATCTTTTCGCCGACAATATTGCGCTGAATTTCCGAGGTGCCGGCCAGAATGGTCTCGGCCCTTGACCACAGGCTGGCATGCGCAAAGAATGCCACTTCGGCCTGCATCTGCATGGCGGGCACGCATAAATTCAATCCAAGCAATTCCAGCGCCAAATCCAGCATGCGCTGATGCGCCTCGCTCCAGTGCACTTTGGTTGACGAACCTTCAGGACCTGGCGGTTCTCCATTCATGGCGGCCAGCAAGGCACGACGTGATTTCAATTGCAATACCATGCTGTCGGCGAACAAGGCTGCCCAGCGTTGCCGGTAGCTCTGCAGTGCGATCGGGGTCAACCCGTGCGCCACACTGTCGATCAGTGCGCGCACTCGCGCCAGCTCGCGTTCAAACTGCACCAACCGGGGAATGAAATAGGTGCCACGTTCAAAGCTGGCGGCAGCCATCGCCATCGACCACCCATCACCCTCCTGCCCCAACAGACAGTCCGATGGCACCTTGACCTGCTCAAAAAACACTTCGCAAAACTCTGCCTCGCCGGTCAGTTGCCGGATGGGCTCGACCCGAACGCCGGGCTGGTGCATGTCCACCAGCAAAAAACTCAAGCCGCGATGCCGTTGCGCGTGCGGATCGGTACGAACCAACGCAAAACAGTAATCGGCCAGATTGGCAAATGATGTCCAGATTTTGTGTCCGTCCAGCACATAGCCGTCCTGCGTTTTACGCGCCCGGCTGGTTACCGCTGCCAGATCCGAGCCGGCCCCCGGCTCCGAATAACCCTGGCACCAGATCGCTTCATTGCGCAAAATTCCCGGTAAATACCGCGCTTTTTGCGCCGCCGACCCAAAATGCAACAGCGTGGGCGCGAAAATGCCGTGTCCGATCAAATTAACCCCGAGCGGCGCGCCGCTACGGGCCAGCTCTTCCAGATAGATGGCCTGATGTGAAAGCGACAGCGCCTTGCCCCCATACTCCCGCGGCCAGCCGAGTCCCGACCAGCCGTGGCGGCACAGGGTATCTTCCCAGGCTCGCCGGTATGGCAGCGAGACCGGATCAATCCTGCCGGGCCAGTCGCGCTGGAACTGCGCATAATGCTCTGCCATCCAGGCCCTGACATAAGCACGGAACGCCTCGGGGCTTTGTGGCAGCCGTTCATCTGTCATTATGGGTTCACCGTAATGTTGGCCTTGCGGATCACTTCACCCCAGGTTTTGACATCCTTGCTGATGAACTGGCCAAACGTGGCCGGATCACTGGCAATCACATCCAGACCCAGCGTTTTGAATTTTGCTTTCACATCATCCTGTTGCACGCTCTCATGTACGGCCTTGTAAATCACCTGCACAACCTCGTCGGGCGTACCTTTAGGCGCCACCAGCCCGAGCCAGGGCATGGCAGAAAAACCCGGCACCGCCTGCGCAATGGTCGGCATATCGGGAATCGACGGGGACGGTTTGTCCGTTGTGACGGCCAACACCTTCACTTTTCCTGCCTTGGCATAAGGCCCGGTTGATGCCCAGGCATCGAACATGACCTGCACCCGTCCGGAGATCAGATCAGTCAACGCCGGCGCACTGCCTTTATAGGGAATATCCTGCATGTCAACATTGGCCATATTCTTGAACATCTCGGCTTCCAATTGTGTCGAGGAGCCGGTGCCCAGCGAGGCGTAGCTTACCTTGCCTTTATTTTGCTTCAGATACTCAATCAGCTCTTTTACGTTCTTGACAGGAACCTCCGGGTTGACAGAGATCACATGGACCACCGAGGCAACCTGAGTGATCGGCACGAAGCTTTTGACCGGATCATATTTGACGTTCTTGTTGATGCTGGGAATCGTCCCCAGCGAAGAGGCGGCCAGCAGTAGCGTATAGCCATCGGGCTTGGCGCTGGCCACATGCTGCGACGCTATCAGCGTGCCAGCACCCGGTTTATTTTCCACGATGACCGGCTGCTTGACCTTCTGGCCAATCTTATCGGCAAGTAATCGGCCCAGAGTATCGGCAGCACCGCCGGCAGAAAAGGGGATCACAATCGTAATGGGCTTGTCCGGGTATGCAGCCCGTGCCGCCTGCGGCACGATTGTTAGCGCACCAGCGGCTATCAGCAAGGCCGGGCTCATCCATTTGGGTAAGGTTTGTTTTTTTTGCATTGTCTGTCTCCGTTCTGTTTTAATCAATTGCTTCAAACTACATGTGGGTGCCACAACTGCCTATCGGGTACGTTACTTTCATGACACCGCGGTATCTGCAAGCAGCAACGCATCCAGCATCACCACGCCCGAGCCGGCTTGCCGCACCAGCAACGGATTGATCTCGATCTGATCCAGTGTCGGCTGGCCGGCCAAAAATGCGTGTCCCACCGCCACCATGGCCTGCGCCACGGCATCCACGTCGGCACGTGGCCGACCGCGAAAGCCGTCCAGCAAAGCAAAGGCCTTCAGGCTGCGCAGCAGTTGCACTGCTTCGCTGTGGGTGACCGGCAGCAGAGCATGAGCCGTATCGCGATATATTTCAGTCATGATTCCGCCCAGCGCCACCGTCAACACCGGTCCGAATACAGGATCGCGGGTAGCGCCCACCAGCAGTTCAGCCACGCCTTGCTGCATCGGGGTGATCATCACGCCTGCAATCGCCGCGTCGGGCTGATAGTTGCGGCAGTTTTCCAGAATTTGCTCATAGGCCTGGGCCGCAGCCTGCGCGCCCGTGATACTGAGCAGCACCCCGCCTGCCTCTGTCTTGTGCGCAAGATCGGCACTAACCACTTTCATTGCCAGGGGCACGCCCAATTGCTCTGCAAGGGCAGCCGCTTCTTCACACGTCCTGGCGATGCGGACGTCCGGATCAGGCAACCCGAAGCCTGCCAGATAGCGGCGGGCGTCCACTTCGTGACAGGGTAAGACCGGCACTTCCATCGGCACCTGACCGCCCGCTGCGCTGACTCGCCCGGCTACCGGTTGCGCGTCAATCCCCCCAAGGTCGTTATCCGTGTCAATGGGCGCATGCCGCTGGCGGCGCCGTTCCTGCCAGGTCAAAAACGGTCCCAGTGCCCTGACTGCATGTCCCAAATCGTCGAACACGGCAACGCCCGCCTCACGCAAAGCCTGGCGGCAGCTCGCGTTGCCGGTATCGATTGCGACAAAAAGGCGCGGATATTTCTGTACAACCTCAATCAGCGGCTGCGCCATGCGGTCCAGCATATACCCCGGCGCATTGATTACCACCGTGTCCAGTGCCGACGTGACCGCCAGCGCTTGCAACACCTGCACGATAAATTGCGGATCATTGACTATATTGCCGGTCACATCCACGGGGTTGCCAACCATGCCATAAGCGGGAATGCCCTGGCGCAGTTGCGCCTGCACATCATCAGGAAGGTCCGGCAGCTGCAGGCCGGCCTGGATAAAACGATCGGTCAGGATCGCACCCAGTGCGCCCGACATGGTCACCACGCCAATGCGCGCACCCGCAGTCCGATGGCGCAGCCGCGCCAGCATGGCAATATTGGCCATTTGCGCGAAGTCGTCTGCAGCAATCACATTCAGATCGCGAAAGGCCGCTTCGTATATCTTCTGGTCGCCCGCCAAAGCAGACGTATGCGATTGCACGGCCACCGCCCCCTTTTCGGTCACGCCTGCCTTGAGCACCACCAGCACTTTGCCTTGCATCTGAAAGCGGCGGCAAGCATCAATGAAGCGCCGGCCATCGCGAATTTGTTCTACATAGCCCAGCACAATCTCGGTATGTGGATCCTCTGCCAGATACGCCAGATACTGAGCAAAATCCACCGTCGCTTCATTGCCTGTATTGATAAAATGTGAAACAGGCAGATCCTGGGCACGCAGCAGCCCGTAGAGCGCAGAACACACGTTGCCGCTTTGTGTGAGCACACTCACGCAACCGGTATCGCTTTGCATGCTGGCGGTTTTGAAGATGGCGGCAAACGCCGTGAACGCACGCGTATTCAGATTGGCCAGGCCCATGCAATTAGGACCAGCCACCTGCATGCCGCTTTCCCTGCAAAACTGCACCAGCTCCTGCTGCAGCAGCACGCCGGCGGCGCCCTCTTCGGCAAAGCCTGCAGCGTAGACCACGGCAGCGCGAATGCCAATGGCATGACAGCGTCGCAACATGGCAGTCACATCACGGGCGCCAATAGCCAGGACAGCCAGATCCGGCACCGCAGGCAAGTCCTCGACCTGCGCGTAACAGCGATAACCGAAAACCTCGGTATATTTTGGGTTGACCGGGTAGACCTCCCCAGCAAAACCGAAGTGCGACAACAGCTCCAGTGGCATGCCGCCAATGCGGCCGGCATTGTCGCTGGCCCCGATCATGGCAATGGAACGCGGATTCAATAACGGTTCCAGACTCATGCACTATCACCACTTTTGTTACGCTGGATCGCCTGGGCCAGACCTTTTTTCTTGACCTGGGCAAACTCATCGCTCATATGCGAAAGCTGATGGACGTCAAAATGAGCAGAAAGTGCGGTACGCAGACCCTGGGCATCCAGCGTCCGATTCAGGGATTTTTTTACCAGCGTAAGGGCAAACGGCGGCGCCGCGGCAACCCGTCGCGCCAGCGCCATGGTTTCCTCGTTCAACTGCGCACGCGAGACAACGCGGTTAACCATGCCCATTTGCAAGGCCTGATCGGCGGTGACCCGCTCGCCGGTAAACAGCATTTCCTTGGCCCGACGCAATCCCATGACCCAGGGATGAATCAGGACCTCGGTGGCGGCCGCCGCCAGCGTATGACAAACGGGATCGGAAAAAAATGCGTCGTCGGAACAGACCACCAGATCGCACATATTGGCGATCATGAAGCCGCCGGACACGCAGGCCCCTTGCACCCGGGCGATGACCGGCTTGGGAAAATCCCAGATTCTCATGCAGTAATCAAAATAGCGCAAAGACTCGTAGGCCCAGCGCTCTTCCACGCTGAAGTCGGCACGGCTGGCCTGGGCTTCCTTCAAATCATGACCGGCAGAAAAATGGTCACCTTCGCCGCCAATAATCACGACCCTGACAGACTGATCAGCTGCGGCCTCGCGCATGGCCTGATCCAGTTCATCCAGCAGCGCCTGGCTCTGCGCATTGCGTGCCCCGGCCCGCGCCAATGTTATCGTCCGTATGGCGTCCTGATCCAATACCTCTATATGCTGATAGCCCATTGTTTTCTTCCTTTATGACCCATGGCGGGATCTGTTGAATATCGCTTTTGATTGCATTAACGCATCAACCACTCCTACAATACAAAATGTTTTTTAATAAATTCCCACATTATGGACATCAAACAGCAAGCCGGCGCACAAAGCATCCGCCGTGCGCTTTCACTGCTACGCCTGATCGCGCAGCATAATGAACAAGGCCTGACGCTGAGCGAGCTGACTGCCTTAAGCGGGTTGGAACGCTCTACAGCGCACCGGCTGGTCACCTGTCTGCTTGAAGAAAATTTTGCGCGCCGCGAAACCGGCGGCAAGCGCTTTCAACTGGGCGTCGACGCCATGCAAATGGGATTTTCCACCATGCACCATGCGCCCGTGATCGAAGAATTGCGTCCACTGGCCATGAAACTGTCGCGCCTGTCCGAAGACACGGTCTTTCTGGTCATACAGCAGGCCGATCAGGTGCTATGCCTGCTTCGCGAACATGGTGCATTCCCGGTGCGAATATTCACCATAGGCGTCGGTGAAAAGCGGCTTCTGGGCATTGGTGCCGGCGGCCTTGCATTGCTGTCAACGCATACCGACGCCGACATCGCGCTGATCTACCAACGCCATGAACAGACTTATCGAAAGTCTGGGCTCTCGTTGCCCATGCTGCTGGAAAAATGCCACCTGACGCGGCGCAATGGCTATGCCTCGATTGAAAGCACCATCACACCCGGGGTTGCCGGCGTCGGTTATGCATTCTCGGTCTCGGCCATCACACAAGTGGCCTTCAGCTTTGGCGCCATAACGCCACGCCTGACAGGCCAACGACGTACGCAAATGGGTCGCCTGCTCATTGACGAGTGCACAATCTGGCAGCAAAAACGCCGGATTATGCCAATCGCCTTGCAAAACACGTCAGTCTCCGTATGATGTAACTTTCCGGTTACTGACGCCCCGAAAAATGGGGAGGCTACAAAGGAGATCTGCATGCAGATAGGGATAGTAAAAGAACAACTTACGGGGGAAACGCGTGTTGCCGCCACGCCGACCTCGGTAGAACAGCTGCTTAAGCTGGGATTCACAGTTGTGATCGAGTCAGGCGCAGGCGCAGCAGCCAGTTTTGACGATGCCGCCTACGAAAAGGCGGGCGCCAGCATCGCTCCTGCCGATCAGGTGTGGCAATCAGACCTGGTCTATAAGGTCAATGCGCCCGACGACGCAGAAATTGCCCGCATGAAAAAAGGCGCCACGCTGGTCAGCTTTATCTGGCCGGCTCAAAATCCCGAACTCGTGCAGAAACTGTCTGAGCACGGCATCACCGTGCTGGCCATGGACATGGTGCCGCGCATTTCGCGCGCCCAATCGCTTGATGCCTTGTCATCCATGGCCAATATTGGCGGCTATCGCGCCGTGATTGAAGCGGCGCATCATTTCGGCCGCTTTTTCACCGGCCAGATCACCGCTGCCGGCAAAGTACCGCCGGCCAAGGTGCTGGTTATCGGCGCCGGTGTGGCCGGCCTGGCAGCCATTGGCACGGCAGGATCGCTGGGCGCCATCGTACGCGCCTTCGATACCCGCCTGGAAGTGGCCGAACAGATTGAATCGATGGGCGGCCAGTTCCTGAAACTGGATTTTGGCGATGAAAACGGCTCGTCTTCCGACGGCTATGCCAAAACCATGTCCGAAGAGTTTATCAAAGCGGAAATGGCGCTGTTTGCCGAGCAGGCCAAAGAAGTGGACATTATCATTACCACGGCCCTGATTCCCGGCAAACCTGCGCCCAAGCTGATCACTCGTGAAATGGTTGACTCCATGCGCGCCGGTTCGGTCATCGTGGATATGGCTGCCGCCGCTGGCGGCAACTGCGAATACACGGAACCTGGCCAGGTCATCACGACCGCCTCCGGCGTCAAGGTCATTGGCTACACTGACCTGCCTGGGCGCCTGCCGGCCCAGTCATCACAGCTGTACGCCACCAACCTTGTCAACCTGAGCAAGCTCATGAGCAAGGAAAAAGACGGACAGATTCTGCTGGACCAGGAAGACACTGTTTTTCGTAATATGACCGTTGTGCATAACGGCAGCATTACCTATCCGCCGCCGGCGATTCAGGTCTCGGCCGCGGGCAGCAAGCCTGCAGCCAAGAAAATAGAGCCCAAACCGGTCAAGCCACCCAAATCGCCCGCCTTCAAGTTCGGCGTCCTGGCCCTGGTCTGCGTGATTTTTGCCTGGATCGGCACCAGCGCACCCGCTGAGTTTCTGTCCCACTTCACGGTGTTTGTCCTGTCCTGCGTAGTCGGCTATTACGTGGTTTGGAACGTCACACACGCCTGCATACGCCACTGATGTCAGTCACCAATGCCATATCCGGCATTATCGTGATCGGCGCCGTGGTGCAGATCGGCCATGGCTCCGGCCTGGTCAATATCCTGGCCTTTATCGCCATCCTTATTGCCAGCATTAACATTGCCGGTGGTTTCCTCGTTACACGGCGCATGCTGAAAATGTTCATGAAAGGCAAAGGAGAATAAGATGGGTGCAGGATTCGTTACTGCCGCGTACATTATTGCGGCATTGTTTTTCATTGCCAGTCTGGCTGGTCTGTCCCGCCAGGAAACCGCCCGTTATGGCAACGGTTTCGGCATGGCCGGGATGGCCATCGCCTGATCGCAACCATTCTGGGTCCCAATTCCGCCTCGGTCATCTGGGTGATCGTGGCCATGCTGATCGGCGGCGCCATTGGCCTGCACCTGTCACGCAAGGTGGAAATGACCCAGATGCCTGAACTGGTTGCTGTTTTGCACAGCTTCGTGGGTCTGGCTGCAGTACTGGTCGGCTATAACAGCTATATCGAAGTACAACAGCACGCCATGCCAGAAGGCGCGCTGCTCAACATTCACCTGACCGAGGTATTCCTGGGCGTGTTTATTGGCGCAGTCACCTTTACCGGTTCGATTGTCGCCTTTGGCAAGTTGCGCGGCAGCTTCAGCTCCAAACCGCTGTCTTTGCCACATAAACACAAGCTCAATGCTGCGGCGCTGGTTGTGTCTTTCATCCTGCTGTGGATCTTCGTCTCTAACGGCGGCTCTACGACGGCGCTGATTATCATGACCATCATTGCACTGGCCTTTGGCTGGCATCTGGTAGCCTCCATTGGCGGCGCCGATATGCCGGTTGTGGTTTCCATGCTCAACTCGTACTCAGGCTGGGCCGCGGCGGCAGCCGGCTTTATGCTGGCCAATGACCTGCTGATCGTGACCGGCGCCTGGTCGGTTCATCCGGTGCCATTCTGTCCTACATCATGTGCAAGGCCATGAATCGTTCGTTTTTGTCAGTGATTGCCGGCGGGTTCGGCACCGATGGCAGCAGCACTGGCAGCAGCGAAGAAGAGACCGGCGAATATCGTGAAATCAAGCCCGAAGACGTGGCCGAGATGCTCAAGGGCGCCAGCTCCGTGGTTATCGCCCCCGGCTACGGCATGGCGGTGGCGCAGGCGCAGTATCCGGTAGCTGAAATCACCTCATTGCTGCGCAAGCAGGGCATTGACGTACGCTTTGGCATTCATCCGGTTGCCGGTCGTCTGCCCGGCCATATGAACGTGCTGCTGGCCGAAGCCAAGGTGCCTTATGATATCGTGCTGGAAATGGACGAAATCAACGACGACTTTGCCGATACCGATGTGGTTCTGGTCATTGGCGCCAATGATACGGTCAACCCCGCTGCCAGCGAAGACCCGACCAGCCCCATTGCAGGCATGCCGGTATTGGAAGTGTGGAAAGCGCGCGATGTGGTGGTGTTCAAGCGGTCAATGAACACCGGCTATGCCGGCGTACAGAACCCGCTGTTTTTCCGCGAGAATTCCAGCATGTGTTTCGGCGATGCCAAGGCAACCGTCGAAGCCATTCTGGCTGCTTTAAGGTAATCTATCGGTAACGGCAGGCATCGTCGCAAGCGATGTCTGCCGCGAACCGGACCAGCATTACGGACCAGCTTTAAAGCGGCAGCGGTTCTATCTGCAGACAGGCAAGCATCTATGCCGACTGCAATAGTAATAAACAATGTCAATGACACCTGTATTTACCGTTGCCATTGCACCGCCGCCGCATTATTTCATCTGTCATAGACAACCGAGCTGGCCGTCCTGCACGTTCCTGTTTTCAGTTTTCTTTTCATCACACTGTCCCTGCTGTATGTCTGTGCTCCCCCCCCTTCCTGTCAAAAATGGCGTCGCGCCCAGCCGGGTCTACCTGCCTCGCGAAACCTGGCCCGATCTGCTCAGTTTTATGCTCGCCAAGTTCCCGCATATGGATCCCGACATTCTGCGGGCAAGGCTGGCCAAGGGCGATATGGTGGACTCGCAGGGCGCGCCTTTCTCATTGAACAGCCCGTTTTCTCCCGATACCTGGCTCTGGTATTACCGGGAAGTGCCCGTGGAAACGGTCGTGCCATTCGACATTGATATTCTGTACCAGGACGAATTGCTAATTGCCATCGACAAGCCTCATTTCATGGCCAGCATTCCCGGAGGTCGCCATTTGCATGAGACGGCACTGGTGCGCCTGCGCGACCAACTGGGCAACCCTCATATCAATCCCATCCACCGGCTGGACCGGGACACGGCCGGGGTACTGGTGTTTTGCGCAGACCGGGATCGCCGCGGCGTATACCAGACATTATTCCAAACCAGGTCCGTACACAAAATTTATGAAGCGGTCGCACCCTGGCGTAGTGACCTGACGTTTCCCCTGTTACGCGAAAGCCTGATCCGCCGCAGCGGCCAGGTCTTTGTGATGCACGAAATTGATGGTGCGCCCAACAGCCGCACGCGGATTGAGCTGCTGGCGCACAACGGCACACTGGGGCACTACCGGCTGGAGCCTGTCACAGGCAGGAAACATCAATTGCGCGTGCATATGAACGCCCTGGGCATGCCCATTTGCAATGACGAATACTATCCGGAACTCAAACCGTTGCGCACCGATGAAACATTCGATAACCCGTTGCAGCTGCTGGCGCGCAGCATGCAATTTACCGATCCGGTGACTGGCATTGAGCGTTATTTCGAAAGTCGGCGCGAACTGGAAATGACCGCCAGAATTTACAAGTGAAATAGTGTCGGGATCAATGACGAGCGCTTAGCGCACGGCAGTGTCGCGAACGCCGAACTGGTTTGCGACACTGCGCTCCAGAAACAGTTGCCGCGATGGCAGGACGTTAATGCGTTTGTTATTGATGACCAGGGTGGTACTGCTGCCCCCATCCAGATTGATCGCATCGCGCACGCCAAGTGAACGGTACAGACGCGCAAGCTGGTTCAGCGTATACCCCTCAAAACCGGGCAGCCGCCCTTCTACGACAATAATATAGAGCCAGCGCCCATCACGGCTGAGGCCTACCGACGTACGGGGATGCGCTGCGCGTGCATTGCGATTGCAAGTGGTTGACGCCCCTCGTGGACAAATATAGGTGCCGCCGCGCAGATTCTGCCATCCTGAAATGACGGTGTGCCATTGAGGGTCCACCTCGGCTGATGATTGGGCTTGTCGATCCGGCAATGGTTATCTGCCGTGCAGGCAAGAAACGCGTGCTGGCGCGTATCGCGGGTGTTGCTCCAGCGATGACCCTCGCTGACTACCAGCCCCTGCGGCCGGTACTGAGGGTCAAAAAAAGAAGCATTGATCGCCACATTAAGCCGATTGCGAAACGCAAAGTTCTTGACTGTCGTGGGTGCGGTGCCAACCGCGGTCCCCACCAATTGCACGGACGGACAGGACAAATCGACCTTGACGATATGCACATGCGCGCTGTTTTGCAAAGTATGCGCGATGCAGGGCGAGACCTGTTCGGCCGTCTGTGCAACCGCAGGGGCAAGTGCCCCCAGGCACCATCCCATCAATCCAACGAGCAGGGTTTTCATACAGCAACGCATCCGTGGGGTTATTTGTTCAGGGACAGAGTATACCAACCGTCGGAATATCCGGTCAGCACCTGTGGCGTCCCTTTTATCACACCGTGTTTGTCCTAAGTCCATTTAAGCGGCGATAACGTGCCAGGTACCAGCGGTCCAGCAACCATACCACCAGCATGCTCACGCCGGCCACAGGAAAAATCAGACCGAATGTCACCAGGCCGATCATCCACCCCCGCATGCTGGGTAGCGCATCGGGAATCCGAGGTGCGCCCAGAACGCCGGCCGGACGCCGCTTCCACCACATGACAAACCCGGTCACAGCCATGGCACACAGTCCCAGCGCAATAACGGCGCACAGCAACTGGTTAGCCCAGCCGAAATAGGTGCCCATATGCAGAGACACGGCAAAGGAAATCACCCTGGCAATCACGCCATACTGCTCATATGAAACGCCATTGATAACCCTGCCGCTGTACTGATCCACATTCATCACTTTCTCGCCAGTGGGATCGCCTGGGTAATAGGAGACTGAATAGACCCCATAGCGGTTCGCGGGCAGCGCAATCGAATACTCGTCAGGAATATTACTGGCGTGGGCCAGCGCCATGATCTGATCCAGCGGGATCGGCTCGGCTGCCCCTTCATGCTGCTATGGTCGCCAGGCATTGCCATCGCATGACTTGCGTCTGCCATGTTGGCAACATGAGCAGCATGATTGTCGTGACCTGCTGCGCCTTATGCCCCTCGTGTGCCTGCTGAGACTGGCGCTGATGGTCCGCATGCGCTGAAGCACCCTGCTGTTGCGGCGCTGAACGCGATTGCGGCACAGGCAGCAAACCGGCCCCCCAGGCCGTATGCTCCAGCGGCAGATCCTGCACAAGGGCTGGCGCCGCTGCGCCTGCGTCATGTCCCTCATGTCCTTCATGCGCCTGCGACGTACTGCCGGGCGGATCCGGCGGATAGCCCAAATTGACTTGCGCCACCAGCTGCTTGAACTGCGCTCCCCAGGTACTGGTCCAGGGTAGCCCCGACATGACAAAAAACACCGCGCCGGCAGCCAGCATAATGCCCATTGTTGCGTGAATTTCACGCCAGAACGGGCGGCCCTTTTTCTTCACATCTGGAATCATGGCCTGTTTCAGGCCTTTTTTGCGACGGGGCCACCATAGCGCCACTCCGGTGCCGATCATGATCAGCGTCCAGCAGGCCGCCAGCTCCATCAACACTTCTCCGGTTTTACCCAGCAGCAGACCGCGATGGATCTGGCGCGCCAGGCCGATCCAGTAGGTTGCGTTGAAGTTGAGCGTGGGCATTTTGCCCAATGTCTCGCCGGTATACGGATCCAGAAAAATACTGGATTTGCCGTCCACCGGATCCAAATATGTAAACTGCGCGCTGCGATCCGGTGCATTATGAATCTCTGCCGTCAGAATCGGCACGCCGCCAGGCGTACTGTCCTGGGCAATTTCATAAAGCGTTTGTTGCGGTAGCCTGGGCGAAGTCTGAGGTGTGACGTAAAGCTGTGATTTGTAGGCCACCGCCTCAATTTGAGGCTTGTACAGATAAATAGTGCCGGTAATGCCAAGCACGATCAGCAACGGCATGACAAACAGGGCCGCATAAAAATGCCAGCGCCAGAGCATGGCGTAGCGGGCCTTCGGCAAGGCGGCGGCCGCATCAGCAGCATCGGCCGTAGAGTGTTGCGTACGGGACATCATGAGATTTCCTGAAAAGCAGATAACGATGTATCGACACGATGCACTGCGAGGCTAAGCCGCAGTGCCGAGTCGACATGGGAACAGCGTTCTTAGGAAAGTATCGGAGGCGCGCGAGACAGCGGCACAAAGGCCGGCTGCGCATAATAAGATGCATGCTGATGCTGCGGCGCTATCCGGCTGACAAAACCATAGGACATGGTCGGCAGGTTTGCGCTGTACAGTAGCGGCAGATGATGGGTGAAGAAGCCACAATAAAGACATTCGGCAGCGTGATCGGCACCGTGATCAGGCGAGGCTGGCGAATCACTACCGGCCGGGGGCGCGAACGATGTCGGCATCTTGCCATGTGAGGCGTGCGCGGTGATCACATCTGCGGTGACTTCATCTGCGTCAGCATGCGCGCTATGATGACTGACCACCAACACGGGTGACCCCGTGCTGTTCAGGGCCACTGCAGGCCCCTGGACAGCCTGCGCACCATAACAGATATCCGCCGTAAAAATGTCGTTGACACTGGCCTGATAGCGGTTTTTCAATGCATTGACGCCAGGCATGAACACAGCCAGGCATACGGCGAGTATGCCCAGCCACGCGGTCATGCGAATGCCTGTCTCTCGGTTCATAGCTGTAATCGATATTAATCTGCAGAGTATTCCGGTTCAAATTGCCAGACAGGACCAGTTTACCCGAAAACCTTGCAGGCGCAGCGCTGTCACGGGCACGAACGTACGTTTCAGTCCGACCAATTTGAGTCGACCGAAAGCCGATACGGTCACTTGCCGTTAGTGGGCGTTTCGTGTTGTGATTATGGAGACAGGCAATAACAGGCTTTGCTGCCGCCCCCGAAGCTGCTCCGCAAGCGAGCGCTATCAGGCTCAAGGAGTATGCTTGGGCCTGGCTTGCAACTGTTGTAGCTCATATGGCGCACCATTGCGGCCAGATAATTCGCGCATTGCCCGTTTAGCACCGTTTTTTTTCAGGAGCGCATCGCATGAAACCCCATATCACCGTTCTGACACTGGGCGTGGATGATCTGGAGAAGTCCCTGGCTTTTTATCGGGATGGACTGGGCCTGGCCACCAATGGCATTATCGGTACCGAATTCGAAAACGGCGCCGTGGTATTTTTCGACCTGCACAAGGGCCTGAAACTGGCCCTGTGGCCAAGAAAGAGCCTGGCAGCAGACACCGGGTTGCCCGTCACGCCCCGTTCATCACTTGAGCTGAGCATTGGACACAACGTGGACAGCAAAGAAGAAGTCGATCGCATTATGCAGGAAGCGCAAGCGGCCGGCGCCGCCCTCATCAAGCCGGCACAGGATACCTTTTACGGTGGCTATGCCGGCTATTTTTCTGATCCGGACGGTCATCTCTGGGAAGTTGTCTGGAATCCCGGGTTGGCAACACTGGGTTAGCCGACTGAACGCACACGTATCACTCTCGTGCGACAGGCGCGCCGCCGGTATTGGACCACTGGCTCCATGACCCGGGATACAGGGCAGCGCCCGATAAGCCTGCCACCTCCATGGCCAGCAGATTATGGCAAGCCGTCACGCCCGAGCCGCACTGGCTGATCACGCGCTCGGGCTGCTGCCCCTGCAGGCTGGCAGTCAGTTCCTTGCGCAAGTTTCAGCATCCTTGAACCGTCCGTCCGCTTGCAGGTTGTCCTTGAAAAAGCGATTGGCTGCGCCGGGAATGTGCCCGCCAATCGGATCCAGCGTTTCGTTTTCACCGCGGAAACGGTCCGGGCTGCGGGCATCCAGCACCAGCCTTTCAGCCGCGCTGATATTTGCCAGCACGTCATCGTAATCAACCGTACGGGTCAGTGAGTCGCGCTGTGTCAGCATCCCTTCCTTGGCCGGCTGCGGCGGTTCGGTGGTGACCGGATAACCGCCTTTCTGCCACAGATTGAAGCCGCCGTCCAGCACCGATACATTGTCGTGGCCGATCCAGCGCAGCATCCACCATAGCCGGGCTGCAAACATGGAATCATTGGCGTCATAACACACAACATGGGTATCGTCGCTAATGCCGATGGCGGCCATCTTGCGGGCAAAAAGCTCGGGCGCCGGCAAGGGATGTCGTCCCTGGTCTGCAGCCCCTTTGGTACTGAGCACCTGGTCCAGATCAACATGCCGGGCTCCCGGAATATGACCATCGTTATACAACTGCAGGCCTTGAGACGGATTGGTCAATTCGAAACGACAATCGCACACGACCAGGTTGCTGGCGGTGTCCAACAGGTTTGACAGTTCCTGTGCACTGATAAGAGGATTTGCTTTCATGGTCTGTTCTTCACGGTTTCAGTTGAGGGCGCATGGCGGCGGCAATCAATATCCACTTTGCCTGCATCCGATGGCGGACATGCTGTCCGCCAATTTCCGACCAGCAGCAGCACCCATGCCCCTCAGGTGCGTATGATCCTGGCCTCCCTGGTTCGGTTCCAGCATAACATGCCCGGAAAGCAGAAAGCGATCGATTCGGGCTGATTGCCGCTCATGTTTTCATGATTCTGCCGCCCTCAAGCCAACTGATGCGGTTTGTATACAGACAAGTGCCATTTTCTGAATATGCCGATCGGCATTTTTATAAAAATAATGCCCTTTACCCTGGATATTGCGTTTTGAAGACACCCAGATAACGCAGCCCGCAGAAGGTTTTCCCCGCTTCGATATCCAGAGACGTAGCATCGTCCGTGCTCACGCTGATAAAGGCATTGATGTTTTCCATGCCTGCATTTCGGCAAGCGTAAAAAACCGCATCTGCACTGTCACCCAACACCAAACGCTGATTCACTATTGGCAGACTAAAAAATTCGGCTACGGGTAAAACAGTGCCGTCGCGCAGTTTGTATCCATAATACTGAACGTCATCGGACGTCAACCCTGTCTCGCCGCTGAATGTTCCCTCGGTGGCATATTCGCGTAAATCCGGCAATGCCGCTGCTATCGTCACGCCCGCAAAGATATGATCGAACTTATGGCGAACCTCAGGTTCCGGCTCTTCATATTCATAGCTGCCGGCAAATTTCAGACCGTTAAAATCCTGATCTGCCTCACCTTTGTAGACATGTTGCAACAAGCACACTGTGGTATTGGCCTGCGTGACGCCCTGGCCCAGGCAACGCGCAAGCATTTCCTGCTCCATTTGCTGCGGACAACCCAGCGTCTGTGCCAGGGCACTCACAACTTGTTCGATCGGCTCCGCGCGCTTCTGATAATTAACGGCGATGAAATCATGGTCAAACCAGTTCTCTCCTAAATCACGAACGAATTGACCGTTCTCGGGCGTGCCGGCGGAAATATATCGTGTCAGGGATTTCTCGTTCGTGATTGTTCCGATCCAGACAGAAATCACTTTCAGGCGTTTGTTGTTTTTGAATCTTTCATCGGTAAAACGGTCTATGAAGTCAAGCATTGTCAATCATCCAAATATAAAGTTGTTAGGCATTTATTCCATTTCATTACGCAGCCGGTGTACCTGACACAAGCAACTATAGCACGCGAAAACCACCGGTCTGAGATGCGCCATTTCTGGCAAACTGTCTTGCGAATGACTGGATAATGTCCAGGGCTTCATCCGGGTCTGCTGCGTCCTGTAGCTGGGCCATCAACTGCTCATGGGCAACACTGCTGGCCCGGCACCCGCTGCTATTGCGACTGGGATGAGGTCCCTGAATAATATTGCCTTTGTCATTGATATTCTGAAAATAGACATCCACCGTCGGCGTCGCCCACGACTTCAGTGTTTCTGCATTCAGCCCAAGCTCCTTGGCCTTGGCCGCCATCGAGACCGGAAACCATTCGTGCATGCCGCCGCTGCCCCGCAACGCTTTCTTGATCAGTTCACGCGTGGACTTCGAACCCATAAAATCGGCAATCTGCTCGGCAGTCTGTCCATTGAACCAGCTATTGAACTGCCCTGACGGCCACATGGCCAGACCAAACGGGTCAATCCACATGGTGCTGCTGGGACCGTAAAGGTAAAGATTAATGCCTCCGAACAGACCGATCGGGTCCTGGCGGATATACCGTCCGGTATCAGGATCATAGTATCGATAACGGTTGTAATGCAGGCCGGTTTCACTATCGTAATACTGTCCTTGAAAACGAATGTTGTTATGCGCGTAGTCAGGCGCATCCGTGGAACCGGAGGCATTCGCTTGCCGTAGTTTGCCCCAGAATCGGTAGTCGCCTGTCCAGATTTTCTGCTGCGACTCATCGAACAATTCCCGGGGCGTACCGATATGATCACAATGGAAAAATGCCACATCACGAACGGCACCAACAGAGGCTTCGCTCCAGGCATTTCCGATAGCCGGAGATAGATATTGCGCCAGGGGGACAAAACTTTCAAACTCATACAAATAATGTTTGGCGCACTCCTGTCCCAAGATCGATTCAAACGCGAGGTTTTCCCCATCCCAGCCGTAAATTACCCGGACGGGCGCGGGGTCGTTTTCACCCTTGGCGACCTGTTTGCCGATCCGGCGTCCGAAAGCATCATAATAATAGGTGGCAACAACATCGCTAGCGCCCTCTCTGGCGGATTGCACCGACTCCAGCTGACTGAAGGCATTCCAGGTAAAGGCCTGTCGGCAGCCCGGGCTGCTTTTGCTGACCATATTGCCCTGTGCATCATATTCAAAATGAATACCGGCGTACTCCCTGAGCACATTACCCACAACCGCCGGCACATCAGCAGGCAGGGTGCTGGACTGCCTGTCCGCAGGAATGGTCGTTGTAATATTCGAAGCAGGATCGAAACTGAATGTCTCGTCAAAGACAGGTGTGGCCGCACGAACAATCCGTCCCAGCGGATCATATCGATAGAGCGCATCGCCTCTCGTGGAATCGGAGACGCCGACCAGCTGGCCGATTTTATCGTAGTGATACTCGCGCTTGAGGCGGACTTTCTCGTGAAAATTACCCTCCAGCAGCAACTGGGTTTGCAATCTTCCAGCCCTGTCGTATTCACTACGTTGCTGCATGGAGTTCATCAGCGTTCGTGATTTTTCCTGATACACATCATTGCGTGTAAAGCTGGCCAATGTGGATTTATTCAGCAAAATCTCATGAACGTAGCTACTGCCCGAAATCAGCCAGTCCGTTTCCACGCCGTCCGGACGGCGGGTTGCGATGCGATTATCTATTTCGTCGTAAGTGTGCCGCCACACAAAATCCCGTTGCGTGTCAAATAGCGTGTACTGCTGGTGCACCGCGAGGACATTTCCAATGGCATCATAGGAAAAAGTATTCTGACTGACGGCGTTGGATGCCCGAAGCAGTCGGCTGTTTGCATCGTAATCGAAGCGTTCCGTACTTCCCTGGCCGGAACGCGCAATAATCTGGCCAATGACGTCGTACTCATAGCGAGTGGTCACATTGCCTTCGGTAACCGAGGCCAGGGTGCCGGTATTTTTGGTATACGTATATTTTGTTATTTTTTTGTCGAACCCCGATTCCTCAAGCAGTCTGCCAAAGGGGTCATAGGTAAACGAATACTGTTCGTTATTTTCATTGATCAGTTGCGTCAGTTTGCCGGCCCGGTTGTATCGATAATCAATGGACGTGCGGATCGGACTGGTCCTGCGCGCAAGCCTGCCTGCAGCATCATAACTGAATGACGTCTCCTGCCCGAGTGCGTCTTTGGCCGCCAGCAGGCGCCCCTCCGCGTCGTACGATAAATGCCGCAGTTCACCATCGGGCTCTGTCACTCGCGCCAAATGCCCTTTATCATCATAGTCATAGGCGGTTTTTCTTCCTTCAGCATCAATAACTCCAACAACACGATCCAGATGATCGTATTCCCAGGTTGTCGTGTTATTGGAGCAATCTGCATACTGCAAAATTTTATTGGCATTGTTATACACAACGCGCTTGACTCCGCCCTTGGCGTCCTTGATGGCGATGGCGCTACCGGCAAGGTTATAGGTAAACTCGGTGACCCGCCCCAATGGATCAATCTGGCGAATCATTTGCTGGCGATCATTGTATTCACGTCGCCAAATAGCGCCCATCGCATCGGTTACCTGGACCAGTTGTTCATCCTGGTTATAAATCCAGCTAACCCGAGTGTTGTCACGACGGATGTGTCTGGTCAGATTATCGCGATCATCATATTCAAAACGGTCTGTGGTTCCGTCCGGATTAACAATCGCAATAATATTGTGATAATCATCACGTTTTCGTTCTTCGATGGTACCGTCAGGAAAGTAGATATGTGAAATGTAGTTGTATCGATCAAACCGGTATGTTGTTGTCTGTCCCAGCGCACTGGTGACATGGGTAAGTCGATTCTCCCTGTCCCAGGACAGAATAATTTCATGGCTGCCGTCATCGGCATACTCACGAAAGCAACGCGTATCGGGACCGGTGCCCTGCCACTCAAGATTAATGCCGCGCCCCGTTCTGTCGGTATAGCGGGTAATTAAATGGTGACTGTAGGCATACTGGCGTTCCGACAGGTATTCATCGACAGCCCGCACGAGATCGCCAGCGCCATCATACTGATAATAAGCAAGCTGCCGTTCTACCGTATTGTCATCGTGCGTCACGTCCGTCATAATGCGCCGGATCCGGCGCTGGTCATCGTGTTCGAACCTCAACACCCATAAGTCGTTCTGTATGGAACGCAGCAGGCCCTGCTCCTGATAGTCAATGTCGATTTTGTTACCGGCCCGATCGGCGATAGAGACCAGCCGGTAAACGGCATCGATCTTGCGGAATGTTTCAAATCGTTCATGTTTCTGACTAATGACGAGCGTTTGCTCATCAAGCCTGCGCCAGTTTATTTCCTCGTTGCGGTCATATCGTTCCTCGCCCGAGGCCAGTGGCGCGGTTTCGATCGTTCTACCTACAATTGAATAATAGGCAAGACCCTTTACGTTCTCTTCGATAAAGAGCGTAAATGGCGTAATCCATCGTGGTCCCAATGGCCCATCTTCATCATTGGCGCGGAAATTGGAACGATAGACCCGATCCCAGCTGATCGGGAAAGCGCCCGATAAGAAAAAATCACTTTGGGCAATACGCTCATCGCCTACGTCAAAACCAATAGACCAGGCCGACCTACCCATACAATCTTTGCAGTCTGCATGTGGCTTGTCAGCATCCCCCCTATTCCCGTTTCCATCCCTGTCGCCTTTGCCGCCCTTGCCACCATCTCCACCACTGCCATCCTTGCCCTTGCCTTTTGCCCCGATACCTCCGCCGCCACCGGGACGTTTGATCTTAAAGCCCTTATCCAGCTCGATGCCCGTGATGTTCACATTGAGCAGACCCATTTTCTGGTCCTGCCCGCCCAGCTGGATGTTGGCACCGTACAGGCCAATATGGGCTGCCTGCATGGAGTCACCCATGCCGTACAGCTTGATATCTGCAATATTCTGATTGTGATTATGCCCCTCGACCATCACATCCTTGATACCATCCACACTCAAATCCAGCGTGTAGCTCTTCTTTCTGGTAACTGTATTGTTGTCCAGCATTAACGCCGTTTCCACATTGGTCGGACTCTGTTTGATGATCTTGCCTGGCGTCTGCACAATACCGGCTCCGACAGAGCTGATGTCCAGCGGGCCGCCTGCCCTGATATCAATTTCTTCCTGGGTGGATTCTGAATAAATTGTGGGCGATTCCATGGTGATGTCGCCGGCCTGCAACTGCGAGCCCGACTTGATATTGCTGGTCTCCCCAGTCCCCACGGTTTCCGATACCGTACCATTGACCGTCTCTTCATCATGAGTGGTGGTTGTGATGTGCAGACCCTGCAGCGTATGGCTGGCCTGTCCCCCTACGGTACTGGTTAGCGGTCCGGTAATGGTCTCGTCCACACCGTCATTGAACGACTGCTGCAAATTAGCGCCAATCTGTTCGTCCAGGGAACCTGCACCGTCCGGTTGTGATCAGCCTGGTAATGTTTAACCGCACCGGCGGCCATGGTGATATCGGAGGAGCTGTGCGCAGTGTGCGAGCGCAGCCCGGCGATCGCGGACACAACATTGCCTGCCACATCGTGTGTCTGGTTGTTCTTGACATGGGTGTCCATATCCTTTTCAGCCACCATGGCCAGCATCTCGCTGCCCTGCCGGTCTTCGAACATCAGCTTGTTCGCGTTGGCAGGCGTGCCGTTCTTGCTGCGGGTAAGAAAGCCGCTTTGTGTGGCATCATCCGGCAAATTCACCGGTGGCATATTGCTGGCGTTATAGACCCGTCCTACTGCAATGGGGCGATCGATATTGCCGTTGATGAAGTCCACGACCACTTCTTCGCGCACGCGAGGAATTTGCACCCCGCCAAAGCCACCGCCGGCCCAGGGATTAGACACCCGTATCCAGCATGAGCTGTTCTCGTCCATTACACCTTCACGGTCCCAGTGAAACTGTACCTTGATGCGACCATACTTATCAGTCCAGATCTCTTCGCCTGGCGGGCCCACCACGGTCGCCGTTTGCGGGCCGCTCATTTTAGGGATGGGCGTGCTGCGTGCGGCGCGATATTGCACATTGGCCGGAATATGCCGGGAGGTCGCAACAAACCGCGCTTGCTCTTCAGGCTGATCGTGGCTGGCATACGATGGATTCTGTATGTCATATTCAGTATGAACTACCAGATATGCCTTGTTTTCCGCCTGATGAGGATAGTTTTTCAACGTGAAGGTATAACCGGGCGCCATCGTCCGCACATTGGACCGTGCCACAGCCTGCTCCTGCAGGCATTGCAGCGACTGTAAATGCACTTTTACATAATGCTCGGAGTCAGATGAGTCAATGTACCCTCCCATGGGTTCATACATTTCCAGATCCAGCGCCTGGGTAGCACGCGGGCTCGCTCTGCGCTTGGCGCTCATATCGGCCAGCGGCTTCTGAAAATCGTAATCCATGGTGGCATAGCCCGTGGGCGTCAGCTCCCCCGAGACTTGCCAATCGGCAATAGACGCCTGCATGGCAATGGCAGGCCGGTCGTCCGGATAAAACGGAATCACGGGCACCACCGGCAACGGATCGTGCGCCTGGACCTCGTCTGTCAACACCACGACATGGCGTGACGCTTCATGACGGAACCAATAGTAAATGCCCTCATGCTCCATCAGCCTGCTGACAAAGTTGAAATCGGTCTCGTTGAACTGGACGCAATAACCCCACTTGCGATAATTATTGAGCAGCCGCTTTTCAACCGCGAAATCATATTTGCCAAGCACCTTGGTGATAATGTCGACTGCCGTTTCATTCTGAAAGATGCGGCTATCGCTGTTCTGCGTCGCGTACCATAAGCAGGGCCTGACTGTCGCCTGATAAATGTAATAACGCGGTGTCAGGGTCTTGCGATGCAGGAATTCAAATCCGGTCACAAGGCCGTTCAGAAAACGGGGTGATGCGCCTGTCTCTATTTCGAATGTCACCGATTGCCCCAGCATGGATTGCAGATCCAGCTTTGCGTGTTCCGAAACAAACCGCACTGTCCATTCGAACAGACAGGATAGCCCTTCATGCCCCCGCAGGGACTTGAATTTAAGCGCGTCGCCCAGCGGCGTGATGGCATTGACAATACGGTTCATGACTGTGCTCTATCTATCGTGTTGGGTCAATCGCGCTGCGGAAAAAGCATAGCGCGCTGCGTTTCGCTCCATAACTCGGCCTCATACAGTTCCGGGTCTTTTTCCAGGGCGCCGGCGCGCCGCTTCAGGTTCAGGTCGTCACTGAGCGCACGATGAAAACGAGTGCGATTTAGCCGGGCGTCATCAAAACGCGCCTGATACAGGTCCGCATACGAAAAATCGGTATGATTCAGCTGGGCCCGGTCAAAGCGGCATTGCCGCGCACTGGCGTGATGCCAAACGGACATGGACAGGTCCGCACCCACAAAACTGGCCTCATCCGTGATGGCATCCACAAATACACTTTGCGCAAACTGCGCAGCATCGCAGCGCGTCCCACTCAGATCCGCCTCGGCAAAAACAACGAACTGGCCTTTACTATTGCGCAGATCTGCGCCTTTTACGCTGGCACTCTTGAAAGCGGCCTGCACCAGATTGGCCGAAGCCAGGCATACCCCGTCAAGGATCGCCTCGGTAAACACACTCCGCTCCAGGTCCTGTCCCTGCAGATTCTGGCCACTCAGATCCGACTGCAGCCAGATCACATTGACCAGGCTGGCCTCTTGAAAATTAACGGTTTTCAGATCCAGCCCGAACAACGTGGACTTGAACAGCTGCGCCCGTGAAAAATCGGCCCGCTCCAGATCCGATTTCATGAACGTCATTTCCCGGCCCTGGACACCGCTATAGCACACACCCGCCAGACAACAGCCGATAAAGACCGTTTCATCCATCATGGCATGGCCAAAATCCGCGTCGCGTACATCGCATTCATGCCATTTGGCCTGAAACAGCAGGGACTGACGCCAATGTGTGCCGCCCATCAAACACGTGTTGAAAAATACGGCGTTGGCGTAGCATTCGTTCAGGCTGGCACGGTCAAAGCGGCAGTTGGAAAATACGCTTTCGTCCAGTCTCGCACCATCGAGTTGGGCATCTGTGAAATCAACGCCTTCGAACAAGGCGCCCGACAGATTCCAGTCGCGCAAATCACGTCCCTGGAGCGATATTTTGAGAATCGGTACGCCGTTATCCACCAGTTCCCGAAGCTGCGCATCGGTCAGGCTCATGCCGGTTCCTTTCTCTGCGTGGGTTCCAGCTGAATCTGCTGTGTGTAGTTGTCATGCTGCAGGCTGTCCGCATCAATATTGCTCTGGGCGAAATCGGCCCGGAAAAAATTCACCTTGCTCAAATTGGCGCGAACAAATGTCGATTTCCTGAACAGGCCTGTCATGAGGTTGGCTGCCGTAAAATCGCTGTTGCGAAACTCGGTTCGCATGAACACGCCGTCGGGGGTTTCCATGCCACGACAATCTGCCTGTTCAAAAACCGATTTGGAACAATCGGTATTGCGAATAACCGCCTGTAGCAGGCGCGGCCGCAGAAAATGAACGCCGCGCATGCTGCCGTCGCTGATCCTGGCCTGACTGAAGTCGCAATCGACCACCGGTTTTTCAGCAATCAGGGTGAAGGCGCTCATGACGGATCCTGCAAACGACATGCCGGACAGTTCACACAAGGCAAAGGCGCAGCGGGTCAGCCACGAGTCGGCAAAGGCGCTGGCGGTGAAGATGCACTCATAGAATGCGCACTTGTTCAGTCTTGCGTCCTTTGCCGCCACATGATCCAGTGTGCAAGAGAGCATCACGGTTGCATCCAGCGCCAATTCATTGAGGGTCGTATTTTCGAAACGCACGTTCCGAAATACAGACTCACCAAATGTCGCAGCGGAAAAATCACAGCGGCTGAACGTGGACTCATCGATGATCGCCTGATGAAAATCACAACTGGCATAGGAGACAGCATCAAACCGCGTACGCGACATATTGGCGGTGTGAAACCGGCAGTGATCAAACTGTGTTCTGCAGTAGATGCCACTGAACAGCACGGCCTCGGTTAAATTGCAATGGATGAATCTGGCGTCGGTCATGTCGGCGCGCATCAGTACCGCCTGACTGAAATCACAATATTCAAAGACCAGGCCCGTCAGATCGGCACCAGTCAAATCCATGCCGCGCAGATCGCGGTTTACCTGTGCCGCAAGAATGGCCTTTTGCCGCAGTTCTCTGGCGAGCGTCTGATCCAGCACATAGCTGCCGGACCGGTACTGGGCCGAAAACAGCAAGCCACGATGGCGCTGGCGCCGGGCAGCACGAAGATTGTCTTCACTGGCTTGCGCCTGGCCAATTTGTGCCAGCAGTTCATCCAGCGCACGATTGGGCTGTTTATTCTTCGGATCCGGAACCCGGATCCGTGCATTGATGTCTTCAATGGTTTTCAGAAAATCCGGTTCTCCCAGCAGGGCAGGCAGCGTCTTGTCCCTGCCTGCCGATTGTCTGAAGCGTTTTGCCGCCGCCTTGGCCTGCACCAGTTCGGCTCGTTGCTCACGGACCGCCCCATGACGCTGCCTGTGCTTTTCCAGCAATTGTTCCATGCTCGGCTGCGGACGAGGCCCGACAAATTCCGGCAGATAATGTTCGGCATCCAGCCCCATGCCGGCCAGATCGGCGCGCGCATGTAGCAGCAAGTACCGCTGCAGGCGATGCTGCTTTTCCCACATCGCGCCATTTAAGTCAGGCTTGATGTCAAAACCGGCCGTTTGCAGATTTTCCGGCAGCAGTTGCGCATCTTCATAGGCCAGCAGCGCAGACTCGTCATGATCCAGCCGTGTTTGCATGTAGCGCTGGTAATGCTCATGCGTTTTGGGAGAATATTGCCATTCCAGCGCTCCCAGAATATGTTTAATTTCTTCGCCATCGTCATGCCAGCCCGGCAGCGTTGCGTGAAACAGCACAATATAGCTTTCCAGATGCGGCACCAGCCAGAGCGTGGTCGGCGCCAGCTCGACATCATGAATCTCGGATGCACAACCGGCATCCTTCTGCAGCTGCACCAGGCATCTGGCCTGCCACGCCGGCACCGTGCCCTGCCAGCACGGCTTGTCCGGGTGCATATTCCATACGCGATATTCGGTGTTGGGCGGCAGTTGCGTCTGCCCTTCAAAGATCTGATCGGGCATGGCGGCATTGAACAGGCTGGGATCCATATCAGGAAAAACCCCGGCGCATCGGTTTTGTGCCATTGTTCGGAATAGGTACCGACTTTGCCAAAGCGAACGGGCCAGGTAATACTCTGTGCCCCCAGTCCCGCGGGGCGAATGGCTTCCCCGAAATCACGAATGGGATAATCGGGCCACTCCACATTGGGCATCCGCCTGGCGCGCACGCCATTGATGGTTTCCTCGACCGTTCCCTTGCCCATCGGGTTATTCGCAAAGCCAGGCCCGCCGTAGGCATTTTGCCAGCCGATATTGAGCTGTTCAAAAGGCTGCGCCGGGGTAATGCGGTTGTCCAGAAAGTAACGGTCTCCGTACACCTGCACTTGCTTGACAAGATCATTGACCTGCACCTGGACAAGGCACTGTATTTTGTCTTCCGAGTGCGCAGTATAGGCGTTGCCCGATACCAGAAACTCTGCCTGCGGCTTGGGCATACCCAGATCCAGAATACCCTCGGAATTGAGGTGTTCAGCGACAAACGACCAGAGTCCCGCTTCATTCTGCAGCACCGGATAACCCTTGCGGTTGTCCACCAGAATGGCCGCAGACAGACCGATATGAGCCTGGCCACGCCAGCGGTACGGCCTGACCTGAATACTCAGGCAGAACGGCTTGGAAATTTTCATGCGCCCATGCCACCTGTCATATCTATGACACTCATCATATTCATATCTCGATCCTGAATACGTATTTCCTGTCGGTCTTGCCCAGCGACATGTTGGCGCCAACAAGACCGATAGAAACCAGATCAACAGAATGGCTGTTTCCCACAAGTTTTACCTGCGCCCCCACCAGCGATATCTTGCTCAGCTGCATGGTGTCGTACATGCCGCCAGCGGCCAGCTTGACGGCTACACTGGTACTCGCGCTCTTGCTGGCACGCGAATTAATGCCATTGACACCGATAGCCACCTTGATATTCTGCTCATGCAGCGTCGATGGATTAACCGACTGCATCAACGTGGACTCTCTGGTCAGGCTGCCCGATTTCATCAGAATGTCAGACAGTGCATAGGCTTCCCATGTCGCTGCGCAATTGAGCTTGAACAGACCACCCGCATCTACTTTGAAACTGTCTGCTTTCATGATGGCATCACCGGCCGCCACGCTTTTACTGAACAATCCGCTTACCGTCACGTCTTCGCCACTATCAAAATTGCGAATCACTGCGCCGGTGATGTTATCGGTCCGGTGCGCATTCAATGTGCTCTGTATTCCCTGGCCGAATGCATGCAGTGCCGGCTCACCCGCCACGGTCAGTGTTTCAGCGCCGCCAACGGTGACGGTATTGGCGCCGGTGTATTCGCGTTTCTGGCGCTGCGCCACCGTATCTGTCGCATCGGCCGCCACGGCGAACCGGTGTCCACTCTCATGCTGGTACGTCGCTGCCTGTGCTACCTGCTTGCTGAACAGCCCACCATAATTCCAGGTATGCGCGCCGGCAATATTGGTGGCCGACATTCCGCCCACCCGGTGGTTGGCATTATTCTTCACCCTGGTCTGCATGTCTTTCTGGGCCACCATTTTGAACATTTCACTACCCTGGTTATCTTCGAACATGACAGTATTGGCCGCATCCGGACTGCCATCTTTGGTGCGCGTATGAAAACCGCTGTGGGTCGCCTGCTCCGGCAGCGTCACCGGCGGCATATTCTCGGCGTTATAAACCCGGCCGACCACCAGGGGCCTGTCAGGCTGACCGCCGACAAAATCCACAATCACTTCTTCGTTCACACGTGGGATCTGCAACCCGCCAAAACCGCCGCCTGCCCAGGGGCTGGACACCCGGATCCAGCAGGAACTGCGTTCGTTTTTGCTTCCGTACCGGTCCCAGTGAAACTGAACCTTGATACGGCCGTATTTGTCGGTCCAGATCGACTCGCCTGCCGGCCCGACAACCCGCGCCGTTTGCGGCCCGCTCGTTCTTGGCTCCGGCGTTTGGGCCGGCTGGCGATACTGGACGTTTGCCGGGATTGCCTCTATCGTGGTCAACAGCGCCGCATGCTGATTCGCAGGCGTCTGGCCGGTGTTGCCGACACTGTGGTACGGCGCTTCAACGAACTCGTACTGGCAACGGACAATCAGATACTCGCGGTTCTGCGTCTTGTCCGGATGGTTTTTCAGTACAAAGGTGTGGCCGGCGGACAGGGCCCGTGCATTACTGGTGGCCGTGATGGTTTGTCGTTTCATTTCCAGCGCCTGCATGCGCACTCGGGCATAATGGGCGCCATGTTCCGGCTCGGTATAGCCACCCATCGGATCATAGTGCTCCAGATTCAGTTCGTGGCCTGCCTTGCCCTCGGCTAATTGCCGCACATCCAGGCGCGCCTGCGGCTTGTTCAGATCATAATCGGTAGCGGCATAAGCGGTAGGCGTAATGCAAACCCGTGGCTGCCAGATTTCCACATACTCCTGCAGCGGATTAACCTGATGATGGCGACTGTAATATGGCAGTTGCGACAGGCCTGGCGTGGGACGATGGGTGCTCAGGTCGTCGGCCACAACAAGGGTGTGCCTGCCCTTGTCATGTTCGAACCAGTAATAGATACCTTCGTGTTCCATCAAGCGGCTGACAAAATCAAAATCGGTTTCGTCATACTGCACGCAGTACGTCCACTTGCGATAATGCTCAGCAAGCCGCAGATCCAGCGCAAAGCCATATTCGCCCAGCACTTCGCTTAGAATATCCAGAACGCTTTTGTCCTGGAAAATACGATAATCGCTGGTCTGCGTCGCATACCACAACCACGGGTTGAGCGTAGCTTCATAAACGTAATATTTCGGCGGATACGAATCCCTGCCGGTACGACTCAGGCGCGTCACAATACCGTTGATAAAGCGCGCAGACGATTGCTGGTCAACCTCCACGGCCAGCGCTGCTCCCAGCAGGCTTTTGATATCCAGAGCAGGTGTGTCGGTGAGTATTTCAAGCGTAAATTCGAACAGGCCCGATATCTGCTCCTGCCCTTTGATTGAACGCAGCAGCAATTGACCGTCGGGAAAATCGCCATGCAGCCGGAAGGTTCTTTTCATTGTTTTCCCCTGCCGGTCATGGTGCCAGTATGCTGACAATGAAATTGCCCGGCACCAGGGTAAAACCGATAATATTGAACATATTCTGCAACCCGAAAGAACACAGGCGGTTGGCCGGCGTACCAAACAGAAAGGTCGTGTATGAATTGAGGAAAAGGCGGCGCGACTGGCCGACTACGGTATGCGACAGAATCCCCGTCCCGACGCCGGGAAAGTCGCCCAGCGTGAGTGGGATGGTGGTCATCATGTTATGGGCAAATCCACCCATGAACAGAATGGTGACTGCAATTGGTATGGCCATCATTGGAAACCCCATATCCGGATAGGGAATCGGCAGCAGCGCGGGAGGCGTCAGGCAGACGTCTGGAAATCCCAGATCCAGTCCCATCAGTTGCGTGGTTGCCAGCATATGCGTGTCCTCTTTTCCTGTTCTCAGTTTCTGGTAATCAGGCCGGAAATCAACACAGCCATCACGAAGTTTTCTTCGCCCGAGCCGTATTTTTTCAGCTTGAAGCCAGATATCTCGATCTTTGCCGCATTCATATCCCCCTGCAGCGGCGTGCCCACCAGGCCAACGGCGCTCATGCGCAACGATGTGGCCGCCATACTGGAGGAGATGCCAAACAGATTGGCCGACACAATGCCTGAAGATTGATAGATATCTTCGGTGGTGTTCTTCAAGCCTTTGAGCTTGAAAGAAAAATCATGCGCCTCGCTATGCTGCGTCGAGGTATGCCCCAGCGTTGCCGGGTTGCTCAGGCTCTGCGGGCCGCCAGACGCCAGATTGAGTTTCGATCTGGCATTGAACTGCGACAGCCCGCTAGTAGACTTCATATCCACTGATCCGGCTTTCATGGACAAGGGACCACCCTTGACTTGCTTGAAATAACCACCCGATGTAATGGTGCAACTTTGCGTGCCATTGACAACGCGCCTGACCGGGCCGGAAACCGTGTGGGAAAAATCGGTTTGAACCTGGCGGCTGCGCCCCGCGTTATAGGTGAAGTTCGCCAGTCCGGCATTGATATTCTGGACAAAGCCGCGCCCCATCACGGTTACCGCCGTGGCCCCTACGCTGTGAGTGCGCGGACCGATAACAATGTCATTTGACATACCGACGATATTGCGCTGATGATTGGCTCCATAGGTTTCCCTCGAAGGACCGCGAAAAATATTGTCGTCAATTCCGCCCACGCTCATCGTGGTCGCACCGCCGTGTGTGCCGGCCTGTGCGCCGGCCACACTGAGGTTTTCATTGTTTTTGACATGCGTGTCCATGTCGCGTTCGGCGCCAAACGCAAGTTGCTCGGCGCCAGGACGATCTTCAAAGAGCATGGAGTTGGCGTTATCAGGTGCGCCGTCCTTGCTGCGGGTCTTGATGCCGCTTTGAGTAGCATCTGCCGGCAGATTCATGGCCGGCATATTGCTGGCGTTGTATACGCGTCCAACGACAATCGGCCGATCCAGAAATCCGCCCACAAAATTGACGATGACTTCGTCATTGACCCGCGGGATCTGCACGCCCCCGAAGCCGCCACCTGCCCAGGGGCTGGAGACGCGAATCCAGCACGAGCTGTCATCGTTGCGCTGCCCCTGTCTATCCCAGTGAAACTGCACCTTGATCCGGCCATATTTGTCTGTCCATATTTTTTCTCCTGCCGGCCCCACCACCAGAGCGGTGTGCGGGCCGGCGGCACGTGGGATGGGTGTCACGCGCGGCGCGCGGTACTGGACATGCGTCGGAATGGCAGTGAAACGCAGGCGAATCTGGTGCTCCCATGACGGTTTTCCACCCGCAGATGCGCCTGGCGCTTCCTTCAGGTGATAGTTCGTACGCAACACCAGCCAGGATGTATTCTGTGACTGATCAGGATGGTTTTTTAATGTGAAGGTGTAGCCGGCGGCCAGACCGGGATGGTCGGCCTGCGCACCAACGGTTTCATTGTCTGCCGTCAGGCTCTCCAGCCGTATCTGCGCGTATCGCTCGCCGTCTTCGGGTTCGGTATATCCGCCTATGGGGTCGTAGATTTCCAGTGTCTGCGGCGCAACGCCTGCGGCCTTGCGCTTGACGTCCAGCCCGGCCTGCGGTTTATTGAAATCAAAGTCTACGGTGCAATAAGTGGCAGGATGGACCTCTCTTCGCGGCATCCAGCGATCAATATGTCGCGTATCGGGGCGGCTGAGCCTGTCAGGCGCAAAATAGGGAATGCGTCCGTCCCCCGCGATCACTTCGTGAGCCGAATCTGCATCTCCCACAACCAGCACATGTTTGCCCTGTTCGTGACGGAACCAGTAATAGATGCCCTCGTGCTCCATTAGGCGGCTGATGAAATTGAAATCGGTTTCGTCATATTGCACGCAATAGACCCAGTCGCGATAGCTTTGGGCAAGCCGGTACTCCACTTCGAACGGGTATTTCTGAAGAATCTGCCGGATCACCGCCAGTGCACTCTGATTCTGAAAAATCCGGCTGTCGGACGTTTGCGTCAGATACCACAGCCATGGCCTGACCGTGAATCGATAGATATAGTATTCAGATGTCTGGCTTTCGCGCCCCACGAACTGGGCTTCTGTAATCAGGCCACTGAACAGGCGTTGTCCTGCGGCATGTGCCACCATTACCGTCAGCGGCGTCGCCAGCAGCTCCGCCAGATTCTCTGCATGGCTTTTTGATACCAGATCCACGTGATACTCAAACAGTGTGGATACAGCTTCATGACCTTTTAACTCACGGAACAAAAAATGGCCTTGGCCTTTGACCGTGGTGGCTTGAATTATTTTTCCCATACGCCTGTTTTTCACCGCTACCCAGGCCTGCCAGTACAGGCTTGAAGTAACGGTGGATCCCGATAGCGACTGTATCAATCGCTTATAAGAATGATGAACGCCACTGCTGCGTGGCTGTGCAAGTTATCCGGGCAAGTGTAGGCAGGGATAATGTCAGGCGTGTGTCGTGTCATCGCTGTACATGCAACAGCACGTGTCCGTCATCGGCCGACAACCCGTAAAGCCAGTGTTTATGGGGTGTTGCGCGTCGCTCACTGAAACGTAACCTAACGTTACATGCTTGTGCGTTTTCATTTGCTGCATCGAAAGCGCCACCACCGCGTGACAATTGGATCGTTGCAAGATAAAAAAACCGGCCTCCTTAAGGGGCCGGTCTGATAAGCATGCCCGCGCTTGAATTAGCGCGGGGCAATATCAATAGTGATAACGGCAAGCTGCGATCAATATGGCATCATCGGCAACGGCATAGACCAGCCGATGCTCCAATGTAATACGTCTTGACCAATAACCGGCAAGATGATGTCTTAGCGGCTCAGGCTTGCCGATGCCTTCAAACGAAGTGCGACAAGTATCTTTTAATAATTCATTTATTTTTTAACCATCCGTTTATCAGCGTCCTGCCAGTACAAATAGTCTTCCCACGCTTCTTCCGACCACGTCAGCTTCACTCAATCAACCCTCGTTCCTTGGCATTGCCACTTTTCAGATTTTCGATGGAGTCCATTAAACGTCTGGCATTGGCGGGAGACTGGAGCAAATAAGCGGTTTCTTGCAGCGAGTTATATTCTTCAAGCGACATCAGGACACAGGCCTGACCATTCTGGCGCGTGATTAGAACAGGAGCCTTATCCTCTACTGCCTGAATCATTGTGGCAGACAAGTTCTGTCTGGCTTGGCTATAGCTTACGGTTCTCATTGCCATCTCCGGATAATAATTGCTCATTGTACAATGAATTGTCTGCACCAGCAAGACTCCATAGCGTCAGGTCACACTTGATTTTTACACCCAACTGCATAAAAAAGCACCTCAACAGCGGACTCATCATCCATCTGTCAAGGTGCATTCGAAGACTACCGGTTTGGCACTGCCATGCCCGCACTTCAAATGAGCGCGGTGCAATTAGCAATACCTTATTTAATGCCGTACTGCTGTTTGGCTTTCTGACGCCACTGATGAAGCAGAGGCTCGGTGTAGCCATTGGGCTGCTGCACACCTTTGAAGACCAGATCGCACGCAGCAAGGAACGCTGGAGATGTCTCAAAGTTGCCTGTCATGGGGCGATACAGGGCATCGCCTTCGTTCTGTTTGTCCACGATGCCGGCCATGCGCCTCATGGTTTCCATAACCTGTTCTTCGGTCACAATGCCATGCCGCAGCCAGTTGGCCATGTGCTGGCTGGAAATACGCAAGGTGGCGCGATCTTCCATCAGGCCAACGTTATGGATATCGGGCACTTTGGAGCAGCCAACACCCTGGTCAACCCAACGCACCACGTACCCCAGGATGCCCTGGCGTTGTTGTCCAGTTCCTGCTGTTTCTCGGCGTCGGACCAGTTGGTGTTGTCGGCAACCGGGATGGTCAGCAAGGCGTCAAGACGCTCGTCGGTGTCATTTTTCAGGCTGTTCTGCACTTGCACAACATCGGTCTGATGGTAGTGAAGCGCATGCAGGGTGGCCGCCGTTGGAGAAGGCACCCATGCCGTATTGGCGCCAGCCTTCAGTTGCGCGCCTTTTTGCGCCAGCATATCGGCCATCAGGTCGGGCATGGCCCACATGCCCTTGCCGATCTGCGACTTGCCCTGCAGCCCGCAAGCCAGGCCAAACAGCACGTTGCGTTTTTCGTAGGCATCGATCCAGGACGATTTTTTCATATCCCCTTTGCGAATCATGGGGCCCGCTTCCATGGATGTGTGCATTTCGTCACCGGTACGATCCAGGAACCCGGTGTTAATGAACGCGACGCGATCGGCCGCAGCAGCAATACACGCCTTCAGGTTGGCGCTGGTGCGACGCTCTTCATCCATCACGCCCATTTTGATGGTGTTGGGCGCCAACCCAAGCAATTGCTCGGTCCGGCCGAACAGCTTGCTGGCAAACGCCACTTCATCAGGCCCGTGCATTTTGGGTTTCACAATGTAGATAGAACCCTTGCGCGAATTACCGCCTTCACGTTTCAGATCGTGCATGGCGACAAGCGTGGTAAATACCGCATCCAGGATGCCTTCGGGCGTTTCATTACCGTCCTTGTCCAGAATGGCCGGATTGGTCATCAGGTGGCCCACGTTGCGAATGAACATGAGCGAGCGACCGGCCAGCGTAGCCGGTTTGCCATCCTTACCGGTGTACTGGCGGTCTGGATTGAGTTTACGGGTGAAGGTTTTGCCGCCTTTTGACACTTCTTCGGCCAGCGTGCCGTTCATCAGACCCAGCCAATTGCGATACACCAGCACTTTGTCTTCGGCATCCACAGCCGCAATTGAGTCTTCGCAGTCCATGATGGTGGACAGTGCAGCCTCAAGCAAAACATCCTTGACGCCCGCCTTGTCCTGTTTGCCGATAGGATTGGATTTGTCGATCTGCACTTCAAAATGCAAGCCGTTCTGGCGGAAAATCAGCGCCTCGGGGGCTGCCGCATCACCCGGGTGGCCCAGATACAGGTCTGCGTCGGCCAGCGTTGTTTTGCTGCCGTCGGCCAGGGTCACTGAGAGCGTGCCGTTTTCTGCGGTGTAGGCTGTGGCATCCTTGTGCGAACCGCTTTGCAGCGGAATGGTCTGATCCAGGAAGTCACGGGCAAAGGCAATCACCTTCTCGCCGCGCTTGGGGTTATAGCCGCCATCGCGCGTCGCGCCGTCGTCTTCGCTCAGTGCATCGGTGCCGTACAGGGCGTCATACAGGCTACCCCAACGCGCATTGGCAGCGTTCAGCGCATAACGGGCGTTGGTAATGGGTACGACCAGTTGCGGGCCGGCCTGATTGGTAATTTCGTAATCGACGTTACTGGTATTGACCTGCACGGTATCAGGTGCGTCTTTCAGATAGCCGATTTCCTTCAGATAGGCTTTATAGGCCTGCATGTCGGCAATCTTGCCCGGATGCTGACGGTACCACTCATCCATTTTGGCCTGGATACGGTCGCGTTCGGCCAGCAATGCCTTATTTTCCGGCGCCAGATCATTGATGAGCGCATCCAGTCCTTTCCAGAACGCATCGGCGTCTACGCCAGTGCCCGGCAGGGCTTCCTGATCAACGAAATTTTTCAGCACGGTGGCGATCTGAAGGCTGTGAACCTGGGTACGGTCGGTCATATTGGCTCCTGATTGATGATTTGTTGAGGTCGGGTGGCGTGGTCCTGGAATTTGGCCCGCTCTTTACCCTGATTATTGCTATTATGACGACTCCGGCAGACAGCCTCAAGGCAGCAGACAGTTATTTGAGAATTTACTTTCGGTATACATTCATGCAGTTAATCTTTTATTTATTTTCAATATGGTAAATTCTCCTCTTCTGTTTGACCAATACCCCGATCGTGCCTGCTGATCGAAGGGGTGGCCGGCAGCGGCAAAACCACGTTGATTGCCCACGAAGCGGCGCAATGCGTCACACAGGGCCGCACACTGCTGGTCACCTTCAGCCGTGCCGGCCGCGACGTTCTGCAAAACTATATGCGCGCGCGCAACCTGGAAGCCGGATCCAATACGAATCTGCATATTTTTACCATCGACGGCCTGGCGCACTTCCTGTTGCGGCGCCTGGGCGATGAACGTTATGTGCTTGATCGCCATGCCATTGTGAACGACCTGCTGCCCGATCTGGTAAGCGATGTCTGTCAGGAGCTGCAGGATATGTCCGAGCAGGACGACGCCGTGACGCTGCAGGCACCCGCCCTGTCGACTGATGCCATGGAAAAACTGATGTCCGACCTGGATTACTACCGGGCATCCCTGGCCTGGCAGGCCGAATCGACAGAAGACGAACAGGCCGCTTTTGGCGATGGCTTGCATCATCCGCCTGAGCTGGTACGCGCCGTTTTCCGCCGCTATGATGCCCTGCGCGCCCACTGGAAACCTGAAGCGGCTGAACCAGATGACACCCTGCTGGACCCGGCCTATAAGCCCGAGCGCGGCAAGGGCATGTATGGCTTTCGCCTGGTGTCCGAGGCCTCCTATGATTTGCTCGAAGCGCTGGACAATGGCGCCGAACTGCCGGGCAGCGCCGCTGCCTACCGGTTTGTGCTGATCGACGAATTTCACGACACCACACCCCTGCAGTTAATGCTGCTGTCGCGCATTGGCCGCGATGCCCACAGGCTGATGGCCGTGGGCGATCGTTACCAGACCATCTTTGCCTGGCGCGGCGCCAATACCGAGCTGGTTTTCGACGCCTTTGTCCGGGATTTTTCCGCCAGACGAGTAAACAGCCTTACCAGTTATCGCTTCGGTCCGGAACTGGCCACGCTGGCAGGAGAACTCACGCAGCGGACCATTACCTCGGCCGTCGTCTCCGATACGCCGGTGATGGTCTGCAGTGGCAACTGGGAGGACGCCGGCGCACTGGCCCCCCTGGGCAAACAAAGCATCGTCTGCCGTCATGGCCCGGACCGGATTCGTGCCGCCTTTTCCCTGTTGTGTCACGGTCCCGCCTCGATCAAACTGGCCTGGCCGCTGGCAAACACGCCGGCCATCGGCATTGCGACAGTCCTGTATGCCTTGCGTTTTCCACAGGCCATGGCACAGTTGCGTACGCTGCCGCTGGCCTTGCGACAATTTTCTTCGCTGCCCGGCTGCCTGGCGCCCGACACGGTCCGTGAATTGGCGCAAACCGGGTTAACGCCCGGCAATCTGCGCATGTACACGGAAAACTGGCTTGCCGCAAGTAAATTGGTGTTCGGCCCCAGCCTGAAACATGCCCTGCAGCGGTGGCTGACCACAGCGCACGCGCCGGACGCCAGCGCCACAGATGCGCTGCAGACCTTTGCACGCCAGGCCGATTTGTTCCGCGACCTGACCACGCCCCAGCGACTGCTGGACGAATCGTTGCTGCAGGCTGGGAGGGATTATTGATGTATTTGCAGCAAAACCCGACGCCAATGCAGGCATGGCCCGCAGTCCTGGCAGCCGTGGCGGCCCGTTGCAGTACACGCGGTGGCGTGCCCCTGCTTACCGTTACCGAAGCCAAAGGTCATGAATATGATCACGTACTGGTCTATGACACCGCAGATACGACGTTCCGCAGCAAAACCGACGCCCCCGACGTGGAGCGCAACCGGTATTACGTCGCCTGTACCCGGGCACGCAAGTCACTGACGCTGTTCAGACCAGCCAGGGAGCCGGCCTAGGCGCAGCCAGACCGGCACGCGATGTTGTGAGGTGCTGGCGGCCTGTTTTACATTCGTTGGGCTCTCTTGTTTGAAAGCTCCATACGGCCTACCAGCTACGCGCCAGCGCCGATACCGGCAAACCCCCCGTGACCGGCGGCTATACTGCCAGCATGCCCCGCTCTGGAAAAACCGGGTTGGCAACTGCCCGATAAACCTGCTTACTGTTCGGCAAACGCCCGTTCAATCACAAACGCACCGGGGCGCGAGGTGTTGCCTTCGCTGAAACCACGACGCTCCAGCGCCGTTTTCAGGTCGCGCAGCATCTCGGGGCTGCCGCAAATCATGGCGCGGTCGGTCTCGGGGTTCAGGGCAGGCACGCCCAGATCGGTAAACAGCTTGCCGGACTCCAGCAGCGCTGTGATCCGGCCTTCATTGCGGAATGGTTCGCGCGTGACTGTAGGGTAGTACTTCAGTTTTTCCGACACCATTTCACCCAGGAACTCATGCTTGGGCAACTCATTCGTAATGTAGTCGTGATAGCATAGTTCGTTGGCAAAACGCACCCCGTGCACCAGAATGACCTCATCAAAACGCTCATAGGTTTCCGGATCGCGAATCAGGCTCATGAAGGGAGCCAGCCCGGTGCCGGTGGCCAGCATATACAGGCGCTTGCCGGGAAGCAGATAGTCTACCAGCAACGTTCCCGTAGGCTTGCGGCCCACAATAATGCTGTCGCCGACCTGGATATGCTGCAGGCGCGAGGTGAGCGGGCCGTCAGGCACCTTGATGCTGAGGAACTCCAGATGATCTTCATAATTAGCGCTGGCAATACTATACGCACGCAACAACGGTTTGCCATTGACAGGCAAACCGATCATGGTGAAATGCCCGTTGGAAAAACGCAATGCCTGATCACGGGTAGTGGTAAAACTGAACAGTCTGTCTGTCCAGTGGTGGATGCTGAGGACTTTGCCTTCCAGAAATGCGGCCATTGTAAAACGTACCTTCAGGGGGAATAAAAAAACACAGAATGGACAATTATTGCAATTGTACTAGGCACAATACTTGTCGCTGATCAAAGAACCCTTTATTTTAGTGGTTAAATCACAGCTGCACTGCCGCCTTGGTATAATTCGGCACATCTTCCTGGTTGTTTCCCATGCCTCCCTCTTCGCGCAAGCCCTCCGACAAACGGTTTATCAGTCTGTCCATGCTGCTATTCCCATTGGCCATGGTGCTGTATGAACTGTCCGCCTATATCGGCAACGACATGGTTCAGCCGGCCATGCTCACCATCACCGCCGAATATGGCGTAGACGACGCCTGGGTGGCCTCGTCCATGTCGCTATATATTCTGGGCGGCGCCTGCCTGACCTGGCTAATCGGCCCGTTATCCGACCGCTACGGTCGGCGTCCCGTCATGCTGGCGGGCGTCATGTATTTCATCGCGACCAATTTGCTCATTCTGCTGGCCCCCACCATTGAATGGTTCATGCTGCTGCGTTTCCTGCAGGGAATGGGGCTGTGCTTCATTGCGGCGGTCGGCTATGTCAGCATACAGGAGGCGTTTGAAGAACTCACGGCCATTCGCGTGATGGCGCTAATGGCAAATATTTCCATGGTCGCGCCCCTGCTGGGCCCATTGGCCGGCGCTGCCTGATCAGTGTAGTGTCTTGGCACTGGGGCTTTGTCATTATCGCGGCGATCGCCTGTGTCTCGCTGGTGGGCCTGTTCCTGCACATGCCTGAAACCGTCAATCTGGCCCTGCCCAAAAAGCCGCCGGCACAGATCTGGCAGCAGTACCGGCTGGTGTTCAAAAACAGCCTGTTCATGCAACTGACGCTTTATTTTCCGTTGATCGTACTGCCCATGCTGGTTTGGATCGGCCTGTCGCCGGTATTTCTGATCAAGGATATGGGCATGACCAACATGGGTTACGGCCTGTCCCAATTACCCATTTTCATCAGCCTGATTGTCGGCAATCTGGCGCTGGCCAGATATGCGCCGCGCTTTCCGGTAGGGCAATCGGTGTATTTTTCCATTCCCCTGATGATCGCCGGCGGCATTCTGCTGATTCTGGCTGGCTTTATTCCGTCCTTTGAATATCTTGGACTGGTTGCCGGGCTGGCCCTGTCAGCGTTTGCCCAGGGCATTAGCTTTGCGGTCCTGTATCGCTTTACCCTGATGGCCTCCGATCAGCCTAAAGGGGTCGTGGCCGCGGTCATGAGCCTGATCATGATGCTGATACAAGCAGTGGGCATTGAACTGTTCAAGCTGGTGTATGTGCATTGGGGCCTGGCGGCCCTGTGCGTCATGAACGGCCTGTTGATGCTGTTATTCGCTGCATTGACGCCACCGCTGATGCGTAGAACCATGCGCGTGGTCACACCCGGCCCGGTCGTTCCTGCCGCCTGACCCGATACCGCAACGGGATGTCAGAGCGGGCAAGTGCTGCCGGCCGGGGCGACACCGCAGCCGGCGCCCTGCTACAGCCCGTCCAGTTTTTCGCTCAGCACTTCGCGACTGATCTCGCCCACCTGGGTCCGTTGCAACGTGTTGCCACTAAAGAACAACGTTGTGGGCAGACCGCGCGTACGAAACTGCGCCGACAGGTCGAATCGGGATCCAATCGAATCCACTGGCTCAGGTCCAGCTTCTCCTGCCGCAAATAGTTCTCGATCGTGGCCGCCGACTCTCCCTGATTCACAAATAGAAACCGTACATCCGGGTTTTGCCGGGCCGCCTGCTCCAGCATGGGCATTTCGCGGCGGCAGGGGCCGCACCAAGTCGCCCAAAGGTTGATGACCACTTTCTGGTTGCGCAGATCCTGCAGGTTGTGCATTTGACCGTTCATGTCTGGCAATGCCATGGCCGGCAAGGGCTGGGCAAGCGGACCGGGCACCAGCAGCGCTAGCGAGACCATCACCGCGGCCACCAGGCCAAGCAGCGCCCCGCCAAGCGCTCGCGGCGCAAACCCTGCAATAGCACCAGAGAGACCACCGCCGCAGCGATGGCCCATCCGATGTCAAAGCCACCCTGCCAGAAATAAAAGATGCGCCAGGGTTCGGTCAGAAAACTATCCCAGTGGCGAATGACAAAGCCCAGCCGGGCACTGGCCAGCACCAATAGCATGACCAGCCAGGGCCAGCGATCAAACTGCGGGCTGACCCGCCGCGTGAGCACGGCACAGCCGGCCAGCAGCGTAATCACACCCGCCATAACCGCAAGCACCATGGGCGCAAAGAAAAAAGGACCTATTGCCATCGCAGCAAAACCATTGTAGAAAACCCTGAAAATACCGCTCACATCATAGCATCAGGGCTAACTGCAATATCCCGGCCGATGCTTTGCATATAATATCGACACTGACACCAATCCAAAGCCGGCCGGCGCCGGCGCTCTTTTATTAGCGAATGACTACTGCGTCCACCCACTCTGCCTGTACCCGCAACGACCGTCCGGTGCTGGTGTCGGTGCATAATCTGAAAAAACACTTCGATCTGGGCAGGCAGCAATGTGTATACGCCGTCAATGGCGTGTCATTTGATATCCACGAAGGCGAAACACTGGGACTGGTGGGTGAGTCAGGTTGCGGCAAATCCACCACGGGCCGCAGTGTGCTGGGTCTTTACGATCCGACAGAGGGCTACGTTACCTTTCGCGGCCAGGATATTCATCAAGTCAAAGGCCATGCGCGCCGCAAACTGCTGCGCGACATGCAGATGATATTTCAAGACCCCTATGCCAGCCTGAACCCTCGCGCCAGCGTGTTCGACCTGATTGCCGAACCGCTGGATATTCACGGTCTGTACCGGGATCCCAGGGAAAAGGCGCAACGCGTCGGCATGCTGCTTGAAGAAGTTGGGTTGAACGCCTCGTTTGCCCGACGTTATCCGCATGAGTTTTCCGGCGGCCAGCGCCAGCGTATCGGCATCGCCCGTGCGCTCGCGCTTGAGCCGGCATTCATTGTGGCCGACGAGCCCATTTCCGCGCTGGATGTCTCCATTCAGGCACAGATCGTGCAGTTGCTGCAGCGTCTGCAACGCGAACGCAAACTGACCTTTCTGTTTATTGCCCATGACCTTTCCATGGTGCAATACGTCTCGGATCGGGTAGGCGTCATGTACATGGGTTACATGGCGGAGCTGGCCGACAGCCACGAGCTCTATCACAACCCGCTACACCCCTACACCCAGGCCTTGCTGTCGGCAATTCCGGTGCCCGATCCACAGATACAGCGGCAGCGAACCGGCCAGGTGCTTCATGGCGAATTGCCCAGCCCGCTGGCCCCCACCACTGGTTGTGCTTTCAAGTCGCGCTGTCCCAAGGCCATGACGGTCTGCCAGAGCGAGGCGCCCGTGTGGCGCGAGCACACGCCGGGACACTTTGCCGCCTGCCATGCGCTGGATGCCGACGGATCACACCCATGAAAAAATATATTCTGCAGCGGTTTGCACTGATGCTGGGCACCATTTTCATTATCGCCACGCTCACCTTCGTGCTGATGCATTTGATTCCCGGCACCCCCTTCGATCAGGAACGACAAACCAGTGCGGCGGTGCAGGACAACCTGCGAGCGTTCTACAAGCTGGATCAGTCGCTACCGGTGCAATACCTGCATTACCTCAAAGCCATTATCACGTTCGACTATGGCCCTTCCATATCCAATCCGGATACCTCCGTCAATACACTCCTGGCCCGTGGGTTTCCGGTGTCGTTTGAACTGGGTCTGATTGCACTTGTGGTTGCAACCCTGTCCGGCATAGCCGCAGGCACTGTGGCGGCATTGCGGCATAACCGGCTGATCGATCGCGCAGTCATGGCTGTGGCAGTGGTGGGCATTTCCATTCCCAACTTCGTGCTGGCAACATTGCTCATACAGGAGCTCTCGGTAGGCCTGGGCTGGTTTCCTGCTGCCACCTGGCGTACGCCATGGCACAAGGTGCTGCCGGTAATTGCCCTGGCCGTCACACCCATGGCCATCCTGGCTCGCATCACCCGCTCCAGCATGCTCGATGTACTGACGCAGGACTATATGACAATGGCGCGCGCAAAAGGGCTATCACCATGGCGTATCGTGATCAGGCATGGCCTGCGCAATGCCCTGCTGCCGGTGGTAACACTGCTCGGAACGCTGGCGGCGTCCATCCTGACGGGCACCTTCGTGATTGAAAAAATCTTTGCCATTCCCGGCATGGGCCGGTATTTCGTCGATTCCATCAGCACTCGCGACTATCCGGTCATCATGGGCACAACCGTGTTTTACAGCGCTATTCTGGTCTTCCTGCTATTTCTGGTCGATATTGCCTACGGCCTGCTTGACCCGCGCATTGCGCTTCACCGCAAGGGGCAGTCATGAACAGCCACGCGACATCGCAAGAGACGCCAATCATTACCGATGACATGTTCGAGGCGGCCCCGCCCGATCCGCAAGCAGTCGTGCATGTCTTGCGACCTTCGGTCTCTTACTGGCGTAATGCGTGGTGGCGCCTGCGCAGCAATCCTGCCGCCATTGTCGGGCTGGTATTTCTGATCATGCTGATTATCATGGCGGCACTTGCTCCCATGCTATCGGTCTGGTCAGTGACCGCCCAGGACCTCAAAAGCCAGAACATGCCGCCGTCATCGCTGCACTGGTTCGGTACCGATGATCTGGGCCGCGATATTTTCGTCAGGACCTGGTACGGCGCACGGATTTCACTGTTCGTCGGTTTCATGGCGGCACTGATCGATTTTGTGATTGGCGTCACCTACGGCGGCTATAGCGGATACAAAGGCGGCAAGACAGATATTTTCATGATGCGCGTGCTGGAGGTTCTCTATGGCCTGCCCTATCTGCTGGTGGTCATTTTGCTGATGGTGGTCATGGGCCCCAGCCTGCTCACCATTATTATCGCCCTTACCATTACCGGCTGGATCAGCATGGCCAGACTGGTGCGCGGCCAGGTATTACAGTTGAAAAATCAGGAATATGTGACCGCCGCCCGCTCTTTCGGTGCCGGCACGGCGCATATCATTCGTCGCCATCTGCTGCCCAATGCAATGGGGCCGATTCTGGTGCAGATGACATTGACCGTCCCCACCGCCATTTTTGCCGAAGCCTTTCTCAGTTTTCTGGGCCTGGGCGTACAGGCCCCCTATGCCAGTTGGGGCGTCATGGCCAACGATGCGCTGGGCGTCATTCTGTCGGGTGACTGGTGGCAACTGTTTTTCCCTGCCCTGTTCATTTCCCTGACCATGTTCGCTTTCAACGTCGTGGGTGATGGGCTTCAGGATGCGCTGGATCCGCGACTGGGGCAAAACAAATGAGCATGCTACACACTGATACCGGCGCAATAAAGGACGCGGCCGTCCCACCTGCCAACGACCAGACGCAACCGCTGCTGGCGGTGCGCGATCTCTCGGTTCGCTTTCGCACCTATGGCGGGCATGTTCATGCGCTGCGCCAGGTTTGCCTGCATGTCGCACGCGGCGAAACCCTGGCCATTGTCGGCGAATCGGGCAGCGGCAAGTCAGTCACCAGCCAGACTATCATGGGGCTGTTGCCGGCTGCGACTGCCCAGGTTACCTACGGCACCATTACCTTTGATGGACGCGAACTAACGACACTGACACCGCCGCAATGGCGTGAGATCCAGGGCAAGCGTATTGCCCTGATTTTCCAGGACCCGATGACGGCGCTCAATCCCACCCTCACCATCGGTGAACAGATGACCGAAGGGGTGCGACGACATTTGAAATATAGCGCAGATCAGGCAAGGGAGCGCGCCATTCAAATGCTTGATCTGGTGGGCATCTCCAGTCCACAACAGCGGCTGAAACAGTTCCCGCATGAGTTTTCCGGCGGCATGCGCCAGCGTATCGTGATCGCCATTGCATTGATGTGCGATCCGGACCTGCTGATTGCAGACGAACCCACCACGGCGCTGGATGTTACCATCCAGGCCCAGATTCTGGCGCTGTTCAAAGATATCCAGGCGCGCACCGGCATTGCCATCATCCTGATCACCCATGACCTGGGCGTTGTCGCGGGCATTGCCGACCGGGTCACGGTCATGTATGCCGGCCAATGCGTTGAAACCGCAGACGTCCATGCACTGTTTGCCCAGCCTGCCCATCCGTATACCCGTGCGCTGCTGGCCTCGGTACCGCGCCTGGACATGCCGGCCGCCAGCCTGAAGGCCATTGCCGGCCAGCCGCCCGATCTGTTCGCCCCACCCGCAGGCTGTGCCTTCGCTGCACGTTGCCAGCACGCCATGCATGTCTGCCGCCAAATCGCGCCACCGTCCACTGCCCTGCCTGCGCAAGGCTCGGTGCGCTGCTGGCTGCACGACGCCCGGCGCCACAGACCAGCCAGGCGGAACCCGAAATCTGATACGGTTGTTTCGACAACCCCATTTGCGCCCACGACGCTTTCATTTTCAGGTATGTTTGCATACATTGGATTCCGTCAAGGGATCATTTGTTTGGAAATTGCCATGAAAAATCTGCTATCTGCGGCGCTGCTTGCTGCCGCGCTGGGCGTTGCCCTGCCAACCGTATCCCACGCCGAAAAAGTCTTGCGCTTGAATAATGTGGAAGAACCCTCGTCGCTGAATCCGGCCCTTGGCCTGAATCTGATTTCCTGGGAACCACTGAACAATTTGATGGAAGGCCTGGTGCGCCTGGACGCCAAACATAATGCAGCCCCTGCCACGGCAGAAAAATGGGATGTCTCTGCGGATGGAAAAACCTACACATTCCATCTGCGCAGGAATGCCAAATGGTCCGACGGCTCGCCAGTCACAGCCGGTGACTTTGTCTACGGCTGGACCCAATTGCTGACCCCGGCAACCGCCTCGCCAGCCGCCTTTTTACTCTACGATATTGTCGGCGCGCAAGACTTCAATGCCGGCAAAGCCCAATCTGATGCGCTTGGCGTTCGGGCGCTGGATCCGCACACCCTGCAGGTCACGCTCAATGCCCCCAGCCTGTCGTTTTTGAACATCCTGACCAACCCCGGTTTTGCCCCTGTCAACCAGAAGGTTGCACAGGCCAATCCCAAATGGCACACCGAAGCAGACAGTTATGTAAGCAACGGCCCGTTCATGCTCAAAGAATGGGAGCATGCCAGCAGCATGCGGTTTGAAAAGAACCCGAACTACTGGGACAAGGATGCAGTCAAACTGGATGCCGTGGACTGGGTCATGATCAACGATCTGAATACCAGTTACCAGATGTTTCGCACCGGCGAACTGGACGCCACACCCTCGCCGCTGCCAGCAGCGCTTTACGAAAAAGTAAAAGACAGCAAGGAATTTGTGACAGTGCCACAGGCCGGCGTGTATTTCTATCGCTTCAATACCAAGATGCCGCCGTTTCAGAACGCCGACATCCGGCGCGCTTTCGCCCTTGCCGTCAACCGGCAGGATATTGTCGATTATGTCGTTAAACAGGGCCGCAAGGCAGCCGACGCCTTCGTCAGCCCAGGGTTCACCGGCCCCGATGGCAAAGATTTCTACCAAACCAGCAACGGTTTTGTCAAAACTGATGTAGCCCAGGCCAAGACTTTACTGAAAAAGGCATTCAAGCCGAAAAATATACGACACTGCCGCCGGTGACGCTTAGCCATATCAATAATCCTGATGACCGCAAAATCGCGCAGGCACTGCAAGCCATGTTCAAGGAAAATCTGGGCGTAGACGTGCGTCTGCAGGCCATTGAGAGCAAGGTGTTTTATACCCAGCAGCGCGGCGGCAAATTGCAGTTCTCGCGCAGCTCATTTACCAACGACTATGCCGATCCTTACAACGCACTGGAAAGCTTTGTAAGCGACTCAAGCATGAACCGTACCGGCTGGTCCAGCGCCGAGTACGATACGCTGCTCAAAACTGCCCGCAACGAAACCGATGCTGCCAGAAGATGGGAATTGTTGCAAAAATCCCAACAAGTGTTGTTTGCAGACATGCCTATTTTCCCATTGTTCTTCTACAATCAAGGCTTCATGCAGAAAACCGGTGTCACAGGCATTCTGCGGCACCCGGTTGGCTATATCGACCTGAAAACAGCAGATATTCAATAAAAGCAAACGGGGGATCTCATGTATGACGTTGTGACGGCGGATCTTGACAACCCAGAACACGCCAACGCTGTTCTGACTGTGCTCAACGCCTACGCATCCGACCCGATGGGCGGCGGCGAGCCACTATCGGCCCACACCCAGAAAAACCTGATAGCTTCACTCAAAAAACGCAGCAATATGTACACAATACTGGCCTTTGACAGCCAGGAGCCAATTGGCATTGCGCTATGTTTTGAAGGGTTCTCCACTTTCGCCTGCAAGCCGCTGCTCAATATCCACGATTTTGCGGTGGTGCCGCAGTACCGCGGCAAGGGGGTCGGCAAGCAGCTGCTGGCTCGTGTCAAACAGCTGGCTCGCAATCTGGGCTGCTGCAAAATTACCCTGGAAGTGCTCGATGGCAATGCGCCGGGCAAAGCGCTCTACGCCAGCCAGGGTTTTGAACCCTATACGCTGGGGCCACAAACCGGGCAAGCGATTTTCATGCAATGCCCAATCGACAGTCCCTGAAATCAGACCGGGCTGTATTGGGCTGCCGCCGGATGAATCCGGCGTTTTACGGGACCGGCCACCTCCTCATAGGCGGCCAGCACGCGGGTGAACCATTGGCCAACGGCTGAATCGTCCTTCCAGTACTGAAAGCCGAATATCCAGCTGAAGATCAGGTGCGCCACGACCACAAAATCGGTCGCTCCCGGCTGGCTGCCATCCAGATACGGCATCTTTTTCAACTGTGATTCCAGCGCCCCCAGGGCCTTGTGTGCTTCGCTCGCGCTGGCGCTCGCCTGCAGTTGCTCCAGCGTACACCCAAAGCGCTTTTCCCGGCTTTCCCGAAAATACCCCTTGGCCGATTCCGGTTGCGCTTCGTAGATCGCCATCAGGGACGGTTTGAAAATGACCGGCGTAATATGACGCAGAACCAGTTCCGAAATAAACCGGACCCGAGCGCGTCCGGCCTCGCTATCGAGCCCCAACGGCGCCTGCGGATAGGCACGATCCAGATATTCCAGGATATCCAGGCTTTCTTTGACCACGGTGTCCCCATCGGACAGCACAGGAACCAGCTGCGAATCTGCAAATGCTATTTTTTCCTTATCCATAAAGCCGATGGAAAGGCCTTCGAAAGAGAGCCGTTTGTGTGCAAGCGCAAGCCGCACCCGCCAACAGTAAGGTGAAAATACCAGGTCGGGTTCGCTGGCACAGAGTTCGTAAAGCCGGATCATTCGTGTCTCCTTTGACATTTGGCGGTAAAACCGGGTTTTTAATCACAATAATCACCCGAACACGCAGCTATCATGCGGCTATTGGGCGGACATCTGACGGTATTTCCAGGCAGCATGTGGCAACGGGAATACAACGGGCAGAGGCTTAAACTTTCAATCCATTTCCAAACAGGCTTGCCAGCTATTTTTCGATACATTTGCTTGCCATCGGTACAAACAAAGCGATTATGATAGCTCCATAGTTATTCCATAAGGAGAGTTTACTATGACCTCGCAAATGATAAAAAAAGTCTGTCTTGTGGCGCTTATGGGTGCCGTTCTGGCAGGCTGCTCTACCCGTCACCCGAATCGGGACCTGGGAACCGTTGGCGGCGCCGCACTCGGCGGTGGTGCCGGTTACGCCCTGACTGACGGCAACCCTCTGGCCACACTGGGCGGTGCCGCACTGGGCGGACTGGTCGGCAACCAGGTGTTCAAGGACAGCGATGATCGGTATGACCGCGGTCGCCGTTACTATCGCGATGACCGTCGCCGTGATCGTCATTATCATCGCCGCCACCACCGTGACTGGGACGATTAATATCTGAAGGCTGCTTAGCAAAGCGCGCAGCCCAATTGCGTAACGAAGCCGCTACACGTCTTAACGACAATGTAGCGGCTTTTTTATGTGCCACCTGATTGTTGCATGCGGCCTGATAGATTGCGATGTCGCTGTCAGGCCAGCGACGCTCAGACAGTCAGAACGTAACCCGCGCTTTTGACCGTATCGGCCAGTTGCTGCGCGGTGACACTGTCATTGGCAACGATATCTGCCGATGCGCCCTCCAGGCTGACCTGCGCCGATACCACGCCGGGCACCGACTCCAGCGCATGGGTTACATGCGCAACACATTTGTCGCACGTCATGCCCTCTACTCTGGCTTTAATCACGTTTGTACTCATTACGCTCTCCTGCTGTTAACCATCTTCAAGCCCCACTCAGCCATATCATAGCCCAGTCTTTACCTAACGGGTTGTACTTGCGCATCCGGCAGCGCAGCAACCCGGTCTTCGCCGCTGCCATCCAGATCGCCTGCTCGGATAACCACAGCGTTGCTGTCAAGCACACCGCGCAGGCCCACCGCGTGCGCGGCAAATCCCATGCGTTCAAAATGCGCCGAATAATCATAACAATCATGATGATGTCCGTGAAAGACACGGGTAGCGCCCAGCCTTACCGCCAGTCGATCCAGCACGACAAAACCATAGCGATTGCAGGAAGGCGCTTCATGCAGTACCAGAATGTCGGCCCGTTCCTGCATCAGGGCTTCGTAATCGCTCGGAAAAATAGAACTGCGATGGCGCAGGCGGTCGCCCTGGCCATTCTTGCCCGCCTTGAGCAGGCTATGCGCTTCATAATCCTGGGGACAATAGAATCGCCAGTAAGGCCTGGCCGGGTTCCAAATGGTGCCCCTGAATACGCCTCCCAGACCGGCAACACGCACGCCATGGATATCTACAACCCTGCCATGCAGATTACGGTCAGCCAGTTCGGAATCGAACAGATTGTGATAGATGGCCGCACTATCGGTATCATGGTTACCGGGAATCCACCAAACATCGGTCATCTGTCGGATGTCGCCAAGAATTTCATGCAGCGGCTGATTGGCCTGGATATCGCCAAGAAAAATGACAGCATCGGGTTTGCCAGCCATGACAATCTCCCGACAGTGCTCAAAACCGCCATGCGTATCACCAAAAAAGAAAATGCGCGCTTTCGCATTCATGACCGCACCTGGGAATCTGACATTCCAATGAGAGTCCTGCCCATGTCGCGCAACGCTTGCGGACACAGGCAGGCTTGATTCATTTTACGCGCAAACCGCCAGCGCAAGATGCAGATTGGACAGCGGCCCCCGCCTTAAGTTCTTATCATTGTCCAGGCAGCGGCCGCGCTGTCAGCATAAAAGCGGCTTTACTGCTTTTTCCCCGGTTCGAAGTTCAGGACCTTGACGGTATTTTCCTTGACTTTTTCCTTGCTGAAAGTCAACGGGATATAGTCGCCCTTTGCCCAGATAGGCGCCAGGTCGCGGTAACCGGGCTGGCGCGGATCGCCCGATTGTCCGGGGGTATTGATGACCCTGGAGGCATCCCACTGTCCGACATCGAGCACCATGCGAAAAGAGGCGCCCGACGTCAGGTTGTAGCTTTTCTCGCCGTAGCTGGCCGCCATGGGCGTATAGCCGGATCCTCCGATAGGACCCGCATTCACATTGAATGTCTTTTTCTCTTCATCCGTGAGTAGCGCATTCAGCGGATGCAGGAACACTGCCTGATGCAGCGTACCCCATTTCCACGCCTGCGGATCATCGCCCAGCTTTTCCCTGACTTCGGCAACAGCCTGTCCGAGCGAGTCCAGCATAATCTGATTGCGCTCGGCTTCGGTAAACCAGCCATCTGGTTTTTCTATGACATTGAGCACGCGCTCCGGGTCGGCCAGCCCGATCATTTTTGCGATTTCCGGATCAAATGCACGGTCCACCACGGCCTTGCGCAAATAGCGACTGAACCACACCTCGAAGACCGCCGCTTCGGGGCTGTCTGCGGTCACTTGCCCATCCCATTTTTTAAGCATCTCCACCACCGGCTTGAGCTTCTCGTCGTCGGTGTTCACCTGTTGCAGCACGGTAATGGTCCTGATCGCTGGCAGCGAGACTTTATCGTTCTGCCAGGCTTCAGAATCGGCGATCGACGATTTGTCTTTGGCGCCGATAATCCGCTTCAGGCGTTTAGAGCGAAAATCGCTGCTCCATTCATAGCCAACCCCTTTTTTGAACGCCGGATGATCCGGAGGAATATTGTTTTCGTTGGCCGTCACGATATAACCGGCTTCGGGATTGTACAGGCTGGGCAATTCGTCCATGTCCCGATAGCCGCTCCATTCATAGCGACCGTCCCCGGGAACCGGCGTCAGGCCGTCCCAATCCCGCTTGACGGTGAGCCCGCCCGGCATCCAGGCAATATTGCCGTCAGCATCGGCAAAAACCTGATTTTCACCAGGCGCGCCCCAACGGTTCATGGCGGCCTTGAATTCATCCCAGTTGGTCGCACGCATGTAATCCATGGAACCGAAATACGGAGCCATACCCAAGTCCAGCCAGGCGGCCCGCAAAGCCCAGGCGGTGTGGCTGCCCTCATCCTGATACAGGATCGGACCATGGCGGGTAAAACGCAGCGTCACTTTCTGGGCAGGCCCGCCCTTGACTTCGATCTCTTCCTCTACGGTCTCCATGGGTTCCCAGCGTCCCTGGTATTTATACTCGTTCTTGTTCTCGGGATTGATTTCATACTGGTACATATCTTCCTGATCCATGTAAAAACGGGTCAGGCCAAAACCGATCTGATCGTTATGACCGATAGAAATGCCCGGCAGAAACGGCTCACCGGCGCCAATGACCGACAATCCCGGCGCATTCAGGTGACTGATATAACGCAGGCTGGGCGCACCATGGGAGCGGTGCGGATCATTTGCCAGTATCGGTCTGCCGGTTGTTGTCCGCTCGCCGCCAATAACCCAGTTATTTGACCCAAGCCCTCTCTCGGTATCACTGTCGTTCCTGACAATCTCATACAGCGCGGACACGGGCAATGGGCCACTTGTATTTGCCGCAGATGTTTTTTCGGCCTTGTCCTGGCGCTGCCCGTCTGCGGGCTTGGCCTGGTTGGCACCGGGCGGCAGTTTGGTCAGTTTGGGCGTGGCCGTGGCAAGATCATAGGCATCCTTGATTTTTTTCACTGGAATCGAGCACGGATCCAGACCCTCGACCAGCTTCGGGTCAATGGTCGGACTCAATTCGCGCCGCAACCAGTCTGCCTTGACCGGATCATCCTTGACCTTGCAAAAAACCTGCGCGCGATCCAGCTCGTTCTTGGCGTTCAGTGTCAGGCCATGGTGGCGAATCCGCACGACATCCTCGGCCTGCCACAACGACGGCTGATAGCCCAGTTTTTTGAATTCTTCTGGCAACAGTGCCGGATCGGCTTTCGTCATTTTTACGTATTCATTGATGCCGGCAGTAAATGCCTGCGCCACGCGTTTCGAATCCGAGCCATAAGCCAGCCACTCGCGATACATATCGCCGCGAAACAGAACGGCGCGCGCCATGCGATCGCCCGCGACATAATCGGGACCGAAATCCTTGGCCATTTCACCCAGGCCGCGCTTGCGCCATAAATCGATCTGAAACAGCCGATCCCGCGCCGCATTGAACCCCTGCAGGAAAAAGGCATCGTAAAGTGTCTGCGCGTAGATATGCGGGATGCCCCATTTGTCGATCGAGATTGAACCTGATTTTTCCAGGCCGCTTACCTCAAAGGTATCGGCAGCGGTTGCATCGGCTGTGCGGGCGCTGGCGGGGATGAACGATGTACCGGTAAAAACGGCAGCGATTGCAACGGCCATGAATGCGCGTTTCATATCTTCTCCTTGTATTTCAATTGTGTTAATTAATTATTTTAAACATGAACTAAATCGCGGACTGAAACGTACCGTCTTCTTTGTCCAGAGAATGGCACGAGTACCCGCTGCAATCAAACAAAACAGTGTAAGAAATTATGGCATCGGTTAAACTGTAGCCCTGTCACTCCTGTTTCCCTATTCATGAACACCACTGCCCCCGGCACCGAAAACCATCGCGTCAAAACCGCGCTCAGGGTTATCGAAATTATCGAGATCTTTTCCCGCGAACAAAAGCCGCTGGCGCTCTCGGAACTGGCCCGCGAACTGAACGCCCCGGCCTCCAGTTGCCTGGCGCTGGTGCGCACGTTGTTAAGCCTGGGCTATCTGTACGAAACCTCGCGCCGCCAAGGGTATTACCCAACGGGGCGGTTGCTGGCCATGGCCCAGCGCATCACCAAAGCCGACCCGGTGCTCGAGCGGCTGTCTCCAAGTTTGCGAGAGTTGTGCGCCATTACAGGCGAGACAGTGGTGCTGGGTAAACTCACTTCGTTGAACACGGTGGTGTACCTGGACGTGCTTCCGTCTGAAAACCCCATTCATTATGTTGCCGTGGCCGGAGAGCAAAAGGAAATTCACGCCAACTCGCTGGGCAAGGCGCTGTTCTCGGCGCTGGATGAACCGGCGCAGCTGGCATTGCTGGACAAGATGAGTTTTGCCAGGCGCAATGACCGCACCATTACCACGCGCGAACAGTTTCTGGCGGAAATCAAGGCCGGACAGGAAAAAGGGCTGTTCACCAATCTGGGCGAATCCATGGTCGATGTCGGCGCCATCGCCTGGCCGGTGACGGTCTCGGGCGGCCATTTTGCCATCTCCATTGCCGGGCCGTTGTACCGGATTGAGGCCAATTTGCAGAATCATGCCCAGAAGCTACGGGTGATGTGCACCTTCATTGAACAGCATTAAGCATCCGGGGTCCGGCCTGCTATTGTCGTTACCCACAGCGATCGAGGCTGCAACCGACGCACGCCGGCGCGGCCCGGATCGACATTACAGCCGCGTGCACCTTCCAGTGCGCCGTCAGTAGGATTTGGGCAGGCCCAGCACTTTTTCGGCAATGAAGCACATAATCAGTTGCGGACTGACCGGTGCAATACGCGGAATAAAGCTTTCACGCAAATAGCGTTCAACGTGATATTCCTTGGCATAGCCCATCCCGCCCAGGGTCTGGATCGCCGTCTGGCATGAGGTAAACGCCGCTTCGGCGGCCAGGTATTTGGCCGTATTGGCGTATGCGCCTGCCGGCTCATTGGCGTCATAGGCGGCAGCCGCACGGGACACCATCAGATCGGCGGCTTCCAGCTGCATCCAGCATTGCGCCAGTGGATGCTGAATGCCCTGATTCTGACCGATAGGCCGATTAAATACGATGCGCTCTTTCGCGTATTGAACTGCCTTGTCCAGCGCCACCTGACCCAGACCGACCGCTTCTGCGGCAATCAGGATACGCTCGGGGTTAAGACCGTGCAAAATATATTCGAAACCTTTGCCCTCGTCGCCCACGCGATCGCATTCGGGAATTTCCACTCCATCAAAAAACAGCATATTGGAATCGACGGCCTTGCGTCCCAGTTTTTCGATTTCACGTACTTCAACCTGGCTGCGATCCAGATCAGTGTAGAACAGGCTCAGACCTTCGGTGGCTTTCGATACCTGGTCTTTCGGCGTGGTGCGGGCCAGCAGTAGCATTTTGTTCGCCACCTGGGCAGTGGAAATCCAGATTTTGCGTCCATATATCCGATAGTGGTCACCATGCTTTTGCGCGCGCGTCGTCAATTGCGTGGTATCCAGCCCGGCATCGGGCTCGGTAACGGCAAAGCAGGCTTTGTCCTTGCCTTCGATCAGTGGCGGCAATGCCCGTTGCTTGAGTTCTTCAGAACCAAACCGAACCACCGGGTTTAGCCCGAAAATATTCATATGCACGGCCGAGGCGCCGGTAAAGCCTGCACCCGAGCGCGAAATGGCTTTCATCATCAACGCGGCTTCGGTAATACCCAACCCTGCGCCACCATATTCCTGCGGCATGGCCACGCCCAACCAGCCGGCCTGGGCCAGGCGCTGATAAAACGCCTCTGGATACTCGCCTGTTCTGTCGCAGGTGAGCCAGTATTCATCGTCAAAACCACTGCATAGCTGTTCAATGGCAGCCACCAGCATTTGCTGATCCTGAGAAAGCGAGAAATCCATCATTACTCCGTCGTTTAGGTGTGATATGTCACTTCAATGGCGCAATGCCCCATGGCAAGCGCTACGGTATGCCGCCACTCATCGGCCGTGCCGGCAGTCGGCTGTAAGTCCGCACTTGCAGCAGCCATCGCTCTACCTGATGGCCGCGCATTGGCTTAGTGCTCGCTCGCGCTACGCTTGGCCGCCTTTAATATGGCCTGTTTTTTCTCGCTGTCCATGGGCAAACCGTCGAGCAGTTCTTCTGTATGCTCGCCCAGCGTCGGCGCATGGCGATAGACGTTAAGCGGCGTGGCCGAATATCGCCCGAGCGGCGCAATCGTATGGACCACTCCCTCGCTGGGATGCTCGGTTCGCACCAGATGGCCGGTCGCCTTCAGGTGCGGGTCTGCAGGAAGGTCTTCGATGGCGTACAGCGGTGCGCACGGAATATCGTTGGCATCGAACAGCGCAAGCCAGTCTGCCGTGCTGCGGGTTCGCAGGATCCCGTCCACAAACCGGTATACTTCATCAATGTTTTCAGCACGCCGGGAGTGGGTGGAAAAAATTGAATCGGTGATCTGGTCGGCGCGATCAATCGCCGCCAAAAACTGCTGCCAGTGCCTATCGTTGTAGATCAGGGCGCTGACATATCCATCCAGGGTCTGATAGGGCTTGCGATGTTCGGCCAACAGACGAGAGTAGCCCATGGAGCCTGCCGGCGCGTTCTCATCGAATGTGCGCTGGCCCAGGTGATCACCCAAGATCATTTGCGCCATGCCTTCAAACATCGGCACCTCAATGGATTGACCTGTACCGGTTGCCCGGCTGTGAATAACGCCGGCCAGGCAGGCAATGGCCGCCTGCAGCCCGATGGTGCGATCGGCCAGCGTCAGCGGCGCGTAACGCGGCTCATGCCCGCTGTTGCGTTCATAAAGCCGCGCCACACCGGTCATGCCCTGAATCAAATCATCGTAAGCCGGCTTGCCGGCATACGGGCCGTCATTGCCAAAACCATAGGCACCCACATAGACGATTTTCGGATTCACTGCGCTGACCGCTTCGTAGGACAAGCCCATGCGTTCCATGGACTGCGGCCTGACGTTATAGAGCAGCACATCAACCTCGCGCACCAGATGCAGGCAGGCTTCCCTGCCTTCTTCGGTTTTCAGGTCAAGCACCACCGATCGCTTGTTGCGATTCAGATGCAGGTATATCGCGCCCATACCCGGATTGCGCATGGGCCCCACCTGCCGTATCGTATCGCCCACGGGCGACTCTACCTTGATCACATCTGCGCCCAGATCTGCCATCATCTGGGTGGCAAACGGCCCCAGAATAATGGATGTCAGATCCAGGACCCGTACACCGGCCAGCGGGCCGCTTCGATTGCTGTCTGTCATTATTGAACCTGAATTCCCGCGTCCTTGATGAGCTTGCCCCATAACTCGTACTGATCACGGACAAATGCCGCAAATTCCTGTTGCGTACCGCTGAAGGCATCAAATCCCAGGCGCGCCAGCTCCTGCTTGACCTTCGCATCGCTCACGATTTCATTGATGGTTTTGTTCAATGTTGTCACCGCTTCCTCGTCCGTATCGGCCGGGCCCAGAAAGCCATTCCAGGAATTGATGTCGAAATTATCGATACCGGCCGCTTCCATGGACGGCAGCTCGGGCAACAACGTGCTGGGCTTGGCGGTAGAAACCGCGAGCGCCTTGATTTTCTTGGATTGCACAAAAGGCATGCCCGAAGTCAGATCAGTAAACATATAGTCCACCTGTCCCCCGATCAAATCGGTCAGCGCCTGTGGCGTACCCTTGTAGGGCACGTGCAGGGTCTCAATACCCGCAGCATGCGATAGCGTAGCTCCGGCAACAATACCGGTACTGTTGCCGGAGGCGTAGGTCAGCTTGCCCGGGCTGGCCTTGGCTTGCTGGACCAATTCCTGCACCGAATTGAAGGTTTGCTTCATGTTGGCAACCAGGATGAACGGCAGGTTACCGCCGCGCGCAATTGGCGTGAAATCCTTGAGCACATCGTACGGCACGCTTTTTTGCAGCCACGGCGCAGCCGACAGCGGCGTGTTGGTTGAAATCAGAATGGTATAGCCATCGGGCTTGGAGCGGGCCACCTGCTGCGCCGCAATCGTACCGTTACCGCCAGGCTTGTTTTCTACAATCACCTGCTGGCCAAGACGGCTGGTCATTTCACGGGCAAAGATGCGTCCGACAGAATCGGTGCCCGAGCCGGCCGGAAAAGGCACGACCATGGTAATGGGCTTTTCCGGCCATGCCGCTGCCGCGGTGCTCGCCGCAACAAGGGCGGCGGCACCCAGCAAACAACGTAAGGGTTTGATATTCATATATGTCTCCAGTAAAGGACTAGGCTTCTTTGAGCGGCGTTACCAGAAAAGGCACGCTTGGGTTTGTGCTACAAATCGGGTTATCCAGCGATCAATCCCGTATCACCCGGGCCGGATTTTCTTCATAGGGAGGAGAATAAATGACCAGAAGACGCGCAGGTTCGGCGCTGGTTACTGTGAAGATATGCTTTTTGTCCGCAGGAAAAAAACAGCAGTCGCCGGCCTGCAGAGAACCCTTCTCTCCGTCCATTTCCACATCCGCCGTGCCGGACAGCAAATACACCACCTGCTCAATGCCCGGATGGGCATGCGGCAAGGCGCCCGATTCTGCTCAATTGTACCCACCAGCACTTCCAGGTGGCGCGCACCCACCGTTTCGGGCCCGATCAGGCGCCGATTGACTGTGCCATGGTGATTGGCGGGACTATAGCCGGGGACGTCTGCTTCCCGGACGATCCAGGCACAGGCGCCTGGTTTTTTGCTGGTCGTGCTCGCGGTTTGCGCTGTACTGTCTGTCATGACTTGGTTTCCTGTGGGTCAGATAAATAGCCAGAATTAGCCAAAGTATTTAGCTTATTCATTTTAAGCCGTTTAATTTAACCCATTTAATTTCTGTATGTGAATTAATTTTCTCATATATGAATTAAAAAAGCTGCTAGGGATTTTACCAAGGGGGCTGGTTTGCCCGGGTCCGCTCGATTTGTTACAATGGTCGGGTTTTATTAATTCATCGTTTCAATTGTGTACACCTTTTGCGCCGATCGCGCGAAAGTGTTTTACCTGTCAATCGGGCGCTTTGCCGCCCATCAATTTTTGTTTGTATCGACGGCGCTACGTCGTTTTCCGCATACTCTTTGGCATACACAGTTATTTTTATAACCCTGTAAGACTTAAGGAGGCTACGGCCATGTTCTTAAAACACAAAATTCTCTGCGCAACGCTACTCGCCGCGTTTGGCCTGGGCTTGTCCGCCACCGCACAAGCTGCAGACGCTCAGTGTGAAGTAGATCGCACCGTCAACTTCGGCGGCATGAACTGGGAATCGAACCTGGTGCTGGTCGACGTTCAGCGCACTATTCTTGAAAAAGGCTACGGCTGCAAAACCGAAACCCTACCTACCGAAACCCTGCCCGCCCTGGCAGCACTGGAGCGCGGCGATCTGGATATCAACACCGAGATCTGGCTCAACAGCGTAGGCGACCCCTGGGCCAAAGCCGAAAAAACAGGTAAGGTCAAACGCGTGGCCGACCTGTACACCGGCGGTGAAGCCTGGTTCATTCCGAAATACGTCGCCGAAAAATTCCCTGATCTCAAATCCGCAGCAGACCTGCCCAAATACAAAGAAGAATTTGCCGATCCGGAAGATCCAAGCAAGGGCCGTTTCTACGGATGCCCGGCAGGCTGGGGATGTGAAGTGGTTAGCAGCAATCTGTACAAAGCCCTGAAACTGGACAAAGATTTCACCCTGTACTCTCCCGGCACCGGCGCCGCGCAGAAAGCGGCCCTGACCTCGGCATACAAACGCAAGCAAAATATCGTGTTCTACTATTGGTATCCGACTCCGCTGGTGGGTTCGCTTGATCTGGTCAAGCTGGAGTTGCCGCCTTACGACGCGGAAAAACAGAAATGCCTGACCAATCCTGATTGCGCCGATCCGCAACCCAGCGCCTATCCGGACAACCCGGTCTTTACGGCACTGAATACGGAATTTTCCAAACAGGCGCCAAAACTGACCGAATTCTTTTCCAAAGTATCCGTTCCCCTGCCGGTCATGGACAAAACACTGGCCCATATGGAAGAGAGTGGCGACGATTCGCGTGATGTTGCAGACTGGTTCCTGAAAAACCAGGGCGAGGTCTGGGAAAAATGGGTTTCCCCCGAAGTTGCCGCCAAAGTGAAGGAATCGCTCTAATCGACTGCTCGTCAATTGAAAAGCCCGTTTTCGGACGGGCCGATGCCAATCCTAGCGTTTAGCTTAACTTTTAGCCATAAGAGGCACATTGCCATGATAAAGACTAAAGTTCTATCTGCTGTATTCATTGCTTCGGCCGCGTTCGGGCTTGCCCGCACTGCAGCCGCGGCCGATGCGCCAGCCTGCGAAGTGGACGATACCATCAAGTTCGGCGGCATGAACTGGGAATCAAACCTGATTCTGGCCGACGTCGAGCGCCATATTCTTGAAAAAGGCTACGGCTGCAAGACCGAGGTCGTCCCCACCGAAACGCTTACCGCTTTGGCCGCATTGGAACGCGGCGATCTGCAAGTGAATACTGAAATCTGGCTCAACAGCGTCAGCGACGCCTGGGCCAAGGCCGAGAAAAGCGGCAAGGTCAAGCGGGTTGGCGAACTGTATACAGGCAGGGAAGCGTGGTATATCCCCAAATATACTGCCAGCAAATTTCCCGACCTGAAATCAGCCGCCGATCTGATCAGGCACAAGGACGCGTTTGCCGATCCTGAAAGCCCCGATAAAGGCCGGATTTACGGCTGCCCGGCAGGCTGGAACTGCCAACTGGTCGCCACCAATCTGGCCAAGGTCTCAAGCTGGACAAGGACTTCGAGGTTTATGCTCCCGGTACCGGCGCAGCCAGAAGGCAGCCTGATGTCTGCTTACAAGCGCAAAAAAGATATCGTTTTTTATTATTGGGAACCCACGCCGCTGGTCAGCACGCTGGAATTGGTCAAGCTTGACATGCCTGCCTATGACAAAGAAAAGCAACAGTGCCTGACCCGTGAAGACTGCGCCAATCCCCAAGCGGTTGGTTATCCGGACAACCCGGTGTTTACCGCACTTAATACTCAGTTCATACAGGATGCACCCACACTGACTGCCTTTTTCAGCAAAGTGTCGGTCCCGTTTGATGTCGTCAACAAGACCCTGGCCTATATGGAAGAGTCGGGCGGCGAGACAAGCGAAGTCGCACAATGGTTTCTGAAAAACCAACAGGACATCTGGTCCAAGTGGGTCCCCGCCGAGGTGGCCGATCGTGTCAAAGCCACGCTCTGACCGCTGCGCCAGTCACATCCGGACAACAACGCTGTCTGCCGGGCACATTCGTGTCCTGCGGCCCTGGCCCGGTCCTGTCTTTCCCTCTATTTTGATGAAAAAATAAAATTATGTTTCCTGAAATTATCTCTGCGCGCGATGTGCGCAAAAGCATTGACGGGTTTGTGGACCATCTGGTCACCAATTACGCCGATGCACTCAATGCAATGTCAGAACCACTCCTGCATTTGCTGGTGTGGCTCGAAAAAGTCCTGCGTGGCGCGCCATGGTGGAGCGTTATTATCGTGGCCGTGCTGGTCGCTTTCGCGGCCAGCCGCCGCCCCGTGTTCTCCCTGATGATGGGGGTACTGCTGGCAATGCTGGGCGTCCTGGGCCTGTGGGATGCAGGCATGCAGACCCTGTCGCTCATGATTATGGCGACTGCAATTTCGATCATTATCGGCATTCCACTAGGCGTCATTACGGCCAAGTCCAACCCGGTACGATCAGTCATGCTGCCCGTTCTGGATGTTATGCAGACTCTGCCCAGCTTTGTGTACCTTATTCCGGTTGTCATGCTGTTCGGTCTTGGCAAAATCCCGGCCATTATCGCAACCGTGATTTACGCAGTTCCTCCCCTGATCCGCTTGACAGACCTGGGCATCCGGCTGGTGGACCGCGAAGTGCTTGAAGCCTCACGAGCCTTCGGCGCCTCTTCCTCGCAGCAGCTGTTTGGCGTGCAATTGCCACTGGCGCTGCCAAACATCATGGCCGGTATCAACCAGACCACGATGATGGCGCTGTCAATGGTGGTTATTGCCTCCATGATCGGTGCGCGCGGCCTGGGCTACGAAGTGCTGCTTGGCATCAACCGCCTTGAAGTAGGCCGCGGCCTGCTGGCCGGGCTGGGCATTGTCATTCTTGCGGTGCTTTTTGACCGCATTACCCAGTCTTATGGAAAACGGAAAAATACAGGCGGTGCGCTATGAGTAAAATTGAAGTCAAAAACATCTACAAAATCTTCGGCAAAAATCCGGAAAAATGGATTGATGCGGTCAAACAGGGCATCTCCAAGGAAGAACTGCTGGCCAAAAGCGGCCATACGCTGGGCCTCAAGGACATCAGCCTGAGTATCGAAGAAGGCAGCATTCATGTCATCATGGGGCTGTCCGGTTCAGGTAAATCCACGCTCATCCGCCACTTTAACCGCTTGATTGAACCCACAGCAGGCCACATCCTGGTCGACGGCACCGATGTGGTGACGCTGGGCCGCAAGGACCTGGAAAAATTCCGCCAGCAGACCATGAGCATGGTCTTCCAGCGCTTTGGCCTGCTACCGCATAAAACCGTGCTGGACAATGCCGCCTACGGCCTGTCCATTCAGGGCATGAGCAAAACCGAGGCGCACGACAAGGGCCGCTACTGGCTTGACCAGGTCGGTCTGGCCGGCTTTGAAAACCAGTATCCACACCAGCTCTCTGGCGGCATGCAACAGCGTGTTGGTTTGGCGCGTGCGCTGGCGACCGACGCCGACATTCTGCTGATGGACGAGGCATTCTCTGCACTGGATCCGCTGATTCGCCGCGAAATGCAGAACCAGTTGCTCGAACTGCAGGCCAAACTCAATAAAACCATTGTGTTCATTACCCATGACCTGGACGAAGCGCTGCGCCTGGGCAACCGTATTGCCATTCTGAAGGACGGCGAGCTGATCCAGGAAGGCACGCCCGAAGATATTCTGCTTTCTCCTGACAATGAATACGTCGCTGCGTTCCTGCAGGACGTGAACCGTGGCAAGGCACTTAACGCCAGTCACGCGGTCAATGCGCCACGCCTGACCCTGACCATGCGCGCACGCCCTGCGCATGCCATCGAACGCATGAAGCAATACGACTACAAGTTCGCCCCTGTGCTCGATGGCAAGGCCTTTGCCGGCCTGCTGCGCCTGTCAGCCGCCGAAGATGCGGTCCGGGCCGGCTTGCGGGATATTTCCTCGAAAGTGGAAGAAGCCCGCACCGTCTCGGCAGATACCAATCTGGACGAAGTGCTCACCCATATGCTGCAATCGACCGCGCCGGTCGTGGTCACAGGCGACAACGATGAATTTGTCGGCCTGATGTCGCGCGCCAAGGTTGTCGAACTGGTGAGCCCTGCCATCGAAAATGGCAATGGGGATAGCAGCGGCACTGCGGACAGCAATGCCGCGACAACACAGGCACCGGCAACACAAGCGCCCGTCGCGCCGGCCAGTGCCCCGGCGGAACGGGACGACGAACCTGAGCCGCCGGAAGGGGCCATTGAGCTGGACGAGTCATTGAAAAACAAGCCGGAAAAAGCGCCCGGTCATAGTCACTGACCAGGCTGGCGGCCGGTTTTACATGAATACCGGCCAGACCCTGCACCACAGGCCATACCCGCGTCCGAACATAAACCCATGTTCGGACGCTTTTTTTGCGCTGCGCTACGCCTGCCACGCCCGTCCGGACCTAACCCGCTGCAGCCCACTACGGCCCGCCATGCCCGACTCATCCCACCTTGCCCCGGCCTGCTGCCAAGCGCAGTGCTACCCCAGGGATTCGCCCCAGACCAGTTGCCAGGCAATGGTCCACATGGTGATGCCCACGATCAGGTCCAGCACCTTCCATGCCACGGGCTTTTTGAATAACGGCAACAAAAGCCGCGCACCGTAGCCAAGGGAAAAGAAAAAGACCAGCGATGCGGTAATGCCCCCGGCGGCGAACAGCCAATGTTGCTCCGGAAAGCGGGTGGATACCGAGCCGATCAATAGCAGCGTATCAAGGTAAACATGAGGATTAAGCCAGGTCAGCGCCAGGCAGACCAGCAAGGTTCGCTTCAGGGACGGCGCCTCGATATGGCTATCGCCCATGCTGGCGGTTTTGGTAATGGCCGCATGAAAGTGAAGCAAGCCATAAACAAACAGAAAAAGCGCACCGGCGTATTTGATCAGCGGCACGACATGCGCCGCATAGCGGGCGACAACGGAAAACCCCAGCACACCGGTCAGGATCAATGCAGCATCCGACAGGCTGCATACCAGACAGACCCAGAAGACGTGGCTTTTGCGCAACCCCTGCTTAAGGACAAAGGCATTTTGCGAACCGATAGCAAGAATCAGGGAACCACTTAGAAACAGACCGGCAAGATACGCATTCATTCAGGTACGACTCAATTGGAATACGACCGCCAATGTGTTAAAAAGGAAACAGTCGCTCAGATGACAAACAGGTGACAGATAATATACCGGGTATTGTCACACATGCGTCACAACGGATTGGTGTAATAAGAGTCATTCCCGACCTGTACTTATGGCCTGACATTATTTTGTCTGAACATCCCACTACCCACTATCGCACGATCTGGATCTCCGATGTCCACCTGGGCACCAAAGGCTGCCAGGCGAGCGCGTTACTGGATTTCCTGAAACACACAGAATCCGATACCCTATATCTGGTCGGTGACATTATCGATGGCTGGCAGCTCAAAGGCAAGTGGTTCTGGCCGCAGTCGCATAATGACGTCATACAGAAAATACTGCGCAAATGCCGGCAAGGCACCCGGGTGGTGTTTGTTCCCGGCAATCATGACTCGTTTGCCCGGCATTATGTACAGCAGAACTTCGGGGGTATCGAAGTCGTCGAAGAAACCGAGCACACAACCGCCGATGGCAAACGCCTGTGGATCCTGCATGGCGATCGTTTCGACGGCGTCGTGCAATTTGCGCCGTGGCTGGCCTACGTGGGCGATCATCTGTATACCGTTGCCCTCACCTTCAATATGTGGCTCAACAGCGCCCGCGCACGCATGGGGCTGGGATACTGGTCGCTGTCCCAATACCTGAAGCAGAAAGTGAAAAATGCGGTCAGCTATATCTCCGCGTTCGAAGACGCCGTCATGCAGGAAGCACGCAAGAACAATTATGACGGCGTGGTTTGCGGCCATATCCATAAGGCAGAAATCCGTGAAGTGGACGGCATTCTGTACTGTAATGACGGCGATTGGGTCGAAAGCATGACCGCGCTGGTGGAACATGCGGACGGCTCATTGCATATCGTAACCTGGACGCCCCCGGCTGTGGTGCGTGAGAAAAAACCAAAACGCAACCGCCTGCGCGATACGGTCGTGACCACCCCCGCGGCCAGCACACCACTCGCCGAGCCGGTGTCACGCACCGCTACGGAAAGAGAGGAAAATGTGCCGGCCCATACGGACGAATCCGATAAGCAAGAGCCCAGTAGCGTTATTCAGGCCTGAAAAAGCCGTCAGAACGGACGCAATCGCAACCGGCGCACCTCTGGCCTAAGCCCTTAGATGCCAAGCACCGAACATGCAAGACCTGATGGTCTGCCTGGCACCGCACCCCTCATTAGTCCCAGTCGGGCCCTGCGATCATACGGGCCGTCTGTGCCCTGACCATCGTGCGGGTGTGGCGTATTTCGGCCACGACTGGGGCACATCAAAGGCCGCGGACGCCCCTTTGGGGGTTTCATCGCACGGCATCTGGCCGGCTCTATGCACCTATCAAGGCCGCAGCTTGTAGCCGGTACGGAACATCCAGGAGACCACCAGGGCACACACCAGCAAAATAAACAGGATGGTGAACAGGCTAACGTAATGGTTCACATCGGCCACACCATAAAAACTCCAGCGAAAGCCGCTAATCAAATAGACCACCGGGTTGAACAGCGCCACTTTGGACCAGATGCCGGGCAGCATATGAATGGAATAAAACGCGCCACCCAGAAAGGTCAGCGGCGTGATAACCATCAGCGGAATGATTTGCAGTTTCTCGAAACCATCGGCCCACAGCCCGATAATGAAGCCGAACATGCTGAAGGTAATCGCCGTCAACACCAGAAACAGCACCATCCAGAACGGATGCTGAATCTCGTATTCAACAAAGAAGCGGGCCGTGATCAGGATCAGCACCGACAATATCAGCGTCTTGGTTGCCGCCGCCCCCACATACCCCAGAATCACCTCGAAATAGGACACCGGGGCCGACATGATTTCATAGATCGTGCCGGACCACTTGGGCATATAAATGCCAAAGGACGCATTCGAGACGCTCTGCCCCAACAAGGCCATCATCAGCAACCCGGGCACAATAAATGCGCCATAGGATACGCCGTCAATGTCGCCCATGCGCGAGCCGATAGCAGCGCCGAACACAATGAAGTACAGCGCCGTGGACAGCACCGGCGATGCGATGCTTTGCATGAGCGTGCGGAACGCCCGCGCCATCTCAAACTTGTAAATTGCTTTTACGCCGTACAGATTCATGAATCTTTCCTTACCAGGCTCACGAAAATATCTTCCAGTGAGCTTTCTCGCGATTGCAGGTCTTTGAGCTCAATGCCGACGTCGCCCAGCTGGCGCAACATTTCGGACAGGCTTTTACCCGTATTGTCTTCCGATTCCTTGTTATAGGTGTAGACCAGCGTGCGCCCGTCTGCAGACAAGGTCAGCGGATGGGCAGACATGGCTGGCGGCAGCGCATCCAGCGGCTGCGTCAGTTGCAGATGCAGCTCTTTCTTGCCCAGTTGCCCCATCAGTTGTTCCTTGTCCTGCACCAGGATGATCTCACCGTTATTGATCACGGCAATCCGGTCGGCCATATCTTCGGCCTCTTCAATATAGTGCGTAGTCAGGATCACGGTCACGCCCTGCTCGCGCAGCTTGCGTACCAGATTCCACATATCGTGACGCAGCTCCACATCTACGCCGGCCGTCGGCTCATCCAGGAACAAAATCGAGGGTTCATGCGATAACGCTTGGCGATCAGCACGCGTCGCTTCATGCCGCCGGACAGGCTCAGAATCTTGCTATCCTTCTTGTTCCACAGGGATAACGCCCTGAGCACCCGCTCTATATGCGCCGGATTTGCCGGCTTGCCGAACAGGCCGCGACTGAATGTAACGGTGTCCCATACTGTCTCGAACGAGTCGGTAAAAAGCTCCTGCGGAACCAGGCCGATTTTTGGCCGCACACGTCGATAATCGCGCTGCACGTCGTCGCCATCAACCAGAATCTTGCCTTCGGACGCGTTGACCAGGCCGGTCACGATGCCGATCAGGGTTGTTTTGCCTGCGCCGTTAGGCCCCAGCAGGGCAAGAATTTCACCACGGCGGATGTCCAGATTGACGCCTTTGAGGGCTGTAAAACCGCTTTTGTAGGTTTTACCCACCCCCTGGATGGAAACGACGATATCGCCACCATCACTACTGTTGTGAGAGTTATTCACGCAATAACCTATTTGAAATATGCAGAATTTAATATGTAGAGCAGCACAAGTATAAAGAATTCCGGGCAGGAAAAAAGAAATTGCTGCAAAAGAAGTGTGGAGCAAAAATATGGGCGAATGAAACAAAACCCTATTTTAATTTCCCAATCCGATACACTTGTCTTAATCCACAATACATGAATGGGCATAACAACATGGTCGAAATCGCAGGCAGCAAGGGCTATGCAGAAAAGGCACAACGGTTTGCCGCTGACTACGAAAGCGTCACCTTCGAAAAAGTGCATAACCCGGTACGTGGCTTTTACCCCGGGGCACCGGCAAAAGTGCTGGATATCGGCGCAGGTACCGGACGGGACGCAGCTGCACTGGCGGCGCTGGGCTACCAGGTCGATGCCGTCGAACCTACCGCAGCCATGCGGGAACAAGGTGACCTGCATCACGCCGATGCCAACATCAACTGGATCGCCGACAGCCTGCCGGAACTGGCCCTGGTGCGCGCCAGTGCAAAGCGCTACGACCTGATCCTGCTGACCGCAGTGTGGATGCATCTGCGGGAAGAGGAGCGGCTGCCTGCCATGCAGCATTGCGCCGCGCTGTTGGGACGCAACGGTATTATGTCGATGTCTTTGCGCCATGGCCCCGTCCCGGCAGAGCGCCACATGTTCGACATTCCGGACGAAGAAACCATCGCGCTTGCACACACATGCGGGTTGCAACTGCTTTATCAGAAAAGCTATAAAAACGACACGCTGGGCCGCAACGACATTTCCTGGAGCTACGCTGTCTTCAGGAAATAAAGCCAACCGGACGCCAGCACACCGTCCCGGTTGCATCCGGATACAGGCGGCGGCCATCGTGTTCACGCTCCCTGATATACGTCCATGCCGTTTGTGGTCCGGCATCAGTGTTCACAGTGGTCAGTACCCGCTCATACAACCCCTGCCCATCTGTGCGAAATTCTTCCAGCAGATCTATCAGCGGCACGTCGCGTTCCGGACGATCAAATTGCATCAGTTCGCCTTCAATCAGATCCCAATCGCCATCGGGCCTGGCCATCGAGCCTGGTGCACACTCAAGCAACGCGTCCATCCCGGGCCGGTCAGTGCCCCGTGCCAGAATGGCTTGAGGGGTGATTTCCACCATGGGGTAGCCCTCATCGCGGTCAAGATGGTAAATCCGGCCCCAGAGCCAGGCTTTTTGCTTGTGTACGGCCATGGAGCAATGACGTTCGTAATTACAGCAGCCGGTTTTCAGCGTTCCGTACACAAAGAGCTGCATCACGCGAGGCACGGTAGCGGACACGGTTCTTTCTCCTAGCCCCAGGAGCCTATGCCACGCGCCATCATGCAGCCGCCAGCACAATCAGCACCAGGCAGACCAGTTCATAATGAATCAGCTTGCGAATCCGCTTGATCACCGCCGGGTCCAGCACCGGTTCGCGACCACGATTCAGGCTTTTGCGCCACGACAGAAAAGTCATGGTCGGATAAATGGACAACACGCCGACTGCGACAAACAACAGCAGTTTGGCAATAAAGGGAATGCTATGGAAATAGTAGGCTGCACCTTTTTCAAAAAAAATGACGCGCAAAAAGCCCACAACCAGCAGCAGCATGGCCGACGCGCCATAAATGGCATCGGCACGCAAAATACGGCGGGCACGTTCGATACTGATACGGTCTTTGACCAGCACCAGCTCGATGGCCAGCGTGGCAACCAGCACGAAAGCCAGAACGTGATGCAAAAACGCAAAAAAAAGTGTCATGGTCAATGCCCTTGTGGTTGAGCAACAATATGAAGCAGAACGTAAACTGCCCGGCTATGCTATTGGGCGATCCTGTCTGAACATCAGACTGTCGCTAAGTGCCGGCGGCGCGTACGCTATCGTAACCGTAATTGGTCGGCGTCTTTGCCGCTCAGCCGCTCCAGGGTCTACTGTCTGCCTGTCCGTGCGAGCGTGCCATTACTTTAATGGATAATACAGACGAAATTCAACCACTAATCTTCACCCGCAACATGCTAGCGACAACCCGCTGATTTCAAAAGAAAATATTAATAATCGTCTGCGTGACCGGGCCTACCAACCGGCATTGACCGTAATATTAGACCCGGGATTCAAGTTATCAAAACTGCGCGACAGATAGTCCAATAGCAGATTCATTCGTGCCGTGGTGTGCGGCTGCTCCCGGTACACCGCATATATGTCGGCATTGGGCGTAGTGTAATCGGCCAGCACCTGCACCAGGCGCCCGCTGCGCATATACCGGGCAACGTCCCATTCGGCGCGCATTACAATCCCGTGCCCATCCAGGGCCCACTGCACCCCCACATAGCCGTCATTGGTGATCAAATTGCCGGCTACGGGCACTTTCTCGGTGCTTTGGCCATTGCTCAATATCCACTCTGAATAGGGTAGCTCATCCTGCTTGATCACAATACAGTTGTGCTTGAGCAGATCCTGTGGCAGCGCAGGTTTGCCGGCCCGCGCCAGATAGGCGGCAGAGGCCACCAGCAGGCGCCGGTTTTGGGCAAGCAGTCGGGTTTTGAGTTTCTGATGGGGTGGTTTGCCAAACTGAATGGACAGATCGAACGCATCCTCGCTCAAAGCAGGCGGATAAGGCGTTAAAAACAGCTGGATCGTGATGGACGGATACTTTTTTATAAACCGCGAAACCAGCGGCTGGATATAACTTCTGCCAAACCCCAGCGTTGCATTCAATCGGATCAATCCTTCGGGCTCGGACTTGAACCTGAACATCTCCCGATCCAGCGATTCGATCTGCGCCAGAATACTTCGCGCATGTTCCAGGTACACCAGGCCTTCTGCGGTCGGACTCATGCGGCGCGTGCTGCGATTGACCAGGGTCATACCCAGGCGCTTTTCCAGCTGAATCAACCGCTTGCTGGCTGCCGACGGCGTAACGTCCAGGCGCAGTGCAACGGCAGACAGGCTGCCGGCAGAAACAAGCGCATCAAAAAAATACAGATCGGCGGAATGACGAGGGTCTTTTTTCATCCATTTTCAACTTTCAGGCACAAATCCTGTGAATTTTTTCGCATTTTAGCACCGACGAATATTTCTAGAATAAGCGCAGGTTCTCTAAATCAGGATAATGAATGATGAAATCGTACAAAATCGCATGCATACCCGGTGATGGTATCGGCAAAGAAGTTATTCCCGCGGGCCAGACCGTGCTGCAGGCACTGGCAGACACCCTGAAGCAGTTTTCATTCGAGTTCACGGCATTTGACTGGGGCGGCGATTATTATCGGCAGCACGGCGTCATGATGCCCGCTGACGGCCTGGATGCCCTCTATGACAAAGATGCGATTCTGTTCGGTTCGGCTGGCGACCCGGATATTGCCGATCATATTACCTTGTGGGGTCTGCGCCTGAAAATATGCCAGGGGCTTGACCAGTATGCCAACGTGCGCCCGACTCGTATTCTGCCGGGCATCGACGCCCCGCTGAAGCGCTGCCAACCCGACGACCTGGATTGGGTCATCGTGCGTGAAAACAGTGAAGGCGAATATTCGGGGGTCGGTGGCCGGGTCCACCAGGCCAGCCGCTGGAAGCGGCAACCGATGTGTCCATGATGACCCGTGCCGGCGTCGAACGTATCATGCGCTATGCCTTTGCACTGGCGCAATCACGCCCCCGCAAACTGCTGACCGTGATTACCAAATCCAATGCACAACGCCATGCCATGGTGATGTGGGATGAAATTGCAGTTGAAATTGCCAGGGAATTTCCAGACGTGACCTGGGACAAGGAACTGGTGGACGCAGCCACAGCCAGGATGGTCAACAAACCTGCCACACTGGACACCATCGTGGCGACCAATCTGCACGCCGACATACTCAGCGATCTGGCTGCGGCGCTGGCCGGCAGCCTGGGCATTGCGCCTACCGGCAATATTGATCCGGAACGCCGCTATCCCTCCATGTTCGAACCCATTCACGGCTCCGCTTTCGACATCATGGGCAAAGGGCTGGCCAATCCGATAGGCACATTCTGGTGCGCCGTGATGCTGCTGTCGCATCTGGGAGAAGAGCATGCCGCAGGCGTACTGATGCAGGCAATCGAAAAAATCACGGCCAATGCCTCGCTGCATACCGGCGACCTGGGTGGCACAGCGACAACGGCGCAGGTAACGGATGCAGTTTGTACTCACATCCGCAACCTTGGCAAAGCACAGAAAGCGGCGTAACGCCGACGGTGGAGGAAGACATGCTATTTACACAAACAATCGAACAACCCCGCACATTGCTGCGCAAAACCGGCTTGCTGGCGTTGAGCCTGTTGACCGGTGCAACGCTGACGGCCATGCACGCTACAGCCCTGGCGCAGGCCTATCCGGCGCAGCCGGTCAAGCTGGTGGTCCCTTTCCCTGCGGGCGGCACCACAGATGTGTTGGCACGCGCACTGGGCCAGAAGCTTGCGGAAAAAATCGGCCAGCCCGTGATTATCGAAAACAAACCCGGCGCCGGCGCCACCATTGGCGCAGAATATGTGGCCCGGGCCAAGCCGGATGGCTACACCTTGCTGATGGGCGCGGTCCACCACACCATTGCCACTACGTTCTACTCTTCTCTGCGTTACGATTTTCAGAAGGACTTTACGCCTGTCACGACTGTGGCCATGGTGCCTAATGTACTGGTCGTCAATAATAAGGTGGGCGTAAAATCAGTCGCAGACCTGGTCGAGCTGGCCAGGCGAGAGCCGGGCAAACTGAGTTTTGGTTCCAACGGCGTGGGCACCGGCCAGCATTTGATTGGCGAGCGCGTACAGCTTATGTCAAAGACCAAGTTGCTGCACGTGCCTATAAGGGTAGCGGCCCGCTGACGACAGATCTGCTGGGTGGGCAAGTGGATATGTCATTTGACACGATCACAACCGTGTTACCGTACATCAACGAGAAAAAACTCACGGCACTTGCCGTCACCACAGGCACTCGTTCCCCGGCATTGCCCAATGTCCCCACACTTGATGAAGCGGGCCTCAAGGGCTTTGATGCCGGTACCTGGTTCGGCATTCTTGCGCCCAAAGCAACACCCGAACAAACGGTGTCGTACCTGAACAAAAATCTGGTACAAATTATTCAGTCGGACGGCTTCAAAAAAGACATGGCCAAAATCGGCGCTGAAACCATTGGGGATACCCCAGCACAAATGGGCACGCGCATTGCCGATGACACCGGCCGTTATGCAGAGCTGGTCAACAACCTGAAACTGAAAGCCAACTAGCTCCCGCCGTGCCGGAGCAAAGGTAAAACGGCTGCATATAAAGATGCAGCCGTTTATTGTGACGCAGCGCGACAGCACTTACATTGCTACTGTCCTGGCTGTTCCTTACAGGACTGCTTGCAACCTTTGGCAGCGGAACCCGGCGCACAGCACCATCAATAGACTAATTGCCCGCCTCACCCTGCACTGTGACCACAACGGTTCGTGGCCCGCCGTGGTTGCGATGCTCGCACAAATAAATGCCCTGCCAGGTGCCAAGATTAAGCGCACCGTTAGTAATGGGTACCATCAGCGTGCAGCCCAGGATACTACTTTTGAAATGTGCCGGCAGATCATCACTGCTTCATAAGTATGCGTGTAATACGACTCATCTTCCGGCACAAGTCGATTGAAATAATTTTCGAAATCCACCCGTACAGAGGAATCGGCGTTTTCATTGATGGTCAGCGATGCTGACGTATGTTTAAGAAACACATTCATGATGCCCACACGCAGACCGGACAACTCCGGCACCTGACGCACAATCTCATCGGTCACCAGATGAAATCCTCTGGGACGTGCTTTCAATTGAAATTCTTTCTGAATCCACATGCGCTACTCTTTATAGATGCAATATTCGAAGAAAGGAAGCCTTGATTGCAAATACGAAATGCAAAAATGCAGGATTGTCCTGCCGCAGATTTTAATACCCCGACGCCTGAAAAGCGATCCTGAAACGGTCTGCCATCGCGCGAAGGCGCTTGTCCAGCGTCCACAATTGCGCGCCCGGCGTAATAAGTGTAGAGGCAAGAAGAACCATATCTACCAGGCCGCACCCCGGGCCATAAAGCCGTTCACGTTCAATAAAATCCGCAACTTCCCGCAAGCCCGCCTGGCTACAGGGTTGCAAGAGCCCTATGTTATTCAGTGTTTGCAGGCGCGGCGCGGGCGGCGTTCCACAGGCCAGTTCAATCTGGATCATGGGATGGCCCAATACTCGATCGGTCTCAAGCAACTGGACCAATGCATCATTCCGCACTTTGAAGTGATCTACCCACACCGAGGTGTCGACAAGCACACTCATAGTGATCCGGCGTCATCCCTGCGGCGCGGTATGTCCTTCATATCTGGCGCCTGTCCGCCCAATGCAGCAAGCCGCCGCCCGGCCTGGACGCGCACATAGGTTTTCATCGCCTCCCGGCATAGATCGGAAGCACTCACTATCCCAGGACCGGCAAGTTCCAATGCCTGCGCGTATAAAACCTCATCAATGGTGACAGTGGTTCGCATGATGGTCTCCCCATAATCCTATCGCATCAATAATGACTTGATACATCAAATATGATGTTATTTTACATCATCAATAGCATCAACAGAAGTCGTAAATGGTCAATCGCTCTTTTTGCACAGGGTCACTTCTGCTCAGGGAACAAGTCAAGAGAACTGGCGCTCGACCGACGAACAATGCCCGATATCCGCTCGCCCTGCCGGCAGATTTCACACTTCCCATCAGGGCTTGAGCAGCAACGTTCCCATTCGTGATCTGGACTCCAGCGCTGGTGCGCATGCGCAGCTTCGGCCAGCGGATAGACCTGTCCGGTTCGCACTGCAAGCACGCCCCGCTCGATCAAAGCAAACAGTTCGCTGGCCATGGATTCGAGCATCGCGCGCTCGGCGGTATAGTGAAACACTCCCGGTCGGGTCAGACTATTGGATTTGGGTGCGAGGATGGACACCTCAATCGGGTCGATGCTGCCCGAAGATTGTCCGAAATTAACCAGATGGCCCAGTCGGGCCAGCGCGGCCAGTGAGCCCAGGAACGTGTCCTTGCCAACAGAGTCATAGACAACATTGACCCCCTGATTGTTGGTGATCTGACGCACCCGCTCCACGAAATTTTCCTCGCGATACAAAATAGTGTGCGCGCAACCCAAGGCGCGCGCCTGCTCGGCTTTTTCTTCGCTGCCAACCGTTCCTATTACCGTAGCGCCCAGATAACTGGCCCACTGGCAAAGCAGCTGCCCTACGCCACCGCTGGCAGCATGTACTAGAATGGTGTCGCCCGACTGTACTTGATGGACCTGCCGCAACAGCATGTGGGCCGTCAGGCCCTTGAGCAGCACCGATGCCGCCAGATCCTGGTCAACGGCATCCGGCAGGCGAATGGCCAGCCTGGCTGGCAGAATCCGCTCCGACGCGTAGGCACCATATTGATTCGTAATATAGGCAATCGAATCGCCTGTCGAGAAGCCGGTCACCTGCGGCCCGATAGCCTCTACCACGCCTGCAGCCTCAATCCCGGGAATTCCGGGCAATGTCAGGGTTTTGTACAGACCGCTGCGAACATACACATCGTGAAAGTTGACGCCGATTGCCGTCTGCCGGATGCGCAGTTCTCCCCGGGCCCGGTGCGGCCACATCGACATGTTCAATCTTCAGCGCCTGAGGCCCGCCATACGCGCTTAGTAAAATCGCAGTTGCCATATTGCTATCTCCACTCAACCCGTTCATTCGTGATGAACTACTGACACGAGAATATCACAAGCGAGCATGGCAACTGTAATCGAGACGACGCGTTGGCGCTCAACGCCGCCAGTCAATACAGTGACGGAGCGCCGACCGGTCGGGTTTTGAAACGACGATGCAGCCACATATATTGGTCCGGGGCGCGCATGATTTCTTTTTCCACAACTTTGTTTATGTAAGCGGCAGCGGCAATTTCATCGTCCATGGGATAATTTTTGAGTTCGGGCTGAATCAGCAGATCATAACCACCCGCGTTCGGACGGCGGATCAACACCACCGGCACCAGCGCCGGTTTAGCGAGCCGCGCCAGCATATAAGGGGCGCTGGTGGTGGCCACTTGCGCAACCGCAAACAGCGGAGCAAAGACACTGCCGCTGCGGCCATAATCCTGATCGGGGGCCAGCCACACGGCCTCGCCCTGCTTAAGTGCGCGCACCAGACCACGCAAATCCTTGCGGTCCAGCATCGCCTTATTGGAGCGCATGCGACCCTTGGTCTGTGCCCATTCCATTGCCTTGTTATTATGTGGTCGATAAGTTGCCATCATCGGCTGGCACAGCCCCATTGCACGGCCGCCAAGCTCCAGCGGCATCAGATGCACACCAATCATCAGCGCACCGCGTCCATCCTGTTGCGCCTGCTTCAAGTGATCCAGTCCGGAAACATCAAACCAGCGTTTCACCCGCTCGTCGGACCAAAACCAAGCCATCCCGGTTTCCATCAAACCCATGCCCAGCGACTCAAAATTGGCCCGTACTCTCTGCTCGCGTAACGCCTGATCCATAGTGGGAAAACATAACTCCAGATTGCGACGTGTAATGCCGACCCGGCGTTTAAGAAAGCGCATGGAACAGCGTCCCATCCAGATACCCAGCCGATGCAAAATGGGATATGGCAACTGAACCAGCAGAAACAGCACGCCCAGGCCAAACCAGGTCAGCCAATAGCGGGGATGCAGAAAGGTGGATTGAAAATTTCGTGAGTACTTCATAGCAGTTCCTAGGTGCGTCCGAGCAGAAAACAGTCTAAGGAACCCACTCGATTGCAGTTCTGACAGTTTGACACCTGTACACAGGCATCGTACCTTTCTGTCATCTGCTGAAATAGAATACGGCTATGAAGAGGAAAGAGAGGGGCGTGTAGTAGCTTGGCAGGAAAACCGCAAGGCTGTCAGACAACATAAGCACTTGGGGCAAGTCAAGCATACCATATCCACGGATATAGCAAGGCCTGGATCGCAGCCTCTGCACCCGCCGTTGCAGACTGGCCGAAATGTGAACATGCGAGCCAGACCAGCATTGGAGATGCGAATTGCGCCGAATCTGCGAAAACAGACTTATTTCAGTTGAAATTGCATCGCCTTGAGCAAGGTCCGCCATTCCACCTGTTCTTTGGCCAGATATGCCTTGGCATCGGCCGCAGAACCTCCTACAACCGTGTTGCCGTCCGCTTCCATCCGCTTGATAAATTCCGGATCCTTGCTGACAACAACAAAGGCCTTGCTCAGCCGGTCAACTGCTGCTGCGGGCAAGCCTGCCGGCCCGACAATCAATTTCCAGTCAACCGCATTGAAGCCCTCATAACCTTGTTCTGCAACGGTAGGAACCGTTGGCATGGCAGCGATACGTTTGCCGGACGTAACCGCCAGCGCACGCAGACTGTTGTCTTCGATCAGCTTGATCACCGACACCGGTGTCGCAAACATATAATCGGTCTGACCGCCAATCAGTTCGGTCAGCGCCGGCGACGCGCCTTTGTAAGGCACATTCAGCACCTTGATACCGGCCTTGTACGACAACATTTCGCCGGCCAGATGGCCTACAGTACCCAGGGTGGCAAGCGCTTGCTTAAGCTGCCCGGGCTTGGCTTTGGCGGCAGAAACCACATCGGCCAGCGATTGATAAGGCGAGTCTGCCCGAACCACCAATACGGTTGGCAATTCGGCCACCACCGCGATCGGCGTAAAATCTTTGCTGGCGTCGAACTTCATATCCTGCATGATCACCGGATTAATGGCCAGATTCGAGGTCTGCCCCATGCCCAGCGTCAATCCGTCGGGTTTGGCGCGGGCCACCTGGGTCATGCCGATATTGCCGCCTGCACCCGGTTTGTTCTCAATTACAAACTGGATATCCTTATCCGTCTGGCTGATCTTCTCGGCAATAAGCCGGGTGATGCTGTCGGTGCCGCCGCCAGGCGTATATGGTACGACCATGCGCACCGGTCGCTGCGGCCAGTCCTGTGCATGCACATGGCCAGTGGTCAAGATTGCAGCCAGCAGCATACCGCCGGTCAATCCGGTCATCATTGTTTTGTTGAACATCGTTGTCTCCGTTACCTTATTGTTCGGGTTGTTGAAAATTATCTTGTGCAGCACCAACCGCAGCGTGCAGCACGGTGCCTGTGGCGGACTCGGTAACCAGCAAGGCGCGTTGCGGGTAGCGCCCTTGCGCGTGCGCCATAGAAATCAATAAAACAGGGGTTAACAGCGACGTAGCAAATGCGACCGTTATTTTTTTCATGATTGTCTCCTTATTGCGTGGCAATAACATTGTTTTCCAGCAAGGTATTAATTTGCGCGTCGCTCAACCCGGCGCTTTGCAAAATACTCAGCGTATGTTCGCCAAGCCGTGGTGGATTCAGGCGCACGCCCAGGCGCTGGCCATCCATGCAAATGGGCAGCAGCGGTACGTTGGTTTGCCGACCGTCCGGCATCTGCATGGGCGCCAGTCCGCCAGTCTCCAGAAGATGCGCGTCCTGCAACAGTTCTTCGGGCCGCGCAATGGGTGCGAACGGTAGTGCATTGGCCTCAAACAGATCGGCAAGCTCTTTCTTTGAATACGCTGCCATGCGTTCCTGCAGCAGGGGCAACAGCCAGGAGCGCGCCTGCACGCGCTGGTTATTGGTTTCCAGATCCGGGTTGTTCAGCAGCTCGGGCAACCCGAAGGCGTCACAGAAAATCCGCCATTGCGTATCACTGACCACTGCCAGAAATATCTGCTCACCGTCCTTGACATTGAAGACGTCATAAATGGCCCAGGCCGAAATGCGGCTTGGCATCGGATCGGCGGCCTTGCCGGTGACCACGTACTGCATCATGTGCTGGGCGACCAGAAAAATATTATTTTCGAACAGGGCACTTTGCACCTGCTGTCCCTTGCCTGTCTGTTCACGTGCCTTGAGCGCAGCCATCACGCCAATGGCGCCGAACATGCCGCCCATAATGTCATTGACGCTGGTGCCCGCACGTATCGGGTCGCCCTTTCTGCCGGTCATATAGGCCAACCCGCCCATCATCTGCACCACTTCATCCAGTGCAGTACGATGTTCATAGGGCCCGGGAAGAAACCCCTTGTGGCTGACATACACCAGGCCCGGGTTCCGTTCTGACAGGGACGCATAATCGAGCCCCAGTTTTTTCATGGTGCCGGGTTTGAAATTTTCGCTTACCACATCGGCTGAGCCGATCAGGTCCTTGACCAATGCCAGCCCCTGCTCGGATTTCAGGTCCACAGCCAGGCTTTTTTTATTGCGATTGAACGCCGAAAAAAAACCAGCCCCCGAACCCAGCAGATGACGGGTGTTATCTCCCTTGAGCGGTTCAATCTTGATGACATCGGCACCCAGGTCTGCCAGGATCAGGCCACACGTGGGCCCCATTACCATGTGCGTAAACTCAATGACTTTCAGCCCCGCATAGGGCAATGTTTGTTCTGTCATATCACACTTGTTGTTGAAAGGTTAAAGGCACGCCGGCTTCGGCCACCATGCCATACAGGGCTTCTTGCGGCACGCCGGCCTTCAGCGGCTCCCGGGCGTCAATCAGTTTTGCAATATTGATCCCGGTATCAATGCCCATGGCCTCAAACATGAACACCAGGTCTTCGGTCACCACATTGCCGGAAGCACCAGGCGCATACGGACAGCCGCCGAGTCCGCCCAGCGACGCATCGAACGTGCGCACGCCGGCATCGTAGGCAGCCAGATTGTTGGCCATGCCCAGCCCGCGCGTATTGTGCATATGGGCCGCGCCACATTTGTCGCCTATTTCTGCAAAGACACGCCGGAAAAGCCGTCGCACCTGGGCCGGATTCGCATACCCGGTGGTATCGGACAGCCCTGTTTCATCGGCGCCGGCAGCCACCAATTGGGACGAGAGCCTGACCACTTCGTCTTCACTCACTGTTCCCTGGATCGTGCAACCGAATGCAGTGGAGATGCCTGCCTCTATTTTCACGCTGGGTGCAATCTCGTTGCGCAGCGCCACGATCTCGCGCACTTCCTGCACCATTTGCTGCCGCGTTTTTCTCACATTGGCCAGTGAATGCGCCTCGCTGGCAGACACCGGCAGCGTCAGCTTATGCGCACCCGCCTCCAATGCATTGCGGCGCCCCGCAGGTTCGGCACCAATGCCATGACCGTCAGATCGGCGTAACGAAGTGCATACCGCACGACCTCGGGTGCATCGGCCATTTGCGGCAGCAATTTTGCAGGCACGAACGAACACACTTCAATTTCCCGAACGCCCGCTTTGTAAAGCGCATCGATCAGTCTGAATTTGTATTCGGACGGCATGATGCTCTTGACGCTCTGCAGCCCATCGCGCATCCCCACTTCACTGATCAACACCCGTTCGGGAGCTGTCTGGTTCATGCTTTCTCCTTTGTTCTATCTTATAGAATAATATTCTGTTAAATAGAATATTAGAACAAAAATATCGTGCGCGTCAACACGCAATCGCAAATGTGATTGGCTCGCGGCATAAGTGTCAGATACAGAATAGAGCCGAGACGCAAAACAAAATCGGCCGCTGTGGGCCGATTTGCGTGGAGTAATGCGCCTGCTATAGCATGGCGTTTGTCATGAAAAAGTCAGTCTTTGCTATAGCCCAATTTCTTGCTTAATGTCATGGCCGCTTCGAGCACGTCTTCCCTGAAAGAAGGCTGCAGGCGAGACGAAGGCATGGTCAGCGTCAATGCCCCTGCAAATTCGTGATGCTCATTAAACACAGCAGCAGAAACGCCCGCCAGATCGGGCATGCGATCACCGTCCAGCACGATGACGCCATCGCGCCGGATCTGGTCATACAGTTTGCCTTTGGCACCGGTAAAGGCCTGCAGCACGCGCGCGCCAGACCCTTTATCCAGCGGCAACACATCGCCTTCTCGGGTTCGGTAGCTAATCGGCAAGGGCGAATTGACCCGGTGCAGGCACAACCGACTATTGCCGCTGATGACATGATACGAGGCGCTTTCCTGGGTTTTTTCCACCAGTGCGCGCAGTACCGGGATAATGACATCGGCCTGCGAAAACGCCGAATTGTATACGCCATACAGCCGCACAACGCCTTCGCCCAGGCCATAGCGTCCGTCATCAGACTTATGCACCATGCCGTAGTGTTCCAACGAGGCCAGCAACCGCAGGATGGTGCTCTTGTACATGCGCGTGCGGTCTGCCAGCTCTACCAGCGATAGATATCCGTCGTTCTTGCGAAACACAGTCAGCAGCGACAGGGCGCGATCCACCGCTGCAACGCCACCCAGCGACGGATTCTCGTCGGCGACCGATAATGTTGACGCTTTTCTTGGCACAATCCACCTCTTGATTCGATGAAGGTATTTTATAGTGGATTGGCATTGCCCCGGGCCGATTCAGCACTGACTCTGTGCAGACAACAGGCAGCGGCATAATGCCAGGCTTTTGTCTTTCAATATAGACGAACTGAAATTCGGAAAAATGAATGATTGAATATTTTATACTCAGTACCGATATGCAGATGCAGATCCACTCGAACACGTTCTATGACGTTGCCTGCACGATTGAAAACGACTGGCGCACCGTTATTGTTCCGGCCGAACGCTCCCTTGAGTGTTCCTTTTCATCATACTGATTGGAGCCCGTTTTGCCTGCCGCGCCTGCGCGCGCCGCAACTGCTGCGTGCCGGAAAATCCGGCCAGTCGCAGACCATGCGCATCCGGCGCTCAATGTCGCTGATTTGCGCCAGTGTATACAGGCGTACCTCTTCGATATAGTCTCGCACCGACACCCCCAATTGCTGCCTGAAAATTCTCAATAACTGACGCGGACTGACATGGGCAATGGTTGCAAGCCTGAGACTGTCCCAAGGCGCAGCAGGGTCCGCCTCTATGGCATCCTGAACGCGAAGCAACGCCTGGTGTTGGTGATGGCGGTATTGCAGTAACGGAGAGATTTCCGGTTCCTGCCGGTGCCGCCGCCGGGTAACGCGCATCGATTGCGCCGTTGCACTGGCTATCCCCTCGCCTGCAACCACGGAAACACAATGCAAGGCCAGATCAATACCGGCCGTAATCCCGGCGCTGGAGAGCAGATTACCATCGTCCACATACAGCCGGTTGCGCATAACCTGCGCCTGCGGCGCAAGACGCGCCAGCTCATCCAAAAAATCGTGATGTGTCGTCAATGTTCTGCCTGACGCCAGCCCCGCATCGGCAAGCAGCAACGCGCCCGCGCAGATCGTCAGTAGCGCACAGCCGGAATCGGCACGCACCTTGAATAATTCGACATACCTGGTCAGCCATGCGCGTGCTTTGAGCCAGACCGGATCATGATGGATGATGCTCGCCGTTGGCCCGCTGCGACCGGAGAGCACCAGCCAGACCGGACCACTTTTACGCAACTGACGCAAATCCGGCAGCGGTGCGATGTCATGAAACGACAGCCCCACCGAGGATGTGATCGTATGTTCGGGCGAAATAAACTGAAGCGCAAACTGCGCGGGCTTTCCCGTTGCCTCAAGGTGCTGGTTGGCCAGACGGAACACTTCGGCCGGACCGGCCACATCCATGATCAGCGTACCAGGCAGAAGCAGGAAACAGACAGAGATCATGTTGCTGCCGTGTCCCGGCAAGTGTCCCCGACCAGATCGCGCACATGAGCAATGCTGGCAAAGCGCTGGTGCAGGACCGTCTCGGTCCGGCGATGAATTTCGTCGGCACTCATGGGTACTCCATCAGGTGATGTCATATCGAATGTCAGCGTCGCATCGGTCACAAAGGTCACTGAAAAGCCCTCGTCAGACAGGTGGCGCGTGGTGGTTTCGCAACACTGCTCGGTACGGATTCCGGCAATCATTACATTCGTGATGCCCCGATCGCGTAACCAGCAAAGTAATGGCGTCCCGACCAGCGCGCTGTGTTTCTGCTTTTTTACCACCAGTGCGGGTTCAAAGTCCATTAATCCCTGCAATGGACGGACATGGCCGCTGGCCTCGTTGAACGGGCTGTCTGCTGCCGTTTCGCAATGGTAGACCCGCACAATGGGCACGTGTTGCGCATCGCAATGGGCAATCAACGCGTTGGCTTGGGCCAGAAACAATGCAGCGCGGCTCTCGTTCCAGTAGGGACGGTGACGAAAGGATTCCTGAACATCAATGAGAGCAAGTATTTGATTCATGTTTGATCCTGTATGTGTATTGACGGGTTATCATAGAACGTAACAAGATTTAAGTTCGCTTCAAAAACGGACATCACATGGCCTTTAACAGACATATCGCTCTTATGCTGGCAGGTACGCACCGCAAGCAAGATGAAGCATGAAGCGCGTCGCCTGGCCTGTATTCTGACCATTTAATCTGCATGAGTTTGTCCATGAGTTCGCCTACTTTTACGCCCGCTGTTGTGTCCGGCTGCCTTTTTTCCCTGTTTGCCTGCACGGCGCTTGCCCAGCCATTGACCGCAGCGCAAGCGACCGTCACTGCCGGGCAACAGCCTGTACCGGCCGCTACCACCGTCACACCAGAGACACCCGTTACCCAGCTCTCTCCCATTGTGGCCACCAGCACCCGCATGGACCGCCCGGCAAGCGACATACCAGCATCGGTCAGCGTCATAGATGGTGCGCAAATCCGTGCGAACCAGATGCAGGTCAATCTGTCCGAAGGCTTGCGCGGCATTCCGGGTCTGACCGTACGCAATCGCCAGAACTATGCCCAGGATCTGCAGGTGGGCATTCGCGGTTTCGGCGCCCGCTCGGCTTTTGGCGTACGCGGCATCCGCCTGTATGTGGACGGCATTCCGGCAACCATGCCGGACGGACAAGGCCAGACTTCCAACATTGATCTGTCGTCCATAGAATCGGCAGAGGTCCTGCGCGGGCCATTTTCCACGCTGCACGGCAACTCATCGGGCGGGGTACTGCTGACTGAAACCGAGACAGGTGAAGGGCCGCTTACCCTGACCCCGTCTTTTGCTGCCGGCAGCAACGGGCAACAGCGTTATGGCATGAAAGCATCAGGCTCTCGCGGCGAAGGCGCCGGCGCCGGCGCCATAGACTATCTGCTGAGCACCAATCATTTCCGTACAGACGGCTATCGCGAGCACAGCAGGCAGAAAAAAACCAGGTCAATGCCAAACTCGGCCTGCGCGTGGGCGATACCGGCCATCTTAGCCTGCTGCTCAATCATGTCGATGTTTCGGCGCAGGACCCGCAGGGCTGACGCGGGAGGAATTCGAGAGCGATCCACGATCCTCGTCGCCCAATGCCCAAACCTACAATGTACGCAAAACCACCAAGCAGACCCAGGGCGGCCTGGTCTATGAACAGCCGTTGTCCGAGCGGACCGATCTGCGCGTCATGGGCTACTATGGTCAGCGGGAAACCAGACAGTTTCTGTCCATTCCGATTGGCCCGCAACGCGCGCCCTCACATTCGGGCGGTGTCATCTGGCTCAAAAGGCAATACGGGGGTGCAGATATTCGACTCACCTCGCGTGTCTCCCTGGCCGACAGGCCACTTACTCTGGTGGCGGGCCTGGCCTGGGATACGATGCGCGAAGCGCGCAAGGGCTATGAAAACTTCATAGGCAACCAGCTTGGCGTGCAGGGAAACCTGCGTCGCGACGAAATCAACAATGTCTGGAACCTTGATCCCTACGTGCAGGCATCGTGGAACTTTGCCGAAAGCTGGACGCTGGATGCCGGCCTGCGCTACAGCAACGTTCACTTCAAGTCCTCAGACCGCTATATTACGAATGGCAATGCCGACGACAGCGGCACCGCCAATTACAGCAAGCTGTTGCCCGTCATTGCGCTGAACTACCAGGCCACGCCTGACTTGTCTCTGTATATCACGGCCGGTCGCGGCTTTGAAACACCGACCTTCAATGAGTTGTCCTATCGTGCCGACAACGAACCGGGCCTGAACTTCGGTCTGAAGCCGTCGGTCAATACCACGCTGGAAGCCGGAATCAAGGCCAATGTCGGCTATGGCCAGCTGACCGCCGCCGTATTTCGCACCTACACCAAGGACGAAATCGTAAGCGCCGGCGCCTCGGGCGGACGCACTACCTATCAAAATGCGGGCCGGACGCTGCGCGATGGGGTCGAACTGGCCTGGGACGCACGACTTTACCGCAATCTGCGCGCTCACCTTTCCTATACTTATCTGCATGCCCGCTACCGCGACAGCTTTTGTTCCGGCCCGTGCTCCGGTGCCAACCCGCAAGTGCCCGCCGGCAACTTGATTCCCGGTATCGCCCGCAATTCGGCAACGGCCTCCCTGGCGTGGGAGCCGAACAGGGCTGGAACGGCGGTGTCGATGTCGACTATCTGGGTAAAATATACGTAAACGACCAGAACAGCGAATCGGCCCCTTCGGCGATAGTCACCGGCCTGCACACCGGCTACACATGGCAACGCGATCATTGGACTGTCAATGCATTTGCGCGCGTAGACAACGTCTTCAATGCGCGATATGCCGGATCAGTCATCATAAACGATGCCAACAAACGTTATTATGAACCTGCGCCTGGCAGAAACTGGACTGCAGGCATGACAGTAAGTTACCGATTTTAGCGTTAGAATATCTCCAGCCTTGTCGATCCGGTCCGCATGACTGCGCCGGCTGCATAAATCACGCTGGCGTTGCAATTTGCCAGCGGCTTGCGCACTATTGCACAATGCGCTGCACCAGAGCCCGAAGAATCATCGTTGTAAAGTTGTCTGTTTCAAAAGGGGAATACAATGGACGAACGCAGACCCATATCCGGCATTGCCGCCACCGGCCTGACACTGCTGGCAGGCTCATTATTCTGATCGGCCTGTTCCTGACCGGCGCAGGTGCCTGGCTCGCCGTGCTCGGTGGCAGCGTTTATTACGTATTGATGGGTCTGGCCCTGCTGCTGTCAGGCTACCTGATCTGGAAACGCAGCCTGCTTGGCGCCTGGCTTTATGCCCTGGCCTTTATTGCCACCCTCATTTGGGCAGTATGGGAAGCCGGCTGGGAATTCTGGCCATTGGTCGCTCGCGTCTTTGCCTTTGCCGTGCTGGCTTTTCTGGTCACCCTGGCCGTGCCTGCATTGCGACGTGCCCAGGGCAGAGCGCCCTGCCGGGTCACGCGCTGGGCCTCGGTTGTACTGGCCATCGGCATTGCTGCCACGTTCACCCTTTTCTTCTTCCCGAAATCGGTCCTCGAAGCCGAGCATATTGCCGCTGTCACCAAGGCCGACCCCAATGAACAGCCAACAAACTGGGAGCACTGGGGTAACACCACTAGCGGAACACGCTTTGTGGCCATGGACCAGATCAACAAGAATAATATCGACAAGCTGCAAGTAGCCTGGACAGCCCATACCGGCGATATTCCCGAGAGTACAGGATCGGGGGCCGAAGACCAGAACACACCGCTGCAGATTGGCGACACGCTATACGTATGCACGCCCTACAGCAAGGTACTGGCACTGGATGTGGACACTGGCAAGGAAAAATGGCGTTATGATTCCAAGGCAACCGCGCCTAACTGGCAACGCTGCCGCGGTCTGGGTTATTTCGATGCAACCGCCAGTGCCAGTACTGTAGCCCAGGCCCGTGCCGAAGTTGCTCAACCGGCCGGCGATCAAAATCCTTCCTCAACCGACGGCACGACACCGGCCGGCACAATGCCGGATAGCCAGCCGGCTAACGCGGTAACCTGCGCGAGGCGCCTGTTTTTACCCACCACCGATGCCCGCCTGATTGCAATCAATGCCGACAACGGCCAGCCCTGCACCGAGTTCGGCAATATGGGCACGGTCGACCTGAAAGTGGGCATGGGCGAAGTCAAAGATGGCTACTACCAGCAAACTTCTACACCACTGGTAGCGGGCAATCTGGTAATTGTAGGCGGACGCGTTGCTGACAATTTTGCCGTAGACGAGCCACCAGGCGTCGTGCGCGCCTTCAATGTCATTTCCGGCAACCTGGAATGGGCATGGGATCCGGGCAATCCGGACATAACCGGCGCACCGCCCGAAGGCCAGACCTACACCCGGGGCACCCCGAACGTGTGGTCTGCCATGTCCTATGATGCGAAACTCGGTCTGGTCTATTTGCCTACCGGCAATGCCACACCGGACTTTTACGCCGCCCAGCGCACTGAGCTGGATGACAAATACAGTTCCTCTATCGTCGCACTGGATGTAAAAACCGGCAAGGTGCGCTGGCACTTCCAGACCACCCATCATGACCTGTGGGACTTTGACCTGCCTGCGCAACCATTGCTCTATGACATTCCCGATGGCAAAGGCGGCACCAACTTCGCACTGGTACAAGTGACCAAGCAGGGCGAAATTTTCATGCTTGACCGCGTGACCGGCAAACCGCTGGCACAGGTACAGGAAAAACCGGTACCGCAGGGCAACGTCAAGGGCGAACGCTACGCCGCCACCCAGCCGTTTTCCGTAGGCATGCCTTCTATCGGCAACCAGACGTTAAAAGAAGCCGATATGTGGGGCGCCACCGCATTTGACCAGTTGCTGTGCCGGATTCAGTTCAAGGGTATGCGTCACGATGGTGTCTACACACCGCCTGGCGAAGACCGCGCCCTGCAGTTTCCCGGCTCGCTGGGCGGCATGAACTGGGGCGGCGTCTCGGTTGATCCGACCACCAACTATATGTTTGTCAACGACATGCGGCTGGGCCTGGCCAATTACATGATCCCTCGCGACAAAGTGGGCGCTGGCGCCAGCGGTATCGAAATGGGTGTGGTTCCTCAGGACGGAACGCCCTATGGCGCCATGCGCGAACGTTTCCTGTCGCAATTGGGTATCCCTTGCCAGAAACCGCCATTTGGCACGATGACCGCCATAGACCTGAAAACCCGCAAGATCGTCTGGCAGGTTCCGGTCGGCACCGTGCAGGACACGGGGCCGCTGGGCATTCGCATGAGTATGCCCATACCTGTCGGTATGCCCACATTGGGCCCATCGCTGGCGACCCAGGCCGGGCTGCTGTTTTTCGCAGGCACCCAGGACTTCTACCTGCGCGCCTATGATTCGGCCACCGGCAAGGAAATCTGGAAGTCTCGTCTGCCAGTAGGCAGCCAGTCGGGCCCCATGTCGTACATTTCTCCAAAACCGGCAAGCAGTACATTGTGATCAATGCCGGCGGAGCCAGGCAATCTCCTGATCGCGGCGACTACATCATTGCCTATGCGCTGCCGGATGATGTCCGCAAGGAACAATAGCAGATGAAATAGCCTGGCTGATGTGCTGTCCGGCATCAGCCTATCGCAAGAAAAGCGTTAATACACATGCAATACACGGCCCCAATAGCAACTGTCATAGACAGCGCTATCGGGGCTATTTATTTCGCATGAGCAAGCAAATAATCCCGCAACACATTTGCGTTATTGTGCTGTTCGTCTTTTGCCGAATACAGCAGGGTCACGCGCTGTTGTCGCGATTTGTCTACCAGTTGTTGCACCGCCTCCGGTTCTTTATCCAGTTCGGCACAATAGCGTTTCGTAAATTCGGCCCATTGATCCGTGTTCTCATGGATCCATTTGCGCAACGAGGTGCTGGGGCTTACTTCCTTGAGCCAAAGATCATGTTTCAGATCTTCTTTTTTGATACCGCGCGGCCATAATCGGTCGACCAGCACACGGCAACCATCGTTATCATCCGGGTCATCGTATACACGCTTGGTCTGAATCTGATTTTTTTTCATTATCGGTCTCCTGTCACATCATGCTTGCTGGCCGACATCAACAGCCGGCGCCTGCAATGCTTGTCCCAACGCCTTTGCTTATAGTACTGCGAATGCACACAGAGGTGGCGTCGGCGTAGCGTATAGACATGAGCGGATGTGGTGCCTGGTTGCGGGCGTGTTTATTATTATCGTCAGGCGGCTTAAAGCGGCCTTCCAATGCCGCTGTATCCTAAGCGCCGCTTTTCAGCTGTTCCTGCGCGGCCTCATGAATCCGGGCATACAGATTGTTGCCATGCGCGTCGATCCCCACCGTGACCGGTCCCAGTCCTTTCACACGCAGGCGCACCACGCGATAGTGAGTCAGCATATCGGTCCACCCTACTTCCAGCACCTGCTCAATGGCCTGGCTCAATAGCGTGCAGCCGCCGCCCAGGAAAGACAGATAGACGCATCCGGCTTCTTGCATGGCCTGGGCACTGGCCTCATCCAGCCCGCCTTTGCCGCCGGTGGCATGCAGTTGCAGTTCGCGAATCAGCCGGGGCATATGCGGATTGAAACGGGTGCTGGTGGTTGGATTGATATACAAAATCTCAAACTGCCCCTCAGTTTCCCGACTATAGCTGCCCAGATGGAACAGCGAAGCGCCGTGCAGGTTCATGGGAAACGGCTCTTTGCCATCCAGGCAATCCAGAAAACGGGCATGGGTGGGCAGTCCGGCGGTAATAATAATTTCACCATCAATAATGACCTGATCGCCCGCCCGCAGCTTGCGTGCATCACTGGCAGACAGTGGAAAAGTCATGCGGTGAGTGGTAATGGACATGCGCGTTTACTCCAGCATTTGAATGCGACCGTCGTTATAACAGCGCGCCCGCGTACGCCGGTTGATCCAGCAGTTAAAACAGACCGCTACCGGTGTAAAGCCATGACCGGCACAGTAATTGATATGAACCGCCATGGATGTACTATCGCCCCCGGTGCCCATGGGGCCAAAACCGGTTTTATTGATCCGCTCCAGCAAGTGCGCTTCCATATCCACCAGAATGGGTTCGGGATTGACCGTGCCAATTTGCCGCAGCGTCGCCTCCTTGGCCATTTTCGCCGCATAATCAAACGAGCCGCCAATGCCCACGCCGATCACCACTGGCGGACAAGGTTGTGATCCGGCCTTAACGACGGTCTCCATCACAAAATTCTCTATGGTCGGCAAATCGGGAAAACTGAATATTTCCAGCGCAGCCCAGCGCCCCGAACCCAGAGCCTTGGGCGAACAGGTTATGTCGATATAGTCCGCCCCATCCACCAGATCGAAGGTGGTAATCGGCATGCCCTTGCCCTGGTAACCGCGCTCCAGCGTGAGCGGATTAGTCACATGCGGCAACAGCGGCGGGTTGATCGTGGCAACCAGTTCTGCGAACCCTTCTTCAATAGCCTGTTTCACATTGCCCTCGAACTGCGCCTGCGTACCAATCTGCATGAAATAAACCGGCACGCCAGAGTCGGAACAGACCAGCGACTGCTGGCTGCGCGCCGCATCGGCGCTTTCGATCATGATTTGCAAAGTGCGCCGACCGGTCTCATTGGTCTCGCGAGAACTCGCCTGCACCAGGGCCTGGCGAGTATCGTCCGGGATTTGCTTAAGTGACCGCTCATAAAGCTGCGCAGTCACCTGTTTGATCATTTCAAATGTAATGGCCATTGGTTCTCTTATTGTTTAAGCAGTCCGAAGGTCTGGGCGCGCATACGAGCCAGCGCATAGATGGTTGCTGCGATCGGCGTGGCGATATGCAGGCTTTCTGCCAGCTCCACAAACGCGCCAAGAATGGCCTCGATTTCGACCGGGCGTCCTGCTTCGGTGTCCTGCAACATGGAGGTCTTGACCGCACCCAGCTTGCGCGTGACAGCAAGACGTTGCTGTGGCGTCACGCTTACCGCAATACCCAGCGCCGCGCCTATCGCAACCACCTCGTCCATAAGCGCGACGAACAAACGGTAAATGGCAGGATCGTCAATCATCAGATCGGTCTGTGAGCCTGTGAGCATGCTGACCGGATTGAAGCAGGCATTGCCCAATAGTTTTTCCCAGACAGCGGAACGAATGGCAGATGTTTTTTCTGCAGCCAGACCGGCCGCATTGAACAGCGCAACCACACGATCAAGCCGGTCCTGGATTGCCTGATCTGCCTGGCGGTTTATTTCGCCAAGCACCAGCCGGTTGCCCGAACTGTGATGAGACACGCCCGGCTCCGGGCTATAACACGATGGATAGACAACGCAACCCACAATGCGACGGGTGTCAATGGCCTTGGCAATAATACCTTGCGGATCCAGAGCCTTAAGTTGGGTGGGTAGTTGTTGAGCGGACAGCTCGCTGTTGTCCAACCCTTGCGTAAACCACCAGGGGATACCGTTGATGGCCGGAATGACAATCGTGTCCGCGTGGCACAGTGCGGGTACCATGGCGGCAATATCCTGCAGCGCATGGGTCTTGACGGTCAGAATGATGATATCTTGCGGCCCGAGCGCTGCGGCATCGGATGAGGCGCGCACTTGCGCGACCAGCCGATCCTGACCTTCTTCCAGTATCCAGCCACGCGCCTGTATGGCCTGCAGGGTCTGGCCGCGAGCCAGTACGCTGACCTGGGCGCCGCTATTGGCCAGGCGCACACCCAGATAGCCGCCGATAGCACCTGCGCCGATGATGCAGACCCTGGTTTTATCCTGTGTACTCATCTATTCCCTTCTGGTGTCAGTATGGATATGACATGCAGCATCGCCATTGCGAGCCAGCATATATTGCAGCCCCTGCCTTCAGAGCAATTTATACTAGAACATGCTCATTTAAATGTCAATAGCTTATATTATTGACCTTTATAGCAATAATCATCCCCGGCGATTGAGCAGATGGTATACGCCTTTACCCGGCGTATACCATGTCGTTTGTGATGCGCAGTCTCCTGCCGGCACGCGTTCCGTCGTAAATTGCCGTCTGGCGCCGGCACAAGTGTGGTTTGCTCAGCCTTGTTTATTCAGAAATTGCTGTACCGCTTGCGCAAACGCCTCGGGCTGCTCGACAACGGCAATGTGCGATGCATCCTCCAGCACCACCAATTGCGCGCCCGCAATCTCGTTGCTCATGATTTCCGACATCTGCAGCGGCGCCCCCTGGTCCAGGCGACCGGCGATGACCAAAACCGGCAACGACAGATTTTTGAGCCTGTCCGTGGTATCGACCGTGCCAACGGCGTTGCAGCACCCAATATATCCTTCGGTGTCGGTGGTCAACAGGCGACGACGGTAAGCCGCTACTTCACCGGCATGCTCGCGCCGGAATGTCTCGTGAAAGTAGCGCTGCATCACGGCGTCGGCAATGGCTTCAATACCCTGGTCCTGCACAGTTGCAATACGCTGACGCCAGTTGTCTCGCGCCTCTTGCGGATACCCCGATGTGGAATTGGCAATCACAAGTGAAACCAGCAGCTCGGGATGACGCAAGGCCAGCTCCTGCCCCACCATCGCACCCATCGACAGACCGACCCACACCACGGGGCCACAGTCCAGCTCGCGCAGCAGTCGCGCGGCGTCCTGTGCCAGCTCAGCCATGTCATACAGGCCTGCAGCGCATCTGAACTGCCATGACCGCGATGATCGTAGACGATCACATCGTGATCAGCCGCCAGCTCGCTTGCCAGACGGTCCCACATGGTCAGATCGCATCCCAATGCATGACTTAGCACAACTGTATTTTTTGCCTTGCCATTGCGGGCCTTGCGTATCGTGTAGTGCAGCGCCGGCTTGCTGACCGTACGACCTTCCTGCCCGGTCCCGGAATGACAGACATCCAAAGGAGACAACGCTTGCGGCTCATAGCCGATTTGCGGCCCCACTTCCCGCAAGATAGCCATGGCATGGCTGAAAGCCGTGTTGGCAGCAGGTACACCGGCATAAACCGCCGCCTGCATCAGCACTTCCTTGATCTCGTCCGGGGTCAGGCGCGACGACGCCTCACCCGTGAGCGCCGCACGCACATGCAGGTCAAATTCTTCCCAGCGTCCCATTGCAATCGTAATAGACAGAACAATAATACGGCGCGTCTTATGATCCAGACCGGGTCGGCTCCAGATTTCGTGCCAGGCAAACCGGGAGATCAGTTGTTGAAACTCCGCATTGAAATCGTTGGCGCCGCTCAGTGAGCGCGCTACCCAGGCATCGCCCAGGACGCGACGACGGTTATCCAGGCCTCGTTCAAGATCATGGTCAACGGGATCAAAACTCATGCTGCGTAATTCCGAAAAAAAGGACAATAGGAAAGTGGAAAACAGATAAAGGAATCGTGTCTGCGTCATTCGGCGTGCGTGGCGCGCCCGGACGACCACAGATCAGCGGTATGGCGCGCTTGCAACGTCGACGGTAATCGTACCGCAGAATCGGCCTCTACATTATGGGTCAGGCATAAACGCAGGTAATCGCCTGCGTCAGCCTATGCAACACGCGTGCGACGGTCAGCGAATGGGTTCGTAGCCGTCCTGATCTTCCGGCCAGGGGGTAAGCACCTCAAACCCGTCGGCCGTAACCACAACCATATGCTCCCACTGAGCCGACAACGAGTGGTCCTTGGTCACCACCGTCCAGCCATCGGCTAGTTGCCGCGAATGACGTTTGCCGGCATTGATCATGGGTTCGATGGTAAACATCATGCCTTCCTGTAGCCTGAGCCCCTCGCCTGGTCGCCCGTAGTGCAGCACTTGCGGATCATCATGGTAGATCTGTCCGATGCCGTGACCGCAATATTCACGAACGATACTGAAGCCTTCGCGATGGGCTACATTCTGTATGGCGTAGCCGACATCGCCCAATGTGGCGCCAGGACGCACCTGACGGATACCGGCCACCATGGCTTCATAGGTTGTATGCACAAGGCGCCTGGCCAGCGGCCCGGGCTCACCCACAAAATACATGCGGCTGGTATCACCGTACCAGCGTCCTTGATTATGGCCACATCAATATTAATGATATCGCCGTTGCGCAGCACCTTGTCGGAAGGAATGCCATGACAGATGACATGGTTGACCGAGGTACACACAGTTTTGGGGAAACCGTGATAGCCGATGTTGGCCGGGATGGTATTCTGGACATTGACGATATATTCGTTGCACAAACGGTCCAGCTCATCAGTGGTCACGCCGGCTTTTACATGCGGTGCGATCATATGCAGTACGTCGGCCGCAAGCTTTCCGGCGATGCGCGCTTGGCGATGTCCTGTGGGCTTTTGATGGAAACACGCTGGCTCATTGACGCGCTCCTGCGGGCGCACCCGCGCGGATCGCCGCCGTGTTCATGGTCGAGATGGAGCCCAGATCCAGTGAGCCGCTCTGCCCGGCCTGCACCAGCAGACGGCACAGATCACTATGATCAAGGTCTGGATACATTTCAGCGAGCATGCCAATGCGCATCCAGTGCTCGGCCTGAGCGTTGATGGAACGGCTAAGCGCCGTACTGGCCAGACGCAGGTTTTCATGCATCTGGTCGGAAATTTTTACAATACCCATAATTTGTCCGGATTCAGTAATAAAAATGGCGCGGCCGCAGGGCCACGCCAGCATATAACATCATTCAATGGAAGATATTATACGAAACGTATACGTTTAGTATAACATGAGACGCAGATTCGTGGCCGGCTTTACGAATCAAGAGGCGAGCCAATCCGCTCATTCACATAGGTCGTCAGCTCACCCGGCGCCGTATGCTCCAGACGCAGTATCAAGCCGATGATCGTCTCGGCCTCGTCATCGCTGATGGCTGATGCCACCTGCCTGCGAAACTCTCGTATGGCCTCAATCCCGGAACTTGTCCGGTTACGCTGGATCGCAGCCCAGGCGTCGAGCGGCGCACGGTTCAGGTTAAGGGCGCTCATGGCCTGCTGAAGTTGATTAATTAATACAGGCAGACACTGACCGCCCAGTGCTGCCATATGCGCCGACAGCACTGCGTCCATTGCGGCCCGACCGGGGCCGGGCAAATCAGCCTGATCCTGGCAGACGCTGGCATCAGCTGCAAGCGCGCCGCCCTGGCCGGCTATTGCTGCATTCTTTGCCAATTGCGCCGCCTGCGCGACAGCAAATCCCATTGCGTGCAGCGTCGCATTTGCTGGCAACTGGCTTACCCTGGCTGCCGCCGCCGCGGCGCTCACCGTTGCGTTCACGACGCCACTCCGCCACTGCTGGCTGTGATCGCTATCAGGCAGACTGGCCAGTACCTCTGTTGCAAGATATCCGGCAGCCAACGCGCTCATGAATAGGTGTCCGCTGCCCTGACTGGCCTGGACAAGCGACCAAGCCGCAGCAATGATGGCAGAATCGACTGTCATGGGTCCGGCATGCATTTGTGCACCAGGCTGCCGGATATCAAGTATTGCACCTGTTGACAAGGCTGACAGCACTGGCTGATGCTGGGCATATCCGGTTGAACCCAGAGCAGCCTGCGATCCGCTGCGGGTGCTGGTGCCTGGCCCGGTAGTGGCAGTCACGCGGGATATCGTTTTCCGCTGGTTTATATCTGCGCTCAATATTGTTGCAAATGCCTTGAGCACACGCCAGCGAATCTGTTCTGCGGCAGCAACCGGCACATTTTCAATTGTAATAGTGCTGATGAGTTGCGCAAATTGCGCCGTCACCGGATCGCTCATATCTTTCTAATCTCTTCTCTTAATTGCAACTGCTATTGTGCAGCATCCTGCATATTGCCGCCAGTTGCATTCAGGAGGTTTCTTGATGTGGATCATATTTTTCAAATTTATAAACCACAACAACCACAGGGATATTGCACATGCAATCGATCGCATGCAATTTCAATTTGAACATTGCTGTGCGCACGAGCTTGCACTATGTGCTCACGAATCGCCCCCTGGCCCGCTGACAGCGGGCCGATCACAGATATAATAACTGAACCTTAGTTTAGGTACGGGAGTGTCCATGCCAGAGATAAAACCTGAAGAACACGGAAAGCTGCTGTCGGTGGGCGAAGTAGCTCAACGCAGTGGTGTAGCGGTATCTGCGCTGCACTTTTATGAGCGTAAGGGATTAATTGCCAGCGTAAGAAACAGCGGCAATCAGCGCCGCTACAAACGTGAAGTCCTGCGCAAAGTGGCAATTATCAAAGTTGCCCAACGGGTGGGCATTCCGCTGACGGAAATTGCCGACGCGTTTGCCACCCTGCCCAGCGGCCGGACCCCAAGCGCAGCAGACTGGGAACGCATGTCCCAGGCCTGGCATGATGATCTGAACGAGCGCATCCGGACACTGACCAGCCTGCGCGATCAACTCACCGAATGTATAGGTTGCGGCTGCCTGTCCATTGCGTCATGCCCCTTGCGCAACTACCTGGACAGGCTCTCGGACAGCGGGCCTGGCGCTCATTTCCCACCCCCGGGCTAGCAGTTGCCATTTTTTTTCGAATGCCGTCATATCTGGCACGCAAACCCCGAAAACGTCATGCAACGCGGCTTGCGCCGCTTGCGCACTGTCCAGAACGGCCTGTACCGTCTGCCCGTCTTGGTAACGCGTGGTTAGCAGATTGTTGCGCAAGGTGTAGCGCCCATTCTGGAAAATCCTGGCTGCCACAACGGAATGACGGAAATGGGAATCGTCGTGTGTGGAGGTGTAATAGTTGGGTGCAATGTAGTCCACCGGATGCTGCCGGGTCAAATCAAACCGGTACATATTGCGCCAGCCCGTATTGGTTTGCAGCTGTAGCCAGTATTCACCATCAATCAGCAGACAGCGATAAGTGCCGTGACTGGTTTGCTGCACATTTTCCCTGTTCATTACCATGGGCGCTGGAATGGAGTTGCCGCCAAATCCCACATCGACAATATAAGGACGATGCTCCAGTCTGACATGCAGCAGCATATGGGAGCGAGGGGTGACGGCATTCTCGTCGGCGCCCCACAGCACCCGCGCAACCAGGTTGGACACGTTAAAACCCAGGCGAGACAACACATGGGCGAACAGCATATTCTGTTCGTAGCAGTACCCGCCACGCTCGCTAAATACCAGTTTGTGCTCCAGGCTGGACAAATCAATATGCACCGCCCGGTTCAGAAAAGGGTCCAGATTTTCAAATGAAATAGTCTTCTGGTGCAACAACTGCAGCGCTGCAAGGGTTTCCAGTGAGGGGGCCTGAGGTCCTGTATAACCGAGTTTGGCAAAATACGCATTCAGATCGATTTTGTAATCTGTGAGCGGGGTCTTCATCAAAACACTCCGGGTAAAAGAATAAATGACGATCGCAGTGTAAAACCTCAACCTATATTAAGGTCAAACCATCTGCTCTGCCGGCAAGGCCAGGTTCCGCAGGATCGCTGCAGAGTCGGCATTGGCCGGCAGAAATATTTCCAGCACCAGCTCCGAAAGCGCGACCTCCAAAGGGGTTCCGAAGGTCATGGTCGCGCTCAGCAGGGACAGCACACCTTCGTGCGTGCCTATCTGCAATGGCACGGCAATGGTATGGTTAACTCGCGACAGGTGAGGGATCCCATCCGGCGTGGGATAGGCAACCAGCTCATCATACAGTGCCAGCAACCACGGGTCAGCCGTCTGCTCGTACTGGCGCTGCAGGCGTTGCAGCAAATGCGCACGCCATTCAGAAAAATTGAGAATGCGTGTTGCCAGCCCTTGCGGGTGCAAACCCAATCGCAGTACGTTCACAGGCGCCTGCAACAGCTCTGGCGCCACATCGGCAAGCAATAACGACAGGCTGCGATTGGCATGCACCAGGTTCCAATGGCCGTCCACCGCCATGGCAGGAAACGGCTCATGCGCCGCCAGCAAGGCAGTGATCGCGCTGTGCGTTTCATGCAGTGGCGCATCGCTCAGCGCGTGTTCGGCATAATGCGGGGCATATCCGGCGCACAGCAGCAATTCGTTACGCCCCCGCAGGGTATATCCAGATGTTCGGCCAGCAAAAGCAACATCTGGCGGCTGGGTTGCGCCCTGCCGGTTTCCATGAAACTCAAATGCCGGGCGGAAATATTTGCCAGGCAGGCCAGGTCCAGCTGACTGTAGCGTCGCCGCTGTCGCCAGTCGCGTATGAGGCCTCCAACCGTGGTTTGTGTCATGATTTTTGCAGGTTTGATTGGTCGGCGCAGGCGTGCCGACGAACGCACGGGCGGCCTGTGGCGTGTTGCCACAACAACAAAAGCAGCCTGTTGACGCTAGCATAATCGGGGCCCGAACATTAAACCATTACCTTGCAGGTAATGGACATGCGTCGCGTTTTATATCACAGTAGATGCAACTACCCCATCACATCACGTCTGCGGCCCGAAGACAATTTGCCCTCGCTCCGTAAAATAAAAGGAATATCGCATGATCGAGCTATCCGAATCAAGTCCTGATTTACACAAAAATACAAATCACCGTAAGCTTGTCTCGTCTGTGAGCCACCCAACAGAAGAGACCTACGTTATTATTTTTCATTTGAAAGCGGGTACACAAGCGCAGTTTCTCGCGCTACTTGAACCCGTGCTGGACACCATGCGAGACGAAATCACATTCGTCAATGCAGCGCTGCACCGCGATCCAGCGTCGGAGACGATTTATATGCTTTATGAAACCTGGCTGGATCGCGAGGATGTATTAAATGTACAGATGCACAGGCCTTATCGCCAGGCCTTCTGGAACACCCTGCCGGAACTGCTGGAGAAGCCTAGACAGATACAGGTATGGAAACCGGTCAGAACCGACCTGACCATCTAAGGCTACAATGTGCGGGCAACCATCATGGCGTGCCCGTCGCCCAGCACGGTATTGTTTATCATTTCCATCAGGAACAGACCATGGCAGTCAGTCACCACTATGACGTAATCATCGAATGGACCGGCAATCGCGGCGTCGGTACGCTCGACTATAAAAGTTATGATCGCGACCACGTCATCCGCGCCAATGACAAGCCAGACATTGCCGGCTCATCGGATGCAGCATTTGCCGGCGATGCGCAGCGCTGGAATCCCGAAGATCTTCTTGTGGCCTCTGTGTCTGCCTGCCACAAGCTATGGTACCTGCATTTGTGCGCGGACGCCCGCATACAGGTCATGAGCTATATCGATCATGCCCATGGCGTCATGCAGACCCACGCCAATGGGGGTGCCTTCAGCAAGATTGTACTTCGGCCGGTTATTACAGTTAGTCGGGAGCAGGATATCGACAAGGCCCGGCAATTGCATCATGATGCCCACGAAAAATGCTTTATTGCCAGTTCGGTAAATTTTCCGATAGACGTCGAACCCGATATCCAGGTTGCCGCAGCGCAATAGCACAGGTTTGCGCGGACAATGAGCACATGCCCGCAGCTTTGATGTACTCGCTTTGACATAGCCATTTGAAGTACCCATTCTGAAATAGCAAAGGCCATATGACAATCGCCATATGGCCTTTGCTGCTTTGCCAGCAGCTACTTTGAGTTGCCGGCCTGCATGGGCAATCAGTGCGTCACTTCGCTATCAGCCCGTTTGCCCAATATGATGGCCGCAACCAGACCCAGACCAACACCGAACATCACATAATAAGTGGGTGCCATGGGCGAGCCGGTCTGCTGAATCAGCCAGGTGACAATGAACTGGGCAAAACCGCCGATCAGCATGACCGCCAGGTTATAGGAAATAGACAGGCCAAGCGAGCGCACGCGCGTTGGAAACAACACGGCCATCACGGTACTGAAAACGGCAAAGAAAGCAGCCGCACACAGACCGGTGGCCAATTGCACCACAATCAGCTTGGAGATGGTTGGCGCTGCCGTAAGCCATGAATAGATCGGGAACAGAATCACAAAATACAGACCCAGTGAACCAATCAGCAACCGGCTGCGACCAATGCGATCGGACAGCAGCCCCATCAGGGGCGTAAGAATAACCACCCACAATGCCCCCAGCATCTGCACTTCAAAGGTTTCTTGCAGTGGCAATTTCAGTATCTTCGTGGCAAACGTCACCAGATAAGTGAACGTAATGTATACGGTCACGGTGGCGGCTGCCACAAGCCCGATACCCAGCACCGTTTCGCGCCAGGCATTTACCAACAGCTCACCAATCGTGATACGGCGTCCTTCTGCCGCTTCCAGCTTCTTGGCGTTGCGAAACACCTCGGTTTCATCCAGTTGTTGCCTGATATACACGGCAACAGGAATGATGATCAGCCGACAAAGAACGGGATACGCCAGGCCCAGGCTTCAATTTCTTCCTGCGTAAAGTACACGGTCATCAAGGTGCCCGCTGCAGCGCCAATCAACAGACCGATCATCTGGCCGGTCATTTGCCAGGAACCGTAGAATCCGCGTTTGCCTGGCGGCGCCATTTCAATTAATAATGCCGTTGCCGTACCGAATTCACCACCTGCCGAAAAGCCCTGGATCAGCCGGGCAATCAGAATCAGGACAGGGGCCAGGATGCCCGCGGTCAGATAGGTGGGCGAAAAAGTGATAATCGCCATGGACACGGCCATGAGCGAGGTGACCAGCACCAGCGCCGCTTTACGCCCTTTCCTGTCGCCATACATGCCAAGGATGACCCCACCCACCGGCGCATGAAAAAACCGACGCCGAATATGGCAGTTGTCATAAGAATAGCATTCAGATCACCGCTTTCTGCGGACGGATCTACAGGAAAGAAGAGCCTGGCGATAATTGGCGTCATGAAGGCGAAGACCAGAAAGTCGTACCACTCCAGCGCATTGCCAATGACCGCAGCAGCCAGGTTGCGCACCGAAACCTTGGTGGATTGCATGAAAATGTCCTTTACCGGTTAGAATAGAAATTAAAATACTTTGTAATGACATACAGCACAAGCACGCAAGAATGGTTAACGCGTAAAAACACCGATTCTGTGGTTTTTCCATACTCCTTATCCTGTATCAAGGACAATTTCGCATGACAACCAACATCACCAAAGAAGAATGGCTTGCCACTCTGGTCGGCATGGACACAACCAGTCGCAATTCCAACATGGGATTGATCGAAACCGTTCGTGACGCCCTGTCCGCTCAGGGTGTCGAGAGCTGGCTCACGACCGATGAAAAAGGCGCCAAGGCCAATCTTTTTGCCACCCTGCCTGCATCCGACGGACAGACCCAGGGCGGCGTTGCACTATCGGGACACACCGATGTGGTACCCGTGGACGGGCAAGACTGGAACAGCGATCCTTTTGTACTGCTGCCCTCCCAGGATCGCTTTTACGGTCGCGGCACCTGCGATATGAAAGGATTTATTGCGACGGCAATGGCCCTGGTGCCCGAGTTCCTGCAGCAAAAGCGCTCCAAACCCATTCACCTGGCCTTTTCCTATGACGAAGAAGTTGGCTGTGCGGGTGCGCCGTTCATGCTCAAGGAACTGCAAAAACGCAACCAGAAAATAGATGGATGCGTAGTTGGCGAGCCTACGGGCATGCGCGTTGTAGTCGCACACAAGGGAATTAATCTGTTTACCTGCCGCGTGCACGGCAAGGCAGCACACTCGTCGCTCACACCGTTCGGCTGCAACGCCATTGAACATGCGGCCAGATTAATCTGCCACATTCGCGATCTGGCCGATCACTATCGTGATAGCGGGCCTTATGACAAGCACTATGATGTGGCCTATTCCACCATCACCACCAACAAAATCCAGGGCGGTATTGCCGTCAATACGATCCCCGGCGAATGTCAGTTCAATTACGAGTTCCGCAACCTGCCCGGCATGCCCGGCGAGCAAATCCAGGCCAGGATCCAGGAATATGTAAACAACGAGTTGCTACCGCGCATGCAAAAAGAATATCCTGATGCACGCATCGATATTAGTGCCGATGCCAGCGCCCCACCGCTGGAAGCCTCTGAACAGGCGGCTATTACCGAGCTGGTCCGGGCATTGACTCAGGATCGCGAAACACGCAAGGTTGCTTATGGTACCGAAGCAGGTCTGTTCCAGCAATTGGGCATCCCCACCATCGTATGTGGGCCCGGTTTGATCGAGCAGGCGCACAAGCCCGACGAATTCGTGGAATTTTCACAATTGAATGACTGCGAAAATTTCCTGAGGAAACTGTCGGCAAGTCTTTGAATGCCATAGGGCGGTTATCGCCGCAAATCTAACATCGCTTGCGTACCCTCCCATGGTCGCTTGTACGACTGACCATCCTCCACAAAAAAAAAGATGGGCCCCTAAAGGCCCATCTTTTTTTACCAACATCGGCTAGCGAAAAAACGCTGCTTGCCTCTGGTTTATCGAACCCGCGTGACAGCAGAACACCGTCACGCGAACTTCGTTCGCAACCTTATTTCTTGCCGTTTTTAGCCTTGATATCGTCCAGCGCAAATACAAAGACCGAGTGACCGGAGTCAACAACGTTTTTCAGCTCGGGACTCAGAATTGCAGCAGGCGGTGTCTGGGCGTTCGGGCCTGTTACCACAGCGATGTACTGCTTGCCATCAACGCTGTAGGTCATTGGGAAACCGCCGATCGAGGTATTCAGACGAATCGACCACAGCTTCTCACCGTTGTTCTGGTCATACGCAGCAAACTCGCGCATGCTGTCGCCGGTAAAGACCAGGCCGCCACCGGTTGTCAGCACGCCAGAACTGAAAATCGGTTTCTGCTTTTTAACCCACAGGAACTTGCCGGTTTTCACATCGACCGCATACACGCGACCGACGCTATCTTCACCTGGCGCAAACGATACGGCACCCGATGCCTGAGCACCCACAGATTCGCCAGTACGCAGCTCGATCGGCTTGGGCGTGAGCTCCTTGCATGAAGAGCTGACGGGGACATACAGGGCGTTGGTCAACGGGCTGTACGCTGCTGTCATCCACAATTTACCCAGGTCACGACCGCCACATACCTTGACTGTTTCATCGATAGACTTGGCTTTCAGATCAGTATTGGTAATGACCTTGCCGTCTTCAGTAAACCCTTTGATCACGTTCTGGAACACAGTATCGCGTGCCCACAGCAGCTTGCCGGTATCACGATCCAGTACAAAAGCTGTACCGTATTTGCCAGGAACAGATGCAATCACATCATATTTCTTACCAGCTTCTACATCCTTGCTCATGTAGGCCACTTCGTCCTTGGATGGGGCAATCTGGCTTTCTACAAGAACGCGCTCAAACGGACTGTCCAGATCCCAGTCGTCATTGGGCATATGCTGATAATGCCATTTGACTTTACCGGTTTCAGCATCAATGGCCAGCGTAGAGCTGGTGTACAGCGCATCGCCGTCGCCACTGCCGCGCAGAATGGATGGATACGGGATCGGCATACCGATGCCCCAGTACAGCATTTTGCGTTTTGGATCGTAAGAACCGGTGATCCAGGGCGAGCCGCCCCAGCGGTTTTCCTTGGCCAGGCCGCCCCAGCTGTCGTCTACCGCAGGATCGCCAATGGTGTTCAGACGCCACAGTTCCTTGCCGGTTTCAGCATCATGGGCGGTGATATAGCAACCACCCGCCGTGCCTGTAATACTGCAGCCAGAGGTGCCGGTGAAGACTTTGCCGTCAACAACCAGCGGTCCTGCCGTAAAGCTGTAGCCTTTTTCCCATTCGTTAACCTGGACTTCCCACAATTTCTTGCCGGTTTTCGCTTCAAGCGCGACCAGTTTGGCATCCGGCGTGGTCAGGTAGACCTTGTCTTCGTACAACGCCAATGAGTTACGCTGACGATTGGCTTGTGCATCGTGATAGCCACCCGTAAATTTTGGCAACGGCTGAGTGTATTCCCAGATCAGATCGCCCGTTGTAGCATCCAGTGCCTGCACATGACTGCGGTTCATTCCCAGGAACATGATACCGTCGTGAACCAGCGGCGCCGTTTCCTGCAGGCCGCCTACCGGCATGGACCACGCCCAGGCCAGATCCAGTTGCTTCACATTCTTTTTATTGACCTGGTCCAGGGGGCTGTAACCCTGATTGTCAATGGTACGGCGCCAGCTCGGCCAGTCGCCGTCAGCAGGATTCAGAATCTGTTCGTTGGAAATGGGTTTGTAATTTTCGATCTTCACTTGTGCCTGAGCCGCACAGGCAAACATCACTGCGGCAGATACAGCCAGAAGGCTATGGATTTTCATTTTGTGTCCTATTCTTCAATATTCGTTACGGGTCGCGGCTCACAAGAGAGCATCACGACATTGGTCAAATGCACCGATCAGCGCGCGGCCTTGGCCTGTTCCACAGAAACGCCGCCATAACTGTTACCCCAGCTGTTGCGAACGTAAGTGGCGACGGCAGCAACCTGCTCGTCATTGAACTGGCCACCCAGGGCCGGCATACTGTTCAGGCCGTGGATAATCGTGCTGAGCAAGGCAGGTGCATTGGCCAGCCTGTCAAACCCTTCAAGCTTCGTGCCAAACGCGCCCTGGCCTTCTGCGCCGTGGCAGGCAGCACATGTGCTGGCAAATACTTTGGCGCCGGCAGCCATCAGTTCTGGCGTGGCTTCGACTTTTTCACTAGTCACTTCAGGCTTCTCGATCGTGCCCAGAACAGTCACCATCACGCCAACATCGGCAAAACCCTGGCCGTTCATGTCGCCCGGTTTTTTGTCGCCGTCAAAGCGATACAGGGGAAGGCCGGCGTAGCTGACCTGGGATACGCCCTTGTCATTTTTGTCTGCCTTGAGCAGACCTGGCAGAATTTCGTGACCCAGCGGACGGCTCTCGGAAACCACGGGTTCCCAATGCTTCATACAGGCGTCATCGCAATTGGCCTTTTGATCTTTGCTCAGCGTATACAGGGTGCGCCCCTGGGCGTCGACAAGAAAGGGCGTCATGGTGCCGCTGGTACCCTTGGCAATCAGGGCGGCAGAGGTTGACCCGGCAGTCTTGCCAGCGCCTTGTGAACCGGCTGCCGTGTTTGCATTTGCCAGGCCAGCAAAGCCGAAGGCAGCCGCACACGCGACTGCTGCGGCAGTGTGTGTCAGTTTAATTTTCATTGCTTTTCTCGTGTTGGGAGGGTTCAAATTAGTCATCGCTCAAGCCATACTTTGGTTGACTAGTCAATGATATAGGTCAAATGATATGCTTTTATTTCAACCGGGACAACCCGTCTGCCCGTCTTTGGCTGTTTTGGTCTCGTGATCAAGGACTTAACGTTGATTTCATCTGCTACTAATCGGCTATAACGTTGGTATCACGACACAACGCGTCGTTTCACTGTTATTTCACCCCCCAAAAAAACACGGGTCAGCCAGGGCACGGACCACCACCGATAGTGATTGAACGAAAAAGCCTTTGTCTGGCTGCCCACCGGGCGCGCAACGCTGCCCAATGCATCCGATTGCATTACAATCGACATGACATGACGACTGTCATCAACAGGGGCTGCACGGCTCCGACAAACAGGAACAGGCGGTAGTAATGGAAAATCTTGATGTCCTCGTATTGCGCAAACTCTGCGCCTGGCGCCGGGAAGGGAAAAAGCCCTGCTGGCCACCGTCATTCGGACCTGGGGCTCCTCGCCGCGTCCGTTGGGATCGGTCATGGCCTTGTGCGAGGACGGCGCTGTGGTCGGCTCGGTATCCGGTGGCTGTATTGAAGACGACCTGATCTTTCGCTACACCGGCGGCAGCGAAAATACGGTGCTGGTCAATGGCGGTCCGCCCTGCCTGGTCCGCTACGGCGTGACCGCTGAAGAAGCCTATCGCTTCGGCCTGCCTTGCGGCGGCACCCTGGAGATCCTGCTCGAATTCAATCCCGATGCGCAGGCGCTGGATGAATTGGTGGCCGCCCTGGAACAGGGCCAGTTGATGCAGCGCGCCGTGCAACTGGATAATGGCGTTGTCCGGCAGCAGCCGATTGATCAGCCGTTACCGCTCAGTATTGATGACAAGACGCTGAAAAACACCTTTGGTCCGGAGTTTCGCATGCTGCTGATCGGCGCTGGGCAGCTGACCGAGTACGTTGCCACCATGGCCCTGTTCAGTGGCTTTGCAGTGACCGTCTGTGATCCGCGCATCGAATACCGCAACGGCTGGTCAGTGCAAGGCGTGACCGTGCTCTCGGAGATGCCCGACGACGTGGTCACTGCTTTTCGACCGGACCGGCGCAGTTGCATTATTGCCCTGACCCACGACCCCAAGCTGGACGATCTGGCGCTCATGGAAGCGCTGCTTTCAGATGCCTTCTATGTGGGCGCTATCGGATCACGTCGCAATAATCACATTCGTCGTCAACGGCTGCAGGAGCATTTTGGCATCACACCACAACAGCTTGCCCGTCTGCGCGGCCCGATAGGCGTGTATATCGGCAGCAAGTCTCCCGCTGAAATTGCCGTCAGCGTCATGGCCGAAGTGATCGCCGTGAAAAACGGCCTGCTGCTGCCCGAGAACTTCGATGTCTCCCATGCCAAGGCCAACCCGTCTGAATACGCCGCCTGACAGCCGACATGCTTGAACCTGACTGCCGAGCGCCCGCACCCGATATCGTCGCGCTTGTCCTGGCGGCAGGCAAGGGCTCCCGTTTTGATGCATCAGGCGTGCGTTACAAGCCAGTACAGCCTTTGGCCGATGGTACCTCCATGGTTTATGCCGTCTGCCATACGTTGCTGCAGCATATTGATGCTGTCACGGTTATCTGCGGCCCGCAGCAGGAGGCGGTGCGCCATGCGCTGGGCGGGCTGCCAGTAAACCTGATTCATTGCGCCGATGCTCACATGGGCATGAGTGCCTCGTTGCGTTGCGGAATCAGCCACAGTCCGGCCCAGATTGGCTGGATCATTGCCCTTGCCGATATGCCCTGCATCCACGCCGATACGGTGCATGCAGTCGCCACGCGCCTTCGCCAGGCTGGTGGCATCGTGCGGCCGCAATTTCGCAACACACCGGGGCATCCGGTGGCATTCGCCAGCCAGTTCAGGGACGAACTGCTGCAGGTAACGGGCGACGAGGGCGCGCGCGCAATCATCCGGCGCCATCCCGACGCCTTAACGCTCATCCCCGTCAATGATCCGGGCTGCCTGCTTGATATTGACACCCAGGAGCAACTGCAGCAAATCGGCAAGGCCGGCGGTCAGCGGGCGCCGTAATAAAAAAATCGGGGCGCATCAAGCACCCCGATACATTCAGGAAAAACACCAGGAGACGCGCCCGCCTTGATCGGCATAACGGAGCATATGCAGTCCCCGTTGCCAGCGCGACAGACCCGGGCCAAACGGCTACCGGCCTGCTCCCGGTTAACTGCCTCCCTTAGCTTTTTTGCTGCATCTGATTACCAATAGGCAGGCTGCGAATCCGCTTGCCGGTGGCAGCAAAAATCGCATTGCACAGGGCTGCCGATACTGGCGGCGTACCTGGCTCGCCCACGCCACCCAACGGTGCATCATAATCACTGGCCGCAACAAGATGCACATGAATTTCACGCGGTGCGCTCATCATGGAAGTGATGCGATAGTCGTGGAAATTGCTCTGCACCGCCGCACCGTTCTTGAAGCTGATCTCCCCCATCGTGGCCAGGCTCACGCCCATGACGGTTGCGCCTTCGATCTGCGAACGAATGCGTTCGGGATTAACTTGCGGCCCGCAATCGACCGCCACATCCACGCGCGGAATGGACAGCTCGCCATTATCAGACACTTCCACATGAACCACTGTCGCTACATAAGTCACAAAGCTATAGTGCGCTGCCAGACCCATGGCCTGCCCTTTTGCACCAGATTTTCCCCAACCCGCTTCGCGCGTGACCACTTCAATCACATTGCGCAGGCGACCCGTATCCACCGGATACTTTTCGGGCGACTCATCGTGATTCCATGAATCTGACAGATCGGCAGGATTGATGCGCCTGGCAGGGCCGATCAGATCCAGCAGAAAGTCGCGGTGGTCCTTGTCCAGTTCGGCGGCCATTTCCGCCACAAAAGACTGGATAGCAAACGCACGTGGAATGTTCGAGACCGAACGGAACCAACCAATGCGGGTATGAGCCTCGGCTTCGGGATTTTCGACCCGAACATTGGGGATGGCAAAAGGCACGTTGGCCGCGCCCATGCCCAGCTCTCCTGCAGACTGCAGCTTGGTGTCGGCAAAGGTAGAGCCAATGGAGGGCGCTGCTGTGCGGTGCAGCCACGCCGTCACCTTGCCTTGTGCGTCCAGGCCCGCTTCCAGATGCTCCACCGATACGGTGTGATAATAGGAATGCTGAATGTCATCTTCTCGAGTCCAGGTCACCTTCACTGGTTTGCCATCCATTGCCTTGGACAGCAGCCCGGCTTCCACCACAAAATCCGGCTTGGACTTGCGGCCGAAACCGCCGCCCAGCAATGTCTGGTTAACCTTGACGTTTTCCGGCGGCAGCTCCAGCCATTTGACCAGCATGTCATGGGTCGCCTGCGGCGCCTGGACACTGGCCCAGGCTTCACATTTGCCATCGACGATTCGTACCGTGGCCACGGGTGTTTCCATGGGCGCCTGAGCCAGATGCGGAACGTAATACTCAGCCTGTATGCGCTTGGCGGCACTGCCCAGCGCGGCCATCGCATCGCCGTCGTTGCGTACTGCTTTTTCGGTCGGCTTGCGCACGGACGCTTCAAGCTGCTTGCGATATTCTGCGGAATCATAAGAGGCGTGAGGGCCACCCTCCCATTCGATCTTCAATGCCTTGCGTCCGGCAATGGCCGCCCATGTATTGGTCGCGATCACGGCCACGCCGCCCAGCGGATTGAACATGGCCGGCGGTGGCGAACCGGCCAGCGTCACCACTTTTACCACACCCGGGATTTTCAGCGCAGCTGCATCATCTACCTTGACCAGCTTGCCGCCGAATACAGGAGGACGGGCCACCACGGCGTACAGCATGCCTTCGAGCCGGACGTCCTGGCCATATTGCGCGCGTCCGGTAACGATATCCATACCGTCTGCAATATGCGTCTGTCCTTTGCCAATATAGCGAAAGGCGTCTGCCGATTTGAGTTTCAGCGCGTCACCGGACGGCACTTCAAGCTGCGCCGCTTTCTGCGCAACGTCACCAAAACCGAGTTTCTTGCCGGTCGGCGTATGAATCAATTCATGATTTTTTGCATGCACTTCGGATTCGGGCACATTCCACTGGCTGGCAGCCGCAGACACGAGCATGGCTCGCGCAGCAGCACCCACGCGCCGCATCGGCATGAAAAAATGACGCACACTGCGCGAGCCGTCGGTGTCCTGATTGCCGAAACGCGCTTCTTCGGCCCAGGCCTGTTTCACCGTAACGCGCCCCCAGTCTGCTTCCATTTCATCGGCAACAACCATTGGCAGGCTGGTCCGGACGCCCTGTCCCATTTCGGCCCGATGGCAAAGAATCGTGATTGCGCCGTCAGCGGCGATCGCCACGAAAATCAGCGGGTTGTCGACCGTTCCATGCGGCATGCATCGGCGCCATACTTTTTGGGTCCCTTCTGTTCTTCGCCTTCGGCACGGGCACGCAACGGCAACCCGACAGCCAGCACAAAACCACCCAGGGCAAAGCCCTTGAGCATCTTGCGTCGACTGATATTGCTGATCTGCACGTCGGCTGCCGCAATTGCAAATGTATTGTCTCGTATATTCATTTTGCACCTCCGGACTGGGCAACGTTCTTGATGGCACTGCGAATGCGCGTATAGGTGCCACAGCGGCACAAATTACCGCTCATTGCTGCATCAATATCAGCATCGGTCGGCGCCGGGGTCTTTTTCAACAGGGCCGTGGCAGACATGATTTGTCCGGTTTGACAGAAACCGCACTGGGGCACGCCCATTTCCACCCAGGCTTTCTGCACCGCTTTGCCGGTTTCGTCATTTTCCAGGGCTTCAATGGTGACGATTTTCTTACCCACTGCTGCGGTAATCGGCGTCACACAGGATCGTATCGGCTCACCGTCCAGATGCACCGTACAGGCGCCGCATAGGGACATGCCACAACCGAACTTTGTCCCGGTAAATCCAAGGTGATCGCGAAGCGCCCAAAGAATGGGGGTATCCTCCGGCAGATCAACTTCATGCTTCGAACCGTTAATTTCAAGTGTAATCATCGCAGCTATCCTTTGCGTTCGTTGCTAAACAAAAACCATCATCGTAAAGCCCCATCATTGACGTACCAGCGCACCCGATGCAGGCAAACCTGACTCGCATTACTGTATTCAGTATAGCAATCTTATCGGGATCGTGATCAACTTCGTGATAACCACATTTGTCATGGCATATAGCTCCAGCATGACATCAGGCCACCTGCTATCGCACGGCAGCGCAGGTGGCAATGTTCAGTTGTTCTAACCGCAGAAATAAAAAAAATGAAATACAAATGTCATAAAAAAAGAAAACCGATGCGGCCTGCAGACATGCGTGACGCATCGGCTCTTTAACCGGACCGCCCAATGCGGTCCGACACGAACAACCATTAGAAAAAGCCCAGCGCCTTGGGACTGTAGCTCACCAGCAGGCATTTGGTCTGCTGGTAGTTCGACAGCGCCATTTTGTGATTTTCCCGGCCAATACCCGACTGTTTATAGCCACCAAATGCGGCATGAGCCGGATACAGGTGATAGCAATTGGTCCAGACCCGCCCTGCCTCAATACCCCGGCCCATGCGATAGGCGCGGGAACCATCCCGGGTCCACACGCCGGCACCCAGACCATAGTAGGTGTCATTGGCAATGGCCAGCGCCTCTTCTTCATCACGAAACGTCGTGACAGAGGCAACCGGCCCGAAAATTTCCTCCTGGAATATGCGCATATCATTCTTGCCGGAAAGCATGGTGGGTGTCACGTAATACCCCTCTTCCAGGCTTTGTACGCGATTGCGCTCGCCACCGGTCAGGCATGCGGCGCCCTCCTCGCGACCAATATCAATATAGCCCAGGATCTTGTCCATCTGCGCCTGCGATGCCTGAGCGCCCACCATGGTATTCATATCCAGCGGGTTGCCGGTCTTGATCTTCTGCACGCGGTTAACCGCTTTCTCGATGAACTGATCGTATATGGACTCCTGGATGAGGATGCGTGAAGGACATGTGCACACTTCGCCCTGGTTGAGCGCAAACATCGAAAGCCCTTCAAGCGCCTTGTCAAAAAAGTCGTCAGACTGGTCCATGACATCGGCAAAAAATACATTCGGGCTCTTGCCGCCGAGCTCAACGGTGGATGGAATCAGATTGTCGGCAGCCGCATGCAGGATATGCTTGCCGGTGGCGGTCGAGCCGGTAAAGGCAATTTTGGCGATACGCTTGTTGGTGGCCAGCGCATTGCCCGCTTCCTTGCCGTAGCCATTGACAATATTGATCACGCCGGGCGGGAACAGGTCACCAATGATCTCCATGAGCACCAGGATCGAAGCGGGAGTCTGCTCGGCCGGCTTGAGCACCACGCAGCAGCCTGCCGCCAGCGAGGGTGCCAGTTTCCAGATTGCCATCAGGATTGGGAAATTCCATGGAATGATCTGCCCCACCACACCCAGCGGCTCGTGAAAATGATAGGCCACCGTTGTATTGTCGATTTCGGAAATACCTCCTTCCTGCGCCCGGATGCACCCCGCAAAATAGCGCAAGTGATCCACTGCCAGCGGCAGATCGGCAGCCATGGTTTCACGCAGCGGCTTGCCGTTGTCAATGGTTTCGGCCACGGCCAGTACTTTGATGTTCTGCTCCATGCGATCGGCCATCTTCAGCAGCAGGTTGGCCCTGTCGGTCGTTGATGTCTGCCCCCAGGCACGGCGCGCGGCATGTGCAGCGTCCACAGCCCGCTCGATATCATCGACGCCGGATCTGGGGACTTCGCAAAACACCTGACCATTGACCGGAGAAATATTCTCAAAGTATTCGCCGGACACAGGCTCCACCCATTTGCCGCCAATATAGTTGCCGTACTTGGTCTTATAGGGGTAATCGGTGTCAATGCCAAATTGCTTCAAATCGGATAGATTCATGTCTTATCTCCAGATATACATTTTTAAAATGACGCAAGGCTGTATCGCCTGGCGCGGCTATCGTTCCAGAGCAAAGTTCATGCCATACCGCCGGCAGGGAGTAAAACAGGGTTTTGGAGTAGAATAGTTTGGACGCATCGCATGCGGCATGCAAAACATAGCAATAAAGTGTCGCGAATCACGACAGCAGGCAGGCAACACAAGCAACAACTGCCTGCTTTTGCAACACATCAGGAGACTACGATGTTGCATCACTCGCTGAACTCCGCCGGTACCGTGCAGCCGAATGCGCTGATTCAGCGCTCCTGGCAGCGCTGTGAAAAGCAGGCGGACACGCTGGCAAACGAACCGGTTCTGCTGGACCGGGCAGACCTCAATACCCGTCTGGACCAATACGCCAGCCTGCTGCAGACTGCCGCGCCACACATTGCCACTGCCAGCGGTATCGCAGCGCAGGCACAGGGCATACTGCTGCTCTCGGATGCCAGCGGCGTCATCCTGCACGCCACCGGCAACAATGACTTTCTGCACAAGGCCGATCAGGTTACCCTGCGGCCAGGCGCCAGCTGGGCCGAAGGCCATCGGGGCACCAATGCCATCGGCACCGCCCTGATCGAAAACGGCTTTACCCGGGTCATCGGCCAGGAGCACTTTTTGCCCTGCAATCGGATCCTTAGCTGCCATGCTGCGCCCATTCGCTCACCCAGAGGAGAAATTCTGGGCGTGCTGGATATTTCCGGCGATGCCCGTACCTTGCCGGACTACACCGGCGATCTGGTCCGGATCACGGCCCGCCAGATCGGCAACCAGATTCTGGATCTGGCCGGCACGCACATTGCACGGCTGCAGTTCCAGCGCCACGCAGGGCCGGTCAACGTGGCGCAATGCGGCACACTGCTGATTGCCGATCAGCAGATTGTGGGCGCCAATGAAACAGCAGCCGAACTGCTTGATGTCCCGCTGATCGCCCTGCTGGACGAGCCCGTCGATAAATGGCTGCCCGCCTGGAAGCAGCTACAGTCGCAACCGATGCTCAGCTTGTGCGCCGACGGTACAACACTGTATGCAACTTTGCAGTTTGAGCGTATCGGTGTCGCCGGCAGCATCTCGTCACAGACACTGCACAATGAAGGGACAACGTCCATACCACCACAAGCAAAAAGCCGCAGCGGTTCGGGTGAATTACCATCAACGCTGCCCGCGCTGGCGCCGGCGTTGCAGCACCAGTTGCGCCAGAGTACCTTGGCTCTCAACGCCGATCTGGGCATTCTGCTGCTGGGCGAGACAGGCACCGGCAAGGAAGTGTTCGCCCGCCACCTGCATGCGCATAGCCGCTGGCGCGATGGTCCGTTTGTGGCCATCAATTGCGCAGCGCTTCCGGAGAGCCTGATTGAAGCAGAGTTGTTCGGGTATGAGCCTGGCGCATTTACCGGAGCCCAGCGCAACGGCTCCCGGGGACGCCTGCGCGAGGCCAATGGCGGCGTGCTCTTCCTGGATGAAATTGGCGACATGCCATTGCAACTGCAATCGCGCCTGCTGCGTGTACTGCAGGAACGGGTCGTGCAGCCTTTGGGCTCCGATAAAACATGGCCGGTACAGTTCGGGCTGATCAGCGCCACCAACCAGCAAGCCGCGGCACTGAGCCGCGAGGAAAATTTCCGCCAGGACCTTTACTATCGCATCCAGGATCATCTGGTTCAGTTGCCGGCGTTGCGCGACCGTGCTGACCTGCGCACCTTTATCTGCGCAGAACTCAGACGCCATGAGCAGACGCCCAGCCTGATTTTCGCCGATCAGGCGCTGGATGTCCTTTGCGCCTATCACTGGCCCGGCAATTACCGACAGTTACGATCGGTGCTCAAAACGCTGGCGGCCTTTTTACCCGCAGGCAGTATTATTCATCCTGAATCCTTGCCGGCTCATCTGCTGCAGCAAATGCACACCGCTACCGGCATGACAGCAACAACGACGAACCATCCCGGCATGCCGGCAGCGCAGGCGGATCTGGCGACGACGATCACGCAGACCGAAGCGAGGGCGTGGCCAGATGCCCCAATGCCTTCAGAAAAGCCCTTGCCGGAGGTCAGTCTGAAGGATTTGCAGGTACTGCGCATCAGGCAGGCGCTCAGCAAAAACCGGGGCAATGTCAGCAAAACCGCCAGAGAACTGGGATTGCACCGCAGCACGGTATACCGGCAATTGACACGAGCCACCTCGGAAGTGCAATAGGCCGACACCGCCGCAGCGCCGGTTGTGTTTTGCAGTGCGATCTGCAAGTACGAATGGTCGTTGCAGCTGACGTTTTCTGCCTTTAGTCCCTGCCGTATCTCCCCTTGCAGAATGACGCATCTGCCTATTTACCGACAATTGGTTCCTGCGCATACTGACACCATGCAACAAAATGGCCGGATCAGGCGGATTGCATCCCCTTCCTGGTTCTCATTATCGCGTTTGCAATAGTGTTGTGCGCAAAAGGAAATAGACATGAAAATCACATCGAAAATCTCCCCCTGCCTTTGGTTTGATGATCAGGCCGAGGCCGCAGTCCGGTTTTATACCGGTATTTTTCCTGATTCAAAAATTACCCAAACCACTTATTATCAAGGTGAAAAGATGACGCAAGTCAGTGGCAGACCCGAAGGCAGTGTCCTTACGGTCGCATTCGAGCTTGCGGGCATACCTTTTACCGCCCTCAATGGCGGCCCCATTTTCAAGTTCAATGAAGCCATTTCTCTGCAAGTGCATTGCGAGTCACAGCAAGAGCTGGACAAATACTGGGCGGCATTAAATGAAGGCGGCGATCCGTCTGCCCAGCAGTGCGGCTGGCTCAAGGACCGTTACGGCCTGTCGTGGCAGATTGTGCCCGCCATATTGCCAACGCTATTGACTGACCCTGCCCGCGCCCAACGCGTCATGGAGGCATTGCTGCCAATGAAAAAACTGGATATAAGCAAACTGCAGCAGGCGGCGGACACAGCCGGTGCACAGACATCCTGAGTGGCCCAACATCAAGGCCGTTCAACTTCATTTATTACCGTTTTCAATAGAACACTTTTCACTATCGTATCCAGTCTGTTTACGACTGACCACACCAGGAAAACATCATGAACCAGACCTCTATCGTTCCTTACCTTTTTTTCGGCGGCCATTGCGAGCAAGCCTGAACTTTTACAAAGATGCCGTAGCGCGCCAGCTTGATATGATGATGCGTTTTGGTGAGAGCCCCGAGCCGCCGCCACCTGGCGCCGTTCCCCCGGATTTTGACAACAAGATCATGCACGCAAGCTTTCGCATTGGCAGCAGCCTGATCATGGCTTCCGACGGCTGCGGTGGTGAAAGCACCCTGAGCGGATTCGCCTTGTCAATTATTCCGGCCAACAAAGAAGACGCCACCCGGATGTTCAACGCGCTGGCTGAAGGCGGCAGCGTCACCATGCCGCTGGGTGAAACCTTTTTCTCCCCTTGCTTTGGCATGCTCAAAGACCGTTTCGGCATGGAATGGATGATTGCCATGCAACCGGCAGAACAGACGGCATAGGCCTGACCCGGCGCTGCGCCGCACGCGCGTTGATGTACCGGCTCGGTAGAGAGCCGGACTTTACTCCTGCACAAGCCACACTGTATGATCTGGCATCGTGACATGATGCAAAACAGGAGAACAGGATGGACAAGACTGCGTTGATTACCGGCGGGGGGCGTGGCATTGGGGCGGCAACCGCCAAATACCTGGCAGCCAGGGGATATGGCATTTGCATTAACTATTATCAAAATGAACAGGCCGCCCAGACCCTGGTCGCCCAGATCATGGAGCAATTTGGTGTCCCCTGCATTGCCATTGGCGCAGACGTTTCCGAGGAAGCGCAAGTGCTGCGGCTTTTTGCAGAAATGGATGAGCTGCTGGGCCCGGTTACCCATCTGGTTAATAACGTTGGCGTGTTGTTCAAGCAGATGAAAGTGTCCGAAATGGATGCAGAACGCATCAACAAAACCCTCACCACCAATGTGACCAGCTATTTTCTGTGCAGCAGAGAAGCGATAAAACGCATGCAACCCGGTGGGGCCATCGTCAATGTATCCTCGGTGGCTTCGCGTACCGGATCAGCCGGCGAGTATGTGGATTACGCTGCATCCAAGGGCGCAGTTGACACATTCACCCGAGGCCTGTCGCTGGAACTGGCCCCGCAGGAATCCGGGTCAATTGTGTGCGGCCGGGATTTATCTATACAGATATCCATGCGGATGGCGGCGAGCCCGGCCGGGTTGATCGCATCAGCAGCCAGATCCCCATGCTGCGCGGCGGCCAGCCAGAAGAAGTCGCATCGGCCATAGCCTGGCTATTGTCTGATGATGCGTCATACGTGACCGGGTCATTTATTGATCTGGCCGGCGGACGTTAGGCCTGCGCCGTCCCAGACCGGCAAGGGATCGTCCGGCAAGCCGCCTTGCGGCTTTCATTCACTATAGCAATCGTGTTACCGTATAGTATCCCCAGAGTCGGCGTGCCGCATACCTTTCGAGCTATGCCTGTCAAGCGTGTTAAATCAGGTGTTATGTCAGTAGTGTTATATCGGTAAATAGCACGCATCATATTGCAGCTGTAATAAGAATGTCATGGCTGCCGGCCTCTGAGTAACCCTATTGGACAAGGAGGTAGCGTAGTGCTTGAACGGTTCGCGACAGGGTCGCAGATATCCAGACTAACGGGCGCGCAGGCAGCCAGCTCGTTGCCCGCCCTTATACCTACCCTTATCCTCCGATTATTTCTCCCGTTTTTGCTGCTGCTCGCAACGCTGTATTTGAATACGGCAGGCGCCCAGACTCCCCCCGCATCTGAACCCGGCATCACACCGGCCTCTGCCGCACAACTGGCCGATCTGCTGGAAAATGAAAAGACACGCAAGCAACTCATAGAGCAACTGCGCGCGCAGGCGCCCGCTGCACAGCAAGCGGCATCCGGCCAAGCACAGAGCAGTCTTGATGACTCGCTGCCGCGCCGGGTCGCCGACAGCACGCAGTTCTTTCTGACCAAGCTGTTGAACGATATGGGCGATGCGGCGGCGGCCATCGGCGCCATGGCGCGCGGTGAAGGCACTGGTGGCGCCGGCATGGCTGACTGGAAGTCGGCACTGCTGAACTTGGCACTGGTTATTGCGGCCACGGTCGTCGCTTTTGTTCTGCTACGTTTACTGGCCACACGTATCTTTGCCATGATCAATCGGTGGGCCGGACAACCGGCGCCCGCCCTCGGGCGGCGTCGCCTGGCTCAGCCGGCCACACTGAAAAAAATTGCCGCAGTCATTGGCGCACTCATTGTCGATGTTGCTGCCATTGCCCTGGCAGGTGTTGTCGGATATGGCGTTGCGTTGTCAGTCGCCGGACCCGACAATACCGTGGGCACATTCGAATCGCTCTTTGTTAATGCCTTTGTCGCCGTTGAAATTGCCCGGGCGCTGGTGCGCACAGTATTTGCAACGCGCTTTCCGCAACTGCGGCTGTTCGCCATGCGTGACGAAGTTGCCATGTACTGGAATGGTTGGCTGTGCCGACTGGTTGGCATTACGGGCTACGGCATGCTGGTTGTCGTGCCTGTCGTTACCGCGCTGTTTACCGCGGCATTGGGCAATCTGGTCGGCCTGCTCATCATGCTTGGCATGTATATTTATGCCTTGCGAGTGGTCTGGAATAACCGCGCCTGATTCGTGAACGGATCGTTGAACGCGCCAATCAGACCTCCACCGCATTTTTTGCAACCATGCTGCGCTTGCTGGGTCGTGTCTGGCATATCCTGGCCATTATCTATTTCACCGTTCTGCTTGTTGTCAGCCAGGTGGATCCGGTCGATGCACTGCCATTTATGGCACGCGCCACGGTGCAAAGCCTGGTGGCCATTGCCTTGGCCTGCTGGTCTCAGCCATTTTGACAGCCATTCTAAGTCACCCGATCCGGTTATCCGATGAGATCCGGGGCCGGCTGCCATTGCTGGAAGCGCGCATCAATTCTTATGTTCCGGCAACTCTCAAAGGCCTGCGTTTGATTACGCTTGTCATCGTGCTGCTGTTTGTGCTGGATGCATGGCATGCATTCGATCTGTCTGCCTGGGTCATGTCCGAATCGGGCCGCGCAACCATCAGCGCTGCTGTGCATGTGGCCATCATCCTGCTGTTCGCCGCACTGGCATGGACCATTATTGCCAGCATCATCGAGAGCCGCCTGAGCGGCACGGGCAACCGGGCGCCCAGTGCCCGCGAAAAAACGCTGCTGTCACTGTTTCGCAATGCTGCGCTGATCGTGATCATCACCATGACGATCCTGGTCCTGTTGTCCCAGATCGGCATCAATATCGGCCCGCTTATTGCCGGCGCCGGTGTGGTGGGTCTGGCCATTGGTTTTGGTGCGCAAAAGCTGGTGCAGGACATTATCACGGGTATTTTCATCCAGCTCGAGAACGGCATGAATGTCAATGATGTCGTGGAAGCAGGCGGGGTTTTTGGCACCGTGGAGAAAATGACCATCCGCTCGGTGGGCATTCGCACCATGGACGGCGGCTATCACCTGATCCCGTTCTCGTCGGTTGACGTTGTCGCTAATCACATGCGTGATTTTTCCTATCACATGGGCGAGTACACCATTGCCCATCGTGAAAATGTGGACGACGCCATCGAACACCTGCGCGCCGCGTTTGCAGAATTGATGCAGGATGAAGTGCTGTCGCCTGAAATTCTGGAAGAAATCACCATCCCCGGCGTGACCGCCATCAACGAACGCGGCGTCACGATTCGAGTACTGATCAAAACCACGCCTGGCATGCAATGGGCGGTGCAACGTGGCTATAACCGTCTGGTCAAGAAGCATTTCAACGCCGCCAATATCGAACTGCCATACCCACATACCGTGGTTTATTTTGGCCAGGACAAGGACGGCAACGCACCATCTGCCAGGGTGGATCTTGGCCGCAAGGCCGACCATATGCAGGTGCCTAAAGGCAAGGCGCCGGCGGCCGGGCATACGCCGCGCAAACTGGCGCCACGCCGTGGCGGCTCGGAAGATGTGCTGGGCAATGAGCTGGAGCAGCGGGTGCCCGATGAAGATGAGAATGGTGAGGGAGAAGGCAACAGCTCGCTACGCCCCGGCCCGATATCCTGACAAGGCCACAACTGACAAAGTCGCGACTAAGGAGGTCGCGACTTTCTTTTACCATACCCACCATATCAATTATGGGGACTATGCAGACAGTGTGCCGCAATCGCCCTGCACACCGCACTGGTGAACACAACGCTTTTTTCAGTATGCCTCTATGTCAGGTGTAATGAACGCAAATCCGATTATTCTGCCATTCATGCACGACCACATCCAGCCCGTATAGCTCCTTGAGCACCGGCGGCTGGATGAACGTCTGCGGCGATCCCTGGTGCAGGACCTTGCCGTTGCGCATGCCGATGATCAAATCCGAATAGCAGGAGGCGAAGTTGATATCGTGCAACACCATCACCACTGTCTTGTGCAACTGGTCGGCAGCGCGTCGCATCACCTTCATGATGTCAACGGCGTTTTTCATGTCCAGGCTGTTCAGTGGCTCATCCAGCAGGACATACTCTGTGTCCTGGCACAGGACCATGGCAATAAAGGCACGCTGGCGCTGCCCGCCGGAGAGTTCATCCAGGAATCGCTGCTCCAGCCCATTGAGATTCAGATAGGCAATGGCGCGCTCAACATGGCTGCGATCCTGCACTGTCAGGCGGCCCTGCGTATGCGGATACCTACCAAATGCCACCACATCCTGAACCGTCAGGCGCAGGGGAAGATGATTGTCCTGACGCAAAATGGACAGATGCCGGGCCAGTTCTGCTGTATCAGTGCGAGCGATGTCCAGCCCGCCAACCTCAACCGAGCCGGCAGACATGGGCAGCAGACGGCTGATCATGCCAAGCAATGTAGACTTGCCGGCCCCGTTGGGGCCGACAATGGACGTGACCCCACCCCGGGGGATATGCACTGAAACATCATCCACCACGCGCAGATTGGCGTAGTCCTTGCTGACACCATTGACTTTTATCATCGTTGTCCCTTGCGCACAATCAGCGCGATAAACATCAGCCCGCCGGCAAACTCAATTACAACGCTGACCGTAGTATTCAGGGCCAGGCCATGCTCCAGCACAGTCTGGCCGCCTACCAGCGCGATAATGCCAAGCAGCACGGCAGCCGGCACCGTATATTTATGTTTATCGGTCTGCATGATCATGTACGCGAGGTTGCTCACCAGTAATCCAAAAAACGTCACCGGCCCTACTAACGCCGTTGATACCGACACCATCACGGCAATCAGCACAAGGGTGAGCCACAGTGTCTTGCGGTAGTGTATTCCCAGGTTGATCGCGACCTCGCGCCCCAGCGACAGCACATCATAGGCCCGGCGCAGCCGCCAGCCGATCAGCGACACTGCCCCCACCATCACCACCGAGGCCACCAGCAGATTGGTGCGAATGGCATTAAAGCTGGCAAACATTTTGTCCTGCAGAAACAGAAACTCGTTGGGATCAATCATTCTGACCATCAGGCCGGACAGACTGCGAAACAGCAGCCCGAAGACAATGCCGACCAGTAACAGCAGATGCAGACTATGCGAGGCACCAGAGAAAATCCATTGGAACAGCAGGCAGGCGAAAACGGTCATGATGCCAACTTCCAGCACGAACTTGCCCGTCATGCCCAGCTGACCACCCGCAGTCATGCCGAACCAGAAAATCACCACCGCCTGAATCAGGGTATAGAGCGCATCAAATCCCATGATCGATGGCGTCAGAATACGGTTGTGCGTGATGGTTTGAAACAGCACAGACGACACCGCAACGGCATAGGCAACCAGCAGCATCGCTGCCAGTTTGCTGGCGCGGAACGACAGCACGAAGTCCCAGTGCCCGTTGGCGCCCCATGTCATGAATGCGGCCACCGAGGCCAGCGCAAAAAAAGCCAGCAGGGAAAGCCGCAAGGCGGGTGACAGCTTAGCCAAAACGAGCCCGCCTGTTCAGAAGTAGATATAGGAACAGCCCGCTGCCTACCACACCCACCACCGTACCGATGGGAATTTCATGCGGATAAATGATCAGGCGACCAACAATATCGCAGGCCAGGACAAACAGCGCCCCAAGAAAGGCCACCCACGGCAGCGAGCGCCGCATATTATCGCCAAAGATCAGGCTGACCACATTGGGCACCAGCAGACCAAGGAACGGCACACTGCCCGCCGTGACAACGACTACAGCACTGATGGCCGATACCAGCACCATGCCGATCAGCATAAGACGTTTGTGATTAAGACCCAGGTTGGTGGTAAATTGCTCGCCCATGCCCAGCACGGTGAAGCGGTCTGCCGCGAAATAGGCTGCGCAGGAAAGGGCAAACGCCACCCATAGCAGCTCGTAGCGCCCCCGCAGGACACCTGAAAAATCACCCATGGTCCACGTATGCAAAGCCTGAAGCAGATCGTACTGGTAAGCAAAGAAGGTGGTCACCGCTTGCACAACGCCCCCCAGGACCAGGCCGACCACCGGGACCAGAAAGGCAGAACGCAAGGGAATGCGGCGCAGGATCAGTAGAAACAGTGCTGTGCCGGCCAGCGCGAACATGGCGGCAACCAGCATCTTCCCAAGCACGGGGATGCCCGGCGCCAATAAAGTAACAGCCAGTATTCCCATGGTTGCAGACTCTACGGTCCCGGCCGTGGAGGGTTCGACAAAGCGATTGCGCACCAGCATTTGCATGATCAGCCCCGCAACCGCCAGCGAAGTGCCTGCAAGCACCAATGCAAGCGCGCGCGGCAGGCGACTGATCAGCAGCAATTGCCAGGCTTCGCTATCGAAGCGCAATAACGCCGCCAGCGACATATCGCCCGCACCCAGAAACAGGCTGACCAGAAACAAAAAGCACAAAAGCAATAACAGCACGCCGACCAGGAGCGGGCGAACCTGTTTATTGTTTCTGTGCCCTTCGGGATAACCGCTCATGAAAGACCCGCAATGGCGTCAATTGTTACGGACGCCGGGGCCCGGACTGGCGAGCGCCCCATGATTACTGCTTGCCGTCCAGCGCTTTGGACAACTGGTCCACGTTCTGCTGCATGGCGGTCAGCCCGGCGCTGCCGAGCAAATACCAGTCCATGGCATTCAAATAGACAATCTGCTTCTTTTTCCACGCGGTGGTTTTATGGATCAGCTCATTATCCAGCAACTTGCTGGCGGCAACACCCTCGCGACCAATGGCGCCATCCCGGTCAATCACAAACAACCACTGTGGATTGGTTTTATAAATAAACTCAAATGACACAGCCTGCCCGTGATTTGACGTGGACAGGTCGGGCGCGCAGCGGGAATACCGAAAGTGTCATGAAGAATTCCGAAGCGGGAACCCGGGCCATACGCACTGACTTTGCCGCCGGTGGTAAGAATAATCAGCCCCGAGCCGGCTTTGCCGGCCTTTTGTTTGAGCGCCGCGATAGATTGGTCCAGTCTGGCCAGCTGTTCCGTGGCTTTGTCCTGCTTGTTGAAAATGTCGGCCAGCGTAAGCGTGTTGCGTTTGACGCTGCCCAGCAAGTCTTTGGTATTGACGGTCAAATCAATGGTTGGTGCCAGTTTGCTCAGATCTGCATACTTGGGGGCCGAACGGCCGCCGACAATAATCAGATCTGGCGACAGCGCATTGACCGCTTCGTAGCTGGGTTCAAACAGTGAACCGACCTTTGGGACAGACTTTTGCGCGTAGGCAGCCAGTTGATTAATGTACTTGGCCTCGGGCACGGCGGAAGCTTCTATGCCCAGCGCATGCATTGTATCGAGTGAGGCCAGGTCAAAAACGACTGTTTTCTTTGGCTCGCCTTCGATAGTGGTTTTCCCGCTTGCATGATCAACAGTCAGGGCAACGGCCTGCAATGGCAGCACGATGCTGGTGGCCACCGCCAGTATGCCGGTCACCAACCCGCTACGAACTTGAGACTTCCAAAATGACATGAAAAATGACTCCGCTTCTGATTCAAACTGCAAAGATTACCCTCACGAACGCGTGGCGGCACGGATCTGACGCAGATGGTACGCGCGCAATGCACGTGCATCAGAGGGCCGGGACAGGGTGTCGCAAGGGTAACAAAATGATTGATTTGACAACAGAAAATTGTAGCATAACTGGTAATAAGATGTATTCTTATTCATTGATTTTCATGCAGAGCCACCCGTCTTCGACCGCAAGCAACAGGTAAAAACGCCGCAAAACGCGCCGCAAAACTCGGGCATCAAGCACGATCCGGTGTGCCCGGTCGCAACGCCGTTGGCGCGGTCTGCATTGCCCTGCAGGCATACCACTGGTTCACTACAGCCACAATGCAGACAAGGTTAAGGACCCAATGACCCAGCGCTGGAGCAAAGCCGGCCACAATAGTGCAGCCGGCCTGCCGGTCTTATTTTTTCAGTTGCAAAGCGAGCTGGTCAAGCGAGCGTTGCTGTGCTGCCTCGTACAACGCAAACTCGTCATTGACTTTGGCCCCCAGCGCTTCTTCAAAAGCGGCCCGGGCGGCACTGACCTGATAGCTTTTCTGATCATCGCCACCCAGATTCGACTGGAAGATACCGGCGGCACTGACGGGCAAAAAGTCTTCGTAAATAATCGGCTCGGCGTGCACCAGGCCGGCCTCGATCATGGCGTCAATATCCTGCTCATGGGCGGCCTGCTCAGCAATGGCTGCGCGCCCCTGTTGCGTCAGGCTGTAGCGGAAATAACCCAGGCCGCTTTTGCGGATCGTCGCCAGGTCGTCCGGAAATTCAGCAAACGCACGCGCCAAGCGCTCTGCATAGCTATCGCTCGCCTGCTCATTTGATTCGCGGGCGCGCAGCAACAACTGATCGTACAAGGCGCGTCCCTTGGGCGTCAGGGCCAGGCCGCGTTGTTCTATTTCACCAAAGCGCGCAGTATGGGCACCGATCACTTTTTCTGTGCCGGAGTCGAACGTCACGTTTTCTTCCAGCGCCTTGAAACTGGTCTGGCGCAACAGAATCGGATGGCGCCGGGTTGGCGGGCCCTCAATCGATTCCTTGGCAGGAATATTGCGATTGAGCATTTCCTTTTGTGCCGCGTCAATATCCAGCGTGCGGGGAGTCAGATGGTTGATGTGGGGGCCTTTGAAGCAAACCACATCTGCAATTAACCGGTGGGCGTCTAGCAACTGGTTGTACGTTTCAATACTTACCGTCGCTTCGTTGTGCCAGCGGAAAATATCCGTAGCCTGCGTCACGAACTCATCAGCCTCTTCGCTGCTCAGACCGCCCTCGGTTTCAAATTTATCTGCCAGTTCCAGAACGCGTGCGCTGAATATAGAGCGCTGCTCCAGAATCTCGGCAGCCTTGCTGCGCAATGCTTCATCATCAATGAGCTCGAGCCGCAACAGAGAGGTGAACACCCGGAACGGATTGGCTGCCAGCGACGCATCATCCACCGGCCGGAACGCCGTGGCGTGTACCGGTACCCCTGCCACCGACAAATCATAATAACCCACCGGCTGCAGCCCCATCACCGCGAAAACACGCCGAATGCCGGACAGCTCGGCAGGCGTACCCAGACGGATGGCGCCATGGCGCTCCAGGTTCAGGCGCAGGATTTCGCCAGATTCATTCAATTGCGCTTGCAATTGCGGATTTTGCTGCAGCGTCTGCGCATTAACATCGGCAACCAGCTCAAGCAGATCGCGATAAAGCGGCACTTCCTGCCCATACATATTGGACATGGCAGTTGAAAACCGGGTACGGATTTCGTCGGTCGAGACGAAATGATTGTTTTCCATAACGAAGATACTCTTTGTAGTTCAGTTGGCAAAAGTAAAGACCGGCAGAGCAACAATAGCCCTGCCGGCAGATGGACACATTTCGGCTGCCGGATTTGCCCAGTAGGCAAACAGCTAAATGTGACCATAAAGTCACTTTTTAGTATAGCCGAATCAAACCGCGCGCCGGTACTGTTTTTCTCTTGTAGAATGGGTTATCGGCATCACTGATGCAGTTTTCATACACTCCCGGATCCCTATGTCCCGTCGTCAGCAAACAGAACAGCAGATTCTCCAGGCCCTGGAAGACCAAATCCGCGAAGCCGGAATGGGAGGCATTGGCATCAACGCCGTTGCCCGTCGCGCCGGCGTGAGCAAGGAACTGATTTATCGTTACTTCAACGGGCTGGACGGTCTGCTGCTGGCCTGGATGCAGGAGCAGGATTTCTGGACCGGCCATCGCGGAATGCTGGGCAACGACGAATCAAGCCAGCAAACGCCCCAACAACTGGTGCTGTCCATGCTGCGTGCCCAGGTTGATGCGCTGGCCGGCAACGACACGCTGCGTGAAGTGCGCCGTTGGGAGCTGGTGGAACTGAACGAGGTCACCGCCAAGCTGGCCCAGCGACGCGAGAAGGCCGCCCGCGCATTCATTGACCGGGTCGATGGCCTGACGCCGGAAATCGATATGCCCGCGACGGTGAGCATCATGCTTGCCGGAGTTCTTTATTTGATGCTGCGGGCCAAAACCGAGAGCCGGTTCCTGGGCATTCCCATACGCACAGACGAAGGCTGGGAGCGCATTTTCAATGCCCTGGAAACCATGACGGCAAACTTCCCTCAGGCTTTGCGCGAACAGTCGCTGGATGAACTGGAAGCCCGGCGCGAGCCGCCATCGCCCTGATTGGCAAACGTTATCTGGCGTCTGGCAAGGTGCCAGCAAAGTGGATATTGAACACAAGGCCGTTAATAGCGCGTCTGACGGCCCAAGCACATAGCTGCCTCGTGAGACAATACACGCAGATAAAGCAGAAAGCAGACAACCCGCCCCGCTTACCTCGCCTATCGGGGCAGCTTATATGTTGGCCGGGTGCAAATACATATTGGGCGACATGCCCAGTGCACGACGAAACATCGCGCTGAACGCACTGGGACTGCGATAGCCCAGTGCCCGTGAAATGGTGCCGATAGACTGGCCCATCGATAGCCTGCATACCGCATCGGCCAGCCTGACCTGCTGCAACCATTGCCGATAATTCATGCCCAGCTCTGACTGAAACAGCCGTATCAGCGTGCGCTCGCTGGCGCCCACTGCATCGGCCCACGCGCCCAACGAACGGTTCAATCCGGGCTCGTCCATGATGGCGGTGCAGATGGCTATAAGCCGGCGATCCCGGGGCCACGGGATCTGGGTAGCCACCGTTTCTGCTGAAGGCAGTTCCGAAAGAATCAACGCTGCGATCCGGCCGCCCCGTTCATTTTGCGAATAGATAACGGGTTCAGCGGTCAGGCTCAGGATCAGCTCGCGCAGCAGATTGCTGACTTCAATGACCTGGCAACCGGCCCATAATGATCTGGCGGCGCTGCATCAATATACAGGGTGCGCATGTCCACGTGGGAAACCGCCATCGTGCAATGCGGGACATTGGGCGGCACCCATAAGGCCCGCAGCGGCGGCAGCAGCCAATAACCCCTGTCGGTACTTACGCGGATTACGCCGCGCGACGCAAAAAGCAATTGCGCGCGTCGATGCGAATGCGTTGCCGATCCCGTACCGGCAGCAAACTCCTTGGACATGGCAGCCACGACCGGAGCAATGTCCTGGTAATCTTCTGCGTTGACGCTTCTGGGCAGCGGCTGCATCACTGTCACTTTCTCGACGAAAATTGGCACTTGCAATAATTCTAGCACGGCTACACTGACTCATTGCGAATGTCATATATATGTTGAATGCAATGTCGATAGAATCCACCGCCGTACATCCCTCCCAGCCCGAGAACAGCACCGCCTTCAAGGTGCTTGGCGCGATCAGTGTCGCTCATATGATGAATGACATGATCCAGTCGATCCTGCTGGCCATTTACCCGATGCTCAAGGATGACTTCAGCCTGAGTTTTGCGCAAATCGGCCTGATCACACTGGTCTACCAGATCACTGCCTCGCTGCTGCAACCCCTTATCGGGCATTACACCGACAAGCATCCGCAGCCCTATTCGCTGACCATCGGCATGGGCTCAACGTTGCTGGGCCTGCTACTGCTGTCGGTCGCGCCGTCCTTTCCCTTTCTGCTGCTGGCCGCCATTCTGGTGGGCGCCGGTTCGTCAGTATTTCATCCGGAATCATCCCGCATTGCCCGCATGGCCTCGGGCGGCAAGCATGGCCTGGCGCAATCACTGTTCCAGGTAGGTGGCAATGTCGGCTCTGCACTGGGGCCCTGTTTGCTGCGCTGATTATCCTGCCTCGTGGTCAGGGCAGCGTTGCCTGGTTTTCGCTGGCGGCCTGGTGGCCATGGTGGTGCTGCTGCAAATCGGACGCTGGTATGAGCGCAACCGCGGCCTGCTGGTCCTGCGCACCAAACGCTCGGCCAATGCGATTGAGCTGCCGCGCAACAAAATCATCGCCGCGCTGGCTGTCCTCGGTGTGCTGGTTTTCTCCAAGTATTTCTATATGGCTTCCATGAGCAGCTACCTGACGTTTTATCTGATGGAAAAATTTTCCCTGTCGATACGTACATCACAGCTTTATCTGTTCATTTTCCTGGCTGCCGTCGCCGTCGGCACCATCGCGGGCGGACCGATAGGCGATCGGATCGGCCGCAAGCGGGTCATCTGGGCGTCCATCCTGGGTGTGGCTCCCTTTACCCTGTTGCTGCCACACGCCAATCTGTTCTGGACCGGCATCCTCATCGTGATTATCGGCCTGATCCTGGCTTCGGCATTTTCCGCCATCGTGGTCTATGCCCAGGAACTGGTACCCGGCAAAACCGGCATGATTGCCGGTCTGTTCTTCGGCTTCGCATTTGGCATGGGCGGCGTCGGCGCCGCGGCACTGGGACATCTGGCGGACACCACGAGCATCTCGTATGTGTACAGCGTGTGCGCCTGGCTGCCATTGCTGGGGATTGTCGCCGCACTGTTGCCGGATACGGAAAAGCGCGAGCTGGCGCGCCGGCCATGATGCATGAGCGCACCGCATTCGCCTGGCCGGCACGATAGCCCGAACTGCCATGGCCGCTAATCATGGCTCATGCGCTGCGCCGTAACGACCTTGAACTGCACGATCGTTGCCGGATATTTTGCGATGCTGTCATGCGTGCTGCCGCCAACTGCGGCACATTAACTGGGTACAATGAGAAAAATAACGTTATGCGCCCTCGCCGAGGCCGCTTCAACACGACAAGGAAGCCGCTCATGAGTACTCTGCCCAAATTTGCAGCCAACGGATGGCGGCGTCTTGATAATGGCAACGTTCAGCATCTGTCTGGGCTGGAATTTGCGCCCGACCCCCATGAAAGACTCAAGCTGGTTGATGCCTCGCTGTCGGTGTTCATCAGGAACCTGCGGCATGAAGGTGCCACCGAACAGCAGGCCGAAAGGCTGCTGCACAAACTCACTCAACAGGCTGCCCAACAGTTTGTTGGTTTGCATTAATCCACGCCATGGTCTGTGATCTTGATCGGCGTCAAACAACAAAACCATCAGGACACGTACAATTGCCAGCCTATTGGATGTAATGCGCTAAGATACAAAAAATAATTATTCCATCGACAAAGGAGACGTTGTAATGATTAAAGTCAGTGTGATGTACCCCAACACCCCAGGCGCGCGCTTTGACCACGATTACTATCGTGACAAGCATTTGCCTTTGCTCAAGGAGCGCATGGGTGAGCGTTGCCGATATTACACCATAGACCGGGGCATCGCCGGTGGCACGCCCGATGCACCCCCTACCTATATCGGTATGTGTCATATCTTCTGTGACAGTGCCGAAGACTTTCAGGCAGGATTCGGACCGCACGCCGACGAAATTCTGGGCGACATCCCCAACTACACAGATCTGACCCCGATACTGCAGCTCAGTGAAGTAGTCACCGATACTCGCAGCTAGCGGCGTTGTCGCCATTCACTGAACTTTCAAGTGCGACCAGCGGCGGGTCTGAACACCAGTGCATCAGACCCGCCGATAGTCACGATCGCATTTGTGATATTTTCCAGCAATAAAGGCACGCCGGACGGTCATGTACGAAAAGTGATCGAATGGTAATCATCTGTTCATGCACGACAGCGAGAGTGCCCCTTATGATTGACCTGATCTGTACCCGAGAGCGATTTTCCTGCACATGCCGATCAACGATTGGCGCAGCATGAACCTGGCACCAGCGGCACTGCGGATCACGTTTGCCCCGGCTCCGGTCGCACCGCCCAGCGATGTCAGTTAACGGAACCGGGAAGAACAGTGTGTAAGTCAGCGAGTGGCACGTTAAATAAAACCCTGACAGGCGGCACAATGATATTCCCGGGCACGGGTAACCTTCCATTGGGGCCGCCATCTCTTTTGGCCAGCAGAAACGATAGTGCACGACCGACCGGCCAGTCGGCTGGCACAATCCTCAACGGCTCCGTCGCTCTGGGCCGTCGCCGCTGCACCCAGGGCCGCCTCAGTAACCGACCGTGAAACGCGCCCGTACGTGTCGCGGTGTTTCCAGCTCATCAATCATGGCCAATGCAAAGTCCTGAGTAGAGATACGGCTTTGGCCGTCAGCATCAACGATCAGTTCATCGTCGGCCTGCCGGAATGTGCCGGTACGCTCGCCCGGTTCAATAATCGCCGACGGACTCAACATGGTCCAGTCCAGATCACGGTCATTACGCAACTGCGTGAGCACATCCCGGGCGCCTGCGCAGTGGCTTTCCACTGTTGCGGAAAATCAGGCGTATCGATGACCAGCACGCCTGGCTGTGCGTACAGGCTGCCAGCGCCGCCCACGATCAGCAGGCGCTTGATTGCCGCCTGTTTTGTTGCTGCGATAATTGAATCCACACCTTTCATGTAGTATCCATAGACATCCTGCTGCGCGTGACCACTGAATGCACTAATTACCCCATCATGCCCGGCCAGTTGCCTCGCCAGTTTTGCACCATCCAGCACATCTGCCTGCTCAATCGTCAGATTGTCCTGCGGCTGCAATTTTTCGGGATGTGCCACCAGGGCGGTTACCTGATACCCGCGTGCCAGCGCCTCTCTTAGCACGGCATTGCCGATAAAACCCGTAGCGCCGATCAGTGCGATTTTCATATTGAACTCCTGAATGTTATTTGACCTATGGCTGGACACCTTGTGTATCCGAAAGACCAGAAAACACATCATTGCAGAGTTCATTGATTCGATAAACAAGTAAAACTATAATTCATTGTTCCCGAATCAGTAACAATACTTATCATGAACACTGCTGTCGGCATTGATTTGAATGCACTCGCCATTTTCTGCATGGTGGCTCGCTTGCGCGGGTTCACGGCGGCAGCCACGCAGTTAGGCATGACCAAAGCCAAAGTCAGCATACAGATCAGCCGCCTTGAAAAGCATCTGGGTACCCCCCTGTTCACACGCACTACACGCCAGGTCAACCTGACCGATGCCGGCAGAAGACTGTTCGAACAATGTGAACCCATGCTGGACCAGTTACAGGAAACGCTGGATCAATTGGGGGAAGACAGAACAACACTATCGGGCACCTTGCGACTGAGTTCAACGGTTGATCACTCCATCCTGTCGCTGGCCAGCGCAGTGGCGATTTTCGCCCGACGCCATCCTGACCTGCATATCGACCTGCGCTCAAGCGATCGCGTCCAGGACCTGATCAGCGAAGGCATTGACGCCTCGATTCGGGTGGGCTGGTTGCGTGACTCGTCCATGCGCGCCATCAAGCTGGGCAGCATGCGTCAGTTCGTGGTCGGCTCCCCGGCCTATTTACGCAAGGCCAAACCCATCCAGACGCCTGCCGATCTTGCTGATCACCCCTGGATTTGCCTATCCTTGCTGCCCGCGCCACTTACCTGGACGTTCGAGCATCCCAATAATGCGAACGCTACCATACACGTCAGGTCCCGCATCCGGTCGATTCACCCGGCGCACTGCGCGCCATGCTTCGTGAAGGTTATGGCATTTCGATACTGGACGAGCATAGCGTAACCGCAGACATCACGGCAGGCAGCCTTGAGCCCGTCCTGCAGCAGTGGGCGTTACCGCAGGTCGGCATTTATGCGGTGTACCCGCCAGGCCGGCGGGTCTCCTCTCGTGCTCAGCGGTTTATTGACTTCTATCGCGGCTATCTGAACGAACTGGGAACAATAAAGTGAGCACCGCAAGCAGGATTTTTTTGTGACAACGTGCACGATTGAACACAAGCCACGCGCAATGCGCTTTGCATGTCTGTAGAAAGCCATGCGCGCGCCTTATCCCTGTGATGCCCTCATAACGTAAGCCGCCAGGCACATGGTCGCCTGGCCATGTGGCAAAGGCTGCAAACCGTTCATCGCCGGGCTTATACAGGCTGGCAACGTAATCTTAGCCTGATGCCATGCGCGGCGCTTATTCATCAAATATTCAGGTTAACATGGCAATTCATTTTTTCTATGCGCCTTTTATCGGAGCATGGTCGAGACAGCCATGCGCTCGGATACCACAAGCAACTGCCGGTGTCTGAAGTGATCAAACGCGTTGAAAGGTGCATCTTTCGGGAAAAATGATTTGTAGAACTAAAGGAGCAACAAATATGAGCAACACCGCGCTTGCGCTACTTGCATTTCTGCCGCTGATTCTGGCAGGCGTGCTATTGATCGGATTCAGAATGACCGCCAAAGTGGTCATGCCTATTGTATTCATTGTCACGACCGTGATCGCTCTTACTGCATGGCAGATGAGCGTCAATCGCGTGGTCGCTTCAGCCCTGCAGGCCTGATTCTGACTGCCTCCATTCTATGGATTATCTTCGGCGCCATTTTGCTGCTCAATACCCTGAAGCACTCGGGCGGTATCACAGCGATTCGCAAAGGGTTCACGGACATTAGCCCGACAGACGCGTGCAAGCGCTTATTGTGGCGTGGCTGTTCGGCTGCTTTATTGAAGGCGCTTCGGGCTTTGGCACACCCGCTGCCGTAGCCGCGCCGCTGATGGTTGTCCTGGGTTTTCCCGCGCTGGCAGCCGTTGTGGTCGGTATGATGATACAGTCTACCCCGGTTTCCTTTGGCGCCGTTGGCACCCCGATCGTGGTGGGCGTCTCCGGCGGCGTCAATAAGGCAGGCATTACCGAACAACTGGTCGCGCAAGGCTCCTCATGGGAAGAATACTTCCGCCTGATTACCTCCGAGGTTGCGCTCACGCACGGCGTGGTGGGCATATTGATGCCATTGATCATGGTCATGATCATGGTCAGGGCCTTTGGCGCAAATCGTTCGTGGAAGGAAGGACTTGCCATCGCACCATTTGCCCTGTTCGTGGGTGTGTGTTTTGTGGTTCCCTATATGCTGGCCGGGGTGTTTCTCGGACCTGAGTTTCCTTCAATGATCGGCGCCCTGGTCGGGCTGGCGATCGTCATTCCTGCGGCTAAGCGCGGCTTTCTTATTCCGCGCGAGACATGGGACTTTCCCGAGGCCAGCCAGTGGCCAAAGACCTGGATTGGGGACATCGATGTAAAACCTGTAGAAACTGCGGGAAAGACGCCTATTTCCACATTCAACGGCTGGCTGCCCTATATTCTGCTAGCCGTTTTTCTGGTCATCTCCCGTACGGTTGAGCCCGTCAAGCAGGCGCTCAATGCCGTGAGTTTCGGATGGAGCAATATCATGGGGGAAGACAAGGTTTCAGGTACGCTGGAGCCTCTGTATCTGCCCGGCGGGATTCTCATTTTCGTTGTGTTCATTACGATTTTCCTGCATCGCATGAATCGTAATGATATCCAGCAAGCTGTTGGCGAATCGTGCCGCACCATTCTGGGTGCCGGCTTCGTTCTGATTTTCACCATCCCAATGGTGCGAATTCTGATTAACTCGGGCGTTAATGCAGCGGACCTGGTCTCCATGCCCGTGGCCATGGCGCAATTTGTTTCGGACAGCGTGGGCAGTGTTTACCCCTTCTTCGCACCCGCGATGGGCGCGCTAGGTGCTTTCATCACCGGCTCCAATACTGCGTCCAATCTGATGCTGGCTGACTTCCAGTTCAATGTGGCTCAACAGCTGGGCGTCTCTACCGCAATGATGATTGCAGTGCAGGCAGTGGGGGCTGCTGCCGGCAATATGATCGCCATTCACAACGTCGTGGCCGCCTCGGCAACGGTCGGGCTGCTTGGTCGGGAAGGTATCACCTTGCGCAAAACCATTCAGCCGACGCTGTACTATCTGATCTTTACCGGCGTTATTGCCATGCTGGCTTTCTACACCTTCGGTGTAACCGATCCGCTGATCGGCAAATAACAACCGGCCCATCAGCCATCTGGCCGCCCGTGTCTGAACAGACCGGGCGGTCAAGCAACAGCCTGGCCATCCAGGTCTGCCACTGCAATTGAACTTGATGCGCGCTCTGCCTGAGCGCCAGCAGAACAAAATCACTGAATACCAGAGACCATTCCCAAGGAGAAAATATCATGCCTGTCAAATTTCCCCGTCGCCGCGCAATGTTTGTCACGCTTGCACTATCTGCTGTACTGGCCGCTTGCGGCCACATGCCAGGACAATCGCCGAAAAATACGATAACGGTGATCTCTTCCGGCGGCTTTGCCTCTTCGGTCGAAGCGCTTGCCCCGCAATTTGAAAAGCAATCGGGCTATCACGTTGAAATTGTCCATGGCTCGTCCATGGGCGGCGCGCCCGATTCCATTCCGGCCCGACTGGATCGACAGGAACCCGCAGACATGGTCATCCTGGCCCGCAAATCGCTGGATCAGCTTGTCAACAAGGGTCAGGTCGTCAAGGGCAGCCAGGTGGATCTGGTGCGTTCGCTCATCGGTATTTCCGTGCAAAAGGGCGCCCCCAAACCTGATATCAGCAGCGCCGAGGCGGTAAAACGTGCCCTGCTGGCGGCGCCTTCCATCGCCTATTCTGCCAGCGCCAGCGGCACCTATTATGAAAAGGAAATGATCAAGAAGCTGGGAATCGAGGCCCAGGTTAAGGCCAAGAGCAAGCGTATTGTGTCCGAGCGCGTAGGCGCCGTGGTGGCGCGCGGTGATGCTTCTCTAGGCTTGCAGCAAGTCAGTGAGCTATTGCCGATCAAAGGGGCCGATTACGTGGGCCCGCTGCCACCTGCCTTGCAAAAAGCCACCGTCTTTTCTGCCGGGGTGACCACGCATGCGCGCAATCAACAGGGTGCCAATGATCTGATCAAATTCCTGACCTCCCCTGCCGCCGTTCAAACGATACGGCAAAACGGCCTGGAACCGGCCTTCCCGGCACAATAAACAAGGGGCCGCTGGTGGGTTCTTTGTCATCCAGCCAGGTGATCTACGACTGGTTGTTTGACAGAAGCGTTGATTAACAAAAGCATAAGCGGCAGCGGATCATGCGAGAGATCCGCTGCACGTACATATGCCGGACGCAACTGCTGAGCGGTTCCACCACGCAGTAACGACTCGCTAGCCGACCTGACTTGTATGTGCTAAGTACGGGCAGCCTCAGGGACAGAAGGTTCGCGGGACGGCGTGGGTGCCGTCTCGCATTCAATGGTCAAATGTGATATTTCATGGACCGGCCACAACTGCTCGCGTATTTGCCAGGCCGTCAGGCCGTTACCCGCCACGCTGACAATGGCCGCGCGAGCCTGTGGCCCGACTTGCCAGACGTGCAGGTCAGTGATATTTACATCGGGTACCGGCGCCAGTATGTCGCGAATCTCCTGCGCAACGTGTTCGTCTGTCACGTCCAGCAGCACGGCAGCACTGGCCTTCATCAGGCTGTAGGCCCATCTGCCGATAACCAATGAGCCCACCACGCCCATCGCCGGATCCAGCCATACCCAGCCAAAATAACGGCCTGCCAGCAGGGCTACAATGGCCAGGACCGAGGTCAGGGCATCGGCCAGCACATGGATATAGGCAGCCCGAATGTTATTGTCGCCGCCAGAGGCATGTCCGTGCGCATGATCGTGTCCGTGGTCGCCGGCAGCCCCATGGTGGTGATGACTGTGATGAGCGTGTCCGTGATGATGGCCGCCCGACAGCATGAGCGCGCTCACAACATTGACGATCAAGCCGACAATTGCAACAATGGCGGCCTCCCCAAATGCAACGCTGGTGGGATTCAACAATCTGGCGACTGATTCAACCGCTATGCCGAGGGCCACCATGGCAAGAATGAGCGCAGACGCAAACCCGGCCAGATCTCCTACCTTGCCGGTTCCGAAGCTGAAACGCTGGTTGTCTACATTGCGCCGTGCAAACGCGTATGCGCCCGCCGCAATTCCAAGAGCACCGGCATGCGTGGCCATATGAAAGCCATCAGCCAGCAAGGCCATGGAGCCGGTCAGATAGCCGGCCGCAATTTCCACGATCATCATGACAAATGTCAGGATGACCACCCACAGCGTGCGCCTGGCATTCTCATCATGGGCTGCGCCCAGAAACGCATGGCTATGGGGGCTGTGTTCCGAATACATCATCTGTTCCTTTTATTTCGAATACTGGCGAATCGCCTTGAGCAATTCGTTCACGCCCGCCTGGCGCTGCTCATCGCTCAATCCCGGGTCAGCAACATGAAATTGCGCATGCGTTTCTATAATCTGTTCAAGCAATCCGTTTAAGGCGCCGCGCGTCGCGGCCACAAGATGCAACGTCTTGCCACAATCGGCCTTGGCCTGCAGCGCGCGCTCAATGGCCTGGACCTGTCCGGCAATTCTGCGAACCCGCTTGAGTAATTCCTCGTTATCAGCATGTAAATGCGCCATACCCTACCCCCCTATGCTATATAGACCGTAATCATAATTCAGCGGACTGGTTTGCACAATCGACAATCGCCGATAGTATGTATATTCCCGGGCCACATTTGTCCGGGCTAACCCCTACTTGTATATTTCAATTGTGCTTATTAATATGATGATATGCACAATGAAATAAAACCTCGCAACGAAAGCCGCATGCCGCTGTATCTGCAGGTGGCCAAGCTCATGCGCCAGAAGATCGAAAGCCAGCAATGGCGTTTCGGTGAGCAGATTCCTACCCTGGACAATCTGGTGGCGCAGTTCGAGGTATCACGCATCACCTTGCGCGCTGCGCTCAACCTGCTGGAGGACAACGGCATTATCCGGCGCACGCGTGGAGTGGGCACATTTGTTGCCAAGGACCTGTCCGAACAGCGCTGGTTCAGGCTGGCCAACAGTTTTGACGAACTGGTCCAGGCGGTGTCGACATTGAAAATTCGTATGTTGCCCATCGAGCCGGGCGAGCGGGCGCCGGATCCGGCCTTCGGTTTTGATGGTAACAGTGCGTCCTACCAGCGTTTGCGCCGCGTGCATTACCGTGAAAACACGCCTTATTGCCTTATTGATATTTATCTGGACAAGACGATTTTCGACAGCGACCCGGACGGCTTTCGCACCGCGCCGGTAGTACCGCAGTTGGCCAAGCGGCCTGATATCAGCATTCATCAGGCCCGGCAGATCATGCGCATCACCGTATCGGATAAGGAGACGGCGTCGCATTTGAACATTGGGGTGGGTGATCCGATTGCCGATGTCTGCCGTGTCTTCAAGGATCCCTCGGACAAAATCCTGTATTACGCGCATATTCAGTATCCTGCGCAGCTGATTCAGATTGACACCGATCTGCTGCAAAACGATATCGCCCATCACCAGTATTGAGGTCACTGGACGCTGCACCTAAAAAAACATATGGAGACAAGGATGGCAAAAGCCACAAGTAGCAGCAACCGACCGGGTAATCTGGCCTGGTCCTTTTTTCCCTTTATCTGCCTGATCGCAGTCTGGATGCTGGTGCACGCGTCGGGCTGGATCAGTCCGGCCTTGCTGCCTTCGCCACTGGAAGTGCTGCAAACGTTCTGGACACACCTGACCCAGGGAGGCCTGCTGGTGAATATGGCCATGTCCATCCAGCGCGTGGTGGGCGGATTGCTGCTGGGTATGTTGCTGGCCGTGCCCATTGGCTTTCTGATCGGCTGGTACAAGCCCATACGGCGTTTTGTCGACCCGCTGGTCAATTTCTTCCGCGCCTGCCGCCTATCGCGCTTATTCCACTTGTGATTGTGTATTTCGGCATTGGGGAAATGGCCAAAATTGCGATTCTTTTCTATGCCTCCTTTTTTGCCGCCGTCATTGTGATGTACGAAGGCATGAATCAGATCAGCCCGTGTATATCCGCGTGGCCAAAACGCTGGGCGCCACGGATATGGAAATTTTCCTCAAAGTCATGGTACCCATGACCGTGCCCCACATGCTGACTGCGCTCAGGGTCGCGCTGGGCGTGGCATGGGCAACCCTGGTCGCGGCTGAACTAGTGGCAGCCCAGGAAGGCCTGGGCGCGATGATACAGAACGCTTCGGCATTCTTTGATTTGCGCGCCATTTACGTGGGGATTATTAGCATTGGCGCAATTGCCCTTTTGATGGATGTGGCCATTCGCAAATTATCGAACCGATTGATCAGTTGGCAGGACCGGGCCGGGGAATAGACATGCAGACAAACAAAGAACGGATTGTTTTCGACAATGTTTCCATGCAGTTTGATACACCGGGTGGTGTACTGGAAGTTGTCCGGGATATGTCCTTTAGCGTCAACCAGGGCGATTTTATTTCACTTGTAGGGCCATCCGGATGCGGCAAGACCACGCTCATGAATATGGCCGCAGGCTTTGTCAAGCCAACCCGCGGCGCGGTCATGCTAGATGGTAGACCGATAGAGCAGCCTGGCCCGGATCGGGGCGTCATGTTCCAGGAGTATGGCGTTTTTCCCTGGCTCACGGTCGAGCAAAATATTGCATTCGGGTTAAACCTGAAAGTGAGCAAGAACCTGAATGCCGCAGACAAGAAAGAAATTGTGGATCGTTATCTGAACCTGATGGGGCTGGCCGATTTTCGCAAGGCATTTCCGAAAACACTGTCGGGCGGCATGAAGCAGCGGCTGGCGCTCGCCCGAACCTATGCGGTGCGTCCCGAATTTGTCCTGATGGACGAACCGTTTGGGGCGCTGGATGCCCAGACCCGCAGCGCAATGCATGATCTGCTGCTGGATGTGCTGTACGCGGAAGGCAAAACGGTGATGCTGATTACGCACTCGGTAGAAGAAGCCGTGTATCTGTCCAATAAGGTGCTGATCATTTCTGCACGCCCTTCACGCATTCGGGAAGTGATCGATATCCCCTTTGCGTACCCTCGCAATCGATCGCTGCAGGAAACACCAGAGTTCAATGCATTACGCGCACGTATCCACAACAGCGTGATGCAGGAATATGCCGCGCAGGAAGCACTGGCAAAGGAAAAACGCGTCGCCTAGACGCACTGGCTGTCAAATACCAAAGGAGATCGTTGCTATGAAACGTAGAACTTTTATCAAGATGGCGGCCGGTACGGCAGCCGTTGCGTTACATGCGTCACCCGTTTTCGCCCAGAGCAGCACCAAAGTCAAAGTGGGCTATCTGCATACTTTGGCCGTAGATGGCCAGATTTGGCTGGCCGAGGACATGGGGATCTGGAAAAAGAACGGGCTGCAGATGGAATTCATTCAATTTCAGACCGGCCTGGAACTGTTTCAGGCCATGAGCGGCGGCAGTATTGACGTACTGAGCACCGGCGCCGTCATGTCCAATTTCCCTGCTCGCGGACAAGGCAAAGTATTTTTGATGAACGACGTGGAGTTCGCTACGGCGCAGTTGTGGGTGCACCCCGATATGGGAGTCAACTCGATCGCTGATCTGAAAGGCAAGCAGATATCCACCACCACGGGCACCACCGCCCATGTGTTCCTGGATAATGCCTTGCGCAAAAACGGACTGGACCCCAAGAAGGATGTGAAAATCATCAACCAGCGCATGCAGGATGCTGTGACTGCGTTCATTTCCAAAGCGGTGCCGGCCATTGCCTTGTGGGTGCCGTTCAACATTCCCATACGTAACAAAGTGCCAGGCGCAAAAATGCTGGTGGATGCCTCCAAGTTTTACCCCGAAGCGGCCATCATGGGCGGCTGGGCAGCGCGCAATGATTATTACGAAAAAAACAAGGACGTACTGGAAAAAATTATCCGCGGCTGGGCCGAAGCCAATGACTATCTGATTGCCAATACCGACAAGGCGCTGGCAGCCATTCAGGCAAAGCATTATCCCCAGGTACCCCTGGCAGATATCAAGGAGCAGTATGCGGCTCAGAAAATGTTCACCTCGGCCGAGTGGGCCAAGCTGTATGCAGACGGTTCGGTCACCAAATGGCTGCAGCGCGTCAGCGATTTCTTTATTGATTTTGCCAGCATTCCAAATGCCACACCGGCGGCCCAGTACTTTGATCCCAAACTTTATCTGAACGTGATTAAAGCATGAACCAAATGAGTGAACAACGGCCGATGCAGCATTCGGGTGCCTACGATTATATTATCGTGGGAGCCGGTTCGGCCGGCTGCGTGCTGGCCAATCGCCTGTCAGCCAATCCAGCCGCTCGCGTACTGTTGCTCGAAGCGGGTAAGCCAAACAAAAATTTCTGGCTGCACCTGCCGGTCGGCTATTTCAAAACCATTTACGACACCCGTTTTTCCCGCCAGTTCGATACCGAGCCGTGTGAAGGCACGGCGGGCAGAAACATCATCTGGCCGCGCGGCCGGGTGCTGGGCGGATCCAGCTCTATCAACGGCCTGCTGTATATTCGAGGCCAGCATCAGGACTATGATGACTGGGCCGCCAAGGGTGCCACGGGCTGGGATTATCAATCGGTATTACCCTTCTTCAAACGCTCCGAGGGCTACGAACATGGGGAAAGTCAATATCACGGGGGCCATGGCGAATTGGGTGTATCCGATCTGAAAAATGACCATCCGTATTGTCAGGCGTGGCTGGCTGCCGGGCAGGAGTTCGGGCTGCCCTTCAATCCCGACTTCAATGGCGCCACCGAATTCGGCGTGGGCGCCTATCAGTTGAGCATGAAAAACGGTTGGCGCTCCAGCGCGGCTACCGCGTTTCTGCGACCGGTGCAGGCCCGTGCCAACCTTACCGTGCTGACCCAAGCGCATGTGACCCGTATCCTGTTCAACGGCACAACCGCTACCGGTGTGCAATGGCTGCAAAACGGAACCGTCCATCAGGCACAGGCGGATGCCGAAGTCATTCTGTCTGCCGGTGCCGTGCAATCTCCGCAAATATTGCAACTGTCGGGGATCGGGCCAAAAGCGCTGCTGGAAACGCATGGTATTGCAGTGGTCTTTGATGCGCCTGAAGTGGGCGAAAACCTGAAAGACCACTACCAGGCGCGCACGATTGTTCGCCTGAAAAAGAAAATGTCGCTCAATAATGACGTTCGCAATCCGCTGAAGCTGGCTGCCATGGGCCTGCAGTGGGCATTCAGGCACACCGGCCCGCTTACCGTAGGGGCGGGACAGGTCGGCGGATTCGCAAAAACAGAATACGCGACCGACGGTCGATCAGATATGCAGTTTAACGTGATGCCCTTATCGGTAGACAAACCCGGCACTCCGTTGCATTCTTACCCCGGCTTTACCGCCTCTGCCTCGCAGTGCCGACCGGCATCACGAGGCAGGCTGCAAATCCGCAGCACCGATCCATTGGCCCCGCCCGCTATTGAAACCCGTTATCTGAGTGAAGAGATTGATCGCCAGACGCTGGCCGCAGGGCTGCAAATGCTGCGGGACATCTATAGCCAGCCGGCCTTTCGCGATCTGATCGATACCGAAGTGCTGCCTGGCAGCGATCACCAATCGCGCGAAGGCATGATTGCATTTGCACGCGAATGCGGCGGCACGGTGTTTCATGCCGTTGGCACCTGCCGCATGGGCTCGGACCCACGTGCAGTGGTCGACCCCATGCTCAAGGTCCAGGGTGTGCAGCATCTGCGCGTTATTGATGCATCTGTCATGCCCGACATGATTTCGGCCAATACCAATGCGGCTTCGATCATGATCGGCGAAAAAGGCGCAGATCTGATTCTGAACGCAAAAGGCTAGCGCACGTGCACAAAAATCAATCGCAATAAAGGATAATCATGCAGGACACCGATAGCCAAAGCGCTGGTTGCAGCACGCGGGGCAACAGCAGGAATGCCGATCTGCAATTGCAGCCGATCAAACTGGCACACGTGGAGGCGCTGGTTTTTCGCGCGCCTGTCAGCGAGCCGGTGCAGACCTCTTTCGGGATCATGTACGACCGGCCAGCAGTGCTGGTTCGAGTGCAAAGCCAAGAGGGACTGGTCGGCTGGGGCGAAATATGGTGCAATTTCCCCAGCGTTGGCGCCGAGCACCGCGCCCGCATCCTGCAATCATGTATTGCGCCGATATTGCTCGAGCGCACCTGGGACAACCCCAGACAGGCATTTGAAACCCTGCACCAGCGCCTGCATGTGCTGGGGATACAGAGCGGCGAGCCAGGCACGCTGGCACAGGCCATCGCCGGCGCGGACATTGCCCTGTGGGATCTGGCGGCAAGGCAGGTGGGCAAACCGTTATGGCAGCTATTGGGCGGCACATCAGAGATTGCCGTTTACGCTTCAGGCATCAGCCCCAGCAACCCTGAAAAACTGGCCATGGCCAAACAGCGTGAAGGCTATCGCGCCTTCAAGCTGAAAGTGGGATTCGGTCGCGAACGCGATATCGGCAACCTGCGCAGCCTGCGTGAACTGCTGGGACCGGACACGCCTTTGATGGTAGATGCGAACCAGGCCTGGTCTGCGGACGAAGCGCAGCACATGGCCAGGCTTCTTGCGCCCTTTGCGCCCGACTGGCTGGAAGAGCCGATGACGGCCGATTCACCGCTGGGCGCCTGGCAGCAACTGGCCGCAGCCAGCGACATTACCCTTGCCGGCGGCGAGAACATCCGGGGAGAGCCAATTTCCGCGACATCGTTGATGCAGGCGCTTTCGGCGTGATCCAGCCCGATCTGGGCAAATGGGGCGGCTTCAGTGGCTGCGTGCCGGTCGGCCATTATGCCGTCGCCCACCAGCGTCTGTTCTGTCCACACTGGCTGGGCGGCGGCATTGGCCTGGTGGCCTCCATGCACCTGAAAGCCGCTGTTGGCGGACCGGGTTATGTCGAAGTGGACTCCAACCCGAATCCGCTGCGGGACCTGATTGCCGGGCCTTATCTGACGCCGGACGAAGGCCGGGTAACGCTTTCTGATGAACCCGGAATTGGTATCACACCCGACATGGACCAGCTACGACAATTCCAGTTGAAATATTAAGCCGGCAATTTATCGTGCCATAGGTACTGCTGCGCCAGTCAGGCTGCTGATGGATTGAGACTGATATGATCCCTGCCCATCGCATAATGTGATTTACCGCAGAGCCCGGAGCCCTGCACAAGCTGGATCAGAACGTGCCGCTGTACATACCGCCATCAATCAACATGTTCTGGCCCGTGATATAACCGGCCTGCTGACTGCACAGAAAGGCGCACAGCGCCGAATTCGTCAGGATGGCCAAACCGCTTGGCAGGCACAACCGCCTGCTGAGCCTGTCTGATCGTGTCCTCGTCCTTGCCTGATTTGGCGGCCGTCACTTTGATATTGCCCTCCAGACGATCGGTGGCAAATTTTCCAGGCAGAATGTTGTTGATGGTCACGCCCTTTTCCGCGATGCTCGAGCGCGCTACACCGGCAACAAATCCCGTCAGGCCTGAACGCGCTCCATTGGACAGCCCAAGAATATCGATAGGCGCCTTCACTGCGCTTGACGTGATATTAACGATGCGCCCGAAGCCACGTGATGCCATGCCATCAACGGTAGCCTGATCAGTTCGATCGGTGTCAGCATATTGGCGTCAATCGCCTTTATCCAGGCATCGCGCTCCCATTCTCGGAAGTCGCCCGGAGGAGGCCCACCCGCATTGGTCACCACAATATCAAAATCCTTGCCAGGACCGCCTGCGGCACTGAAGACCGCCTCGCGCCCTTGAACAGTTGTGATATCACAGGCAATGGAAATGACTTTTGCGGCGACAAACCCATCGCGTTTTGCCGCGGCTTCGGATACAGCAGCCAATTCGCTTGCTGCAGCTTGCAGCACCTCGGGGCGCCTTGCATTAATCACCACATTAACGCCGTTATCAACCAGCGCCTTGGCGCATCCAAAACCCAGCCCTTTGCTGGCGCCACATACCAGGGCCCACTTGCCCGCTATTTCCAGATTCATACCTGCTTCCTTTTCATGCTAATGCGATGCATACCGTTTACGTTTTTCGTTCTGCACAGGGCAAAAGCGACAGATGTGCAGACCAAGGGAAATCATAAACGAAATATGCGGTTGATACTGCCATGGTCAAACTGACAGTGAAGATGAAACGATTTGGCTCCCAGCAACCATCAACAATTTGTTTTTTGGCCGGCATTAATGCCCGCCGGCTGTCGTGACAACGCAACCGTATGCGCACATCACTGGTGCACATGGATGATTTGTATTCACAGCCGATCAATTTATGATATTTTATGGTGCATGAGCTCGCTGGCGAGCCGATTGGGAACGAACAGGTACGAACCAATATTTAATTAATCGATCAATTATGAAAAAAACAGAGCAGCTTGCAAAAAAAACCTCCGTGCGACGGGCCCGAAAAATCAACGGCCCAGGTCGTCCCGAAGGGGCGAGCGTTGTGCGGGACGAAATTCTGGATGCCGCCGAAGTGATCTTTTCCGACAAGGGTTATGCGGGAACGGCATTGCGGGAAATTGCCGATCAGGCAAATGTGACTCAGGCACTGATCAGCTATTATTTCGGCTCAAAATTCGGGCTGTTTCAAGCTGTGTTTTTGCGCAGAAGCGAATTGGTTTCCCGGGAACGCCTGGAGCGCCTTGAAGCGCTGGAACAGCAGAAGACCCCTCAGGTTAAGGATATTGTAAGAACATTTCTGGAGCCGGTATTGTCGTTGCGAGGTACCTTCCAGGGGCGCGCGTTCCTTCGATTGCAGGCCAGGCTTCATACCGAACCCTCAGAAATTTCCTATTCACTTCGTTCCGAGGCCTACGGTGGTTCAACCCAGCGCTACGTTGCCGTGCTGAGAAAAGCGTTGCCCCAACTGAGTGAACTGGATGCCTGCTGGCGAGTGACCTTCATGATCGGCACCTATCTATATGCGTTTTCAGACACACACAGGATGGAAGAAATGGCGCCCAAAGGACTGTACGATGTCAATGATACGGACGAGTTGATCGACCAGGTAACCCGGTTCATGGTCGGCGGATTGCAGGCGGCATAAACAGTCAGCGATGAGGGCCGGCGTGACAGACCGGACGCCGCCCTCAGACCGCCTGAGATCAATTGCCAGACACCGCCTGGCTGCAAAGTGCGAGGGCCGCCTGACTGTTCATTACCATTGCGTATTTCTGCTGCATGTCAAATAAACTGGCATCGTGCGGCCCAATAGCGCGATCGCCCACGCAATCGGTTAGCACAAGTGGTGTAAAACCCAGCGACATTGCATCCACAACACTGGCACGTACGCAACCGCTAGTCACGCAACCGGCCACCAGCAGCGTACTCACGCCGTGCTGTGTAAGCCAGGCCGCCAGCATCGTCCCGAAAAACGCCGATGGAACCGTCTTGCGTACAACCAGCTCACCGGCTATGGGCGCCAGCTCGGGCACAATCGCACTCGCATGACAGTTTTCCCGGAGCGTTAGCATCCCTGGCACTTTACGGCTGAACACATTGTGATCTGCGCCATCGTCCGCAAACACAATCCGGCTATGGGCCACAGGCCAGCCGCTGTGTCTTGCGTGTTGCAATAATGGCTGTGTTGAAGCAATTGCACTTGCGATATTACCGCCGCCAAAAATTGCGGGGTCGGCAAATCCATTGACAAAATCGACGATCAGCAGGCCGAAGGGCGGTGCCAGGTCCACATCTGTACCGAATCCCTGGCGCTTGAATACTTGGCTTTCCTCGCTCATTACGCACGCTCCGGCTGCGTTAACGCAGACTCGACTACCCTGCCGTCAGCAACCACCTGCAGATCATCCAGATAAACATTGCATCGCCTCATCGGCACATCGATATGGCACGCTGTCGTTCGGCTGCCGCCTGCCTCGTTGTTCGGCCCCAGCGAAAACAGAAAATTGCCGCTTACTGCACGCGCATCCATGCCTATGGTCGCCTCTCTGTCGTACAAACCCAATGTAGACCAGTAGGCCCGCTTTTGCAGGCCCCACCCAATGTGGGAAATGGCGTAAGCCTCAGGATCGGCAAACGATTCTATGTATTCCGATAGCATTTGCGCCTCAACCCCGCCGCTTATATCTGTGACAAAGCCGTTTTTCACAGTCAGCGTCATTGTCTCGCCAACGTATGACTTCATTGGCAGCAGAATATCGCCTTTTGACAGCACGATGGTACCTTGGGTTTCTCCCTCATTCGGCCAGGTAAAGGTAAAGCCGCTAGGCCAATGATCCCAGCGCCCCGGTTCATCAACAAAGCCATATTCAGATACGCAGGGATACTGGCCCAGCGGACAGCGCAAATCGGTTCCTGCTGCCGATGTCACTCGCATTTGTCTTGCCTCTTTCAGTAATGCCGCAGCGGCCTGGGTTCGTACATAGTCTTCCTGGGTCGGCTGCATTCGCAAGAGGACCTCCGGCGGTTCCACTGCCAGCAGGATTTTGCCGCCGCCTTGCAAAATGTCATGCTGTTCCGGTGAAAACAGCAGCGTCATCAAGTCCAGAACCAGGTCACTCGCCTTCAAGGCGGCAATCGCCGGCTTGTTGCCGGTCAGCGGCGTCGTGCCAAGATAGGCCAGCGGATCGCGGCTTAACGATTTTTCTGCGTTTACCGGTGGCAAATCCAGGCGACTGACAATCGCACCCAGCATGGTCGCTGCCGTCATGGCGCAGCGCAGTGTTTGCGCATGAGTGTGATCACTGGTCAGCACCGTAACCGCATCCCCCTTTTTCAGTTTTGACAAGTTCAGTACATTAATCCACGCCTGAATCAGATCTGTATCGCGCACAGCCATAGTATCTCCCTGTTCTGCCTTATAAAATCACAATCAATGGTCCAGAGGATGACCCAGGAAATCTCCGAAAGCCCGATAAAACCCGGCTTCGTTATCCCAAGGAATCATATGACCTGCGTCTTTGACCCGCAGGTACTGCATAGACGGCAAGAGCTGCCGTAATTGTTCAACTTCGGTATCACGAATAACGTCGCCTCGTTCGGCGGCCATCAGCAGAACCGGGACATTGATCCGAGCCACATCGGCATGAATGTCATCCGTCTGGAATGCATGAAAGCTTGTCGTGATTGCCCGCTCGTTGCAGGTGTGCAGCCATTGTGCGCGTAGCCTCAGTTGCTCTTCGGTCCAGGTCGGGCAGTACTGGCGCATCTGTTCAACGCTCATTCCCCGCTGGGCCTGCCTGATCGAATCCACATACCAGGCTAGATTGGCCGGGTAACGGCCAAGGCACGGGTCCACGGCCACCAGGCGCATCAGTCCTGCGGGCCGCTGTCCCGCCACGCGTATGCCAATACGTCCACCCATAGAATGCCCGACGATCGAGTACGCAGGCAGACTCAGCGCCTGCGCAAAGGCAATAACGTCGGCAGCCATTGCATCAAGGCTGTAATCGAGCTCATCATTGGCCTGGCTCAGCCCCCTGCCTCTTGCGTCCAGCACGTAAGTGTCGAAATGGCGCCCCAGGCGCTCTGCAACAAAGCGCCAGGTTTCAACCGGGCTGGTAATACCCGGTATCACGATTACCGGATCACGTTCAGCCCGGCCATCAGTCTGTCCGCCAAACCGCAGATAGTGCTGACGTATGTTATTGGCCCAAACGTGTGCGCCATAAAGATATGTATTTGTCATCGAATTTGTTTCCTGATATTTTCGCCACCAAAAAGGGCGGCCAGCGTCGACAGCGCCGTTGGTAGCTACTTCCCGAATCTATCCACTCCTGTCACGGCGCATTTAAACTGGTCGCCACTGGTTTATTCGACCGTTTCCATCGTGCCGATGCGCTCTTTGCAACGGGTCGCGTCGTATTCATAGACCCATTCGGCCTTGATGCCAACAGCGTTGGGGTTTTCAGCCTGTTGCTTTCTGAGCGCCTCGTCGCGTGCCCGCTGCTCTTCGGGCGTGGACAGATGGTAAGTACGGCCGCGTTCGCGCGCCTCCAGTTGGACGCGGGCGGTACGCGCAAGCCGCTCTGCCTCATAGCACTTGAGAGCCGCTTCGTGGTCTGCTGGAAAATGAGCAATCATCTCTGCCAGCACGAAGGCATCCTCCAGCGCCATGGCCGCACCCTGTGATAGAAAGGGCAGCATGGGGTGTGCCGCATCTCCGAGCAGCGTTGCGCGGCCTTTTGCCCATTGCTTCATCGGATCCCTGTCAAAGAGTCCCCATTTGAAGGTCTGATCTGGATCGGTACGTTGCAGCAGATCGATAATGTTCTGATGCCAACCGTCATAGGCGGCCATTAGTTCTTCACGGGTGCTCGGTTCGGTCCACGACTCTGCAACCCAGTCTGCACTTTCATTGACCGCGACAATATTGACGGCCGCCCCGCCCTTGACGTAGTAGGTAACGATATGGGCCTTGGGACCAAACCAGAACGACGCATCCGGGCTCACAAAAGGCAATGGGTGCTGCTCTACCGGCACCAGGGCACGCCAGCACATATGACCGGTAAAACTGGCCTGATCCGCTCCCCAAAGAGAGTCGCGCACCGCCGAATGGATACCGTCGGCTCCCACGATAATGTCAGCCTGGAAAGTTGAGCCATCATCAAAGTGCGCCGTGGCAGACTGCGCATCCTGTGTTACTCCGGTGCAGACGGTATTGAATCTGACATGATCCGCGGCAATATCCTTGCACAAAATGGCATGCAAGTCCGCACGATGTACATGATGGAAATCAGCCCCGAAATTTTCACGGCACATTTGCTGTAAAGGGGTACGGAACAGCTCACGTGCATCATCCCAATTGCGACCACCATGGCCTTGGGCAAAAATCCGATCCGGTCCAGATCCGTCTGCAATCCCAGCGCTCTGAGTACTTTGACTGCGTTAGGCGTCATCTGCACGCCGGCGCCAATTTCACCAAAGGCAGGCGCACGCTCAAAAACGCATGCCTTTATACCGTGCAGCTGCAAAGCGCGCGCCAGTGCCGCACCACCAATACCGCCTCCGATGATTCCTACTTTCAAAGTTTTCGACATACATTCCACTCCAGTTCCAACAACATATGCAATGAGCATATATTATTTATTAAATAACTAATTAATTAATTAAAAAGCGACACTACCCGCCGCTTGCCAGCCTGGTCAGCCGCCCAGGTATGCGCTCAGCAGCTCAGGATCGTCCAGCAAGCCAGCCGCTTCCCGTTCTGCAACCACTTTGCCGGTTTCGTATACATAAGCGCGCGTAGAGACCGACAGCGCGTTATAAACATTCTGCTCAACCAGAACAACGGTCACCCCATGCGAGTTGATTTCCCGGACAAACTCAAAGACCTCCTCGGCCATGCGCGGACTCAGCCCAAACTGGTTCATCCAGCAACAACAGCGAGGGTTCGGACATCAACGCACGGCCGATTGCCAGCATCTGCTGCTCTCCACCGCTGAGCGTGCCTGCCAGTTGGCGATGCCTTTCCTTAAGGCGGGAAAAGCGGTCATACACGAGCGCAACCCGCCGCTCCACTTCGGCATCTTTTTTACATAGATAGGCACCCAAAGTCAGGTTTTCATATACAGTCATGGTCGGCCAGATATGACGTTCCTCTGGTGACTGGGCAATGCCCTGGGCAACGATGCGATCTGCGGAAACACCTGCAATATTATTTCCCTGATAAATAATCTGCCCCTGCGTCGGCTTGAGCAGGCCGGAAATGGTCCGCAACGTTGTGCTTTTTCCGGCACCGTTAGCACCGATCAGGGCAATGACCTCTCCCTGCTGAACCATCAGATCAACCCCATGCAGTGCCTGGGTCTTTCCATAGCTGACGTGCAAGTTCCGGATCTCAAGCATCGGGGTTGTCGGTGTACGGTTACTGGCCAGATCATCAGGCTGTGGCAACACTATTGCATTCATGAATGTTCCTTTGCGTTTGCACCCAGATAGGCTTCCACAACTTTCGAGTTTCTCTGCACCTGCTCTGGTGTTCCCTCGGCCAGCTTCTGTCCGAAATGCATCACAACCACACGATCGGATACGCTCATGACCAGCCCCATGTTGTGTTCGACGATCAAAATAGATTCAACCAGATCGCCAATCAGTTTTCTTAGCACATTGCCGAACTCCCGGGCCTCATGGCTATTGAGACCTGCCGCCGGCTCATCCAGCATCAGAATCCTGGGCTTTGCAGCCAATGCCAGCGCCACTTCCAGTAAGCGTAGTTCGCCGCAGGACAATTGGGCTGCAGGCACATTCATATGCCGCGACAAACCAATCGTATTGACGATGCGTGCCGCGCTGTCGCGGATCGCCGCTTCCGTTTGCCGCACTTTTGCGGTAGGAAAAAACGTTTTCCAGACCGGCTGGCGCGCTTCAATATAATGGCCGGTCAACACATTCTCAAACACCGAAAGCGATTTCAGAATATTGGTTTTCTGAAAGCTGCGTACAATGCCGCGCCGCGCCATGCTGTACGGTTTTTCGCCCGTTACCTCCTGTTCATCGAAATGGACCGTCCCGGAAGTGGGCGCATAAAAACCCGTGATCAGGTTAAAGCAGGTTGTTTTGCCAGCGCCATTGGGTCCGATCAGGCCGACAATTTCTCCGCGATTCACGTTAAAGCTGATGTCCTTGACTGCATGGATCCCACCGAAGGACTTGCACAACCCATTGACCTGCAATACGCCGCTGGGCTGCCTGTCTTGCGCATGCGTTCTCATCATGCCGATCTCCTTTTCGTGCTGTTTACAGACAGGGCCACCGGACTCACATGGTTCTGCTCCCGCTTTTCACGGTGCCGCGTCACAAACCCCATGATTCCATTAGGCATGAATAGCACAATCGCAATAACGATCAGGCCGAACAGTGATAATCGCAGTTCCTGTGCTTCTCTGAGATATTCTTCAAGAAAGGTGACCAGCAGTGCCCCCACCAAAGGTCCGATCAGCGTACCCTTGCCCCCGATAAGCACCATCGTGATCATGGTCACCATGAATGCAAATCGGAACATCTCCGGTCCTACAAATGAAATGTAATGTGCATAAAAGCCGCCCGCGGTACCACTAAGAAATGCCCCCAGTACCAGCGCCATCATGGAATAGTTCAGCGGACGAATGCCAACAGACTGCGCAACATACCTGTTTTCCCGAATGGCCACTGCAGCGCGTCCTGCGTTGGAATTCACAAAACGGTATGCCAGGTACAAGGCAAGTGCCAGCAGCAGCCATGCAATGGCGTAATAAAAATGTTTGCCGGCCAGACTGTCCACCTGCGCCAGAAAAGCGGGCTGTGGCACCCCGGCAATGCCCATCGGCCCCTTTGTTACTGCGACCCAGTTATTGGCAACCAGCCGCAATACTTCCGAAAACGACAGGGTAATGATGACGAAAAACGGCCCGTGCAATCGCAACGTGATGGCGCCGATAATTGTCCCCATGACGGCGGCGCACAACCCTGCTGCCGGGATCGTAGCCCACATTGGCCAGCCGGCCTGAGACGAGAGCAGTGCTGCCGCATAGGCACCAGTTCCCAGAAATGCTGTATGCCCCAGGGAAAACTCGCCAACATAACCAACCACAAGGTTCAGGCTTGTCGCCAATACAGCATAGAACATCACAATAATGGCCACATGCAGAATGTACTGGTCGCTTACAACAAATGGCAGTACCGCTGCCAGCAGCATGAATGCCGTCAGGCAATTGCGTTGAATCTTCATGCTCTCTCCGCACGTTTAACAAATAATCCATAAGGGCGAAACAACAGAGTCAAAATCACCAATATGAAACCGATAATATCCACCCACCCTGTAGCAACATAGCCGCCCCACAATGCTTCTGCCAGGCCCAGCAGCAAGCCGCCCACGATAGCGCCGGCAAAGCTACCCATACCACCAAGAATAACGACCACAAAGGCCTTCATGCTTACCAGCCCGCCAATGGATACCTGCGTAGAGTAAATGGACCCAAGCAGCATGCCCGCCATGGATGCAATCACTGTTCCCATCGCGAATGTACCCGCGTAGATATTTGCGGTCCGGATCCCGACCAGCTTTGCAGCCATAGGATCCTGAAACGTGGCCCGCATCGCACGACCCAGGCGGGTTTTCTGAATAACCAGATACGTGATAATCATCAAGGCGATGCTGACTGCAACAGCGAACAGACGCGCCTTGGTCAACACGATCGGACCAAGAAAGAGTGGTCCCCCAGCCAACGGCGATTCTATTTTCAGCGGTGCGGTACCCACCAGAAGCAAGGCAGTATTGGCCAGAAAAATAGACAGGCCGATTGTCAGCAGAATTCCGGGCTCTTCACCCTGATCCCGTATTCGCTCAATCAAAAATCGATCGATCAGCCAACCGAAAACACCCAGCACCACGGCGACCAGCAACAGGCCTGAGAAAAAATCCAGACCCAGGCGCGTGGTGGCCCACCATCCCATGACGCCGCCAACCATGTACAGCTCGCCATGAGCAAAGTTAACGACACGCATCAAGCCCAGAATCAATGTCAGACCCAATGCAGATAACGCGTAAAATGAGCCAATAACCAGCCCGTTAGCAATATATTGCGGTAGCAACTCCATCCGATTTCCTTATGTCGTTATCCAAAGCGATTACGGTTTCTCGGTGCGTGCCTGAGTGACCACATGAGTCTTGCCACCCTGAATTTGCACCAGTACGGTATCAAAGCCGTAGCCCTCGCCTTTTTCGGTGAACTGAAATCGTCCGTTGGGCGCTGCATAGTCCGTCTTGTATAGTGCATCCCGGATTTTTTCCGGCTCATCGGAACCCGCGCGCTCAATCGCCTGCATCAGGATGTTCATGGCGTTGTAGCCTGACGCATCGTACTTGCCCGGGAGCTGCTTGTACTCTTTTTGGTAGCTTTCAACGAACCCGGCATTGCGCTCGCCTTTCATATTGGAAACATAAGGCACCGCCGCATAGATGCCTTCCGATGCCTCTCCGGTCAAACCGATAAAATCGGCGGTCGCCCATGAACCTACACCAAACACTTTGGTTTCAATGCCGAACTCTTTGAGCTGCTTTACCAGAATGGAACCATCCTGCGTTTCCGCAGCCACGAATACGCCGTCAGGCTTAAGTGCTCGCAGTTTGGTCAACAGCGTATAAAAATCAGTCGTTCCATGGTCGAAGTATTCCTTCATGACAGATTTGACACCCAAAGCATTCAGATCCTTTTCGAAATCCTCCACTCCACCGCGCCCCAGTCATCATTAACGCCGATATATGCCACGGTCTTGAGCTTAAGATCGTCAGCCAGTATCTTGCTGAATGTCCTGGCCATCAGCCTGTCGGTTTCTGCCGAGCGAAAAAAATATTTCATACCCTTCTCGGTCAGGTCTGCTTTGGAAGAGACACCCGATAACAATGGTATTTTGTATTTTTCAGCAACTGCCATCACCGCTGCCGTGGCAGAACTGCAGAAAGCGCCGGCCAGAACGGGCACCTTATTGCGTTGAATCAGTTTTTCCGCGGCATTAACCGAGTTTGCAGGCTGGCATTGCCCATCCTCTATCTGCAACTGAACCTGTCGACCGTTGATGCCGCCTTGCGCATTGCGTTGCGCGACGGCAAGCTTTGCACCTTTGACATACGCCTGCCCGTTGTATGCGACTGAACCGGTCAAGGGCTGGATTACTCCAATCCGGACTGGCCCGCTGCCTTCCGCAGCAACCGCCGCACAGCTGACAAGCATTAATCCACTGATACCTGATGTGAGATATTTCATAAAACACTCCAACAATGATGGCTGGCGATTGCGCGAAAAACGCATTCCCTGATTCGATTTGAATGGACCGAGCGATTTAAATAATTAAACACTCAATTAATTATTAAGGTACAACGAGCACTATCACAGGTGCAATAAGGGAAAACGTTAATAAGCAGTTGGGCGCCGACAAACAGAGGGTTCTGGCACCCATATAGGCAATATCTGTGCGCACGGCAGCGTAACCGTTGGTCCGGCTTTTTTTTGTTTTTCACATAGACGCGTTTGGGCAAGGGTTTTGTGCCCCGCAGGCAGCGCAACTGCAGCCTGGAAGTAGTACGTTTTTCGATAACAGCTCATTATTTGCACAGCCGTTGAAGCTGCGTATCGGTGAAAAATATCCTGGCGGCTCTTCACCGTATACGCATCATACGGGTTTGTTCACCACACCATGGCGCCTGCCGGTCTGTACCCGATAGCCATGTTAATAGTCAATCCAAATGTTTGCGTCGCTCCAGCTCGGCCGCAGAGGGATGCTCAGCAGCGAACGAACCTGTTTCAATATCACCGGCACGCACATAGTGGTTGACAATAACACCGCTATCGGATGCCTGCGTGCTTAACAATTCAAATGCCGCCGGCGCCGCCCCTTCTGCAAAAAGCCTTTTGCCTTTACCCAGCACCAGCGGAAATATCATGATGTACATTTCATCGACCAGATCATGTGCGTGCAGGGTTTGCAGAAAATCAGTCGAGCCCTGGGTAAGCAGATCCGGCCCTTCCTCTTCTTTCAGTTTGCGCACTGCCGCCACCACATCAGCACCCAGCACCCGGCTGTTCTGCCAGTCCGGCTTGAAATTCGCATTACGTGTGGCAACGTATTTTTCTATCTGATCGAATAGTGCGCCTAGCGGCTCTTCCGGCCCGACATACGGCCAATGGGCAGCAAAAATATCGTAGGTTTTTCGGCCAAGCAGTAAATCAAATGGACGGGCAAAGATTTCCCCAACCTTCACACCCAGTGATTCATCAAAATACGGAACCAGCCAGCCGCCATATCGAAATCCACCCACCGGGTCTTCCTGCGGGCCGCCCGGTGCCTGCATGACCCCGTCCATACTCACAAATGCGCCAACAATGACTTTTCTCATCAACGTTCTCCTTTGCTGATATCGACAAACGCAGTAATTTCAGTTGAAATGCAAATGCCCGACTACGAGAGTAAAGTATATACCTGTAGCCAGCCGCCCGGTCGTCGGCGCAGCGGGTGGCACGACGGGCATTTGCCTTGCTGCCCCGTTTGCCCTGGTCGGCGCTCAGCCTGATGCTGCTGGTGCTGAGCGCGCTATCGATAACATCAATGCTCGCGCAAAGCGTCAATCTGCGCAGCGGTGATATCCCCTGGCAAACCACCCCAGGTAGTACGCGTGTAATTGACCAGTTCGGCCATTTGCTGATCGTTCAGCTTGCGGGCAAACCCGGGCATGCTTTGCATATTGCTGTTGCCGGGAAACGCCTGCTCGGGCAGACCATCAAGAATAGAGGCGATCAGATTGGTGGCGTCGCCCTGACGGATCGTTGCATTGCCTGCCATCGCAGGTGCAACATTCGGTTTGCCCTCGCCTGACACGCCGTGACAACCCGCGCATAGATTCAGATACTGTGCCCTGCCCTTATCGCCGCCTGGCGTCAATTGTGCCACCTTGGGTGGCGGTGGTTTATCACCCATCAGATACGTGGTCATGGCCGTCATATCCTCTTTTGTCAGGTACTGCGTACTAAGCGCCACCACCATATGCATTTCACTGAACGCAGAGCCTTGCGGGGCCGTGCCGGTTGCCAGGAATTGGCCCAGGTCACCGGGTGTCCAGCCGCGCTCAGCCAATCCGCTCGGCGTGATATCCGCAGCCTTGAAGCGACCAAGGGTACCGCCCTTGAGCGATTGCGCCAGATCCATCTGGCCAAACATGCCGCGTGGCGTATGGCATTCGGCGCAGTGCCCCATCACATCGGTCAGATACCGCCCCCGCACCCATAATTCGGAGTCGCCTGAAGAGACTGCCGGCAGCGGATCCTTGTTCTGAAACAGCAGGTTCCAGCCGATCATCAGAAAGCGCTGATTAAACGGGAACGGCAGATCATTCTGGGGCGTTGGTACATCGATGGCGGGTCTGGTCATCAGATAGGCATAAATATCATCCAGATCCTGATCACTCATCATGTAATAGGAGTTGTACGGCATCGCCGGATACAAGTGCCGCCCGCCAGGCGTGATACCTTCTCGAACTGCACGATGAAAGTCTTCCCGGGTCCAGCGACCAATACCGTAATCGGCCGAGGGTGTAATGTTGCTGCCATGCACTGTTCCAAAGGGGGTTTCCATGGGAAAGCCACCGGCAAACAGACCACCGCCTTCCACAGTATGACAGGCGGCGCAATCTGCCGCCCTGGCGGCATAGCGTCCGCGCGCTATCTGTTCGTCCGTGGCCGACACCTTCTGCACCGGATTATCATTACTGCGATTTTCACGCCACCACAAGACGGCAACAATAATTAGCAACACAACCACTATCAGGAACAGGGCCGGAAGAAAACGTCTTTTAGCCATTTTTTGTCTCCCTGATCAGGCCTGGCGTCTTAAGGACCAGGTCACGCACCGCTTCATAGTAGCGGACATAGCCCGTGCAACGACAAATGTGATTATTCATTGCCTTGAGAATCGCCTCTTCCAGCTCATCCCTGGCAATGGGATTGCGCTTGAGCCCTTCAATGAATACCGTCGCGGCGTTCACAAAGCCTGGCGTGCAGTAGCCGCACTGGAAGCTGTAGTGGTCCATGAAGGCCTGTTGCACGGGCGATGGAACTTCCTCGCCCTTGTCATTGATCGTAGCGTGCCCTTCCACAGTGCGGATCGCCTTGCCGTCGAAATAATGGGCCCCGGTAATACAGGTTCGCGTCTCGTGGCTACTGCCATCGGGCTGATCTTCAATAACAACGCAGGCATGACAAACGCCCTGGCCACAGCCAAGGCGCGAGCCGGTCAGATTCACGTATTCATTCAGAAAGTCGATCATCATCATGCCTTCGGCAATGTCAAGCGGACCTTGTTTCTTGCCGTTGATGGTCAGCGTAATCGGTCTGGTGGTGATTTTCATTGGAGGACCTCTTTGATGTTGTCAGCGCGTACCGGCAGATGGCGAAAATAGTGTCCGGTGGCATGTGCGATTGCGTTGACTATCGCTGCAACCACCGGAATCATCACAACTTCAGCCATACCCTTGGGGGGATCGGTCTCGGACAACGGAGGAAGAATGTCGCCCGTTTGCTGCCACACGGCAACATCGCTTGCCCGTGGCACCTGATAGCGATTGAAATTCCAGGTGCCGTCACCCGGCCCGTCTTCATACAAAGGCAGGTATTCGTGCAACGCGTGGCCAATACCCATGGCGATGCCGCCTTGCAATTGACCGGACACCAACTCCGGCACGATCAGATTACCGCACTCCATGAACGAATGATGATTAATAATCTCGACCTTGCCTGTCCCTGTATCGACAGACAGCTCACCAGTGTGCCAACGGCACTGTAGTAGGTCACTGCTGCATTGTTGCGCTGCATCGGCGGGTAGTAGACACGGTCACGGGCAATCGCCTGGTAAGCAGGCTCGCTGCCCTTGCGCAGCGCCAGCCCGTCAACCGGCAGACGCAGTTGGCTGGCATTGATCGTAAAGTCAGCTTCTGCCCACTGCCAGCGGTTGAAACTATGCACCACCACCCCGGTGACCAGCCCCATCTCATGCGCCTTTTTTGCCAAGGTGGCAAACGGCAGGATTTGCATGCCCACAGCGGTGAGCCCGCCGGGAACCCAACGGGCATCCTCTCTGCGAACAATCAGCGGAGCGGCCTGACCGCCGCCTATGCCGGCCTTCCAGATGGCCAATGCGGCCGGCCACAGGCTCTGCTCGAAAAGCAGTCGCGATGCTTCCCGGGTGGTATGCGAGAAATAGAACGCTGAATTGCTGGCACTGGATGGCGAGCAGTACGAAGGCGTCCAGAAGGGATCAGCAGACAGCCGGTCCTGGTCCTCTTGTGGCATCATGTAAGGATCTGCCGTTGCGACCATAGGCAGCATGTCCCAGTCGGTGGCCGAAAAGTGCGATTCATCGGCCGGCTTGCCCATCCATTGCGCACAGACCACGGCCTGCGATGTGGTCATGCCGGTGCCCATTTCCGCACCGCTGTGGTGGAGCACCAGCTTGCCATCGGCAGAGAATTCGACCCGCGCAAATGAGGTCTCGGCACCCGTGCCAAAGTCCTTCTGCACACAGGCAAAGCCGACCCCATAACGTTTACCTGGATGCTGTGTTTCAAAATCGGTCTTGCGCTTGTTTCTTGCGGTCCACATTTCATGCTTTGCCGCCAGATCCAGAATTTCATCGGCACGCACGGCACCCGCCGGAATCGCGCCCTGCGTGTTTTTCATGCCGGACTTGAGCACATTGCGCTTGCGAAAATCGATGGGGTCCAGATTGAGCCTGGCCGCCATTTCATCCATCATCATTTCTGTTGCCGCCATGCTCTGCAACGTACCGTAGCCCCGGGCAGAACCGGCATCGATGGCGCGCGTGGCCACCCCCACGGCAGCAAAATCGCTTTTTGGAATGTAGTAAATGGATTGGGCCGAGGTCGCCGCCACCATCACGACAGACGGCGTGAAATTGCGCCGGCCGCCGCCGTTGCCGATCATATATCCGCGAAAAATATCAATTTTCCCGGTCGCCTTGTTTACCGTCATCGAATATGAAATATCGAATGCGTGGCGCTTGATCGACGTCTGAAACTGTTCGTATCTGTCATTGGCCAGGCGTACGGGATGACCGTCGCCGTATATGGCCACCATGGTGCCGACAAAAGGGAAACTGCTATGATCCTTTGAGCCGTATCCCACGGTATAACAGGGGTGCAGGACCAATTGCCTGATCGGCGTATTCATTTTGGCAAGCATTCTGGGAATTTCTTCGGCCAGCTCCGGCGGCGACTGCGTCGGAATGACCATGTGCAGGGTCTGGCTGGTCGGGTCAAACCAACCATTAGTGTTATCGGCCTCCATGGCCGCAGTATCAATCGATTGCGAGAAATAGTCTGCCGAGAGCACTTCGAACTTGTCTGATGGATTTTTTATTTCACTGTCCATCTGCTGCGCATGATACATCCCCTCTTCGTCCAGCTTGCCGCCTTCGCGCCCTTGCGGCCATACCGGCAATCGCTTGCGCATGCCGGCAGGAAAAATAGGCATATCCTTCAGGCTGGAAAAGGTATCTTCATCATAGGGCGATGCGCCGCCGACACGAACAAACCGGAACGTGCCCCAGGGGTCGCGCTCCAGCGGGCCGGTTTGCCGGCCATAGCGAATGGCATCCGGATGAAATTGAATGGCATTTTTGGCAAAGCGGAACCGGGCAAAGTCGTGGTAAATCAGCACCGCCACAGCCTGCCCCAGATAGGCCGGTGTCTTGCCCACCGGCAGCAACATGTCTTCGCCGTAAAACTCGGGAAATGTCAGGCCGTCGCGGGCCAGATCCTCGGCCGTCACAAGGCGATCAGGTTTGAACTCATCCCCAAGACGGGACAGATCAATGCCTTCAAAAATACGATCGGCAAAGGTGGTGCGCAGAATGAAGGCATGCGCCTGCTTTTGCGGCCAATGTGGCATGTCTGCGGCGCGAATGTCGTAGGCAAAGACTTTTTTTCCCAGCGCCTTGGACTGGGCGTCGATGCGGTGACGGATTCTTTTTGTTTTCGAATCCCATATCGGGGCCGCCAGGATTTTTTCTTCGAACAGCGCATTGTATGCGTTGCTGTTGAGCGGCGCCAGATACACGGTGATACCTGCAACCACGGTTTTTTTCAGGAAAAGTCGTCTTGACTGATTAAGCTGACTCATGGATTTGCCTTTTCAAGGATTGGAACTTGCTTGTGAACCAGTTGAAATGTTGCCGCGACCCGCAGTTTTTGCCATTACATAGCGCATGATGGCAAACCCGTAAGTGTTTTTATCGATTCTATGCGATCGACTGAATGTAGTATATTGGTCTTGTTCTCAGCGGAGCTGTTCTGGGAGCTACGTTATCACAATATTCATAATTACGGAGACAACACCTATGAAATTCGCTCCTATGCGTATCATCAATGCGCTCGGCATGAGCGTTGCGCTGGCCTTTTCAGCCGGCGCACTGGCTGCCGATAAACCCATCGTAATCAAGTTCAGCCACGTCGTGGCTGCCAATACGCCAAAGGGACAGGGTGCCCAGAAGTTCAAGGAAGTGGCGGAAAAACTGCTGCCCGGCAAAGTCCAGGTCCAGGTCTTTCCCAATTCGCAATTGTTTGGCGATGGCAAAGAACTGGAAGCCCTGCTGCTGGGCGATGTCCAGCTGATTGCCCCTTCGTTGTCAAAATTTGACCGTTACACCAAAAAGGTCCAGTTGTTTGATCTGCCCTTCCTGTTCAACGATATGGCTGCGGTAGATCGCTTCCAGCAAAGCGACAAAGGCAAGGAACTGCTGGACTCCATGAAGGATCGTGGACTAAAGGGTCTTGCGTACTGGCATAACGGCATGAAAGAGCTATCGACCAACAAGGCGCAACTGCAGCGGCCCGAGGACGTCAAGGGCTTGAAGTTCCGCATCCAGGCATCCGATGTGCTTGAGGCGCAGTTCCGGGCACTCGGCGCCAACCCCCAAAAATTGGCTTTCAGCGAGGTATACCAGGCATTGCAGACCGGTGTAGTGGATGGCCAGGAAAACACCTGGTCCAACATCTACTCGCAAAAATTTCATGAAGTGCAGAAAACCATTGCTGAAACCAACCACGGCGTGATTGACTATATGGTAGTCACCAACGCGCAATGGTGGGACGGCCTGCCCGAAGATATTCGAGCCGGACTTGAAAAAGCCATGGCCGAAGCCACCACCTTTGCCAATGGCAAGGCAGCCGAGCTGAACGAACAGGATAAGCAGCGCATCGTTGATGCAAAAAAAGCCCAGGTAGTACAGCTGTCCAAGGAAGACGTGGCCGCCTGGCGCACAGCCATGGAACCGGTATGGAAGAAATTTGAAGCCGATATCGCGCCGATCTGATCAAGGCCGCCCAGCAAGCCAATAAGTAAATTGGATTTACGTTTACGCTGACCGCTTGCCCGCCCGACATTCGGGCTGGCAGCGGTTATATGGATAATCGTCTGACCGACAGGCTTTTTGCGGGTTCAAAAAGGAGTATCACACATGAACGCTAACTGGTTTCATCGGCTTGAGGAAGGACTGATCGCCTTTCTTCTGGCCGCCATGACGCTGATCACCTTTGCTCAGGTCATAGCGCGCTATGTCTTCAATTACAGTTTCACCTGGGCGCTTGAGCTGGCCATATTCATCTTCGGCGGCTTGATCTTCCTGGGGCTGTCATACGGTGTACGGGTCAAGGCGCACATTGGCGTTGATGCGCTGATCAAGGCCCTGCCCAAAAAGGCGGCCCGCGTTACCGGCATTGCGGCCTGCGCACTGTGCCTAGTCTATACCGCTATCGTATTCTACGGCGCCTGGATTTACGTGGACAAAATGTACACCATTGGCATTCTTGCCCAGGATATACCCGTTCCCCAGTGGGTTCCGCGATTGGTATTGCCTGTAGGCTTCGCGCTTTTATTCATACGGTTTGCCGAAATCCTGTTCGATATGCTGCGGGGCCGTCGCGCCCAGCTGCTTGGCGATGAAGCCGAAGAGGCGCTCAAACATGCCAGTGATGATACGTCTGTGATCAACCAGGAGGTCAAATGACTACCGTCGCCTGTTCGTCATGCTGTTCGTGTTCATGTTCATGGGCACGCCGGTTGCGGTGGCATTGGGTTTATCCTCACTGCTGACCATTCTGTTCTTCGGCACAGATTCCCTGGCCTCATTGTCGCTCAAAATGTACGAGACGTCTGAGCACTTTACGCTTATGGCCATCCCGTTTTTTGTACTGGCAGGCGCTTTCATGACTACCGGCGGTGTGGCCAAGCGCATGATTCGCTTTGCAATCGCCACCGTCGGGCATTTCCATGGCGGTCTTGCTATTGCATCTGTCATGGCCTGCTGCCTTTTTGCGGCAGTCTCCGGATCATCTCCGGCTACCGTGGTTGCAGTGGGCTCTATTGTGATTGCGGGCATGGTTCGCTCTGGCTATCCCAAACCCTTCGCGGCCGGCGTGGTATGTAACGCCGGTACACTGGGCATTCTGATTCCGCCCTCAATCGTCATGGTGGTTTACGGGGCTGCAACAGAAACCTCGGTAGGTGCGCTTTTTATGGCAGGTGTAATACCGGGCATTTCGCTGGGTTTACTGCTCATGATCGCCATCTATATTGTAGCCAGGATCAAAAATTACCCCAGGCAACCGCGCGCCAGCCTCAAGGAAGTACTCGCCGCCGGCCGCGATTCCATCTGGGGCCTGGCACTAATCTTTATCATCCTTGGTGGTATATACGGCGGTATTTTTACACCAACCGAAGCGGCGGCTGTTTCTGCAGTCTACGCATTCCTGGTAGCCGTGTTTGTTTATCGCGATATCGGCTTACGGCAAGTGCCAGACGTGCTGGTCGATGCTGCCAAAGTCACGATCATGCTGATGTTCATCATTGTAAACGCCTTGCTTTTTGCCCATGTATTGACCACCGAGCGCATTCCGCAAATCATCGCAGAACAAATCATTGCGTGGGATATGCAAGCTTGGCAGTTTCTGATTGTCGTCAATATTCTGCTGCTGGTCGCCGGCATGTTCATGGAGCCGACAGGCATTATTCTTATTCTTGCACCAATCCTGTTTCCAATTGCCACACAACTGGGGATTGATCCGGTGCACCTGGGCATTATCATGGTCGTCAACCTGGAAATCGGCATGGTTACGCCGCCGATCGGCCTGAACCTTTTCGTTACCGCTGGAATCACCAAAATGTCTATCGGCCAAGTCATGCGGGCCGCTTCGCCATGGCTGATCCTGTTGCTGGGATTCCTGATTATCATCACCTATGTTCCCGCCATCTCCTTGTGGCTGCCGCAGCTATTGGGATAGTGAAATAGTAATGGGATAACGACATACTGATCTGCCGTTTTCCGTTAAAAGACAGGCACCGTGCCTGTCTTTTTTTCGCCCGTTATCACTATTTCAATTGAAAAGAGTATGCTATCGGCATGGATTCCCTGACTGCCGCTTGCGCCCGTATGCTTGCTGCCGGCGATGTGCTCAATGCCCTGAAGCTGGTTGCACTGCGCGATGACCCGCCTGCGCTTGCCTTGCGCGGCGTGGCCATGGCACGCCTGGGGGACTACGCCCGAGCCCGTGAGCTGCTTGAGCAGGCGGCCCGCAAGTTCGGCCCCCATGAACCCGTGCAAAGAGCGCGCTGCATTGTTGCTGGCGCAGAAGTGGCTCTGGCTATGCGCCAGCTCGATAGCCCATTGCACATGCTTGCCGCTGCACTGGCCACCCTGCAGGCGCGCAATGATCATGCCAATGCCCTGCAGGCCCGGCTTATCATGGCGCGCCGCTTTCTGTTGCTCGGCCGCCTTCAGGATGCGTCGGCAACGATCTGCGATCTTGATACGGCCGGCGTACCGGCCTCTCTGGTCGCCGTGGCAGAACTGGTCCAGGCCGAGCTTGCACTGCGCTCATTGCATATGGAGCGCGCCCAAATCGCGCTGCGCCGAGCCCAGGCTGCTGCCGACCAGGCCACGATCCCTGCGCTTCAGGCCGAAGTGACAGCAATGCAAAAAACACTGCAGCGCCCCGCTGCACGCCTGCGCACGGCCGATGACGACAAGACATTAACGCTTGCAGAGGTTGCCGACCTGTTTGCCTCGACCGCACTGGTGGTCGATGGCTGTCGTCGGGGCATCAGTGTTGACGGCACGTGGCTGTCACTGGCCCGGCGGCCCATTCTGTTTGAACTGATCCGTGCGCTTGCCTGCGCCTGGCCCGGTGATGTGTCGCGGCAGTCGCTGATCGCAACGGTTTTTCGGCTTCACGATCCAGATGAATCGCATCGAGCACGCTTGCGCGTAGAAATGGGACGACTGCGCAAGCTGGTCAGCACGATGGCACAGATAGAAGCGACCGCCAACGGATATGCGCTGATGCCGCGGGACAATCGAAGCGCAGTGGTGCTGGCTCCGCCCATTGACAGCGATGCAGCGGCATTGCTGGCGCTGCTTGCCGATGGTGCGCCCTGGTCCACCTCGGCCCTGGCGCAGGCTTTGGGCGCCAGCCAGCGTACCGTACAGCGGGCACTGGCCGATCTTCAGGCCAACGGTCAGGTTCATGCACTAGGAAAATCGCGCGTACGCCGCTGGGTCTCCTCATCTCTGGCCGGTTTCACGACAATATTGTTACTCCCCTCTGTACTGGCGTTGAAATAGAATGACCTTAACGTACCACTTCGCGGTACGACAACGGGAGACAGACATGAAGCACTCAGCAAACGCAGACATAGCAGCGACAAACTCCAGCGTCGCGCAAATCGTGCAGGAATACGGCCCCTTTCCGGATGCCGATACCATTCACGGCGTCACCTTTGACGGACACCACGTCTGGGCCGCCACCGGATCCAGCCTGCTCGAGTTCGATCCGGCACAGCGCCAGGTCACACGCAAGCTGGCGTGCACCTGCGATGCAGGCACGGCATTTGACGGCACCTATCTGTATCAGATTACCGGTGAGCAGATCAACAAAATTGATCCGACCGACGGTAGCGTGCTGGCGACCATTCCGGCACCTGGCCATGGCAATGACTCCGGCCTGGCCTGGGCCGAGGGTAGCCTGTGGGTGGGTCAATATCGCAATCGCACGATCGTTCAGATCAATCCTGAGAGCGGCGCTGTCATCCGCAGCATCCAGTCCGACCGTTTCGTCACCGGTGTGACCTGGGTCGACAACGAGCTTTGGCATGGCACCTGGGAGGCAGATGAAAGCGACATACGCCGGATCGATCCCGACAGCGGCGCAGTACTGGAACAACTGATCATGCCAACCGGCACCGGCGTCAGCGGGCTTGAATCTGATGGTGCCGATCTTTTCTACTGCGGCGGAGGCGCCAGCGGAAAAGTGCGCGCCGTACGCCGTCCTAAATAATTGCAATTGCATTATCCAGAATGACTCGACGAGTCAGGGAGCACGTAATGAATATGTCTTATACAGAAACAACAGCCGATCGCCATGCGGTGGTCGCTCATGATGAATGGATCGCTGCGCGCAAGCAATTGCTGGCGCGCGAACGGGAGCTGACCCGCCTGCGCGACCGTATCGCAAGCGATCGCCGCGCCTTGCCATGGGAACGGGTCGATAAGGATTACCTTTTCGATACGCCCGAAGGGCCAAGAACATTATCAGCGCTGTTTGGCAAGCACCGTCAATTGATCGTACAGCATTTCATGTTTGCGCCAGACTGGGAACAGGGTTGTCCAAGCTGCTCCTACATGGCCGATCACGTGGACGGCATGACAGCGCATCTGGCGCAACGCGATATCACATTCGTAGCAATTTCACGCGCGCCGCTGGCGCAGATTGAACCCTTTGCCCAGCGGATGGGATGGCAATTTGACTGGGTCTCGTCCAACGAGAGTGATTTCAACTACGATTACGGCGTCAGTTTTCTGCCCCAACAACAGGCGACAGGCGAAGTTCACTACAACTACCGCGACCAGTATTTCCCTCAAGCAGAGGCCCCCGGCATCAGCGTTTTCTATAAGGATGACGACAATACTGTTTTTCATACCTATTCCACCTACAGCCGCGGCGTGGAAGTGATGATGGGCACCTACAGCCTGATAGATCTGACGCCCATCGGCAGAAACGAGCGTGATGTGCCAAACAAAATGGAATGGGTTCGCCACCATGACCGCTATGACCTATCCGAAACGGGTACGGCGTCATGCTGTCATACTGCGACATGAGCCAGAATCGGAGGCGGATATGCAAGACCTTTGGCCATGGCTGGCCGTTGCCGGAGCGGGCGCGCTGCATGGGATGAATCCGGCTTCGGGCTGGGTCTTTGCCGCAGCGCTGGCTTGCCATGACAAAAGGCGGGCGATACCGGCCTTGATTCCCATTGCCATCGGCCATATGGCCTCGCTGGGGCTGGTGGCCGCTGCAGTTGTGTATGGGCTGCCCATGAACCGCGTCGTACTGGCGATTGCGATAGGCCTGTTACTTGTCCTTGGCGGCATCCATTGCATCGGTAGAAAAACGCTGCCAATGATGGCAGCACCGGCAAGCCAAGCCGGGCTGGCGCTTTGGTCACTTGTTGTGTCTACCGCGCATGGTACGGGATTGATGCTGGTGCCTGCCTTCGTTCCGCTGTGCATGACAGGATCACCTGCTGGCCAGATTACCGCCAGCGGTTCTCTCCTGCTCGCATCTGCTGCTGCAGGTGTACATATGGCGGCAATGCTGATCACCACAGGCGTGCTGGCTATCCAGGGCCGCAAAGGTGTGCATGTAGCTGCGACGCTATGGCGCAAATACCGGCACTACTGGCCGGCGCCGTAGCAGCGCAAGCGCCGCAAGCTTATGCCATTGCCGTGCGCTTGCGATCAATTGCGTTTTCGTTAATTGGCAGATTCACCAATGTTGCGAACACACTCAGCGCGATGGCCAGATACCAGACCACATCATAGCTGCCATAGATATCATATAGCTTGCCGCCCAGCCACACGCCCAGGAACGAGCCTATCTGGTGGCTGAAGAAGACAAAGCCGCCCAGCATGGAAAAGTGCCGAACGCCAAAGATCTGCGCAATGATGGCATTAGTGGCCGGCACCGTAGACAGCCACAGGAAGCCCATGACGGCAGAGAAAATATACACGCTGACTGCGGAAATGGGTACAACCAGAAACACGATAATAGCCACTCCGCGTGCCGAGTAGATAAAAGCCAGCAGATAACGCTTGGGCCATACCTGGCCGAGCGAGCCAACCAGATATGTACCGAACACATTGAACAGGCCGATCAGCGCCAGCGCATAACTGGCTACTTCGGCACTCAGGCCTTCATCTTTCAGGTAACTGGGCATGTGAACCCCGATGAAGACCACCTGGAAACCACAAACGAAATAACCCAGCACCAGCAGACGGAAACTGGGATAGGCAAATGCTTCGCGGATGGCCTGGATAATGCCTTGTTGACTGGCCAAGACGGATGCCGAAGACTGCCCGGCGGCAGCAACGTTCATGTTCTTCTCACGCAACCCGAAAGCCAGCGGCACGATCACCAATACCGCACAGCTTAAAACGACCAGCGCTTGTTGCCAGCCGAAGGAATTGATGAGTATATTCTCTGCGGGCAACATCAGGAACTGACCGAAGGAACCTGCAGCCGCTGCCACGCCCATGGCCCATGAGCGGCGACTGACCGGAATATTGCGGCCGATGACCCCGAAAATCACCGCATAGGTGGTGCCGGCCTGTGCCATGCCAAGCAGCACACCAGTGGTGAGCGTAAATGTAAGCGGTGAGGTGGTATAAGCCATGCCCAGCAGCCCCAGCGCATACAAAATAGCACCTGCAATAATAACTTTGAATGCCCCGAAGCGGTCCGCCAGCATGCCGGCAAACACGCCCGTGATTCCCCAAACCAGATTCTGAATGGCGATGGCAAAGGAAAAAGTCTCGCGCCCCCAGTCGTTGGCCTGGATAACGGGCTGCATCCACAAGCCAAAGCCGTGCCGCACGCCCATGGAAAAGGTGACAATCAAGCCCCCGCAGATCAGAATTTGCCATGCAGAAAGTGGTCGGGTTTGCGCGGGAGCCGAAGACATAATGTGCCTGTTGCCAGAGAGTTCAGTGAAATAGATTATATACACAATCTATTATTAGGTTCAACGAATATCATCATATCAGCAGACCTCAACTTATTTGATGAATTTTTTGTCTGTTTTGCGGCACAGTACGCTGCACTTGCAGGATAATAAATAGCGGTCTCTTGTAATCTATTACAATATGGCCAGATGTAGCGTATCGACCAATACGCGCTGCAATGTACCAGGCGAGAGATCCCTGCGCCACATGGTGGTGGCTTAACGGGTAGCGTGGGTGGTAGCTCGGTCGTACCGCATCATTTCATTTGTGTTCAAGAGGAATTGTTATGGGCCGCTCGTCCAGGCAACAAGCCGAACAGAATCGCGCCGAAATTCTCAAGGCAGCCAGCAGGCTGTTTCGTGAGCACGGCGTGGACAATGTATCCATTGCAGATATCATGACTGCGGTCGGCCTGACCGCAGGCGGCTTCTACCGGCACTTTGCATCAAAAGAGGCGCTGGTCAACGAGGTATTGTCCACCGTGTTTGCACAGTCCTCGGAACGATGGAAGCAAACCTGCGACACTAATCGGGAGGCAGCACATGGCGGCCTGCAGGTGCTGATCCAGCAGTATTTCAGAAAAAAACAGGCAGGCCAAACCTGCCCTATTCTTGCCTTTGCACCGCATGTCAGCCACGAAGCGACGGGCACCGAAACAGTTGGTCTGTACGGCTCGCACACAGAAGAGCTATACAGGCACTTTCGTGCAGCAGCCCTGCAAGCGAGGCCACCGGACGGGAAAACGGCCATGTCCGAACAGGACATTCTGGTGCTTTTTGCAGCCATGGTTGGTGCGGGTTTTCTTGCGCAGTCGGTGAACGATCAGGAATGGATCGAGTCGCTCAAATCAGCGGTGATTGCCAGTACCGGCCTGTCCGATCCGGAAAAATCGCAAGCGACATAGCACAATCAATCCAGTCATGACCTGCGGGGCCGCCATTTATGGTCGCAACACTATGACGCTTCATCCCGTTTCACTGCGCCCGGTCCCGGTTTTAATGTCCGCTTGCCATAATGATTGGCGCAAGCCCGTGCTGGAAACGCCGGCAAACAAGCCTACCGCCAGTGCACAGGCCGAGCCGCCAATCACCAGCGCGCGACCCGGTGACCACACACTGGCCAGAGCGCCAGCCTGCAAGCCGCCCAGGGCGGGCCCCAGATAGCCCTGCAAAAGCCACAAGCCGGAAACACGACCACGCAGGGCGTCCGGCGTATGTATCTGCAATAAGGCACCACGAACAATATCGGACGCCGTATCGGCATGCCGGCCATGGCCAGAAACACCAGTATGGGCCACACACCCCACGGCAGGCCCTGCGTGAGGCCGCCAGCGGCCACGCCGGTAAAAGCAATTGCCATACCCCAGAGCAACGCGCACACTACCACCAGTCGCCCCGGGCGGGCCAACTGGCGCGTCCAGCCCGAGGTAAGCGCCACCAGCAAGGCGCCACAGGCCGGCGCCGCATACAGATAACCAACCATTTGCGGTCCGCCTTGCAATACTTCCCGCGCCAATTGCGGCATCAATACATGCACACTGGCAAACAGCATCATGACCAGGTCCAACCCCAGTAAACAGGCAATGATCCGGTTGTGTCGCACGTAGAGCAAACCGTCGCGCCATTGCACATAAACCGGTGGTTTGACTGTCTGCATCCGATCTGTCTGGCCTTCAGGCTGCAGCAAATTGCGCGGCAGGCGGGCAAGCAGGATGGGAACCAGTGCGGCGCCCACCAGCACCACGAGAAAACAGGCAGCCAGCCCGATCTGCGCCAGCAACGCCCCCGCAATAAGCGGACCGATCAGACGGCTCAGTTCCATGGTCAGCGCATTAAGCGCGCCCGCCGCGGCCAACTGATGCGGCGCCACCAGGCGCGGCATGGCGGCCATCAATGCCGGCGCGCTGATGCCACTAGTCAGCCCGCTCAGAAGCGTTGCCAGGTAGATTTCTGCCAGCCCCGGCTCTGCCCGCAGGCTGTTTGCGCACAGCAGTACGACCACCGCCACATAACCACTGCGCCCCCAAATCATGATACGCCGGCGATCACCCCGATCCGCCAGGCGCCGCCCCAAACCAGACCGAGCAGGGATCCCGCAGCCAGGCCGATGCTGACACCCGCCACGTGCAATGACGAACCGCTGATCGCGTACACCTGCCAGGCAACAGCAACGGCTAAAATAGCAATCGACAGCAGGGAAACGGAACGGGCAAGATACAGGCTGCGAAAGGCAGGCGAATGGATCAACGGATCCAGATCCAGCGTCATGCGGGACCACTGCCGCCGCTTGCCCGTAACTGCTAACTTACCCCGCGGAGGCGAAGGCGACGAGCCGTCTTCAGCGGACTCGTTCATGGGCCCGCCTGCGTCCCTTGCGGCTCGGCGGTCTGCCTTGCCGGCGCACTTTTCATCTGTGTTTCGTCCAGACCGCGACGCCAGTATGCAACAACCAGTTGTTCCTTGCTGCCCAGGCCAACGGTATCGCGCAGCCAGGCGCGTACCGCTTGAGCGGTGGAAAACTCTGCCCCACCCAAACGAACCGGTCAGCATCTGCTGCAATGGAACATGCCTGAATGGCATCACTGAGCAATGTCGTTGTACCCGCCGGCTCGCCCGCCCGATGAAGCCATTGCACCGTCATTCCTGCCGGCATTGATAGCGGGATCTGGTCGGCAGGCGTCTGCACTTCGATGATCACAACACCGGTTGTGGCGGCGGGCAGCGCCTCACCGATGCGTGCAATGGCCGGCAAGGCGGTTTCATCACCAGCCAGCAACATCCAGCCGGCAGGACTGGCAGTGCGCCCGCCAGGGCCTGAAAGGCCGATTTGCTGGCCCTTGGTGGCCTGTGCCGCCCAGCGCGAGCCCGGGCCGGCATCCTCGTGCAGCACAAAGTCTACTTCAAACCACCCCTGCTGCGCATGAATGCGCCGGATCGTATAGGTGCGTATATCCAGGCGCTTGTCACCCTTGGGAAAATTCGGCATACCGTTGGCAGTCAGAGTGGGCCATTCTGGATCGAGCACACCGGGTTGCGGAAAAATGAGCTTGCAATGAATATTATCCTCACGGTCGTAACGAACCAGATCGTCAGAGCCGAATCGCACGCGCGCATATGCGGGCCAATTTCGGACACGGCCTGAACTGTGATCAGGCGAAACGCCGGGGGCCGTTCGAGTTTCACATTGTCACCCTGCCATTGGATAGCCTGTGGTGGGCAGTTGCCGAACTCCTGAATATGATGAAAAACCATCATTCTGCCTTCATACAGCGACGACTCAGAAGGCGCTGCAACCTGCGCATGCAGGCCATCTGCCTGCGCGGTGAAGCTTATCTTTGCATCGGCATAGTCCACTTGCCAGCTATTGTCCCGCCGAACGGCAAAAAGGTCGTGTTCGTGCAGATGCGCCAGAATCTGTCCCAGTACATTTTCGGCGTTATCGAGCTGAACAATTGTGCTCGTCTGAAAAGCAGTCATCATGAATTATCCTGTGGTTGTCTGACGGCCTGAGCCATTCATATCGGTCGTGACAGCATCTACAAGTACAAAAGGACGCCCTTGCTCGCAGGTACGAACGCGCGCCTGCACGCCCCATACATCCCGCAGCAGGGCATCGGTAATAATGGCATTGGGGCGGCCAAATGCATGTATGCGCTGGTTATGCAAAATGGCGATGCTATCTGCCCATTGCGCCGCAAGCGCCAGATCGTGCAATACAACAATGACAATCCTTCCTTCATTGGCCAGGCGGCGCGCCACATTCATCACCTGCCATTGATGCGCCAGATCCAATGCGCTGACCGGCTCATCCAGCAACAGGATCGGGCTGCCGCGCACCACGGCCTGGGCCAGTGCGGCCAGTTGCCGCTGGCCTCCCGACAACGCCTGCAGCTGGCGCAGGGCCAGCTCGCCAATCCCCAGATGTTCGATCATGCGCAAGGCAGTCAATTCATCATCTTTACGCGCGCCGGTCCGTCCGCACTGCAATGCCACCAGGGTGGCTTCCAGTACCGTCAGGTTGCTGCTTTCCGCAGCGGTCTGGGGCATAAAGCCAATATGGGCACCCGCTTGCCGGCAGACCAGCCAGACCAGTTTTCGTGTCCATAACGAATCTGCCCGCTGGCCGTCACCAGACCCGCAATCGCCTTGAGCAGGGTAGACTTGCCGGCGGCATTGGGGCCAGCCAGCGCGATCAGCTGGCCGGGCTGGATATCATGCAGGTCAACACCACAAAGCACGGTACGCTGTCGGTAGTGAACACCCAGGTTCTCAATATGCAGATTCGGCCCGGCGCTCATTCCCGCCCCCCGCTGCGACGCAGGATCAGCCCCATAAAGACCGGCAGGCCCACCAGCGCCGTCACAATGCCGATGGGAAGCGTAATGCCTGGCAGCAATGACTTGCTGGCGACAGAAGCCAGCGCAACCAGTGCTGCGCCAATCAGCACGCTGGCCGGCAACAGGTAACGATGCCCATCGCCGACAATCATCCTGGCTACATGCGGCGCGACCAGACCGACAAATCCCACCGTGCCCACGAACGCCACGGCAGTGGCCGCAAGCAAGCTGATGCGCACCAACGCCCAACGCCGCAGTGAGGTCACATCAATACCAAAACTGCGGGCACGCTCCTCGCCCAGACGCAGCGCCGTCAGTTGACCGGCCGCAAGCCACGAAAATGGCAGAGTCACGGCCAGGGTCGCCGCGACAATGGCGACACTCTGCCAATCAGCACGGGCAAGGCTGCCCATGCTCCAGAACACCAGTTGCGCAAGCGCTTCTTCGCTGGCCATAAACTGCAACAGCGAGAGCAATGCACCGGCAGAAAAACCGATGGCAATCCCGAAAAGCACCAGTGTCTGCGCCTGGGCGCCGCGCCATTGCGCCAGAAGCTGCAGCAGCATGAGCGAAGTCAAGGCGAACACAAACGCATTGGCAGGCACCAGCCAGTTAGCGTTGCTGCCAATCACCCCCCAGTCCAGCACAATGGCCAGCGCTGCCCCCAGTGCTGCCGATGACGAAACACCCAGCGTGAAAGGCTCGGCCAGCGGATTATTCAAAATGGTTTGCATTTCAGCGCCGGCAAGGGCCAGCGCAGCGCCAACCAGCAGCGCCATGAGCGCCACAGGCAGCCTGACCTGCCACAGCACGACCCGCATCGGCGTTGTCAGCGAATCCGGGTTCCACAAGCCTGTATGACCTGCGCCGGCGTTAGCGCCGCACTGCCGGTAAAAAGATCGATAAGCGCGGCTACCAGTGCCAGCAGGGCCAGTGCCGCCACGATGCAGCGGCGGCGACGCATGACGCGCCTGTGCTGTTGCCAGCGCGCATGGATCGCGGCAGTCTCTGCGTCCGGGGTCGCGAGAAATGTGTGTTCAAATTGCATTAGTGGGCTTTTTGTGTCGGGTTTGGCGTAACCCAGAAAGTGCCGCTCAGCGGCTTGGCCATGAAGCGCTGGTTGATCTCGTCCAGCGTGGCCATGGGATCCACATCGCTGAACAGTTCGGGATGCAACCAGGTGGCGATCAGTTCCAGATTGACAATGGGGTAGCCGCTGTGCCAGATGCCATAGGTACGTTGATTGCGTACGGCACTGGTCTGGGCAATACCAATCCGCTGGGTAACGCGCTGCAGACTGGCACGGCTGGCGGCAGCGTCAATGTCCGGCCCCAGTAGCAGACCGCCACGCGCTTCAATATGGCGACCGCCCGTGCCGATATAAACTTCGGGATTACTGGCAATGACATATTCGGCGCTCAGTTGAGCGGATAGTCCTTCAACAATCTCGCTGCCCAGCAGCTTGCCGCCCGCCATTTGAACAAGATCGCCCATGAGCACCCCCGAGCCCACCGACATGCAACAGGGACCCGTGCCGGCATGCGGCTCCATCAACACCGTTGGCAAGGCCGCCTGCTGCTCCCTGAGCCTGGCCACGCGTTGCGTGATGCGCTGCACATGACGAACAATAAAGTCTGCGACTTCTCGACCACGTTGCTCCCGGCCGATCAGGATGGCCATCTTCTCCAGACCTTCGGTGGCGTTACGGTCGCGCAGATCCGCTTCCAGATTGAGCACAGCTACCGGTATGCCGGCTTGCTCCAGTCGGGCAATCGTCTGCTTTGCATTGGCAAAAAAATGGTCAAGCACCACCAGGTCCGGCTGATTGGCAATCAGCATTTCCGCATTCAGATTTTGCGGACCATCAATCACCATCTGGTTGATCTTGTCGAACGCAACCGGGTCAATGCTGCGCCAGTGAGCCAGCGTATGCTTGTCCAGGCGCCAACGGTTCCACGCCACAATGCGTTTGGCCGGATTCTCTTCCAGCATGGCCATGACCGTGAAGTCGCCAGGCTCGGAAAAAAAGATACGCTGCGCCGGCTGTGCCAGGCGCACCGTCCGTCCTGCCTGATCGGTGATTTCTATCTGGGCGCTTGCGGGCAGACTGATCAGTAACATACCGATCAGCCATGCTGCAGAGATCCACTTTTTGAGCATTCCTGGCACAGGCAATCCTAGAAATTGATGCTGGCGCCAAGCCATACACGGCGACCCTGGTCAACCATCCAGTTGCCGTCCAACCCTTCGTAGCGGGTACGCAGATCCAGTGGCGTTTTGTGATCGGTCACATTCAGTACCGCAAGACGCAGTGCCAGATTCTTGTTGACCTGATAGCTACCGCCTACATCAAATGTCGCGCCGCCCGGGCGCGTGCGCACATCCATGGCGCCATTGCGATAGGCTGCGTAATAAGATTTGCCGGTCAGATTCCAGCGCAGATAGGCAGACAGCCGGTCACTGGGCTGCCAGTCCAGGCGCATGTTCAGTACATGCTCCGGCGTGGTTTCCAGCGGCTCTCCATCCAGCGAGCGGCCGTTAAATGCAACCTCACCACCGCCTTTGCGCTTGGACTTGGTGTACGTGTAGTTCGAAGACAGACGCAGCGTATCGGTCAGCGGCAGATTCAGGCCCAGCTCCACGCCGTAGATCTGTACTTTGTCAATATTGTCGTAAACATACAAGTGATTTTTAGTGCCCGGATTCAGCGGATCCTGCCTGCCGGTATCGTAGCTGGCGACCTTGTTCTTGAAATTGGTATTGAACAGCGTTGCGGAAAAATTACTGCCTTCTGCCCAGTCATACACCAGTCCAAGCTCCTGAGTCACGCTGGTTTCCGGCTCAAGATCGGGATTGCCGCAAAGCGGTCCACGAAAACCGGAGTTACCCCCGGTGGACATGCAATAACCTGGCGTGCTCTGGCGAATGGTCGGCGCCTTAAAACCGCTGGCAATCCCGCCCTTGATCGTGAGCGCATCGGTCAAATGATAGACGCCGTAAAGCCGCGGGGACCAGTGGATTCCGAAGCGCTCGTCGTGGTCCATGCGAACCCCGGCGGTCACGGTGAACCGGTCGGTTACATAGTAATCGTCCTCAATGAACAACGCATAATTGCTCAGTGACACTTCATTGGTATTAGTCGGATAGTTGGCAAAAGCAGCCTCTTTCTGAATACCATCCAGACGGCTGTGCAGATACTGGCCACCGAAGCGCAACGTGTGCGAAGTGAACGGCATGCTGAACGTGGCATCCAGGGTCGTATTGACGATACGGCGATTCTCGGTGTATTCGCCGGTTTTGGGCCAGTTTTCCTGGTCGTTGGTCTCACGATACAGGGAGATTTTCGATTCGCCCAGACGCCAGTGTCCGGTATGTGTCAGCCCGAATGACGTGCGACGATATTGCACCTTGTTCCACGGCAGCGAAGGCTGGATTGATTTGCCCGGGGTTGCTTCGGTCGTCAGGCGCTGCGAAGCCACATCAAACACCAGGTCCTGATTTTCGGCCAGTTTAGCCGCCAGTTTCAGTCCTATGCTCTTATTATTCCTGCCATAGGGGCCGGACACATTGGAAAAGTGATTGCTGCCTTCGGTCTGATCGTCATATGAGCCATAAATCTGCAGACCCAAAACCTCGTCCTTGATCGGCCCGCCAAGCCAGAACTGGGCTTCGCGCCCATTGCCATAGTCGTTGTCGGTCTGCAGGGTGACAGAACTGTCCAGGGCAACCGACCATTCTTTGGGCACCTTCTTGGTAATGATATTGACCACGCCCCCCATTGCATCTGAACCATACAGGGAAGACATGGGCCCGCGCACCACTTCGATGCGTTCAATGGCCGCCAGCGGCGGCATGAATTCATACTGGACGCCGCCGGTACCGCGGTTCATGGTTTCGCGTGTATTCTGGCGCTTGCCGTCCACCATGATCAATGTGTACTCGCCAGGCAGGCCACGAATGGCAATATCGCGGCTATTGGGATCGCCTCCCACCATATACACGCCTTCCACTTTACTGACTGCTTGCGCCACAGAGGTATAACCGCTTTTTTTGATGTCGTCCTGAGTGATGACGGTCAGGGAGGCGGGAGCATCCTTGGCACTTTGCTCCATACCGCTGGCGGTCACGACCACTGCATCCAGTGTGGCGACCGGCGCTTTTTCCTGCGCATGCACGGCGCCGGAAAAAACAGCGCCAGCACCATTGGCGCAAGTGCCATGTCTATCCCAAACCGTCTGCCGCTCTTGTGCTTGCCGGACATTTTCATTACTGATTCCTTGTATTCCTAACTGATTGGTGACGCCCTTGAAGGCACAAGGCGTCCTGCCACCACCCCATTTGGAGACAGCAAGGTCATATTGAATCATTCTCATTTACAAAATAAGTTTGACGAACACGCAAAGTTCTTTGCGTTCAGGTCAGTTTTCGGCTCGTCCGCGATCAAAGCCGGGAACAAAGGCTTTTGGGACTTAAGCCAAACTGGCGCCGAAAGGCCGTCGCGAAGTTGGCGGCACTGGAATAGCCTGCCTGATAGGCGGCTTCGGTAATACTGGTGCCCTGCTCCAGGCTGGTGCGGGCCTGATGCAGCCGCATAACCCGCCGGTAGTCATTAACCGAGGTCCCGAAGGCACTGCGAAATTGCCGCTGCAAGGCACTGGCGCTCAGGCCGAAACGGCGCCCAAGCTCGGCAATCTGGGTCGGCTGGGCAAAAGGCGTCTGCAATTCGCTGTCAATGAAACTGCGCAAGCGCAGCATACGGTCCTGGTCTCGCTGTCGCAAATTACCTTTTAACGTGCCTGTTGCGGCGATATCTGCTCGCTGGCTCGCCAGGGCTTCATAAAGCAATTCCAGCGCGCGGCTGGCAAGTCGCAAGCGGCTGAGCTCATCTGTCGGATCCTCCGAATGACACAGCATTTGCTCGGCCAGTGCCAGCGCGTGCGGCGACGGTTGCCAGACTTTGATGCACAGCGTATCGGGAAAATTCAGGCAGGTGGGGCGCTGCCGGGCCGTTGGCGCGCGCCCGTCCATATCGGGCAATTGGTCTTTTGTGTACAGCCAGCCATGACTTTGCAGCCATTCGGGCGTGACGTGCAAAGCAAGTTTGCGTTCCCATTTGCCCCGCTGCCACTGCCGCTCAAACAGGCGTCGTCGGGCATGCTGATAATGGCGGCAGTAGCACCATGTGATGGATCATCTGCGCGCAGATACACCCGCTGTCCCCCGATGCGCACATCTACGATGCCAGCCAGCGCGAGCACAACCCGCAAGCCGGACTTGATGTTCACCCGTGAAACCATATTGTGCAAATCGATTACTTCGGTTCCATGCATGGATAAGCCCGGCTGCAATTGCACTGTTCGCAATCGCCCCTCCAGTACCGGCTCATTGGCAGCCACCGGATCAGATTCAAATCGGTAGCCCGGCGTGTTGAAGTCGAGTCGTCGTACCATGCCAAGCGCCCGCCAGGGTCGCCTGCCCGCCGCCGGACGCCGCACAGGCGGATTGACGATATCGACAGCGCTTTCAAAGCCTGGTTTCATAGGTTAAAAAGGGGAGTACCCGAAAGAGGATGGCAGAGCGTTATTATCACACAAAATTGAGAATGATTCTTATTTAATTATTATTATTCGCGCTAAAAATTGCCTGCCTGACAGTCCGAATATCAGCGCCGTTTGTTTGCCCTGCGCAGCGCAGTCATCCATATGATCCATATCCCCGGCTGGACTTGTGGTCGCAATTCCTATACACTACGCCGTGTATTACGGTTGACATAATGAATTTTGACTGTAATTGTCTGCAGATAGGCAACCGCAGGTATTCAAACCATGCTAAAGCCCTACACCGGCTTGTTGCTGCAGAAACAAACCCATAAGGTTTATTCCAGGGGAAACGTCCCCGTCATCAGGCTGCTTCGCAGCCCGGCATTTGCCGAACAACACGCCCAGTCTTTGACTGCGGAACAACCCGGCCGGTCCCTATGACCGCCAGCGCACGTCCTGTCCAATTGGCCAGGGCTGACCACGACAATCGCAAGGTCGACCTGACAGGCAACGCTATCGGCTAATAAAGCCCGCAGCGAATGCATTGTCATTGGCATTTCGATGTCTATCCAATCCGCCAGCGATTGCAATTGTGGTTACGTGCGCTCGATTCAACAGAGGCACCTTATTTGTGTTTCTCTCAGCCCTTGTGTCCGGATGCGCGAACTTCGGACCAGGGGACGGCTGCGTCCATGTCATTGCGCAGCCTTAACCAGGACGATAGAACGTATATGCAAGAACAAACCGCCTTTTACCAACTGTCCGGCACCACCGCATTGCTTTTACTGGTCGGATTTTATGGCCTGACTTTTCTGATGTCGCTCATGATCGGCAAGAAAAAGGAAAACGTCGATAGCTACATGGTATCGAACAATGCAGTGGGCTTCGGGCTCTCGGCTGCCAGTATGATTGCCACATGGATCTGGGCCGCCTCTTTTTACGCCAGCGCAACCTCAGGCTACCAATATGGCCTGTCCGGGCCCATCCACTATGGTTTCTGGGGAGCGCTGATGATTCTGTTCATCTACCCCTACGGCCGCCGCTTTCGTGCATTGGCCCCAAGGCGCACACCCTGGCGGAAGTTATGCATGCACGCCATGGAACTTCCAGCCAGCTGATCATGGCCATTTCCAATCTGCTGGGCAGCTGTATCAGCCTGATGGTGAACTTTACCGCGGCAGGCGCACTGGTGTCCGTCCTTAGCCCACTGTCCTTTATTCAGGGCGTGCTGATTGCCGGGCTGGGTGTCTTGTCCTATACGCTCTGGTCCGGATTTCGGGCCTCGGTCATGACCGACTTTGCCCAACTGGTGGCAATGATTCTGGCAGCCATCGTCATCATCCCATTGATATTCTTTAACGCCGGCGGCACCGATATGCTCGCGGCCAATTGGGGCAACCTGTCTGCGGAACAGTCAGATTTCTTTTCGACCAAAGCGATTCTGGAACAGGGCGCGCCGTATTTCGTGGCTGTACTGGCCTATGCCATTGGCAACCAGACGATCGCGCAGCGCCTTTTTGCCGTTCGTGAAGACCTGATCAAATCCACCTTCCTGACCGCCACGATTGGTTATGGTGCGGTGGTTATCGGACTGGGCATGCTGGGTATGCTTGCCCTGTTCGTAGGCCTGACACCGGCAGATGGTGATATGAACAATATCATTCCACAAATGGCTTCTACGTATCTGCCTCCATTTGGCATCGCGCTATTTTTCATCCTGGTTGTGGGTTCCTTGTCGTCGACCGCTGACTCGGATCTGTCTGCCCTGTCGTCCATTATGATGACCGATATCTACGGCAAAAACATGGCCCGTGGAACGCCGGATCCGAAGCGAATGCTGTGGTGGGGCCGGGCAACCATGGTCGTTGCCACCATGATTGGCGTGGTGTTTGCCAGCCTGCGTCTTGATATTCTGGTTATGCTGGTATTTGTAGGTGCCTTGTGGGGAGCCATCGTGTTTCCTGTGATCGTAAGCTTTTACTGGGACAGGGTCACCAACAAGGCTTTCACGACATCCGTAATATGTGCCGTCGCCCTGTTTGCCGTGGCACGGTTTGAGCTTCTTCCGCTGCAGGGCCTGGTTGCCGTGCTCTTTGAGCTAAGCGCCTCTGTGGGCGCCGGCGTTGTCCTGGGCCTGATGGCGTTTGCGTTTTTTAACCGCAAAATTGCCATTTTTGTTGCTATAGCAACTGTAATCATCGCCGTTCCCAATGCAGTGGGCTTCCTGCGCGACTATCCGGTACTGCTTAGCTCGCTGACCTCATATGGCGTTAGTGCCGTGGTATGCATCGCCTTGAGCTGGAACAGCAGTGAACGCTTCGATTTTGCGCTACTTGCTGAACGCGTTACGTCATTCCAAAAGAGTGCTGATACCGATAAAGAAACATCAACAGACGCAGACGGTGACGTAGCGCCGGCACGTGCCTGAAAGAGAGAGAAATTATGAATGAATTAATCCTTACCGCATATATCCTTATCTGGCCGATTATTTCCGCTGCCATTCTATTGGTGCTGATTGTTGCGCTGGTACGCGATTTGCGCCATGCCAGCAAAAGCGACAGTGAAATGATTTAACAAAATCTGCGCCTACGCTCGCCTGGCAGACAAGCGTAGGTGTATTTGGCAAGCCCCATTGATTTATAGCCGTGCAACCGCCTTCAGGGCCGTTCGTTTCCCAGATAATAATTATTCTTATTTACCATATCCGCTTATTTTCTACGGTTTATCCCGGTAGCGGTAAAAGGTCCGATATAATCTAGCCATCACTGGGGAGTAGCCGCTCATTTTCCTGAGGTTTACGTCAACATACTTGATGCATGCATCATGGCGTAAACAGCGATATCGCTTGGCAAGACCTTTGATCACTTTTTTCCGTTCAGACCGGAGGAAAAGGTGATCATTCGTCTATTGTCCGGTCGCGGTATTGATTCATGCAAACCCTTCTGCTTTCCACCGGCGTGGTTACGCTGGCCGAAATCGGCGATAAAACGCAATTGCTTGCCTTCATCCTGGCAACCCGATTCAAAAAACCATCCCCATTATTCTTGGCATTCTTTGTGCCACCATCGTCAATCACGCACTGGCCGGCGCAGTGGGCGCCTGGATTACGACCGCCATCAGCCCGCAAGCACTACGCTGGATACTGGGCATATCTTTTATTGCCATGGCTGTATGGACGATGATTCCCGATAAAATTGAGGAAGAAGAAACGCAGCTGGGCAGAAAATTCGGCGTCTTTGGCGCGACCCTGGTTACCTTTTTCCTGGCGGAAATGGGCGATAAAACACAATTGGCCACCGTCGCACTGGCCGCCAAAAGCGCCTTTCCGATTGAAGTGGTCATTGGCACAACACTGGGCATGATGATTGCAGACGTACCCGCCGTCATTCTGGGCAAACAGCTGGGCCAACGCGTGTCCATGAAGCTGGTGCACACGATCGCGGCCTGTATTTTCCTGGTACTGGGCATTGCCACTCTGCTTGGCGCCGGTTCTGGCTGGGGGTTCTGATTCTGCTGGTAGCGGTATTGGCTCTATTATTCAAATGCCATGTTTTGCGCCATAAGCAAGGGATGATAAGATTGTTGCGTACCTGTAATGACAGGCAGCGAGCACAAATCAGATTGGCCTGAACAGGTGCTTGCCTCAATCGCATTTGCAATAGATCCTTTTCAGGCACGAATCCAAACAAACATGAATAGACAATAAACAGTGCGTAATGCGACCGCCTGCATTACGCGCTGCCGGTGCAGACTACGTAGCCTCGTTTATTTTATTCATAAGACAGGAGTGCAGTCATGGTCAGTTCTGTAAAATCCACAACAGCGGTACCCAAACCCAAGGCACGGCCGGCGCGCAAAGATGCGCCTGTCAAAGATACCGAGGCACAGCCATTATCAGAGCCCGTTGTTTTGCTGTCCGGTGGTAATCCCCAGATTCCCAAGGGATACGGCGATGCGCCCGTGCAGGCATATATAAAGGCCATGCCCGGCTGGAAAAGCCAGATCGGACGCCAACTCGATACCCTTATCGAACACATCGTACCCGACGTCAAAAAGGCTGTGAAGTGGAACTCGCCCTTTTATGGCGCCAACGACGATGGGTGGTTCCTGAGCCTGCATTGCTTTACGAAATACATCAAGGTCACTTTTTTCCGCGGCACCTCGTTGCGGCCCACTCCGCCGGGAAAATCCAAGCATAAGGAAGTGCGATATCTGGATATTCGGGAAGGCGAATTTGACGAGCAGCAGATCAGCGACTGGGTGAGGCAAGCCAGCCAACTGCCGGGAGAGAAACTGTAGAGATAAAAACGGCATAGGCACAGCCTTATTGTCTTAGTCTGCAACCGATGCGCCTTCGATGCCATAACGCTTCAGCGCGCGGGCAACAAACCCGCTGCTTTTCATTTCATCCACAAACTCTCTCAGAAAAACGGACGCTGCCTGGCCACGTCCTATTGGTAGGCCCATGGCCTGTTGTATAACCATGAAGCGGCCGGGCAAAATGCGCAGGCCTCCCAATCTGGACGCATCGGCCTCTAGTTGTTGCCTCACCCCCGCTGCGACATCCGCATTGATCTGCTGATAGGTTTCTACAACCGCGGGAGATGTAGGAGCGCGCACAATTTGCGCAAACTGCAATTGTCTGGTCAGAAACAGATCATACGCGCTACCCTTGCCAACAACGACACGCAAGCCCGTCTTGTCCACTTCACTGTTCTCACGTATTGGAGAGTCATTGCTGACCAGATAGGCGCCTTCAATCAGTACATAGGGCGCTGAAAAGGCAATGCCGGCGCCACGCACGGGGTCAACCGCAAAAAAACCGACATCCGCCTTGTCATTTGTCACCGCGTCTACCGATTTTCCGGCAGAGTCAAACACCACCAGCTCCAGCCCGACGCCCAGTCGTTGAGCCAGCGCCTGAGCCAGGTCAATTGACACGCCATAGGGTTTTCCTGTTTTCGGGTCCAAATTGGCCAAAATAGGATTTCCGGTATTGATGGATGCCCGCAAAACACCTGTTGGAGTCAGCCCTTGCTGAACTGTGATGTCGATTGTCATACTTGGGTTTCCTTATTGTATTCAGTTCTATTGTACGGTGCCTGCAGCGTTCACATCGCAGGTCTGCTCGTTGATTGTTTGGCGCAAAATGGCAGGCATGACACCACCCTGCTTGAGCAGTTCCACTTCCAATTGCGTTTCAACCGCCGCGCGCGCCCAAAAGGTGAGTGTGTCTCCGTCTTTTCTGATCAGTTTCACCGCAATATCACCTCGCGGCCGCAATACAGTTTCCGGCGCAATAACTTCTATTTGATCGCCAGGCTGAATATTCAGTTTTTGGTTGCCGAACTCCGGCGGCAATTGCAATGGTAATATTCCCATGCCAATTAGATTGGAGCGATGAATACGTTCAAAACTGAGCGCAAGTACAGCACGAATGCCCAGTAATCGCTGTACCTTGGCCGCCCAGTCGCGTGAAGAACCGGTACCATAGCGTTCACCTGCAACCAATACGACAGATTCTCCAGCTTGCTGATAGCGATTGGCCGCGTCCCATAGTGGCATGATACCTCCGCTGGGTATATGCAGAGTATGTGCAATGGGCGCACCTGGATGCAATAGATTTTTCAGCGTCTTGCTATGGAACGCACCACGCAGCATGACCTCCCAATTGCCCCTGCGGGAAGCGAACACATTCAAATCATAACGATCTTCACCTCGTTCCACCAGAAAATCCGCTGCCAGACTGTCTGGCGGAATGGCACTGGCCGGGGAAATATGATCCGTTGTGACATCGTCCCCAACGATCAATAAAGGATAGGCCCGAAACGAGCCTAACACGCTGCCCGCTTCAACAGAAGCAAAAGGCGGGCGTCTCAATGTAGTGGATGCCGGATCCCAGGGAAAACGGGCAGACTCGGGCGCGTCAAGCTGACTCCATAGAGGATTCTCCGAAGCAAGACGAAAGGCGCGAGAAAAATCCGCCGGATCCAATCCCTGCTCAAGACAACTTGCGATTTCAGCACGCGTCGGCCATAAATCTTCAAGACGCACCGGCTTGCCGTCTGGTGTGTAGCCCACGGGCTCACTACCAAGATTACGTTCGGCATCGCCTGCCAAAGCATACGCCACCACCAGGGGCGGCGACATCAGAAAGCCAAGCTCCAGATCCGGATGCACCCGTCCAGGGAAGTTCCTGTTTCCTGAAAGCATGGCAACCGCCATAATCTGTCGTTGCTCCGATGCCTGCGTAATGACGTCAGGCAAGGGCCCCGAGTTTCCAATGCACGTGGTGCACCCATAGCCAACGATATCAAAGCCGACCGCCGCCAGATCATCCAATAGTCCGGCACGCGCCAGATAACTGGCAGCAGCAGGCGAGCCCGGCCCCAGTGACGTCTTGACCCAATGCGGGACATGCAGTCCGTATTGCCGCGCCTTGCGCGCCACCAGTGCAGCCGCCATCAGCAGCCCCGGATCCGACGTATTCGTACAACTGGTGATCGCCGCGATGGCCACGGGAAACCGCGGCAGGTCTCTTTGCCGGCCTTTTGGGTGAAAATCAAGTGCCTGCAACGTTACCGCAACATTGGGGAACGGCATCAAGTCCTGCGGGCGCCGCGGACCTGCAACATGCATACCTATATCGTCCAGCTCAATGTCCAGCAAACGGGTATACCGTGGCGTGGCTGCTGCGTCAAACCACAATCCGCTTCGGTGCATATACTCCCGTACAAGATCAATATCCGCCGCTTTTCTGCCTGTTTTGCGCAGATAGTCCAGAGTATTTTCGTCAACGGGAAAATAGCCCGTCGTCGCCCCATATTCAGGAGCCATGTTTGCGACCACACAACGCTCGCCTGCCGTCAATGTTTGTACACCCGGACCGTAAAATTCGACGAATTCGCCGGAAACGCCAATGGCTCGTAATCGCTGGGTAACGGTCAAAGCCAGATCGGTAGCCAAAACCCCCGGACGCAACGCCCCCTTAAGCTTTACTCCAATCACATCAGGAATACGCAACATGGTCGGCATGCCAAACATGACGGTTTGCGCTTCCAGCCCACCCACACCCCAGCCCAGGACGCCGATTCCATTGATCATGGGCGTGTGGCTGTCTGTGCCGATCATCATATCGGGAACCGCCCACTGTTTGCCTTCGATCAATTGAACAGAAACGACCGTAGCAAGCTGCTCCAGATTGATCGTATGCATGATTCCGGTCCCTGGCGGGTTGATATGAACCCCGCGCAGGTGCGCGACGCCCACCGCAAAAACCGATAGCGCTCGTGATTACGCCGTATTTCATGCTGCATATTCACTTGCGCGGCATCCGGTCGTGCATAGGCCTCTACCGCCAGCGAATGATCAATGGAGACATCTACCCGCAAGCGGGGATTGAGCACTTTGGGATCGACCCCGGCCTCGGCAAGTGCATCGCGCATGCTGGCAATATCGACCAGCGCCGGAGTACTGGTGGTGTCGTGCATCAATACGCGGCCCGGTTGAAAGGCAATTTCACTCTCACTGGTGCCGCTCTCGAGCCAATCGCTGAACGCTCTTAAGGTTGCTTCCCGTTCGCTGAACGGCAAGTTGCGCATGGCGTTTTCAAGCAACAGGCGCAATACCACTGGCAACTTCGATAAAGAAGCACCGAAACATGCTTCCAGATCGGTGTAATGGTATAGGTTTTCGCCGACAGCAAAAGTACCGACGACACATGTGTTGTGTTCAGTCAAATTTTTCATGAGATTATTATTGCATTTTTTCGTATTAAAGTGCAATAATAATTTAAGACCTTCCATAAAGATCGCGCTGATGGCCCGATAGCACAAGGCAAGGAAATGAAATTATTACTGGAGGAACATCTCATGAGTCAATTCTGGTCCCGGTCTCTTGCAGCACTGGCAATCACTGGATCCACACTGGGTGTCAGCAGCTATGCACATGCCGAATCCTATCCAAATCGCCCTGTCACCATCATCGTACCGTTCTCGGCGGGCGGCGGCGTGGATTCCATGGCGCGAATTCTGGCCGAAAAATTGCGCGACACCTTAAAGCAAAGCGTTGTTGTGCAAAACAAGCCTGGCGCCAGTGGCATGCTTGGCGCGCAGTATGTCGCCACTGCCCGTCCTGACGGATATACCTTGTTGCTCGGCTCTGCCGGAGAGACATCGATTAATCCGTATGTATACAAATCTCAAATGAGATATTCACCGGAAAAGGATCTGCTTCCAATCACCCTGGTTACCCGGGTACCAAATGTACTGGTATCCGGTCCTTCACTCAAAGCCGACAATGTCGCTGCTCTGATTGCCATTGCTAAAAAAACGCCCGGCAAACTCACTTACGCAACCAGCGGCGTAGGCAATCCGCAGCATTTGAACGGTGAGCTGCTACAGGAAATTGCAGGAATCAAGATGATGCACGTGCCATACAAGGGGGCATCCGCTCAGCTTGCTGATGTCGCTGGCGGCAATGTCGATATGACATTTGTGAGTTATGCAGGAGCGGCACCCTTTATTCAGAGCGGCCGGGTCAAAGCGCTGGCAGTCACCTCGGCCAAGCGCGCAAGCTTTGCCAAAGATATTCCCGCCATCGCAGAAACAACGGGTTTGTCTGCTTATAAATTGGAAAACTGGTTCGGTCTTTTTGCGCCTGCCGGTACGCCACAGGACGTGGTTGAGCTTATTAACAAGGCTGCGTCCGACGCAATCGCCGATTCTGCCCTGGCACAACGATTACGCGAACAAGGAGGCGAGCCCGAGTCAATGTCATCGAAGGACTTTGCTACCTTCATCAGGCAAGAGAGCCAGCAATACAAGAAAATAATAGACGATGCCGACATCAAGGCAGAGGCTGAACAACCATATGTATTGTCAGCGTCATTGCAACGCTGCCCTTTAATTTTTTATTACCTCAGGTGTTTCCATGTACGCTTATATCGGCTCTCGTACCACTCGTGATCGCCATGCGCGCGGCGAAGGTATAAGTATCTACCAAGTCAACACAGATACCGGGGAACTGATACCGGTGCAGGTGCTAAAAGGCATGACTAATCCGTCATTTCTGGCGCTGAACAGCAGTGGCACCAGACTGTATGCGGTACATGGCGATACAAGTACTGTCAGTTCCTATACTGTTGATACCAATACAGGCAAACTGGCACCGCTGAACCGGCAGGAGACCGGCGGCATGAATCCGGTTCATCTGGCACTGGACCCAAGCGAGTGCTACCTCGTGATTTCGAATCATATCGGCGCTAATCTGGCGGTCTTACCCATTACCAGAGACGGCTTACTGGAACCGGTCAGCCAGCTTGTCTCACTCATTGGCATGGGCGAGCCCGGGCCGCATCGCATAGAACAAAAGCATGCAAAACCGCACCACAACCCGTTTTCTGTCACCGGGCGCCATGTTCTGGTGCCCGATAAAGGATTGGACCGCATATTTACCTATTCATTTTCAGACGGACAACTGAGCCCGGTGCAGCCCATATCCGTATCAAGCCGCGAAGGATCCGGGCCGCGCCATATTGCTTTTCATCCCAATGCGAATCATGCCTATTGCATCAACGAACTTGATTCCACAGTCACCACATATCGTTATCACAGTCTGACCGGTGCGCTGCAGGCGGAACAAATACTATCCACACTGCCTGCGTCGTTTACCGGCAATAATCGCGCCGCCGAAATTATCGTCGATGCTGCAGGCCGTTATGTTTACGCCACCAACCGCGGACACGACAGTATCGCAATCTTCTCCATTGCCAGCAATGGCTTGTTGTCCTGGGCAGGATGTGAAAAGTCAGGAGGCCGCACTCCGCGCTTCATCGCGCTGGCGCCTGGCGGTCGGCATCTGTATGCGCTTAACGAAGATGATGATTGCATCTGCACATTCAGCGTTGACCCGGCAACGGGATCGCTGCGCAATACGGGTGTATCGATACACTCGGGCAGCCCCGTATGCATGATTTTTTCAACCTGAAAAGAACCCGTGCAAAAATACAATTAACTCAACTTCGCCGCTCGGGCATGACCCGTTCGGCCTGTCCCAGCCTGCACACGCTTTTTTGCAGTGGTCTGCTCCCGTGACTGGACATCAAGCAGACTGCTGATATTCGACAGGTTCTGCAGTGTACATTCCAAATGTGATTTAAGCGCCTGGGATGCGGCTTTGTTTTTCCCCTTCTCCAGCAGATCAAGAATGGCAAGATGCTGCTCACAGTGATCCTTATAGCGTGCCCGGTCCTGCATTGAGCGATACGACAACAAGCGACGCACGCGATTGACCCGTTTGATGGTTTCTATGAAAAAGGGGTTGCCAGAGGCTTCAACCAGAGACTCATGGAAACGAACGCCGCGGTCGTGCAATTGGTCGGCAGTATCCGTGTCAATGCCCCCACGCAACAAATGCATTTCGGCCGCACGACACTGCTCTATGACATTGGGGCTGATATGAAAAGTGGGCTCCAGCAAGGCAGCCGGTTCCAATGCAAGGCGCAGTCGGTAGGATTGAAGCAAACTTTCTGGCGTTGTCATCATCGATGAGAATTCCCAGCCATATCCCGGCTTGCGATGCGCCCAACCCTCATTGGTAATACGCGTCAACAGCGCCTGCACTTGAGCAGCAGTCAGGTTATATCGATTCTTCAGCAATGTTTCACTGCACTGGACCGGCAACTGGCCTGTCAGCAAGTCATCGGCCACCTGGAAATAAACTCCAGACACAACATCCACTTCTGTCATTTCTGCAAGTTCAGCTTCATCCAGTCCGTCTTTGGCTAAATCCCGGGCAAGAAAGTAACCCCGGTTTTCTTCTCGCACAACAATACCGTTGTCGCAAAGTTGCTTCAATGCGTCATTGACCGGAGACCTGGAGACCCGCAACTGATCAGCAATTTTCTGTGCTGCAAGATGCGCGCCGATACCCAGCTGTTGCTGTCGAATCAATTCAATAATTTTGGGAATAACGATGGTGCTCTTGGATTTCATGAATTCGACATACTTTTGAAAGATGCAAAAAAGAGGGTAGTCGTGGGCAGTGCGACATAGACCTATACCGGGACCATAGTCACGTCTGCTGGCAGGCAGTCACGCTAAAAGAAAGATTTTAACCCGATTACAGAAAACGCCCTTCGTAAGTGTTTTCCATAGGTATCCAAATTGCATATTATGATTATAAAATGCAATATAAATTTCCACACCACACGAATCCCCCAGGAGACACGCCATGCATTCATCACATTTGTCGTTAAACAGAAGTGAGGGCATGACAGCCCCCGCAAGCAGCAGGTTCGCCGTATTCGGCAAGTGGTTTGCCGCATTTGCTATTGGCATGGCATGCATCCCTGCCCATGCCGAAGAATTCACAGGAAAACAGTTGAAAATCACTGCTCCGGCTGCACCCGGCGGGGGTTGGGATAGTTCGGCCCGTTCCTTGCAACAGGTCATGATGTCCACCAAGGCAGTACCCTCGGTACAGGTCGTCAACATACCTGGCGCAGGAGGCACAGTCGGGCTGGCGCAGTTTTCCAGCAGCGCAAAAAAAGACCCCAACCAATTGCTGATGATGGGTGTCACCATGGTGGGCGCCATACTCACCAACAAGGCCCCCGTAGGCCTTGATTCGGTCAAACCCATTGCTCGCCTGACAGCCGATCCGCTGGTCATTGTCGTGCCGGCAGCGTCCAAATATAAAACCGTTGCCGATCTGGCGGCCGACCTGAAAGCGGATACATCCAAAGTCGTCTGGGCCGGCGGCTCTGCTGGCGGTGCAGACATATCCTGGCTGGCCTGTTTGCCAAGGCGGCAGGAGGGAATGCAGCCAAGCTCAACTACGTACCGTTTTCAGGCGGTGGTGAAGCGCTGGCTGAAATGCTTGGTGGGCGGGTATCTGCAGGCATTTCAGGCTACAACGAGTTTGAAAGCCAGGTCAAAGCAGGCAATCTGCGAGCCCTTGCCGTCTCCACGCAAGAGCGCGTATCCGGTGTCGACGTACCGACACTGAAAGAACAGGGATATGACGTCACGTTTACCAATTGGCGTGGTCTGGTTGCCGGAGCGACATCACCGATGCTCAGCGCGATGCGCTATCAGATCTTGCCAAAACGGTACTTGCCAGTGCCGAATGGAAAAAAATCCTCAAGGCGCGCGGCTGGGAAGACGCTTATCTGAATGCCGCTGATTATGCAGCCTTTCTCAAGGAAGAGCAGGTTCGCGTTCGTGGCGCACTCGACTCAATCGGTTTATTGAAATGAGCAACCCGGATTCCACCAACAGTCCGTCGGTGAGCGCGCTCCTTTGCGTCGGACTATTTCTGCTTATTGCAGCCGTGATTCTTTGGCTAGATGCCGGCACCCTTCCTGAGGCCAATGCCATGGGCGTAGGGCCGGCTGCCGGGTTGCGGCTGATTTCCGGATTATTACTGATCCTGGCCGGCGCCCATTTTTTTGCCGCATGGAGAAGGCGCAGCGTTTACGTTCCAAGCCAATCAGGTTCGAGCGCAGATAAAGTATCGCTGATCTGGGGTATCGGAGGCATGGCTGCCATGAGTGCCCTGGTTGCCTTCAATGGCGGCTTCATCCTGGCCGCAACCGTGCTTTTTACTGCGACCGCGAAAGCTTTTGGCAAACCTGTGGGCCGGTTTCCATTGGCATTGGCCTGGTCCTATCGCTGGTCGCGTCCTTATTCTTTACCCAATTGCTCATGCTCTCGCTGCCCTCGGGGCTTATCGAAAGCGTTCTATACTCGGATTCCTAAATGGAAACATTCAACTATCTGGCGCATGGATTATGGATCGCGCTCGAACCCGGCAACCTGCTTTTTGCTGCAATCGGCGTACTTTTGGGTACCCTTGTCGGCATCTTGCCAGGCATCGGCCCTTCCCTGACGGTGGCACTGCTTTTGCCGGTCACATTCCAGCTGGATCCTACCGGTTCAATCATTATGTTTGCAGGCATTTACTTCGGAGGGATGTACGGTAGCTCCACAACTGCAATATTACTGAACACACCGGGCGAAGCCGCCTCAATTGCAACCGCAATTGAGGGCTACAAAATGGCCAGGTCCGGTCGCGGCGGCCCAGCCCTGTCCACGGCCGCCATCGGTTCATTTGTCGCGGGCACCCTAGCCACAATATGCCTAGCTTTGCTAGCCCCCGTTCTGGTGAAAATTGCAGTCCAGTTCGGACCGTGGGATTACTTCGCACTCATGGTGCTTGCATTCATTACCGTTTCCGCCACTTTCGGCAGTTCTGTCCTGCGTGGAATTACCAGCCTGGCATTGGGCTTGACCTTGGGCCTGGTAGGGATAGACAAGCTCACTGGCCAGGCACGCCTTGATTTCGGTGTACCCATCCTGCTGGACGGAATTTCCATCACAACATTAGTGGTCGGACTTTTTGCCGTAGGAGAAGCGTTTTATATGGCATCCAGATTCCATGGCCAAGAAGAAAAAGTGGAGCCGGTTCGCGGCTCGCTTTGGATGACGCGTCAGGACTGGTCGCGATCATGGAAAAGCTGGGTCCGCGGCTTTGGCCTTGGTTTTCCCATTGGGGCCCTGCCGGCCGGCGGCGCCGAAGTGCCCACGCTGCTGTCCTACACGCTTGAACGAAAGCTCACCAGACATCCGGAAGAATTCGGCAGTGGTGCCATTGAAGGCGTTGCCGGACCAGAAGCAGCCAACAATGCGGCAGCCACCGGCACACTTGTACCATTGCTGGCACTCGGGCTGCCAACATCGGCGACGGCAGCCATGATGCTCGCCGGGTTTCAGCAGTTCGGGCTGGCGCCCGGTCCCCTGCTGTTCGTCAACAATGCCGACCTGGTATGGGGACTGATTGCCAGCTTTTTTATTGGCAATCTGATGTTGCTGGTGCTGAACCTGCCATTGGTAGGACTTTGGGTGCGATTGCTCGCCATTCCACAAGCGTGGCTTTACGCGGGCATCCTGCTGTTCGCCGCATTGGGCACCCTCGCAGCAAATCCTTCCTGGATTGAATTGACCATGTTGCTGATCTTCGGATTGGTTGGCTACGCCATGCGTTGCTGGGACTATCCGGTAGCGCCAATGATTGTCGGGCTGATTCTTGGTCCCATGGCAGAAAGCCAGTTTCGTCGGGCGTTGCAAATCAGTCTGAATGACTACCTGGTATTTTTCAAGCATCCCGGGTCTGCGGTCATGCTGTGCCTTGCCTTACTGGCGCTGATCGCCCCATGATCTTTAAAGGGTTGCGACGCTTCCGGGCAGAAGACGCATAGAAAAATGCCGATCACAAACGCTACAGGCGGCCTTAAGGCCGCCTGTAGCGTTGCCGGTACGGCTGCTGCGTTATGCCTGCTTACGCCTGCCCGGCAGACGCCATTTTCTTGCGTCGCGCCAGCCAGCTTCCAACCAATGCAACCAGCAGGGCGCCGCCGAGCTCAACGGCGATCTTGACCGTACCGGTGACTTCGCCGAAACGTTCCAGAACAACCTGGTCACTGACCAGCATGCCCCCTGCGATCCAGCCCAGCAATGCCGCACCCAGAAGCACCACCCCGGGATAACGGTCAATGAGTTTCAAGACCAGTGTGCTGCCCCAGATAATAATAGGTACGCTGATAATCAGACCGGCAATAACCAGCCCGGTCTGATGATCGGCGTGCGCACCCTGCGCAGCGCCGGCAATCGCAATGACGTTATCCAGGCTCATGACAAAGTCTGCAATAATAATCGTCTTGACCGCTGACCAGACCGACGATCCGCCTTCGATCTTGTCATGCGCATCATCATCCGGGATAAGCAGCTTGATCCCGATCCAGATAAGCAGCAATCCGCCTACAATTTTGAGATACGGAATCGTCAATAGCGTCAATGCAAATGTAATGAGCACGACCCGCAGAATAATTGCACCAGCAGTGCCCCATAAAATTCCCTGCATGCGCTGCTTTTTCGGCAAATTACGGCAGGCCAGCGCAATCACAACCGCATTATCGCCACCGAGCAGGATATCAATCATGATGATTTGAAATACTGCTGTCCAGCTCAGAGTCTGAAAAAATTCAAGCATAAGTTCACCCGGAATCCAATAGTCTAAAAATTCGAATTGAATATGGATCGGCCCGCTCTGGTTGCACGCCAGGGTAATGCGCTGCCAGCCAATACAGAAAGTATCGACAGAAACGAAAATGGCCTGATCCGTAAAGGACGCAGGCCATTTATTCTTAACAGGATTTATGGACCTTGCCCTTTAGATGGCAAGGTCTTGCTTACAACACCTGGTGTGTTGCCCGGGCACCGGGCGCCATGCCAAGGCATGACAGCCGTAATGACGATGCGGCGGCGGAAAGCTACTCCCCTTGATCAAATAAGTATAGCTTGTCAGAAAATTATGTCAACTAGGGTCGTTACGTATTGTCCCAAAGGAACACACGTCCTGCTGTTTGCGAAAAATAGCATCATTGCGGTTTTTCATTGCTAATGCCCATCTCCTTAATCAGTTTGCTGTATTTTTCCGATTCAGCTTTTGCAAATGCTGCAAATGCTTTGGCCCCCATGAAATGAGGTGGCGTATCCAGAGGCTCAACGTCAGCTTTGTAGCCTTCGCTGTTCACCGCCTTTTCACATGCGGTTTCCAGTGTCGCGACAATGTCCTGAGGCAGTCCCTTGGGTGCAATCAGCCCGCCCCAGATGGTTGCCTGGATCGGCCATCCTCCCTCCTTGGTTGTAGCCACCTGTGGGCTGGACTCGAGCCGTTGATCGGAAAAAATGCCCAGAGGACGCAACTTGTATTGCTTGGCCACGGTTGTGGTGTCGCTGATCACCATCACCTGTTTCCCCATCAACCCGGTCACCATTTCCGCAGAGCTTTTATAGGGCACATGCAGCGCAGTTGAATCTGCCTGTTTCATGAGCATTTCCATGGCAATATGCAGCAACGTGCCCGTGCCGGACGTGCCGTAAGTCAGCTGCTTCGGATGTTTTTCGGCGAATGCGACAACATCCTGCAGGTTTTTAAATGCCGAGTCCTGAGGCACCATCATCATTAGTGGCACCGAATAGGTTCCGCAGATATGATCAAAATCCTGATATGTGTAACCTGTCTTGCGCATGCCAGGTTGTAGTACTTCCGGGCCGATGACAGACAAACCAAGCGTGTAGCCATCCGGTTTGGCTCGCTTCAGTTGCATCATGCCAATTGCGCCACCCGCACCGCCCTTGTTGTCAATAATGAGATTGCCGCCCATCGCCTGGCGCAGGTGTTTTGCCAGAATCCGAGCCATGATATCAGACGTACCGCCCGGGCCGAAAGGCACCAGAATGGTCACCGGATTTTCCGGATAGGCATTCTGGGCTGTGGCACTGGTGCTCAGGACAGATGTAGCGACCAACAACGTTGCATATTTGATAAGCGTTTTCCGATTCAATGTCGTAATGCCCAATATCATATTTGTCTCCTTCTTTGTTAAAGTGCAACGGTGCGCCAGATTGCCGTCAACAGTGGCGAATCAATAAACACCACCGTCATAACCTTTTGCCAGTGCCGGGCGGATTGCTTGAATGAATGCGGTGGCCTGACGCATCATCATGCCCATGTCAGAGGCCACCGCCACAAATGCATAGCCGGAACTGATAAAGCTTGAGACCATTTCCGGGGTAGGTCCGACAATGCCGCAAGGCACGCCGATGGCCTGACAACGCCGCGCCACGTCGGCGATTACGTGCTGCACCTCCGGATGAGCCAGATTGCCGATATGCCCCATATTTGCCGACAGATCGCCTGGACCCAGAAATAGCGCATCCACGCCTGGCACGGCTGCAATGTCTTCAAGTGCCGCCACGGCCTGTGGCGTTTCAAGTTGAATAATGGTGAAGACCGAGTCGTTCGCGCGCTTTGCATAATCGGTCGCAGTGCCATAGCCACTGGCCCGATGGACTGCGGCAAAGCCACGTGTTCCAAGCGGGGGATATTTGGCGTTGCTGACCGCCTGCCGCGCAGCTTGCGCGCTGTCAACAAACGGCACCATCACGGTCTGGGCGCCAAGATCCAGCGCCCGCTTGAACAGAACGGGATCGTTTGCCGCCAGACGTGCTACCGCGCAGGCATTGGTCCCCGCGATAGCCTGCAATACATGCAGGGCATCCTGATCGTCAAGCGGTACATGCTCCAGATCTACCAGCAGCCAGTCAAAGCCGGCGCGCCCCATTGCTTCAGCGGTACTCGACGTACCGGACATGAGCCAGGTGCCTAGCGGCGCCCCAGGTTGAGCAAGACGGGCGCGAAAAGGGTTTTCTAGCAGATCAGTTGCTGCGGGCATACATACTCCTGTTGTAATTAATACAAATGCAATGGTTTAAATCAATAAATGGGGGGTTCCGGCGTCTTGTCGTTTCCGGCCAGGGAAGTGAAATCACAGCCGAGATTAGCTTGTGTCACTTCGTGTTGGTAGATGCGTGTGAATCCGCGCTTATATGGTTGCTCCGGGGCGCACCATTGAGCGCGGCGCTGCGCCAGTTCACTGTCGGAAACCAAAACATCAAGTGTTCTCGCGCTGATGTCCAGACGAATCAGATCGCCTGTACGCACCAATGCCAGGGGACCGCCCACGGCAGACTCCGGCGCTATATGCAAAACACAAGTGCCATAGTGGGTGCCGCTCATGCGCGAATCAGACAATCGGACGATATCGCGCACCCCCTGCTTCAACAGCTTCTTCGGGATAGCAAATTGCCCCATTCCGGCATACCCGGCCCGCCAACAGGACCACCATTGCGCAGCACCAGGACTGTATTTTCATTGACGTCCAGGTCCGGATCATTGATGGCGGCCAGCATGTCGGCATTGGAATCAAAAACCAGCGCAGGGCCGGTATGTCGCAACAGCGCCGGGGTCGCGGCAGAAGGTTTGATTACGGCGCCATCCGGACATAGATTGCCCCGCAACACGGCCAATGCCATACCGGCTTCGGGGCACTGCGGTGTGGCGGGAATGACCGGGTTATCCAGCTTGCGGATCACATCATCATCGGAACTGGTCTGTCCCTCGATATTGGCACCCAGGGTCATACCGGTGCAGGTGAGGGCATCCAGTTGCAAATGCGTTCGAATACGTTGCAATAATGCAGGCAGGCCACCCGCATAGTAAAAGTCTTCCATCAGTCGGTTGCCCGAAGGAAACAAATTGGCCAGCACCGGCACCTGACGTGCCAGTGCATCGAAATCATCAAGACTGAGTTCAACCCCGGCTCGCCCAGCCATCGCCGGCAAGTGGACAGCAGCATTGGTGGAGCCACCTAACGCCATCCAGGTTGCAACCCCATTGAGGAACGCGTCACGGGTCAAAATGCGCGAGGGGCGCAAATCCTCCCAGATCATGGAGACAATGCGCTGGCCGCAGGCCCAGGCCATGCGAGTATGGGCTGCGTCCATGGCTGGCAGGCTGGTTGAACCGGGTAAGGCAAGCCCCATGGCCTCGACAATGGAAGTCATGGTGCTGGCCGTACCCATCGTATTGCATGTGCCGGGCGCGCGAGTCATCCGGGCTTCCAGCCCGATCCATTCAGGCTGGTCGATGTTGCCAATGGTGTATTGTTCCCAATACTTCTTGGTGTGCGTTCCCGCCCCCACGGCCTGACCCTGATAACGATCATTCAGCATGGAGCCAGCCGGGCAGAACAGCGCCGGCACATCCATGGATAATGCCCCCATTACCAGGCCCGGCGTGGTTTTATCACAACCGCCCAGCAACACCACACCGTCCAGGGGAAGACTGCGGATCAACTCCTCTGCCTCCATGGCAAGAAAATTGCGATACAGCATGGTTGTGGGCTTGACCATGACTTCGCCAAGGCTCATGGCCGGCAGCTCCAGTGGATATCCGCCGGCCTGCAGTACACCACGCTTGATCGCCTGCGCACGATCACGAAGATGCGCATGACACGGCGACAGATCACTCCAGGTATTCAGGATGCCTACAATAGGACGCCCCATGAATTCATCTCGCGAGAGCCCCTGCTGCTGCATGCGCTGACGGTGCGCAAAACCGCGAATATCATCGCTTGCAAACCAGCGCTGGCTGCGCAATTGATGTAATTTTTTCTGCACAACAATACTCCAATCAGTCTATTTGAATACCCGCATCACGGACCAGGTCGCCCATCACCTTTGTGTCTTTCTGCAGTAAATCTGCAAACTCCTGCGGTGTCGAAGACAGCACTTCGTACCCCTGATTTTCCAGCGGTTGGGCAAACGCTTGTGATTGCAGGATCGCCACAATGTTCTGGTTCAGTTTCCTGACGATTGCTTCGGGCGTCCCGCTGCGAACCAGAATGCCATTCCAGACGCTGGAGATCACACCAGGGACACCGGCCTGCTCGAACGTAGGCACATTTGGCAAGACTTTGGCTCGCGTGGGTGCCGCAACAGCCAGTATCCGAATCTTGTCCGAATCGGCATAACCAACCACCGAAGGCAGATTGATGAACATCGTGGGCAACGATCCTCCCATGACATCAGTAAGCGCCGGTGGGGCCCCCTTATAGCACATGCATCAGTTTTGTGCCACTCTGCTTTTGGAACAACTCCCCGGCCAGATGCATGGAATTGCCGTTACCAGCAGACCCGAAAGGAATACGACCCGGTTCGCGTTTGGCCGCCTCGATGACATCCTCAACGCTTTTGTATGGGGTGCCAGAGCCCACAATTAACACATTTGGCATCTGGTGCGTCAATGTCACCGGCTGCAAATCCTTGATCGGGTCGTAACCCATATCTTTGTACAAATGCGGATTCACGGCCAGCGTGCTGGTCGATCCGAGCAGCAAGGTATAGCCGTCGGCAGGCTGCTTGGCAGCATAGGCTGACCCAATATTACCGTTGGCGCCGGCACGGTTGCTGACCACGACAGTCTGCCCCAGACGCTTTCCCAGCTCGGTAGCCATGCTGCGGGCAAACTGATCGGCCACCCCGCCGGCTGGGTACGGAACAACAAATGTGATCGGCTTTTCGGGATACTTATCTGCTTGTGCATAAACAGGTAAAAAAAATATCATGCCTGTCAGCAGTAGCGCCATGGTGTAGCTTCGACGAACGAATTTGGATGGATTCATGTTGTCTCCTTGCTTGTTATAGGGTCAGTTCACAGGTGAAATAAGACATTTGCCATTGATATGCTGCAAAATATTGTCGACCACTAGCGCAGCCATGGCCTGGCGGGTTTGCACGGTGGCGCTTGCAATGTGAGGGCTAAGAATCGTGGATGCTGAATGAATAATTGATTCTGGTACGTGAGGCTCTTCCTCAAAGACATCCAGGGCCGCAGCACCCAGTTGACCGCTTTCCAGACAGTCAATCAGCGCCGACTGGTTTACAACAGAGCCGCGAGCGATGTTAACCAGTACGCCTTGCGGGCCGAGCGCCTCTAGCTCGGCCCGGGACACCAGATGATGGGTGTCGGCGCCACCAGGCGTGGTCACAATGAGCACGTCTGCCCATCCAGCCAGCGCCAGCACAGTCGGGAAATACGAATAGGCAACGCCGTCCTGCTGTCGCCGGCCCGTGTATCCGATCTGCGTACTAAATGCGGCAGCGCGGTTGGCAATCAGATGGCCGATACGTCCCAGCCCCACAATACCGACTTTTGAACCCCAGAAACGCCTGGCCAGCGGAAATGCTCCCTGGCGCCCCCACTTGTTCTCGCGCACATACCGGTCTGCTGCGGGCACTTGCCTGAATACGGCCAATACCAATGCCATTGCAAAATCCGCCACATCCGCCGACAGAACGTCTGGTGTGTTAATAACACGAATCCCCCGGGCATCGGCCCAGCCCAGATCGATAGCGTCGTACCCCACCCCGTTGCACGCGATGAGCGCCAGATTGGCCAATGCGTCGCGGCACAGCGACGGCACACCAGCCATGCCGTTGGTAATCAAGACCCGCACATCTGACCCATGCCGGGCGCAAAATGCGTCGGGTGACGGCAATGATTGCCACTGCACAACATCAAAGTGCTCCAGCAAAGGCACAAGCGCTTCCTGAGAAAATGGTGTGACAACAAGCAGAAGGGGTCGGGTCATAGGTACAGGCAATGGTAGAAATACATTTGGCCGGATTCGGTATGTTACCGGTAACTGTTACCGGTAACATTGATATAATTGTAGGGCGTTGGTCAAACAACACGCCATTGGGATAAACCATGACTCAAAAACAAACATCACGTACCACGCGTCGCAAAGCTGGCTCATACACCATCCATGACGTGGCCGCTCTGGCCGGCGTTTCCTCCATTACCGTTTCGCGCTACTTCAATTCACCTGAAAAAGTCTCGGTTGCGTTAAGAGAGCGCTTGCGTGAAATTATCGACCGGATCGGCTACGTGCCCAGCCAGGTGGCAGGTGGGCTGGCTTCGGGACATGGGCGGGTGGTTTGCGCGGTTATGCAGAACATCGCAAGCGCGACTTTCGCCGATCTGGTCAAGGGCATGACCGACGAACTGCAGGCGTCTGGATTGCAACTGCTCCTGGCCAATGCCCAGTATTCTCAGGAGCTCGAAGAACAGGCTATCCGTACTTTTGTCGGCTGGCACCCCACCGCACTGATCCTGACACGCCATGACCACACGCCCGCGGCCGAAGCCATGCTGCGCGCGCTCAACATCCCTGTGATCGAAGCCTGGGGGCTCGTACCGGGACGACCATTTCATCAAGTGGGATTCCCGCATATCGAAACCGGAGCCATATTGGCCAGACACTTTCTGGAACAAGGTGCGACTCGGATCCGGTTTGTCATGTCACAAACCACCGAAGATTTTCGCGCCAGACAACGCGCTCAGGGCTATGCCCAAGCCATGACCGGTGCTGGTCTGGAGGCGGACGTGCAGATTATCCCGGAAGACGACGAATTCGAGGCAGGAGCCATTGGCATTGAAGGTTGTCACGGTTACCTGTACATTCCAAGCCCCAAGCCTTGATTTTTGCCAATGACAATATGGCCGCTGGTGCCATACTGCACGCTCCTTCATGCAATCTTGTCCTGCCGCGCGATTGCGCCATTGCAGGGTTTGGCGATGCATCCATTTCCGCAAGACTGCGCCCGGCACTAACGACCCTGCGCCCGGCACGCTATCAGATTGGCCAGCACGCAGCGCGGACCGTCCTGCAGCAGTTGATGCTCGGGACAGGAGGCGAAAGCACTATTGTTGAAGACCTGTTGCCATGTGATCTGATTATCAGGGAAAGCAGCCAATTGCATTTGTAATGCTGCAATGATTTAACATGCATGCCGTTGAATTACGATGCCATCTTGCAGGCAACGCAATTTAACTCCTGCAAACAAAATACCCACGCTCCTCCCAGTGAGGTGTTGCGCCTTGCTCCAGGCAGCAAATATGATCAGCGTCTGGCAGACATGGCCATTCTGATTGCCAGACCCGCTAGCACCGTACCCATTAGCCAGCGCTGCGCCACCACCCAGCTCGGGCGGCTGGCCAGGAAAGAGGCAATGCTGCCGGCCATAATGACAATCAGCATATTGACGCTGATGCTGATCGCAATCTGCACTGATCCCAGCGCCAGCGACTGGGTCAGAATGCTGCCTTTTTCCGGATTAACAAACTGCGGCAGCAGGGACAAGTACATAACTGCGATTTTGGGGTTCAGCAGGTTCGTCAGAAAACCCATCAGAAACAATTTTCTTGGGCTATCGGGCGCCAATGTTTTCACTTGAAATGGAGATTGGCCTCCTGGCCGCACCGCCTGCCAGGCCATATAAAGCAAATACAGGGCACCACCATAGCAGAGCGCCTCATAGGCGTAAGGGACGGCAAAAAGCAAGGCGGTTATACCCAATGCGGCGCTCACCATATAGAAAATGAAGCCGAGTAGCACGCCCAGAAGGGACATCATGCCTGCGCGCCGCCCCTGACATAGCGAGCGTGACACCAGGTAAATCATATTAGGCCCGGGGGTAAGCACCATACCCAGGGAGACCGCAGCAAAAGCAATGATGGTAGTTGTGTCCGGCACGATAGTTCCTTTTGAGGCAAGCGCATGTGAAAATAATCGTACTGCAAAACAAGCCGTCCCTGATTTAATATGACAGCTGCACTCTATAAAAAATGCTACACCGGCATCATGTTGCGCATGCAACCGTGCAAGATTACCGTCGTGTATTGTCAAGCTTGCTTCATGACCATCTTCGTTGCTGCGACAACCGCCAGATAGCTCAGTTATTACGTAATCAGCTCACGTATATCCTGCTGCAATTGCGGCAGCACTTCGTCTTCGAACCATGTGTTCTGCTTGAGCCATCGATTGTTATGCCAGGACGGATGCGGTAACGGATAGATGCGCAAGACAGGGTCGGCAAGAGCGTACTGGCGCCAGGACCGCACTGTTTCGGTGACGCCTTGACGCGCCACCTGCGGACCCAGATGCCAGCCCTGCGCATAGCCACCGATCGTCAACAGCAATTTCAGATGAGGCAAGCGGCTAAACAATGACGTACGCCATATTTCCTTGCACTCTCGCCGTGGCGGCAGATCACTGCCATCGGCTCTGAGTCCGGGAAAACAGAATCCCATGGGAATAATCGCGACCCGGGAATCGTCGTAAAACTCCTCTTCAGAAACACCCATCCATTGTCTGAGTCGGACACCGGATGCGTCATTGAACGGACGCCCGGTTTTATACACCCGGGTGCCAGGCGCCTGACTGGCGATACAGATGGTTGCCGTCTGAGATACCTGAATAATGGGACGCGGCTCTGGAACCATAGCTTGTCCATAGCGAGGTTGATCATGACAAACCCGGCAACGGCGAATCTCATTAATATATTGTGCAAATGATCGGTCGTCGCTATCTTTTGTCGAATTGTTCATACTTGAAATGCGCTGGATCTGCAATGCAGTCGTAATATGCTCCGGACATCACGGCCAATGCAAAATGGCAATACTCGCCGGCATGCATGGATCATGTCAAACAGACCGGTATAGCCCGGACACATTGGAGATATGTATTTCACTTGATATGCCGCAATGCGCTACCTTTATGTGCAGCAACGTGATCAGTTTTGTCGCTTTTAATTTCGTATTGGGGTTCGTCTTTCGAAGCACGATGGACGTACCCCTTGTGATCGAAGTCGCTTGTATGAATAGCAATGATCTTGCCGGAAACCTGCCCGCTTCGCTATTCCAGCTAACATGGTCGCCCTTTTTGAATTTCGCTGTCATCTTGCCTGCTCCTTGTGTTTCCATATTACACCCGTCATGAATGAGCTGCCAAGTTCGTGGCATACCGCAGATGCAAACAATGCGAATCGATCGCCAACGAGAATACGCATTGAGCTCATTTGAAACGGACGGACACAAAAAATGCCAGCATGCCGTAAAGGCGATGCTGGCTATCGGCGAACCTGCGCTAAACGCGATCTGCCTTATAAAGAAAACGGTATAACAAGCGTTAGCGTTGCCCGATCAAAGCATGCGCGGCAGCACATCAATCGCGCCGGATGCTTTCCTGTGGGCATAGACCATGCCAATATGGCCTATGACCAGCGCCAGCAGCGTCCAACCGAGTTCACCATGCAGCAATCCGGCCAGATCGATCATCCATTGGACCTTTTCGCCGGTCGGTTCCATTAGCGGAATGCCCAGATATGAAAACGGGCGATCCGACCCGTAAGTGCGTAGCAATGCCAGCGCCGGAATGACCAGCATGAGCGCATACAATACGCTATGCCCCAGTCCCGATACCGTGGACAGCGATGGCGGTCGGCGTGAAATATTGATTACCGCCCACAGGACTCTGAAGACGCCCAGACAGAATACGGTAAATCCCATGATCGAATGCGTCGGCCATAACGTATCGGTAATGGGCGTTTCATCTGCAAAATAATGCAGCGCAGCGGTAAAAAACATCCAGGCAAAGCCCAGCGCCATCAACCAGTGCAATGCCCGGGAAACTAAACCGTATTTCTCTGATGAATCAAACAGCGACAATGTATACCTCCATTCTTAAAAAAGGAAATTGTTTGTGACCCAGGCCCACCCGCATTTCAAGTGAATGGCTGTATGTCGGCAGCACCACTGCGGCCAATAGCGGGGAAATTCAGGGAGCAGAATGCTGCGCGCTTGCCCTCAGGCAAAGCGGCACAAAGGCACCGGTAAAGATCAATACTTCAGCAAGTAATACACCCAGCCATAACATTGGCACCAGGAGCATATCTGAACTAATTAATTGAAAAATCAATCTTATCGTATTTATATCTTATCCATATGACGCTCGTTTTGATATCGATCAACAAATATTTCAATTGACTACCAGAGTATGCGTTTGCAACTGCTGATCTATATTTTTTAGACTGGTTTAAAATCAAATCGTCTACGTAACACTGCCCCACTCGCTTTTTATCCGCTTTTTTATTTACCAACGCCAATGTGCCAATGCTATCTATAAAATTCGTTGCCAGATACATGGCAGACCACGATCTATCTCTTGTGACTGCCGAATCGTGCACCGCCGGACTAATCGCCTCGGCCCTGTCCGAAGCACCCAACGCAGGCAAGCTGCTGGACTGCGCATTCGTCACGTATACGGTTGCCGCCAAAAAGCGGCTATTGAATGTGAGCGCTGAAACGATTGAAAGATTCAATCTCACGAGCGAACAAGTGGCCAGAGAAATGGCCCTGGGCGCATTGGCTCGTAGTTCGGCCAATATTGCCGTGTCCAATACCGGCGTAGTCGATAACATTGATCCGGCTGTAAAGGCAGGAACACAATGCTATGCGTGGGCGTTCAGACAAGCTGGCAGCAAACAGGAAATCGTCTTCACCGAAACCCGACGATTTACCGGCAGTAGCCGAAAAATCCGCAAGCGTAGCGCACTCTATGCTTTAAGTCGCATTCCCTTTTATGCAGCACAGATTCCGGGAAATACTGCATAGCGGACCGCGTCTTTTTCACTCATTGGGTGAAACGAGGCTTTAATGCTTGTGCTTTGGCTTATCGGACCGGCTGGTGCTGGCCATTTCCTTGAGCTCTTTTTTGGACATGGATTTGTACATTGATTTGGATGCGCCTTTCAAATCGCCCACTTTCTTTTCGCCCTCTTTGGCCGATAGTGCAGCGCCTGCTGCCTGTTGCTGGCTTTTGGATTTCGCTGGCATGATGATATCTCCGTGTCGAAGTGAGAGTCTTCATTATCTGCCTGCGATGCAAGAGGATGCAAACATCCTAAGCCGCGTTTTGTAAATACTCGTAAAGCGGGAATTTTTATCAAAAATAAATTCTGGCATTAGCCCGTCAACGTCTGCGATCCGACCATCATGGCGCATTCTCTCTCGTTCAAATATCAACAATATCTATATATTTCATATACCTAGACTTATTAATAACATGTAACAAAATGGTTTAGCGAAGCTTTTAATTGCTAGTATGAATTGTGGACCTTCCACTTCAGAGTTGTTCCACCTTAATGTGTTTATGCTGAAAGGAGATAAAAATGAACCAGGACATCGCTCAAGGAAAATGGGAACAGATCAAAGGCTCCGTCAAGGAAAAATGGGGTGATCTGACAGATGACGACATTGCACAGGTCAATGGCAATGCACAGAAAATGTGCGGTATATTGCAAGAGAAATACGGTAGAAGACGCGAGGACGCCGAGCGCGAGGTCAACGACTTCTGGGCCGAACAGAATCGGCTATAGAAGATAAAGCAAAGGCACCCTACCGGGTGCCTGAGTTTTTATGAATCCCTTTTTCTAGAATCACCCTAGCGCTTCTTGCGGATAAAAATAGTGAGCAAGGTGAGTACCAGAAATATGATAAACAGAATCTGCGCCACCAACGCTCCCCAGCCTAGAAACCCTCCAAAGCCCAGTATGGCGGATATAACTGTCAGAACAAAGAAAAATACTGTGTGCCAGACCATTTGTACCTCCTATCCTTATGACAAATGTCATGTTGGGACGATGTTCAAAAGAAGTCTATAGTTGTTATCCTAGTACCGATAAAGGCAGCGTTAAACCTAATTTACAGATTAATAACATTCTTAATGTTCGGAAGGAAAATGGGCGCTGGACCTTGGAAAAATACAGCCGATATGCGTCATATGATTTCGCTTATACAGCCATACAGGGCATAAGATCGGAATAAGCATGATTCATACAGCGCATCCTGCGCACTCATGATCGGATCGTTATGATCAGGGGCGTTAACTAATCTAGTGCAGCGTCCGTATCGTTGAACAATTTGGCCTACTCTTCTTGGTTATTTTTTTCGAATCGGCACCGGAATATCAAAATGCAGTACCTGCTCCTGCACACCCAGTTTGTTATACAGTGCAATGGCCGGCGCATCGCCCTGTCGGCCTGCACATAGACAACCCAGCCGGCGTGGTCTGCCGCAAACTCACATAAATGCCGGATAAGCGCGGTAGCAATACCCTGCCTGCGATATCCGGCGTCCACAGCAAGATCATAGATGTAATACTCCCGCCGCGCCATCTCGAACTTGTCCAGCGCATAAGCCACCAGACCACCCAGCACATGCCCATCGTTTAAAGCGACGAAAACAGCAACATGGTCCTTGGCCAGAAAATCCGTCAAGTAGGTATTAGTCGCAGGCTTGCTCTCATAACTGACGGGATCGTCAAATGCCCGGCTAAACAGTAAATTCAATTGACGCAGCAGTGCTACATCGCCAGGCAGAAGGCGACGATACTGAGTTTTCGATGAGAATTTTTGCATGTGTCTTTCCCGATCTGACACGAAAGCACGCTGCCCACCCTTGCTCGAATGGCCGACTAAAACACGGGCGAAATGGCTGGCGCGCCCATCAACCGTTCACGGCAGCGCCGGTTATCAAGGTGCAGTCACGCACGAGACATCACCTTCCTGGCATTGAAGCAGCGTATTGAGTTCGTCGGCCCGGGCTTTTGTCTTATCCGTCAGGCAACCAGCGACGAGCATCGCCTGTATGGAACCCCCTTGCGCTCCCGAGCTCTGGAATTTGCAGTCCAGATCACGGTACTGGATCCAGGCGTTCTGGGCTGCTTTCAAGTCGGTCTTTTGGGAAGCCTCAAGCTTATTTAACACTTCCCGATAAACCTTGTTCAAGCGCGCATCTGCTTTTTTATAGTCGGTATTGGCGGCCTGGTTCATATCGCCTTGCGTTGCAGCGTAACTCTCGTTACCAGGGTATGCGAATACCATGGTGCAGGCCAAAGCTGAACTCAGTAATACGTTTCTGAACATATATCCTCCGATAGAATGTATTGATCGACTAAAAATCCAAACAGCTAAGGCCACTTCAAGCCAGGCTATCAGGCTATTGCGAAACCTCAATCGAAACAGCAAACGTGTGCTGCTAATGGAGCAGTTAATGGCCGGATACTTTTCACCTGCCGCCGCAACGGACCAATAGCCGGCGCACAACAGATGGATCTGACGCTCAGTCACGATGCTGACTGCGCAGCCCCCATTGCCGGTAAACGTCATTAATGGCACGCACCGACGGGAGCGATACGGTAGGCAACGCAATTTGCTCAAGCATTTTCGTATAACGTTTGTGGTTTCCTGGCGTGACAACTGCAATATGACGGATCATCTCCCATTTGAGGCTATCCTGAGCGCTTCCAGGCTCCATGACGTTCACGCTCCAATAGTGTACGACGCAAGTAACGGAACAGGCTGGTCGCCGTGTGCACGTTCAGCAAAATAATACCTGTCGCCCGCTCGAAACGCTGCGGCATGTACTTGGAATAATTGCCGTCCATCACCCAGCGCTCGCCCGCGATAGCCTCTTCATGCAGTGCAGAAAACGTTGCTGCCGGGCGAGGTACCCAATCGGTATTGGGTTCATGAAAAAGCTGATCCAGATGCACCGGCCTCAGGTCACCTTTGCGGGCAATGGCTGTGGCCAGGGTAGATTTCCCACTGTTTGACGGCCCCAGGATGCAGATTCTGGGGCCTAGAGAGGAAAGAGAAATCGTGTTTTGCATTGCTTTGAGCACCAGAGGAATTGCAGTTGGGATAAGACTACCCATGTCTTGTCCGCACTTGATTACGATGACTGCCTTGCACGCACGCCAGAGACTGCTACGTTATAGCCAGTTTTCTATCTGCAAGCCTTGAATGCGACCAAACTCGCTGACATTGCCCGTCACTAGTATGGCTCCAATAGCATAGGCGTGTGCTGCAATCAGTAGATCGTTTGGGCCGATAGGTTTCCCCGCAGCTTCCAGTTGTTCACGTATCACGCCATACTCAGTATCGGCGGGCACATCAAATGCAAGCACTTGTACACTCCCAAGAATTGCTTCGATCTGTGCTGACAACCGGGGCGACTTTTTTCTCGCACAACCATATCGTAATTCGCAGGCTGTGATGATGCTGACGCAAATGGTTTCAGCGCCAGCAATTGCAATCTGCTGGGCAGTCTTGCCCTGAGGGTTTCTGGCTAATTCAGATACGATATTCGTATCGAGCATGTAAAGTTTACTCACAGATCGGTATCCTTGAGCGGCAGGAGTGTGTCATCGACTTGCGGAAACTGATCCTCGGGAGCAAGCGGCTCGAGCGCTGCCAGCACTTCGACCAGGTTTTTATGTTGAATCGGCTCAATGATTAATTTGTCCCCTTCCCGGTGAATTAAAACCCTTTTACCTGGTAATTCAAAGTCTGCGGGGATGCGAACCGCCTGGCTTTTATTATTGCGAAAAAGCCTGGCTTCTCTTGCCAATGCGGGGTCCAACTTTCGCAGTACTGTCATAAAAACCTCCGTTAAGCATATACATTTGTATATGCAAATTATACAGCGTTATCACGAGATAATCGCCTGAAGTTTGCTGCCGCTAATAGGTCTTCGATCCCGCCCGTTCAGCCATCGCAAAATGCGATGGCTCCATAGTAAATGGTTGATTTGGTTAATTTAAATGCCTGATTACAATCAATTTTTCAATGATTTTAAAGGGTCAGAAATGAGAAACTACCGAATCGGCCAGATTGTGCCCAGTTCCAATACCACCATGGAAACCGAAATCCCGGCCATGCTGAACGCGCGTCGCCAACTGTTCCCCAACGAAACCTTTACGTTTCACTCTGCACGCATGCGCATGATGAGCGTTACACCAGAGGAACTGACGGCGATGGATCAGGCCAGCGACCGTTGTGCCATCGAATTGAGCGATGCCCGCATGGATGTCATGGCCTATGCTTGCCTGGTGGCCATCATGGCCCAGGGTAACGGCTATCATCGCCAATCGCAGGCACGTCTGCAAAAAGCGGTTCAGGAAAACAACACCAACATCCCTATCCTGAGCTCGGCCGGTGCGCTGGTAGACAGCCTGAAGGAAAAGAACCTGGGCAAGGTCTCCATTATCACCCCCTACATGAAGCCGCTCACACAGCGCGTGATAGAATACATTGAAGCCGAAGGAATCAGTGTTCATGACTCCATCAGCCTGGAAGTATCTGATAATCTGGAAGTGGGTCGCCTGGATCCGGCCAATCTGCTGGAACACGTGACACGCCTGGATATAGACGGTGTAGATGCGGTCATTCTGTCTGCCTGCGTGCAAATGCCATCGCTGCCTTCCATCCAGAAAGCTGAAGACAAAATCGGCAAGCCTGTGCTGTCCGCTGCCGCAGCCACGGTTTATCAGATGCTGAAAACTCTCAACCTGGAAACGCGGGTGCCTAACGCCGGATTCTTGCTGTCGGGCAACTAGCGGGTTCGTACTGCCACTGAACGTGCCGTGAAAATTGATCTGCTCACATTAAAATTATTTATACGGGTTGTTGATGAGGGCACGATCAGTCGCGCAGCAGAACTGGAAAATATAGCGGCGGCCGCCGTCAGCCGCCGCCTTTCGGAACTGGAAGACAAGCTTGGCCTGGTTCTGCTGAACCGGACCAACCGCGGTGTGACGCCAACACCGGCTGGCCTGGAACTGCTGTACCGGGGACGCGCGATTCTTAACAGCGTACAGGCAGTGGAACACCAGCTTATTGATTTTGGCAAAGGCCAGCGCGGCAGCGTCACGCTGGCAGCCAACCCCACCGCGATAACGCAGTTTCTGGCTCCGTTACTGGCCGACTTTACCGGCAAATACCCCAATATCCAATTGCATCTGGAAGAGAAAAACAGCCTGAGCATCACCAGAGCGCTGGCCGCAGGCAAACTGGACATTGGCATCTTCACTCAAATTCCCTATCAGGACGATATCGAAGTTGCGCTTTTTCGCAAGGATACACTAATCGTTCTGGTGCCTGCCGGACATCCGCTGGCCCGACAGGATCGGGTTTCTTTCAGGGATACGCTAGCGTACAGCCACATTACGCTTACAGCAGGCACCCAGCTCAATTACCAGCTCATCAATGCCGCGCGGCAGAATCGACCAATGTCAGGATTGATATTGAGACATCAGGCTATGACGCCATGTGCCTGCTTATCAACGCCAATATGGGCATTGGCATTCTGCCTGAAGGCTGTGTGGATCTGTACCGGGTACCCGATACCGTAAGAGTCAGGCTGGATGAGCAATGGGCAGAACGCAAGATTCTCATTGGTGCCCGTCGCATCCGGGACCTGTCTCCAAGCGCAAGACAGGTATTTGATTTCCTTTCGGAAAATAATGACAGTATACTGTAGTTATTGCTAGTGCAGAGACCGTATTTTCCCGATAGAATTGCGAAAAGGCACCGGTAACTTTAGCGGTCAGGACAACCCCTCGGGCAATCCTGCACTGCGCTTCAAGTCACTTCAGTATAAGGTTCACTGCATAATGAGAAAGAGAGACAACGACGATCTGCCTACGGCCGACCATTCAGACGAAATCAAGACCAAATTTCATGATCAGGGGCTATGGTCCAGGCCAGGATTCCTGGTTCGGCGCCTTAATCAAATCCATTACTCCATGTTCTTCGAAGAGTGCAAGAACGAGAACATCACGCCCGTGCAACACGGCGTGCTATCGGTATTGCTGAACGAAAAATATCTGGATCAGTCATCCATCGGCCTGAAGGTGGGTCTGGATCGCACCACCTCGGCAGATGTTATCAAGCGTCTGGCTGATAAGGGCCTGGTAAGCCGCAGGTCAATCCCGACGACCGGCGTTCACGCCAGTCTTTCATTACAGAAGAAGGCATTCGCATAATGAAACAATTGCGCAAAGGGATGATTCGTTCTCAGGAACGACTGCTGGAACCGCTGAACAATGAGGAACGGGAAATTTTCGTACGGCTGCTTAGCAAGCTGGTAGAAGAAAACAACCAATATGGGCGGGCGGCGTTAAAGGATATGTAGCAGGCCTGTATAAGTCATGTTCGTGGGTTGGTCGTGTCGGCGGCGCTCCCACGGACCATTCAGAAGCTTGGTACGCGCCAGCCTGGCCCATATCCTGGCAATAATACATTCTCCCGATGGCCAAACAATGCCCGGCGCAGCCGCCCATGATGGCAGGGCTTGCCGATCTTATGCTTTATCGTTTGATCTTAGATAATGGATCATGGGCGGTCAGGGCATAACGGTCAGCCGCCTATTCATGCCGGCGACGCCCTGCCATGATCCTGCGCTCCACCCACGCCAGCAGGCCGTAAAGAGCCATCCCCATCAGCGCCAGAATAAACAGCGAGGCAAACACCCGCACGGTGTCAAAACTTCCCTGTGCGCTCATGATAATGTAGCCCAGTCCCTGCTGGGAAGAGACAAATTCGCCCACGATCGTGCCTACCAGGGCCAACGACAATGCAACTTTCAAGCCGGCCACGATCGACGGTAGTGCCGATGGAAGTTTTACCTTCAGGAAAAATCCAGTGGACTGCCCTTGAGCACACGCCCCAGGTCAATCAGGTCAGGCGGTACGGAACGCAGTCCGTGGACCGTATCGATGATCACGGCAAACACGGCGATCATGAAAGCAATCAGGATTTTCGGTTCAGAACCGGTGCCCAGCCAGATCACAAAAAGAGGCGCCAGGGCGACCTTTGGAATGCTATTGAAGGCAATAATCAAAGGGTAAAAATAGCGCTCGAAAAAGCGCGAACTGACTAATGCAACGGCAATAAGGACACCACCTGCGACAGCACAGGCAAAGCCGGCCAGCGTAATCAGCAAGGTGTGCCATGCCTGCATGGCGTACCAGCCTGCCTCACGGAACAATTCAACGAACACATCGCTGGGCGCAGGCAGGATAATAGGCGGGACCAGCCCGGCGCGGCATACCATTTCCCAGATGATCATCAGCACGATCATGGAGATCATGCCATGCAGGCCATTTCGCGCGGAGTTCATTATTGCACTCATCATCAATGCTCCATGCCTTCAAACAGGCCGCGAATATGCGCAGACAGTTGGCCGAATGCCGCCGATTCCCTGATCTGCAGCGGACGGGGCCTTGGAAAATCGACAGGAATGGCTTCGACGATGCGACCAGGGCGCGGGCAGAACACCAGTACAACATCGCCAAGGAAAATGGCTTCAGCGATTCCGTGAGTCACGAAAAGCGTGGTATTGCGAGTCTGCATCCAGATGCGTTGCATCTCGACATTCATCTGATCGCGGGTGAGCGCATCCAGCGCCCCAAAAGGCTCGTCCATCAGCAGCAGGCGCGGGTCATCCACCAGCGCCCTGCAAATAGAAGCGCGCTGACGCATGCCGCCGGACAGCTCATGCGGATAACTGTCGGCAAAGCCGGCCAGTCCGGTCAGACTCAGGAGCGAGTCGACCCGCTGCCGGTAATCTTCCTTGCGCTTTCCGGCAAATTCAACCGGCAGCAGAATATTGTTGCGGATCGTGCGCCACTCCAGCAACGCATCTCGCTGGAATACCATGCCTATATTATCCGGCGGACCTTTCACCGGGTCCTGCCCCACCTGCAACGATCCCGCAGTGAGCTTCTCCAGGCCGGCCACACAGCGTAGAAACGTGCTCTTGCCACAACCGCTTGGTCCCAGAATACTGATGAACTGACCAGGCTGGATTGATACGCTGACGTTCAGTAGCGCCTGCGTTTGATTGGTTCCGCCGTACTGCTTGGATACACCCTCTGCGATCACGCCGGCTGCATTCATTTGACAATCTCCGGTGCAACATTCGCGATGGGTTGAACCAGGTCCCTGACATAATATTCATCGGGATCAAGCTTGTGCTGTATCGATCCAACCTTATGCAGTGTACTGACTGATTTTTTAAAATCATCGGGGTTGACCATGCCAATCTGCTGCTCCCTGTTTTGCGGGAAGTAGGGCTTGAGCGCATTGAGCTGTTCGGCAAGAATACCTTTGTCCAGCCGTGCCTGCGGACGCTGGGCCACAATGGCGTTAACTGCCTCGGCCTCGTGTCCGTCCATAATGTATTGCCAGCCGTAAGCGACAATACTGGCGAACTTGCCAATGGCCTCTTTCTTTTCTTCCAGCTTTTTCTCATTGGTGAACAGGCCAAAGCTGACCATGTCCAGACCGTAAGCGGAAAACGGCAAAGGTCGCGACTGGCGCTGGCGGGTGACGCTGGGCAGAATAAATGGAATGGTGGAAATCACGGCGTCGGCACGTTTGACGGCATACGTGGCTGCCTTGGCCGATGCATCAACACTGAGCAAATCCACGTCGGCCCGATTCAGCTTGCCTGCCTTCAGGAAAAAATCAATGAATGGCGCCTCGAGCGATCCGGCCGTGTACAGCACTTTTTTACCTTTGAGCTGGGCAGGCCCCTCGATATCCGAATCAGACGGCACCAGCGCGCCAATGTCGGTACTGGTCATGAATGGCGCGATGGCTTTCAGGGGCATGCCTTTGTCGCGACCGATCATCATTGCGGCCAGTGACGCATGACCCACATCAAAATGATCGCCAGCACCCAGCATCTGCACGGTACTGACAGAGCCATTGCCGTCTTCCATTCGAACATTGAGCCCTGCCGCCTTGAACCAGCCTTTTTGCATCGCCAGGTGAAACGGCGCCTGTACTGCCCAGGCGTCCAGTCCAACCGCACTGCCAAATCTGTGGAGGCCGCTGTGGCAATGGGCACCCAGCTACATACCACCATTGCCACGAGGCACTGTCGGGCTTTTCTCAACAACGCTTTCATTAATGCATGCTCCTGTTATGTGTTAGCTCTGGATAACCATTACATCTGCAATCGCGGCGCATTGCCCGGCGGCCTTGCTGTGCCTAGCGCCCGACGCCGAATAATCCCTTGATGCGGCCCCATATCACACTCATCATTAACTTGAACGGGCTGATGTGTGATTGCGGAATGTCACTGGCATCCGCATCCGGATTCAGCAATCGGAACTCCACGTTTTTGCCGAAATCGGCAATCATGCGCTTGACGAAATCCTGGACCAGGCCCGAACGCGAGAACTGCGCCAATGGTCCTTGCAAAGAATAGGCAAGGGATACGTTGACCCGGCACAGATGTTCCTCTTTTTGCACGATCGCATAAGTCACATCGCCCCTGGCCCGCGAATTGCTTAGCGAATCCACACCCTCACCGCGCAGCGTTGCAACACGATCGGCATCCCGACGCTCCAGCGTGGCGTTGCCCTTGAAGGCGGCGGCCATGGGACCGAATTTGATGGCGATCTGGCCCTTGACCCGGTCGCCGTCCTGTTCCTGGATCACCGCGCCTGGCAGGCAACCAGCTACCGCTTTGAGATCGGTCATGAAGGTCCATACTTGCCCGGCCGGCACCTTAAGATCAAAGCCGCCTTCAACACTCGTGCCCTTGCCCTCCTTGACGCCACCAGGCTTGCCTGTCGCAGGCGCCTGGCCGGCGGTAACGGACGCGGCCACGTTTACCGGCTTTGTCGCAGCAAACGGCTCGAAGGCCTGGAAGACAGGAAATTCTCGCGGCGCATTTTGCCGCAAACCGGCGCGCAATTGCTCCACCTGCTCGTCCGGCTGTTCCTTCAGTCTGGCCAACACAGACAGCACCGCTGCCGTAATGCCCTGATAGCCCGTACAGCGACAAATGTTGCCGCTCAGTTCAATCCGTACCCGCTCCTGGTCTGCATCTGGCAGCCGCAGCACAATGTCGCGACTGGTCGCCAGCATGCCCGGCGTACAAAATCCGCATTGCAGGGCATGATATTCATTGAAGGCACCGCGCAGCATGCGCATGATGGCATCATCGTCGTAGCCTTCTATGGTGGTCACCTTCTTTCCTTCACAGGCAACCGCAAATGTGATACAGGACCGGACCGGCTTGTCATCCACCAGAACGGTGCAGGAACCACAGACCCCATGCTCGCAACTCAGGTTAGTGCCGGTCTGACGCAGGTTGTCCCTTAGAAAATCCCCCAGATGGGTGCGGGGCGTCACATCTTGGCTCACTTGCTTGCCATTGACTTGCAGTGCGAGTTCACTCATTTGTTATTCCTTGTTCTCCCAACGCCTGGCGCAGGCTGCGCTCGACAACGGTGCGAAACCATGTCCGCTCGGCAGGGTCTTTGTTTTGCATATGGGGTGCAATGGCCTGGTCAATTGCCTGTGGCGTTACCGCAGCCATACCGTACCGGGCCGCACTGACAGAAAGATCCGGCAGCAATTGTGGCGCGCCGTCAAGCGCACCAATCACGATGCGAGCGACCGCGTTGGCCCGGTCGAAATAGCAGGCGCAACTGGCCTCGGCAAATTCTCCGACCTTGCGCACGAATTTGTAATAGCCCCAGCGCACTTCGGGCGAAGACAGTGGCACGTGTACCGCCACAATCATTTCTTCGGGCTGCAGGTCCGTGGTATAGGCCGCCTGCATATAGCGGTTGGCAGGAACCATGCGAGCGCCCTTGCGTGCACGAATTTCCAATTGCGCATCCAGCACGTTGCACACCAGCACCCAGTCTGCGGCCGGATCTGCATGGGCCAGGCTCCCGCCTATGGTGCCGCGGTTACGCACCGCGCGATAGGCAATCCTGCCCGCGACGTAGTGCATCATATGACCGCGCAGTGCTTCGTGCGTCCCATCTTCGATATCGGCATGCGTCACGGCAGCGCCGATTCGAATGCTGTTTTTTTGTTTTTCCACGGTGCGCAACGCGGCGGCAGCAGAGATATCGATCAATTTCTGCGGACGCGCCAGGCGCAGGTTAAGCATGGGCCCCAGTGACTGGCTGCCTGCCAGTACCTTGACATTGATATCTTGCACATCAAGAAGCGTCAGCGCTTCTTCTATACCATCAACACGGGCATAATCAAATTTAGCGGCCTTCATGCGACCCCCTGGATATTGGCCGTGACTGTTCCCTGTCCGGTATCCTGGCGGGCATTCGCAGGATCAGCCTGCGCCATTGCCTGCAGGATGCGGCGGGGCGTCATGGGTGTGCGCGTGACCAGCACGTTCTGTCCTTTTAAAGCGTCGTTGATAGCAGACATCAGCACGGCAGGCGGTGCGATCGCCCCGCCCTCTCCCATACCCTTGGCCCCGAACTCGGTATTGGGCGACGGCGTCTGCGTGTGTTCAATGCGAATATTGGGCACTTCCGGCGCGCCGGGCATCAGATAATCGGCCAGCGTCGAAGCCAGTGGCTGGGCCGTGTCGTCATAAGGCATCTCTTCATACAATGCCGTGCCAATTCCCTGCGCCGTGCCACCAATGGTCTGGCCTTCGACAATCAGCGGATTGAGAATCGTGCCGCAATCTTCCACCACCACGTAATCCAGTATTTTCACGATGCCGGTCTGCGGGTCCAGTGCAATAACGGCAGCACAGGATGCATACGTAAAGCTGCCGGTATCGACCTTGGGCTTATAGCCAACAGTGATCTCCAGACCGCTTGGGTCCACATCGGCAGGCAGCTTCTGGGGATTGATATACCACGCATCTGCAATGTCAGCGACGGTGACATGCCGCTGACCATGACGCACCTGCCCGTCAACCAGCTCAACTTCATCCGTGGGTACGCCCAGCATATGGCTGCCGATATGCAACAGGCGCGGCAACAGCGCTTTGCAGGCCCGGGACACGGCGCCGCCGGACATTACCGCAGAGCGCGATGCATACGTCCCCGTGGAAAACGGGGTACGGCCGGTGTCGCCATGCGTCAGGTTGATCCTGGATACATCAATGCCCAGAATTTCATTTGCGATCTGGGCAAAACTGGTTTCCATGCCCTGTCCGTGCGAGTGCACGCCAACGCTCAGCTCCAGGCTGCCATCGGCAGAGATGCGCGCCATGGCCTGATCAAAGCCGGGAATGACGGCGGTTCCCCATGCAGCAAATACGGAAGTGCCATGGCAGATTGTTCGGTATAGGTGGCCACCCCAATGCCCAGCAATGGCTGGCCCGGCTTGCGGGACTGCTGGCGCGCTCGCACATCCTGAACGTTGATCATCTCCAGTGCTCGGCGCAAACCTGCCGGATAATCGCCGCCATCGTAGTGTTTGTTGGCCACATTCACGTAAGGCATATCTTCGGCACGGACCAGATTATCCAGGCGCACCTCCCACGGCTCGCGCCCCACTTCCCGCGCAATGGCGTCCATCAGTTGTTCGATCGCCAGGCACACACCGGTACGGGCAACCCCACGATAAGGCATGAAGCCGGGCTTGTTGGTCGCCACACCGGTTGTGGTGCACCGATAGCCTTGTATCCGATAAGGCCCCGGCAGATTGCCCAGGGCCTGCCCCACCTCCAGCCCGACAGTAAAGGGCCAGACGGAGTAGGCACCTGCATCAACCGTAATGTCGGCTTCCAGTGCCAGAAGACGGCCTGTATTATCGATATGGCCGGTCAGCGTATATTCGTGCTCGCGGGTATTGGCCCCAACGATGAGGTGCTCGCGCCGGTCTTCCATGTACCGGAACGCCTTTTTATAGGTTTTGGCCAGCCAGGCCACGCACAGTTCTTCCGGATGGAGCACGCATTTGTAGCCAAAGGCGCCGCCCACATCAGGAGAAATCACCCGGATTCGTGATTGATCCAGATTAAGGAACTGTGCAAAGCCCGTACGGTGCATGTGAGGAATCTGGCTTCCACAGTATACGACCAGCTGATCGGCCTGATGATCCAGTACGCCAGAACAGCCTTGCCTTCCATGGGCAGCATGCATTGGCGCGACAAACTCACGCGGTGAGTGACGGTACGCTGCGCCTGGGCGGCGTACTGCTCAAACTTTACATCGTTGGCCAGTTGTACAAACAGATTGTTCTTCCAGCTGTCATGTACAAAGTTATCCTGCGCCTGACGTGCCTCATGCATATTGGCATATACGGGAAGTTCTTCGTAATCGACCTCAACCATTTCCGTGAAATCTTCAGCATCGGCGCGGGTAGGTCCAAACGCCATGGCAACGGCCTCGCCTACCAGCCGCACCTTGCCGCTGGCCAAAGGCGGCGTGGTGGAGTTCTGGTACCCTGGCAGCGTGGACGGTGCGAAGATGTCTTCACAGTCCATCGCGTCTCGCAATATCACATTGTCCTGCGCCAGCGCATCAACCGTGATGCCTCGCAATCTGGCATGCGCCATGGGGCTGCGCAGAAAAGCGACTTCCTGCAAGCCTGGCAGTTGCATATTGCCGATAAAATTGCCTTTGCCCTGCAAGTGACGATCGTCCTCCTTGCGTCGAAGCCGTGCCCCAACACCCTGTGGTTTCACTGTCGCCGAGGTCTTTTCGCTGTCGTTCATAATCCTGCCTACTCTTTGCCCAGCAATAATATTTACTGGTCCTTGTTCAATTGCCTGAATGTAAAGTTATCCAGAGGGCTTTCAGCAACGCGGAACCAGGCCGCCTGGTCTTTCTGATAGGCCTTCCACTGCGGATAGATCTTGGCAAAATCGGCATTCTTGCCTGCCAGTTCCTCCCACAGTTCTTGCGATGCCTGGTAGGCTGCATCCATCACATCCTTGGGAAACAGGCTAAGCTTTGCTCCCTGAGCAATGAGCTCGCGCAGTGCTTTGGGATTAAGCGCGTCATAATGCGTCAGGCAGGCCATATACTGCTCATTGCTGGCCGTCTCAAAGGCGATCTTAAATGTATCGGGCAGTTTTTCCCATGCTGCCTTGTTGACCATACTGGTCAGCGCGGCGCTACCTTCGAACCAGCCTGGCGTATAGTAATACGGCGCTACCTTGTTCAGGCCCAGTTTTTCATCGTCATAGGGGCCAATCCATTCTGCAGCGTCAATCGTACCCTTTTCCAGCGACGCGTAAATATCCCCAGGCGCAATCTGCTGTGCAATAGCGCCCATTTTGAGCAGCACCATGCCGCCAATACCGCCAATACGCATTTTCAGGCCCTTGAAGTCGGCCAGAGATTTTATTTCCTTGCGAAACCACCCACCCATCTGCACGCCAACGTTGCCACAGGCAAAGTTCACGATATTAGACTTGGCATACATTTCGCGCAAAAGATCCATGCCCCCACCATAGTGCAGCCATGAATAGTGCTGACGCGCATTCATGCCGAACGACAGGCCGGTATCAAAGGCCAGCGCCGGATTCTTTCCGATGAACGCGGTGCTGAGCACATGATTGCATTCCACTGTTCCATTGGAGACCGCGTCCATGTTCTGCGAATAAGGCACGATTTCCCCGGTCTGAAACACGTCGATCTGAAATTTGCCTTCGGTCAGTTGGCCGATCCGCTTGCACATGTTTTCCGCCGAGCCATAAATAGCGTCCAGGTTCTTGGGCCATCCGGCCGACATGCGCCATTTGACTTTCGGGGCCGTTTGAGCCATTGCTGGCGCTGCCGCCACTGATGCCAGGCCAACGCCGGCAGATTTAATCAGGAAACTGCGTCTTTTCATTTTTTTCCCCTGGAACGAGATGACTGTCAATGGAATATTGAATTACCAACCGCCTGCAACATTTATGCAAGTATGCTGATTATTTTTTTGTGGATCAAGCAGGGTAAATACTGATAATCAAAAATCACGTCTGTAATGTATTGATTTTTATGGTGATTTTTTGTCAAAAAACTTAAACATCAATTCAATTGGCTTACACAACAGCAAAATTTCAACTGAAATGAGTGTTGCCTGAAAAAATATTGTAGTATGATTTAATACAGTATACTGAATAATATTTTTACTGCGCTGCCCTCTGCAAAACATCGGCGGCTACACGAATTTTTCTATTTATTTTAGCGAGGAACAATAATGGCCTGGATAAAAATTGACAAGGCAGATGAGCTGGATAATGAAGAATCTCTCGGTTTTGAAATAGAAGGCCATAAGCTTGCCCTGCATAAGCTGGATGACCAGTTCTATGTCAGCGACAACATTTGTACACATCAGTACGCCCTGCTGTCGGAGGGCTTTCTGGAAGACGGCTGTATTGAGTGCCCGCTGCACCAGGCGCAATTCTGTTTGAAAACCGGCAAGGCAATGAGTGCGCCTGCCACAGTCGGCATCAAAGTATATGAGGTCAGGCAGGAAGATGACCAAGTACTGGTTTGTTTTCCCTGACCCTATTTACTGCATCCATTCCAAAGACATATGCCATACCCTGCCTGCGATAGAGGTAAACAATGCCTGAACTGAATACTAACCAGACCATCTTGATTGTCGGAAACGGACAGGCCGCTGCCATGGCAGTGCAGCAATTGCGCAGCCTGACATTTACCGGCTGCATAAAAGTGGTCGGCCAGGAGCCTTATCCGGCTTACGAACGCCCACCGTTATCCAAGGCCATGCTTGCCGATCCTGGCGCCGATATTTCGAGCATCTGTATTCATGCCCAGGATTTCTACGACACGGCAAAGATTGAACTCATCCTGGGAAAGTCGGTAACCCGGATCGATCCTGAGCAAAACCTTGCCCTGCTTGAGGACGGCCAGCAGATTTCCTACGATTATTGTCTTCTTGCCACCGGCGGCCAGGCCCGGCAACTGCCGGCCTACCCCTATGGCAGCCCTTGCGTGCACTATATTCGCACGGCCGATGATGCGCTGCGGCTTCGACAGGCCTTGCGCGCCGACGCGCGCGTGGTCATTCTGGGCGGCGGTTTTCTCGGCATGGAGCTTGCCTCTACTGCGCGCGCCCTGGGCGCGACTGTCGATGTGATAGAGGCTGCTCCAGCGCTTTTGACACGCAATGCGCCTTTGCTTTTTTCGCATTGGCTACAGGAACGTGCCCGCCACGCCGGTATCACCCTGCACCTGGGTACAAAGATTGCTGCCAGCCAGCAGTGCCCGCAAGACAGCACGCTGAAATTGACACTCGACAATGGTCACCTATTGAACGCAGATCATCTGATCGTTGCCATTGGCATGAATCCGAATTCGGAGATCGCAATCCGCTCAGGCGTGAAGGTTTGCCCTCAAACCCTGGGCATTGAAGTTGATAACCATGGCCGCACCAATATCTCGAACGTGTTTGCGGCAGGCGACTGTACGACCCAGGTTGATCGGCAAACCGGCGAACGCGTACGCATGGAGTCCTGGCAGAACGCCAACGAACAGGCTCGTATCGCTGCAGATGCCATATTGGGTAACACGCCAAAGGCCGCCGCCTTTCCCTGGTTCTGGACGGATCAACTGTCCTGCAATATCCAGATGCTGGGCGCTTCTGTGGCCGATCTGCAGTTTCTGGTACGAGGCGAGATCGACGCGCATGCCGCCACGCCGGAATTTTTGCTGCTTGGCCTCAAGGACAACATCCCTCATTATGCGCTGGCTGTAAACGCCGCAGGTCAATTACGCGCTATCCGCAATCTTCTGGAAAAGAAACTGCCTATTGACCCCGCTGCCTTCAGCAACACCGACATCCCTATCAAGCAATTCGTTAAAAAGGCGACCGCCGCAGCCGTCATGTAAGTGACGCGCCGCCGGATCATTTCAGGAGAAAAATCATGTTTCAGTCGCAAACGGTCATTGGCCAAACACTGGGCACCAAGAATATTGCTGCCGAGCAGTGCATCTGGCCCGAAGACAAACTGCATACTATCCCCGATTGGGTCTACACCAGCCAGTCCATTTATGACCGCGAAATGGAACGCATTTTCCACGGCAACACCTGGAATTTCGTTGCCCTGGAAGCTGAAATTCCCAAGTCAGGAGACTTCAAGCGCTCCTATGTTGGCGCAACGCCTGTGGTGGTATCGCGCGCAGAGGATGGCTCCATCAACGTCTTCGAGAATCGCTGCGCCCACCGGGGTGCCGAATTTTGCCGAAAAAACCAGGGCAATACCAACGAATTCGTATGTCCTTACCACCAGTGGTCTTATAGCCTGAAAGGCGACTTGCAGGGCATTCCGTTCAAACGAGGCGTAAACAAAGAAGGCGGCATGCCGCGTGACTTCAAAAATGCAGACCATGGGTTGAAAAAACTGAATGTGACTTCGTATCATGGTGTGATTTTTGCCTCGTATTCAGACCAGGTTGAACCGATAGAGGAATACCTGACACCGGAGATTCTTGAAGATTTCAATGTTATTTTTCCGGGTAAACCACTGCGGGTCGTGGGCTACTATCGCAATGAGCTTCCATGCAACTGGAAAATGTATCACGAGAATCTGAAGGACCCCTATCACGCGACGCTGCTGCACTCATTCCTGGTGGTATTCGGGCTGCTGGTGGCCGGCAATAAATCACAAATGTTTGTCGACACCGTCCACGGCCGCCACGGCTACATGGCCTCGGCCAAGTCCGAAGACAAATATGCCAGCGTCAGCGAAGAAAACAAAAAGGAAATGCGCTCCTACGTTGACACGATGCGACTCAAAGATGAACGCTTCCTCAATTATGTCAAGGAATTTGATTCTCCGTGGTCGGTTACCATGCAGACAATCTGGCCTAACCTGATCGTACAGCGCGAGATGAATACCCTGGGCGTGCGCCAGATTATCCCTAATGGACCCAACAGCCTGATCATGCAATGGACCATGTTTGGCTACGAAGACGACTCCGAGGAAACCATACGCCATCGGCTGCGCCAGGGGAACCTGATGGGTCCAGCCGGTTTTCTGGGACTGGAAGATAACGAAGCGATGAAATTCGTTCAGGAGGGGGTACGCCGTTCTACCACCGATACCAGCATTATCAAGCTGGATGCAAATAAGGTTGGCACCTCTGACACGTTGATCTCGGAATCTGCCATACGCTCCATGTATGAGTACTACCGCAAAGTAATGGATATCTAAAAAAGGAAATTGCAAATGAAACATACGTTTGCCTACCGGCCCCAGAGTATTTCAATTGAAAGGGCGTTGGCATTGCGCCCGGAGATAGAAAATTTCCACGCGGAGTACTGTGCTGTACTGGATCAGAACCAGGTTGAACTGTGGCCTGAGTTTTTTACCGAAGACGGGCTTTATCGCGCTACGTCGCGCGAGAACGCCGAATTGGGCATGCCGGTGGGGCTGATCTACGCAGAAGGCCGTGACATGATGCACGACCGTGCTGTAGCGACTTCGCGCACTCAAATGTATGCTCCCCGCTTTACCCTGCACCTTGTTTCAAACTTGCGTATCCTGGAAGAAACAGCAGTGGGTGAAATTGAGTCACAGGCCAATTTTCTGCTGATGCAGACGTTGATTGAAGGCCCATCCACCGTCCATCTTGCCGGCACGTATCATGACACCCATGTGCACGTAGACGGGCAGCTCAAGCTCAAAGAGCGACATGCCATATTCGATACGGAAATCCTGGCAAACAGCCTGGTGTATCCGATCTGAGTTGCTGGCTCCACACACACGTAAATTGAAAGAGCACGACATAATCGTGCTCTTTTTTTTACTTCTATGTATGCAGCCACAAGCGTTTGCGAACGGCCCCGAAACGTTAACGCACTTCAATACCCAACGCAGTCAGCGCCTGGTCTCTTTTCATGACTGTTGCATACTTTTGCTGCATATCGAACAGATTGGCCAGGTGAGGGTCCTGTGCACGATCGCCGACACAGTCTTCGATAACCAGCGGAACAAACCCCAGCTGGCTGGCGTCGACAACACTGGCCCGGATACATCCGCTGGTGACCGCGCCAGCGACCAGCAGCGTATGCACACCGCGATGCGTCAGCCACGCGGCCAGGGATGTACCAAAAAAGGCAGAGGCCACGTTCTTGCGAACCACCAGTTCACCCTGCCGGGGTGTCAACTCGGGAACGATTTGGCTGGCAGGCGCCTGCTCTGTCAAAGTCAGCATGGACGGGATCTTGGCGCTAAATACATTGTGATCGGAACCGTCATCTGCATAGACAATGCGCGTATGCGCTATTGGCCAACCGGCCTGGCGCGCAGCGGCCAGCAATGGCACCGTATTGTCGATTGCCTCCCGAATATTGCCGCCACCAAACACAGCGGGGTCGGCAAAGCCATTGACCAGGTCCACGATCAACAGCCCAAAAGGCGCTTTCAACTGAATCTCTGCGCCAAAACCCTGGGCAGCATATACTGCCGAATCGCTATTATTTACCATGTTTATGTTCCTGCAATTTGCCCTTTACCACGACCGCCTCCCCGTCCAGACAGACAGTGCAATTACGCAAGGGAATATCGATGTGACAAGCGGTTGTACGCGAGCCACCTGCTTCATTATTGGGCCCCAGCGAAAACAGGAAATTGCCTGCAAACGCCCGGCGTCCATACCTATGGTCTGTTCCTTGTCATACAGTTCAAGCACTGACCAATAGGCTCGCTTTTGCAAACCCCAGCCAATATGCGAAATAGCATATCCCTCAGGATCATTGAACGTTTCCATATACTCGGCAAGTCGCTCGGCCCCGATCCCGCCATCAATTTTTACCGCATAGCCATTTTTTACGGTGAGCACAATCGGGGCCGACACATAGGATTTCTGCGGCAGCAAGATGTCTCCGGCATCAATCACGATAGTGCCATTGGCGCCCCCTTCATTAGGCCAGGTCAATGAAAAGCCGCTGGGCCAATGGTCCCAGCGACCGGGTTCATCGACAAATCCATATTCGCTGATGGCGGGAAATTCCCCCAATGGGCACCGCAGATTGGTTCCCGCATCCGAGACCACCGTCATTTCTTTTGCATTTGTAATTAACGCAGAAGCGGCCAGCACGCGTTCGCGATCTTCTGTCGTCGGCAGACAGCGAACCAGAATTTCCGGCGGTTCTACCGCCAACAGGATTTTGGTGCCGCTCTCCAGAATATCGATCTGCTCCGGCGAAAACAGCAAGGTCATCAGATCAAGCACCAGATCGCTCGCCTTGAGCGCGGCGATAGCGGCAGGATTACCTGTTAGCGCTGTGGTTCCCAGATAGGCCAGCGGGTCCCGACTCAGGGACTTCTCTGCATTGACAGGTGGCAGATCCAGCCGGTTAACAACGGCGCCCAATGATTGCACAGCGATCAGGGCACACGACAGGGTCTGGGGGTGCGTGTTGGTGCTGGTCAGTATGGTAACAATCTGCCCCTTTTCCAGCCGGGACAGGGTCAGCACATGCTGCCATGCGGCGATGAGTTGATAGTCGCTAACGGCCATGGACATCTCCTTTCAATGTATAGTTGCAATCACAAAATGCGGGGAAGGCACCACGAATACAACGGGCGCTTCCCTTGGTGCAAGAAGCTAGCAAGCTTGCGGAACGCGTACCAGGTGCTGTCCCAGAAATTGCCCGAAAGCCTTATAGAAGCCCTCCTCGTTATCCCAGGGAATCATATGGCCGGCATTGTCCACCCGCACATGCGCCAGTTCGCCGAACAACCCTTCCATTTCCCTTACGTCCTGGGGCAATACCACTTCTCCGCGCTCTGCGGTTATCAACAGCACCGGCACGCGAATCTTTGGAAAATCAGCAAAAACATCATCGGCATGAAAACCTTCGAAACTTTCCACAATCGCACGTTCATCACAAGTGTGAAGCCACTGAGCGCGCAGTCGCAATTGTTCCTCGGTCCACGTGGGGCAAAACGCTTTCATGTCCTGCGCGCTGCATCCCTTGCGCGCCAGCGCCATCGAATCGACATACCATGGTAACTTGGACGGATAAGCCCGACGGCCCGGGCCTGAAACTGGTGGATCCACCATGACGAGTCTGCTCAGGCCGGCGGCTGCGTGGCAGCCGCTCTGGCGCCAATACGGGCGCCCATGGAATGACCCACAATGATGTAGTCTTTCAAATCCAGTTCCCGGGCAAATTCAATGACATCCCTGGACTGCGCATCCAGACTGTAATCCAGGGATGCGCTGGCCTCGCTTAATCCACGACCGCGCACATCCAGAACATAGGTGTCATAGTGCAAACCAAAGCGTTCGCCCACAAAAGCCCAGGTCACCGCCGGGCTGGTAATGCCCGGTATGATCACAATACTGGGACGCGCCTTGCGTTCGCCCTGCTGCCCGCCAAACCGCAGATAATGCTGGCGGATTCCATTGGCGTGGACGTTGGCACCATACATAAACGTGCTCATGCGTTTCTCCGGATAGGTCAAAGGTTAAACAGTTTTTTTGCGTTTTCGTAGCACACCATTTTTTTGGTCTGCTCATCCAGCGGTGCAGTATCAATGAAGTTTGCCGCAAGCTCGATAGACTCGTAGGGATAGTCGACAGAGAACATCACTGCTTCAGGTCCCATCTCTGCAATCGCGCCCTGCAACGCAGCATGAGAACAAACCCCGGAGGTGGTGATCAGGATATTGCTGCCAATGTATTGCGAGGGCTGCTGCTTGAGGCTGACGCCATGCGGGTAAACGGCAAAGCGACTGTCAAAACGCCAGCGCTGAAATGGCAATCCTTCGCCCATGTGCCCCAGAATGACCTTCACTCCAGGGAAACGATCAAATACGCCACCAAACAACAGGCGCAATGCGTGGGTACCGGCTTCTACACCCCACCCCCAGGTCGCGCCCACCAACTCGGGGTGTCCGCTATAGGCGTGAGGAACATCATAGGCATCAAAGGGATGCAGATAAAGCGGCACACCCAGTTTTTCCAGCTGCTCCCAGAACGGATCATATTGTCGGTCGTCATAATAGACACCGTGCGTATGGCCATTGACCAGCGCGCCCTTGAAACCCAGGTCATTCACAGTACGACGCAATTCTTCGATCGCAGCGCCCGGATCCTGCATGGGCAATGTCGCAAAGCCGCCAAACCGTTCCCGATTGCGATCGATTTGCGCGGCAAGAAAGTCGTTGTTCTGGCGACTGCGACGCACCGCCGTTGCTGCATCGGGTTCATTTTGTACGCCCGGCCCGGTCTGCGACAGGATCACATAGTCGATCGCGTACTGATCCATGAGCTGGATTCGCGTATCGTCAAAATCTGCAAGACGTGCATTCAGTTCACTGCTGGCCTGCGTATTGATATGTTTTACAAATGCCTTGGAATAATCATCGAATCCCACGGCACTAAAGTGCTCTTCGAAAGCGATCTTGCGCGTCAGTGTCATGCGTGAACCTTGTCCTTTAAGTGATAACTGCTGATTTTATTACAGTATACTGATTAAATTCCGGTGCGACAACGTCCGATTTGTTGTGCACACCCTATCCTGGAAATGACCTTACTTGAATATTGGGGCCGGCTCTGCTTGCTGTTGCGGACTTTTGGCGGGGCTGGTTGCGAAAGGCTCTGGTGTGGCTGAGCCACTGCCATAGGGATCGGCACCGTAGCCACCGGAATCGTAAGAGGTTCCCATGTCGAACTTCACGGTGGCCGGATCCACTCCCGTGCCGGTCCCTTTGTAATGCAGCACCATACCCGGCCAGATCATGACCGAGGCAACCATAAGCAACTGAATCACGATAAAGGGAATGGAACCGCGATAGATTTCACCCGTGGTAACCCGCTTGATCAGCTTGCCGGTAATACGGTCGACATAATCTTCTTTAGGTGCAACTGATCGCAGGTAAAACAGCGCGAATCCGAAAGGTGGATGCATAAAGGACGTCTGCATATTGACTGCCAGCAAGACGCCAAACCAGATCAGATCAATACCCATTTTGTCGGCAACGGGTCCCAGCAGCGGCACAATGATAAAGGCCAGCTCAAAGAAATCCAGGAAAAATGCCAGAAAGAAGGTGGCTACACTGACCACGATCAGAAACCCGGTCTGGCCGCCTGGCAGGGACGCAAACAGGCCTTCAACCCAATGCTGTCCGCCGAAGCCGGTAAAGGTCAGGGTAAAGATTGTTGAGCCGACCAGTATTAATACCACGAAACTGGTAAGCTTTGTCGTGGTGTCCATTGCCTGCTTGAGCAACCCCCAGCTCAGGCGCCGCCGCAGCAGCGCCATCACAATCGCGCCAACCGCGCCCATGGCACCGCCCTCGGTTGGCGTGGCGATACCCAGGAAAATCGTACCCAGCACCAGAAAGATCAACAGCAGAGGCGGAATCATCACAAACACAACCCGCTCTGCAATTTGCGACAACATTTGCAATCGAAGCACCTTATTGGTTGCCGCGATAACAAATGCAATAACTCCCCAGAGCAGCATGTTCAGAACGATGAATTCGTCGGCTGCCGTTTTTTCCGTCAGGAGCATGTTGCCCAACAGCCACGCGCCCAACGCAGCAATAACAGACAGTACCAGCAGTGAAGCCAGGCCGCTTTTGCCATTGGGCTCACGATAGATCCGCGCCTCTTCGGGAAGCGCCGGCGCACTGGACGGCTTGATGATCGAACAGATAACGACATATACAATATACGCGCCGGCCAGGATAAAGCCGGGCACCATCGCACCGCGGTACATATCTCCAATAGAGCGGCCAAGCTGATCGGCCAGAATAATCAAGACCAGGGAGGGTGGGATAATCTGTGACAACGTCCCGGACGCAGCAATCACACCTGTTGCCAGCTTGCGGTCATAACCGTAACGCAACATGATGGGCAGCGATATCAGCCCCATGGATATGACCGATGCCGAGACCACGCCGGTGGTGGCCGCCAGCATGGCGCCGACCACTACCACGGCAATGGCCAACCCACCACGAATCGGGCCAAACAACTGGCCGATTGTTTCCAGCAAGTCTTCTGCCATGCCGGAGCGCTCCAGAATTAGTCCCATGAGCGTGAAAAAGGGCACCGCCAGAAGCGAATCATTCAATACGATGCCAAACACCCGATCCGGCAGTGCCTGCAGGAAGGAAAAAGTGAACTCGCCGAAAACGATGCCAAGCAACGCATACAGTATGCCGTTGGCGGCCAGTGTAAATGCGACAGGAAACCCCAGCAGCAGGAAACAGATCAATGTCAGAAACATGATCGGTGGCATATTGTTAATAAAAAATTCCATGCTACTTGTCCGTCCTTTGTTCCATTTCTTTGAGTCTGGCCTCATTGGCTATTTCTTCGGCCAGCAATTGTTCTGCGGTCTTGCCATGCGCCGGGGCCAACGGATCCGGCCCCCGGCCGGCAAGAAAAGCTGCGCATTTAATCAAATGCGAAACACCGGCCAGCACCAGAAGGAAAAACCCAATGGGAATAAGCAGTTTCACCGGCCAGCGGATCAACCCACCGGCATTTGACGATTGCTCGCTGGTCAGAAAGGACTGCATGAAAAATGGAATGGACAGATCCAGCATGAGCAGACAGGCGGGCAACATAAAAAACAGCACACCGAAAATTTCGATCAGAATCTGCGTGCGCTTGCTCATCATCTGAGAAATGATATCGACGCGAACATGCTCGTTCTTCATAAACGTGTAACCTGCGGCCAGCAAAAATATGGCGCCGAAAAGATACCACTGGATCTCCAGCCACGCATTGGAACTTACATGAAAGGCTTTACGGATCACCGCGTTACCTGCGCTGATCAACACCACCACAAGGGTAAGCCAGATAACGGCTCGCCCAATGGTGTGGACGAGCGCATCGATCGCTCTGGATAGACTAAATAAGAGGTTCATCAAAATGGGCCGCTACGAAATGGTTAAACAGGACGAGCTGATATGACTGAATATTAGTCAGTATACTGCATATATTTTTCGTCACTCTATCAGTAATAACCATTACTGCGACGACAGGACAAGTCTCATCGCGCTGACGGCACCGTGCGCAAAACGGACTGTTTCAGACCAAAACCATGCTTGCGATAAATTTTCATTTCACACATAGCCGCGTCCACTAAATATATAAGCGGTAAGTACTGGACGCATCCATACCGCAACCCTATACTATTTGCAGTCACACCGATCCAATCAACATTCGCACCGGAGACCATTGAGATGGCTAACGAATCGACTGAAGAAGCTCTGGCGGTAACAGACGCAGACGCGCAACACACGCGTCGGCAATTTTTGCGTAACGGCGTTACAGCGGTCACCGGCGTTCTTGCAAGCAGTGCCGGCTTAAGTGCCGCTGCTGCCCAGTCGGGAACAACGGCCAAAGAAGGTGCCGCAGCAGCCGACAGCGCGTTGACCATCCCTTCCTGGACTAAACAGCCTGGCGCCCTGGTTGGCAGTCGTCCTTACGGTAAGCCTTCGGAATTTGAAAGCGGCGTTATTCGCCATTTGCGCAAGACAGACAAACAGTATTTTTCTTCCTCGACCCGCTCTCCACTGCAGGAACTCGATGGCATCATTACGCCTAACGGGCTGTTCTACGAACGTCATCATAATGGCATTCCAGATATCAATCCCGCCGAACACCGATTGGTCGTGCATGGGCTGGTAAACAACGCGCTGTCTTTCACATTGAATGATATCCGGCGCTTTCCCTCGCATTCCCAGATTTATTTTCTTGAATGCTCCGGCAATCCGGGATATGCGGTCTATGGCAAGACTGCAGCCGAAGTCAACGGCCTGGTCAGTTGTGCCGAATGGACCGGCGTGCCGCTCAAGACGGTTCTAAACGAGGCCGGCGTCAAGCCCGAGGCCAAATGGGTCATTGCCGAAGGCGCAGACGGCGCAGGCATGACGCGCAGTATCCCGCTGGAAAAGTGCCTGGACGATGCCATGCTCGTATACAGCCAGAACGGCGAGCGCTTGCGGCCCGAACAGGGGTATCCGCTAAGGCTGCTGCTGCCCGGCTATGAAGGCAATATGAGTATCAAATGGCTGCGACGCCTGCAGGTCGCAGATCAGCCGGTGCATTCACGCGAGGAGACATCAAAGTACACGGACATCCTGCCAGACGGCAAGGCCCGTGAGTTCACATTTGTGATGGAAGCCAAGTCCATCATTACCAGTCCTTCAGGCGGGCAGCAGATCGATGGCAAGGGGTTTCATGAAATCCGCGGCATTGCCTGGAGCGGCAAAGGGCGCATTACCAAAGTAGAGATCTCGGTTGACGAAGGCAAAACCTGGCAACCGGCGCGATTGCAGACACCGGTACTGAGCAAGGCGCTGACCCGTTTTCTGTTCCCATGGGAATGGAACGGCGAACCCGTGGTCATACAAAGCCGGGCCACCGACGAATCCGGCTACACACAGCCTACGCTGGAATCGCTCGTTGAGGTGCGCGGCGTCAATAATACCTATCACAACAACGCGATTACACCCTGGCGTATCGCATCTGACGGAAAGGTGACTCATGCACGTGCTTAAAACTCCGCTTGCGGGAACATGTGCAGCCAGGCACGCCGTTGTGCTGCTTACATGTGCTGCGCTACTGGGTGCAACTGCGGGCGCCGCCCATGCCGAACAGAAATTCGGCTTTGGCCAGCCGGTAACGCCGGAACACATCGCCGCGTGGGACATCAATGTATTTGCCGATGGGCGCAATCTGCCGGAGGGCAGCGGCACAGTCACGCAGGGTGGCACCATTTACGCCCAGCAATGCGCTGCCTGTCATGGCAGCAAGGGTGAAGGAGGCAGTGGCGACAAGCTGGTAGGTGGCATTGGCAAGCTGGCCAGCGGCAAGCCAGTCAAGACAGTGGGCAGCTACTGGCCTTACGCCCCGACTTTATTTGACTATATCAGGCGCGCCATGCCGCTGACGGCGCCCCAAAGCCTGAGTAACGAACAGGTTTATGCCGTTACCGCCTATCTTCTTCATTTGAACGGGCTGGTGGAACAAGACGCGCGCCTGGATGCAAAATCGCTTGCTGCAATCAAGATGCCCAATCGCGATGGCTTTGTACCAGACCCGCGCCCGGATGTTCCACAAAGCTCTGGCAGCAGCAAGACGCCCTCCAGCGATAAACCCGCGACACCATCGCAATAATATCAAGGTGATCATGCTGCTTTGAGCGAAGCGCGATATTTTCCATGTATATTGCACAATATTCCATGACCCATAAGGTGATGACGATTGTAATAATACTGCTACCCTGGATATCATCGCGCATTCTCGCCTGCCGGCCAAATATAAAAGGGTGTTACCCGTGACCCGGCCGATAGGCGACCTGGACATTAATCTGTTGCTCGCACTGGATGCCCTGCTGCAGGAACAGAATGTGACCCATGCTGCAGCCAGACTGAACATCACCCAGTCGGCGCTTTCCGGGCGCCTTACCAGGCTGCGTCGCATTTTCAATGATCCATTGTTTGTACCGTCCTCATCAGGCAGGGGGATGACACCCACCTCGCATATGCTGGCCCTCAAACCGGAACTGCAACGCCTGCTGCAACAGCTAACGCAATTTGTCCAGTCGGCGCACGTTTTCGATCCCGCCACCAGTGAACGCACCTTCCGTATTGCCGCGATGGACAATCCGGCGGCTATTCTTGCGCCGGCGCTGTTGCCTTTGATTCAGAGCCAGGCCCCGGCGGTCAGAATCGCCTTTGTTCTGCCTGATAAAAGCCAGGTCCATGAGCAACTGGAGCGAGGCGAGGTGGATCTGTTTATTGGCACCGCGCAGGATGCAACGCCAAACCTGATTGGGCGCCTGCTCTTTGATGAAGAGTTCCTGACTGCGCAACGCATCGGGCATCCGCGTGGCACCGGCCCGCTATCGCTGGATACGTTTTGCGAACTGGACCATCTGCTAATTTCGACCAGCGGCGGTATGTTCAACGGCATGATCGACGAAGCACTGGCCGATCTCGGCCGGCAACGGCGTGTAACGGTGTCGGTCCAGAGCTACGCCCTGGCCCCGCTGATCCTGAATTCGACAGACTGCATCTGCACCCTGCCCAGACGTTTTCTACAGCGCTTTACCAGTAGCCTGGAGCTGTTTACTCCGCCGCTGGCACTTAATACCTTTTCGATGAAGCTATTCTGGCATTCGACAGTGAATGCCGATCCGGCGCACCGCTGGCTGCGGTCAATGGTTTTCGACGCAGTGCAGACAAAGTGAGATCATTGGGTTTTCGAGCCATCAGCAGTATCGATAGGTCAAATTGAAATTTACGATTTGTGCAACACCGGACAATGACGCATGATGTGATTTCTCCACCCAACCATGGAAAATCAAAAAAATGTCACGTATTACCCCCCTTCTTTTTTCCGGCGTCCTGACCATCGCAAGTGTGATTGCCTTGCCCGTCACTGCCCTGGCAGCCTCTGCCCAGACAGCACCTGTTGCCAAGACCGCTACGTACAAACAGGTAGCCGATGCCTATTCTATGCCGCTTGGCAATATGACCATTACCGCCATATCTGACGGCACCGTACCCCAGGACCTTTATCAATTACTTATTGGCCCATCCCACTCTCATATCGACAGTCTGCTGAACAAGGCGTTTCTTGCCAATCCGGTGGAAGCGTCCATTAACGCATTTGTGATTCGCGATGGCGAACGTATTATTCTGATCGATACCGGCTCCGGAGAGCTTTTCGGGCCCGGTTACGGTGGCAAACTCTATGACAGTCTGGCCAGCGTGGGAATCAAACCAGAACAGGTGACCGACGTGCTTATTACGCATATTCACACCGACCATACCGGCGGCCTGGTACTTAACGGCAAACCGGCGTTTGCGAATGCCACGGTCCATGTCGGGGCACCAGACCTGGCCTTTTTCCTGGATGCCGGCAACGCCAAGAAAACCGGCTACGATGATAAGTATTTCGCAGAAGCGATCAAAACGATCGGCGTATATGAAAAACTGGGAAAAGTGAAAACTTTCGATGACGGGCAAACCGTACTGCCCGGCGTAAAAGCCTCCATTCACCCGGGACACACGCCAGGCAGCGCGTTCTTTACTGTCAACAGCCAGGATCAATCCATTGTTTTCGTTGGAGACATCGTGCATGTTGCATCGCTGCAATTTCCCGAGCCGGAGATTGCCATTGTTTATGACCTGAAGCCAGAAGACGCAATATCGGTAAGAAAAAATGCGTTTTCCGATTTCGCCGACAAGCGCCAGCTGATCGCTGCACCCCACTTGCCATTTCCCGGCATCGGCCATGTCCGCTCCGAAGCAAAGACCCATTTCAGCTGGCATCCGGTCGAATATCGCAACCGTACAAGCGATTGATGATTCAGCGCGTATCGTGGATTGGCATCACGGGGGCGGCCGGTAGCAACATGTCCTGTTGCGTGCGCGTGACGGCAGGCGCGCGCATGGCAACTGCATAACGCCCGGGAGCAAAACGCCAGACCAGGATGGCGACCACAAGCACGGTTGCCACATGTCCCATCCATCCAACCTTATAGCTACCAGTCATGTCGTGCAGTAGTGCAACAAGCCATGCCGGCGTCGCGGCGATCAAAAAGCCACCGCCCTGCATAAGCGCCGTGAGGGCCCCGGCCTGTGCCGGGTCAGGCAGATGATCCAGGGCCACGATCATTAGTAAGGCAAAGCAGCCACCCAGGCCGCAGCCCAGTATGATCACCCAGGCAAGCGCAGCCAAGTCCGGTGCCAAGGCCAAACCCGCAAAACCGATGCCCTGCATGGCAAGTGTGAACCACAGCCAGGGGCGGCGATCCAGGGCATTCCTGGCAAACCACGGCAGCGTCAGCGCCGACAACGCCTGGCTCACCGCCAGCACTGCCAGCAAGCCGCCACTGGCCCCCGCGCTCCAGCCGCGCTCCTGAAAAGCCGGCGCCAGCCACGCGACCACAGATGTATAGCCGCCATTCATCAATCCGAAGCAAAGCATCAACAACCAGGTACGAGGTCGCGCCAGCAACCGCCGGGCTGTACCTTCCGTCCTGCTCATGCCCTTATCTATCGGCAGAACACACCATGCCAGCAAAAGCGCCGCAGCCGCCGGCAATGCAAACCAGGCCAGACCAACAGTCCATAGTCCTGTGCTCGAAGAAACGTCAGGCGCGGTGACGGCACCCAGCGCTCCACCGCCCATGAGCATTGCCGAATAAAGCCCCATCATGGGACCAACCTGACGGGCAAATTCACGCTTGATAATCCCCGGAAAAATCGCCTGTATAACTGCGGACCCCAAGCCGATCAACGCAGCCGTTGCGATAAGACTCCATCCGCTTATGCTCAGCAGACGCAATGCGCAACCACAACAGATCACCAGCAACGCAGCAATGATAGAGCGGCGTGCACCAAACGTATTTTGCAGAGCCGGCCCGATAAATGCCACACAACCCATCAACAACATCGGCACCAGCGTCAACATGGCCATGCCTTGCAGGCCCAGCCCCGTGTGCTCCTGAATATTGCCGGCAAGGGGCCCGATACTGGTAATGAAGGGTCGCAGATTGAACCCGGTAAGCGCTACAGCTGCAACAAGCATGGCTCGTACCAGCGCCGATTGGACCTGCATCATGGATTCAAGCTCCTTGTTTTTGGTGTTTCCAATGGGCGTACAGATCGGGCCTGCCCGCAATTCGGGTTGGCACATGACGAATGGTCATGGACTGCTCTGCAAACGGCCTGGCCAGATCGGCATATATTTCTGCTGTCGAAAGACCATAGGGCGCGCCGTCTTCGTTGCTATAGGCGTAGTTCACTTCTTTGATTCCGGCCAGCCTCATGGCCGCCATGCACATGGGGCAAGGGTGACCGCTGGCAAAGACACTGCACCCTGCCAGACTGGCTGAACCCAGGTGCTGACTGGCCGCCCGGATGGCCAGCAACTCAGCGTGCGCGGTGGGATCGTTGGTCGTCATGATTTCGTTGACCGCCTGGGCGATGACCTGGCCGTTGCGAACGACCAGAGCCCCAAACGGGCGACCACCCCTTTGCGCATTGGCATAGGCAAGCTCAATCGCCTGCTGGAGAAAATTCATAGTCTGTTGCATTGATGTGCCTTTTCAAATATCAACGCCCGCCAGCGGCGCGCAACATGTTTTCTATTTCGCGATAGCCATGTGAACGCGCGTGCGCAAGCGGAGTCACGCCTTCGCGGTCAGCCAGATTGGGATTGGCCCCCGCTTTTAGCAGCGCATCCACGATCTGCTGGTGCTGCTGCCCGCCGGAGCCAAGAATAATGGCCTCCAGCAATGCGGTCCATCCCAAATTATTAACATGGTCAATATCGACCCCGGCTTCAATCAACGTTTTGACGGTTTGGACATGGCCGCGTTCGGCAGCAGGAATCAGGGCTGTTCCGCCATACCGATTGGTACTTTTGAGATCGGCACCATGAGCCAGCGTGAGCTTCAGAATCTCCAGATGTCCCCTGGCACCGGCATACAAATAAGCGCTGTCACTGATATTGTCTTTTGCGTTAACATCGGCGCCGGCCGCAATAAGCATTTGCGCAACGCGCACCTTGTTGGCCCTGGTGGCAACCAGCAGCGCGGTCGCGCCCGAGCTATCGCGTGCGTCTATTTCTGCGCCATCGGATAAAAGTTGTTTGATGGCAGCGACATCATCATTGCCAGCTGCACTATGCAACGGATTTGCTTTCATGACTGCTCCCGAAAAGATAGGTGTGCAGGCCAACACCAAGGCTGCAAACACCGCCGCGACAATCGATCTGGTCATATGACCTCCAAAATCATTACGAATGGGGTTGGGATCAGTGCCTCGCGCTTCCCGGACCGCGGATATTGTTGCGGGACAGGGCCGCTGAAACATGGAACGTACACATCATGTGCCGTTGTGCTGGCATTGACACCGAACCGCCGCCAGTATAGTCGGGCCATCTGGTATTTGGAAATTAAATTATTAAATAATAAATATTAAGAATGTGCATGTTTTGTTTATAATTGCGCTCAGGATAATTCATAAAACAGGGGAACAAAATTGCTTGACCCCCGCCTTCTTGCAGCGTTTGTCGAGATTGTCGACACCGGTAGCTTTACCGCTGCCGCCGATCGCCTGCACCTCACGCAATCGACCGTCAGCCAGCAGTTGGCAAGGCTTGAATCATCTGTTGGCCAGCAACTGGTAGACCGTAACGCCCGTCCGGTACAGGCCACCGTCCCCGGCGAGCGGCTGGCGGGTTACGCCCGGCGCATTCTCGCGCTTGAACGCGAAGCGCAAGCCATGCTGGGAGATCCGGCCGGCACCCAATCCATACGCGTCGGTCTGCCCGAAGACCTGGTGACAGATCAAATGGCAGAAGTCTTCCGGGCTTGTACCCATACGCACCGCTCGATTCGGCTGGACATTACGACGGGCTTGAGCCGCAACCTGACCGACCGTTACCGTGGCGGCGAACTCGATATTGTCGTCGTCAAAGAGTCAGCGGCAAGCGCCGACTGTCACGCCTGCTTCCCGGAAGCATTGGCCTGGTATGAAAGTGCAGACAATAGCCAACCGTGGTCCGACCCCGTTGCGCTGGTCACGTTTCCGCCCGGCGGACTGTACCGTGAAGCCATGTTTGATCGTATCGAACGGGAGCGCAGAAAATGGTACGTTGCTTTTTCAGGCAGCAGCTTTCAAAGCGTGCTGGGCGGCGTGTGCGAGAGTACGCGCCTTTGGGCAACATGCCCGCGATGGTTGTCTCTCTCTACGCGTGGGATAAAAGCGGCCCCGCAGCAGCGTTGATCAATCAGATGACAGCGGTGCTGGAGCGCCGACTGGAACCATAATTGACGACAAAACAACTCAGGCCTTCCTGCCGCATGCCTTGATGTCACGCCCCAAATAACAGACACAAATACCCGGGCAGTGGTTTTCTCCCATGCCTAATCGCTATAGCCTTCGCTTCAACCAGTGTGTGAGTGTGCAGTTACTTTCTTGTTCTAAGCAAACGCTTATGCCTCATATATAAAAATCGTTTTGGACATTAGCAGATTGATCCGTTGTAATGCAGTTGTCTCCAGGCGAAAAACACATAGAAATGGGTACGCTGGGGCACAAATACATCAGACCGAAACACATAGAATGAGAGACAAGACGATGGCCCGGAATAATAGACGCAGGTTCTTGCAATATGCCAGTATTGCACCACTCTCAGCGGTACTTCCCGCTAATGGGAGCACAAACGACTTTCCCAATAAACCTATCAAAATAGTGGTCGGTTTTTCCGCAGGCGGGACAACCGATGCCTTGCCACGGCTTTTTGCCACACAAATGAGCCAAATTCTTGGGCAGACAATAGTGGTAGAGAACAAACCAGGAGCGGCCGGTAATATCGCCACAGCACAGGTGGCGCGCTCTGCGCCGGACGGATATACGCTTCTTGCGTCCAGTATCGGTCAGATTACCGTTTCGCCGCATACGATGGACATGTCGGTTGATCCGCAAAAGGATCTGGAACACATATCAATGTTTGGGGAAGGTGACCAATTCCTGACCATTAACAAACAGGTTCCGGCTACCAATATTCAGGAGTTTATCCAACTGGTAAAAAGCAAGCCTCATACACTGTTTTATGGCGACTCAGGAGCCGGCGGCAATATGCATCTTTATCTGGAGTATTTCAAGATGCTGGCACGTCTGGATATCGATGCTGTGCATTTCAAAGGAGGCAGTCAGATCATGCCGGATCTGATCTCCAACCGTGTGCAATTGAGTCTGCTTAGCAATATTGTCATGAATTCACATGCAAAAGATGGCAGTCTGCGGCCTATACTGCTATACGGAAAAAAACGCGACCCCGACTACCCGGATGTACCCACTGTTCGCGAAGCCGGCTTGCCTGATCTGGAAACAGCCAGCAACTGGTTTGGTCTGCACGCGCCAAAAGGCACCCCGCACAGTGTCATTGACAAAATTTATCGCGCGCTGGTGGAATCCATGAAGACTAAAGAAGTCCAGGAAGGCTTAATAACGCTGGGCATTACCGCCGGCGGCAATACGCCTGAAGCGTTTAGCCAACGTATTGCTCGAGAATCTGAAATATTTAAAAAAGTCGCTGAACTGACGAAAATTAAACCCGGTTCAAACTGATACATGATTGTGGTATCCGTGGATGTGTTGATAAAACGCTAACCAGCGATATAAAAAACCGGTAGGGATGCAATTTCATCATTCTCATCCTTACCGGCTCTTATGCCAAAGCTTACCAAACCATTAGGGTTCCATCAATTTGGCTGAACCAGATTCTGTATGCTGTACTCCAACTGATACAGGCCATTCAGGATGTCAGTCGCAGCGCCTGCTTTTATTAGCGTCTCTTCCGAAAGATACTGTGCGCATGCATTACGCACCCCTTGTTCACCTGATCCCTCAATCAGCAATACCAAATCGGGCAATTCGATAACGCGTCCACGTTGGTTGCCGGAATTACCTCCGGTCAATGTAGTATCGTTCTCTACAAAATGCACGCCTGTTATTCTTGGCAAATCGATCAATCTCGGTAGCAGGTTATTCACAAGATTTTTTATCAGCGAGGCTTTTTCACCCTCCTGTGCCCTGATACGTATAGTCTTGATGAACCCACCCATCGCGTAACCCTGGCTATAGTGAATTCTGCAACCCCCACGAACGTTATTGCGAAACGCGGGGAGTGTCTTTGTGGACCAAGGCGTCGGATTGGTCAGACGGGTCTTGTATGCATCACTTACGAGAACGTCTGCAGTGGAGACTTCGTATAAGGTCAGAAATTCTACCTGAGCATCCACGGCAATATAACGTCTGCCTCTGACAAAACCGGCAATACCAAGCCTTTCTACCATGTGCTCGCGGGGATGCCACTCAAAAAAATCTTCACGCATATCGGGTGCAATATCATTCCAGATCGCTATCAGTGCTTCTCCTGCCAATACCATGTCATATTCCTTTATAGATGATTGATTGTGTAAAGCGGCATACTATATGCCGGTACCCTGTTACTGCTCGGTAGTCAGTGCGACTGGATCCCCGGCCGAACGATACGCCTGTTCCATGAGCTGCAAGCTGCTAAGCTGATCCTGAGCACTGGTCCAGAATGGACTATGGTCGATCAGACAATCTGCAAAATGTTGGATCGATGCGTCAAAACACCCCTGCCTTATCTCAGCTTCGTCATAAGTGACCATATCCTGCTCCTGGCCAATCAGCCTGAGCACAGCATTCTCAAGAATCACACTGCACCGAGTACCGGCGATTTCCAGTCGATCAGGAGAACGTGTATCATGGCCCGCTGCAGTCATGACGCCATCTATGGTGACCGGAAACCCGGATTCGGAACGCAGCAATAGCGTTGCACTATCCTCTCCTTTGAGCGCCGGACATGCCCTTGCTGTACAGCAGGCAATAAGCGACATTTCGCCAAACAGTGAACGAACAACGTCAATCTCGTGGATAAGTGACTCTGCAATCAGAACGCGTTGCTCGTTCTGGAGAAACGGCTGACGTGTAAAGGCGTGTATTTTGCCGTCTTCCTTTCGCGGCAACATGCTCGAGCGCCACAATGCGATGCGCACCTGGGCGATCGTACCGAGCGTGCCAGCGTCTATCCATTCACCAATTTTTTTAAAGTAAGCGCGGTATCGCCAGTTTTCATTGACCATGACGCGAATGGATGAGCCAACCTCCTGGACTAATGCCAATGCCTCATCATAAGTGGGGCATAGAGGCTTTTCGCATAGCGCGTGCACGCCATATCTGGCGGCCATACGGACCAAAGCGGCATGGGTTTCGCGCGGCGTGATAATGTCTACCGCATCCAGCGTCTCCTGCTCGAACATGCATTCGGGAGATTCATAAACGCGCTCGATTCCAAACTGAGCAGCTCTTGCCCGGCCCCGTTCGACCGACGAATCACATACTGCAACGACCTTGGCATTGGTACAGTTGGACCAGGCAGCCAGGTGATCGGCACTAATCATGCCACAGCCAATAACGCCAATCCGAAGGGGGCTCACGGTTGAAGACATATTAACGCGCCCCCGCTTCATGTTTGCGCGCATGGTATTGCGCCATGAAATGCGTCGCATCGGCAGCCGCCACGCTGGCTTTTTCGGAAGGCGTTTTGTCTCTCATATCCTGTCTGGCCACTTCGTATTCAATTTCACAATCAGCAGGCAATTCATCCAGAAACTGAAACAGGGGCAACACACCTTCACCGGCCGGTAGCCGCGCACCACGAGCTTCCTGTAACAGGGCTTCGTCTGTCATATCGCCTGACCACGCATTGGCATCGCATAATTGAGCGAAAACAACCCGCTCGGCAGGAACAATCCTGATGTGCTCGGGCGTGGCGCCGGAGCGAGCCAGGTGCAGCGCATCCAGCAAGAGTCCCGCCTGGCTGCTATTGCTTGCCTGGATGACCTGCCAGGCGGCTTGCAGCGTACGAATCCCGCTGTATGGCAAAAATTCAAGCGCAACCCGAATGCGGGCCTTTTCGGCCAATTCGCAATAGGCAGAGAACGTGTCAATGAACCGTGATGCATCGGGGTCAAAACTATTGGCCACCAGTATCGGCACGCCCAGTTCCGCCGTAGCGTCAATAACTGGCTCCACATCTTCAATTCGGGTCTCGGGATAAAACTGATAGCCCGATACGTTAGACAGTCTCACGCCCAGGTCAGCTGCCTGATTTCGCAGTGCCACAATGGTTGCGGGATTGTTCAAAACAGGCGTTGCAAATGCATCACCCGGGCGTCGTCCGCAGATTCTGATACCAGTGGCCCCGAAGCCGGCAACGGCCGCAGCGTCAATAGTCTGCGCAGGAGTAGCGCCGATGGTTAAATGAGCAAGAGTAAGGTCTTTTATAGTCAGCATATTTTTCAGTCTGTCAAAACGTTGAAAGCGACAACTATTGCAGTGTTGCCGGTGCGGATACATCCAGGCGATCTGCCAGTTCCAGCAGATCGTTCCATACGGCGCCTGATATGCGTATACCTGTGATCTGCTGTTCTTTCTGAACGCGCCATGCACGCTCTCCAGGCAGCAGGATCTCTTGCATGTCTGCAAGCAGGGGGGTATTTTTGAGCATCATGGCCATCTCGTCGACTCTGCGCTTAAACGCATCGGGTTCGATAAATTTCGATATATCAATTGCCATATGAATATGCCCATTGCCAATGTCCCGCTGGGTATCCACAAACCACGCCGGTATTTCAGACAAAATACGAGATCCGGTCAGCACGCCACACAGGATTTCCCCAAACACGGCCAGTCCATATCCCTTATAGCCCAAAGGCAGCAATGCACCGCCGGCGGCCAGATCGGCCGGGTTATCAGTTGGTTTCCCGTGACGATCAATGATCCAGTCTGTAGGAATGCGGCGATTGTTCTTCGCGGCCAGACGCACCTTTCCTCCGGCAGCCACACTCAATGCCATATCCAGTACAACCGGCCCCTGCGTCAACCCTGGAGCGGCGAAAGCAATTGGATTGTTGCCAATATTGTTTACGCTTCCTCCCCAAGGAGTCATTCCGGGGTAGCCGTTAGTCCAGGCGATACCGATCATGTTTTCAGGCATCGCCATAAGCGCATAATGCGCGCAGGCACCAATGAAATCACTGTTGTTTACTGCCACAAACCCGATACCGGCTGTGTGGGCTTTTTCCATCGCCATACGCATGGCATGGGTTGCGCTCACGGCGCCCAGTGCTCGATCACCGTCAAGCAGTGCTGTAGCCGGCGCCTCACGCACGGCTTTGATTTGCGGGTCAGCGTTTGCTCCGCCTTTGACCAGACGGTCGATAAGGAAAGGGACGCGCACGATACCATGCGAATGGGTTCCTCTTAGATCAGACATAACCAGACTATCGGCGACCAACTCGGCATGCACTGGACTCAAACCCGCTGCAAGAAAGATCGATTTGGTAAATTCCTGTAATTCAATAGTATCCACGCGCAATTGCTTTTCTTCTGTCATACAGCACTTGCCTTTCGTGCTGCCGGCACACCGCCATGCACGAGCCATCCATTGGTTGCCAGAACACCGGCGTCGACAGGCAAATTGGCACCAGTAATGGCAGATGCCCGATCCGATAGCAGAAAAGCAATCGCTTCGGCTACTTCCCGTGGTTCGACCAGCCGGCCCAGCGCACTAACCTCGATCGGCGAGATGGCATATCGTTCGCCTTTTTCAATATTCTCGAGCATCCGGGGAACGCCCACAAAGCCAGGACTGACTGCGTTGACCCTGACACCGCTGCGCCCCCACTCACCGGCCATGCCTTCGGTGAGCATGTTGACCGCCGCCTTGGCCGAGTAATACGCATGGCCATGGTTGGGGCGCTGCCCCACCATGGAAGATATATTGACAATGGAACCTTCACCACGCAAGGCCATCCGCTTACCGAATTCAACACAACTGACATAGGTGCCCCGATAAGCGGAATTGACAATTCGCTCCCAAACTTCCAGAGGCAGGTCTTCCGGCCTGACCTGCGGCTGGAAAATCGCTGCAGAGTTGACCAACGCATGTACAGGCCCGATTTGCGATTCAATATGTTGTGCTGCCTGCGCAATTGATTGTGCATCCAGAATGTCTATCCTGATCGGATCGCCCTTGATACTTGCAGCAAGATCCCGGGCAGCCTGGTAATCAATATCTGCGACCACCAGTTTCCAACCATATTCATATAGTTTTTGACATGTGGCTGCACCAATGCCATTTGCACCACCCAGGACAACAGCAATACGACCTTGTCCCTCTTGTTTTATTGTGTTCATTGCCAGTTCCTTTCGTTTGACACTGTGACGGCCCTGTTTCCGGTCTTATACGAACCGAATACAGTGCGGGCACGGGACTATTACAACGAATTTGAACGGTAAAGTCCAAAACGATCGGAATATGGCAGACCCAAGTTTTTTCTTTTAGCTGGTGATAAATCAGCGTGGTGCGCGGTACTCGTCCCTCTGGGTAGCGACCACATCGGAAAGCGAATGCTCAGCGGCTGTGCAGCGATTGGCCAGTGAGCCAAGACGCGATATGTACAGTTGCACGATCTGCGCAAGCAGATTGATCAGCGCCTCTTCGTGTTTGAATGATGCCCTGGTGATAGAGCGAACCAGATATAAGGTTCTGCTTAAGGCCGGATCGGTGATTCGCCGCCCATTCAGCAAGCCCAGCTCAATGTGTTCAATAGCGTTGCCATAGGGCATTACGGCAGCAGCATCACCGGCGGCTACCATCCGCTTCATCATGGAAACAGACGATACATCCAGAATTACATTCAGTTCGATTGCTCGTCGTTTGGCTGCGGTGAATAATTGTTCTCGCACACCGTCCCGTTGTCCAGGAAGAACCAGCTCGTGTTTTGCCATTTCCGAAAAGGCGATCGGTGTATCGTGCAGCCGACCATTGCCGTTTTGCGCACCGTAGACAAAGAGCATCTCCTCTTCCAGAAGAGGAACTCTGATCATTCCTGGTCGCTCATGGACTTCGTACGCAAGGGCCAAATCAATTTCGTGGCGCTCCAGTGCATCAATCAATACGATGCTTCGTTCTTCCACCACACCAAGCTTGACCCCTGGGAGTTCCTTTTTTGCCAGCAAGATGAGATCTCGTCCCACTATATTCATAAAACCATTGGTCAGCCCAAGCATAATTGCTTCCATTTCAAAGCGACCTTGCGCCTTGACCAGACGCTCAGTATCGTCCACCAAGCGCAGAATCTCGCAAGCCCGTTCGTAAAGCAGCTGTCCTGCACGGGTTGTTCGCACACCACGGGGATGACGCAGCAGCAGACTGACGCCGTAATCCTGCTCAAGTTGACGAACCTGCATTCCCAACGCAGGCTGAGCCACATACAGTTGCTCTGCGGCGCGGGTAATGTTGCCCGTTTCGACGATGCGGGTGAAGTATCTTAATTGCCGCAAATTCATGAACATGCCTATATTTTCAGATGTATTGAAGGAGTCTTGAGCACTTTGCAGGGCATCTTGCTGTTCTCAGGCAAACTGCCGGTGGCTATTTAGAGAACGGCCTAATGTATTTTAAATGAGTTCTTGGACGTTTCCTTGTGGTGTCGTGGCGCAGCAATGATCGTGATTCATGACACTTGAAATCAGCCTCACGACGGACCGGACCGATTCTGGTCGTCTTGGCGATCTATAAAATCATGCTACGCAGCACCCCGGACCAACGGCCAATCGGGGGAACAGCCCGCTTTTTTATATTTAGCTATACAGACTGCACGGGATCAGATGTCAAAGAACACGGTCTCATCCGGTCCCTGAATCCGTATGTCAAAGCGGTAAACCACCTGGCCATCGCGCTCCTGGCGTCTGGCGATCAACGTCTGCCGCCGCTGTATCCATTCAATACTATTGAGAATTGGATCTTTGGCATTGGCATCGGCTTCATCATCAAAGTAGACGCGTGTATTAAGACCAATGTTGATGCCACGGGCGAAAATGGTCAATGCGATATGAGGCGCTTGCATCGAGCCCTTGCGACCCGGCACCTGCCTGGTTTAATGGTCTCAAAATGCCAAAAGCCACTATCAAAGTCGGCCCCGGTGCGCCCCCAGCCCGAGAAATTCGCATCCACTTTCCCGACCCGCGTATCGGCGCGACTGGGAAAAACACCATTGGCATCGGCCTGCCAGATTTCGACCAAGACATCACGCACCGGAATATCCAGTCCGTCAAAGACCTGGCCTTCCAGCCGGATGCGCTGACCTTGTGTTTCATTCCTGATCAGGCTATTGCCAAAATTGTGTTCAAAAACCTCAATATAGGCCTGCTTGGGCAGCAGGCCAATATGTACATAAGGCCCGCCAGTCTGCGACGGTGTTTCATGCAGCTGTTCAAAGTTCCTGAGATTCATACTATGTGCCCTCCTCATCAAGTTAAATCATTTTCGAAATACGTCGAACGACGTCCGCGCAGATTGATATCAAAGCGGTAACAACGGCTATCGGCCTCGATAAAATTGCTTTTATCCTCAAGGGCAATCAGCGCGCGGCGCTGTTCATCAGTTGGCACGGTTTTGAGAATCGGACATGAGTCTATAAGCGTATCGCCTTCGAAGTACAACTGTGAGATAAGGCGCTGTGCCCAGCCATCTGCAATTACAGAGAAGTGGATGTGTGCCGGCCGCCATTCATTTATCCGGTTACGCCAGGGATACGGACCCGGCCGAATGGTGCGGAAAACATAAAATCCGTTCTCATCGGTCAGCATGCGACCGCAGCCGCCAAAATTCGGATCAAGCGTCCCGATATATTGATCGTTGGGATGACGATAGCGGCCGGACGCATTGGCCTGCCACACTTCAAGCAAGGCATTTTTAACAGCGCGACCAAACTGATCACGGACATAGCCGTGAATAATGATCCGTTCACCTATCGGCAACCCATCTTGCACACAGTTCAGAATCAGGTCATTGTCTTTCGGCCCGAACTTATCCTCACTGAAATGCGGTGCAGTCACTTCAGTAAGTGTTTGTGCAATCGAAATCAATGCATTTCTGGGTGAACGCAATACGCTGGTTTTGTAGCCTGGGGTATGAGCCGGCGGGTGGTCATCGGTATTGCGTTGGGCGTATGCGCCTGAACGACTTGAGCCATGATTACTTTCTCCATTTAATATTCGCAAATTCAATCCATTAATCCTTAGAAATGGGCACTGCCCGAATGCCAGCTCGTTTGCCGGCTGCGACCACCTGCCGCCCGGCTCCGCACGAGTCCATGCATTAATATCAATCGGCTGCCCCAACAGCTTGCCTGAGCACCGCGTCTATTTGTTCCTGGATATTGCCAATATAGGATGCAGGTCGAAAAATATCGTCAAGCTGCGTTGCTGTGAACTGCTGCCGGACCTCTTCTATCTCGCCAATGAGCGCTTTCAGATGGCGCTGTTCTTTGATCGCTCTCTTGCATGCATCTTCAACCAGGTGATGCGCATTGAGACGACCCAGCTTCGGTGCCAGCGCCATCATAACGGCTTCTGCCATCACCAGCCCATGAGTGCATTCAAGATTGCGCTGCATCATTTCTGGACTCACCCGCATCCCGTCCAGTACGTTCAAGGTACGTTCCAACGCCCCTGAGCACAATTGAAAAATTTCAGGTAGCGACAACCACTCTGCCTGCCATCCGCCCAGGCTACGCTCATGCTCCTGGACCATGCCCTGATACAGGCTTGCCATCAGTACCGGCACCCGGCTGGCCGCAGCCAGCACAGACGCAGCAGCCACTGGATTGCGTTTATGCGGCATGGTGGATGAACCGCCTCGCCCATTTCCTGCCGGCTCTTGCAATTCGCCTATTTCGGTCTGCATCATCAGTGACCAGTCACGGGCCATTTTTCCCAGATTGCCCACAATCAGCGCCAGTACGCTTGCCATTTCGACAATGCGGTCTCGTTCACCATGCCATGTACAAACAGGCGCAGTCAGGTTCAACTGCCGGGAAAAAGCAGATACCACTGCTGAACCATGATTCCCCAGGGATGCCAGGGACCCCACCGCTCCGCCCAGTTGCACTGACAGTACTCGTGGCTTCATTTGTCCGATACGGGCCAGGTCGCGTTTGCAAACCGATGCCCAACGCGCCAGCTTGTGACCGAAGGTAATCGGTAATGCCTGTTGCAGCCAGGTACGCCCGATCATGATCAGGTTGCGATGCGTCTGCGCCTGAGCCAAAACTGTTTGATGAACATTCCCAAGCTGCGCCTCGATAATATCCAAGGCATCACGGCACTGCAAAATACAGGCCGTGTCCAGAATGTCCTGGCTGGTGGCTCCCCAATGAACATAGCGCGAGGCTTTTTCGTCGCTTGCTTTAACGATAGCCGTCAGTTGTTTCACAAATGCAATAGCAATATTGCCCGCCTGCTCACTGGCCATGACCAGCGCTTCCATATCCAGTTGTTCAACGATCTGGGCCGTGCAGATTGTTTCGATACTTTGCGCAGCTTCTTGCGGAATCACACCAACCGATGCTTGCGCCTTTGCCAGCGCCACTTCAACCACAGTCATATAAATCAACAAAGAGCGGTCGCTGAAAATTTCTGTCACTTGCTTCTGATAGAACAGACTGGCATATAAGCGGCTCATGGCTGCGCTTCCTTAAGATTGCTTGATATCAACATACTGCTGGTTTCGATAATCCTTGCAATGACCTGACGTTACGATGGACGGTGGTTTTGCCCATACGTCATGTGAATTACCTGACCTCCATTTTTTATTTTTTTCACCAGTCTTTCTACCCCGTTTTGGTAAATTTTGTTCGATGATCGTACAAATATGATTATTATCGAACAAATGCCACATATTTCATTGGAGACTGAAATTGACCATCACAAACGAAATAGCCGACCGAAAACAAAGAGTTATTGAGAATACCCGGAATAAAAAAACAATTCGATATGAAGATTTTGTAGCTGGTATCAGCAAAGGCATGGCTTTACTGGACAGTTTCGGCTCTGATCGACATCGTTTGAATATATCGATGGCGGCAGAAAGAACCGGCATGACCCGAGCTGCCGCACGTCGTCATTTATTGACGCTGGAATATTTGGGCTATTTGGAATCGGACGGTCACTATTTTTATCTGACCCCCAAGGTATTACGGTTCTCGGGTTCCTACATCGGCGGCGCGACCTTGCCCAAAGTCTCGCAACCATTGCTCAATTTGCTTACCAACCAGACATCTCTGATCTATTCCGTGATGGTACTGGATGGTTACGAGGCGATTACCATCGCCAGAAGCGCAGCCCAGCAGCAAAGTGATCGCGTCAATCCCTATGGGCTGACACTTGGCAACCGCCTGCCCGCTCACGCGACATCGGCGGGCAAAATCCTGCTGGCCCATTTGAATGCAGAGGAACAATTACAATGGCTGGAACATTTTCCGCTACAACGCATGACCAGATTCACCCAGATTGATAACACATCATTTTTAGCGCTGCTGCGTGAGATTCAGAAACAAGACTGGTGCTATTCAAGTGAAGAGCATGAACTGGGCGTGCATGCCTTGGCGGTCCCGGTATACGGACAACAGGGCAAAGTAATCGCCGCGTTGAACATTGTTTCGCCAACGACAAAAACGACAAAAAAATACTTAATACAGCATATTTTGCCGCTGCTGCAGGATACGGCCAGAGAGATTCGAAACGTAGTTTAAGGCCTTATCCGTCGCCGGCGCCTACAAATGATACACAAGGGAAGCGTGCACCGTTGTCGAGTTCACACGGGCGCACCGCAGGTTCCTGCCAGTATCCTAGGGTCAACACCTCATGTCCGCCGTTGCCTTCATGCCTGAAAATCCAGGCCGATATCCAGTGCCTTGCTGCTGTGCGTCAGATACCCGATCGCGATATAGTCGACGCCGGTTTGCGCCACGGCTTGTACCGTTTCAGGGGTAATGCCGCCGGAGGCTTCCGTTTGCGCCTTGCCCTGGCACATTGCCACGGCCTGGCGCAAGGTATCGCAATCCATATTGTCCAGCAATACAAGCCTGATGCCCTCGTCCAGTGCGATCGCCAGCTGTTCCAGCGTATCGACTTCAAGCTCGACGGGCGTCAGATGTCCTGCATGCGCATGGGCCTGGGCAATGGCAGTGCGCAGATCGCCGGCCAGCGCAATATGGTTGTCTTTGATCAGCATGGCGTCATCCAGCGCCATCCGGTGATTCCAGCCGCCCCCGACGCGCACCGCGTATTTCTGCAGTACCCGCAAGCCCGGAATAGTTTTGCGGGTGCAGGTAATGCGAGCGTTCGTATCTGCGACCAGTTTCACAATATCGGCGGTCTGCGTGGCGATGCCGCTCAGGTGTGTCAGGAAATTGAGCGCCGTACGCTCGGCGGCAAGCATGGACCGGATATCCCCGGAAACCGTCGCCAGTAACTGGCCTGCCTCAACATGTGAGCCATCCTGCTGGACAATTGTCATTTCTATGGAAGGGTCGATCTGCGCGAAGGCCAGCCGCGCCAGCGCCATTCCGGCAATCACGCCCGGGCGGCGCGAGACCAGATGCAGACGCCCTGCTTGCCGACGGGGATGGTCGCCTGCGAAGTAATGTCGCCTTTTCGCCCCATGTCTTCTGTCAGCGCTGCCTGCACAAATGGCAATAAAACAACGTCGGGTAATTCGTGAGCAGCGGGATTCATAAGCAAACAGGTCCTGTTAAAAGATCGCCCCATAGAGGCTGTTATATACTCAAATTGAGTATATAACAGCTATAAAAAACCGACAATGGCTTATTGAAAAGTTTATTTATTGACCGGGAGCTTACTGCCGGACAGCAGGCTTTCGAGCAAGACCGTATCCTTGAACCGGTATAGCTGCGCCGGGCGTCCTCGTTCCTGGACTGTGCTTTGTCCGGTGGGTTCGAGCAAGTCCTGGTGCTGCATCAGGCGCCGGAAATTCTGCTTGTGCAGCTCCACCCCGGCCAGGCTTTCGATACTTTTCTGCAATTGCAGCAGGGTAAATTCAGTGGCCATCAATTCGGAAATAACCGGGCGGTATCTGATTTTAGCCCGCAATCTGGACATGGCCATGGCCAGCACCCGGCGATGGTTGTGCTGCATGGCCTTACCCGTCATGGCCTCAGGGAGAGCTCCATCAAACAACGGTGATTCCGGAATCAGACCCACTTCATAGAGCAATTCATAGCGGTACAAGGTATTGTCTTCGATCCAGGCATGTTCACCCTGCCCCCAGCACAGATCAACGCGTCGCTGCCGACTCTGGCGAATCGCGTCATTTTCGGCAAAGGCGACCCATTTTCTCAGAGCAGGGTAAAACACACGAGCGATCCATTCCGGCCTGCCCTCGCGGTGGTCTTCCCAGGGGAAGTAACGGTACCAGTCCTGCCAACTGGCATTGGCTTCGAGCAAGCGCTCATCGGCTTCCTTGACCAGCCCCAGGTAACTGACATACAGCACGGGATGCCCCGAGGCGCGAGTCCGCAGCGTATCGACAAAGGTATAGAGCTGCTCCACGTAGCCCATGGGCTGCATGGTCTGGTTCTTGACCCACTGGCGCACGCCAGCCTGCAACGAGCTATGCACGGGCGATAGCGGTCCATAGGGCAGGATATTGCCGGCTTCCACGGTCAGCACCCTTGCGTTCAGATTGGTAATCGCGATCAGTACCGCGACAACCTCGGTTGCGCCTTCTGCAGTGCTCGACACGGAAAAACCTGAAGCCATACCTGTACATATCCATCAATGATGTATGGATTCTATCAGAACGGCTCTGATGGCATTTGCACCACAACGCATACTGCAGGGAAATAAAAAGTGCTTTACGATTTATACTCAATTAGAGCATAATATATTTTCAAATATGGCACGGAATACGGATTCATGACATCAACTTCCTTCTCTGTACGCAAGACGTTTGACATTGATTTTCCGGCACTGGAGCAGTCGGTACGCAGCACGGACGCAGGATCAGCCTGTCAGGTCAAACAGGCATGGGCTGGCGTACCCGAACCGCTAGGCAAGCAGGAACGGGACGCATATCGGCAGCAGGTTGTCGATCATCTGACAAAGCAGCAGGCAGTGTTGGTTGCGCATTACTATGTTGATGCGGAACTACAGGATCTGGCGCTACAGACCGGCGGTTGTGTCGGAGACTCGCTGGAAATGGCCCGCTTCGGCCGGGATCACCCAGCCACCACATTGGTCGTAGCCGGCGTTCGATTCATGGGTGAGACCGCCAAGATCCTGAGTCCTGAAAAGCAGGTGTTAATGCCTGACCTGGATGCCAATTGCTCGCTGGATCTGGGCTGTCCGCCCGATGCTTTTGCGGCTTTCTGCGATGCCAACCCGGGACGCACGGTGGTAGTGTATGCCAATACCAGCGCGCAAGTGAAGGCCAGGGCCGATTGGGTGGTCACCTCTTCGATCGCGCTGGAAATCGTGACTTACCTGCACCAGCGGGGTGAAAAAATTCTGTGGGGTCCTGATCGCCATCTGGGCCACTACATACAACAGCAAACCGGCGCAGACATGCTGCTGTGGCAGGGCTCATGCCTGGTGCACAATGAATTCAAGGCCGAAGAACTGGCCGACCTGAAAAAAGCCAATCCGCAAGCGTGCGTGTTGGTGCATCCCGAATCGCCGGCTTCGGTGATCGCCCTGGCTGATGTTGTTGGGTCCACCAGCCGGCTGATTCAGGCGGTTACCGAGATGCCGGCGACGCACTTTATCGTGGCAACCGATCAGGGCATTGTGCACGAAATGCAAAAGCAGGCGCCAGGAAAAACGTTCATCGCCGCCCCACGGCAGGTGAGAGCGCCACCTGCAAGAGTTGCGCCTTTTGCCCATGGATGGCAATGAACGGGCTTGCCGGCGTGGCCAACTGCCTGCAAACGCATAGCGGACAAATCATCCTGAATCCAGAGCTGGGGTATCGGGCGCTCCAACCCATCGCCCGCATGCTCGATTTTGCCGCTGCCTATAAAAAGAATATCCGGGCCAGCGGCGATCTGAGCCGCGATGTGCATTTATTTTCCCAAATCGGACCTGCCTGATGAAAGCCACAACGCATGACTATGATGTGTTGATTATCGGTGGTGGCCTGGCCGGCCTGTCGGTTGCACTCAGCCTGCCTGGCACTATGCGTATTGCCATTGTCAGCAAACTTTCACTGGAGACCACCGCCAGCAGCAAGGCCCAGGGCGGGATCGCAGCGGTGCTGGATGCCGACGACCATACCGACAACCACATTCGTGATACGCTGATTGCGGGCGCTGGACTGTGCGATATGACAAGTGTCAGCCACATTGTGCAAGGCGCACCGGCGGCGATCGACTGGTTAAGAGGCCATGGCGTCCAATTTACTCTTGCGGGCCCGAATCAATTACATCTGACGCGCGAAGCCGGCCACAGTCATCGCCGCATCGTTCATGCCGCAGACAGCACCGGATTAGCAATCACATCTGTGTTGCAGAGTCAGTTGCGACAACTGCCCAACGTGGACGTGTTTGAGCATACTGTATGCGTCGATGCATTAGTTACACATGCATTAACCACGCATGAACTGGCCAGGCAAAAATTTGTCTCGCAGGAACACGCAGACCGATCCGCCTGCCGGGGCATTCAGGCCCTGGATACGGCCTCGGGTAAAGCGTTAACCCTGACCGCCCGCCATACCGTCCTGGCCACGGGCGGACTGGGACAACTGTTCCCTTATACCACCAACCCGCTCACCGCCACCGGTGATGGTCAGGCCATTGCCTGGCGGGCGGGCTGCCGCATTGCCAATCTGGAATTTATCCAGTTTCATCCTACTGCGCTTGCCTTGCCCAATACTGCATCTTTTTTGATCTCCGAGGCGGTCCGGGGCGAAGGCGGCGTGCTGTTGAATGCCGGCAAACGCCGCTTCATGCCTGAGTATGACTCGCGCGCCGAACTGGCGCCGCGCGATATTGTGGCACGAGCCATCCACGCTGAAATAAGCAGGCAACAAGGACAACCTGTATGGCTGGATATTTCCCACCGCCCGGCCGGTTTTATTCGCGAGCACTTCCCCATGATTTACCAGACTTGTCTGGACGCGGGACTGGACATCACCCGCCAAGCCATTCCGGTCGCGCCGGCAGCACATTACTCCTGCGGTGGCATCGTGACCGATTTGAGCGGACGTACTACTGTCGACTATCTATATGCCGTAGGCGAAGTAGCCGATACCGGCCTGCACGGCGCCAATCGGCTAGCCAGCAATTCACTGCTTGAATGTATTGTGATTGGAAGAAATTGCGCTCAGGCCATTATTGAGCAATGCAGTCAGGCGGGCAGCATGCAAGCTGCCACCACAACGACGCAGCTTGCCGACAGTGGACGACCAGCGATCAAGGGCCACCCTGCTTCGCTCGATGAGACTGCTTTGCCTGATGAGCCGACTGCGCTGCCCGATGCAACAGATATCCGGCAGCTCATGGGAGAAAACCTGGGCATCATTCGAACCACACCGGGCATTGGCCATGCGCTTGAGCAGTTAGCACGCTGGCGCAAGCTGCTGGCACAAACGCCGCCACAGCCCTGGACACCCATGCGACTGGATTTGCACAACCGCCTGGATTGCGCGTGGCTGATTGCAACATGTGCCGCCCAGCGTAAGGAAAGTCGTGGACTTCACGCACTGGCAGATTCCCCACAAACACCGGCCGAACCCGCCCCCAGTGTGATTGGCTGGTCAGAGCAGCACAAGCCGGTGCGTGCCGAAAGCGTAACGGGCTAAGCGAACCGTTACATCACTCACGCCCGCGCCAGTTGCTGCATGGCCTGGGCCACCGGCATATCGCCTTCGGTCAATTCAATAATGATCCGGTTTACTTCCGGATGCTCAATGATCTCAACCAGGGCAGCCGCAACGTCAGGACGCGGTATGCCCCCATAGGGAATGGCCAGACCTGCGCGTACCTTGCCGGTACCGGCTGTATCCAGCAAGGTACCGGGTCGCAGAATGACCCAGTCCAGATCCGTTGCAGCCAGATGCACGTCGGCGTGTTTTTTCACCACCATGTAATTTTCAAAGGTCTCGGATACAGTCTTGCCGCGACCTGCTTCCGGGAATGCCGACACCAGAATAAAGCGCCGAATGCCCGCTGTCATGGCTGCCGCTACGGCCAGTTCCAACCCACTCCCATCAATGGCATTGGTCATTTGGGCTCCACCCTTGCCGCCAGCCCCTGCCGAAAACACCACCACATCGTTGCCCGCCATGAGCCGGGCCAGCTCGGCTGCCTCCAGTTGCAGCAGATCTCCATATACCGGGACCGCGCCCAGGGCCTTGAGTTCGTCTGCCTGCCGGGCGTTCCGATGCAGTGAATGAGGTTTGTGACCACGTGCACTCAATTGCCTGGCAAGATGACGGGCCACTTTTCCCGAGCCGCCAACGATAAAAACATTTGTCATATTTTCTCCTGTTGTGCTTCGCCCGCGCAAAGCAATGACGATGTAAGCCGCGCCGCTACGTCAAAACAAGGTAATGATGCTGCGCAGGCCTGGGCTGCATCGCCGTCGCCACGTATGCAATCGACGCATGCCCGCGCTTATCTGACTGTTTTGAACAGCTGCCCGTTGTTATCAACGATACCCCACCAGCGCAGGGTTTTCTGCAAATGGGTTCTGACCGCCTGCACGGCCTGTTCCGGCGCGCGGCCTGTATATGATCGATGATTTGCAGATGTTCGGTCATGGCCGGAATGATTCTTTCCGGCAAGGGTCGGCGTGAATGTTGCATGACACTCAGGCGATAACGATTTTCATCATAAACCGCCAATGCCACCGGGTTATTCAGTGCCCCGGTAAGCCAGGCATGCAGTGACCAGTCTACCTCCATCGCTTTGATCTGTAGTTGAGCGGATATGGCGCCTTCTGAAGCCTGTTCCAGCACACGCTCATGTTCCTGGCGCAAGTGTGCCAGCTCTCGATCCGGCGCCTGCTGCGCCAACAGACGGGCGCCTTCTTGGTCAAACAGATAACGCAGGTGAAACCCGGCATGCAGTGCCTCCGCGGTGGCTTCAAGCACCAATACGCCTCGTTTGGGCAAAATTGAAACCAGTCCGGCGGCGGCGGCTCGCTTTACCGCTTCGCGCACGGGGCCAACGGCAGGCCGGTCACCTCTACTAGTTCTGATATCGAAATCATCTGGCCCGAGCGTATTTGACCGCAAGCGAGCAAATCCCGAAAGGCTTCAAAAGCCTGTTCCGCCAAAGACTGATCTGAAGAGCGTATGGGAGTTCGCATGGTAAGAGAGAGGCCTTTTAGGGTTTTCACGACTATCGCATTTTAAGTCATTCTAATTATAGTTGACATGTTATCTGACATTTCAGATGGCATTTCACAAATAACCAACAGGCTGGCGCACTCTACGGCGCTCCCGGGGAGTGGATCTAAATGCGTATTATTTGTCGAAGTCTCTTTTGCCAGGTTGTGGTGGCGTTGATTCTGGGCGCGATTATCGGCGTGTTCTGGCCACACTTTGGCGAGCAGCTCAAGCCGCTGGGCGACGGCTTTATCAAGCTGATCAAAATGATTATTGCGCCCTTGGTATTCTGCGTGGTGGTGCACGGTATTTGCGGCAGCAGCGATCTGAAGAAAGTGGGCCGGGTGGGCGCCAAAGCCCTGCTGTATTTTGAAATTGTCACCACCTTTGCCCTGGCGCTGGGCATTGGTCTGGCCTATTTGTTCGAGCCCGGCCATGGCATGAACGTGAACACATCCTCGCTCGATGCCAGCGCGCTGACGCCCTATGCAACCCAGGCCGAGCATGCAACAGATACGGTGAGCTTTCTGATGCGGGTGATTCCCAAAACCTTTATCGATGCATTTGCCTCCGGCGATATCCTGCAGGTGCTGCTCATTGCCATTCTGTTCGGGGCGGCAGTGGCTGTAATGGGCGAGCGCGGGCGACCGGTTGCTGCGCTGGTGAATCAGTTATCCCATGTGTTTTTCAAGATCATCGGCTTTATCGTACGCCTGGCGCCACTCGGTGTATTGGGCGCTGTAGCCTTTACCGTCGGCAAATATGGCGTGGGCACGCTGGGCCAGCTGAGCATGCTGGTGGCCCTGTTCTATGTCACCTGCACGATATTCGTGATCGTCATCCTTGGCCTGATCCTGCGACTTGCCGGTTTCAACATTTTCAAACTGCTTGCCTATTTGCGCGAAGAACTGCTGGTGGTGGCTGGCACCGCGTCGTCAGACGCCGTGTTGCCCCAGGTTATGCATAAACTGGAGCGAATGGGCGTCAAAAGCACCACTGTAGGGTTGGTAATTCCTACCGGCTACTCGTTCAACCTGGATGGATTTTCGATTTATCTGACACTGGCTGCCGTTTTCATCGCGCAGGCGACCAATACGGCCTTGTCATTTACCGATCTGATCACAATCCTGGCCATTTCAATGCTGACATCCAAAGGAGCACACGGTGTACCCGGCTCGGCCATCGTGATCCTGGCGGCAACCCTGAGTGCCATTCCGGCGATTCCCGCTATCGGACTGGTATTGGTACTGTCTGTCGACTGGTTCATGGGCATCGCGCGCGCCCTGACCAACCTGATCGGCAACTGTGTCGGTACGATCGTTATCGGTGCCTGGGAAGGCGATATTGATCGGCAACAGGCGCATAATACGCTCAACGGTCAGACCGGAACAAACGAGGATTAAAGGTAGCAGCAAGCATGACACTCAGACGTTTGACAATAGAGCCGCTGACACGCAATGCCTTCGCACCCTTTGGCCAGGTGATCGAGGCCAGCGATGCGGCAAAGCACTTTACGATCAACGACGGCAATACCGAACGTTACCACGATCTGGCCCATATTGATCCGGGCCCGCAGGGCGAGGCAATTGTGTCTATTTTCCGTGGCTTGCCACGCGCCTTGCCCTTCGAAATTACCATGATGGAGCGCCATCCTCTGGGCAGCCAGGCCTTTATGCCACTGTCGTCGCGCCCCTATCTGGTGGCGGTTGCCGCGGCCGGTGAGGCGCCGACCATTGAGCAGGTGCGCGTGTTTTTATGCCAGAGCCAGCAAGGCGTAAACTACGCCGCAGGCGTCTGGCATCACCCGCCTATTGCCTCGCGTGGTAGCTGGCAGTCTCGGACTTTCTGGTTATCGATCGCAGCGGACCAGGAGAAAATTGCGATATCGCCACACTCACGCCCGGCGGCCTGATCGGCCCGCTTCTCTGAAGGTGACGTGTGCTTGCCGTCCCCCTCTCTGCTTTAACTGACACTACTCGAGGACTTTTTCCAATGTCAAAGACCCCCTACTACTATGCACCCCATGGCGGTCATCCGGCCCAGACCGAACTGCTGACTGACCGTGCCATGTTTACCGAAGCCTATGCCGTCATTCCCAAAGGCGTCATGCGCGATATCGTCACCAGCTATCTGCCGTTCTGGGAGAACACCCGGCTGTGGGTGCTGGCACGCCCGCTCTCGGGCTTTGCCGAAACATTCTCCCAGTATATTGTTGAAGTCGCCCCCGGCGGCGGCAGCAGCCAACCAGAGCAGGACCCGCTGGCCGAAGCCGTGCTCTTCGTGGTCGAAGGACAGCTCTCGCTCACCCTGGCAGGTACTGAACATACGCTCACCCCCGGTGGCTATGCCTTCATTGCACCCGCCTCGAACTGGGCCATAAACAACAAGAGCGACAACGCTGCCCGTTTCCACTGGATCCGCAAGCGCTACCAGGCTGTCGAAGGCATTCCTGCCCCCGCCTCCTTTGTCACCAATGAGCAACAAGTTGCCCCCGTGGCCATGCCCGATACCGAAGGACGCTGGGCCACCACGCGCTTTGTGAACCCCACCGACATGAGCCACGATATGCACGTCAATATCGTGACCTTCCTGCCCGGCGGCGTGATCCCGTTTGCCGAAACGCATGTCATGGAGCATGGCCTGTATGTGCTCGAAGGCAAGGCCGTTTATCGATTGAACCAGGACTGGGTCGAAGTTGAAGCGGGCGACTTCATGTGGCTGCGCGCCTTCTGCCCACAGGCTTGCTATGCTGGCGGGCCCGACAAGTTCCGCTACCTGCTGTACAAGGATGTCAACCGGCATATGAACCTGACACTGGCGCGCCGCGGTAAGTGCCAGCGCTGATGCGCCGTGCCTGGATAGCCTGCCTGTTCGGTTCGGGTATAGAACAAACCGGGAGTGCAATGCCTGCGAGTGTACAAATCCAGCATGGCGATCCACGATCACGACTGTCATTGCCGCAGCGCCTGCGACGCCGTACGGCCCATACCGGCATACAAGCATACAGGCGCATTAGTCTGACCAGCCGCATTCGCGGCGGGCGTTGCGGTAAGAGCTTAAGTGCTCAGGGCTCGATCTCGGGCAGGTCTGCGGCCAGAATATTCAGCCCGGTGCGCAAGGCCTTATCGTAGCGAGCCCGCTCGGCGGCAATCTGCTCTGGTGTCCAATCGTAAAACCCCTGGCCGGACTTCATGCCCAACTGGCCCTGGCCGGGCTTGTCGGCCAGCACCGGGGGCGGTTCGCTTACATTGGAGAGGGTCGGGTAGATCGTAGCGGCCGCAGCAGCGTGCACATCCAGGCCTGCATGCTCTTTTTGCATGATCGGGCCTGCTGCGATATAGCGAAAACCAAAGCCGAAACGCACTGCATTGTCGATATCCTGTGGCGTGACGATGCCCTCCTGTATCATCGAGAAAGCTTCGCGGCCCAATGCATGCTGCAGGCGGTTGGCGACAAAACCTGGCACATCCTTGCGAACGATGATCGGTACCGATCCGCAACGACGCATAAACGTGGCAAGGTCCTCCGCGCTCTGCTGATCCGTATCAGGACCCAGTACAACCTCCACCAGCGGCACAATGTGCGCTGGCATGAAAAAATGCAAACCGATCATGCGCTCGCGTTGCGACAGGCCTTGGGCGATCTGGCTGATGGGAAAACTTGAGCTATTGCTGGCCAGCACCGTATCCGGCCGCGCAAGAGCAGACAAAGATTTGAACAGTTCACGTTTGTAATCGAGTTTTTCCGGAATGCATTCGATGACCAGCTTAATGTTCTGCCAATCTACCGCCTCCAGTGTCGCTGCCATGGTCAGCAGCTCAACATTGTCGGCACAGTTGATTTGCGCCAGGTTAGCAGCAATGCGCTCCCTGATCTGCTGATGCGCCGCGCCACGGGTCTCGACAAGATGCACCGGGCAGCGCGCGCGCAGAAGCACTACGGCGACATCTGCCCCCATGGTGCCGCCTCCTACCACTACCGCCGGTGTTGACGATGGAGCGCCGAGAATAATGCCGTTTGTCATGAAGTCTTCCTGTTAGCCAAAAACAAACATCATAATCGGTATGCCCGCATCGTATCAAGATGAGCGATGAGTCCGGCTCTGTGCTTCGGCCACGCAGCAAGTATATATTTTTGCCTGTGGTATTCAGGAGCGCCCGCAAAACGTCTGCAAACCAGCATACAGCGCTGCGGCGGCGCACTACCTGCCTGCAGGATCAACCATCTCGCCCGAAATCTGGACGCGTCTGACCTCTGAAATATAAATGATAATTAACGAGACCCACACCACGCCATAAAGCAACATAAAGCAGCTTGAGCGGATCTGAAAGAGCTCGGCGAGAATGCCGAACATAATGGGCAACAAAAACCCGGCCAGACCGCCTGCCAGTCCGACAATGCCGGTGACGGTTCCCATATTGTCCGGAAAATCATCTGCCACATATTTGAAGGTGGACGCCATGCCAAATGCAAAGACCGCCCCCAGCACAAACAGAATGATCACAAACAGCCATATCGGCATATATAAATGAAATGTCGAGGCGCCCTCCAGCGTTTTGATGGTCAGCTGGGTATCCGGATACGACAGCAGAAACAGGCAGACCCAGGCGACCCAAAGACACCACCACGTGACATTGTGGGCGCCGAAGCGGTCTGCCAAGCCGCCGCCGACCGCCCGCAATATGGCGCCCGGCAACGAAAACCCGGCGGCCAGGGCGGAGGCAGCGACCAGCGTCAAGCCGTACTCACCCTGAAAATACTGAGGAATCCACAAGGACAGCGCCGTGAATCCGCCAAATGTGATCGAATAATACTGACAATACCGCCAGACTTTGGGATTTCTGAGGATCCTGAACTGGTCTGCAAGACGGCCGGTAGTCTTGCCTGCACCAGGATCAGGTGCCGACACAAACCAGAAAGCGACTGCGGTGATCAATAAAACGATGGCATAGATTTTGGGGACGGTACGCCAGCCGAAGCTCTCGAGCAGAATGGGCGTTAAAAACAGGTTAACGGCCGCACCCACCGTGCCGGCGCCGAAAAACCCCATGGCAAAGCCTTTTCTTTCAGCAGAGAAAAAACGCGCAACGTATGGCGTGCCAATGGCAAATGAGGCACCAACCAGCCCAAGAAATAATCCGATGACCAGAAAATGCCACAGCTGCTGGGAATAACTCACAAGGTAGACCGGAACCGAGCAGCCGGCCAACAGGATTGTCATCATGATCCGTCCGCCGAAGCGATCAGTCCATATCCCCAGGGGCAGCCTGAACAGCGCGCCGGTCAGGACGGGCGTGGATGTCAACAGCCCGAACTCAAAGGCGCTCAAGCCAAGCTCCTGGCGAATCTGAATACCAAGGACACCGAACATCATCCATACAACAAAGCAGACCATAAATGCAAAGGTGCTGCTGTAGAGCACGGCGTACGCTTTGGGATTCTCGGTCTTCATCGTTTGTCTCTCTCGTGATGATAAGAAGGGATACGTTGATTACTGCAGCAGGGGCGAATCGGCCCCCTCAATGTCCAATCCTTTGATCTGCGCCTGCCCGACCAGCAACTGCAGATATTGCGAGGTAGCACGACGCCGACTTGACTGACTAAGCCAGTCTGCAATGCGCTCGCGGACCACATCGAATGTCATCACATCGCCTTCGTGCTTTACACCGGTGCGCACAATATGGAATCCGTGACGGGTATCGACCAGTCGATTCAGCAGCGAATGCGGCGGCAGGGCAAACACTGTTTTTTCAAACTCCGGTACCGTTTCGCGACGGTGAACAATTCCCAGGGAGCCTCCGTTTGAAGACGATGGGCAATTGGAGTACTTGCGAGCATATTCAGCAAAAGCCTCCGGCACATCCTGATGAAGGTTGTTAAGAATGTCTCCTGCATGCGCACGCAGCCGCTTCGCATCAATCTGCGGCGTCAGCTGAAACAGGATATGCCAGACCTGGACGCTGTCATTGTGAATGAACTGGTTTTTATGCTGTTCGTAATATCGACGACAAGCTTGCTCATCTGGTTCGGGCGTCTGGATTTCGGCGTCAAACACCGCCTGCATCAATGCCTGCGAGCTGGTTTCCTTTATACCCAATGCGCTTGCGCGCTGGCGCACCAGCTCCCTGAGCACCAACTCATGGCTTGCGCTTTTGACCGGATCCCGTTGCTCGCTGTGTCTGGGCAATTCAGCCGCCAGTTGCGCTTCATCGATACCAACACCGTTGACCACAATCATGATTATTTCTCCATCAGCGTGAACGCACCAGCTGCCAGGCCCGTGTCAGATAGGAAACCGATGCAAAGCCGCTCCATACGTGAACCAACCGGGTGAACGGAAAAATCAAAAACAGGGTCATTCCCAATATCATATGCGCCTGGTAAACCCAGGGCGCCCCCAGCATCACCTCTGCAGCGCCGCTACGAAATGTCACGATACGCTGCGCCCAATCGCCCAGCATCAGCATGACCGCGCCATCCTTATGCTCTACCGACGTGAAAATCGAAAGCAGCCCCAGTAACAACACTACAAGTATCCAGAACAGGGTCAGCCAATCGCTGAACCTTGAGGTGGCAACCAGCCGCGGCTCGGAGATGCGCCGGTAGATCAGCAGCAATAACCCGACCAGACAGACAATACCGAGTGCAGCCCCGACCACAATGGCCAGCCACTGCTTTGCCTGCGTGGACACGCCCAAAGCGTGATAGACCGCAGGCGGGGTCAATAGACCGAACAGATGGGTAAAGAACAGGGCAATAATTCCGCCATGAAACAAAATGCTGCCCAGGCGCAACGTACTGCGTTTAAGCAACTGGCTTGAATCGCTCTTCCAGGTGTACTGGCTGCGCTCAAATCGCATCAGACTGCCCAGCAGAAATATCGCCAACGCAATGTAAGGATATATTCCGAAGAAAAAATGATGTAGATATGAGTACATCGGGCGCTCCCTATTTTTCTGCAGCTATATTTGACACAGTCTCTTTCCTGGGATCGGTTTCATAAAACGTAACCGGTTGATCAACCGCTGGCTTGCGATAAAGCATTGGCTCTGTACCGTCGGCATTCGGCCCGAAGGTCACCATTGTTTCTTCCATGTCGCCTTGCGGTGGCTCTGGCAGCGGCTCAGGCTCAACCGGCGTCATGCCGCGCAATACCTGGAATATGGCCGCATACGGGCTTTGGGCCCGGGCGAGTTTTTCTTGAATGCGAGACAGAATATGAATGGCATCGCCCAGCAGCTCAGCAGCCTTTTCTGCCGGGATCTGCGACAGGAACTCCAGAAACAGGGGGATATAGTCGGGTAGCTCGGTGGTGTCCGGCAGCAGGCCGTGTTCAATATATTCATTGCGCAAATCAACCATGGCCTGACCCCGATCTCGTGATTCGCCATGGATATGCTCGAACAGATGCAAGGAGTGGCTTGGTTTGCTGTCAAACGTCTCCACGTATTGCTCTTGTAATTGAATCAGATCCGGGTTATTGGCCAGCAGATCCAGTATGGGTGCCAGATGGCCCGCCTGCTCCTGATTTAACAATGAACGCAACATGGGTAGCGCATCAATTAGCTCTTCGTCCGGGTAGCCCAGTAAAGCAGACAGGACAGCATAGGTGAGCTGTTGTGGCGGTTCTTGCGTTTGTGATTGCGTGTATGAAGCCGCGCTCATGTGGGTTCTCCTGAAGGAACCGCCTTATTGCGTTGCAGGTCCATGAATACCACCTGCTGGGCATCGCCCTTCGGTTTTTGCCGAACAGGCTGCCTTTGGATGAGCCGCTGGAACAGCCGTCGCCAAAAGAAAAACCACATCCGCCTTTCATATCGAAAGCATCTTCTGCATATTCACGATGCGAGGTGGGAATAACGAACCGGTCTTCGTAATTGGCAATGGCCAGATATCGGTACATTTGCTCAACCTGTGCAAGCGTCAGCCCCACCTGCTGCAGAATGTCCGGCCGCTCCACGCCGTCCACGGTTCTGGCACGCATATAGGCACGCATGGCCAGCAAGCGCTCCAGCGCCAGCGCGACCGGCGCCTCGTCTCCTGCCGTTAGCAGATTGGCCAGATAACGCAGCGGTATTCGCAATGATTTGATATCCGGCAGGGCACCGAATGTGCCAATATCGCCGCTGTTGGCGGCAGATTGAATGGGAGACAATGGCGGTACATACCAGACCATGGGCAACGTCCGGTATTCCGGGTGCAATGGAAAGGCAATCCGCCACTCCACCGCCATTTTGTAAGTTGGAGATTGCTGCGCGGCATCCAGCCAGCCCTGGGGCACACCGTCGGACAGGGCCTGGGCGATCACGGCCGGATCGTCTGGGTTCAGGAATACATCCAGTTGTGCCTCGTATAGCGCGGCTTCATCCTGCACCGAGGCGGCATGCTCAATCCGGTCGGCATCGTAAAGCAGCACACCCAGATAGCGAATTCGGCCAACACAGGTTTCCGAGCAAACCGTGGGCTGGCCCGCTTCAATGCGGGGATAACAGAATATGCATTTTTCTGCCTTGCCACTTTTCCAGTTATAGTAGATTTTTTTGTATGGACAGCCCGATACGCACATGCGCCAGCCACGACATTTATCCTGGTCAATCAGGACGATACCGTCCTCTTCCCGTTTATAGATGGATCCCGACGGGCAACTGGCAACACAGCTGGGATTCAGGCAATGCTCGCACAAGCGGGGCAGATACATCATGAAGGTATTTTCAAACTGCCCATAGATATCTTTCTGGATATCTTCGAAATTGTAATCGGCAGACCGTTTGGAAAATTCGCCGCCGAGAATCTCCTCCCAGTTCGGTCCCCACTCTATTTTTTCCATGATCTTGCCGGTAATGAGCGAGCGCGGACGCGCCGTGGGCGCCGTTCTGGACTCCGGCGCAGATTGCAGATGATCATAATCGAACGTGAACGGCTCATAATAGTCGTCAATTTCCGGCAAATTCGGATTGGCGAAAATATTGGCCAGCAATTTGAGCTTTCCGCCTGGCGGGGTTCGATCCGGCCATTTTCATTGCGCTTCCAGCCGCCGTTCCAGTGCTTCTGATTCTCCCAGTCTTTGGGGTAACCAATCCCGGGTTTGGTCTCGACATTATTGAACCACGCATACTCCATGCCATCGCGCGAGGTCCAGACATTCTTACAGGTGACAGAACAGGTATGGCAGCCTATACATTTGTCCAGATTCAGAACCATGGCAATTTGTGCCCGTACTTTCATTGTCCTCTCCCATCGCTAGGTTTTCGATACTTCCGAATCCCGTAGCGGCGATTCGAGCCAGTCAATTTTCGACATTTTCCGTACGATCACAAATTCGTCACGATTGGAGCCTACCGTTCCGTAATAATTCAAGCCATATGACAACTGTGCATAGCCGCCAATCATGTGCGTAGGCTTGATCACGGTTCTGGTCACGGAGTTGTGAATACCTCCCCGGGCCCCGGTGATTTCCGAGCCGGGCATATTGATGATCTTCTCCTGCGCGTGATACATCATCGTCATACCCTCGGGCACCCGTTGACTGACAACGGCGCGTGCCACCAGTGCCCCATTCACATTGAATGCTTCAATCCAGTCGTTATCGGCGATACCGCCTTTTGCCGCATCTACTTCAGATAGCCATACGATGGGCCCGCCACGGGACAAGGTCAGCATGATCAGATTGTCTGTATAGGTCGAATGGATGCCCCACTTCTGGTGCGGGGTAATGAAGTTCAGGAGCAGATGCGGATTGCCATTGCCACGGGACTGCAGCATTGGTGTAATCGACTTGGTGTCGACCGGCGGCCGGTACACACACAGGCTTCGCCAAAGGCCCGCATCCAGGTGTGATCCTGATAGAGCTGCTGGCGTCCGGTCAGGGTGCGCCACGGGATCAGCTCATGCACATTGGTATAGCCGGCGCTGTAGCTGACGTGATCGGACTCCAGGCCTGACCAGGTCGGCGAGGAAATAATTTTGCGCGGCTGTGCCTGCAGATCGCGGTAACGAATCTTCTCATGTTCTCGCGGTTTGGCCAAATGCGAATGATCACGTCCGGTGAAGGCAGAAAGGGCTTCCCATGCCTTGACCGACACTTCGCCATTGGTTTCAGGGGCAAGCGTCAGAATCGTCTCGGCGGCGTCGATATCGGTTTCCAGCTTTGGCAAGCCATAACTGACGCCCTCATCGGTCACACGATGGTTCAATTGAGCCAGCAAATCACATTCATCATTGGCCTGCCATGCGATGCCTTTGCCGCCCACACCCAGTTTTGCAGTCAACGGTCCCAGGGAAGTGAACTGTTTGTAAAGCGACGCATAGTCGCGTTCCACGACGGTAAACGACGGCATGGTTTTACCCGGAATCATCGGCCTGCGTCGTGTTTCCAGTCCGTGACGCCAAAAGGGTCTCCCAGCTCAGCCGGACTGTCATGCTGCAGTGGCGTGAGGACCAGATCTTTCACCGTAGCAAGCTCGGTCTGCGCAATACCTGAAAAGGCTTTGGCGATGCCTTTATAGATTTCCCAGTCGCTGCGCGATTCCCAAACGGGATCAACAGCTGCCGATAGCGGGTGAATAAAGGGATGCATGTCAGATGTGTTCAGATCGCTTTTTTCATACCAGGTTGCTGTAGGCAGCACCACATCTGAATAGACACAGGTGGTTGACATACGAAAGTCCAGCGTCACCAGCAAGTCCAGTTTCCCTTGCGGGGCACTGTCATGCCAGGCCACTTCAACCGGCTTTTGATCGCCATCTTCCCCCAGCTCCTTGCCCTGGATGCCGTGATCGGTGCCCAGCAAATGTTTAAGAAAATACTCATGGCCCTTGCCGGAAGAGCCGAGCAAGTTGGAACGCCAGATAAACATATTGCGCGGGAAATTATCAGGATGATCAGGGTCTTCACATGACAGCTTGAGCTTGCCGCTCTTGAGTCCCTGCACGGCGTACTGCACCGGATCCTGCCCAGCCTCCTGGGCTTGGCGCACCACCTGCAAGGGGTTGGTCTGCAATTGAGGCGCAGAGGCAGCCAGCCCATTCGTTCGGCCCGGACATTGAAGTCTATCAAACTGCCTGATACGCTTGCGGGTCCGCCAGGGGCGACAACAGCTCCGAAACCTTAAGCTTCTCGTAACGCCACTGGCCTGTATGCGCATAAAAGAAAGACGTGCCGTTCATGTGGCGTGGCGGCCGACACCAATCCAGGCCAAACGCCAGCGTACTCCAGCCCGTCTGCGGACGAAGTTTTTCCTGGCCAACATAGTGACACCAGCCACCACCGGATTTGCCGACACAGCCACACATAACCACCAGATTAATAATGCCGCGGTAGGCCATATCCATGTGATACCAGTGATTCAGGCCGGCGCCCAGGATCACCATGGACTTGCCCTGGGTTTTATCTGCGTTCTCGGCAAACTGCCTGGCAACCGTTATTACATCCTGTGGCTTCACACCTGTGATACGTTCCTGCCAGGCCGGCGTATACGGCACGTCGTCATCATAGGTGCTTGCGGTATTGTCTCCACCCAGGCCCCGATCCAGCCCATAATTGGCCATGAGCAGATCGTAGACTGTTGTGACCAGTACTTCCCCTTCTGTGGTGTTGACCCGCGACACAGCCATATTACGTAACAGCACATCGTCGTGGTCCGTCCCCTGGAAAAAATCGTTGACCTGGCTGCCAAAATAAGGGAATGCGACCGGGACAACTTCGTCGTGTTCGCCCACAATGGACAGACGCAAGCGATGCGGCCTGCCTTGGTCGTCACAGGGCTCCAGGTTCCACTTGCCCTGGTCCTGCGCATACTCGCCCGTCCAGCGAAAGCCGATTGATCCGCGCGGCACAACTATTTTTCCGGTTATTTCGTCATAGGCAACGGTCTTCCAGGCCGGATTATTTTTCTGATCCAGTGAATCGGCAAAGTCCGAAGCTCGCAGCATGCGTTCCGGCACATATTTGTCTGCTTGCCGTACCAGCCGAACCAAAAAGGGCATGTCTGAATACTGACGGCAGTATTCACGGAAATATTCGCTTTTTCCCTGCAGATGAAATTCTTTCAGAATGACGTGGCCCATGGCCAGCGCCAGGGCTGCATCTGTACCTTGCTTCGGATGCAGCCAGATATCGCCAAATTTCGCTCCCTCTGCGTAATCCGGAAAAATCGAAACTATCTTGGCTCCCCGATAGCGCGCTTCAACCATAAAGTGGGCGTCTGGCGTTCGGGTCTGGGGCACATTGGACCCCCACATGACGATAAAACTGGAGTTGAACCAGTCGGCGGACTCAGAGACATCAGTCTGCTCGCCCCATGTCTGTGGACTGGACGGCGGAAGATCGCAGTACCAATCATAAAAACTCAGTATGGTGCCTCCCAGCAGCGACAAATACCGACTGCCTGCAGCAAACGAGACCATCGACATGGCTGGGATAGGTGAGAATCCGACAATTCGATCGGGCCCATAGCGCTTGATCGTATAGGCATTCGCAGCCGCAATCAACTCATTGGCCTCGGTCCATGTGGTACGCACAAAGCCGCCTTTACCGCGAATTTTTTTGTACTCGTCAGCCAATTGCGGATTGGTGCAAATAGACTCCCAGGCTTGCAGCGGCGCCATCGTTTTGCGCGCTTCACGCCACATCCGCGCAAGTCTGCCGCGCAGCATCGGGTATTTGATGCGATTGGCGCTGTATAGATACCAGGAATAAGAGGCGCCCCGCGAACAGCCGCGCGGCTCATGATTGGGCATGTCCGGCCGGGTTCTTGGGTAATCGGTCTGTTGCGTTTCCCAGGTGACGATGCCACCTTTTACATAGATCTTCCAGGAACAGGAACCCGTGCAATTGACACCGTGAGTGGAACGGACAATCTTATCGTGCTGCCATCGATCACGATAAGCCTGTTCCCAGGACCGGTCTTCGTTTACGAGGTTCCCGTGTCCATCTGAAAATTCGTTTTTATTGCGAATGAAATATTTGAGACGATCAATAACATGACTCACCACAGCTCCTCGTGCACTTAGAGTGGGTTAATTCGGCCTGACAGCCAGGACAAAATTTCGTTTAGCATAAAGATCTGGTGAAAATAGTAACTACATTTCTATCAAAGAGTCAAGAAAGGTTAAATTTCAATTGCAATATTATTTCATTTTGCGTGTCGCACTGGCATGGCTCGATGCGCGAATCAGCCGGTATAAAGCATATACCTGCTGCAGGCCAGGCCTGTTGCGAAACTCGCCCGCAAACGACCATGGCGCATGAACCGAATTGGCTTGTCCGGATTTTTATTTGCCGCAAGTTAAGGGTCCACGACGGGGTAAGGATTGTATTGACTCGTGGTTTTCAATAAATTGGTCACAAAGAAATAAGTCGCCGTTGACACACACCCTTGGAATCGGGCCTGACACGTGCAAGCCTGTTGCAATTTTTTTTCCTGCAGTAAGGATTGGGTAATAGAAATAGCCAGACAATCTGCACTCCAAGTTGATCAGGGGAAATATATGCAACCGCGAAACACTCGCACAAGACGAATATTGACAGCCGCTTTGCTGGCCTGCGTCGGCCCGACAATGGCTCAGGCCGAAGGCCTGCGAATCCCTGAGTATCCGCAGGAAAACGAATCGCAATGGAGTCTGGGTGCCGGAATCGGCTTTGAGCGTAGTCCGTATCGCGACGTGGGAAATGAAACCAGCGCCATCCCCCTGCTGGGATTTCAGAATCGATACGTACGATTTTTCGGCACGACCTTCGACGCCAAACTGCCGTCTGCCGGCCCGGTTGATTTTTCAATCCGGGCCAGATACGCTTTGGGCGATGGTTATAAATCATCTGACTCGTCCTACCTTTCGGGTATGGACAAGCGCGAAGGCGGATTATGGCTGGGACTGGCCAGCACATGGCATAGCGGCGTTGCCGACGTTTCGCTCGAATGGATGCGCGCTGTGGGCAAGAGCAAGGGTAATCGTATTAAACTGGCAGTGGAACGTTCTTTCGCCGCGACCAATCGGATTCATATCACGCCTTACGCCGGTATTCAGTGGTCCGATAGCAAGGATGTGGATTACTACTTTGGTGTCAAAGACAGCGAAGTCACGGCTGAGCGCGCCCGTTACGAAGGAAAATCCAGCACCAATATTAACGCCGGCATCAGAATAGATTACACCCTCACCAGACATCAGAATCTGTTCCTGGATGTTGGGGTACAGCGGTGGGGGTCCGGCGTAACCGACAGTCCGCTGGTTCGACGCAGTACCTCTCCATCTCTCCGAATGGGCTACCTGTATAGATTCTGAAGAAGACATGTCATCTAACCGTATTGCAATCCTCGAAGACAACCCACGCATGGCTGTGCTCATGTGCAAAGCCCTGGCAACTGCCGGTATTGAAGCGGACGTTTTCGAACGCCTGGACTCCGTCTGGCCGGCCATGACACCCGGCATATACGGCGTATTCGTGATTGATCGCAGTGTGCCGGACGGCGATGGCCTTAACCTGGTCAGGCGCTTGCGTGCCGATGGCAATGCAACGCCCTGCCTGATGGTCACGGCAAGGGATGCCATCCATGACCGCATTGAAGGACTGGAGTCCGGGGCAGACGACTATCTTCCCAAGCCCTTTTCGCTAGAGGAACTGGTCGCCCGGGTGCGCGCACTGCTGCGTCGGCCGCTTATATTGACAAGCCTTGAACCGACTTTTGCCGGTATTTCCGTACACACCGCGCGCGGCTGCATGAACTACGGGAACGTGTCGACGCCTCTGGCTCCGGCAGAACTGCAGATCCTGCTGGCATTGGTGCAGGCGGCAGGCCAGGTAGTACAGCGAAGCCGTCTTGAGGCGGCCGGGTGGGGTTTGGGAGAAGGGGTTACACCCAACGCACTGGATGTCGCGGTACACCGTCTGCGTCGCAAAATTCTGGCGGCCGGGTCCTTAACGCAAATCGTAAATCTGCGCGGCAAAGGCTTTGCGCTTCAAAAGGCGGATGATGAAGCTCAATAGCCTGACAGGAAAACTGCTTTTTGCCAGCACCATTGCACTGATTCTCACAACAGCATTTGTCGCGATTCTATCTCACGTAGTCATTACCTATTTTCCACGCGTAATGCTGGAAGCTGATTTTGTCGGAAATGAACGTCAACTGAGCGGTGGACTGGTCTTTGACGCTGCCGACAGGCCAATTGCAGTGAACGTAAATCCTGGCTTATCCAGCGTTTTCGAGGTTCTGAAAGATGACGTCATCTATCGCGTTGTTGATGCACAGGGTAAAGTGCTGCTGGCATCAGACGATGGTGCCCATCCGTTTGCCGCCGCCGGACAGCCTTTTAACCCGCAGTTAAAGAGATTTAACCTGGCACCGGACGGCAATTTACTCCATGTGGCTACATTCGCACTCAACAGGCCTGGTCCGCAATATTATGTGCAGGTTGCCCGCAGTGAGCGCTTTCAGCAGGCGCTGACCCAGAATGACGGCGGTACCGTACGCCTCACAACACTGATCATGACCATCGTTGCCTTGTTGATTTTCAGTGCCATCGTACTATGCACCATCTATCGCCTGGTAAAACCGGTACAAAAGGTATCACTGGCCGCATCGCGTATCACACCCAGGAACCTGCAAGCCAGACTGGCGACCGAAAGTCTGCCCTGCGAGCTGGTGCCCCTGATCACTGCATTTAATGGCGCCCTTGATAGACTGGCCAACGGGTATCGCGTTCAGCAGGAATTTCTGGCCACCACTGCGCACGAACTTAAAACGCCGCTGGCACTGATGCGTGGCACGGTCGAACTGGGTGACTCAAGCGACCGAGCACAACTGCTTGCCGATATCGACGCCATGTCACGCCAGATTCAACAGTTATTGCAACTGGCCGAATGCAGCGAATCTCATAATTACATCATGGCCGAAACGGACCCGACCGTGGTGGTGGCAGATGCGATCGTCAAACTAGACCGGCTGGCCGACAGCCGTGATGTGGCGATCAATACCAATGCGCTGGTCCAACCGATTCTGATCAAGGCCGACCGTGCAGCACTGGCCATCCTCATACGCAATCTGCTGGAGAACGCCATTCAGCATGCGCCGCCCGGCACCACCGTACAGGTTCTGCATGATGAGAACGGACTTACCGTGCGAGATTACGGACCAGGCATAGATCAGAACGATCTGCCCAAGATATTTCTTCGTTTCTGGCGAGGGGCAGACAGCGAGGGCCGATCAGGATTAGGACTGGCCATTTGTCAGCAGATTGCCCTGGCGCATGGCTGGACCATATCGGTCGATGCGGCCAATCCGGGGGCCACCTTTCGGATTGCTTTTGATGGCACCGAACAGCCGTCACCCGAAGAATACCACTTGACATCCACATCACTTCAGAGCGGCATCGGCGAACCCGCCACGCCCTAGAGGCAGGGGGTGGCGCTGCCGTATTATTAACCCAATTGCAGGGATAGCACCGTTTCAGTATGCTCAACACAATGAAAAATTATCTTGATCTGATCCCCCTCATGGATGTATCTTCGGTCGCCAGGCAGGCGGGTCGTACGAAGATTCCCGACTTGCCTGATAGCACGCGCACCCCGATGTCCGTGCCCGCAGAGGCACAATGTGCTACCGAGCCCTCTTCTGCCCAGGAACTAGATTTGTCTGAAAGTACTATGTAAAGCTATCGACCAATCAACCGTGTCATCGCACCCTGGACACCAGCCGCCTGATCAGCACGTACGCAACAATCGCCCCCGCGCCCAAAGCCATGGTGATTGCCAGCGCCCAGTGAATGCCGATATTGGTCATTCCGAAGGCCAGGGCGAACGGCGCAACGGCCGAAACGGTCAAACGTGCGGAGGTGATTTTTCCCTGTAATCTGCCATAGCCCTGACTGCCAAATAGCACCAGTGGCAAGGTGCCTGCAACGATACTGAACAAGCCGTTGCCCAGGCCGAATAAAATTGCAAAAGTGATCGCCCCGGCAATACTGGGTGCAGTGCTGTTGAGCACGCCAATCGCGGCACACATGAGCGCAGAGGCGATGGTGGCAAGCGTCACGGGCGACAGATTCCCGCCAAACACCATATTGGTGAGCCGACTGAGTACCTGGGCGGGGCCAAAGAGCGTACCTACCAGGCCGCCGTTGCGCCCAGCCCCAGGCCCGATAGCAGCGGCACCATGTGCACCAATATGGCAGATGCCACCAGCGATTGCAACGCAAACGCAATCACCATCAATACAAAGCCGGTGTGCCGGGCTGGGCCTGCCAGTCGGCTGGCAAGACTTTGACTTCGGTGTCCGTTGTGGCTTTGCCTTGGCGGGCACCACGCGCCAGCCAGGCGTGAATGGGCAGGCACACCAGCAGATTGATGGCCGCAAAAATATAATAAACGTTTTGCCACGATAGCTGCGCATGCAACGCTGTTGTTATGGGCCAGAAAATAGTGGAGGCAAAACCGCCGATCAGCGTCAGGTATGTAATGCTGCGCTGGGCCGTTAGCGGATATTTTTGCACCAGGAGCGCAAACGCTGCCGCGTACTGCACCAAATTCGCGGTTATTTCAACCGCGATCAGGGCAATCACAAATACGATATTATTCGTGGCTGTTGCGCATGCAATGAGCGCCAGGGCGGCCAGGCCTGAGCCCAGCGTCATGACCCGTCCGGCGCCGAACCGATCTATCCAGATGCCTATCCAGGGCGCCATCAAGCCGCCTGCGAGCAGGGCCGCAGACAGCACACCGAAAACCCATTCAACCGACCACTCCAGATCTGCGGCCATATCGGACGCAAGAATACTGAAGGCATAGTACAGGGTGCCGTAGCCAATAATTTGTGTCAGGCCAAGCGAAGCAATAACCGCCATCAGATGACGATCCCATTCCCTTGTTTGTCCAGGGAGGGCCAGTTTTAATGCCATGGGAATGGATCCTTGCTACCGTTCACGCGGGTATCAGCGGGCTATCAGATTGACGGCCGGACCAGCTGATCAGACCCGGTCAGCGCGTACCCAACATGGGCAACGCGCTGATTGGAAATTTAACACTATTTTTGCTCGTACCAGTGTTTTGTCTGGTTCACGATGCGCACAACCAACAGCATGACGGGTACCTCGACCAGTACGCCCACGACCGTGGCCAAAGCCGCGCCTGAGCGCAACCCGAACAGGCTGATGGCCGCCGCAACCGCCAGTTCAAAGAAATTACTGGCGCCAATGAGGGCCGACGGACAGGCAACTGCATGGGTTTCGCCAGCCTTTTTATTCAGCCAGTACGCCAGTCCGGAATTGAAAAACACCTGGATCAGAATCGGTACTGCCAGCATTACAATGACCAGCGGCTGCGCCAGAATAGCCTTGCCCTGAAAGGCAAACAGCAGCACCAGCGTGAACAACAGCGCCACAATGGACCAGGGCCCGATAATGTCCATGGCCCGTTCGTAGGCAGCCTGCCCCCTGTTAAGAAGCCAGCGGCGCCAGACCTGCGCCAGGATAACCGGCACGATAATATACAGCACCACCGAAACCAGTAAGGTATCCCAGGGCACGGTAATGGAAGACAGGCCGAGCAGCAGACCCACAATCGGAGCAAATGCCACAATCATGATTGCGTCATTTAGCGCCACCTGGGATAACGTGAAATACGGGTCACCCTGGGTCAGGCGACTCCACACAAAGACCATTGCCGTACACGGCGCGGCGGCCAGCAGAATCAGCCCGGCAATGTAGCTGTCAAGCTGGTCTGCCGGCAGGTAAGGCGCAAAGACATGCCGCACAAAAAGCCAACCGAGAAATGCCATGGTAAACGGCTTGACGGCCCAGTTTATAAATAGCGTAATACCAATACCGCGCCAGTGTTTGGTGACCTGGTTCAGGGCAGAAAAGTCAATCTTTACCAGCATCGGGATAATCATGACCCAGATCAGCACGCCGACAGGCAGATTGACCTGGGCCACTTCCATGGCGCCAATAGTGCGAAAGACATCGGGCAGGCCCTGGCCCAGCAACACGCCGACCACAATGCACAGCGCCACCCAGAGCGTCAGGTAGCGCTCAAAAACACTGATCGCGGGACGAGGCTCTGCCTTAGTCGACGCACTCATGCCGTCTCGCTGGTACCGATTTTGGTCAGTTCGTGCTTGATTGCTGTCTGATCCAGAATATGCAAGGGCAGGCTAACAAAAAGACGGACACGATTCATGATGTTGCGAAAAACTTTATCAAACGCCTGTCTTTTTTCTTCATCAGACCCCTCTACTGCTGCCGGATCCTCAAATCCCCAATGCGCAGTAATGGGCTTCCCGGGCCAGACGGGGCAGACCTCGCCTGCGGCGTTATCGCATACGGTAATGACAAAATCCATGATGGGCGAATCAGCCATTGCAAATTCATCCCAGCTTTTACTGCGCAACTTCTCAGCGGGATAGCCGATTGATTCTGTTTTTTCGACAGCAAAGGGATTGACCTTACCGGTGGGATGACTACCTGCACTGAAGGCATTGAACCGTCCCTGCCCCATCGTATTGATAAGGGCTTCGGCCATGATGCTACGGGCGGAATTGCCTGTGCACAGAATAAGCACGTTATAGGTTCTCTGGGTCATGACGTTTCTCGCTCAGCTTGAATTTGAGGGCTAATGGCAATGGATGAAAGATCTTTGGCAGGGTCAATGACCCGGCCACTGGCTTTTCGTTCGGAATATCGGTCGGTCAATGCATCCTGATGCGGGCGCAGCAATGCGGTAAAGCGCAGCAGCTCTTCCATAACATCGACAATACGGTCGTAATATGGCGAGGGCTTCATACGCCCGTCCTCGTCAAACTCCTGATAGGCTTTGGCCACGCTGGACTGATTGGGAATGGTGAACATGCGCATCCATCGGCCAAGCAAACGCAGGGTGTTCACCGCATTGAAACTTTGGGAACCGCCCGATACCTGCATGACAGCCAATGTGCGCCCCTGGGTAGGTCTGATGCCGCCCATTTCCAGAGGCAGGTGGTCTATCTGTGCCTTCATGATCCCCGTGATCTGGCCATGCCTTTCCGGGCTGCACCAGACCTGGCCTTCTGACCACATTGAGAGTTCTCGTAACTCCTTGACGGCGGGATGGTCATCATTTTTTACCTGATCCGGCAAGGGTAAATCCGAGGGATCAAAAATCCGGGTTTCAGCGCCGAAAAACTGCAAAATACGCGCCGCTTCTTCCACGGCCAGACGGGAAAAAGAGCGAGAGCGCAATGAGCCATACAACAGCAGGATGCGCAGGGGCGGAGTGTCTGGCGCCAGGCCCAAAGCAGGTCTGCTCAGTGCGAAGGCCGGGTCCAATGCAGGCAGGTAATCAACGTCAATAATGCTGCGGGTTCTCATTCAGCCACCGTCGTATTTTCAGTTTGCACACAGGACAAATCGCAGTCTTGTCCACTGCAGCAGTTCTCTGTCAGAAAGGCAACCAGGCTGGCTGCCCTTGCATACTCTGCCGTATAGATGACAGACCGGCCCTCCTGCCGCGACGCAATCATGCCGGCATGCGAGAGTTCCTTCAGATGAAAAGACAAGGATGAAGGCGGAATGCCCACGGCCTCACTGATTTTCCCGGCTGCCATGCCAGCAGGGCCGGCCTGTATCAACAGCCGAAACACCATGAGGCGAGATTCCTGGGCAAGGGCAGCAAGAGCGGCGATAGCAGTTTTAGTTTCCATATTTCAATAATATTGGAAATATCAAAATGATTCAAGCAATTTTTTGTTCACCTCGCCAAGACCAGGTGCGCCGGTTGGTGTCTTGCAGAAAGCGTCTGTGCTTATTGCACTTTGCGTTGCGCGACGGGCGCGTGCACTTCCATAAGTTGTGCCACCCAGTCAATAAACACGCGCAGCTTCGCACTAACATGCCGATTGGGCGGATAAGCGACATACATGGGCATCGGATCCAGCTCCCATTGCTGCAACAGGGGAATCAACTGCCCCGTTGCCACATGCTCGCGGGACATGTAATCAGGCAGCCAAAGCGCCCCCAGGCCGGCCAGACCGGCAGCCAGGTAGGCATTGCCATCGTCAACCGAAAGAATGTATTTGCTCTGTATGGTGACGCGTTCATCGCGATAGCGCATGGTGGGCGACAGCGCCTTTCCGCTGCGGGCCCACAGGAAGGCCACGACGTGATGATCCGGCGTATTCAGCTCCTGGGGATGCTGCGGTACGCCAGAGCGTGCCAGATAATCCGGCGCGGCATACATGCCAAGCTGCAAATCACCTATATGCCTTGCCATCAGGGACAGATCAGTGAGTTCGCCGCCACGGACAACACAATCGACATTGTCATCAATCAGATCCACCACCCGGTCGCTCACGCCCATATCCAGTTGAATGTCCGGATACCGGGCATGGAATGCCGGCAGCGCCGGCACCAGTACCATGCGCGCAAACGGACTGGGCACATCAACTCGCAGCCGCCCCCGCGGCAATGCTGCTGCGCTGGACAGGCTGGTTTCTGCATCGTCCATATCGGCCAGCAGCCTGATCACGCGCTCGTAGTAGGCAGCGCCATCGGCGGTCACGTTAACCTTGCGTGTGGTCCGGTTAAGCAGGCGGACACGCAGGCGCGCCTCCAGCTGCTGCACCAACTGCGTGACGGTAGTTCGGCTCATATGCAGCGTCTCTGCCGCCTTGGTAAAGCTACCGGTTTCCACCACTCGGGCAAATGCCCACATCGCATCAAATCGGTCCATAGGTGTTCCCAGATATAGGATTGTTTGTATTTTACAAACAGTGATGGACAGTATCGCCTGTTTATCCATAAAACCGGAAACCATAGAATCACTTCATTGTAGATATCGAGTCTGCCAGACTCATTCATGGAGAGAAGCTATGACAAAACGCGACGTCGTTTTTCCGCCTGGGCGCCAGGCACTGTATGACAAAAATCACTATTCACCAGCAATTCGGGCCAATGGCTTCCTGTTCGTTTCGGGACAGGTCGGCAGCCGGGAAGATGGGTCACCAGAACCGGCTCTGGAAGCACAGGTGCGCCGCGCATTTGAAAACCTGAATGGTATTCTGAAGGCGGCAGGCAGCAGTTTTGACGATGTGATTGACGTGACGGTCTTTATGGTCGATCCGCAAGCAACATTCGAAACCATCTGGAAAGTGGTGCCCGAGTATTGGGGCCAGGCCCCTTATCCCACGCTGACAGCCGTGGGCGTTACCTGGCTCTACGGCTTTGACTTCGAGATCAAGGTTATTGCAAAGGCGGAGCAGCAGACGGACCAATAACCCGTCAGGCGAGGAAAGCACCTTGACGGGCTCAATCTGGGGGCCTAAAGCAGGCTAGTATCCAGCCAGCCCCGGATCACCGGAATGGCCCCGGTTAATCACAGTCAATCAGCGGGGTGCACCAGAGACGGCAGAACCCGCTTTAGCGGCCAGTTCCTGCACGCTCATTTTTTCTGCATTCAGCGTGATTTGTTCTTCTGGCTTCGCGGTTGCATCGTAAGCGATATCGCTGCTGATCACACCGTTATCGAGTTTGCCGAGGCCTGACATCTGTGCCATCATCCCTGCCATGCTGGCAAGATCATCCCCTTGTTTGTCGGCCGCATCCTTATCTTTTACACCGCTGATCTGGGTACCGGCAGATACCACATCACGGATCAGCTTGGTATCGACCTTCAGCCCAAAATCCACCTTCTTGAGCGACTTGGCCAGAAACAGATCATCTTCCACAGTCGTTCCATCGGGCTGGCCGGTGCCATCAAAATTGGCAGAGGCCTCTATTGAACCTTCGCCGCCAGCTGTTTTCCACGCAAAAGGCGACACACGCACTTGCAGTTTGTTGCGTATCAGATTGGTAAACAGTTCTGCGTAATACTGTTCAATTTTCTCGCCCTGCTGCTCAACATTGTCTGGCGTGATATTGAGCGTTGCGGCCTGCTGCCTGAATTTATTCACCGCCTGGCGATCAAGATGTTCAAAGGCGACGTTCAACTTGATGGCGCCAAAATCAACATTGTCAACCAGCACCTTGCCAAGATCGTAGCCGACGTTCAGGTTCAGGAAATCATCCACTTCTTCCGTTTTCGCATCGATCTTGAAATCGGCGATTGACACTGTTTTATCGTTCTTCGGCTTGATCTCAAGCATGCCGATACTCATTTTGCCCGGGCCCACGAACAGGCCGGAAGCGGTTTTGCTGGAACTGGCCTGCCCCGTCACGTTCTTCATGGAAAAATCAACTTTGGCATAGTCAGTCAGGCTCACCTCGGGAAGATCGAACGTCATGTCAAGCTTGGTAAAGTCCTTGTCTACGAACGACGTTACCGTTACCGGCTGAGACTTGACGGTGCCCTCTCCAAAGGTCGCATCCAGTGCCGCCAATTTGGCGGAGGAATGCACGTTTCCAGAGAAATCAATGCTATCGTTTTGTACGTAAGGCTCTTTACCGCCAGCCGCGTCATACAGTGGCTTGGTCTTTTCATCGTTGACCAGCGTGGTAGACGCGGTTGCATATCCGGTGACAAATTCACCCCGCGACAAGGCGGTGAGCGATATCGGCCCGTGTTCGATATGGCTGTTGAGCAGGACTTCCTTGGGCAGGGCCGACATTTCCGGCAAGTTCATATTGAGTTTATATACCGCGTCGGACGAGAAAACGCCCTTGTCATAACTGACCACTTCCATACTCATTCGTCCGTCGCCTTCTTTTTTCAGATAGTCGTTGGCTTTAACCAGATAGTCGTCAACCCGTTGCTGGATCTGCGTACCCAGATACCAGCTTGATCCGGTCCAGACTGCACCGGCAGCAATAACAACACCAGCGACGATTGCGGCTTTACTCATCAAATGAATCCCTATAGATTATGAACTGCGAATGGGTTGGAAATATCCACACATTATAGCGACCAAACCTTGGGCGGCCACGTGCATGATGATCGCCTTGACGTTATTTTAATCAACGGAAAGCGGGTGCCGGTTTGCGGTCCTAGCTGCCTTTGTGCGCCAATGCTTCATTCGGCAAGACGTTGAAAAATTTAACGTAGCTTCATGAGCGGCCGTGATCTGTCTATAATTGACTGGCGCCGCAAGCCTGCGTCGTGCAGCACGTTAGCTCAAACACTAATAACAGGAGACTCTAATGCGGCTATTCAGGTCATGGATTAACAACAGTGACAACACCAGCGATGATGCGGTCGCATCGTCTGGCAGACGTTACTTTCTGGCGGCCGGATGCGCCTGCTGCGCAACCTATGCGTTAAACATTTCGCCTGCTGCAGCCCAGTCGCCTGATGTGCAGCGCCACCTGGCTGCAGCGCGTACTGCAGCCGGCAGCGATCTCAAACAGTTACTGAAGCTGGGTAACGTGGCATTGCCGGCCAGCGCCAAAAAAGGCCCATCGATCGAAGAACTCATGGCGCAACCCGCGCCCCCGCCAGGTCAGGCTTTCGATAACCTGTATTTCGTTGGCGGCAAATGGGTAAGTGCCTGGGCCATTACCACATCCGACGGCATCATCCTGATCGATGCAATGAACAATGCTGATGATGCCGAAAATGTGATCGTCGCCGGCATGCGCAAGCTGGGGCTGGACCCTGCACAGATCAAGATGGTCGTCATCACGCACGGCCATGGCGACCACTACGGCGGCGCCAATTACCTGGTAGAGCATTTTCAGCCGAAAATCATTGCCAGCGAAGCTGACTGGACCATGATGGAAACCAAGCTGGAGTTCGAAGTGCCCAGCTGGGGGCGTCCACCCAAGCGAGATGTAGTCGTAGAAGACGGCGCCAAGCTGACACTGGGCGACACCACGGTCGACATCGTGATGACACCGGGCCATACCATGGGCACGATCTCAGTGGCGTTTGACGTAAAAAACGGCAGCCAAAGCCACCGCGCCTTCCTGTGGGGTGGCACGTCATTCAACTTTGGCAAGCAGCCCAACCGCATGGAACGCCTGCAGGCGTATATTGACGCGACTGACCGGGTGCGTGATATGGCAAGCAAACAGAACATTGACGTGTTCTTGTCCAACCACAGCGGCATGGACCTGGCCGATGTCAAACTGGCGCAAATGAAAAAGGGCGAGCCCAATCCGTTCGTGATGGGCGTTGATACGACACAACGTGCGTTAACGGTGATGCATGAATGTGCGCTGGCGACCAAGGCGGCGTGGAGCGTGTAAGGGACCGAGGGCAAGCGAAGTCCGCACTTTTGGTTCTATCTAGTCAGGATAGACATTGCCACCGCATGCCTTCGTCTTTTTTAAAAATGCTCATTGATAATCTGTCATTCTACGAATCTGATCGACGCCGCCGCGCAAGATGTGTTGCCAAGCATATAGTTCATATGTTCGCACTCTCTATTTCATCAAAAAGAGATATGAACAGTGAGACCGCACAATGATCACCGAAGTTTAGAAGTCTCTTATCTTATATATCATTTCTTTTCTCACCTAAATGACCGACTAGACATAACATGGTCCGTCTATCAGGGGATGGGCAGCAACAAATTTTTCGTCAATGACCAATCCGATACCTACGCCATCGCCGGCGGTCACGCAGCCCTCGGCATCCAGCACATAAGGCGGTTTATCGGTGAGCTGATCACGGAATGGATTGTAAGCAGTAAGATCAGCCTCAAAATAGCCAGGATTGTCAATTGCGCACATATAGCTGATTGAAGTGGCCATGTTTATGGCCGTGGCAGAGGTATGGGGATTCACGCTTAAACGGTGACTACTGGCCATCGCGGCTATTTTTAGTGATTCGGTAATCCCGCCTGCCTTGGACAGATCCGGTTGTACAAAACCCAGCACTTGAGCTTCAAGTATCGGCTCAAACTCATAACGGGTGTAGTGGTTTTCACCTGCGGCCAGCGGGGTTCGTCCAAGTTGCGACGCGCGGCGGTATAACCCTAGATCATGGGCAGGGAACGGCTCTTCAAGCCAGCCTACCTTAAGGTCGTCATAGAAGGGCATGACGCGACGTACATCGTCCAGTGTGTAATTGGTATTGGCGTCTACCAATATATCAATTTGGTCGCCCACGCCCTTGCGCACTGCAGTCACGCGGGCGATATCGCGTTCGATATTGTCTCCCACCCGAAGCTTCAATGCCCGGTAACCCTGGCTGACATAGCCCGCAGCCTCGTCGGCAAGCGCCTCGGGAGCCTGCCAGCCCAGGGATATGCCCCCCGCATATGCCTTGATGGGTTTTTGTTTACCGCCGATAAGAGTATGCAAGGGCAATCCCGCAACCTGACATCGAATATCCCATAGCGCCAAGTCGAGCCCGCTTAGCGCCAGTGCAGCAGCAGCGCCCATACCGTGGCTGGATATTTGCATTTTATGCACTTTTGACCATACTCCCGAGACATCCATCGGATCCATTCCCACGACCAACTCCGCCAGCGTGGTGTCAATGAGCCGCGCGATGGCGCCGGGGCATCGGCCATGATGCGCTTCGCCCCATCCTGTTAGTCCTTCGTCTGTTTGTACACGCAGCAGCACGGCGTCGCGTTTTACACTTCTGCCTATGCCCAAGCGCACGGATTTGTCTTCAGGAACAGGAAAGGAAATAGGATGGGCCTGAATACTGGAAATTTTCATCTCGAACCTTTGCAAATGAATTAGTTATAGATTTCTGGATTAACCAGATTGGCAAATCGATGCCCTGTAACAAGCGCAGGACTTCGTCAACCGACCCCTGGCTCATTCTTTTCATGCTGGCTGTTGTAATGCCAGCGATATGAGGCGTTAGATACAAGTTTTTCTGTTCGGCTGGGTAAATGCCAGGCTTAACCGGTTGTACATCGTGCACATCCAGCACAGCAGCGGCAATTTTTCCATCGCGTAATGCATCCATTAATGCGGCTGTGTTAATGACCGGTCCACGCGAAACATTGATGACTATGCCAGACGTTTTCATGCTGTTGAACTCAGCCGTATCGGCCAGCCCGATCGTGTCCGCATTCAGGGGGCACGATAGAACGACAATATCGGCCTGCGAAAAAAGCACTTGCTTCTCGGCGTACTCAATCCCGTCTGGCAAGCTCTCTTTGCGCCTGGATAGACCGATCACCTTCATCCCCAGCGCTGTCGCTACCTTGGCCAGCGTACTGCCGATTGCGCCAACGCCTACAATTCCCAGCGTCAATCCGCCCAGTTCGCCCATTTGATCCGCCAACGCCCGCTTGGGCTGCCAGTCTGATCCGCTATTCTGGATGCGCTGCATGTCGACCTGCCGTCGGACAAGCATCATGGCCGCAATGCAATACTCGACAACGGAGCTGGTGTTGCATCCAGGGATATTGGCCACCGGTATTTTATGAATGCACGCTTTATCCATCGGTATCATGTCCAGGCCCACGCCATGCCTGACGACCCCTTTAAGCCTGGTCTGATGATCAAAAATATCATCGGGAAGCTTTGCACGCACAATCAATGCATCCGCATCGGCCACCAGATGCCGCAAGGTATCAGGATCGGTTTGCGGAGCGACAATGACGTTGGCGTGCTGCCGAAGCCGCTGCGCTTCCTCTGCCAGAATGTCGTTTGTCAATAACACGGTATATTTATTTTTTTCAGGCATCGTGATGCTCCCTTTCTACTTCGTTACGCAGCACGCCCAATTTTTCTATGCTGATGGACAGACACATTCCCGGAACCAACCAAGCGGGCGGTTCATGATTGGCAGCAACCCCTGCAGGCGTGCCGGTCGCAATAACGTCGCCGGGTTCCAAAGGCATTTGCGCTGAGATAAACTCAACAAGCTCGTCAATGCGAAACAGCATCTGGCTGGTATTTGAATCCTGCAGGCGCGTGCCATCGGCATCAAGCGTGATGGCCAAGTCATGCGGGTCGGCGATGGCGTCGGCCGGGAGTATCCAGGGTCCCATCGGTCCGGATGTCCTCTGGTTTTTTCCTCGCACGAAACCGCCATCATGTTTGACATAATTTGTCACGCTGACATCGTTGAAAATAGTATAGCCACAGATATAGTCTGACACTTCGCTGCGGTCTATTTTCAACGCCTGTTTGCCAATAATCACGGCCAGTTCTGCTTCATAGGTAACGTGGTTGGCCGGATTGATCCGGATCATATCTTCCGGCCCGATAATGGTGCTGGCCGATTTAATAAAGATGACCGGCTGCTCCGGTGGCGCCCGTTTGGTTTGCAACAATCCGTCACGATAGTTGAAGGCGGCGCCCACAATCTTCCCTGGATTGGATAGCGGCGCCAGGATTTTCACTGCTGACAGGGGCAACAGGCACTGATCGTTGATCAACTCGGACGCCAGCCGCGCGCCAGGGCCTGCAGACCGTAGCTGATCCAGTCCAGTATGGTCGGTTGCCGGTCCTGCAGTACCGCAGGCCTGAGTGGATGCGCTCCATCCACAACATAGTCAACTGCGTCCTGGTCCCGCCTCCGCGTTATGATGACACCTGCGCGGGCACGACCAGCGTGCTCAAATGTGATAAACCGCATGCTGTTCAAACCGCGTATTTTTCAAGAATGCTACGGTCAATGTCGATGCCAAGGCCTGGTTTGGTCGGGATAGAGACCGAGCCGTTACGCAATACGATGGGCTCAGTAGCCAGATGATCCCGAAACGGATTTTCGCATTGCTCGAATTCAAAAAGGGGTGGCATCGGCCTGAAACTTGGAGGCTGATCCGGCAGTGCCGCGATGAAGTGCAGCGTAGCAGCCACGCCAATAACAGACCCCCATGCATGGGCACGCACTCTACCCCGTGGGCGGTAGCCAAAGCGGCAATTTTCCTGCACTCGCTAAAACCACCGGCAGCGCATATATCGGGCTGGATGATATCCATTGCCTTGCGACTGACAATATCCCGGAACCCCCACCGCGTGTACTCGTTCTCCCCGCCGGCTACGGCCATATCCAGGGCTTGTGTCACCTGAACATAGCCGTCAAGGTCTTCTGGAGAAATAGGTTCTTCAAACCATTCCACGTCCAGTTTCTCCAGTTCTCTTCCCAGCCTGATTGCTGCAGGAACCGTGAAACAGTGGTTGGCATCGACCATCAACCGGATGTCGTCGCCAATTGCCTTACGCACGGCTTCAACCCGAGCCAGATCAAGCTTGGGCGAGCCAAGACCGATTTTCATCTTGATAGCGGAAAAGCCGCCATGCTTATACTCCAGGGCTTCCTCGACCGCCTCTTCGACCAATCGATCCATATCGATAAAATATAGTCCAGTGGCATAAGCGGTCACCGTGTCGCGGAAAGCGCCGCCGATCAGCTTGTGTACCGGCTTGCCGCAGATTTTACCGATAATATCCCAAAGCGCGATATCAATACCGCTCATCGCTGCTATTGCCATGCCTTTGGCGCCATAGTCTTTGATTCGGTTATAAAGGTCTTCCCATATCACTTCTACGTCAAACGCATCGCGGCCAATAATACGTGGCGCAAATTGCGTATCGATAAAACTGCGTGCGACCTGCGAGGGGCCATAGCATTCACCCCAGCCGATCGTACCGTCCTGCGTTTCTATTTCAACGATGCACGAGCCGCGCGTTTTATAAAGCCAGCCCCGCGACGACGTAAAGGGCCGTGCGATCGGCGCGCTGACAACATGGCAAGTTACCTTTTTGATTACACTCATTTCTTGTCTTCCGCTTTGTTAAATACTTTTTCGCTGGCGCTATCCAGCGTCTTCTGGACTGCATTGATTTCCCGGGTCAGGCCATCGCCCTTGAGCGGACTGATGATGACGCCGTTGCGATCGGCAAAAGTCTTGAACTGGTCACTTTCTATTGCATTGGAGAACAATTCAATCAGCTTCGTACGCACCGGCTCGGGCGTTTTAGCCGGGGCAACGATATAGGCCATTTGCACTAGCGGTCCGTATGGAAAGACGTCATATCCCATTTCCTTGAACGTCGGCACATCGGGCATGATAGCCAGCCGCTCGTTGGCAAAAACGGCAATCGGCTTAACGTTCCCCGCGTCAATCTGCGGCTTGCTCTCTGATGGTTTGAGCACTGCTGCGGAGATCTGCTTACCGGCAAGATCTGCGATCACCTTGGCGCCACCGGTATAAGGCACATTGATGTACGGCGCCTGAGCTGCACGTGCAGTCATCTGCGCAAATATGTGATTCAAATTATGAGACCCGGGTGTGCCGATAGACACTTTCCCTGGATTGTCCTTTACGTGTGCCAGAAAGGCCTTCAGATCCTGCGGCCCGCTGTTGGTCGGCACCAGAAGCATCAAGGGATCAACCGAGACTCTTGCAATGGGAACAAATTGATCATTGGTCAGTGTCGTCAGTTTTTGCGAGATCTGGGCAAGGGTCGAACTTGTGCCCATGCCGACCATGTAGCCGTCGGGTGCCGCCCGGGCAACTTTGGTCATTCCGATTGAACCCGTCGCGCCGGGTACATTCTCCACAATCAGGGACACCCCGGATTGATCGGCAACGATCTTTTGCAATTGTCGTGCAGCAATATCATTTGACCCGCCCGCATTCCATGGAATGACGAACTGTATATCTTTCTGCGGGAAGCCTTCGGCCGCCACAGCAGGGACATAGATCGCGGCGACCGCCGACAGCACCCATGCTGCAATGTTTATTCGTTTCATAAGTTGTCTCCTGAAAGAGTGGATTGTTGTCGTGTCGTTTCCACATTTCCGAATTCTATCGAAGTTTGTTATAACAAACAACAAATAAATTAAATATGTTTGTCCACAAATCGGTTAACATTGCAGCAACTTTCCAATCATTCCCGGTCCCTATGTTTGCTCCGCTCTTGCCGCTTGAGAAAAATAATTTATCTGATCTTGCTTATCTCGCCATGAAGAACGCATTGCTTTCCGGTGCGTTCAAGCCTGGAGAGCGGCTTATTCTGAGAGATGTGGCGGGGAAACTGGGAATCAGCCTGACTCCTGTGAGGGATGCGGTGAATCACCTGATAGCCGAACGTGTCCTGGATCGCGGCCCCGGAGGGCAAAAGGGTGGCGCCTCTGTCCCACAGCTGAACAGCGATCAGATCAGGCAGCTTATGTTCCTGCGTGCCGAGCTTGAGTCAAAGCTGGCCTACGCCGCTGTTGCTCATATCAAGGACAGCGATATTGAAAGGCTTGAAGACATCGTCAATCAAATGGGCAACTGCATTGATAGCGACAGTAAGAGCAAGTATCTTGAATTGCATAGGAGCTTTCATTTTTCGCTTTACGAACACGCGAAGATGGACGTCGTGCAGGACATAACCGAAATCCTCTGGTTACGCTGCGGCCCGGCACTCAATGCCGTGCTGCCCGATTACGTCCCGAATCTGAAGCAGCAGGACCATCACCGGGCAGCGGTGGATTTTCTGAAAAAACGCGATGCAAAACACGTGTCCCAAAGTATCAGAATGGATATCACTGAAGCCGGCAATTATATTTATCAACAGCGAACCGGGAAAAACGCCTAGAAATAACCCACTGGCAACCGCTTCTCCCCCTGCCAAATCCGCTGAAGGCCCTGTCGTTGCGCCATTGTTCGTCGCAGACAAATCCGGGGCTGAAGATCGCATTGGTATTCAGGCGAGGCCATTCACTCTGCCTGGAAAGGTAGACCAGCTGAGCGCTGCCTTTACAACCGATTCAAATACCTTATATCTCCCCCGTACGACCTACAACTCCAGCGCCGCTTTGAGCAAAGCCACCCGGGGATTGATCGCACCGGCACGACTGATCAATGCTACGGAGCTCGAATGGGGTTCGGGCGCCACGCGCAACTGCCTGACGGGTCCGGTCTGCAACGTGCTGTGATGAAGAAGCGCAACATCGGGCACGATACCAATGCCCAGACCAGCAGAGACAAATTGCAAGCTGGTGGTCGGGCTGGTCGATTCGATCACCGGCACAGGCGCAGGCAAGCCTGCGTGGGTAAAGCAGTCTTCGATCAGCTTGCGCCCCATGGAGCCTTCTACAGGCATCACCCATTGTTCCTTTGCCAAACGAGCCCAGTCCAGGCGCCGCGAACGGACCAGTGGATGTCCCACGGCTGCAACTACGGCGAACTGCACCTCGAACAGCTTAATGTATTCGAAAGCCTCAGCTTCGCTGGCCAGCGTTTGCTGGGGAAACGTGGTGATGAGCGCATCCAGCTCCCCTCGCTGGAGGGCACCAATCAAGGCCGGCACTCTTTCTTCAAGCACGTGCACCCGAACGGCCGCTTCGCCCTTTACTAGCTTGGCAATTACGCTAGGCAGATAGGTTTGCGCCACGAATGGCGGTGCGCCGATACGAATTTTGGTTGCAAAGCGCTCGGCCTGGATGGCCTCTGTACGAAGGTGTGATAGTTCGTGCAGAAGCATCGTGGCCCCGCGCAGCACCACTTCGCCCTGCGCTGTTGGCGTCAAGCCGCGCGCTGTGCGTAAGAACAGGGCAAAGCCAAAGGCACTCTCGATTTCCGTCAGCGCCTTGCTCAATGCCGGTTGCGTCAGGCTGAGCGCCTGCGCTGCCGCCCGCAAACTGCCGCGGGTTTGTACTTCCGTCAGCAAACGCAAGTGCCGAAAGCGCAGTTTGGCGACCAGATAGTCAGGTTCGATCAATATTGTTGTCCAGAAATATTATCCAACAGCATCAAACAGAAGGTTATCGCTATATGAAAATATATCACTTTTTCTATTCACTGCGATCGTCTACGCTTGATGCATTATAAGGAGACAAGCATGCATCGCCGGAAATTTTGCCTTGGCGCCCTGGGCGCCGGCCTGTTGGTCAAGACCGCCGCATCTCAGGCAGCGGACACCTATCCTTCAAGAGCTGTCCGCGTCGTTGTCCCCTACCCAGCCGGTGGCGGACCTGACATCATGATGCGGCAGTTCGGCCCGGCTCTGAGCGTCACGCTGGGGCAGCCCGTCGTGGTGGAAAATAAAGTCGGGGCTGGCGGTGTACTGGCTGCCCAGTATGTTGCCCATGCACCCGCCGACGGCTACACCGTACTGATGGGTTCCAATTCTCATTTGATTCAGAAGATATTGCAGCCCAAACTGAACTTTGATCCTCTCAATGATTTCATTCCCGTCACCATTATGGGCACATCGCCCAGCGTGCTGGTCGTGGCGGCCAGTTCGCCCTACCGCAACGTGCAGGATCTGATTGCGGCTTTAACGGCTAATCCCGGGAAAATGAATTATGGCTCCGGCGGCGTGGGCTCGGCTGCCCACCTTGGCGGTGCCACCTTCGTGTCTTTGCTCAAAGCCAAGGCAACGCATGTGCCATTCAAAGGCTCAGTGGAAATTCCGCTGTCACTGCTGCGCGGTGATACCGAATTTGCGTTCACCATCGCAGGCACGGCCATTCCGCAAGCCAAAGGAGGCAAGCTGCGCGCGCTGGCTGTGACAAGCAGGGAGCCGTTGGCCGAGCTGCCTGGCGTCCCCACCCTGCACGATGTTTTGCATAGTGATTTGGCGATACAAGAATTCTGGTTTGATTTCTGGCTACCCAAAAACGCCCCAAAGCAAGCGGTCGATACGCTTTACAGCGCGACCACGAAGGCGCTCGCGGACGAGGCCGTCAGGCGCCAGTTTGCTGCTGGCGGGATTAACGTAGAGCATAGCGCCAGCCCGCAAGCCGATGCCGCATTTGTGCGCAGCGAATATCAGAAATGGGTAAATATCATCAAGCTTGCCGGCGTGACCGTCGGCTGACCGGAGTTATACATGTCCAAACCGTTAGAAGGCGTCCGAGTCCTGGATCTGTCGCATGTCATCGCCGGGCCCCTTGCTTCATTTTATCTGGCACAGCTGGGCGCAGAAGTCATCAAAGTGGAACCCCCGCTGGCCGGTGAAGTGCTGCGCTCAATGAAGGCCGCAACGGACACCGACACCCCCACTGGATTTGCCGCCATCAACGCCGGCAAACAATCCCTGGCGCTGGATATCCGGACACAACAGGGCGCCGATCTGCTGCGCACACTGGCGGCATCGGCTGACGTCTTCATAGAAAATTTCCGTCCCGGCGTTGTCGCCCGGTATGGCCTGGACTATGCCAGCATCAGGCGAGTCAGGCCTGACATCGTGTACTGCTCCATCTCGGGCTTCGGACAACAGGGTGCCTGGGCGCAACGTGGCGCTTATGATCACGTCGTTCAGGCCCTGACCGGTATGATGATGATGTCGGGGGAAGGAGACGACGCGCCCCCCATCAAGGTTGGCTTTCCTGTTATTGATGTGGCCGTCGGTATACTGGCTGCGCTCTCTATTGTCTCGTCGCTACACCGCAGGCGCGCGAGGGCACCGGTCAGTACATCGATGCATCCATGATCCAGGCCTCGCTGATGCTCATGTACCCCAATAGTTGCGCTTATCTGAGCGATGGGACGCCGACTCGACGTGTGGGCAACCGCGGATATACCGGCAGCCCGGCTGCAGATACATATCGTTGCTCGGACGGCTGGCTGGCCGTTGCCGCCAACACCCCCGCACAGTTTCGCAAACTCACAGCTGTGATTGGCGTTGAGGATTTGTGTGAAGATGCGCGCGCACTGGACCTTGTTGCCTTCAACGCCCCCAGCGGATTTGTCGTGCCTAATGACAATGAATATGTTGTGACGCGTCTGAAAACGGCTTTTTCGACCCGCAGCGCAGTGCAACTGGAAGCGATGCTGAGCGACGCCGGTGTCCCGGCAGCCAAGGTCAGAAAGCTCGAAGAATTTCTTCACGAGGCAGATACCACCGATTGCGTCGATCTTCCAGACCATTGGTTCCATCAGGGCAACAGCCAGGTGCGTACCCGCGGCATAGGCTTTGTTTTCGAGCAGGATGGGCAGCCCACGGTTGACGGTGCCCCTGGCCTGGGCCAGAATACCCATTCTATATTGGCGCGAGCGGGCCTGAGCGAGGACACCATCGCACAGCTTGAACGTGCCGGGGTCATCCGGACCGATGCCGAAATGGCTGCATCCATGCCCCCCTGAACATTTGTATAACACGGAGACCCCATGACACCTCTTCTACACAACCGCATTGCCATCGTGACCGGCGCAGGCCGCGGTCTTGGTCGTTCCCACGCACTCGAACTGGCCCGCCACGGCGCCCGGGTCCTGGTCAACGACATGGGCGCAGATCAGCCAAATTCGGATGCGCAAGCCGTTGTCCAGGCCATTGCCGCGGCCGGCGGAGAAGCGATCGCTCATGGCGCCGATGTCACTGATCCAGAACAGGTTCAGGCGATGGTCGAACAGGCAATAGCGCAGTGGGGTCGTGTGGATATTCTGGTGAATAATGCGGGCATCCTGCGTGACAAAAGCTTTGCCAAGATGACTCTGGAGGATTTCCGGCTGGTGCTGGAGGTGCACCTGATGGGGTCGGTGCACTGCACCCACGCCGTGTGGAACAGGATGCGTGCTCAGAACTATGGCCGTATCGTGATGACGACTTCTTCTTCGGGGCTTTACGGTAATTTCGGGCAGGCCAACTACGGTGCTGCCAAAATGGCGCTGGTCGGCCTGATGCAGACCCTGGCGCAGGAAGGCGAACGCAATGGCGTGCATGTGAACTGCCTTGCCCCCACGGCAGCCACGGCCATGACAGAGGGGCTGCTGGAGCAGCAAACACTGGATATGCTGTCCCCTGCATCGGTCAGCCCGGCCCTGGTTGCGCTCGTTGCAGAGAACGCCCCCAACCGTACCATTCTGATGGCAGGCGCCGGTAGCGTTGAACAGGCAAACATCACCATGACACATGGCATATATCTGGACGAGAGCGAACGCTCGGCCAACGTGCTGCTGGATCGGTTTGAAGACATTGCCGATCGCCAGAACGAAGTGGTGCCTGGCACTGGATTCGACCAGTTACGCCACGAAGTTGCCAAGGCGCAGGCATACCGCCAGACTCGCGGGCCGGATACGCAAACTGCGTAGTCAGGCTTTGCCCATATAGAAAAAGACACACCATTGGTCCAACCCGCAGAGAGCCCGACTGTCGCCTGCATCACAACCTGCACAGCACACCCACGGCGCTGTGCTCACTTATATTCTTGCCATGACAACCGCCCCTACCCGTACCAGTACCATACAGGAGTTCGATTGCGTTGCCGCGCTTACTCAATTTGTCGGGCAGCCGGCCATCACATCGGCACCGCTGCTGATTGATCAGGAGATGATTAATCGATTTGCGCAGGCAACGCACGACCATCAATGGATCCATGTGGACCCGGCGCGAGCGATGGCGTATTCACCGTACCAGAACACCATTGCACATGGATTTCTCGTCCTGTCGCTGCTGACCTACTGGCAGACAAGCTGCATCGCCTTTCCCGGCGCCGTCATGGCATTGAACTATGGTTTCGACAAAATCCGCTTCACCGCTCCGGTTGTGGCGGGATCGCACGTCTCGGCCCGTTTTGCATTGACACAAGTTGCCGAAACAAAACCCGCACATGCCCGCTGCACCTGGGACGTAACGGTAAACGCAGAGAACGCATCGCGGCCATCGGTTTATGCCGAATGGCATATCCTGGTTCAATACGAAGACGGGTCAGAAACGTAATCGCGGGGAATCAACCTGCCTGCTGACCCCTATACTGTTGTGCCAATGACAGAAACGCCGCCAGTCCACGTGATCCCGACGAAGTGTTTCCTGCAAAATTGCCGTGACTTCGGGCAACAGCGGGGTTTCATTGTCATTTCAATTGCCATCTTTTTATACCATCATTTTTTGGCGCCGTTTTTTCCTTGTCCAATGCCTCGGAGCGCCCTCATCGACGAGTTACCAAAAAGACGAGCTACCAAAACTCCTATTGTTGGGAAAATAATTCTAATAATCACTTATTATCATTAAATATAAGCAAATTAATTCCAGTTATATATTCCTATAATTTATAGCATTGGCAAAATAAATGTAGGACGAAAATGCTTAACTCTCTTCACGCCCAGACCGTATTGAACAGAATGTCTGTCGATATTGACGGCGTAATGCAAGCCAATCAGAAACGGCTTTTAAATGGTATTTCCCTCTTACTGGACGAAGCCGAACAGCTTTTGCCTTTGTTACCGCCAAGTGCGCTGGCCTTGCCTTCCAGCACGTACACACGTCATCTGGTTTATGCAGACGAGCTGGGTCGATATTCGGCCATGCTGCTGGTCTGGCACCCGGGGCAGCAGAGTCCGGTACATGGCCATAGAACCTGGTGCACCTACAAGGTATTACAAGGTCAACTCAAAGAACATCACTATAAATGGAACGCAGAGGCCCGACGCGCTGAAAAGTGCGGCGAAATCCTTCGTCAAGCAGGAGATGTTGTTTCGGCGCCGGCGGGGCTTGCCGATATTCATCAGTTGGTCAACCAGAGCGCTGAAGTTGCGGTGTCGCTGCATATATATGGCGTTGATAGTCAACGTATTAGTACACATGTCAATTACCTGATGCCCAATGCATGAAAGCTCGGTCGGTTAGAATAATTAAATCGAGGTGACCGATCACAAACGACACAGGAAAAATTTTGGACAAAACTGATCTGCTTATTTTAGACATTCTGCAAAAGGATTCAACAGTATCTATTAACGAAATCGCGGATCGGGTAAATCTTTCGCAAACCCCTTGCTGGCGAAGAATCCAAAGACTGGAGGCCAGCGGCCATATCATGGGTAAAGTGGCGCTGCTCAATCCAAATCTGCTCAACCTGAACGTTACCGTTTTCGTTTTCATCAAAACCAATAAACACAATCGTGATTGGTATGAAAAATTCAGCGCAGTCGTACAGGCCATACCCGAAATTGTAGACTTTTATCGCATGAACGGCACCGTAGATTATTTACTGAAAATTGTCGTTCCGGATATAGCAACATACGACGCGGTTTACCAGCGCCTGACCAGAACAATCGAGATTTTTGACGTGACCTCATCGTTTGCGATGGAAAAAATGAAGTCTACGACTGTGCTCCCCTTAAATTACGCTCAACTAGGCCGTGATTCAGACGAATCAGACAGTGGATCGACAAATTGAATCCAACCAGGTTGTTTCTACATCGTGAATTAACACAGCAATGGGAGCGCGCGGCGCTGCCGTCTACGGTCCTTGAAACACAGTCGTGATGAAGCCTATTCCGGTTCTCTAGAACAACTCATCTCTGCCGTTTCCTAAAGCGACGTGCCCAACCTAATCGGGCTCCCGTCGGTAAAACGGGAAAACCGAAAGCGATGCAGCTTATGCCCCACGTCGTTGCCCTGGATCAGATCCGCAACGACGCGACCCATGCCAGGCCCGATCCCAAATCCATGACCACTCATCCCTGTTGCAACAACGAGACCGGGATGCGTAGGCACGCAATCAACAATGGGAACCGTATCGGGCATAAGGTCAATCATGCCGGCCCAACTCTTTTGGAAACGAACAGGCTCCATCTGAGGAAAAAGCCGCTTGAACCCGCGCTCGATTGAACGAAGGTCCAACGCATCGGGCGCTGGATTAAGTACCGCATGCTTTCAAAAGGACTTGGCGTGTCGGGCGTCCAGTCACGGGGAGTCCTCCAGCATCTGGATACCCCGCGGGCGCCGGAGCGCATAACGCGTTCCCAGAGGGTCGGCTTTCAAGGCGGGAATATATTTCGTAACGTGCCGCAAGCTATCGGGCCCAAGATAAAGCCGGTGGCTGCCGGCAGGGGCGAGCGTATAGCCACCATCCAGCCTGCGGCGAAAAGCGATGTGTTTTTCAACGGCAGCGCCAGCGTGAAACTCAGGAATTGGCTGCGTTGCCGCCACCGTTGCCTTGACTGCCAGTTGTGGAATTGTAATGCCGTGTTTTTTCAAAAAGAGCGACGACCATGCGCCCCCCGCCAGCAGGACGGATGATGTTGCGATATACCCCTGCTCGCTCCACACCCCGGCAATGCGGCCGGCCGCAGTTTCAAGCGCCCTGGCTGCGCAGTTCTCAACGATTGTCACGCCCTTGCGACGAGCAAGCCTGGCCAACGCAGGAACAGCCAGCGACGGCTCAGCCCGCATATCCGAAGGCGTGATCATTGCGCCCTTGAATGTACCCGACATGCCTTTGATCTGCTCGGAGACTTCACCTGCGCCGACCATCCGTGTATCCATGTCGTGTGCCGCGGCAATTTTTATGAACGCGTCGAATTCGGCCATTTCCTTGTCAGAACTGGCCAGGTAAGTCACGCCGGTTTGCCGAAGCCCGATATCCTCTGCGCATTCCTGCACCAGTTGTGGCCATAGCCGGGCTGCTTCGATCATGATAGGCAGCTCGTCCTCATCCCTGCCCTGCTTGCGAATCCAGCCCCAGTTGCGCGACGACTGCTCGGCTGCCACGCGGCCTTTTTCCAGCACGGTTACCGCCACCTTGCGCTCGGCAAGGTAAATGGCAGTTGTAATACCAATTATGCCGCCCCCAATGATCACGACATCGGACGATTTGGGTGGCGGGCCGGCGTAGACAATGGGGTCTGTTTCTGAAAATGGGAAGGCGTTCACGTGCTGTGTTTCACAATGAATGAGATTGGCTGGCTTGGTGCGGTACAGTTCTGGTTAGTTTAACTTTTAATCAAGCGATGTGTTGGCGCGCAAGCAATCTATTTAGCAATCGAATCTGAAGTGTATCTCTCCTGTCCCGTACCACTATTGCGCATTTTGGCGTCGCCGCAATAGGGCTTAGCACCAAAATTTCGACACGAAATAAAGACGCAATCTAGGTGTGAACGCCACTTATACTGATGATGTGGCTTAATCTATTCTTGGCAGATTAGCCTCCTTTATTGCCTTGCCCATAACTTTACTGCCTTCTTCCAATGCCTTCCTATACTCAGCCCCCGTCAAACCTACTGGATCAATGCCAATCGCTTTGAAATTCTTATCAACCTGAGGATCTTTCATCGCAGCTAATGCCGCCGCTTCAAGTACCTTGACACGCGACGAGGGAGTACCCTTTGGCGTTGCGACGCCAAGCCACGAGTCGATTTCAACAGAGAACCCCTGCTCCTTGAGAGTTAGCACATCGGGCAATTCTGGCCAGCGAACAGGGCTTGCAGACGCGATCATTCGCAATTTCCCTGCTTTTATTTGAGGGATGATGTCAGACGGATTCTGAACAATGACGTCCACCTGTCCACTCAGTAACCCAGTTACAGTTTCTGAGCCTGACTTATATAGAATTTGCTCAAACTTTGCTCCTGTCACCTTTGCCAACGCAAACATGGCCAGATTGTTAGGTGCTGATGGCGCTCCAAAAAAAAGACCATTGCTTTTTTTCGCGGCAGTCACCAGATCCTGGACACTCTTATATGGTGAATCAGCACGGACCGCAACGCCATACCGGAACCGACCGAAACCGGCTACAAACGCAAAGTCGTCGATTGTATACGGAACGTTCATCAGATGTGGAGCAATGGCCACAGTACTATAGGTGACTAGGCCGTAGGTATACCCATCATTTTTTTGTCGTGCCAGGAAAGCAGGTCCCATCGTTCCCAACGCCCCCGGCTTATTAACAACAACGACAGGCTGGCTCAGATATTTCTCCATGCCGCTAGCCAGGTGTCGCGATGCGACGTCCGTCGCACCTCCCGCTCCATAATTGACAACCAGACTTATCGGTGCCTCTGGAAACGACTCCGCGGCAGTCATTCCGGACACACCCAATGTTAGCCCTATTAAAATACCGAACTTGCTTATATATTGTCTCATTACCTTTTCCCTGTGGACTCTGAAATAACGTATGCCACCTGCGACATTTATTGTCGATAACGGCGCTGTTCCTAGTATTGGTAAAACCGACCCTACTTCAAAGCACCTCACCTACACCGTGACAGCAGTTGCTGCACAAGCGCACGATCCAGATGCTTGACTCATGGCGGACGCTCCTTTCGCCGCAGCCATCGGACCCTAACTACCGATGGCTGTAAATGGCAACGCCAGCCATGAATGCAATTTTCCGTATCATTCCGCGGAATAGAAAGTTAACGGCGGAAATGCATTCTGATCGCAAATCACTTCAATCAAAACGGTCTTATCCGACGCCTTGGCCTGTTTGATCGCTTGCTGCAATTCATCAGGTTCAGTAACGCGAATTCCCAGGCAGCCGCAAGCCTGCGCTACTGCCGCATGATTGACCTGCGCGAAATTCACGGCCGATGTATGGTCGCCGTACTTCTTATTTTCCGCATGCTTCTGAAAACCCAGAATGCCATTGTTGATGACAAACAGCGTCACCTTGATGTTCATCCGAATTGCCGTCTCCAGCTCTGACCACACATGGCCAAAACCACCATCGCCCACCACCGCATAGACATCAACTTCGGGCTGAGCCACTTTTGCACCCAATGCCATCGGGAACCCCCAGCCCAACCCCGCTAATCCCCGTGGGGTCAGAAAACGTTGACCAACCCGTGCTGCAGTCAGGTAATTGGTAATCCAGATGGAGGAATAGCTGGCATCGGCCACGACAATATCAGTTGACTTAAGCACTTGTTGCAATTCGTGCATTAAACGCTCGGGACGAATAGGCGTTTGTTCGCTAGTGCGTACGGCAGTAGACGCTTGAAGGTCAAACGCTTTGTTCGCAGCAATTTGCTTTTCCAGCACGGGCCTGGCAGCAATCCGCTTTTGCAGATCACACTTACCCAATTCAGCGGTCAATGCCTGAATAGTTAGTTGCGCATCGCCTTTTAACCGAAGCGCTTCGTAGTTCCGTCCAATTTCATTACCGTCTATGTCTATATGGATATAGTTGGCACCCTGTGGATACAGTGTCCAGCTCTCGGTCCCATTCTGGTTTGTTCTGTTACCGATCAGCAAAATAGTGTCGGCATTTTTGACAAACCCGGCTTGGCTTTTTGTCAGGCTATTAGGCCCCAGAGCATTAGCGACAACGCCCAACGACAGCGGATGGTTTTCATCGACAGCGCCTTTACCCATGTTTGTTGTTGCTACTGGCAAATGCGCTAATTGCTGCAGCTGCGCTAACGCTTCGGCCGCTTGCGAACTGTGTATTCCACCACCGGCAATGATGATAGGGCGCTCTGATACAGCGATTAATTCTGCCGCTTTTGACACAAGATCGGGCGCTGCCACGCTGCGGTCCAGAGGATACCTCCCCAAACTCGCTTTGCGTGTCGAAATCGGACCGTCCTCAGCAAGCACATCAGCCGGCAAAAGCAAGACGGCAGGCCCAGGTCTGCCGGAACACGCAGCCATGAACGCCTGGTCCAAATAATCCTCTGCACGCTCAGCGACGCTCAATGTTCTAACCCATTTAGCACAACTGTCAAATAATTTGACATGATCGAACTCCTGGAATGCATTTTTATCGGTCTGATTTCGCGCAACCTCCTGAACTAGTGCAATGACGGGGATCGAGGCTTTCATGGCTTCGGCTAGAGGAGCAACAAGCAATGTTGCCGCCGGGCCATTCTGGGCAGTCACAATAGTAGGCGTGCCACTTATGCGAGAATATCCATCTGCCATATAGCCGCCAGCGTTCTCAGTTCGATACGCGATTTGTTGGATGCCGATTTCTTCACATGCCAGATGCAATAAGCTCGGCAGGCTTTGGCCGAATATCACTTCTACGCCATGGCGTTTCAGACCACGCGCAAGAGTATGCGCAACAATGTTCTTGCCCTTTGCGATGAAACCTGGGGTACTTAAGGGTGTCTTGATTTCAGTATTCATAAATGCAGTCTCAAAAATTGATATTGATATAATCCAGATATAGAAAAAAATTAGTCTGGCCGTAGAATAACCTTGGACACCGAGCGCGCAAGACACTGGCGGAAGCCTTGCTCCGCATCATTAATTTTCAACTCCATAGATATCATGGGCCGTACTGATTCCGGTTCGTGAACGATGCGATCGATTATGCGCTCCCAATTCTGGCGGCGCGAACCATGCGCACCACGTATTTGCTGCTTGTTGCGGATCATCTCCGTCAAATCGAAGGATGCACGCTGGGCGTGTATACCTGCAGCAGCAAGAATGCCACCTTTACGCAAAATCTGGAGCCCTTCCGTGATGCTGGATGCGTGTCCAGTAGCTTCAATCACAACGTCAGCAGGTTTGCCACCTGTAATACGATGAATACCTTGCTGCAAAGAGATGCCGTCTGCCAGATCAATGCAATGCGTTGCGCCCATTGCTTGTGCAACCTCAAGCCTGGCAGCGTCGTTCATGCCGACAGCAATGACACGACTGGCCCCCCTCCAACGTGCCGCGCGCACAATTGCCTGTCCGATGGTTCCGGGCCCAAGCACGACTACAGTGTCGCCAGCAGTTACTTGCCCTACGTCGCAGGCGTTGTCGCCCACACACAGTGGTTCGGTCAGCGCCGCCAGCGACAAATCCGTTTCCGCTGGAATAGGTATGCAACCCGATGCGGGCACACGTACATGACTGGCAAATGCACCGTCCCGAGTCAGCCCCAACGTCTCTTTGTTCGGGCACAAATGCGGTGTGCCACGCGCGCAGGTCACGCAACGCATGCAACTGATGCCCGGCATCACAACCACCGAATCACCCACTCGTAGGCCGACCACGTCGTCTCCTACAGCTGCGATCTTTCCTGAAAACTCGTGTCCCAATACAACCGGCAATCGAGAACGCATAAATTCATATCCCGATGTCCATTCATAGACATGAACATCAGATCCACAAATGCCGACTGCAACTACCGCGACGATGACCTCCCCAGAAGCGGGACTATCGGGTTCTGGAATATCATCCAGCGATACTCCATGCACCGGACTCGTTTTTCTGACTGCTAGCATTAACTTTATCTCCGTTTCTATTATGTGTAGTTCCAAAATATTGCAGACTACTGCACTACACTTCGAGACAAGTCTGGATATTTGAATAGTTCATCCAAGACGCATCCTGTTAATTGTCAAATTTGATCCTGAGAATCCAGGTAAAGACATTATGTTGTTGTGATAAAGACGCACGTATAAATTTCTGAAGATCAATTGATACGGGCAATATCATGTTCCTTGATCATGCGTCCCATCGCCTCATAGCCTTCATCTACCGTTTTCCTGAATGCAGCACCCGCCATCGGCGTTGCTTGCATACCATGAATTCCTTCTATGAATTTGATGTACTCTGGATCATTGACCGATTTCATGACAGCAGCCTCCAACTTCTGGCGTGCCTCATCGGGTATCCCTTTAGGTGCGGCAATGCCCAGCAATCCAATTGTCGAAATATCGTAGCCTTGTTCACGCATGGTAGGCACCTCAGGAAAGGCAGCCAATCGCTTCGCGCTTGCAGAGGCAATCAGTCTGAGCGATCCTGATTTGACCAAGGGAGCAAAGTCGGGCGGGTTCTGCAATGCCATTTGTACATGCTTGCCTGCAGCAGCCGTTACCGCTTCCATCCCAGATTTATATAACACCTGTTCGAACACACCGCCGGTCATTTTCGCCAGACGCAGTATAGGCAGGTTATTGGGCGCACCAGTAATCCCGTATGCCACGCCTTCGGGCTTTTTCGCTGCAACAACCAGATCATCGACGTTCCTGATCGGCGACTCGGCGGACACCACAATGCCATAGCTGGTGCTACCGATGGCGCCGATCATCTCGAAGTCATTTCTTTCATAGGGCACCTGCATCAGTTGCGAGGTATATGTAATTGCCGTGTACCCCAGGATACCAATGGTGTAGCCATCTGATTTGGCTCGGGCAAGATGCGCTGCCTGTAGTGTGCCCTGTGCTCCCGGCTTATTGACCACCACGACAGGCTGACCCAGCTCTTTCTCCAGGTAACTAGCCAGGCGTCTGCTCACCGCATCGGTGGTGCCACCGGCACCGTACGGTACGGTCATTTCAATCGTACGCGCAGGATACGTCTGCGCATGCAGCACGGAAGCATGCGTCAGCAGGCCTGCTGTAATAAAAAAATAAGCTGAAATAGTTTTGACCATATCGTTCATCTCCTCGTTTTTTGGGTTTTGTTGTCCTATCTTTTTTAATTTTTCACTGGAGTCCTCATGGCATATAAAGACCACCATTTACATCCAGAACAGTACCGTTCAGAAAACTGGCTTGTTCCGTGATATAGAAGGATGCTGCGGTCGCGACGTCTTCAGGAGTCCCCAAGCGCCGTACAGGTGTTCTTTCGACAAATGCGGCATTGACCTCGGGCTTTACTACGTCGGTCATCGGCGAAGTAATCCTGCCCGGCGCCAGCGTATTGACGGTAACGCCGAGCGGACCCAGCTCATCGGCCGCATATCGGCTCAATCCAAGGACTGCAGTCTTGGAGCAAACATAGGCCACACCCGGAACGCTGGCTCTTGTCCTGGCAGCCTGCGAAGCAATGTTGATGACGCGCCCCCAGCGTTGTGCAATCATGTCTGGCGCCACTTGCTGAATCAGCATCATGGGGGCGGTCAGATTGACCTCCACAACGTGACGCCATTGCTCTGGTTCGACTTGCAGTACGCCTGCACCCTTACCATCGGCAGACTTGGGCGAAATACCCGCATTGTTAACCAGAATGGAGATTGCCCCCCATGTCTCTCTGATTTCTGCCAACGCTAACGTAACTGCCCGATAGTCAGTGACATCGATTTTTTGAACCAATATGTTGCGCGTATCTGCATTGACAGAATCCGCCTGCATGGCGTGTGCGTCCCACACGCAAATCCGCAAGCCCATCTCGGAGAAGCGGCGAGCGACAGCCAATCCAATGCCGCCAGCTGCTCCTGTCACTAGTGCCACACGTGGCGAATCATTCAATTGCATTGTTTGTCCTTGTTTTAAAAGTGGAAAATTAAAGCGCCGATGCTCATCGGCGCCCTCCATCAAGGCCCAGATGCTGCCCTGTCACATAGGCAGCACCGTCAGACAGCAGGTATGCCGCAGCTTCGGCTACGTCCTCCGGTGTGCCGAATCGGTTCAGCAAAATGGTGGCCAGCATTTTCGCTTCTTCAGCGCTACCAACAGGCCGGGCTTTGCGAAACATGGCAGTTTCTATCGGACCTGGCAGTATTGCGTTGACTGTAATGTCACTGTCGGCTAACTCAACGGCCCAGGTGTTAGTGCATCCCAGCAGAGCACTTTTGGCAGCAGCATAGGCGGTGCGTCCGGCTGTCCCGTTCACAACGCGACTGGAGATATTGATAATGCGACCAAACCGGCGGGCTCTCATTTGGGGAATGAAGTGCTGGGTGACTTGTACCGCCACACGAACATTCAGATCGAACACTTGGGTCAGCGTGATCAAATCCACACTTTCCAAGGCTGGGGACATGCAATGCCCACATTATTGACGATTCCATCAATATGATGATTCTGCGAGATCAGATGCAACACGGTGTGCGTCTGGCCAATATTAGACAAATCGCATGCCATCAATGTCCCAGGAAAGCTCTCACGATCCCCACCTCGTGCAATGCCTATCACTTGCCAGCCGACGCTAGCCATTTTGTGCGCAATGGCCAGCCCGATACCATGGCTGGCACCCGTGATAAGCACTGTCCGTTCCTGGGATTGTCTCATTTTCTTTATTTTTTACATTTTATAAAATATAAAATGTAGTTTATAAAATTTGTTTGAAAGTGTCAACCAGACAGAAAAACAGCATATGGTGGTATTGGAAGGTGCCAAACTTGGACTATCCAGAATTCGTAGACGATAGCGTCAAATGTCTTCTACGGGTCCACTGGCCTGGTTGCCAGAGGAGGAAGCTTTAAAATTATGTTGGCAGGTGGCCATCTGCTGTGGCACGGCATTACCACAGGCGTAACTCGGACGTCGGCGCCTGACTACCAGCCGTTGCTTCATTTTCTACATGTCGGAAGGAAAAATGGCATCCAAGTTATCAGCCAAATGCTGTTGCAAGTAGCGCAAATCTTGCTCTACGCCCTTCTGCACAAGATCAGGGTCTGCTTTCTCCAGCCCCTCGATGACCACCTCATGCGGATGTCCGTCTTTCACCAGGTTGGGATCTGGGAAATTGGGTTTGTAAAGATAATTCAAGTAAGGTGACATGCGCATCCAGAGCTGACGGATCATCACCACGGTCGTCGGCATATCAGCCTGCGTGTACAACGTCATATGAAATTGCTTGTTGAGCACGAGTATTTCCCGAGTTTTTCGCTCCTGCATTGCAGTCCTCATGCGGCCATGGATCTGCTTCAATTTGGTAATCATTGCAGGAGTGATGCGTTGGCTAGCGCTACGTGCGGCATAACATTCCAGTAGAATCCGTAGCTCCCTAAGCTCGTTGACCAATGCTCTCGAGACTTCAGGCACAAAGATTGATTTGCTTGGAGACATCGCTAAAGCACCTTCGGAGACTAATTGCAATAGCGCTTCGCGAACCGGAGTCTGGCTGACTCCAAATCTCTCTGCAACCTCTCTTAAGACCAGTGGTTGCCCAGGCATAAAATCTCCGGCCATCAACTCTTCCGCTAGTTGCCCACTTATGCGAGCAGTCAGATTCTGGCGTTCGAGGCCTATCTTTGGAGCATTCATCAAAACTCACCACTTGTCAGGAAATCAGATTTTATATTTTATATGATCTTCCCTTATCCTGGCCAGTCACTGCATCCGCAAATGGAGAATGAGCGAGCTGCCCTATATTGCAACGCTCGTTATCGCCAGCTAACGACTCAATCTCCGTTCCAACTGCACCAACGGCACAACAACCGCCCCCTCACCTTATCGCTCAAGCAACCTTTCTGCCGCTCGCCGCTTCCCGCTGACGCTTGGCCTCTTCCAGTAGATATACCTGGTAATCGTCCAGGTCGCCGTCAAAATCTGTCATGCCGCCGCGCGACACCAGCCAGAATTCATCGCAGACCGAACGCAACAACGCGCGGTCGTGGCTGACCAGCATCGCCGAACCTTCGAATTCGTTCAGCGCGACGCTCAGGGCTTCGCGTGTGGCCAGATCCAGGTGGTTGGTCGGTTCATCCAGCAGCAGAAAATTGGGACGCTGCCAGACGATCATGCACAACACCAGGCGCGCTTTCTCCCCGCCGCTCATGCTGCCGACAGACTGCTTGACCATATCACCACTAAAATTAAAGGTGCCCAGAAAATTGCGCAGCCCCTGTTCACGACAATCCATGGCGCTGGGGCGCATGCTGGCCGGCGTGTCGCGCACCAGGCGTATCATGTGTTCAAGCGGGGTCTCGGCCGGTCGCAGGACATCCAGTTCCTGCTGCGAAAAATAGCCGATATTCAGGCCTTTGCCCGGGATGATTTCGCCGGCGATCGGCGCCAAGGCACCGGCTATGGTTTTAACCAGCGTAGACTTGCCTTGTCCATTGGCGCCAAGAATGCCGATACGCTGCCCGGCCAGAACAGTACGATTAACATTCTGCACGATGACCGTAGGCGCTGCACCGGCCGGTGCGTCTTCCGGCACAGGGTAGCCAAAGCTGCCATCGGTCATTGCCAGCATGGGGTTGGGCATGCTAAGCGGTTCTTTAAACTCGAACTGAAACTCGGCGTCAGCCAATACAGGTGCAATTTTTTCCATGCGCTCAAGTGCCTTGACGCGGCTTTGCGCCTGCTTGGCTTTGCTGGCTTTTGCCTTGAAGCGGTCAATGAATTTTTGCAGATGCGCAACCTTTTCCTGTTGCTTGGCGTGCGCTGCCTGTTGCAGCAACATTTGTTCGGCACGCATGTCTTCAAACTTGCTGTAATTGCCACCGTAGCGCACCAGTGTGCCATTGTCGATATGCAGCGTCACGTTGGTGATCGCATCCAGAAACTCGCGGTCATGGCTGATTACAACCATGGTGCCTGCATAGTTTTTGAGCCACGCTTCCAGCCACACCAGGCGTCCAGATCCAGGTGATTGGTCGGTTCATCAAGCAACAGCAGGTCCGACGGGCACATAAGTGCGCGAGCCAGCTGCAGGCGCATGCGCCAGCCACCCGAAAAGCTGTTTACCGGTCGGTCAAGTTCAGCCACGCTAAAGCCCAGTCCCAGAATAAGGGCCTGCGCACGGGCAGCGGCATCGTGAGCGCCGGCGTCGTGCAAGGCCATATACGCGTGCGCCATGCGCATGCCGTCATCACTGGCCTCGGATGCCGTAACTTCGTTTTGCGCGGCTAGCAGGATCGTGTCACCCTCCACCACAAAGTCCGTTGCGCTCTGCTCGGTTTCCGGCATGTCCTGCGCCACTTGTGACATACGCCACTGCGATGGGATGGAAAACTCGCCGCCATCCTCGTGCAGCGTGCCATTGAGCACCGCGAATAATGAAGACTTGCCCGCGCCGTTGCGGCCGACCAGACCCACCTTTTCCCCGGGATTGAGTGTGACGGAGGTTTTGTCGAGCAATACTTTGCTGCCGCGACGCAAGGTCACGTTCTTGAGAATAATCATTGAGGGTAGGTCTTCATTTTCGGGAACAAAAACCCCAGCCGAGACTGACCGGGATGAGATCAAGGATGACGGGGCGATGAGCCGGACGGGCAGCTTGCCTGATGGCAAGACGGCGGAAACGGCGAAAGGAAGGAGCAATTGTAGCAGCAGAGGGTCGAAAATGGGCTGTCGCCACTGCTGCAGACACACACTGGCCGGGACACTGTCCTTAGCCCATCTTGCGCAGAATACGTAGATACCAGAACCGAGGGCAATGAGCATACCTGAGACGGTCCGCCCAGCAAAACGCGATGGCTGTTACATACTGCAGCCCATCCCGCGGGCCTGACAGGCGGCTCGTACGCTTACCAAGCAGACAAAGCAGGCGACGGTCCCTGGTGCGAGGCAAAGAATGGGAGCACTTCTTCTGCCAGCTCCTGGACCACCTCCGCCGGCGGCCTCCGGGAGAATTGAATGCCCAGTGCGGCGTGATTAACCCCTGCCGCCTGCCACTCCTGCAGCAGCGAAACCAAGCCCTTTCGTCCTGTGCGCAATATGAATCCACCACGTAACGGCGTGCGTGGGTAATTAGGGTCATCGCTCAGATCCAGCCATTCATTGGTCATATGCGGCCTGAATCCCACATCGGGAATCAGGTCGCGCCACGCGCGTATTTTCTCGGCCAGCCGCAACGGTCCGCTGGGCGTATGGGTGGCATTCGGGTAGGTCAGCCACCCATCGGCATGTTCGGCGATCCAAGAAAGTGATTGTCCAGACGAACCAGTCACAATCAAGGGAATCATGCCGGATACCGGTTTAGGCAAAAACTCTGCCTGACTGAAACGACCCAATGGAGAATCAATCTCCAGATATCCTGGCCGCATGAGCTGGCGAAAGTACGTTACCGCCTGCGCAAAACGTTCTGCACGCTGATCGTGTGCCAGGCCATAAGCGGGAAACTCGATAGGCCGATCACCCGAGGCTATGCCCAGCACCAGGCGACCGCCGGACAACTGGTCGATCGTCGCAGAGGCCTTGGCCAGATCAATAGGGTGTCGCAATGAAAAGATCGTGCTGCCGGTGGCTAATGCGACGTTTTCCGTGCGCGCGGCCAGAAACGCCAGATAGGTAAAGGGATCGAGCACCTGCGCGGCATCCCCGAAAGACGGGTCGAATAAGGGCACGTCACGTACCCATATCGCGGCAAAATTCCATCGGTCAATCTGCGTGACCAAATCCGTTTGACCGGCAAAAACGCTTATGTCTCCCTCATAGAATCGGATCGGTAGGAAAATGCCAAGGGTCAGGCGATCCGGTGCGAACATCCGTCGATAGCCGGGATGTGCGTAGAACGCTGAATAAGGTGCCCCGAAGGCATGTTGAATCAATGCAGTGGTATTCATCGCCATTCTCCACGTTCGTCAGGCGCCAGTTGCCGGCGCAGGCAGGGTGGTGCCTCTGCGCACGGCAGGCCGATCCGCCACGCGTTCATGCCAGCCACTCAGGTGAAGGTGATGGCTAAAATCGAAATGAATGATGCGTGCAATATGTGTCCAGCCGAAATTTGCGATATCCGCAATGGAATAGGTATTGCCCGCCAGATAGCGGTTCTGTGCGAGCTGGCGATCAAGAACGGCAAAAGCACGCTCCGTCAGGCGCCGGTAGTGCTCAATCGCGGCTGGATTGGGCACTGTTTCGGCCAGCTCGAAATGTACGCGCTGACCAATGATCGGTCCCACGCTGGATGCATGAAACTGCAGCCACTTGATGGTTTCCCAACGCCCTTGGATATCAGCGGGAAGTAACTGTCCGGTTTGTTCGGCCAGATATAGAAGAATAGCTGCCGATTCAAACAGCACGACCTGGGTCTCATCGTCAACAAGAACAGGAATCCGGCCATGCGGATTGAGCGCAAGAAAATCCGGCTTTCTGTTATCACCGGTCTCGATTCGCACGTGATGCAGGCGATATGGCAGCGACATTTCCTCAAGCGCGATTGTCGCCTTAAAGCCGTTGGGTGAACTGTCGGTATAAAGATGCAACATGCTATCCCTTTATTTAGATTTACTAATGATATAAAAACTGATTAAACTACCAACAGTTTCTCTCTTAGATCCACTCTGGTAAAGCGATAAAATCTCCCTTTTATATTTAGAAAAACTAATTTTGACTAACACCCCTCCCCTCAAAGCACTGCGTGCCTTCGTTGAAGTCGGCCGGCGCGGCAGCATTAAAGCAGCGGCCGTCGCACTGCATGTCACACCCGGCGCTGTCAGCCAGCAGATCGGTTTATTGGAAGACAGGCTCGGGGTCAGATTACTTGAACGCGAACGCCAGGGCATGCGCCTGACAGAGGCCGGCGCCAGTGTTCATGCCCTGCTTGGCAATGCGTTTTCACAGATTGACAGCGCGATGGATGCCCTGGAAACAATCAAGAGCCGTCAGACGCTGGTCATTAGCACAGTGGCAAGCTTTGCAGCATCCTGGCTGGTGCCTCGGCTTGGCAGGTTCAAACAACGCTACCCCCACATTGAAGTTCGTGTTGAAGCCAGCTCCACCTTGGTAGACTTGCGCCATGATCGCGTAGATATCGCCTTGCGGCATGGGCTGGGAGACTATCCAGGACTGGACGTCACGCCATTGATGGCGCCCGTGTTGGTGCCGGTAGCCTCGCCAGGCCTGCTCGCATCGCATCAGACATTAAGTGATCCGGCTGATTGCCTGCACTACCCTCTGCTACACGATTCCGATCGTGCCGACTGGCCACTCTGGTTACGTGCCCACGGCGTCAACGAAGATGCCCGCATGCAACGGGGTAATGCTTTCGAGGACGATTTTCTGCTTATCCGGGCAGCAGAGGCTGGCCAGGGCCTGGCCCTGGTTCCAGAAACATATGCGCAAGAAGAGATCGCAGCAGGACGCCTGGTGCAAGTGCTGGATAGGCCCTGGCCAGCGCGATTTGCGTACTATATGGTGAGCAGACCCGGTGCCTCCCAAAGACCTGAGATTCGTGCATTTATGGACTGGATAACCCAGGAAGCCGCCACTTGATTCTGCTCACATACGTTGAACAACGCAGTTCTATCACGGGCCGTAATCCTGCAAAAAAATACGCGTAGCCGCAGATTCGATTTGCAGGCCAGGGGAGTACGGCTTAAACTCAAAGCCAGGCCATAACCGGTATATACGCGTATGAACCCATCAGATACAGACTCGTCGTACCAGACTATCGATTTGTCCAAGCTGCGCGATATTGGCTGGACGCTGTGGGATCCAATCAGCCTGCTCGGTACAGCGGAAAGCAAGCAGCAATGGTATTCGGACAGAAACCTGCCTTTTGCAGACGAGTATGATGCTTACCTTGTTTCTGCCGCAAACGCACTTAGAAACGGTGCGCCTGCGCAACAAGTCGTAGATTACCTGGTTCATATAGAAACACAACATATGTGCCTGACCGAACGCCCCGATACCCGCAGTCGCGCCAAAGCTGTTGTAACCGCCATTCTGGCCGACGACAGCATTTGGTTTGACTCGGGTGGATCACCCGGATAAGTCCAAAGATCTATCGCAATCTGCTAAGGTTCATCTCACTTTTAAAAAAAGGCCAACGACTACCAAGACCGGCCTTTATCTCGCAAGCAATTGTCTGACGCATGACGCACCGGGTGCCTTGCAAAGGCAAGATCGTTTGCCATATCACGAGCCTGATCGAGTCTCTGGCCACATCTGCTGGATCCTGTACCGCTTCGACATCTGTGATTATCAATACAATAACCTGGAGAATAAATGACACTCAAGCATCCCATTTTCACGCGCTGGCCGGCGCAGCACCCCGATCGACTGCAACTTTTTTCTACTCCGACACCCAATGGCGTGAAGGTCGGCATCATGCTTGAAGAAACGGGGCTGGCCTATGAGCCGCACCGGATCGATATTTCGGCAAACGAAAGCCACGATCCTGCATTTCTTGCGCTTAACCCCAATGGCAAGATTCCCGCGATCTATGATCCCAACGGGCCTGACGGCAAGCCGCTAGCACTATTCGAATCAGGTGCGATCCTGCTCTATCTTGCCGACAAGACAGGACAATTTATCTCGGCTGATCCCGCCGCCCGTTACGAAACAATTCAGTGGCTGATGTGGCAAATGGGCGGCGTGGGGCCCATGTTCGGCCAACTGGGCTTTTTCCATAAATTTGCTGGTAAAGAATACGAGGACAAACGCCCGCTGACACGCTATGTCACCGAATCGGCGCGGTTGCTCGGCGTGCTGGACCAAAGGCTGTCTGGCCGCGACTGGGTGATGGGTGCCGACTACAGCATTGCCGATATTTCGCTGCTCGGCTGGGTGCGCAATCTGATCGGCTTTTACGAGGCGCGCGAGCTCGTCGGCTTCGACCGTTTTGCGCATGTGCAAGCGTGGCTTGACCGTGGCCTTGCACGCCCGGCAGTGCAACGCGGCCTGGAGGTGACGGCCGTCTAGCTGGTTGCGTTAAAAGGAAAGGGCTGTGGCAAAAGTGATCCGCATCTCGCTGCGGATCACGGCAGCACCGCCCCGTTGTGGATCCGCCTGCCATCCTCTCCGTCACTTCACATTTTTGTCCAGAAATGCACGGATGACGGGGATGATTTCTTTGCCATGGGTTTCCAGGGCAAAATGACCGGTATCATAGAAACGAATGTCCGCTTCAGGGATATCGCGCTTCCATGCCAGGGCGCCGGCCGGCAGGAAAAACGGGTCGTTCTTTCCCCAGACCGCCAGCAACGCTGGTTGATATTGGCGAAAGTAGGCCTGGAGCTCGGGATATTTCTCTACGTTGGATGCATAGTTCAACAGCAGGTCCAGCTGTATGTCTGCCATACCAGGGCGAGAAATGAATGTGCCTTCGAGCGTATAGCCGTCCGGCGCCAGGAGGCTGACATCGCTTACCCCCTCCACATATTGCCACTTGATTGAGGCCGGCGTCGGAAAATCGGCCAGCGCCTTACGGTTTTCCTGGGTAGCGCTTGCCAATACTTCCGGATCGGCTCCCAGCCCTTGGCCAGACCCTCTTCATAGGCATTTCCATTTTGCGAAATAATCGCAGTCACACGGGCGGGATGCGCCAGTGCCAGACGCCAGCCCACAGGCGCACCATAGTCGTGAACCGCCAGGGAGTAGCGGTCAAGCTTGAGCTGCGTGGTGAACTGCTCAATCGTTTTTGTGATATTGGCAAATGAATATTCATACTTGCCACGCTCAGGAGATTCGGTGAAACCAAACCCGGGCAAGTCTGGCGCGATAACGTGGTACCGGTCTGCCAGCGCAGGAATAAGGTCGCGCCACATATACGATGAGGCCGCGAAACCATGCAGCAGCAGGATGGCCGGCGCAGCAGGATCACCAGCTTCGCGGTAAAAAACCCTTACATCGCCAACCTGCTCGTAGCGGTAATGAACCCGTTGGTTTGCCGAAACACGCTCGTCTGCGGCCTGCGCTTGTCCTGTGAGCAAAGCGGCGGCTACTCCGGCCGACGCTGCAATTGATTTGGTGGATATCATGACCGACCCTTTAGTAACCTGTAAAAATGATTATTGAAGGTTATCAGCGATTAGAGTATCCTGTCAACATATAAATTACCGGTTACTCGTATCATGTCTTCTGTCACTAGCGGAACACCCTTGTTTATAGCCAATAATCTTGCGCTCGACTTTATCAACACCGAGTACGGCGTGGGACCCCGGCACTGCGATTGCTTTGAGGACGATCACAGCGTGATCGAATGGCTCAGGCTTGCCGGGCTACTGCCCGACGGCAGCAACAGTGCACCCCCCGGTCTGCTGCAGCTCGCTCTCGCGCTCAGGGACAATGCCAAAACGGTGATCCTCGCCGCTAAAACAGGAAGCTCGGCCGATCCCGCCGTCATCAACCAGGTATTGGAAGCGGGCCGCCCAACAAACGAACTCGAGTGGGACAAAGCCAGCAACACATTCAGGATCGTCAAGCGACGTCAGAGCATGAATGCAGCCAGCTTGCTTGAACCTGTTGCACAAGCGCTCGTGCACTTGCTCTCGAATGAAGATCTGCAACTTGTACGGGAATGCGAGGCGCATGACTGCACATTGTTTTTCCACGACTTGACCAAGTCGCATCGGCGGCGCTGGTGCAGCATGGCCGCGTGTGGCAACAGAATGAAAGCCGCTGCCCATCGCGCGCGCAAGAACGCGGGATAGGCAGATAGCAATTTACATCAACCCGCTACCTTCGGCACAGGCGTGTTCAGCAATTGTTGCTCCCACAAAAATGCAATGCCGCTACCGGCAACATGCTGAACCAGCACCTCGGTCAGTTCAGCGGCGTGCTCGGTGCGAGCCCAGTCGCGCTGCCATTCGGAGGCCACTGCCAGCCAGGTCATCATGTTCACGCCGCCTGCGATCATGCGCTGGATCGCTACCTCATGCGCCTCCACTGAAACGCCGCCGGAAGCGTCGGTCACGACCGTGACATCCCAGCCTTCACCAGCCGCCTGGATAGCCGGCATCGCCACGCAGATTTCGGTCCACAGACCGGCAATGATCAGTTGCTTGCGGCCGGTCGCCGTCACGGCGTCGACCACTTTTTTGTCCTCCCAGGTGTTGATGAACGTACGGTCAATCACTGCCTGACCAGGAAACACATCTGTGATTTGCGGAAAAATGAGCCCGCCGCGATCAGCAATCACGCTCGTTAGTATGGTGGGAACGCCGAAGGCTTTGGCCGTTTTTGCCAGCGCCGTCGCATTATTAACGACCATGTGCGGATCGTGGCTATTCAGGTTTGTGAGCTGATAAGGTTGGTGGTCGATCAGAACAAGCACGGAATCTTCGGGACGAAGCAAAGAGGCAAGGCCATTACGAAATGTCATGAATCTATCCTTGAGTATGAATTGGAATGGGTGAGAAGGCATGCGCCGGCTGTGACGCTACCTGGGCAAATTCTGGCATTCCTGCGGCAGATACGGTAGTCTTGCTTTATACGACGCTGTGTCGCAAAATGAGGAACGCAAAAGTGGACATCCAAGAGCTGCGAACATTCGTTGAAGTTGCTGATGCCGGGGGCGTTTCGCCCGCTGCGCGCCGGCTCGGTGTGTCCAAGTCAATTGTCAGCCGGCGGCTCTTGCGGCTTGAGGAGGAACTGGGCGTACTGCTTCTAGCGCGAACTACCCGCGGCGCGGCGCTCACCGAAGCCGGTGCCACCTTCCGGGACTATGCCGCCAGAGCCTGTGCCGAGATCGACGTAGCCCGGGAAACGATCCTGCCTGCCGGCGAGCTATGCGGCCGCTTGCGTGTGGCAGTGCCCATCTCTTTCGGCTCCACGCACCTTGCTCCCGTACTTGCACGCATGGCGCAACTACATCCCCAGCTTCACGTGCATGCATCCTATAGTGATCGCTTTGTCGATCTCATATCAGAGGGTTTTGATTGCGCGATTCGAATTGGTTACCTTCAGGACTCCGAGCTGATCGCAAGACGCATCGGATCAATCTATGGGAAGCTGGTGGCGAGCCCGGACTATATCCAAGCCTACGGCTCCCCTGAAACGCCTGATGACCTGGCCAGCCATCAGGGTCTTATGCAAGGCACGGAAGCCTGGCAGTTTCTGGATGGCGACAAAATCATCACGACTCGTCCGCAAGGGCGCTTCAAGGCAGACAATGCCACCGCATTGGCCGCCGCTGCACTGGCGGGACTGGGAATTGCCTGGATCCCAGATGCCGTCACCCGTGAACACGTGGCCAGCGGCGCGCTGGTGCCGGTCATGACACGTTATCCGCCCCCACCTGCGGCAGCATATGTCATCCGCCCGCCAGGTCGACATCCGGAAAGAAAGGTACGGGTCCTGACCGAATTGCTGATCGCGTGTTTCGAACAGACGCCAAAGCCCGCGTCCCTTGGCTAGCCAAACCCGATGGTATGCTTGTCAAACGTACGAAAGCGCGTGATTATTGAGGCAGCAGACAATTTCTCATTAACTTGGCACCAATAGACAACAGCGCGCCCCGTCGATAAGCCAGCTCATATGGTTCACTGCGTAACGTGAACTCAAACGGCAGTACCCTGACCAGATTATTGCGCGCAAAGAACGAAGCGACATCTGTGGAAGCCAGCGCGACAAAAGACGGATTTCTCATCAATAAAGCTAAAGTTGCAAATGGGGAAGTTGTTTCCAGCAAATTCGCAGGAAATCGAATCCCGGCATTGTAAAACTCACGCTCAAGCAAGAGTCTCATGGGCATATTGGCACGGTACACAATCCATTTACATTGCGCCAGTTCTTCAAGCGTCAAGCGATCACTACGCGCAAACGGATTATCACAATTGGCAATGACACTTAATTCTTCAGACTGCAGATGCTCGCTCTCATAAATGTCCGGCGTTTTGCTGACCGACGTGCGACATATCGCCATATCAAGCCGGCCGGCGTCGATGAGGCTCAGCAGTTCGGCGCTGGTGTCCTCAACAATCTCCACTGACATGCCTGGATGCGTTTGCATGAGATCGGCAACGGCATCGGTAAGTAACGGTATTGCGCCCATGATGCAGCCAACAGCTACCCTGCCGCCGTCCCCTTTCTGAATTGCATCCAGTTCGTTTCGCAAATGACCAAGGTCGGTATAGATCATACGGGCGTACTTCAATACGCATAAGCCCAGATCATTGGCCTGCAGGCCACGGTTGGTTCTATTGAAAAGCGCAGCCCCAAATGTCGTTTCAATTTCATGTAGCGCCTTGCTCGCGCCTGGCTGGCTGATTGCCACCTCATTTGCCGCCCCCAGCAAAGAGCCATGTTCGGAAATGGCGATCAACAAGCGAAGATGCCTGATATGCAGCCTGGATGCAATAGAGGACAAAGTAGGCGTCATGGGTTAGCTAAAAGTTATATTTGTATGAATAATTTTCAATACATCGCATATCAACATCACACATACAATGGCCAAAAAACCTACATAAAACAATGAACAAACGGGGACATGGTCACACAAGCACACTGTCCATATTGATTTTCATTATAACTTTTTATTAATTCAGATGGCACTCATACAATATCTCACTCATATCCAGTTTGACTTCGGCGCTGTGCGTTTATTACAAGCGGAATGCGATCGCATCGGGATCAGGCGCCCGATGGTTGTCACAGACCAGGGCATCCGATCTGCTGGCCTGCTGGAGGTCGCTATGCGCTTTTTGGGTCATGCAGACAAGATACCTGTTTTCGACGAGACCCCTTCCAATCCGAATGAAAAAGCCGTGCGCAAGGCTGTTGCGATTTATATAGAAAATGAATGCGATGGGATCATAGCGATAGGCGGCGGATCTTCAATCGACCTGGCCAAGGGCGTTGCAGTATGCGCAACGCACGAAGGGCCACTTAAGACCTTTGCCGTTATTGAAGGCGGGCTTAGCAAAATCACATCGGCCACAGCCCCTGTAATCGCCATTCCAACCACGGCGGGCACGGGCAGCGAAGTGGGCAGAGGTGCGATTCTGATTCTGGACGATGGCAGAAAAGTGGGGATTATTTCGCCTTTCATTGTTCCCAAGACGGCAATCTGCGACCCGGAACTAACAGTGAAGCTGCCAGTACAACTGACGGCTGCCACCGGCATGGATGCCATTGCACACTGCCTTGAGACGTTTATGTCTCCGCTATTTAATCCGCCTGCTGACGGTATTGCACTGGACGGATTAAACAGAGCGTGGAGCCATATCGAACAAGCAACCAGCAACCCTGAAGATCGGGACGCGCGTCTGAACATGATGAGCGCAAGCATGCAGGGTGCACTGGCGTTTCAAAAAGGCCTGGGCTGTGTCCATAGTCTTAGTCACTCTCTTGGCGGTATCAATCCGCAACTGCACCACGGGACACTGAACGCTATCTTTTTGCCTTCAGTTATCCAATTCAATACACCCGCGACAACAATGGTGCAGGAAAGGAAACTGGATCGAATAGCCGCAGCAATAGGACTGGCAAGCGCAAGCTCGGTGGCCAGTGAGGTTCTGAATTTGACCAAACGGCTTGGCTTGCCTACAACCTTGGCGCAACTTGGGGTGACGCGAGAATTGTTTCCCAACATTATCAATGGCGCGCTTGCCGACCACAGCCATAAAACCAATCCGCGGGAAGCGACCAGAGAAGATTACATGGGAATGCTTGAGGCAGCATTTTAGACACTATGTCGGACTGGGATCAGGGAGAAACAGAAGTGTAATTCCGTAATCACAATTGAAATAATATTAGAGTTTAAGAATTTTTTTTGCAGTTGCGCGAGCTAAATGTCTTAATTGCAAATGCAGACCGGATTTTTCAGCCTGCTTTTCATCTGCTGCCTATAGCGCGCTGCTCAAAAGCTCGCAATTTAACCGTGCAATCCTTTGATGTTTAAAGCTCAGTACCGCTGGCAAAAGAGCCATTTTGTAGGAAAAAAATGGCAACATCGAAAGCAAGGGACGACTTTTACATCAACCTAGTGCAGTGATAACCGTAATTTCCAACTATATTGGAGGCCAATATGACCGAGGATAAACAAAACCATACACAGGATAGTCGTGCTACAGACGATCCGCCGCCACGAATTATGCATATTGATGATATTGAATGGGAGACTATTCGCTGGCCGGGCGAAACCGGAAAAATGCTCAGTCATCCGACCGAAGAAGATCCTACTTTGCCTAACGCCGGTTTACTCCGTCTTGAACCGGGCGCATATCATCCCTGGCATCGTCACGACTTCGCTCAGGTTTGGTATATCCTGGAAGGCGAATTTACCATTGGCGGCGTTAAATGCGGTCCCGGCACCGTACTACAGCATGGGGATCCACACTGTGAACCAGAATTACACACCGAATCTGGCGGACTGATGTTCATAGTCCAGTACCCCGGCCCTACCACTGGTGGAAAAGTAATTTATGACAAACGTTTCAATATGGCGAAACGAAAAACGGTCGAGTCAGAACGTATTGACCTCTAGTATTCAAGAGGCAGTTATCGCGATAGCCCTTACTGCCTCTCAAACGACAACAATAAGATGACCACAATGGGCTAAGCCCGTGTGAGCCATTGCGATAATTTTTATTAGTTTTCATTTTTTACCAATCAGTGCTGATAAGCCGGATAGGGCAGAGACGGACCATGCACCCTCGTGATGGCGTGTCACAAGAATAATTGATCGAAAGTAATCTTCTTATCTTATCTACTTGTGTAGAGAGGCAGATTCAATTGAGTATCCATGAAGAATGCTTCGAATCAATACCTGCCGTTACTTTTCTATAGCCAAAGGAGCGAACATGAATTTTAATTCATACCAATTTACTCGAAAAATCACAACTGTAATTGCCAGCCTAACACTTGTTTTAGTTATGATTCCCGCTAGTGCGCAAGTGTCTGGAGATGTCGTAAAAATCGGCATCCTGAACGACCAATCAGGACTGTATGCAGATTTGTCCGGCACAGGATCCGTGCAAGCAGCTCGCCTTGCAATAGAGGAGTTTGGGGGAAATATTCTTGGCAAGAAAATTGAGCTTGTTTGGGCGGATCACAGGAACAAGGCAGATATAGGGGCAGGTATCGCACGTGCCTGGTTCGATCGGGAAGGAGTAGATGCTATTGCCGATTTTTCAAACTCAAGTGTCGGTTTTGCCGTGCAAGCGTTGGCCAATGAACGAAAAAAAATCACACTGATTGCGGCAGGGTCTTCGGATTTTACCGGAAAAGCCTGCAGTCCATTTTCCACTCAATGGGTCTACAATAGCTATAGCAACGGTTACGGCCTGGCACGCCTGATGAACCGCCGGGGCCTCAATTCCGTTTACTTGCTAACGGTGGACTATGCATTTGGTCATGCTTTTGCCAATGACGTGCGCAAAGCCACTAGCGAAAACGGTGGCAAGGTGCTAGGAGAATTGCGTTTTCCTTTAAACTCGTTCGACCTGAGCTCCTATCTCTTGCAAGCACAAGTCTCCAATGCGAAATTGATCGTTGCTGCGGCTGCCGGCAGCGATATGACATCGATGGTAAAGCAGGCGGCTGAGTTCGGCATCACGCCGAAACAGAGCCTTGCCGCACCCAGTGTATTCATCACTGACGTACATAGCATGGGACTACAAGCCGCTCAAGGACTCCAGTTCATGAGCGCGTTCTATTGGGATCGCACGCCAAAGTCCCGCACTTGGTCGGAAACGTTTTTCAAGCACCAAAAGGCGATGCCAACAATGACGCAGGCGGGTGTCTACTCTTCAGTACTGCACTACTTAAAGGCGGTGGAGGCGCCAAAACAGACGAAGCAGTTGCAGTCGCAGCCAAGATGCGAGAGCTCCCTGTTAACGATATGAATATCGAGAATGGACGTGTTCGAGAAGATGGTCAGGTCATGCATGACATGTATCTGGTCGAAGTTAAAAAACCAGAGGATTCTCAACGCGCATGGGACTATTACAAATTGCTCGCAACAGTCCCTGCCGATGAGGCCTTCCAGCCTATCAGTGATAGCGCTTGTCCTCTCGTAAGAAAATAGCAGAACATTATCCTTAGAGCAGGAAAACGCCCGTTTCTTCAACTATTTGTTCTATCGATCCGCAATAGAAGCAAAATTTGACGGAGGAATGACAGAACGCTTCTTGAAAGCAACTGTGTGGGCGCTACGACCATCGTAGCCGCGCTCAAAGCGATCCGTGTTATTTGGGCTCCACTGAAAAAATGAGCCATGGACAACATCGGTCGCAGTTGCTGGCGCCACTTTTCCAAAAGTGATGCATTGTCTGTATATTTTTTCAACCGTGATGAAATGCATGCACTGCAAGCAACGAGGCCAGCCATTGGTCTTGCAACAGGAAGCTCAGTGAACGCAACGCAATGTCAGCCCTGGGGGCATTCAGCGCAGCCTCGAAAAGCGCTTCCCCCGGGCGCGACAGCCATCGCTCCAGCGCCCCGGATCCAGGTTTAAGAATCCGCAGGCAAACACCATCAGCGGCTTGTTGCCATTCTCACGCCCAGACCAACCAGGGCGGCGCCCATCAGGGCATCGACGGGACGACGGATGCCGGCGTAAATGGATCGGACGCGGCCGATTGAGAATACGGACGCCAACAGGCAAAGCCACAGGCTGGTAATGCTGCCCACCAGCGCAACAACAGCAATATAGATCAGAGGCGGCGCACCAACAGGCAGCAAGGTCACGAACAAGGTAGCAAAAAAGGTAGCCGTTTTGGGGTTGGTAATGCCAACAAGGAAACCGATGCGCCATGACTGCCCCGCTCCCTGCGTGGACACGCCCGCCAGGTTCTGTTGGTCATACTTCCCTTTGAAAACACCAATCAGCATACGACTGCCCAGGTAGACCAGATATATGGCCCCTGCCATGCGGATAGCTTCGTACAGCCAGAATAACTCTTTGATGAGCAGGCCAAATCCAAGAATGGCCAACGTTGCCCAAACAACCACCGCACTGGCGATGCCTAAACCAACGAAAACGCCCGAACGCCGGTTACTCAAGGCATGCGAAGTTACCGCGACAAAATCAGGCCCAGGCTAGCGCATGCCAGCAGAATGATGCCAGAGAGAGTGAGCAATTGCGATAGGTAGTCCATAAGTGTGTAATCCAGGTAGCTACAATAAAATTGATTGTTGCGCTTTCCAGCGCTCATGCTGTTTGCCCCAGTTCGACATTGCCGTTACGGCATCGTTCAGGCTGGCCCCAAGAGGCGTAATCGAGTATTCGACTCGTGGTGGCACTTCCCCATAGTCATGTCGGCTGATCAAACCGTCAGCTTGCATCTGCCGCAATTGCTGTGCGAGGACTTTCTCGCTGATTCCGGGCAGCAACCGCCGCAGTTCGGCGAAGCGATGCGGGCGCAAATGCAAAGGCCACAGCAACGACGTTTTCCACTTCCCGCCAATCGCCTGCAGCGCCGTAGCAAACCCGCAATCATCCGGTGCCGTGCTTCTCATATTGTTGGACTCCTGGCCGTTTTTGGACCCTTACCGCAAGGTGCGTACTTCTCAAACCTGAAGCAATTTTATAACATGGCATTGCGCGCGTCCAAGCAGTAAATCTTACAGCGGCCACGGAGAAATGCGAATGTCTAGTTCAATACACAGAGCGACTTGCTCCTGCAGGAAGGTAGAGCTCATCTGTACCGGTGAACCAAGGCGGGTCTATGCCTGCGCCTGCACCGAGTGCCAGCGCTGCACCGGCACAGCCTTCTCTTACCGTGCGATTTACCCGCAAGCGGCGATCGTGAGCAAAAAAGGCGAAATCAAATCCTGGCGTAGAACCGGGCCATCCGGAGGATGGCTGGAACAGCATTTTTGTACAACTTGCGGGTCCGTCATCTTCATGACCGCCCAGGGGCTCAAGGATGCGATTTCCCTGTCTGTTGGCTGCCTTGAAGAGCCGGGTTTCCCAGCCCCGCAAATGCTGCACTTGCCCCAACGCCGGCATCAGTGGCTTTGTCTGGACGGCATCCCTGAAGCCGGCTGACTTTGTCGTCCGAAATTGCGGGCCGCCAGACGAGCCACTTTCCGCCGGGCGGCTGCCAATAATCAGACCGTGTCTCCCTTGATCCATTGGGGCGTGATTGACCGAAGCTCGCTGGGAGCGGCCAGCAACGCTGCGGTCTCTCGCTGGTAATCCGCAAACCACGGCTGTTTGACAAAATCCGCCGAAGTGGCCTCACCGTCAGATAACTGATAGGCAACGATCACGTCGGGATCGGTGTCGTCGAAGCCATAGACATAATAAATCTGCCCTTTCATTTCTTCCACATAGGCACGGGCATATTTCTCCCAGATAAGCTTTACTTCTTCGCGCTTGCCGGGTTTTGCATGGTGTCGAACATAAAATGCTTTTTTGCTCATGATATTCTCCTGAAACGTTGCAGCGACGCGCTGCAGATATTGGGAACATTCCCATACCCTTATGACGTTTGAACAGAGGCATCTGTGACGCGTTCCGGATTTATTTTGAACAAAACTGCAGCGCTTTCCTGCCAGGCAAAAAAATCCCGGTGCAAGACATGTCTTTACCGGGATAAATGCTCAATAGAATGACACCGACAGGTAGCCCTCTTTATTCAATAGCCTTTGCCTTCAATGCAGTTTAACCGCGTCAAAACCTGCCAGCTTGTCTGGGTTGCGTACAATGAAAATATCCGTAATGTGGTCGGTATGATCGAAAGCGAAAGAAACAATGGCAACGATGCTGTCTTGCTCTCTTAAGACAAGCCCTTTCGATCCGTTCAGTTCGGCCAATTCCCATTGGTAGGCAGGCCACCACCTTAGCAGATAGTCCGTGAGGAACCGTAGTACTGCCTCGCCCTCCAGGATCTCCATCACAGCAGCCGCCTTCCCTCCGCCATCGGCGGTCAGGCGCACGTCGCTCGCCAGCGTCGCGGCCAGAGAGCGAGGATCTCCGGTGCGGATCGCATTTTCGAAAGCAGAGAGAAGTGCTTCCTGCCGTGCCACCGCAGGCCGATACCTCACCTGGTCGTCGCCAATCCGCGATTTGGCCCGCGATACCAACTTGCGACAGGCCGGCTCATTGACCTCGAGCGCCGAGCGACGTCGGCGTAGGACATGTCAAATATCTCGTAGAGCAGGTATGCAGCTCGTTCCTTCGGGGTTAGCCGTTCCAGCATGAGTAAAAAGGCGGTCGATAGTGATGAGGAGAGCTCCATTTGCGCCTCTACACTATTGTCCGTGAACGTGTGAACCGGTTCTGGCAGCCAGTTGCCCACATAATCGACACGGCTGCGATATGAGGCGCGCAGAAGATCGATCGCGCGCCGTGTGCAGGCGGTGGTCAACCAGGCACCCGGAGACTCGATGCCCTCGATATCCAGCGCCTGCCAGCGCAGGAAGGTGTCCTGCACCGCGTCTTCTGCCTCCGCGCGAGAGCCTAGAATCCGGTATGCAATGCCAAGCAGACGCGGGCGCTCCTGCTCAAAAAAGTGCAAATATGTCGTGTCAGGTTCCAACGCCGTGCTTGATCCTGCGTGCAATTGCCCTGGTCGATACCTGGAAACCATGTTCCACTCCCCCCTACAGTAGTAGCAATACCTTATTGACGGTTCATCGCTTGCTATTGTGACAAAATTCCTCAGAAAATATCACCAGCCTGTTACGGGGGCGTAAATCAACGATTGGCATCAAGGCCAGTCTCTGTACTCACTCGCCTACCTATATCTTTAAGTTGCGAATATTTCTCCAGGAGTTTGGGACCATCATCCAGGCTCGTAGCAAACATCCACATATAGGTCATCACCGAATAGATATGTCCGGCGCTGATTTCCTCTGACTGAGTCATCCATGCAATAGTCAAGCTAAAGAGCAAAGCCACAAGCGCGCCGATTGACAAATAACCCAGTGCTTCGCGGTCGGAAAGCCGTATGCGCAATTTTGCCAGGGTCGAGTAATGTCGTTCCAACGATAGCGTTGTCGCCCTGTTTACGAAATCAACCTCTTTTTCCAGACGATTATTGAGCTTGTTAAACAGCACTTCATTTTTTCTTGTATAGCCGGAAAGAAAGCATGCAAGAAACACCAGTATGACCAAACACCCGATACCCGCCCAGAGTTCAATAAGCAGCAACATCACGGCCGCTCCAAGCATGGAGACCAGCGATGTAAAAAGCATAGGCAAGTGCAACTCGAAAAAATCCACAAACTCCCTGGAAAGGCTACTCGCGCAGCAACGGTAGAGTGATTGAGGTTATTTTGACGTTGCGCAAGCACGACCGAGACCGCCAGACCGGCGTATATTCTGGCGAAAGTGCGTGTATCCAGACTGCGGCGCGCAGCACCGAGCAGCCAGATAAATAAAATCATCACACCGTAAAGCACAGCATTCAATGTCTGGCCTGACAGCATGGCATTAATGGCTACTCCGGCTAAAATCGGGTACATCAGATACGTAACGTTCTCTGCAACAACCAGAAAAAACGTAATTGCTAACTTTTTACGATGCCGACTGGCCAGTAACTTCAAGGTATTGGAGGCATTCCCGGTCGCTGATCGCGCCGAGGCAGTTTGGGGATTCATTATGATATTTCTGTTAATATTAAATTGAGCACGCGCTCAATATTGAGATGTATAGTAATTGAGCAATCGCTCAAAGTCAACAGGAATCCAAAATTGAAAGCTAAATCTGAGTTAATGAAAGAAAAGATTCTTAAGGCCGTTATTGACCTGTTTATGGAAAAAGGTATAGAGAAAGTCACTACGCGTGACCTGACAGACCGCTTAGGCGTTGCTCGCAGCCATATTTATCATTATTTTAAAGACTGGCAATCGCTGTCCATTGAAGCAATATCGGGCTTTATGCATGATGAACTGGACGAGTTCCAATCTATCATCGCACCAATGCCCGCGCGCCAAAAACTACAGGAGTTTATTGATGGCATTGTGTCCGAAGCACCGGACCCTACCAGAAAACTTTACAGTTCCTTGTGGCTGCTATCGACCCATAACAAGGCCTACTCAGAGCTGATGGAATCGTTCCTGGACCGCTGGCATCAAGTCCTGACCGATATCATCGTATCTGGAATGAACGAACGCGTGTTCTGCAGCGTTGATGCACAGCGCGTAGCACGCCAATTGGACGCACTTCTATTTGGCTACAGCGAACACCTTTTTACGCTTCCTTCTGAAGGACTGTTAAAAGAGGCGCAAGAAGACATTGACGATTTCATTCAACGAACCCTGCTTGCACGGAGTGAGAAAGAAATCAGTTGATAATTCGATGGGTGCAGTGGTAAGTTTCTAAGCTGCAATCTGCTCCTGTCGGTCCGTCATTTTCTGTGAACTACAGTATCCGCATTTGAACGTGCTCAGAATAAGATCCACAAAACTGCGTACTTTGGGATCCATATACCGGCTTGATGCGAATACGGCGTGAACCGGCGCGGGTGCATCTGCCCAATCAGGAAGTACCCACGACAACGTGCCATCGGTCAGATACGGCTCGGCCATGAAACGAGGCAACTGCGCGATCCCAAGGCCTGCAAGCGCCAGGTTTCTCGCAGAGATCGTACTATTGACCGCACAGCGCGGGGACGCCGTGATCCTCTCTGTGTTTGGTCCATTGACAAGGGTCCAGTTCGAGCGGCCACGCGCCTTCGTCATGATCAGATCGTGATGCTTCAGATCGCTAACGGTGGATAACGCCGGTGCGCGGTTCAGATAATTAGGGGCTGCATACAGCCCGAAAACCATCTCGCCGAGCTTGCGCGCAGAAAGCCCTGAATCGTCGAGCGTACCGACACGAATCGCGATATCAAATCCTTCATGAATGATGTCGACCAGGCGGCTGGTGTATTCCGCCTCCACCGTCACCTTCGGTGACTGCCGCAGAAACGCCGCAATCCATTCGTCCACGACCATCGTCCCGAACTCAGCGCCCGCCGTGATTTTGATCAATCCTTTTGGCTCTCTGGACTGCTGCGCTACCGAAGCCTGGGCTGCCTCAGCGGCAGTCAGGATGCACATGGCGCGTTCGAAATAGTCGCGCCCGACCTCGGTAACGCTAAGACGACGTGTCGATCGGGTAAGAAGCTGCGCGCCGAGTTTTTCTTCCATACGCCGGACGATGCGGCTAACGCGTGCCTTATCCGTGCCAAGTCGATCCGCGGCCGCCGTGAAGGAGCCATCGGTTACAACCGCAGCGAATAATCTCATTTCTGGTAGATCTATTAATGTGCTCGTAGTCATGGTAGGTGGCTTTTAACTGTAGGTATCAACCAACAGATCGGGATGAACCCGACACGCTGGAATGGCTTGATTAATTCGCAGCAATTGTTGTCTTTGCAGTCAACAGTCTATCGCATTCTTCACTATTTATCAATTTTACGGTTAAGACTATATTGTATTTCAAGTGGCATTTGAGCTCGCCAGACCGAAATGAATTCTGCGCTCAGCGCCGAGCGACACGCGGCTTTGCCGTTGTGATCCACGTCCCCCGTTTTAATTTTTCCTTTCATTTTCAACAGAAGCACCTTCAATGTATTCCTTCATTATGTCTTACCGTAAGCGGCCAATATTGGCCGCCTGGGTTGTCAGTGCCATGACCGTTATGATGTTGACTGGCTGCAGTGACCAGCCCAAAACGGCGTCCATGCCACCTCCCTCAGTCAGCGTCGCCCAAGTAGCACTGCAAGAGGTCAGACTGTGGACGACTACAACGGCCGTATTAATGCGGTTGAAACCGTTAAACTGCGCCCGCGCGTCTCCGGCTACATTGAGCGCGTCGCCTACACCGAAGGTAGCCAGGTGCACAAGGGCGATGTGCTGTTCGTCATCGATGCGCGCAGCTACCGCACTGTCCTGGCACAGGCCCAAGCCCAACTGGCGCGCGCCCGCGCTCGTGCCAGCCAAAGTGCCAGCGAAGCCAAGCGGGCGCAGATGCTGGTCGCTCAGCGGGCCGTGTCCACCGAGATGTACGAACAACGACGCACTGCCGCCGCAGTCGCACAAACGGATGCGCAGGCGGCGCAGGCTGCCGTGAATGCCGCACTTCTGGACGTTGAGTGGACACAAGTGCGCGCACCGATTTCGGGCCTTGCAGGCAGGGCCGAAGTCACAGCCGGCAATCTGGTTAGCGCCGACGATGCAGGCAGTGTACTGACCACGCTGGTCTCGCAGGAAAAGGTATACGTGTATTTCAACGCCGATGAAAGTGCGTTCCTGCGTTATGCGCAAATGGCGCGCAACGGTCGGCGTGGTAGCGATCTGGACGGCAAATTGCCCGTACAGGTCGGCTTATCGGACGAAGATGGATTCCCGCATCGCGGTACCGTAGACTTTCTTGACAACCAGATCGACAGCAATACCGGCACTATTCGTATGCGTGCCGTACTGGACAACAAAGACGGGGCTCTCACTCCCGGCCTGTTTGCACGCGTGCGCCTGCTCGGTAGCGGGCAGTTCGATGCGCTGCTGATCAACGACAAGGCGGTGTTGACCGACCAGGATCGCAAATACGTGTGGGTTGTTGATGAGAACGGTAAGGCCCAGCGCCACGACGTCAAGCTTGGCCGCAAGGCCAACGGCCTGCGCATTGTCGAAAGCGGCCTCGCCCCTGGCGACAAGGTGATCATCGACGGCGTGGATAAAGTGTACATGCCGGGCCTTCCGGTTGCTGCGAAAGCCGTGCCGATGCAGCCGATCGCAGCGAACATAGCGAATAACTGAGGAAATCGGCGCCATGGATTTTTCAAAGTTTTTCATCAACCGCCCGATCTTCGCTGCGGTCCTGTCTATCGTGATTTTCGCCGCCGGCCTGATTACGATCCCGATCCTGCCGGCTGACGAATACCCTAACGTCGTGCCACCGTCAGTGGTGGTGCGCACCGTGTATCCGGGCGCCAACCCCAAGGTCATTGCCGAAACCGTGTCCGCCCCCCTGGAAGAAGCGATCAACGGCGTGGAAGGCATGATGTACTCGAAGTCGGTCGCCGGCTCTGATGGCGTGCTGCAGATGACTGTGACGTTTCGCCTGGCACTAATGCCGACGATGCCACCGTGCGTGTGCAAAACCGCGTTGCCCAGGCGCAAGCGCGTCTGCCCGAAGACGTGCGCCGCCAGGGCGTGACCGTACAAAAGCAGTCACCGACATTCCTGATGGTTGTTAATCTCGTCTCGCCGGATGACCGCTACGATTCGCAGTATCTACGCAATTACGCGCGCTTGCATGTCAAGGACACGCTTGCACGGATTCCCGGTGTCGGCGACGTCGGGGTGTTTGGCGGCGGCGACTACGCGATGCGAGCCTGGCTCGATCCTGGAAAGATTGCCGCCCGCAACCTGACCGCAAGCGACGTCGTCACGGCAATGCGCGAGCAGAACGTGCAAGTGTCAGCTGGCCAGATTGGCGCCGAACCGATGCCCAATAGTCAATTTCTGAGCTTGATTAATGCGAAGGGACGATTGAGCACCATCGAGGAATTCGGCGATATCGTGCTCAAGAGCGGTCGCGACGGCCAGATTGTGCGCCTGCGCGATGTGGCTCGTCTGGAGCTTGGCGCAAACGACTATAGCTTGCGCGCACAATTGGACGGCAAGAACACCGTGGCGTTGCCAATATTCCAGACACCCGGCGCCAATGTGCTGGACATCCGAAACCAGGTGATTACCACGATGGATGAGATCCAGAAGGGATTCCCACCCGGCGTCAGCTATGAGTCGGTGTATGACACCACCATCTTTGTGCGCGACTCGATCAAGGCAGTCGTCAGCACGCTGCTGGAGGCAGTACTGCTGGTCGTGTTGGTGGTCATCCTGTTCCTGCAGACCTGGCGCGCCTCGATCATCCCGTTGGTTGCGGTGCCGGTGTCGGTCGTTGGCACCTTCGCGGGGCTGTACCTGCTGGGCTTCTCGATCAACACCCTGAGCCTGTTCGGACTGGTGCTCGCGATCGGCATCGTGGTCGACGACGCCATCGTCGTGGTCGAGAACGTCGAGCGCAACATAGAGCAAGGGCTGACCCCGATGGCCGCCGCGCATCAGGCGATGACGGAGGTTTCCGGTCCGATCGTCGCCATTGCACTGGTGCTGTGCGCGGTATTCGTGCCCATGGCGTTCCTCTCGGGGGTGACCGGCGAGTTCTACAAGCAGTTCGCCACCACCATCGCCATCTCCACGTTGATCTCGGCGGTCAACTCCCTGACCCTGTCTCCTGCCCTGGCTGCGCTGTTGCTCAAGCCGCACGATGCCCCAAAAGATGCCCCGTCGCGCGTGATCGACCGCTTGTTCGGCTGGCTATTTCGTCCGTTCAACCGGTTCTTCCAAAAGAGTGCTGCTCAATATCAGGCGCTGTATCTCGCGTGCTGGGCAGGCGCGGCGCGGTATTCCTGGTGTATGCGTTGTTGTTGCTCGGTACCGGCGTGATGTTCAAGGCGGTACCAGGCGGCTTCGTACCCGACCAGGACAAAGGCTATCTTGTCACCGGTGTCATCCTGCCAGCAGGCGCATCGCTCGAACGCACCGACGCGCTGCTCAGAAAGGTTGTCGACATCGCCATGAACACAGAGGGCGTGGCGCATACGGTGACATTTCCGGGCTTGAACCCATTGCAGAACACGAATTCACCGAATACGGGAGCGACTTTCCCTGTCCTGAAGCCGTTTTCTGAACGCAAACGCAGTGCCGCGCAAATCAATGCTGAAATCAACCAGAAGATTTCTGCATTGCAGGAAGGCGTCACGTTCTCAATCTTGCCACCGCCGATCCTGGGGCTTGGCAATGGCGCAGGCTATTCCTTGTACGTTGAAGACCGCGCAGGCATGGGATACGGCGCCCTGCAAAACGTCATGGGGGCGCTGCAAGGCGCGATTTCGCAGACGCCTGGCATGACCTATCCGGCTAGCAGCTATCGGGCCAACGTGCCACAGTTTGATGCTGAAGTGGATCGCGTCAAGGCCAAGGCGCAGGGTGTGCCATTGACCAGCGTATTCGACACCTTACAGACCTATCTCGGGTCGGCCTACGTCAATGATTTCAACCAGTTCGGCCGCACCTGGCAGGTAATCGCACAGGCTGACGCCGAGTTCCGCGACGATATTGAAGATATCGCCAATCTGCGCACCCGCAATGACCGCGGCGAGATGGTGCCGATTGGTAGCGTGGTGAAGATCAAACAGACCTTCGGACCCGATCCGGTGCTGCGCTTCAATGGCTATCCGGCCGCCGACCTGGCCGGTGGCGCTGATCCGCGCGTGTTGTCTTCGAATGAGGTGATGGGCAAAATCGCCGAATTGGCGCAAAAGGTGCTGCCGCCTGGCATGCAAATCGAATGGACGGATCTTAGCTACCAACAGGCCACGCAAGGCAAGGCGGCATTAGTGGTATTCCCGGTCGCCGTGCTGCTGGTGTTCCTGGTGCTTGCCGCGTTATACGAGAGTTGGACGCTACCGCTGGCCGTGATCCTGATCGTGCCAATGTGTCTGTTGTCCGCGCTGTTCGGCGTGTGGCTGACCGGTGGCGACAACAATGTATTCGTACAGGTCGGCCTGGTTGTGCTGATAGGCCTGGCATGCAAGAATGCGATCCTGATCGTTGAGTTTGCTCGTGAGCTGGAAATGCAGGGCAGAGGTATCATCGAGGCGGCGCTGGAGGCCTGCCACCTGCGGCTGCGTCCGATAGTCATGACCTCCATTGCCTTCATCGCTGGCACCGTTCCATTGCTGTTCTCCCACGGTGCCGGCGCAGAAATTCGCGCAGCGACTGGCGTCACGGTGTTCGCCGGCATGTTGGGTGTCACGTTGTTCGGCCTGTTTCTGACCCCCGTGTTCTACGTCGCCTTGCGTAAACTGTCCGGACGCAAGCTGGTCCAACATGGCGCATCAACCTTTGCCAATGATCCAACATGCGATAAAGGATAATCCGATATGAAGGTTTATATAGATGCTGCGCCCGAGGGTTCGCTTTGATCGCCTGCATATCAAACAGGTTTTAGGCGGTACTGCGAACGCCACCAGAAATGCTGCTGCACATACCCTAGTAAAAATGTTGCGAATCCTTGAAAGGAAAGATACCCTGCGCGCAAATAAAAACAGGCTCCGATAAAACTTCGGAGCCTGTTTGGCAATCTGTATCGCTACAAATTTTTTTCACTAATTATGAGAATCGATTTTCATTAATTGTGAGAATTTTTCGCTAATTATGAGAACCTACACACCTACTGTCGAGTCTCACAATTGGTGAAAATAGTTTGCTTGATTTTAAAGGCTTTTTTCATTAATTGTGAGACAGGCACTTTTCAAAATCTCATAATTAATGAAAATTTCCGGAGTTGGTCTCACAAATAATGCAAATATTTTAGAACCAAAAAGACATCACTTTTTGTATGCTCTGGGTCTATATTTAATGCATTGAAATATCCCAATTCTCTATGGAATATTAAAATTGATATTCAAAAGCCGCATTAGTATGTATACTAGTCTAACTACTAATGCAAACACCTACTATGACTCAAGATAAAGATTCTCAGAGAAGCGCGAAGGCACGATTGCTCGAAGCAGCTTCTATTCTTTTCTATAACGATGGACTCGCGGCTTCTGGCATCGATCATATTGTAGAAAGAGCAGGTGTTGCCAAAAAGAGTCTCTACAACAATTTTTCATCGAAAGCTGAGTTAATCGCAACTTACATTGAAGCTAGGCATGCGGAGTGGTTGGAGCTGTATCAGTTGCGCCTTATAAAGGCCGATACGGTTCAGGACAAAATAATCAGTGTTTTTTTGGCTTACCAAGATCATGCCGAGTTCGCATATGAGAAAGGTTTCCGTGGATGTGGTTTGTTAAATGCCGCTGCGGAGCTACCTGTGGGAGCTCCAGGGCGAGAGGCTGTTCGGAGGCATAAAGAGCAGGTTGAAGAGATTTTAAAATCGCATTTGATTGTCTATTTCCAAGGAAATGCGGAGCAAGCCACGCAGTTGGCTACACATTTTTCGTTTCTACTTGAAGGCTCTATTTCTAGAGCTGGGCTTGAGGGTAACAGTATGCGCTTAACCCAAGCCATACAAATAGCAATTACGATGTTGAAGTCATAATGAGTTTTCATGCTAACAATAGTGCCTTGGGCATAGTGGGTGTTTTGATTGCTGCTTTCCTGTGGGGAACAACGGGAACGGCAGCATCGTTTGCACCAAATGTGAGTCCTGCTGCGATAGGCTCTGTTGCAATGGGTATTGGAGGGTTGCTGCAAGCGGCCATCGCCTATCGCGCAATAGAAAAAAGTCGTGCACGGTTGCTTGAACAATGGCGGCTTTTGATTTTCGGTGCGCTAGCAGTTGCGATATACCCACTCGCCTTCTACGCTTCGATGCGGTTTGCTGGTGTAACGATAGGAACGGTAATCACAATTGGTTCTGCCCCTCTTTTATCCGCCCTCATTGAAAACCGTATGGATGGTTTACGTCTATCTAAACGATGGATATCTGGGGCTGCGTTGGGTTTGGCTGGGATGTTACTTATTTGCTTCGCGAAGGCAAAGGGGCATGGTGAAGTAGACCCTTCATCTTTAGGAATACTAGGCGTTTTGCTCGGCCTGGTTGCAGGATTTACTTATGCTCTTTACTCATGGACCGCGTGGCGTATGATGCAAACTGGGATTTCATCACAAGCTGCCATGGGTTCAACATTTGGTATTGGCGGTATTTTGCTTATGCCAGTATTACTGATAACAGGGGCGCCACTTTTGGAATCCGTCGAGAATTTTGCTGTCGGTGCCTATATGGCAACAGTGCCTATGTTCATCGGATATGTATGTTTCGGGTACGGCTTAGCCCGCATACCTGCCAGTACCGCGACCACAATAACCTTGATAGAGCCTGCGGTGGCAGCAATGCTAGCGGTATTCATTGTTGGTGAACGTCTGGCTGTTATGGGATGGATAGGGGTAATTTTAGTTATCGGCTGTTTATTCGTAATTACATTACCTATAAAAACTACTAAGACCTTTGCCACTTGACAATACCTAAATGCCGTAACTGCGAAGCGCCTACGGAACAAAAATCTAAGAAGTCGTACATATGACTACATTGATGAAAAAAATGTGGGCATAATCCAACGTAAAGTCGCTACTCAAATTACGATACGGCTTATATCGATAAGCACGTGAGTCAACCACCTGACCGTTTTCGCCTCAAATAAACTCGCAAACGTTAAAGATAATAAAACAATAGGCAAATATTTCTAAGATATTTGCCTATTGTTTTATTAAATGCTCTAGTGTCCGAATATTCTCACTAATTGTGAGATTCCAATTGCATCAATTGTGAGACGATTTCACTAATTGTGAGACTCGACAACACCTACACATCCAGATTCCCCGCCATCAATGCATTGCGCTCAATAAACGCGCGGCGTGGTTCGACTTGGTCGCCCATGAGTGTAGTGAACATTTCATCAGCGGCAATCGCGTCTTCAATCTGTACGCGCAACAGGCGGCGTACATTTGGATCCATGGTCGTTTCCCACAGCTGGCCGGGATTCATCTCACCCAGACCTTTATAGCGTTGCTTGCTGACCACGCGATCGGCTTCGCTGCGCAGCCACTGGATGGCCTCGCGGAAGTCACTCACATACTGTTCCTTGCGCTTATCGCCTTCCCCACGGTAGACGCGTGCGCCTTTGTCGATAAGGCCGTTGAAGGTATGTGCTGCACGTGACATGACGCCGTAATCGGTGCCTTCAACAAAGCGGCTGTCAAATATGGTCACCTTGATATTGCCGTGATGCATACGACGCAACACAAGGCGGTACTTCTCGGTTTCCTGATCAAACTCTGCGGTGACACTAACCGCTTGTGGATGTATTGGATCGTGCAGGGCGGCCTGCATCTGTTCGGCAGATGCCTTGGCAGACGCATCGTCGTCCAGATTAATCACCACGCCTTCGGCAATGGCAGACAAGGCTTCCACGTCCATGATTTTGGACAAGCGGTGAATCACGCTATCGGAAATCACATACTGGCGAGCCAGCTCTGCCAGGGCGTCACCTGTAATCACATCCGCGCCGCCCTGAGGCTCCAGCCCGGCGTCTTTGAGCGCGACCTGCATCATGAACTGGGCCTCTTCAGCCTGGTCCTTCAGATAGCGTTCTTCACGGCCCCATTTGACCCGGTAAAGCGGCGGCTGGGCAATATAAACGTAGCCACGCTCAACCAGCTCCGGCATCTGGCGATACAACAGCGTGAGCAACAGTGTACGAATGTGCGCGCCGTCAACGTCGGCATCGGTCATGATAATGATGCGGTGATAGCGCAGTTTTTCCACATTGAAATCCGGCCCAATGCTGGTACCCAATGCAGTAATCAGGGTTGTGATCTGCTCGCTGGCAATCAGTTTGTCAAAGCGCGCTTTTTCCACGTTCAGCACTTTGCCGCGCAGTGGCAGAATAGCCTGAAACTTGCGATCGCGCCCTGTTTGGCAGAACCGCCCGCAGAGTCGCCCTCCACAATATAGATTTCAGATTTTGCAGGATCTTTTTCCTGGCAATCGGCCAGTTTACCAGGCAGGCCAGCACCCTCGAGTACGCTTTTGCGTCGAGTCATCTCGCGTGCGCGGCGCGCGGCCTCGCGAGCCCGTGCTGCGTCCACGATTTTGGCGCAAATGGCTTTTGCATCGGTGGGGTTTTCAAGCAGCCAGGTTTCCAGCGTGCGGGCCACGGCCTCTTCCACCGCCGGACGCACTTCACTGGAGACCAGCTTTTCCTTGGTCTGAGAGCTGAACTTGGGCTCGGGCACCTTGACCGACAGCACGCAACTCAAGCCTTCGCGCATATCGTCGCCGGTGGTGTCAACCTTGGCTTTCTTGGCCATTTCGTTGTCGCCGATGTACTTGTTGATGACACGTGTCATCGCAGCACGCAAACCGGTCAGGTGAGTACCGCCATCGCGCTGTGGAATGTTATTGGTAAAGCACAAAACACTTTCACCATAACTGTCATTCCACTGCATGGCCACATCAACGGTAATCGGCGGGCCATCGCCGTTAGACTCTGTGGATACGGCAAACACATTAGGATGCAGAACCGTTTTTGTGCGATTGATGTATTCAACAAACCCTTTTACGCCGCCAGAGAATGCAAAGTTCTCTTCCTTGCCCTGGCGTTCATCAACCAGACGCACCTTCACGCCATTGTTCAGGAACGATAATTCACGCAGTCGCTTGGACAGGATCTCGTAATGGTACTCAATGTTCTCGAAAATCTGACCATCGGCCAGATAGCGCACTTCGGTGCCGGTTTTATCGGTCGAGCCAACGACCTTGAGCGGCTCTACACGCTCACCGCGACGGAACTCCATGTTATGGACCTGACCATTGCGACGAATAGTCAGACGCAGCCATTCGGACAATGCGTTTACGCAGGATACACCCACGCCATGCAGGCCGCCCGACACTTTATAGGAGTTCTGATCGAACTTGCCGCCGGCGTGCAGTTCTGTCATCACGATTTCAGCCGCGCTGCGGTGGAACTCGTCACCCTTGTGTATGTCAGTTGGAATACCACGACCGTTATCGGTCACGGAAATGGAATTGTCGGTGTGAATGGTCACCACGATATCATCGCAATATCCCGCCAGCGCTTCGTCGATCGCGTTGTCCACCACTTCGAAAATCATGTGGTGCAGACCGGTGCCATCCGATGTATCGCCAATGTACATGCCGGGGCGCTTGCGCACGGCCTCCAGGCCCTTGAGCATTCTGATGGAATCGGCGCCGTATTCGTTTTGCTGAACTGGCTGGGTATTTTCTGACATAGTTTTGGTAACTCTTCTATTAATTAACTGCTTTGGCGGGAGCAACTGCCTGAACGCAGCAGCAATATTTCAACTGAAATTAAAAATAATTTGCCGGCACGTGTCGCGGTTGCACCCCGCTGTGAACAATAACCGGCCATCCCTTTGCAGGGCAAAGATTGGGCCGGCTGTCACGATTTTAGATACGCATTGGCATGACAACGTATTTGAAGTGCTTTTCATCGGGCAGGGTAATCAGCGCCGAGGCGTTGACATCAGGCTTGACCGACCAGATTACTTCGTCTGTTTTCGCCATGGAAAGCACGTCCTGCAGATAGGTCACATTAAAGCCAACGCTAAGCGGCTCAAAGCTGTAATCAATCTCGATTTCGTCCTGGGCATTTTCCTGATCTGCATTGATATATTTCATTTGCAGCAGATTGTTTTCCAGATTCAGCTTGATGCCTTTGAGCTTATCGGTCATCAGAATGGATGCAATGTGCAAACTGCTTTGCAGCGCTTCGCGGTTAACGTTGAAATGACGTGTGTAATCAGTAGGGATAACACGTTTGAAATCGGGGAACTTGCCTTCGACAAGCTTGGAAATCAATTCAATGTCACCGAAAGTGAAACGGATCTGACTAGCCGACACATCAATATTGACGGGCTCGTCGCTATCGTCCAGCAGACGCTGCACTTCAAGAACGGTTTTGCGCGGCAGGATAACTTCGCTGGAAGACTGAATGCCTTCAATATCTTCAGCGGCATGGGCCAGACGGTGACCGTCAGTGGCTACGGCGCGCACCATGCCAGGCTCGAACACCATGAGCGTACCATTCAGGTAATAACGGATGTCCTGCTGCGCCATGGAAAAGTGCACCATGCCGAACAGCTTGCGCAATGCCTTTTGCGGCATTGTGAAAGACACGTTCCAGCTCTCGGGTACAGATACGGTCGGGTACTCGGACCCGCTCAGGGTTTGCAGCTCCAGCCGGCTTCGACCAGACTGAATACCCAGTTTGCCGTCCTGCAGCTTGAGTTTGACTTCATTGGCCGCGGGCAGTGCGCGTACAAAGTCAAGCAGCTTGCGTGCGGCAACCGTTGTAGACTCCACATCGTCACCCACGCCGAAGTCGGCATGCGTGGTGATCTGGACCTCTAGGTCAGTTGCCACAAACGCAATTTTATTCCCCTCTTTACGCAACAGAATATTTGCCAGGATCGGCATCGTGTGCCGGCGCTCTACAATCCCGGCGACCGTTTGCAGCGGTTTGAGCAGCGCATCGCGATTCGCTTGTAACAGTTGCATGATTATCCTTTTAAGGTTTGTTCCAATACGTGTAACTGGTGATTCAACTCGGCGTTCTTGGCACGCTGTTCCGTAATCTTGCGAACTGCATGCAGCACCGTTGTGTGATCTCTGCCGCCGAACGAATCTCCAATTTCCGGCAGGCTTTTCTGCGTTAATTCCTTGGCCAGGTACATGGCAATCTGCCGAGCCATGGCAATATTAGCCGGTCGACGTTTCGAGTACATTTCCTGGACCTTCAGCTTGTAAAAGTCGGCCACCGTTTTCTGGATGTTCTCGATGGTAATCTGGCCGATTGATACCGACAGCAGATCCTTGAGCGCTTCCTTGCAAAATTCGACCGTAATAATTTTCACGCCATGAAAGCCGGCGTATGCCGACACCCGGGACAACGCGCCCTCCAGCTCCCGGACATTACTGCGCAAATGCTTTGCTATGAAAAACGCCGCTTCTTCCTTCAGGACAATGGAGGTTTTCTCTTCGGCCTTGCGCAACAGGATGGCTACCCGCATTTCCAGCTCGGGCGGCTCGATCTGGACCGTGAGGCCCGAATCAAAACGCGACGTGAGCCGGCTGTTGATGTCCTGCAATTCGCGCGGATAAGTATCGGAAGTAATCACGATTTGCCGGCCGCGCTGCACCATGGTTTCGTAGAGCAGAAAGAACTCTTCCTGCGTACGCTCTTTCTTGCGAAAAAACTGGATGTCATCGATCAGCAGCAGGTCCAGCGAATGATAATACCGTTTCAAATCGTCAAAAGTATTGGTCTGGAACGATTTGACCATGTCGGAATAATACTGGTCTGCATGGATATAACGAACGCGGCTGACCTTGCCGGCCTTAAATAGCGCGTTACCGATGGCGTGCATCAGGTGCGTCTTGCCCAGACCGGTGCTGCCATACAGAAAAAACGGGTTATACGAAGAGACGCCGGGGTTTTCAACAATTTGCGCAGAAGCGGCATTGGCGAGCTGGTTGGATTTACCAATGACCAGGCTTTCGAACGTCAGGTTCGCATTCATATGCGAGCGTTTGTATACGTGGTCTTCAGGCGCCTGTCCGACGGTTTCGATAATGACCACAGGCTCTTTGCCTGTTGCTGCCGGCTCAACCGCCGTTGTCGTGCGGGTTGCCGCATGCAGGGCTGCGCTGGCGCCATGGCCATTGAGCGGGGCGGCCGCGCCGTTGGTGTATTCACGGGGCGCCGGAGTGCCAGTCGCTGGACCAGCAGGCATGCCAGCAGGCGGCGCTACCGCCGGGCCATGCACCTGGGAGACGTGGTGGTCGCGCCGTGCGACCTGGAAGATGACCCGGATACCAGGCCGATTGAACCAGTTGCTGGCCAGTTCCTGGATGCGCTGGGTATAGTTGGTGCGCGCCCAGTTCTGTTTGATGGCGTTTGGCGCGGACACGCGAACTTCGCCCAGTTCTTCATCAAAACTGAGAAAAGACAAGGGGTGCACCCATGCCTTCATCTGTTCGGGGGGGAGTTCCTGGGCCAGGGAATGCACGCAGGATTGCCAAAACTCTTGCATATCGACGTCAATCTGAAAACATCCTATTTTACCCTGATTCGGACAAAGTTATCCACAGGCAGCCCGGCTGTTTCAAAGTTTCCACAGCAACCGGCGCTTTCCCGCAAAAAACGTCGTAAATTCAGACAATAACGCATCATTTGTGGCAATCTTCCATTATCTAACCGCCATTTTTTGCAGATCGAGGCGCCCCGCCAGCAGACACCTGACAACACAAAGGCAAATATTATTGGAAAACCCACCTAAACCATTGACTATTCACAAAAAATTTGATGAAATATAAGGCTTTACAAAATTGCGATACGTGCCTGATGTTTAGCGGACGGCATAGTTGATGCGTGATGAACGCATTTTTCAGCCGCTGCCTTCTAGTATCTTTTAAGATTTCAGGCACTGCGATACGTAAAACCGCTGGAAAAGACTCTGGGGCCGGTT